>PLZA01000019.1 GCA_003153505.1 Candidatus Dormiibacterota bacterium
GCCGAGCGCAACAGCCAACAAACTGAGCGCGGAACAAAGGCTGACGGACCTCTCGGAGGATCTCGCACTGGTTCGGTATCCAACGCGCTCGCGGCTGCTCCAGACGGTTGACGAGACGTCGCGGCAGCCAGAAAGTCTCGCGCGGCTGGAGTATGCACTCCAGACCTTGCACTGACGGCGTCCGGGTTGACGTCTTACACATTCGGGTTGACGTCTGACATGTTGATAGTGGTCGATCGTCTCTTTTGGTCCTCGCCTGAAGCGGAGCGGGACGGTCACGCGGTGCCATCACAGGGCACGGGACGGGCCGTGAGGCCCGCCTGAGAACGAAGGGGCGGGCTCCGCTCGCTCCCCTCGCGGCCGGTGGCCGACCCTACCAGGGAATACCCTGAGCCGGCAAAGCTGCGAGCCGATACCCTGCCGCCTCCAGTTGGGGTATCAGAAGGGCCACGGCGGCTACCGTTTCGCTCCTGGTAGACCCGCCCCCGTCGTGAAACAGCACCACCATGCCGTTGTGCAGCGCGGCCATGACCCGCAACACGATGACCTCGGTTCCGGGGAGCTGCCAATCTCCAGTCGAGACAGTCCAGAGCTGCATCTTCATCCCCGCCCCTGAGGCAATCCCCACAACTGATGCGTTGAAAGCCTCATAAGGCGGCCGCCACAAGGTCGGCGCCTCGCCCGCCAGCATCGTGATCAAGCTCTTGTCCCGGGTCAACTCGCCGGAGACGGCGCTCGCTGAAAGGTCGGTGAGCGTCGGGTGCGACCACGTGTGGTCTCCGACGGGGTCGCCGTCCTGAGCCTCTCGCTGCACCAACCAAGGCCACCGTTTGGCGTTCTCGCCGATCACAAAGAAACTCGCATGTGCACCGCTGTCTTCTAGCAAGGAGAGGATCTTCGGGGTCCATGACGGATTCGGTCCGTCGTCAAAGGTGAGGTAGATGGTCTTGGTCAGAGGGGTGGAAGAAACCCCTGGCGTGATCGTGGGGACAGGAAGGGCCGCTGTTGCGGCGGTTGGCGACTCGATCGCGGTCGGGCTCGGATGCACGTTCGCGGAAGCGCAGGCTGTGAGGAGGAGGACAGCCAGCGTCGCAACGATCCTCAATGTCCGGTTATGGGCCATGAACAACCTCCGCCTCCGTCGGGGCATATGGTGCTGATACGCAGTTGATGCAACTTTCGAAAGCCACCGTTGGATACGCCACACGATCGACGGGATGGCTATGCAGTCACATGGGTTCCTCGCGGCCATTGACGGTCGATCACCCTTCGCACTTAGACTCTACGGCCCGCCGGCCTCACCGGAGGCGCCACGTGGCCACCCTAGCTCTAGCGTCGGATGAGACGACGATAACTGCAGAGCTGGGAGGTTGTGTGAACCACCAGCGAATACCGCGACCCGCGTACCGCTCGGATGCGTAACCCCAGAGCCACGGGTCGTATTCACGCTTGGCTACGCTCTCGGACAAGCAGACGATCAGCGGAGCCGCATGCGCCAAGGGTTCGCAGCCTTGGCGGACGTGCTCCAGACCACTTCTCAACCCTGGCCGCTGCCGGATGGGAAGCCGATGCGAATGTAGAACAGCAGCCCTCCGATGGCATGTAGCCGGAAGTGCGCAGTTACGTAGGCGCGAAGCCTCGCGTCTGGTGGGATGTACCAGTGCGCGAACGGCTTGCTTGTCACGATGTAGTCGGCATGTTCGACCATGACAGTCCAGAAGTCCTCTGCACCCGCGGAACCGTACCCGTACGAGAGCGTCGCGCCCTCTGGATCAATCATGTCGTTGCAGTTCGGGACAGTCGCCACGAATCGATTGGTGGTCATCAGCTGTTCCGGTGCATCCGAGAGGGTGCATCCTCCTGCGGGGATCTCCGCATCGACAACTCCGGCGATATCGCCTGTCGTGAGGGTATGAATCAAGATCACTTGATGGGTACACAAGAGTGCTATTGCAGCCGCTGCGATCCATACCCCGATTCGTTCTGAGCGCGGCTCCAACAGGCGCGCGAGTGAGATGCCCAGGAGCACGCCGAGGAACGGGGCCACGAACGCCGTGTAGTGGGCGAAGTAGTAGGTAGGAGCGATCGGGCTGCCGCCTACCGGCGTCGACGCCAGGGCCAACCCGAGTCGCTGCCGCGATGGCCACACGCCAGGGGACAGTTACGTCTCTCCAGGCGTGGTGTAGACGACGAGCGGCACGCCGGCCGCCTCGAGGTCGGGGATGATCGCCGCCGCCAGCATGTCAGGCAAGGGGCCTCGAGTTGCGTTAGGAATGGTGTGATCTCATCTGCAATACAACTGTCTGGGAGCGATGCCGCAGGCGAGCAGGGTTTTGACGTGACTGTGGGCTCGGATACCGGGCGGCTCTTCACCCTCGCGCTGTCCATCCTCCGTGACGAGGGCGAGGCGCAGGACGCCGTCCAGGAGACCTTGGTCAGGGCCTGGAGGTCTTGGGACTCGCTCTCGCGCACGGATCACGTTAGCCGGTGGCTGACGCGGGTGTGTGTCAACTACTGCATCAGCAGGCGCCGTTATCTGCGCTCGCGTGGCTGGCCACTGCTCCAAATGTCCGAACTGGCCGGTTCGCCCGGCGACCCTAGCTCAAGCGCTCAGATCGTCGATATGGATCGCGCCTATCGCCGGCTGTCGCTCAAACAGCGCGCGGCGATCGCGCTCACCTATGGCTATGGCTACACCGACGACGAGTCCGCCGCTTTGATGGGCTGTCGCCCTGGAACGGTCCGTACCCACGTGGCACGTGGGCTTGCAACCCTGCGAAAGGAGCTTGGAGATGCCTGACGTTGATTCTCGCCTGGACCGCCGGTTGCGGTCCTTCCTTAATGAGATCAAAGCGCAGCCGTTGCCGCAGCAGTTGGCAGATTTCAAGCCGGCGACGGTTCGCTCGGGACGAAAGGTGCTCAATCTCCTCGCAGGCACGGTAGCCGTTGCCGTCATCGCGGCGACCGTCATGGTGTTCGCGATCGAGTTGAACGGCCATCACGGCGCAGGCTCGCCGGCTCCAGGTGGCAAATCTGGGGCAACGAGCACTCCCAAGCCCACACCTTCCATCCTCGCTGACAGTTCGCTGCCAACCGGCGCGAAGGTGCTGATCCCGCAGACCTACGGTACAGGGACCGAGACGCTCCCCACCGTGACGTTGGGTCCAAACGAGGGAATCTGGATCGAGTACAGATGTAGCTCAAACGACTCCACAAGTTTCAGTTCCGTCGTCCTTTCAGGACACGGCGTCCCTGAGTTCCTGGGACCAGACTTTCGATTCTGGCTGCATCAGTTCTCAACTCCGAACCGCTGCAGCGGTACATTGGTGACGGACGGCGGGCAGGGCGGCCCACTGAGCGTACGGTTCATTGCCGACCGTCCATCGGTCACGTGGATGATCGTTGTATATGAGTACCCATCTCGTGCGATAGCCGTCTCCAACCCTCCACCGTCGAGCACCCCGCCGAGTTTTCCCGGATCCACGCCGCCGTTCCTCGATGGGCCGGCGCCCGCCGGCGCGAGGGTGCTGATCCACGTCACCTACGGCACGGGGTCAGAAACGCTTCCAACCGTCACCGTCGCACGCCATATGCCGCTCGTTGTTGAGGGCGGTTGCATCTCAACGACGGCTTCGGGAGACACCCTCACGATTGCGTCAGGGGACCCCGCCTTCAACGGTTCTATTGGGATGGGTCGATGCTATTACGGCTCGTCCGGCGGTGGCGGCGGCGGAGGCGCCGTAGGCTCGGGCGCAGGAGGCCGACTAACGCTTCGAGTTGAGGCCGGTCCCTCGGTGAGGTGGGTCATCCTTGTCTACGAAGGGTAGGACTTTGAGCGCCACTGGGCCGGCCTAACTGGCTCATGTACCTATCTCGCGCTCGAGCAGATTTCGGAATCCGTCCCTCGAGATCGTCTTGACGCGAGGCCATCCGCACCCCAGAGCCCATTCTCCGGGTATGAGCGCATCGCCGCCATCTTCATTGGGGTCGATGCCGCCTCAGTTCTTCTACGCGGAACCACCTCGATGGCCGGATCCGCCGCCCCCGCTGCGGACGTACGCCGGATTTGGATTNNTCCGGCGCGTCCGAAACAGCCATCGCCGAGCCTGCAAACCTCGGCCGAGGTTGACCTCCCTCGCGACGGAGAGGGGGCATGCGGCGGCGAACTGCTCAGTGCGATTGACGCGTTCTAACGCTATAGTGGGATAGCGAGGTCAGGAAGCCGCCAGCCGCGGGATGAGCAAGCGCCTCCGCATCCATATCCGCGTACGAGGTGGTTGAGTTGCATCGACGGTGGTCATCCCCCGCGCTCCTCGGTGTCCTGGCGCTGGGCATGATCCTTGGCATCCCGCACACTGAGGCTGCTGCGTCGACCGTCAAGGCGGTCGAGTACCCGGTCAGCGTATCGAGCGGCAGCATTCTGGTGATGACGCCAGGTCCCGACGGGGCCGTCTGGTTCACCGAGAAGCAAGCCGCAACCATCGGTCGGATCAGCGCACGTGGAGCCGTCCACCTGTACCCGCTGCCGTCGCCGGTGCCCGGCTACCCGAGTCCCCAGGTCATCGGGATCACCACGGGTTCCGACGGGGCGCTGTGGTTCGCGAGTGCCGCGTCGTACGCCGGTCGCCTGACGACCGCGGGCGTCTTCACCTGGTTCCCAATGCCCGCAGGATCGACATGGGTCGCGTCCGGGCCCGACGGGAATCTCTGGTTCGTGGAACTCACCGGCCACATCGCGCGGGTAACGACCTCGGGCGTGGTGACCGAGTTCCCGATACCCCCGAGTGGCAATCTCCCGACCGCGATCGTCGCGGGGCCGGACGGGGCGATGTGGTTCAGTGAGAACGCGCAGATGATCGGGCGGGTGACCACGGCCGGGGTGTACACCGAATACCCGTTGGATCACCCTTCGAACACCGCGTGTCTCGCACCGGGCGCTGATGGGAAGGTCTGGATCGCCGAGGACGGTTATCTCGCCGAGGTGTCCAGCACTGGCGCGATGCGAGACCACCCCGCTCCGGCGATCAGTGGCGTCGGGTGCATCGCAGCCAAGGGCAAGCTCATGTGGTTCACGACCGCAACCGGCGTCGGGCACATGTCATTCGGCGGGACGTACGCGACGTTCACGGCGCCGTCCGGAGACGGCTCCTATGGTCTGTGTCTTGGCCCCGACGGCCACATCTGGAGCAACGAACTCACCAGCATCGCTCGGTGGGTGAGCGGTCCCTGACAGCACCGCGATTCCCCGGATCGCCCCCGTTACGATGGTGGCGAGACCGGTATGGAGATCCTCACACCGCGCCTGTCTTGTCCCGCTGATCGCAGGGGATATCGAAGAGCTGGCCGCCCTCTACGCGGATGCCGAGGTGATGCGTGGGAGCTCGGGGTTTGCCATACCCCGTGACCGCGCCGCAGGCGAACAGTGGCTGCAACGGACGCTGGCCGTTCCGAGCACTGACGCGTGGGTGACGTTCCGCGTCGACGATCGGTCGAGCCGTACGTTCCTGGGCAGGTGTGGGCTCCGCCGGGAGGACGGCAGCCAGGAAACAGAGCTGGCGTCCGCGTTCGTACGAGCGGCATGGGGGCGTGGCGTTGCCACTGAGGCGTCGGCGGTGGTCCGGCACGGCTTCGACACTGGACTCACGCGGATCGTGGGCTGCGCGCTCGCCGGCAATGGCACTTCGCTGCGCATCCTCGAAAAGGTGGGAATGCGGCGGACTCGCGAGGACCTCACGTCAACGGGCGTCGTGATTCGCTATGAGATGGAGCGCCTGTGAAGTTGTTGCGCGTTCGCGGATCCGAAGCTGGCAGCCACGTGCCGGCCTGCGAGCCTATTGGGCCGGTCGCCTGGGCAGCGCCTGGCGGCGCGTCAGTGCTTGCTCGTAGTGGCGCTGGCACCAGGCCACGGTCTCGGTTGGGCCGAACGGTCGCAGGTAACTCGGGCCGCGCGCGTGCCACGTCGCACGCACCGCCGGGGCTCCGCACACTCGACATCCTCGGCGCAGCGCGGTCGGGCGATCACGGGCCACCCAGGTCAGATACTGGATTCTGCGCGCCCGGCTGACGAGGCCGAGCGCGACGAACACGACTGCTAACACGCCGACGGCAACCATTCCCCGAGCCTACGGGCTCGCCGCAAGTCCTTTGGTGACGACCAGGTATCGGGTCGCCGCAGCGCTGGCGATACATCGACGGCTGCCGCGGGCGGTGACCTCCGGCACCCACGCGGTCATGGATCTGGGCGCCGGTTGGGAACTGCCCGGCTTCCGTGGTCGCGCCTGCCCTGGGTTCATCCCGACAACGTCGGGCTGACGGCAGCTGCGGAACAACCAGAGACGGCCCTCACAGCGGGCCTCACAGACTGAGGTGAGGCACGCGACGCCTGGATTCATGATGGCCGCCCGCCGAACTGCCAGTTGTGGACCTCGATGGCGGCGTACCGGTCAGGGAGCAGGATGGCGCGGGCCGTTTCCGGGTCCGGTGCCCGGATCAACACCGCCGTACCAAGCCAGCCGGCGCCGTTGTCGGACAGGAGCGGCCCAAATGCGATCAACTCGTCCTGATGGCGCGGCAGTGCGAGGTTGGTGGCTTGTTCCGTGCCGAGGCCGAGCACGAGATACATGCCACCGGTCCGACCACCGGGAAAGTCCCACATCGTGCGCCCCAGCATGTTGCGCCACCTGCGCAACAACACATCGCGATACACGCCGGCCTGGTAGTTGGGCTCGTCGAAGGCGAACGCACGGGCTGCCGCAGTGTCCGGCAGATCGACGATGTGCACGCTGCCAGTTGGCGTGTCGCCGTCGCCGGCGAGCGTCGGGCCGCGCGCGATCATCTCCGTCGCGTACCGGTCCATGTAGGACCAGTGCTTCTCCAGCAACTCGTCGCGCAGGGCGACCGAGCCGGGCCGATCACGGTGGTAACAAAAGAACTCCATGACGGCAGTCTGCGCCACAATTCGGCGCACCCATGGAGTGAGAGGCTAAGGCCAGACGGGATTGAGCAGCAGTCCCGTGAGCCGCTCGATGCGTGTGTGGTCGAGCCCGATGGCCCGCAGAAGGGAGACGGCGCCGCCGTGCTCGGAGTCGACGCACTCCATCGTCTTGACCATCGCCTCGCGACGGACGGTGAACAGTCGCTCGGCGCGCACCTCGTTCATGCCGCGTTCCAACGCCGTGACCCGATCGCGAGCAAGCATGTCTGCAAGCTGCACGCCGCTGATCGCGTAATCGTCGGCGATGTCGTCGACGCTGACGCCGGCGAGACGCAGCACCAGGCCGACGACGACTCCGGTGCGATCCTTGCCCGCATGACAGTGCACGAGAATCGGCGCAGCGGGGGCGTTCGCGATCGCATTCATCGCGGCCGCGACGCCTGTCCGGCGTTCGCGGAGCCACCAGCAGTAGACCTCCGCGGCGCTTGTCAAATGGTCGGGATAGTCCTCGTCATCGGTGAAGATGGGTGCGTGGAACGTGTGCACCCCGGCATTGACCAGTGGGCTCGGTCGTTGCTCGCGTTCTGAGGTGGTGCGCAGGTCGACCACCGCACCAATGCCGAGGTCGAGCAATTCCCGGAGACCCGACTCGCTCAGCGCGTGCGGCGACTCGCTGCGCAGCAGCCGCCCCGGGACCGTCTGCCGTCCGGATGCGGTTTCCAGCCCCCCGAGGTCGCGCAGGTTGATGAGCCCATCGATCGCGAGCGCATCGGATTGTTGCGAGAGCACGTGCTCACCCTACCAGCGCGCTGGTTAACGGCGCGATATCGCTCCCGACCTGTGCTTGACGAGCCCAGGGCGAGGAGCGTAGGCGGGGCGTCCGACAGTAAGGTTTCCTAATTGGCCATCGGAGGACACGCTGGCCGCTAGCGGATCTGGCCGACCGCTGCACGCGCCGGCTCGGACATTGCCGGATTGAGTCGGTAGAACGCCCAGATGCCGAACTTGAAACTGGTCACGAAGCCGGCGTCGCGCAGCGTTGCGAGGTGGTGGCTGATCGTCGGCTGACCGAGATCGAACGCCGCGGTGAAGTCGCAGACGCAGACCGGTTCGCTCGCCGTCGAGAGGATGTGCAGGATCTGGATTCGGGTTGGGTCGCCGAGCGCTTTGTGGAGCGCTGCGAGGTTGTCCGCACGCGCATCGGGCAGTCCTGGCGCGACGGGCTGGCAGCACCCCTTGATACGGGCGGGTGCGAGCGCGGCCCTGGCGGCGGACGCCGCAGCGGTCATGGTGTGCGCCGCTCCATGAGCAGCACGTCCCGCCACACGCCGTTGAGCTGTCCGAGCCGCTCACGGGTCCCGACCACGCGGAATCCGCAGCGCCTGTGGAGCTCGACGCTCGCGACGTTCTCGGGGAAGATCCCGCTCTGGATCGTCCAGATGCCGGCAGCCTCGGCGGCGGCGATGAGCGTTTCGAGGAGCCGGCGGCCGATGCCGTGGCCGCGAGCGCACGCGTCGACATAGACACTGTGTTCGAGCACACCTGTGTACACGCAACGATCGGAGACGGGTCCCGCCGCCGCCCAGCCGACGAGCGCGCCGTCGCGCACGGCGACGAAGCGGTATTCGGGTGGATGTGTGGCCGTCCAGCACTCGAAGGGCGGGACGTCGGTTTCGAACGTGGCGTTGCCCGTGTCGATGCCCTGCACGTAGATGGCGCGCACGGCCCCCCAGTCGCTGTCGCGGAACGGTCGGATTGCGAGATCGGCCGCCACGGGCCGGGATTCAGTCTGCATGCTGCCCATTGTATCCATTGACAGTCGTCGATGGAACGCGCTAGGATCCGGTTGGTTCAATCGACGGTCATCGATAGGAGGTCTGGTCACCATGAGCTGTGAGTGCGGCTGCGAATGCGACGCCACCTGCGACTGCTGCTGAGATGGGACGCGTACAACTCGCCCTGAACGTCGCCGATCTCGACGAAGCCGTCGGGTTCTATTCGAGGCTCTTTCAGACGGAGCCGGCCAAGCGCCGTCCCGGGTACGCGAACTTCGCGGTGGCCGACCCGCCCTTGAAACTGGTGCTCTTCGAGAACCCGGCGCAGGCCGGCACGCTCAATCACCTCGGCGTCGAGGTGGGCACGACCGACGAGGTGGTGAGCGCGACGCGTCGGCTCGCCGCGGCCGGGCTTGCCACCGAAGTTGAGGACGGGGTCACCTGCTGCCATGCACTGCAGGACAAGGTGTGGGTCGCGGGGGCCGACAGCCGCTGGGAGGTGTACACGGTACTTGCCGATGTCCCGCAGAATGCCGAGACGATGACGACGCAGGATTGCTGTGGCACGGGAGCATCGGGTGACGAACCAGCGGTGTGCTGCACGACCGCCGCAGGTTCCTCGGGTGCCGGCTCGGAAGTCACGCCCACGCTGAGCGTCTGACCCGCCGTGCGGCTCCTGGCGATCGGCGGCAGCGACGCAGGGATCAGCGCGGCGCTCCTTGCCCGCGAGCTCGATCCCGGCGCCGACGTCGCCGTCATCGTCAGCGACGAGTTTCCCAACTTCTCGATCTGCGGCATCCCGTACTACGTGTCAGGAGAGGTACCCGACTGGCGCAATCTGGCCCACCGCACTGCGACAGACCTCGAGGCGACTGGCATGCGCCTCCATCTCGGGACGACCGCAGAGCGGATTGATGCCGATGCCCACGAGGTGGCGGTTCGCGATGCCCACGGGACGATGACCGCGATGCCATACGACGCGCTGGTCGTCGGCACCGGCGCCCGCCCTGTGCGCCCGCCGATACGAGGACTCGATTTCCTGGGACCGCGTGACGGTGTCCACGTCGTCCATTCGATGGGCGACACATTCGAGGTGATGAGCAGCCTGACGGCACACGACGCGCGCAGAGCCGTGATCATCGGCGCCGGTTATCTCGGGATCGAAATGGCCGAGGCGCTGGTCCTGCGCGGCCTCGAGGTGACCCAGGTCGAGCAGCTCGCCGAAGTGCTGCCGACGGTCGACCCAGAACTGGGTCGGCAGGTTGCCGCGGAACTCCGCGAGCGTGGTGTCGACGTGGTGACCAGGACAGCGGTGCAGCTGATCACACGCACTGACGCGGCGGAGACGGCACGCCTCCGAGTCGAGGGCGCGTCCAGCGACGGGACGCCGTTTCAGCGCGACGCCGACATCGTCCTCGTCTTCGCGGGCGTCAAGCCTGATGTCGCGCTCGCTGAGGCTGCCGGCGCAAAGCTCGGCGTTCGAGGAGCGATCGACGTCGACCGGACCATGCGGACGAATCTTTCCGATGTGTTCGCGGCGGGCGACTGCGTCGTCACCCATCACCGTCTGCTCGGGACCACCTACGTCCCACTCGGAACGACCGCGCATAAGCAGGGCCGCATCGCGGGCGAAAACGCCCTGGGTGGCACCCGTGAATTCGCCGGAAGCCTCGGCACCCAGGTCGTCAAGGTTTTCGACATGGCGGCAGCACGCACCGGGTTGCGCGACCACGAGGCGGTGAGTGCCGGGTTCGAGCCGGTCACCATCGGCGCGGAGGCTGACGATCACAAGGCCTACTACCCGGGCGCTCACCGGATCGCGATGCGGTGGACGGGCGACCGGCGAACGGGACGTCTTCTCGGCCTCCAGCTCTTCGGCCACCGACACGCCGAGGTGGCCAAACGTGTCGACATCGCCGCCACCGCCATCTTCAACGAGATGACTGTCGACGCGATCAGCGAGCTGGATCTCTCCTACACACCGCCGCTGGGCAGCCCGTGGGACGCTCTCCAGATCGGGGCACAGGCGTGGGTCAAGGCCGTCGCGGGCACCGCGAAGCGGTAACCGAGCGAGAGCTGCAGATCAGCGGTCAACCGCGCCATTCATGAGGAGGGGGCGGTGGGGGTGGTCCGTGCTTCGGCGTCGGGATCGATTCGATGCCGGGCGTCTCGTCCGGCCACACCAGCAGCACCGCGCAGGGGGCGTGGTCGACGACGAAACGCGTGGCATGGCCCAGGCTCTTGGGACCAAGCCGTGCGTGATCCCCGTCTCGTGCCACCACGAGCACGTCGACGCCATCGGCGACCGCGTGGATGACTTCGCGTTCAACCCGTCCACGCCTGCTCAGCACCTCCGCATCCGGGTGGCCGACGCGGGCGGCGGCCGCCGCGAGCAGGCTCGACGCCTCTTCGTCGGCAATGTCGTCGTAGCGGCGGTGCGGCTTCCGCCCGGGAAAGCCGCGCCCGAACAGTCCGGCGGTGGCGGCGTCGGCGGCCTCGGCCACCTCCAACGGCGTGACGTGGAGGAGGGTGAACCGCGAGTCCGACGGAAAGTGCCGGCGGGCTGCATCGACGCATCCCTCCCAGGTTCCCTCGACGACCCAGATCACGATGTGCATGGGCGCCATTAACCCATCACCCGCAGCGAAATCCACAGCGCGAGTGTCGTGGCGACCAGGACGGGTGGGACCGTGATGGCTCCGAGGCGGAGGAATTCCGAGATCGGGAGTTCCTCACCACGGCGGATGAGGATCCGTCTCCAGAGCAACGTGGCGAGCGATCCGACATAGGTGAGGTTGGGCCCGGTGTTGACGCCGATCAGGACGGCGAGCACCGGTCCCGCGCCCGCCCCCGATACCGCGGGGAGGAGCAGCAGCGCGGCGGGCAGGTTGTTGATGACGTTGGCGAGCACCGCCGCGACGACTGCGATGACCAGCAAAGAGCCGAGACCGGAGCCCCCGGGGACGAGATGGGCGACGGCCGATCCGAGGCCGTGCAGGGAGATTGCCTTGACCACGAGCCCGAGTGCCAGAACGAAGGCGAGAAAGGGGAGATCGATCGAGATGGCCAGCTCCTGGAGGGTGGTTCGCCGGCGCACCACCGCCGGCACGGCGAGCACCAGGGCGCCGCCAAGGGCTGCAAATGCCGGGCTCACGTTGAAGGCCGAGGTGACGAAGAAGCCGGCGAGCGTCAGCCCAACCACCGTGGTCACGAAGACGGGAACGGGGAGTGGGGTCACCTCGCGCGCGTCCCCACGGCCGACGAGGTCACTGGCGAAGAAGCGGCGGAGCACCAGCCACTCCACGCCGATCGCCGCCAGCCAGGGGAGCGCCATGGTAGCGCCGAATCGAGCGAAGGAGAGGCCACTCGCACCGAACGCCAGGAGGTTGGTGAGATTCGACACCGGCAGCAGCAGCGACGCGGAGTTGGCCAGGTGCGTGCACGCGTAGACATGCGGTTTTGTGCGGAGGTGGAGACGCGCGACGGTGGCGAACACGACCGGCGTGAGCAGGACGACGGTGGCGTCGAGACTGAGCACCGCGGTGACGACGCTTGCTGCCGCGAAGACGAGCGCAAGCAACGACACGGGTCTGCCGCGCGAACCGGCCGCCATCCACGAGCCGGCAGCCTCGAACAGCCCATACCGGTCGCAGAGATTGGCGAGGACCAGCACGGCGGCGAGGAACCCGATCGTCGGGCCGAGGCTTCCTGCCTCCGCGCCGGCCTGACCCAGGGGCAGCACGCCGAGGACCAGGAGCAGGCCGGCTGCGGGAACGGCCACGACCGCTTCCGGCAATCCCCGGGGGCGGACGATGGCGCATCCCAGCGTCGCAATGAGGAGCAGGACCGCCAGCGTCTCTGCGAGGGGACTCGGCACGTCGCCGGACAGCGTACGGCCTCGGGGCGTTCCGGTGACCCAGTTGCGTCACGGCTTGTTTGCCGCGTTCTCCGACGATCGACCACCACGCCGTTACCGGATCGCGAAGGATCGGGCAGAACGGTGTGACCTTCCGTTCCAGGGTCTTTCCGTCTCTGCCGTCAGCATCGTCTCCAGGTGCCAAATCGTCAGGAGACCAACATGGAGTACCTCTTCGTCCGCTGCCGCGAGTTCGCGTTAGCCGAACTCAACCGGCTCAAGCAGCGCCCCGAGAGTGGCCAGGGGATGGTGGAGTACGCGTTGATCCTCGTGCTCATCGCCGTCGTTGTCATCGTCATCCTGTCCACCGTGGGCAAGCGGATCAACAACGTGTTCTCGAACATCAGCAACGGCCTGAGCACCTGAGGCCAGTCCCGGGGTATCCGAGCGCGGTGGCGCGCCTCTATAGTCCCGACTCGTGGAGCGCGAGGGCGGTGTCGTGCGGGTGGCAGTCGTCCAACAGCCGCCTGTTCTGCTCGACCGAGGTGCAACCCTCGACGCGGCGGTCACCCATCTCCACGCGGCGGCCGCGGCGGGGGCCGGACTGGTGGTGTTCCCGGAGACGTTCATCCCCGGGTATCCGGCGTGGATCTGGCGGTTGCGACCCGGCGACGACGCCGATCTGACCGGCGAGATCCACCAGCGACTGGTGGACAACAGCGTCGACCTCGCTGCCGATGACCTGCGCTCGGTCCGCGAGGCAGCAGCAGAGCTTCATCTCGTCGTGGTGTGCGGCGTCCACGAACGCGACGGCGCGTTCGGCCGATCGACGCTCTACAACACGGTGGTCACGATCGGGCCTGACGGCGCGATCCTCAACCGGCATCGCAAGCTCGTGCCGACGAATCCGGAACGCATGGTGTGGGGACAGGGTGATGCAGCCGGGCTGCGTGTCACCGACACATCGATCGGACGCGTCGGCACGCTCATCTGCTGGGAGAATTACATGCCGCTGGCGCGCTACGCCCTCTACGCCGACGGCGTCGAGGTGTACGTCGCGTCCACCTGGGACGAAGGCGAGACCTGGATCGCAACAATGCGGCATATCGCTGCAGAGGGGCGGTGTTGGGTGATCGGATCCGGGTGCGCATTGCGCGCCGCGGACGTGCCGGCGTCGTTTCCCGGACGCGAGCAGCTCTTTCCGGACCCCGACGAGTGGATCAATCCGGGCGACTCGGTGGTGGTCGCACCCGGGGGCACGATCGTCGCCGGGCCGATGCACGAGGAGATCGGAATCCTCGTGGCCGATATCGAACCGTCGCGCGCCGCCGCGGCCCGACGCACGCTCGATGTCGCCGGTCATTACAGCAGGCCGGACGTCTTTCAACTGACGGTAGACCGCAGCGCGCGCGACCCGGTGACCTTCCGGTAGACACCGGCGGATCACGGCCTCTCGCGAGACCTCCGTCGCGCGTTCATACGTGGTTCACACGGCGCGCCGAAAGTGGTGCACATACCGTTCACCCTCCACAAGGAGAATCGACATGTATCGTGCAGGACGTACCGCCTGGGGCCTCGTCGCCATCGGGGCCGCGACCGCGGTCGGCATCACGACGCGCGACCCCGGCTTCACCGTCATCACCTTCCTTGGCGCGCTGGTCGTGCCTCGTGTGCTCGGGCTGACGCCGCGGCGGAGAGGCTGGCGCGGTTTTGGACCGGCAGGCTTCGGGCCGCACGGCAAAGGCTGGAATGGCGCGTGCGCCGGTGCCGGCCATAAGTCGTCCGATCCGGAGGCATCCACCCCGGCGCCACAATCGGTCTGACGATCGACGGGGCGGCGGCTGCTCGCCGCCCCGCGTCGCCCTACGATGGCCCTGCCATGACGAAAGTGCTGGTCGTCGACGATGAACCGGCGATCGTGCGCTTGATTCGCGACTACCTCGAGCGCGCCGGTTTCGACGTGATCACGGCGATCAACGGCGAGGACGCATTGCAGACGTTCGCGCGCAGCGGCCCGGACCTGGTGATCCTCGATTTGACGCTGCCACGGTTGGACGGTCTCGACGTTGCTCGGGCCATGCGCCGCGCCGGCGACGTGCCCATCATCATGCTCACGGCGCGAGCCGAGGAGGCGGACCGGGTCGCCGGACTCGAGCTCGGCGCGGACGACTACGTCACCAAGCCCTTCAGCGCCCGAGAGATCGTGGCGCGGGTGCGCGCCGTGTTGCGCCGGGCACAGGCCGCCGCGATGCACGATGACATCGTTCGTGTCGGCGACTCCATGGTGCTCGACGCGGCGCGCATGCAGGTGCAGGTCGGGGGGAGCGATGTGCCGCTGACGGCGACCGAGTTCCAACTCCTCCTGCACATGGCCCGGCAACCGGGTCGGGTGTTCACCCGGGCTCAGTTGCTCGACGCGGTCCATGGCGTCGCCGTCGAATCCTACGAGCGCGCCATCGATGCGCATGTCAAGAACATCCGCCGGAAGATCGAGGACGACCCGCGATCCCCTCGTCGTCTCCAGACCGTGTTCGGGGTCGGATACCGCCTGGTGGACGGCGAGGCATGAGGTCGGGTCCGCCCTGGGGAAAAGGCGGCGCCGCCCGGCCGCCCTGGTGGCCGGAGGGCGACGCCGGACCGTGGTCCGGAGCACCGAACTGGCGGCGTCACGGGCGACGGCTGGCGCGGCGCATCGGGTGCTTCCTTGGTCTCGCGCTCCTGCTCGTCGTGAGCGCGATCTTCGGGGTGGTGTGGTTGTTGCTGAGCGCGTTTGGCGCCGTCAACTCGGCGCCGTTCGATACTGCGGTCGCGGTCACCGCGCTGGTGCTCGGCGGAGTCGCGATCGGGGTCGCGATCCTCGTGCTGCGGCGGCTCGCGGCGCCGGTCGGCGCACTCATCGAGGGCGCTCACCGCATCGAGGCCGGTGACCTCTCGGCGCGGGTGCCGGTCCGAGGGCCGTCTGACCTTCGCTCCCTGGCCCGCGCGATGAACGCGATCAGCGGCCGTCTCGAAGCCGAGGAGACCCGGCGACGATCAGTGCTCGCCGACATCGCTCATGAGCTGCGCACGCCGCTCTCGATCATCCGGGGTCAGGCCGAGGCGATCGCCGACGGCATCTATCCCGCTGATGCGGAGCACATGGCCCCGATCGTGAGCGCGACGGAGTCGCTGGAGATGCTGGTCAATGACCTCGGCACGCTGACGCTCGCGGAGAGCGGCGCCCTCCAGCTCCATCGCGAGCCGGTCGATGTTGCGGTCCTCGTCAATGAGACGCTTGGCGCCTTCGCTCCCGAGGCGCGAATCGCCGGCGTGGCGCTGACCGAGCGGCTCGATGCCGCCCTGCCGGCGATCGATGCCGACCCGGCACGCATCCGTGGCGTTCTGGGCAATCTCGTCAGCAACGCGCTGGCCCAGGCGCACCCGGGCGGCAGCGTGCGTGTCGAGGGGGGGCGGTCAGACGGTTTGGTGGCGCTCACCGTCTGGGACGACGGATCCGGGATTCCCGCCGACCTGCTCCCGCGAGTCTTCGACCGGTTCGTGAAGGGACCGTCGTCCACCGGATCGGGGCTCGGGCTCGCAATCGTTCGCGATGTCGTGGAAGCCCATGGAGGCTCGGTCAGCGCGAGCAGCACGTCCGCGACCGGTACCGCGATCACGCTCCGTATCCCGGCGGTGACGCACGGATGATGTGGTAAGTACCCGGGGATGAGCACGCAGCACGTCGCAACCGACTTCGCAAACTGGCTGGCACGCTGGGACGCACAGCAGCAGCGCCACATCCCGGACCGAGAGGAACGGTTTACCGCGATGGTCGACGCGCTGGCGGCGTTCGCCGGGCCCGAGCCGCGCGTGCTCGATCTCGGGTGCGGTCCCGGATCCCTCAGCGCGCGCGTCCTCGACCGTCTCCCGGGTGCGAGCGTCGTCGCAATCGACGCCGATCCGGTGCTCCTCGCCATCGGCCGCGGCGCGCTCGGAGCGCGCACGGGATTGACGTTCGTCGACGCCGACCTGCGCGGCGACTGGGTCGCCTCCCTGCCGTCGCCAGGGTCGTATGACGCAGCCGTTTCGACCACGGCGCTCCATTGGCTCGGGCTCGAGCAATTGCTGCAGCTCTATCACGTGCTCGCCGGAGTGCTCCGTCCAGGTGGCGTCTTCCTCGACGGCGACCGGCTCGATTTCGACCACGATCAACGCGCGATCGCCGCAGGCGCGCGCCAGGTGCGACCCGAGTGGCCCGACGCGCCCGAGGGCGCCGAGGACTACGACGCATGGTGGGCAGCCGCCGTCGCAGAGCCGGGGCTCACCGGTGAGGTTGCCGAGCGTGCTCGGCGCTGGCAGACGCATCCGCACGAGGACGAGGCGCACAGCTACGAATTCCACCGTTCAGCGCTGTTCTCCGCCGGGTTCGCCGAGGCGGGAACGGTCTGGCAGCACCTCGCGAATCGAGTGCTGATCTCGATCCGCTGAGGCGACGCGCCGGTGCCTGTGGCACCATTCGCGCGTGGTGGCGACCGAATTCGATCTGCAGCTGACGTCGGGGCGGTTGCACGCGAGACGCCATGGCTCGCCCGGCGCCCCGCTCGTCCTGGCGGTCCCCGGGCTGTCGGCGAATCTGATGAGCTTCGAGTTCCTCGGCGAACGCACCGACCCGGAGACCGTGCAGCTGGTCAGCGTCGACCTCCGCGGACGCGGTCTGAGCGACGTGACTCCGCCGGGGTCGTACGGCTGGGTGCGTCACGCGGCGGACCTCTTCGAAATCGCCGACCAACTCGCCGCCGAGACCTTTTCGCTGGTCGGGCACTCCATGGGTGCCGCGGTGGCCATGGCTGCCGCTGCCCAGGACGCGACCCGCATCGAGCGCATGGTGCTGGTCGATCTCTGTGGCGTTCCCGATCCCTCCACCGCCGCGCCGATCGGCGCGTCTGTCGCGCGCCTCGGTGCGGTGTATCCGTCAGCGCAGGCGTATATCGATCAAATCAAGGCGATCGGAACGATTCAGCCGTGGAGCGAGTATTGGGACCGGTACTTCCGCTACGAGTTGCAGCCCGCGGAAGGAGGCGGTGTTGCCGTACGCACCAGCCGGGCGGCGGTGACCGAGGACGCGATGTTCGGCGTCGGCGCCTGCGCTTTTGGTGACGCTGCGGGGGTGTACGGTCTCTGGACGTCACTGAGCATGCCGGTGCTCCTCCTCCGCGCCACCCGCGAGATGTTTCCCGGCACCGGATTCATCCTGAGCCGGCGCGATCGGGACCGCTTCACGGAGCAGGTTTCCCAGGCGGTCGCGGTCGATATCGACGCGAACCACTACACGATCGCGACCAGCGATGAGGCCGCGGGGGCGATCGCCAGGTTCCTCACGCCGGGCGGGTGATCCCGGAGCTGGAAAACTCACCCTGAAGGAGCCTGGGCAGAGGTCGCATGATCGCTGTACCCTGCGGTCACCTATGGGGTTGAACGGGTCGCTGTAGCGTGTCCGTACACGCACCCGACGTGACGTCTGCCGTGCTCGAGGTCGCAGGGATCGATGTGCACTTCGATGGTGTCGTTGCCCTCGACGGCGTCTCGCTCACGGTGCGCGAGCACCAGATCGTCGGTGTCATCGGACCGAACGGCGCCGGGAAGACGACGCTGTTCAACGCCGTCTCGAGCTTCGTCACCCCAGTCACGGGCACGATCACCTACCGCGGACGATCGTTGATCGGCGTCCCGACGTGGCGGCTCGCACACCTCGGCATCGCCCGGACGCTGCAGGGTCTCGGCCTGTTCCCAACGCTCACCGTGCTCGAAAACGTCATCGCCGGTGCGCCCTCGCGCGCGCGCCTGGCTGCGGACATGCTCGGCTTTCCCGGCTCCGACCGGCGCACCGAGACGCTCCGGGAGGAAGCGATGGCCAACCTCACCGAGCTCGGCGTCGCCGACCGGGCCGGCGCGTATCCCGGTGTGCTCCCCCACGGTGTCCAGAAGCGCGTCATCATCGCCCGCGCGCTGATGGCGCGTCCGTCGCTGCTCCTTCTCGACGAACCCGCCAGCGGGCTCTCCGCGTCCGACGTCAACGAGCTGATCGAACTGCTGCGCACCCTGCGGGAGCGAATGGCAATCGCGCTGGTCGAGCACCATGTCGACATGGTGATGGCGGTCAGCGACACCATCACGGTGCTCAACCTCGGGCAGGTGATCGCGTCGGGACCGCCGGACGAGATCCGCGCCAACAGTGACGTCGCCAGCGCCTACCTGGGGCAGGCGGTCGCGCATGCTTGAGATCAGCGACCTGACCGTTGCGTACGGCGGCGTCATCGCGCTCGACCAGGTGTCGCTGTCGGTTCCCGAGGGCAGCATCACCGCAGTGCTCGGCGCGAACGGAGCAGGCAAGAGCACGCTGGTCAGAACCATCTCGGGCCTCGTCAAACCTCGCCGAGGTTCGGTGATGCTCGGCGATGAACAGCTGGTGGGGAGGTCACCCGAAGCGATCGCCCGTCTCGGGGTCGGTCACGTCCCCGAGGGTCACGGCATCATCAGCGAGCTGACCGTCGACGAGAACCTGCGCCTCGGCGGTCTGTGGCGTCGCGATCGTGCCGATCAGCGTGTCGCGATCGAGGAGGCGTACGAGCTGTTTCCACCGCTTCGTGTCCGGCGCAGCGTGCACGCGTCCAACCTCAGTGGGGGAGAGCGGCAGATGCTCTCGATCGGCAGAGCCATGGTCGCCCGGCCCACCGCGCTGCTCCTCGACGAGCCCTCACTCGGGCTCGCCGGTGGCCTGCTCGCCCAGATCATGCAACGGCTCGTCGTGCTGGTCACCGAGCGCAACCTGAGCGTCCTGCTCATCGAACAGAACGCACGGTCGGCGCTGTCCGTCGCGGACCAGGCCGTCGTCCTGTCGCTGGGCAAGATCGAATTGCGCGACAGTGCGGAGCGGCTCGCGGGCGACGACGCGCTCCGCCATGCGTATCTGGGGTTCTGACCGTGCGCCTCTTCGTGATCTATACCGTCGACGGGATCACCAACGGCATGGTCTATGCGGCCGTGGCGCTGGCGCTCGTGATGATCTGGCGCGCGACCCGGATCATCAACTACGCACAGGGCGCGATGGCGATGTTCACCACCTACATCGCTCTCGTGGTGATCCGACACGGCGCGCCGTACTGGCTCGGATTCCTGGTCGCCCTCGCGACCGGGCTGGTGCTCGGTGCGGTCACCGAGCGTCTCCTGGTGCGGCCGGTCGAATCGCGCCCGCCACTCAACGCGGTGATCCTCAGCCTCGGCGTCCTCATCCTGCTCGAGGCTGTGGCGCCGATGCTCTTCGGCGGCCAGACACAGTCTTTTCCGGTGCCCGTCTCGAACATCGACTTCGTCGTCGGCACGACCTCACTGCCGGTATCGCCGTTCGCCGTCTTCACCGTCGGCGCCGTTCTGATCGCGATGCTCCTGCTGTTCCTCGTCTTTCAGCGCACCACGCTTGGGCTGCGCATGCGCGCCGCCGCGTTCAACCCGGAGATCGCGCGCATCCTCGGGATTCGCGTCGGCAGGATGCTCACCCTCGGATGGGGACTTGCGGCGCTGCTCGGTGCGCTCGCCGGCATGCTGGCCGCGCCGGCCGTGTATCTCTATCCGAGCAATATGGACGAGGTGCTCGTCTTCGGTTTCACGGGTGCCATCATCGGTGGCCTCGAAAGCCCGGTCGGTGCAGTGACCGGAGCGGTGGGCGTTGGACTCGCGCTCAGCTACGTCAGCGGCTACATCGGCGCGGATCTGGCCCCCCTCGGTGGGTTCGTGATCCTGATCCTGGTGCTCATGCTCCGCCCGCAGGGACTGTTCAGCTTCGGGCGGCAGCGCCAGGTATGAACTCCCTGCTCCGCCGCTTCACGTTCGTGCGTCACGGGCTGTTCTTCCTCGGGCTCGCTGTCGTGTTGCTGATCCTCACGTCCTTCGTCTTTGACTCGTATACGAATTACAACGTCACCGAGGTGGCGATCTTCGCAATCTCGGCGGCCGGACTCACGGTCCTCACCGGCATCAACGGCCAGGTTTCACTCGGTCACGGTGCGCTGATGATGATCGGTGCCTACACGACATCGGTGCTGCTCACCTGGCATCCCGACCTGCCACTCGTCCTGATGCTCATCGCCTCCATCGTCAGCACCGGAATCGCCGGTGCGATTGTCGGCATCGCTGGAGCACGCTTGCGCGGACCGTACCTTGCCGGCGCGACGCTCGCGCTGGCCGTCGCGCTCCCGCAAGTCCCGTCGCATTTCGCCAGCGTCTTCGGCGGCAACCAGGGGTTGAGCGTGTCGCCACCGACGCCGCCCGCCTTCCTCGGCACCAGTTTCGCGCCAGAACAATGGCTGGCCTGGATCACGCTGGCAGCCGCGGTGATCACGTTCTTCGTGCTGGCGAACCTGGTTCGGAGCGCGACCGGGAGACGGTTCCGGATGGTGCGTGACAATGAGGTGGCCGCTCGCCTGTCGGGGATTGATGTCGCCCGCACTCAGGTGCTGGCGTTTGTGGTCAGCGCCGCGTGCGCCGGCCTCGCCGGGTCGCTCTTCGCATACTGGGTGACCGTCACGTCGCCGAGCGGTTTCACGCTCAACCTCTCGTTGTCGCTGCTCACGGCAATCGTCATCGGGGGGCTGGGCAGTCTCAGCGGTGCGGTGCTCGGCTCCTTCATCGTGGTGTACTTGCCGGTCTGGACCGGTGGCTTCGCCAGCAGCCTCAATCTGTCGAGCAATATCGCCAACAACGTGCCGCTCGCCATCTACGGCGTCGTCCTGATCGTCGCGATCCTCGTCTTCCCGCGCGGGGTCGCTGGGGGAGTGGCGTCGATCGTTCACGGGGTCCGGCGCGCGGCCGGCTCGAACCGCCGCGCCGGTGTCCTGCCTGCCGCCCCGCAGGCGCCTGCTCAATGAGTCCAGCAATCGGAATCCGCACACAGAAGGAGCACGCGCATGCGACCACCATTCGGTAGATCGAGAACCCTCGCCATTGCCGCCGTGGGAGGGACGGCGGTGCTGCTGACCGCCGCATGCGGCAGTTCCTCGGGGACGTCCAACAGCGCCTCGGCGCCGGGGGTCACGGCGACCACCGTCACCATCGGCAGCACGCAGCCCCTGACCGGCCCGGCAGCGCCTGGATACTCGGAGATCGCGCCCGCAGCCAATGCGTACTTCAAGTACGTCAACGCACATGGCGGCGTCAACGGTCGGAAGATCACGTACACGTACCTGGACGATCAGTACAACCCGACGAGCACCGCGACCCAGACCCGCAAGCTCGTCCTCCAGGACCACGTGTTCGCGATGTTCCAGGCGCTCGGGACCCCAACCCACCTCTCAGTGGTGAGCTATCTCAACTCCGAGCATGTGCCCGACCTGTTCGTGGCATCTGGATGCAACTGCTGGAACAACGCATCACAGTACCCGGACACCTTCGGATGGCAACCCAACTACACGATCGAGGGCAAGGTCCTCGGGCAGTACATCGTGCAGAACTTCCCGAGCAAGAAGATCGGCTTCTTCCTGCAGGGACCGAACGACGAGTTCGGCGCCGATGGATTGGCGGGAGTCATGGACTCGCTGCAGGGCAAGGGGCTCTCGGTCGACTCGACGCCGGCGTACTACACACCGACTGCTGCCGGAGCCATGGCGGTCGGCGCGGCGATTGCTGGTCTGCAGGCGCAGGGGGTCCAGGTCATCGTGAGCTTCTCGGTCCCGCTGTTCACCGCGGTCGCGGAGGCGAGTGCGGCCGGGCTCAACTATCACCCGCAGTTCGTGGTGAGCAACGTGGGGTCGGATCCGCCGACGCTCTCCGCCATCCTGACCGGTGGTGCTCTCGGCAAGAAGCTCCCCGCGGGGCTGATCGCCGGCACCATCAGTGACACCTATCTGCCGGTCCTGACCGCCTCCAGCAATCCGTGGGTCACGCTCTTCCAGAGCATCAAGGCAACGTACGCGCCGTCACTCCCATGGGACGGCAACGTCGAGTACGGCATGGCCGAGGCGTACACGTTCGTCCAGGCGCTGAAGGCGGCCGGCCAGAATCCCACCCGCGCGAGCATGGTCGCGGCGGTGGAGAGCAGTCGCTGGACTGACGGTCCCGGCCTGACGCCCTATGCGTATTCGTCGAGCGATCACAACGGGTACACCGGCGTGCAGATGGTCACCGTCGGTGCGGATGGCACGCTCACGACGCTCGGCCCGGTGGAGACCACCGACGACACGCCGACGGGCGCGATCGTGACGTACTCGGGCACGGCATCCACGCCGCCGACGAACGGTATCCCCAGCGACTGAGGTGCAGTCTCGAGGGGTCGCGAGGCGTGACTCGCGGCCCCTCCGCGGATCAGTCTGGTGGCTTCCGGCTCTTGAGCTTGCGGTGCACCGACATGTACGTCCGCCCTCGGTAGCGGCTGTCCGGTCGCGGCCGTGTGGGTGGCAGCCGGATGCCCCACAGGATCAGCGCCCCCACGCCGATGCCGAGAATGAGCAGCAGATAGACGCCGACCATGCGTCGAGTGTATGCCGGGTGAGCAGGCGCTCCTGAGGATTTGACAGCACGACGGCTCGCGATATATCGTCTCAGCAGATGCAAGCCACCGTCATTCGCACCGCGGAGCTCACCAAGATCTACTCCGGGACGGTGAGGGCGGTCGACGGACTGGATCTCACGGTCTTCCAGGGTGAGATCTTCGGGCTCCTCGGACCCAACGGGGCCGGCAAGACCACGACGGCGAGCATCCTCACCACCCGCACCATCCCGACCCACGGTCGCGCGCTCGTCGGCGAGATCGACGTGGTCGCGCATCCGGCCGTCGCCAAACAATTGATCGGTGTGGTGCCCCAGACGAACACGCTCGACCGCGCACTGACGGTCTGGGAGAACCTGTATTTCCACGGCCGGTTCTTCGGGATGGGGTCGCGCGCCTCGCGCGAAGCGGCCGACGAGATGCTCGTCCGGTTTCGCCTCACCGAGCGGGCCAGGGCGCCGGTCATGGCACTTTCCGGCGGTCTCGCCCAGCGGTTGATGGTGGCGCGCGCGATCCTGCACAAGCCCGCGGTCCTCTTTCTCGACGAGCCGACGGCCGGCCTCGACCCCCAGAGCCGGATTGCGCTCTGGGAGATCCTCGGCGAGCTGCATACGGGTGGCCAGACCGTGCTGCTCACCACCCACAACATGGAGGAGGCCGACAGCCTGTGCGACCGGATCGGGATCATGGATCACGGCAGGATTCTTGCCCTGGATACACCGGCTCGCCTCAAAGCGACGATCGGCGCCGACACACTGGTCACGATCACCGCCGACGGTGACCTCGAGGCGCTCGCGGTCCGCATGCGCCAGGAGGTCGCGGGCGTCGAGTCCGCGGTGACGCGGAAGGGGACGGTCCAGCTCGCCGTGCGCGGTGGGGACAGGGTGCTCCTGCGGGTGATCGACAGCGCGGATCGCGGCGGGTTCGTGGTCCGCGACGTCCAGGTGGCCGAGCCGAACCTGGAGACGGTGTTCATCAACCTCACCGGCAAGGAGCTCCGCGAATGACCACGGTCACCACCGCGCTCACGTCGTCGCGGATCGCCTTCGGTGCGCTCCTGCTCCGCGACCTCGTGGTCTTGAAGAAGCGTCTTCGCGAGTTCATCCCCCGCACCGTGATCCAGCCGTTCCTGCTCTGCTTCGTCTTCCTCTACGTCTTCCCGACGATCGGCCAGGGGGTCGGCGGGGGCCGGGGTGGAGCAGGGGAGTCCGCGTTCGCGACGATTCTCGTCGCCGGCGTCGTCGGCCTCTCGATCATGTTCCAGGGAATCCAGGCGGTGGCGCTCCCGATGGTGCAGGAGTTCGGCTATACGAAGGAGATCGAGGATCGCGTGCTCGCGCCCCATCCGGTGTCGCTGGTGGCGATCGAGAAGGTGCTCTTCGGGGCGATCCAGGGCCTGCTCGCCGCGGCGATCGTGTTCCCGATTGCCGCGGTCGTCCATGCCGGCGGCGTGCATATCGACCTCCAGGTGCACTGGATCGAGCTGATCACGCTGATCCCGCTCGCGTGCGTCACCTGCTCGTCACTGGGCCTGACCTTCGGGACGATCTTCGATCCGCGCACGGTGCCCCTGCTCTTCGGGATCATCATCCTGCCGCTGACGTTCCTCGGCGGAACGTACTACTCCTGGACGACCCTCGCACCGGTGACGGTCGGTGGGTTCCACTGGTTGCAGGTGCTCGTCCTGGTGAATCCCCTCATCTACATCAACGAGGGAATGCGGGGTGCGCTCACGACGGCGCCCCACATGTCGCTCTGGATCGTCTACCCCGTGCTGCTCGGGTTCAGCGCGCTGTTCCTGTGGTCGGGGACGCGCAACTTCCGGCGGCGGGTGATCAGCTGATTCGCGGCGTGGTCGACTCCCGGCTACGCACCCACACCAGGCCGTGGACGAACAGGCGCCAGCCAAACGTGGTCAGGCCGATGAAGATATAGGCGACGATGATGAATGCGATCGGAGTGTCGCGATGCGTGACGGCTGCGCGGAGACCGAGTGCGATGGCGGTGCCACCAACCCAGGCGCAGGTGAGCATCACCCATCGATCGAGCGGTGACTTGTAAAGGCGTACGACCAGCGCAACGCCGAACCATCCGACCACAAACGGCCAGAGGACGGTGACGTACCAGGTGATTCCTGAGGAGATGTCATGACTCGCCCGACCGAGAGCCACGAACAGCGCGAGGCAGACGGCGTCGACTCCGGCGGAGCAGGCGCGAGCGGTCCAAGGGCGCATGACGCCGCGAAGATATCAGGCGGCGACGCTGCGGCGGACCATCAGGCACGCGTCCGGGTCAGCTACGACGCCGTTGCCGACGCCTATGTCGAGCGTGTCCACAACGAGCTTCGCCACAAGCCGCTCGATCGGGCGCTGCTCACCGCCTTCGCGGAGCACGTGCAGGATGGGTTCGGCCGCGGCGCGTCGGTGTGCGACGCCGGGTGCGGTCCCGGCCACGTGAGCGCGTTCCTGGCCACCCTCGGACTCACGGTCACCGGCATCGATCTCTCACCGGCGATGATCGAGGTGCAGACCAACCGGGCGTACGTGCTAGCGGCGTGTGAGCGGCGAGGTCCTGCTGCGAGCGCACGAGGACCGCAGAAACTTGACTTCGGCGCTTGGGATTCCATACCATCGGCGCCACACATGGACGAGACACCGCGGCTGACGCGCCGCCGCTGGCTCGACTGGGGACGCAACCGGTCTGACAGGGCAAGCTGTCCGGCGTAGGCCTCGTGAAGTCCGGGAACGCGACGGTGCAGCGTCCGCGTCCGACATCTCGCAACCGTGCGGCCAGTCGCCGCTCAGGAACAGCCAACATCAACAGGAGCAATTCCTCATGACCGAATACGCCCATCCAGAGGTCCTGGTCACCACCGAGTGGCTGGCCGGTCACCTCACCGACCCGCAGGTGCGGGTGCTCGAAGTCGACTACGACCCGTCGGCCTCGTACGAGCTGGGGCACATTCCCGGCGCGGCCCTGGTCGACTGGAAGCGCGACATCAACGACACCGTCCGCCGTGACATCCTCTCCAGGGAGCAGTTCGAGCAACTCGTCTCGCGGGTCGGGGCGACCCCCGAGACCACGCTCGTCCTCTACGGCGACTTCCGGAACTGGTTCGCGGCGTTCGCATTCTGGACCTTCAGGATCTATGGCCACGCCGACATCCGTCTGCTCAACGGCGGGCGTCGCAAGTGGATCGATGAGGGGCGCGAAGTCACCGAGGATACCCCATCGTTCACGGCCACCTCGTACAAGGCGGCCGAAGCCGACACCTCGATTCGCAGCTTCCGAGGCGACGTCGAGAAGTCGCTTGGTGCCGAGGGCCGCGCACTCGTGGACGTGCGCTCGCCCGCGGAGTTCAAGGGCGAGATCTCCGCGCCCCCGGAGTACTCGAATGAGGGCGCACAGCGCGCCGGACACATCCCTGGTGCCGCCAACATCCCCTGGGCACAGGCGATCCAGGACGACGATACGTTCAAGCCGGCTGACGCGCTCCGCGAGCTCTACGCCGCTCAGGGCGTGACCGATGACAAGTCGGTGATCACGTACTGCCGGATCGGAGAGCGCTCGTCGCACACCTGGTTCGTGCTCAGCTACCTGCTCGGCTTCCCTCGCGTGAGCAATTACGACGGATCGTGGAGCGAGTGGGGCAACTCGGTGGGCTTGCCGATCGAGAAGGAAGCCCGCGAGGCCGTCGCCGTCTGATCTGAGACCAGCACCATTGGCGTCCCGGCGAGGATGACCTCGTCGGGGCGCCGCGGTCCGCGGCGGGAGGCGAGGGTGGCCGGGATGAACGCCACAATCGATACGACCGCCGCACCGAGCACGAGCGCGGTCCAGCCGACCTGCTCGACCAGCGCGACCGCCGCGATGGCGCCGACGAGCATGCCCGCGTACAGCAGCAAGCGGATGAGGCCGTTGACCCTGCCGAGGACCTCGGCCGGAACCCGCTGCTGGAGGACAGTCTGCCCGCGGGTCTGGTAGAGCGCCGCCGACGCGGTGCTGACAAACAGCAGCCCAAGAGCCGGGACCAGGCCGCCGACCAGGGCGAAGAGCCCGAGCGGGATCACCTCGATCAGGAAGCCCAGCGCAACGCCGCGGGCGCCGATGGCGCGCGGGGTCCAGCGCAGAAGGACAACGCTTCCGGCAACGCCGCCGGCGCCGACCGCAGCGTACAGCCAGCCGACATCGGTCGCCTGTCCGAATCGCTCGGCCGCTGCGACGACGAGCACCGCCTGCAGCGCCGTGATTGCGGCGGCACTGCAGAAGAACGATGCGGCCAGGGAACGCAGCATTGGGTCGCGAGCCACGACGGCAGCCGCACTGGTGCGGTCACCGGCGCGCCACGCGATGCGTTCGGCGGGAGCGACACGCAGCGAGAGGACGATCAGGCCGGCCATGCCGAAGGAGACCGCGTCTCCCCCAACCAGGACCTGCGGCTGGACGAACGGGAGCACGAGGGCCCCGATGACCGGAGCGACGAGCATGCTCGATTCAAAGAGCCCGCTGTATAGGGCATTCACACGCAGCAAGCGGGGCGGCGACGTGACCCGTGGGATGCAGGCGCTGTACGCAGGCTGTGCGACCGATCCCAGGAACCCCGAGCAGGCAACCGCCACCAGGATCGCCCAGATCGTCCCGCTGTTGGCAAAGACGACGATGGCGGCGGTGAGGACGCATTGCGCGAGAGCAGCGCAGCCGGCCACCAGGCTCGGTCCGTAGCGATCGGCCAGCGTCCCACCGAGGGTGGGGCCCAACACCTTCGGGGCAAATCTCGCGAGGATGTAGAGCGCCGGCGCAACAGGCCGATGGGTGAGATTGAAGAGCAGGACGGCAAGCGCGACGACGGTCAGCCAGTCCCCGTAGGTCGAGATCCCGGCTGCCACGAGCAGTCGCGACGACCGATCGGCTTTCGGCAGCGTGCCCGCGGCTCGAGGAAAGAACCGGGCGGTATCGATCGGCATCTCACTCCTGGGGCGGGAACGGGAAACGAGCGCGACGCCGTGGGCTCAGACCCACGACGTCGCACCAACGGATTCAGAACCCCCGGGCGCCCCGGGGATCACCAGCTGAGGATCAGCCCCAGCCCGCGCCTTCTGCCATTTCCGCCTCCATGGATACCGCCGGCACCAACTCCTCGCCACATCGATGGCAAGGTTGGCGCCCAGAGCGTGCCGCCTTGACGCTCGCCACGTTCGCGGTGCTTGGCCTGGGTTAACAAGCGTTGTCCACATCTGCACAAATCTTTGCGAGTGTTCCCAGCATGCTGACAAACCGCGGGCACATCAGGCAGGTTCGGCTCCCTCGCTGACGGCGGTGACGAAGAGCAGCATCGCGCCGAGCGCGCACACGATGAGCACCGTCGCCTGCCAGCCAAGCGGCTGTACCAGGCAGACGGCCGCAATAGCCCCGATCAACATGCCGAGATACCCGGCGAAGCGCTCGACGGCCATGGTCCGCCCCAGGAGTTCGCGCGGAACTCGCTGTTGCAGACCGACGGTGCCTCTCGTTTGATAGAGGGTCGCGCCAACGGCGCTGAAGAAAAGGAGCGCCACAGCGAGTGCAATCGTCGTGGCGAAAGCGAACGCCGCGAGCGGTGCGAGCTCGAGCGCTGTGAAGGCGATGATCGGAAGTTGCGTGACGCGCTTCGGAGTTCGGCGGATGACCGGGAGTGTCCCAAGCAGCGAACCCGCGCCGATCGCCGCGTACAGCCACCCCACGTTACTGTCGCTGCCGAACCGCTGCGCCGCGGCAACAACGAGCACGGCCTGCAGGCTGGTGACCGCGGCAGCGTTGGAAATGTATGCGGCCGCGAGGAATCGCAGCATCGGATCACGGAGGACAAGGGGGATACCCGCGGACATGCCGCGCGTGCCCCGAGTCGGCGCCGACGTGCCGGCCCCAACGCGCACCAACGTGGCAACCATCGCCGAGGCAAAAAAGAACGTCGCGGCGTCGATCGTGATGAGCACCTCGGGCGCCGTGAAGCGAAGCACCAGGGCTCCGATTGCCGGTGAGACCATCAGGCTCGAGCTGCTTAATGCCGAGTACACACCCTGGACTCGCCCGAGCCCGGCTGAGTCGGTCACTCTCGGGATGAGGGCGCCGTAGCAGGGCTGTGCCGCCGAGCCGAAGAGTTGCGCCAGCGCGACCACCACGAAGATTGGCCAGATGACGTTGCTGTCGGCGAACACAACGATCGAGCCGGTGAGCAAGCCCTGAACGACCGCACAGCCGGCGGCGATCGGGGCGGGGCCATAGCGATCGGCAAGCGCCCCGCCGGGGAACGGCCCGACGAGCCGCGGAGCGACGCGGGCAATCATGTAGACGGCTGGACCGATCGGGGAGTGGGTCGCTCGAAACAGGAGTACGACCAGTGCCACCGTGGTGAGCCAGTCTCCGTATGACGAGGTACCGGTGGCGATGAGCAACCGAACAGCCGGGCTCAGCGCACCGCGAGGGGCGCGAACCGGAGCGGTGGACGCGCCCGCCGAGGCGCTCAGCGTGGGTTCCTTCGAGGAATTCTCAATCGCGTCGCAAGCGTACGCGAGCGGCCGTCAACCCGGGGCCGAATGCGCGCACTTGCGCACCCGGCGGCCCGCCTCGACAGGCCCCTCCGTGATAATGACGCGATCGACCCGTTATCGGCTCGTCACGAGATTACCCAATGGATCGTCACACCGGCGCTCTAGAGTGAGTGCCGGGCAGGACTGAGGCCTAGCCCCAGTTCTCGAGATCGCCCCAAGTAGCCATGGGAACCTCCTAGGAATATTGCGCCTGCGGGTAGCGTGAGACCTGACCGCTGACGCGTTGGTATTGCACGTACTGTAATCCTCTGGGGGTTCTCTGGGCTTAAGACCTGTTGAGCGATCTTATGTTCACATTTCTTCGCCACATCTTCGCGCTGTGATAACTGACGCAAGCGACGCGATCCCGCCGAAGCAACGCGTCAAACGTCAAGCGCCAATAAGGGCTTTCGGGGTCGCGCGCTGACAATGCTGTCACGTACGCCGCGCCGTACGCCGCGTGCGGAATAGGATCCGACGCATGGTGCAGGATGCCGTCGCGCCCCGTACACATCGGGCTGACGATGTCGGGTGGTTTCGCGGCGCCGTGACGACGCTCCGTCGACTGGATCTGGTGCCGAAGTCGCCGGCGCTCGGACCGGTCGATTACAAGAATGTCGGGCTCGTGGCCTACGTTGGCGCGACGGTCGTTGCCGCGGTGGTCGTCGGGATCGTTGCCGTTCTGACCGTCCGCGTCCAGGTCGACGTCGTGACGCTCGCGATTGCCGGACTCACGATCTTCCTGATGTCTGTCTTCGCGGTCAGACTGGCTCCCCCAGCCAACGTGCAGTGGGTCCCCACCGCTTTTGTTCACCTCGGTCTCGCGGTGACGTTCGGCCCCGCGGGAGCCGCCGTCGGGGCTCTGGCAGAGCCCATCGGCGTATCGATTCGCAGCCGCAACGGGTGGTTCCGGACGACCTTCAACATCGCGAACGCGTTCCTGGCCAATGTCGCCGCATGGGGCGTCTTCCTGTGGATCCATGGTCCCGATGCAGGTCGTGGCACGGGATCTGACCTGGCCGCGGGAGTGGCCGCCGGAGCTGTCAACTTCGCACTGAACTCAGGCTTCGTGGCGTTGGTCATACGACTGTCGGACCCCAGCGCCCCAATGGGGCGCGTCCTCCGGCAGCGCCTCTCGGTGCTGCCGTACAGCATCGGGTACGGATTTGCCGCTTTCGCTTTTGTGACCATGCACAGCGTCGCCGGCGCGGTGGGATTCATGGCGCTGCTGGCACCGGTGATCCTCCTGCACGGGTTTCTGGTCATCTCCACGCGTCGAGTGCAGCGGTATGAGGAACAGCGCGCCAAAGACCAGAAGGAAAAGGAAGAGCTGCTCCAGAGAGCGGTCGATGCGTCGGAAGCTGAGCGCCGAAGAATTGCACGAGACCTCCACGACGGCGTCGTGCAGAACCTGGCTGGGATGGCGTTTGCGCTGTCGGCAGAGGCGTCGCATCTCAAGACGGCGGCGGATGTTGCCAATGGGCAGAAGGACCTGCTCGAGCTCCTCGAGACATCCGCCAACGAAACCCGTGGGGCGATGAAGGACCTGCGCACATTGATCATCGAGCTCGCGCCCCCGGCGCTTCGTCGCGAGGGACTTCAAGCCGCACTGCTTGGGGTTCTCAGCGAGATCAAGCGGAAAGGCACCAACACCGAACTCGATCTTCCACCGAACCTGCGCCTTCGCGAGGATCGCGCAGCGCTTATCTTCCGCGTGGGGCAGGAGATCCTCCGCAACGTTGCTGCCCACGCCCAGGCCAAGAACGTCAAGGTCGAGTTGACGACTGCGGAGGGATCGGCGGTTCTGAGCATCCAGGACGACGGCAGGGGCTTCACGAAAAGCGATATCGAACGCCGCAGAGCGGAGGGACACCTCGGCACCGTCGCCATCGTCGAGCTCGCCGAGAATGCGGGCGGAACGCTCACCATCGACTCCGAGCCAGGTCGTGGCACGCTCGTCGTTCTGACGCTGCCCATCGAGTAGAGTGGATTGCAGATGCCCCCCGCAGCGACTCGCGTCATGATCGTGGACGACCATCCGGTCGTCCGCAAGGGGCTGGCTTCGTTCCTGGGTCACGAGCCTGACATCGAGGTCGTGGGGCTCGCGGATTCCGGCGAGCAGGCCCTCGAGATGGCTCAGGAATTGCATCCCGACGTGGTGCTCATGGACCTCTCGATGCCAGGAATGGGCGGTATCGAAGCCACGCGGCGACTCGTCGAGACCGCGCCGGGAACCCGCGTGATGATGCTGACGTCATTCGGCGGCCACGAGCGCATGGTCGAGGCGCTGAAGAGCGGTGCGGTCGGCTACGTGGTGAAAGACACTGCGCCGGCTGACCTGCTCAACGCGCTGCGCAGCGTCGCGGCAACCGGCAAGGCTCCGCCTACTGCTTCTTGACCTCAGCGATGAGCGCCGCAACCGAGGCTCGCGCGTCGCCGAACAGCATGAGCGTATTCGGCTTGTAGAACAGCGGGTTGTCGACCCCCGCGAACCCGGTGGCCATGCTGCGCTTGAGGACGACGACGGTTTTCGCCTTGTCGACGTCGAGGATCGGCATGCCGAAGATCGGGCTGCTGGTCTGGGTGCGTGCTGCGGGGTTGACGACGTCGTTGGCGCCGATGACCACAGCAACGTCGGTTCGCGGGAAGTCGCCGTTGACGGCGTCCATCTCCTTGAGTTGCGTGTAGGGCACGTTGGCCTCGGCAAGCAGCACGTTCATGTGCCCGGGCATGCGGCCCGCCACCGGATGGATGGCGTACTCGACGGTGACGCCGCGCTTCTCGAGCTCGTCCGCAAGCTCCTTGACCTCATGCTGGGCACGCGCGACGGCCATGCCGTACCCGGGCACGATCACCACGAGCTGCGCAAATGCCAGCAACGGCGCGAGATCCTCCACGGTGGTGGGGTGGATGGTGCCGCCCTCGGCGCCGGCTGCGCTCCCAGCGGATTCGACCTTCGAGCCGAAGCCGCTGAACAGCACATTGAAGAGCGACCGGTTCATGGCCTTGCTCATCGCCAGGGTCAGAATGGTTCCCGAGGCGCCCACCAGCGCCCCGCTCACGATGAGCACGTCGTTGCTCAGCACGAACCCGGTGCTGGCCGCGGCGAGACCGGTGAATGAGTTGAGCAGCGAGATGATCACCGGCATGTCGGCCCCGCCGATCGGCACGACGAACAGCACACCGAGGAGCAGCGACAGGACGATGAAGACGGCGAAGAGCGCGAGGTTCTGGTCCCCCACGATGAGGTAGACGCCGATCGCCAGGATGACCACGAGCAGCAGCCCGTTGACCAGGCTCTGCAACCGATACGTGAGCGGACGGCCAGGCATCAACTCCTGCAATTTCGCGAAGGCGACGAGGCTGCCCGCGAAACTGAGTGAGCCGATGATGCAACTCACCATGATCGCCCACGTGATGTCCGGATGAGCCGTGCCACCGGCGACCGCCGTGCGGAAATCCTGTGCGGCGATGAGGGCGGCGGAGCCGCCACCCATACCGTTGAAGAGCGCGACCATCTGGGGCATCGCGGTCATGCGCACGAGCCGCGCGGAGACCGCACCGACAGCGATGCCCACGAGGATTGGCGGGATGATCAGTGGCCAGTTGCCGGTGTTGTGGACGAGCGCCGCGGTGATGCCAAGGACGAGCAACATGCCCACCGCTGCGATACGGTTGCCCTGCCGCGCGGTTGCCGGCGAGCGCAGCAGCTGGATACCGAACATGAACGCGATCGCCGTCAGCATGTAGCCGAGGGTGGTGAGCGCGGAGGGCTGCATCGGGATCAGTGTTCCGAGGGTGCCGGCGGCGTCTCGGCCTTGTGCGCATCAACCGTGGGCCGGCGCCGGAACATCTGCAGCATGCGATCGGTGACCACCCAGCCGCCGACGACGTTCAGGGTGCCGAGCAGCACCGCCGCCATGGCGATGATGTAACCGAGCGTGTCGTTGGCCGCTGCCGCCACCGTGATCGCCCCGACGAGGACGATCCCGTGGATGAAGTTGGTTCCCGACATCAGCGGCGTGTGCAGCATCGTGGGGACTTTCGAGATGAGCAGGAATCCCACGAACACCGCGAGCGCGAAGATGAAGGCTCCGAGTGCGAGCGTCTGTCCGGGGCTCACGCTTTGGCTCCCTGCAGCAACGCCTCGATCTGCTCACCCATCGGCTTGCCCTCGTGGGTGATGCAGGTCTGGCTGATCACGACGTCATCGAAGTCGAGGTGCACCGCACCGTCCTTGAGCAACTGGCTCAGGAATCGCGTGGCGTTGTGCGAGTAGAGCTGGCTCGCCTGACCGGGGATGGCGGCAGGGAGGTTCATCGGGCCGAGGATGAGGACGCCATTGGCATTGACCTCCTCGTCGGGACGCGTGAGCTCGCAATTGCCCCCACCCGGCGCTGCGAGGTCGACGATCACCGACCCCGTGCGCATCGACGCAACCATGTCCGCGGTGACCAGCACGGGGGCCTTGCGATTGGGGATCTGCGCGGTCGAGATCACCACGTCCGATTCCTTGACATGCTCGGCCAGGACCTGGTGCTGGCGGGCCTGAGCATCAGCTTCGAGCTCGCGGGCATAGCCGCCGGTATCCTGCTGCGTGTCGGACTCGACGCCGGTCTCGACAAAACGAGCACCGAGTGATTCGACCTGTTCGCGCACCGCGGGCCGCACGTCGAAAGCCTCGACCACCGCGCCGAGACGCCGGCACGTGGCGATCGCCTGCAGGCCGGCGACGCCGGCACCGAGCACGAGCGCCCGCGCCGGCGTGATCGTTCCGGCCGCCGTCATCAACAACGGGAAGATGCGCGGCAGCCGGAAGGCGGCCATCACCGCCGCGTGGTAGCCGGCGAGCGTCGCCATCGAGGAGAGCACGTCCATGTCCTGTGCCCGGCTGATCCGGGGCATCGCTTCGAGGCGAAATGCCGTGATGCCGCCGTCGACGAGCGCGCGAACCAGCGCCGGGTCACCGATCGGCTCGAGGACGCCGACGAGGATCGCCCCCCGCTTCATCTGGCCGACGAACTCGACGTCGGGGCGGCGAATGACCACGACGATGTCTGCGTCGGCCAGGAGCGCCTTTCGGTCCGCCACCACCTCGGCGCTCACCTCGCGGTAGGCGGCGTCGGTGATACCGGCCGCCGCGCCCGCCCCGGCCTGAATGGCTACCGTTGCACCCGTGGACACCAACTGCGTGGCGGAGCGCGGCACCAACGCGACCCGGGTCTCGCCGGGAGCAGTCTCGGTGGGGGCGATGATGCGCATGCTGGGTGCTTACTCTACGGGTCGACCGTGTGGACGCGATGCACGCTGACGAATCGGCGACTATCGAGACGAGGGTTCGCGACCGGCTCGCCGCCCTGGGCGTCGCGCACGAGATGCTGGCATGCGATCCGGATTTCGCCGACACCGCGGCCTTCTGCGCGAGGTATGGCGTCTCGCCGGATCAGTCGGCGAACACCATCGTGGTCGCAGCGCGCAAGGAGCCCGGCACCGCCTGCGCCTGCGTCGTGCTCGCGACCTGTCGCCTCGACGTGAACCACGCCGTGTGTGACCTGCTCGGGGTGCGCAAGGCATCATTTGCCAGCGCGGATCAGACGCGCGAGTTGACGGCCATGATGATCGGCGGCGTGACCCCATTCGGTCTGCCCGACTCCCTGCCGCTGTATATCGACGCCCGTGTGATGACCCAGGACGCCGTGGTGATCGGCGGCGGGAGCCGATCGATGAAGATCAGGCTCGCACCGGTGGACCTCTTGCGCTTGCCCGGCTCGCGTGTTGTCGATGGACTTGCAACCCTGGTGGAGGCACCGACCCCGTGGCACGGCTGAGCGCGGCCGTCGCGCACATCGTCAAGGTCGACCCGGCATTCCGGCCCATCGTTGACACGAGCCCGACAATGGAACTGCGACCGGAGGCTGACTCGGCGTTCGAATCCCTGCTCAGCGCGATCGTGTCGCAACAGCTCGCCGGCGCCGCTGCGCGAACCATCCACGGACGGCTCGTGACCGCGCTCGGCGGAGCCCCGGTGGCACCCGAGTCCGTCCTCGCCGCCAACCCGGAGGCGATGCGCGCCGCCGGCCTCTCCGCCAACAAGCTCGCCGCGATCATCGACCTCGCCGCGAAGTTCGTCGACGGGACCGTCCCCACGCACGACCTGGACGACCTCAGCGACGACGAGATCGTCGCGCGCCTGGTGACGGTGCGCGGAGTCGGCCGGTGGACCGCCGAGATGTTCCTGCTCTTCCAACTGCGGCGGCCCGACGTCTGGCCGGTGGACGATCTCGGAGTTCGCAATGGCTGGACACGCATTCACGCCATCGCCGCGCCTCCGACCCCAAAAGCGCTGATGGTTCTTGGCGAGGCGCTCAGCCCCTACCGGAGCAGTGCGGCCTGGTACTGCTGGCGCGCTGCCGCACCGGTGCCGACCGTCAAGGCGCCCGTTCCAGCGGCCCAGCGGCGGGTCACAGCCTCGGGTCGACGACCACCTTCGCCCCGGAAGCGGGCGTGATCAACTCCTCGAAGACTTCTGGGACCTGAGCGAGCGACACCCGGCGGGTTGCCACGCGTGCGATCCCCTCGTCACCGGCCAGCATTTCAAGCGACACGGCGAAGTCTGACGCGCTCGAGGCGATGCTGCCGATGATTTCGATCTCGCGGGTCACCCACATCAACGGAATGATCGTGGCCTCACCGAATGGCACGCCCACCAGGACGAGACGGCCGCCGGGCGCCACCAGATCGGCCGCCGCGTGGAGGAGGGGTGCGTACCCGGAACATTCGATCACCGCCGGCACCGGGGCGACGTGACTGCGCACCTCGCGACAATCGGCCACGGCGGTTGTCGCGCCGAGGTCGAGGGCGAGCCGGCGCCGATCCTCCACGGGGTCGACGCCGATGATTGGGCCGATGCCACGTGCATGAAGGGTCGCCACCGTGAGCAGGCCGATGGGTCCGAGTCCGATGACCACGACCGGGTCGCCAGGATGGACACGGGCACGCTCGACGCCGTGGATCGCCACCGAAAGTGGTTCAACAAGGCAGGCGTGCTCGAGCGCCAGACCATCCGGCAGGCGGTGGAGCAACGAGGCCGGCACTGCCACCAATTCGGCGAAGCCACCGTCACGGGCGAAGCCGATGCCGGCGGTGAGGGCCATCGCGCAGCGATAGGACGCCCCGTTGCGGCAGTCAGCGCAGACCCCGCAGGGAATCTTCGGGTCGATCACCGCGGCGTCCCCGGGAGCCCAGCCGGTCACGCCATCGCCGACGGCGTCGACCACACCCGCGAGCTCGTGTCCGGGGACCGTGTCGGTGAACAGCCCGACTTTGTATGAGGTCAGATCCGAGCCACAGATGCCGCACCCGTCGACGCGGATGACCACCTCACCAGCTGTCGCCTCAGGCGCGGGGACATCGACGAGCTCGAGGCGGTGCGCTTCGAGAAGCCGGACTGCCCGCATGCCTACATCAGGCCCAGTTGCGCAACCATGCGCAGGAGTTCGGAGACGACGTCGGGGTCGGTCTGCACGTCGATGACGCTGCAGACGCCGCTGTCGATCGACCGGTCGAGAGCAGGTGCCAGCTCCTCGAGGCGCTCGACGCGCTCGCCGTGACCGCCAAGGGCCTCCGCCAGGCGATCGTAGCGAATGCCGGGAAGCGTGCTTGCGACATGACGCCCTGGCCCGAAGAGCTCGTCCTGCTCGTAACGGACGTCACCCCACCCGGCATTGTTCGACACGATTGCGATCACGGGGAGATGGTGTCGCACGGCCGTGGCGACCTCCATGGCGCTGAGACCGAAGGAGCCGTCGCCAGTGAAGAGGAAGACCGGTTCGCCGGGCCGGGCGGCTTGGGCGGCGAGGGCGAAGGGCATCCCGACACCAAGGGTTCCGAGCGCGGTTGTGGTGGTGAGCAGTCGGCCCGGCAACTCCGATCTGAAATACGCGAGCGCCCAGGCGAGCGCGTCACCGCCGTCGGCGACGCATGTCGCGCTGCCGCCGAACCTCTGATGGATCAGATCGGCGAGCGTGCGCGCCGCTGCTCCGGCGTGGATGCGCTCCCCGGTGTGCTCGTCGATCTGACGATTCCAGAACTCCAGCGAGGCTCCTGCGAGCGCGCGTCCGCGATCCAGCCACTCCTCACGGCCCGGGGGCGTCGCGGTCCAGGCCTCGCAGCAGTCCCGCATCACCGCCGCGATGTCACCGATGACAGTGACGTCGGCCGCGCGATTGCCGCCAACGCGCTCGGCAGCGATGTCGACCTGGATGATCGTTTGATCAGTGCCGAACAGTGGCGCGCCGCCGTACATGACGTTCGCGTTGAACGCCGAGCCGAGGACCAGCACGCAGTCGGCGCTGGGAATCGCGAGACCTCCGTGCACCAGTGAGCCGAGGCTCCACGGATGCGAATCGGGGACGACCCCGCGGGCGGCACTCGCGGTGATCACCGGAATCTGAGCGAGCTCGGCGAAACGACCGATCTCGGTGCCAGCTCCAGACCAGAACGCCCCGCTTCCGGCCACGATGAGGGGCCGCTCTGCCGACGCAAGCGCGGCAACCGCGGCACCGATGTCTGCGGGGGCGCCGGCGGCGCGGCTGGGTTCGACCGGGAACCCCCCCGGAACGACATCCAGGGGGGCGGCGTTCCCATAGACGGCATGGGAGTCCACCTCGAGGTACACAGCGCCGGGGCAGCCGGTTCGAGCGCGATGGAGAGCCTCGGCGACGTACCGCGGTATTCGCCCGGCGTCCGAGCAACTCGCGGCCCATTTGGCGATCGGCGCCGCGATGGCGCGCTGGTCGACGTCCGCGACGGCTCCGCGTCCCTGCCGGTTGCGGCTCGTTCTGCCCGCGAGCATCACCAGCGGCACGCTCCACGTAGCCGCGTCCAGCAACCCGATGAGGCCGTTGGCAAATCCCGGCCCGGCGGTCACTGCGGCGACGCCCGTCTGCCCGGTTGCCAGCGCCCAGCCCTCAGCGGCGAGTACTGCCGCCCCTTCGTGGCGGGTGTCGATAATCCGCAGGTCCTCGTCGATGGATGCGTCGAGAAAGGGCAGGATGTGGCCGCCGGGGAGCGTGAACACCGTGGTCACGCCGTGCGCTCGAAGCGTTCGAGCCATCAGCGCTCCGCCGTCGGTGCGTTGCTCGGCGTCGCTGTGAGGTCGCTCGGCCGCGACGTCAGGCATGGCTCGGCAGTGTATCGACCGGCATCATGCACGGGTACTGCGTTGACGCGCGCATAGAATGGGCGTCTTGCAGGACGAACCGCCGGCGCCCGGCGCAGTGACGCCGGATATCCCGGGCGGCCTCGGGATGCGCGCGCTTCGCAACACCGTGCTCATCCTCATGGTGCGCGTGATCTCGCGTATCGTGGCGCTCATTGCCGTCATCATCATCGGCAATTACCTGGATCCCACCCGGTTCGGTGAGATGCAAACGGCGGTGACGTATGTGGGATTGGTTGGCACGGTTACCGACCTCGGCTTCTCGGCACTCTACGTGCGCGAGGGCGCCCGCCACACCGACCAACTCTCCCGTTATTGGAACAACGTCGCCTCGCTCAAGGTCGTGGGTGTGGCGATTGGCCTGCCCCTGATCTTCGCGGCGCTCGACATCGCCGGGGTTCGTTCGCTGCTCTGGCCGTCATTCGCGATCCTGGTGCTCTCCGGCTACCAATTGTTGTTGCGCAACACGCTCTATGCGATGCAGCGGCTCACGTTCGAGATCATCGAGATCGTCCCCGAGACACTAGTCGTGTTCGCGCTCGTCGTGATCGGTGCCCATATCCATGCTGACACGGGATTCTTCCTCTGGGCGTATGCAATCAGCTATGCGTTCGCGTGCGTGTATTTCGGGGTCGTGCTCATCGCCACGGGGGTGCTCCGCCCGGGCCTGCAATTCGAGCCGGGACTGCTCCTGCAGTGGGTACGGGTGGCGATTCCGCTCGGTATCACCTTCATCATCACAACCGTCTATTTCAAGGTTGACGTCCCGATCCTGCAGCGTTTCAGACCCTACAGCGAGGTCGGTTACTACACGTTCGCGTACAAGCCGTTCGAGTCGCTGCTCTTCATTCCGTTCGCGCTGCGCAGCGTCGTGTTCCCGGTGCTCTCGGTCTATCACCGTCGATCGCCCGAGCGCGTCCTGCCGCTCGCCGAGAAGTTCTTCAAGGCCCTGGTGATCCTCGGCTGGCCGATCACCGTGGGGGTCTTTCTGCTCGCACCGCAGTTCAACAGCCTGCTGCATCTCTACGCAGGATCCGAGCCGGCGCTGCAGATCCTTGCCCTCGCCATCGTGTTCATGTTCGCCGACAACACATTCGCTGCCACCCTGAACGCTATCGACAAGCAGAATGTCTTCGCGTTCGTGGCCATGGTCGGCCTGGTGATCAATGTCGGCGTCAATCTGCTCGTGATCCCGCGCTATGGATATCTGGGGGCGAGCTGGGCGGTCGTGGTCACCGAGGCCGCGCTCGTGGTGGTCGGCTGGCTGGTGCTTCGCGCTCAGTTGGGGACGATTCCGCTGGTCAGCACGTCGTGGAAGGCGCTCGTGGCCGGGCTGGTCATGGGCGTTTTCGTGTACATCGCAAATCCGCATCAGAATCGCGTGCTGCTGTTTGTGGTCGTCGTCGCCGCCGCACTCATCTACGGGGCGGTGCTCCTCGCGCTGCGGGTGGCTGATCGCGAGGAGATCAGCGTCATCCGTAGCGCGCTTCGGCTCGGTCGCTAGCTCGGGCGCACCCCGACGTCTGCGAGGAGCGCCATCGCGCAGTTGCGGCCATTGATCGCCATGACGCTGCCGCCGGGGTGGGTGCTTGCGCCGCACATGTAGAGGCCGGCGATCCCGGTGCGAGGCGAGAATCGGCGATCCCACATCTGGTCGGGCAGGCATTCGCCCTGGAAGATGTGGCCGCCGGCAAGGCCGACGGCGCGTTCGATGTCCGGGGGTGCCAGGACCTGGCGCGCGACGACGCAGTCGACGACATCTGGCGCGAACCGCGCGATTTCTGCAAACACCTCGTCGGCCACCGCCTCACGCCGGTCGTCCCACGAGCCTGTGGTCAGGGTGTACGGCGCGTACTGGGCGAAGACGCTCATGACGTGCTGCCCGGGCGGGGCGACCGACGGGTCGTACGCGGAGTGGAAGTACAACTCAGCCCAGCGGGGCGCGGGCTCGCCGGCTCGGCTGCGCTCATACGCCGCCTGCGTCTCGTCGAGGCTGCGAGCGATGGTCACCATCGCTCGGTGCGGTGCATCGTCCGCCGATGCCGCGGTGAAGGTCGGCAGCCTCGAGAGTGCGCAGTTGATCTTCAGGACGGGGCCCTCCATGCGCCACTCGCGGACCTTGTGAGCAAATGCCGTGGGCGCGGCATCGGCGAGCAGGCCGAGCGTGGTGCGTGGGTCGGCGTTGGAGATGATGGTGCGCGCGCGGATCCGCGAGCCATCCTCGAGGATGACCGCGTCGCCGGGCACGATCTCGGTGACTCGGGCGTTGCGCGTGATGACCGCGCCGGCTGCTTCAGCAGCTTTCGCCAGTGCAAACGACACGTTGCCCATCCCACCCTGGACGTAGCCCCAGGCTCCCGGCCTGCCCTCGATGGTCCCCATCGAATGCAGGGCGTGAATGGCCGCTGTTCCAGGGTCACGCGGTCCCGCCCAGGTACCGATCAACCCCTGTCCGTGAAGGGCGGTGCGAAGCCGCTCGTCATCGACGTGACGCTCGATGACCGAGGCGATCGACTCCTCGAACATCACCTCGATCAGCTCGGGGTCGTGGCCGAGGAGCGCCTCGAGCGCGGGTCGGTCAGGGGCGTCGCCGACCCAGCTGTCGTTCGGGTCGGATCGGAGCGCGCGCCGAATCCGCCCGAAGAGTTGCTCGTAGCGAGAGTAGCCGTCGGCGTCGCGCGGGCTCATCGCCGCAACCACCTGGTGGTTACGCTCGGAGTCGTCCCACAGGCTCAGGGCGGTGCCGTCCTCGAAGGGACACCACAGATGTGGGTCGACGACATGGACTCGGTAGCCATGCCGGCGCAGGTCGAGCTCGTCGATCACGCGGTGGTGGAGGAGACCCACGAGATACGCGCACGGGCTCACCACGAATCGCGGATCCTCGAAGGGGTGCTCGAGGGTGCACGCGCCACCGATGCGGTCGCGGGCCTCCAGCACCAGCACGGTGCTACCAGCGCGGGCCAGGTACGCGGCGGCAGTGAGACCGTTGTGGCCGGCGCCGACGACCACGGTGTCCCACGTGGTCGCGCCGTGGCTGCCGCTCATCGCCACGCTCGGAGGAAGGTCATCGCGTGGCGTCGCTCGCCGCGACCGTGATGGAGTGCCTCGCGGAGGGTGTCTGTGAATCGCTCAATCTCGGTGCCGCTCAGCGCCTGCGCCATGAGCGCGCGAGTCGTCGGGGCGAGCGGATTGGGGGCCGTGTCGAGAAAGACCTCGAGGTCATCGCGAGCCGGAGGGGGCGCGAGCGCGAGCTCGGTCTGCGTCTCGACGCGCTGGAACCCGGCGGCTCGGGCGATCGCGATGAGATCGCGGTCGTCGAAACCGCGGAGCAGGGCGTCGTCCGCAGCTCGCGCGGCTCGATCCGCAAGATGCAGCTTCCGCTCCAGGTCCGCCGCGGCCGTCACGTCGTACCCCCAGAGATACCCGGGGCGATCGGCGCTCATCCAGCTGTTGAGCGGTTCGCCCAAGGAGACTCGGCCGCCCGATCGGAGCACCCGGTGGTATTCGGAGAGCGCACGCGCGCGATCTTCGATGAAAAGCAGCACTGCTCGCTCGACGACAACGTCGATGGACGCGGTGCCAATCGCGGAGAGGTCGGTTGCTGCCGCTGCGAGGAATGTCGAGTGCCCGCCGGCGGCGACCTGCGCAACCGCCTCGCGGCAGTCATCGAGCAGCGCCTCCGAGATGTCCGAGAAGACGACGTGGCCCTGTGGTCCGACGCGCTCCAGCGCACCGAGGCCGAGCAGCCCCTGGCCGGTGCCGACGTCGAGCACGCGGTCTCCGGCCTGGATCTCGGCCCGATCGAGGATGAGGTCCCGCATCGAGGCGAGGCGGCTCTGGTTCTCGGCGCGCATCCGGGAGCTGCCGCCATCCCGACCGGTACGCAGCCAGGCGGCCCAGACGTCGGTATCAGGCACGCGACGAGGCGTCGAGCACGATCTTGCCCACCACCGCGCCGGCTTCCATCAGGCGGTGGGCCTCGCTCGCCTCCTCGAGCGGAAGCACGCAGTCGACCACCGCCCCCATGCGGCCGTCGGCGAGGGCGGGGACGACGTCAGCGGCAAACGCTGCAACGATCGCCGCCTTCTGAGCCGCCGGGCGAGCGCGCAGCGCTGTCGAAATCAGCGAGATCCGGCGGCGCATCATGGCGCCGAGATCGATGTCGGTCTGGGTGCCGCCCAGCATCCCGATGATCACGATGCGCCCATCGGCCGCCACTGCGTTCATGTTCTGGCCCAGGTACGACGCGCCCATGATGTCGAGCACGACGTCGGCGCCGCGGCCGTCGGTCAGTTCGCGAGTGCGAGCGGCAAAGTCCTCCGATCGGTAGTTGATCCCCGCGTCGGCCCCGAGTGCGGTGCACCGTTCGAGCTTCGCGGCGGAACCCGCGGTCACGATGACTCGACAGCCGTGGAGGCGCGCGAGTTGGATTGCGGCGGTGCCGACGCCGCCCCCACCGCCGTGGATCAGCACGGTCTCGCCGTGCTGAAGGTGTCCCCTCGTGAAGAGTGCATCGTGGGCCGTGATGAACACTTCGGGGATGCCGCCCGCCGTGATCAGGTCGATGTTGTCCGGAACCCGCACGGCCTGCGTTGCTCGAACCGCCACGAGCTCCGCGTACCCTCCGCCCTCGACGAGCAGCATGACGCGGTCCCCCTGGGCGAAGGTTTCGACGCCGGGTCCAACGCCGGCAACCAGGCCCGACGCCTCGAGACCGAGGATGTCGCTGGCCCCGGATGGCGGTGGGTAGAAGCCCTGACGCTGGAGCAGGTCGGCGCGATTGATGCCCGCACCTGCGACCCGCACGACGATCTCCCCCTCCGCTGAGATCGGGTCGGGACGCTCCCCGACCTGCAGTTGCTCTGGACCCCCAGGCGCGACAACGACGATGGCGCGCATCGCTCAGCAGTGGTGGTCAGCCGTGGCGGCGGTCAGGAGACCTGGCCGGGAAGCGAGGAAGTGCTGACCGGAGCCGTCCAAACGGAACCAAGTCCCGCGGTATTGGAGAACGCTGCGAACGGCAGTTGCCAATCTCCCTCACCGTCCGAGTACGCCGCGTTGTAGCCGGTGTTCTCGACCTGAACGACGTCGCCCGGGATGCTGAAGTTGTAGAACTGCGTGGCGCGCGCATTGCTGAGGTTGATGCAGCCGTGCGACACGTCGGCTCGTCCCTGCGAGCCGACGGACCAGGGCGCGGCGTGGATGAAGTAGCCACTGGTCGAGATCGCCGTGTCTTCGTAGACCGGGTCGCTGTAGTACTGAGCGCCACCGGGGATGCAGGCGGCGGGAGTATGGAAGGTCGGGCAAGACTTCATGACGACGACCGGGGTCTTGTAGAGAACGATCAGCGTGCCCTGGATGGTTGCGAATCCGCCCTTGCCGAGACTGACCGGATACGTGGCCAACAGCTTGTCGTTGTTGAACACTTGCATCGTATGCGTGGCGTTGTTGACGATCGAGACGTGCTTGGCGCCCACGGTGAAGCTCGATGTCCAGTCAGCCAGACCCCAGATGCCGCTGCCGGCGCCGAAGCCCTTGAGGTTTGCGGTGACGGTCACCTTGGTGCCGGAGGGCCAGTATGTCGCGGGGCGGAAGTGGACGACGTCTGCGGCGAGCCAGTGCCAGCCGCCAATGACCGCCGGGATCGAGGTGACCTGGATGCGCTGGAGCAGCGCTGCACGCTCAGCCGCTGGAATGGACGTATTGAAGCGAAGGTCGATCGTCTCGCCGACACCAACCACGGCACCGTCGAGGGGGGTCATCCCGGTGAGCAAGCGGCTCTTTGCAGTAAGCGTCACAAACGTCGACGTCGACGTGGAGGTCGAGCCGGCGGTGCTGGTAGCAGTCGCGACCACCGTGTAGTGCGCATTCGGATCGAGCGCCTGGCTCATCTCCCAGGACTGCCCATCAGGGGACAGCACACCGGAAAGCGGAGTCGACGAGCCGGCCTCACTGAGCGACACCGTGTCCAGATGGCCGGTGCTCACACTCACCAGGATTGGCGCATCGAGAGCGACACCCTGCGCGGAATTCGAGGGGCTGACGACGATCGCCGGCGGCGCGGCCACTACGGGAACGCCGGCGATGTGAACGGTGCCGACATTGCCGACGGGCCCCGATGTTCCGGGCAGCGCGCACGAGGTCAGCAGCAAAGCGCTGAAAGCAACGCCACCGGCGAGCATGAGGCCTCCGCGGCGCCGCCAAGTCTGGTCAGCCATGCATCTCCACCGTACCATTGTTCGGTCTCAGGACGCAGACGAACTGCGCGATCGAAGCGCTAACGCAGCCGCCTTCACTGAGGTTTCATCGCTCACTGTCACCGAGGATCCTAGGGAATGGTATCGCTCTTGCTCGATTGTCACGGGCTCGCGGCACGGCTTGCCGGCGAGCGTCCTCCAGTTGTCCTTGACGTTCGCTGGGCTCTCGGCGGACCGTCCGGGGTGGACGACTTCCGCAGGGGGCACATCCCGGGCGCTCACTTCGTCGACCTCGATCGCGAGCTCAGCGCGCCTCCGGGGCCGGGACGGCACCCCCTGCCCGACCCGGCGTCATTTGCCCGCGCGATGCGCCGGCACGGCGTCGACGGCTCGGGGCTGGTCGTCGCATACGACGCGGCCACCGGGACCTCGGCTGCGCGAGCGTGGTGGTTGCTCAGGTACTTCGGCCACGCGAACGTGGCACTCCTCGACGGTGGCTATGCCGCGTGGGCGTCCGCAGGCCTCCCGGTGGAGGAGGGCGGCGACCGCGATCCAGAACCGGGCGACTTCGACGCGACGCCGGGCGGCATGCCGTTGCTCGACGCCGCTGGCGCGGCCGCGATGGCTCGGACCGGAGTCCTGATCGACGCACGAGCGCCCGAGCGTTTCCGGGGTGAGACCGAGCCGGTGGACCCGGTTGCCGGTCACATCCCCGGCGCACGAAACCTTCCGGCCCAGCGAACCGAGGAACCGGATGGGACCTTCCTTTCTCCGGACGCCCTGCGCGAGCGATACGAAGAGGTGGGCGTGGCGCCGGGGCAACCCGTCGGCGTCTACTGCGGTTCCGGCGTCGTGGCCACGCAAGGGGTCTTCGCCCTCGGTCTCGCCGGCATCGATGCCGCGATGTATGCGGGGTCGTGGAGCGAGTGGATCACCGACCCCGGCCGGCCGATCGAGATCGGGGAGTCAAAAGCAGCCGAATGATGAAATGAGGCCGGCGCTCCCCCGAACGCCGGCCTCCCAAGAAAGTGCTCTCGTCCCCCAGACCACGCGAACGCGTCGCACGACGCTGGCGGGTCAAACGGAGAGTACTGCGCAACCCTGGCAGATGTAAAGCATCGCGGTCATGAAGCGAGCGCGGGCTGTACGCTAGCGCACACAGCGGAGGTTCAACGGTGACCGTGGTGCTTCCAGATCGGTGGCTCAATGAATTGAGTCGCACCTCACGCGACCTGCGCCTCATCCGGGGCGACGGGGCATACGTGTGGGATGACGAGGAGCGCCAGTACCTGGATCTCACCTCGAGCGGTGGCACGACCCTGCTCGGTCACAACCACCCGCGAATCGCTGAGGCGATCAGCGGCCAGCTGTCCGCATTCAGCGGCGTCCCCCCTGGATTCGACTACGACCTGCGCGAGGAGTTGCTCGAGGCGCTCAGCTTCATCATCCCGGTCCCGCTGACCCACGTCAGCTTCACGACATCCGGCTCGGCGGCCGTCGATCTCGCGATCACGATGGTCGCCTCGGTATCGCAGCGCCCTCGCCTGATCGCCATGCAGCGATCCGATCACGGGTCGGGGATCGCCGGGCGCGCCGCGAGCGGCGGACGCCGTCTCGGGGACATCGCCGGGCGCAGCCTCGAGGTCATCCGGGTCCCCTTCGACGACATCGATGCCCTGAGTGCGCAGCTCGATCACCGGGTCGCCGCCGTGCTCGTCGAGCCGATCCAGGTCGAGAGCGGCATCCGGGTGCCTGGTGAGGGCTACCTTGCGTCGGTGGCCGAGCTCTGCCGTCGGGCCGGCGCGTTGCTCGTCGTCGACGAGGTCAGAACCGCGCTGCGGATGGGACCGGCGTTGGCCTCGGCGGCGGCGGGCGTCAGTGCCGACATCGTCTGCCTCGGGCCGTCACTTGCCAACGGTCTGCCTTTCGGCGTGACCGCTGTGGGTCCATCCATTTCCCGGAGAGCGCGGGTTGCTCGCCGCGACAACGACGAGGCCTGTCCGCCCCTGGTCTGCGCCGTGGCCAACGCCACCATCCGAACGGCGCTCGGCCCAACCCTTAGCGCGCTGGCAAAGCTCACGTCGGAGCGGCTCCAGGGCCGGCTCCGCGCCCTTCGACTCGGTGAGATCCGGGAGGTTCGCGGGAGCGGAGCGATGGTAGCGGTCGAGACCAGCCTGAATGCACCAACGCTGCTCCGCCGCCTCGAGCAGCGGGGCATCCTCGCGCTCCCCGGGGGTACCGGCAGCGTGCGCATCCTCGCGCCGCTCATCCTCGAGCGCCGGGAAGCCGACGGGGTGGTCGAGGCGCTGGCCGCCATCGTTCTCGCGAACCGTCCTCCCCGACGCCGGTCGGTCGGCGTTCGAGCCCCGGGGGAGGTCGAGGTGGTGCTGCCCGGTATGCCGGTGCGTCACCGCCCGAAGGTCGCGCTCTAAACCGACCTCACCGCGTCGGCGCCCTCGCCGCTCAGTTGAGGCGCTCCACGATCATGGCCATACCCTGGCCGCCGCCGACGCACATGGTCTCGAGACCGATCGTCGCGTCTGCGGTCTGCAGGTCGTTCAAGAGCGTGCAGAGGATGCGGGCGCCGGTCATCCCGAAGGGGTGTCCGAGGGCGATCGCTCCACCGTGCGGGTTGAGACGATCGTCAAACGGGTCGAGGCCGATGCCACGGGCGGACGGGATGACCTGCGCCGCGAACGCCTCATTGATCTCGACGACATGGACGTCGTCGAGAGTCATCCCGGCACGCTCGAGGGCCTGGCGGGACGCATCAATTGGTCCGAGTCCCATGAACTCCGGCTCGAGGGAGCTCAACCCGGTGGAGACGATGCGCGCAAGTGGCGTGATGCCGAGCTCACGGGCGCGGGTATCGGACATGATCACCACCGCGGCCGCCCCGTCGTTCAGGGGGCACGCGTTGCCCGCGGTCACGGTGCCGTGCTCCCGGAACACGGGCTTCAACTCGGCCAGCTTCTCGAGCGTCGTCTCACGTCGTGGGCCGTCATCCCTGCTGACGGTCCCGCCACCGTTCGGCAATGTGATCGGCACGATCTCTCGCTCAAAGAAGCCGTCATCCTGAGCCGCGACGGCGCGCTGCTGGCTGCGGAACGCGTAGCGATCCATCTCCTCACGCGAGATCTCCTCGCGCGCGGCGACGTTCTCCGCGGTCTGTCCCATCGCCAGGTAGATATCCGGGAAGCCCTCCGAGTTGCCCGGTTGGAGGCGGTCGTTCTGACATTGGGGCATGTCGCTCGACCCGTTCATGTACCGCGAGACACACTCGACGCCAACGCTGAGGAAGACGTCACCCTCGCCGGCGCGAATCGCGTGCGCCGCCATCCGCGTGGTCTGCAGCGAGGACGCGCAATAGCGGGTGACGGTCGTGCCGGGCACGTTGATGCGGGAGAGGATGCTGATCACGCGTCCGAGGTTGAAGCCTTGCTCGCCGCCCGGAAGCCCGCAGCCGCAGATGAGGTCTTCGATGGTCGAGCGGTCCAGCTGGGGGAGGCGGTCGAGTACCTGGGTCACGACCGTCGCGGCGAGGTCGTCGGGTCGAATGTTGACCAGCGAACCCTTCATGGCCCGTCCGATGGGGGATCTGGCGAGGGCGACGATGACTGGCTCTGGCATGGCTCTGTCTCCGATTGTCGTAAAAAGCTATTGTCGGCCGCGTGACGTACTTCATCACGGGGGCCACCGGGTTCATCGGTCGCCACCTCGTCCCGCTCCTCCTCGCCAGAGGCGACAACGTCTTCGTGCTGGTCCGCCCGGGCTCGCGGGCCCGCTTCGCAGCCCAGCGCGAGCGGCTCGATCCAGGCGGCAAACGGCTGCATGCCCTGACGGGCGATCTCACCGCGCCGGGCCTCGCGCTCTCGGTCGATGACCGTGATCAGCTCCGCGGTGCGCACGTCTTTCACCTGGCCGCCATCTACGACCTGACCGCTGAGGCCGGCGCGACCGAGCGAGCCAACGTTACGGGAACCCGCAACCTCGTCGAGCTCGCCAACGACGTGGGCGCCGCCTGCGTCCACCTGGTCAGTTCGATCGCTGTGGCCGGACGCTTCAAAGGGTCCTTCACCGAGGCGATGTTCGACGAGGGACAGGAGCTCGACCATCCCTATTACAAGACCAAGCACGAGGCCGAGGGCATCGTGCGCACCGAGGCGACGGTGCCCTGGCGCGTCTACCGCCCAGGAATGGTCATCGGGTCGTCGGATACGGGCGAGGCGGATCGGGTCGACGGGCCGTACTACGCGTTCAAGCTCATCCAGCAGATGCGTGACGCGTTCCCGCAGTGGGTGCCGTTCATCGGCCCCGAAGGGGGACCGTTCAATCTCGTGCCCGTCGATTTCGTCGCCAAGGCAATCGACCACATCGCCCATCAGGATGGTCTCGACGGACGCGTGTTTCACATCGTCGACCCCACCCCGCTGTCACTGGGCGACACGCTCAACACGTTCTGCAGAGCAGCTCACGCGCCCGAATTCGCACTCCGGATCGATCGCCGCATGGCTCGTATGATTCCCGGTGGTTTCGCGGCGATGGGCTCACTCCCCGCAGTGCAGCGCATGCGTCAGCAGGCACTGGCGCGTCTCGGCATTCCCGAGGCAGCGTTTCTGTACATGGACTACCCGGCGACCTTCGACGCGACCGACGCGCAGGCCGCCCTCGCAGGCAGCGGGATCGCGTGCCCGCCGCTGCACGAGTACGCGTGGAAGGTGTGGGATTACTGGGAGCGGCATCTGGACCCTCAGCTCCCCACACCCGCGAACGTGCGCCGCGTCGTCGGTGGCCGTGTGGTTGTCATCACCGGCGCGTCGAGCGGCATCGGGCGCGCGGTGTGCAAGCACCTCGCAGTCTCGGGCGCGACGATCATCGGAGTCGCCCGGCGCACCGAGCAGCTCGAGGAGATGCGCGCCGAGGTCGAAAGCGCGGGCGGCAGGGCACACGTGTATCCCACCGACCTCAGCGACCACGACGCGTGCACTCATCTCATCGAGCGCGTGACGGCCGACCACGGCCGCGTCGACGTACTCATCAACAACGCGGGCCGGTCGATCCGCCGGTCAGTCCTCGACTCGCTCGACCGGTTCCACGACTTCGAGCGCACCATGAAGCTGAACTACTTCGGCGCGATCGCGCTCATCATGGCGGTGATCACCGGCATGCGCGAGCGCCAGGACGGGCACATCATCAACATCACGTCAATCGGCGGGCAGGCCTACCCACCGCGATTCGCGGCGTATGTCGCGAGCAAGAACGCGTTGGATGCCTTCTCCCGATGCTTCGCACCCGAGGTGGCGGCGGAGGGCATCGCCGTCACCACGATCCACATGCCCCTGGTGCGCACACCGATGATCGCGCCCACCGGGATGTACAAGAGCTTTCCGACGATCAGCTCCGATGAGGCGGCGGACATGGTGGTCGAGGCGCTGATCAAGCGGCCGCACGAGGTGTCGACACGGGTGGGGAAGTTCGGCGAGCTCGTCCACGCGATCGCACCGAACGTGCATCAGCTGATCATGGCCGGCGCGTTTCAGATGCTTCCCGACAGCTCGTCACGGTCGCACGCCGATGCGGAGCCGGGCGAACAGCAGGTCACTCCTGAGGCCTATGCGCTCGGGATGCTGATGCGCGGCATCCACCTCTAGCGACGCAACCTCATTAGGATGCGAGGGGCGTCGCGGTCGGGGCGCGCTTGCGGCGGTTGAAATACAGCCGCATGGCGACGGAGAGACCACCGAAGAGCACGGCACTCGCGACCGCCGCAACAGGCGATGGTGCCGACCTTCACGAGGACCTTCCGCTCGCCTGGCCGGTCGCCTCCAGGACCAGATCGTGCAGCAGCCCGTTCGACGAGATCCCAGTGCCGCCAAGGACCGGGTCATCGTCGCTACGGTCGGTGAATCGTCCTCCTGCTTCGGTGACGATCAGCTTGAGCGCGGCGTAGTCCCAGAGGTTGGCTCGTGAGGTCCAGCCGATGTCGGCCGTTCCTCGAGCGACCGCGAGATGCGACATCGAGTTGCCGACGCCCCGGGCGTCCCAGCACCGTCCGGCAAGGGCGACGAGCCGCTCCGCCTGCTTGGTGATGACGAAACCGCGAATCGCGGTATGCGTGATCAGCGCTTCAGAGATGTCGGCAATCCTCGAGACCTGGATTCGGCGTCCATTGAGAAAGGCGCCGCCTCCGAGTGTGGCGTGGAAGCGCAGGCGCATTGCCGGTGCGGATGCGACGGCAACGACCGATTCGCCTTCGCGCTGCAGGGCAATGAGGGTCGCCCAGGTCTCGTTGCCTCGCACGAAACTGCGGGTTCCGTCGATCGGGTCGATCACCCACCGCCAGGTCGCATTCCGGTCGCCGACCACACCGAATTCCTCGCCGATGATCGCGTGATCAGGGCGTTCGATCCCGATGCGTTCCCGAGCGTACGTCTCAATCGCGCGATCAGCCTCGGTCACCGGCGAAAGGTCGGGCTTGGAGTCGATCTTGAGATCGTGAGCCCGGAATCGCTCCATCGAGATGCCGTCGGCGACGTCGGCGAGCTCGAGGGCGAGCGCGAGGTCGTCTGTCACCAGGGCTGAGCTTAGCGGGCGGGGATGCGCCACGGCCCGCAGCCGCGTGTAGCCTTAGTGGCTGATTCCACCTTGGCCGTACCGTGTCCAGACATCGAGAGGTAATCCCATGGCTCACATCAAACTCGACGTGCTCGCCCAGAACGGCCATGCCATCCTTGGGGACGGCCCGGCGATCCCTCCGGAGGAGTGGGAGCGACTCGAATATGTCGACTGGAAGTCGGGTGGCGACACCAACTTCGCGCCCCTGGCGTCGGCGATGGGGGAGATGGAGTGCGCCGGCTTCTGGGATCACGGCAAGCCTGACAAGGACGGCATCTGGACGTCGAACCGCGAGATCGCGCCGACCCTGTGCAGGTACGTCGACGCGGTCGGAGCTCGATACGGGCGAGTGCGTGTGATCAAGCTCAACCCATCGTCCGAAGCCGATGCACTGCGCCAGCTGCACCAGGACGACAACAATCGCCTCAACCCGGAAGGCGAAGGCTGGGTCGTCCGTTCGTGGCTCGAGCTCAACGCTCCTGCGGGATCGGAGTTCATCCTGCGGGAGGTCCGCGACGATCCCGCCACCGAGAGCCGGATCCCGCTGCATCCCCGCCGCCAGCTGGTCATCGACACCGAGCGCCTGTATCACGTGGTGCACAACCCGGGGCCGAATCCCCGGTACGCGTTGATCACCTCGTTCGAATCCGGCGAGCCCCTGGATCGGTGGATCGCTTCGCAGCGGCGCGAGGCGGTGCAACCGGTCTGATCCCATTCGGGCACCGTGCGCCTGCGCTCGTGGACGTCTGGAAGCGCGCCCCAAGCGCTTGAGCCGTTGAGCTTGGGGTTTTGGTGACTTTCGACCCTAACACGCTGACCGGCTCCGTAGAGGACCATGCCCTCGACCGAACGACGACGTCATGCAGGGAATTTGTGGCATGGAGGATGATCGATGAAGCGCTTTGCCATAGGCGGAATGCTCCTGATGGTGATGAGTCTGCTGGCTGTCGGGCAGGCGCAGGCGAGCACGCTCAAGTGGGTCATCCAATCCACTCCCAATCTCCACCAGCCCGCCTTCTTCCTGGCGTCGTCCTGCCCGTCCACGACGGCGTGCACCGCGGTGGGCTGGAACCGTGCCACGGACCACTCGGAACTCCAAGTCCCGCTGGCCGAGCGGTGGAACGGGAGCAGCTGGTCTGTCCAGGCTGTGCCCAACCCGGTGGCGGACGAGAACGATGCCGAGCTGCAAGGCGTCTCGTGTCCGTCGATCACCTCGTGCACGGCCGTCGGCACCATGGACGTCGATCCCCTCGGCCAGTTCACGCTCACCGAGTATTGGGACGGCAGCACATGGGCTGTGCAGACCACTCCGAACCCGAGCGGCACTGAGCCTCAGCTGACGGCTGTGTCCTGTGCGTCGGCCGGTGTCTGCACTGCGGTCGGCTCCTACACCGACGGCGCGGGTGTCGTGTCCAACCTCGTGGAAGGCTGGAGCGGCGGCACTTGGTCGATCCAATCGGCGCCGGCTCCCGCTGGTGCCGAAGCCAGCATGCTGGCGAGTGTTTCCTGCGCCTCGATCACCGCGTGCATCGCCGTTGGCAAATACACCAATGGCGCCGGTCTCGTGTCGACCCTGGTGGAAGGCTGGAGCGGCGGCACTTGGTCGATCCAGTCGGCACCGCCTCCCGCCGGCGCCACGTCGAGCATGCTGAATGGCGTTTCCTGCCCCTCAACGTCGGTCTGCACTGCCGTCGGCAACTACAACCACGCTGGCGTCACCACACTCGCCCAACACTGGAGCCGTGGCGTCTGGTCTATCGAGCCCACCATGAATCCGGTGCCGAAGTCAGATCGCCTCTACGCCGTCTCCTGCGCTTCGACCAGCGTCTGCACCGCTGTCGGCTCGTACACCAACGCCGCGGGGGCGATGGTGACCCTGGCCGAACGGTGGGGCGGCGGCTCGTGGGCGCTGCAGACCAGTCCGAATCCAAGCGGTAGTACGACTGCTCAGTTCGCCGGCGTGTCGTGTCCGTCTACGACGCTGTGCACCGGTGTCGGTTCCTTCTATTCCTACCCCACTGGATATTTCTGGAATCACACGCTTGCGGAGCGCTACCCGTAAGGCATCGACGTCATGGAGTGCGCCAAACTCGGGCGCGAGAGTGCGAAGCGGGCTGACTGAATGCTGCCGCGGCTCCAACTGCTTCCCGGCTGGTTACGAGGCCGCTACTATGAACGCCGCCCAGGAGCACGGATTCGATACGTAGGGTGGCGCCACAAGGTAGAGAATCCCGAGGAAGTGCTCTGAGCAAGATCAGTTAGCCAGCGGGAGTAGCTCAGTGGTAGAGCACTACCTTGCCAAGGTAGGGGTCGCGAGTTCGAGCCTCGTCTCCCGCTCCAGTCGCCCTTGAGGTGCCGGGTCGAATTCATTTTGACCCTCGTACGCCCGCTGAGCACCCTACCTCGATTTGCGTCGAGTGCGATGCTCGGCAATTGATCGGACGAAGCTGGCAGGTCTAGGCCGCGTGCGAGTTCCTCTCGTCGATCCGCTCTCGCCCATGGTGCCCCGGCACTCTACATATCGACCCTGTCCTTCTGAGCACCGTCGTCCGTGCGGGCGACACCGCGGTCGACTCCCGCGGCCCGTACCCGATAGGCTGTTGCCCGCAGCGGTATGTAGGGGACACGCCAGGTGAGCAAACAGGATGCGGACCTGTTGCAGAACACACCGCTCTTCGGGTCGATGCCGATCGACGCGCTGGAGCGGCTTGCCGAGAAGGCGGTCAGCAAGTTATATGCCCGGGGCGAGGTCATCTTCCGTGAGGAGGACTCGGGCGACGCGCTCTGCGTCGTCGTCGCCGGCCTGGTGAAGGTGTATCGGACCTCGTCCGACGGGTGACGAGATGCTGCTCGTGACCCTCGGCCCGTCATCGGTATTCGGCGAGCTCCCCATGGTCGACGGCGGACTCCGGTCGGCGTCGGCGGCCGCGCTCGAAGCCACGACCGTGTTGACCGTCACCCGGAGTGCGCTCCTCGAGGCACTCCGAGGGTCGCCGGAGCTGGCCGACAGCCTGCTGGGCTCCTTGGGGTCGGTGGTGCGCCGGCTCACCGATCAGGCCGCCGATCTTGTGTTTCTCGCCCTCCACGGTCGTGTCGCCAAGCTCCTCCTCAGCCTTGCGGAGGAGCGCGGTACCAGCGAAGCCGATGGACGAACGCTCGATCTGCATTTGACGCAGTCGGATCTCGCCAACATGGTCGGAGGATCACGGCAGAGCGTCGACCACGTTCTGAACTCGTTCGAGCGTCTCCGATATCTCGAGCTCGATGGGCGCCGGATCGTGATCAGGAAACCGGAATTGTTGCAACGGCGCTCGGGTCAGTCTGATTGACGGTGCGCCGACCCGCGGGCGGCACTGAACCGCGAACAGCCCTGTCAGGTCGGCGACGCCACGCGTGTCAGCCACCCGACTGACGAACGAGATGGTGAGGTGACAGGATGACGCCATCACAAGAACCGGCGGCCAGCCCGCGAGAAGGAGACCCAATGAGCACGGACGAGACAAACGGACAGGAAGCCCCCGGAGTCCGCACCGCCAAGACTGACGAAGAGGACACCGAGGGCCACGTGCGCACTGCCATGGGTGGCGATGCGGAGTCCGGCGACCAGCAACCATCCGTCCGAACAGCGGTCCGCACTGCGGACAGGGTGGAAGAGGACGACACCGAGGGTCACAAGTTCACCGCTGTGAGCGGCGACCCAGACTTCGGCTCCCAGCAGCCCTCTGTGCATACGTCAGCGACGGCGGACGAGGACGACACCGAAGGTCACGTCAAGAACCCCTCGCGCTGACCTCGTCGTCAGCAAGGGCCATGATCTCGAGCGCGCAGATCTTGGTGGCACGCTGGATCTGCTCGGGGAGGATGCGAGCTGGGCAATGCCGCCACTGAGCCGTTGGTACAGCGGTGGCGAAGCTATGGGTCGCGATCGGCGACCACTCCTACCGGACACCCGTCGCGCGGATGGATGGTCGCTTCCGGGTGCCACTCAGCGCCGAGAATCGCTCGGCGGCCGGCGTGGCGGCCGGGGATGCAGTCGAGGTCGACATCAGCCTCGACGCGGCACCGCGCGAGGTCGGCGTCCCGGCTGATCTCGTAGCCGCCTTCGCCCAGGCAGACGTTGCGCGTCAGCGATTCGACGACCTCGCAGTCAGCCACCGCAAGGAATGGTTGCGCTACATTGAGGAAGCCAAGACAAACGAGACCCGCGCCAGACGCATCGACCGCACCGTTGCGGAGCTGCGGGAAGGCCAACGGGCGCACTGAAACGGGTGCGCTACCCGTACCGCATCGGCTGGTCGTACGCTTCGCTCATGGAAAGCTGCCGGAGCTGCGGGCATGACAATGCGGCGGGGGCGCGTTTTTGCAACTCGTGCGGCAATCAGCTTGCGCTGGCGGATACGCGTGAGGAGCGGAAGCTCGTCACTGTCCTCTTTGTCGACCTCGTCGGTTTCACGGCCCGCGCCGACCATCTCGACCCCGAGGACGTCCGCGCGATTCTGACCCCTTACTACGCTCGCCTTCGCGCTGAGATCGAGGTGTTTGGAGGCACGGTTGAGAAGTTCATCGGCGACGCGGTCGTGGGCGTCTTCGGTGCCCCGGTCGCGCACGGCGACGACCCCGAGCGCGCCGTACGAGCGGCGCTCAGCATTCGCAGTGTCATCGCCGAGATGAACGCCGGCGACGAACATCTCGATCTGCAGGTCAGGCTCGCCGTGAACACGGGGGAGGCCATCGTCTCGCTCGGTGCCAGGCCGGAGTTGGGGGAGGGCATGGTCGCGGGAGACGTGATCAACACCGCTTCGCGACTGCAAACCGCTGCGCCCACCAATGGCATTCTCGTGGGGGAGGCGGCGTATCGGGCGACGCGCACCGTCGTGGAATATCGCGAGGTCGCGGCGATGACGGTGAAAGGTAAGGACACGCCGATCCGCGGGTGGCTGGCCGTCAGGACCAGCGCCAGTCCCGGTGAGCGCCGCTCCGCCACCGTGCCGATGGTGGGGCGTAGCCGTGAGACGGGCATCCTCGAAGGCATCTTCGAAGGCGTGGTCGCCCAGCAGCGACCGCATCTGATGACCGTGTTCGGTGACGCCGGAGTCGGCAAGACCCGGCTCGCGGCGGAGTTCACCGCCGAACTCGAGCGATCCGGGGCGCAGGTGCTCCGGGGACGTTCGCTTCCGTACGGTGCGCAAACACTGCACGGCCCATTCGGCCAGCACGTCAAGCAGTTCGCAGGCATTTTCGCGAGTGATGGCGTGGCGTCCGCGCGTGAGAAGTTGCACTCTGCGATCGAGCCGCTCCGGCTCGACAAAAGCGCCGATCAACTCGCGTCGCACCTGGCCCTATTCATCGGGCTTGGACGCGAGGACGAGGTCGCGGACCCGCAGATCCTGTTCTTCGCGGCGCGGCGATTCGTTGAATCGGTCGCGAGAGACCATCCAACTGTCTTCGTCTTCGAGGACCTGCACTGGGCCGATGCCGGGACGTTCGACCTCCTCGAGTTGCTGGCTTCGCGCATCCGGCACGCGCCGGTGATGCTGCTAGCGCTCGCCCGCCCGGATCTGCTTCTCGCGCACCCCGGCTGGGGTGGAGGTCTCCCGGCGTACTCCGCGATGTCGCTCGAAGCGCTCAGCGCGGAGGACTCGCACGAGCTTGCGGTCTGCCTGCTCCCTCATGCGACGGGCGCGGCCGACGCCCGACGGGTCGCTGAAACCGCCGAGGGCAACCCGCTCTTCATCGAGGAGCTCGCGGCCTCGCTCGTGGACATCCCGACCTTTGCCGGGCAGCTCCTCCCGACGACCATCCGCGAGCTCATCTCCGCCCGGATCGACGCGCTGCCCAGGCTCGAGCGACGGGTGCTCCTCGCCGCGGCCGTTGTGGGGAAGACCTTCTGGCGAGGTGCGCTCGAGCGTATGGAGCGCGATGCGACGGGATTGGTGGAATCACTCGATTTCCTCGAGGCGCACGACTTGATCCGGCGCGAGTCGTCATCGTGGATCGAAAGCGAGGAACAGTTCACCTTCAAGCACGTCCTGATCCGAGAGGTCGCGTATGCCACCGTTCCACGTACGACTCGCAAGGAGCGCCACCTCGCCGTCGCCGAGTTCCTGGAGTCAGCGACCAACGGGGCCGGCGCGACCGCGACCGCCCTCGCACGGCACTGGCGCGAGGCCGGTCACGACGACCGTGCGCTCAAATATCTGTTGCTCGCCGCGGCCCAGGCCGGTAGGGGCTGGGCCAAGGACGAGGCCGCCGCCCTCTACCGAGAGGCGCTCGAGCTCGTCCCTGAGCAGGACGCCGAGCAGCGCAACAGCATCGCCCGGCGGCGGACGTTGGCACTCGTTGCCGCAAGCCACGTGACCGACGCCCGCAGCCACAAGCGCGGACCGGACAGCACGCCGCCCGACGACTGAGAGGCGCGGTCAGACTGGAGGAAAGTCGGCGGGAGTGACGTCCCCGGCAATCTCGTAGAGAGCGAGGATCTCGTGAAACCCCAGCTGCTGCGCGTGCTGGCGAACCATCTCCTCGCTGGGGGCGCCGTATATGCAGAACGTTTTCACCACGCCCTGCTGGTCAACACAGACGTGGCTGTGCTCCCAGACGATCTCGGGAAACGACTCCTCGACGATCCTTCGCGACCGGCGCCCAACCTCCGGCATCCTATCCTCGGTGACCTCGAACTTGCGCTCGATCAGGTATCGCGTCATGCATCCTCCTCGGCGGTCAAGCCAGGATCACGTATGGGGCGCAGGAGACCATTCAACTGCTGGTCACCACGCTAGCCTCGATTTTCGGTGGCGCCTGCAGGGTCTGCAGGACGACGCAGTAGCGTTCGGTTTTCTCGATCAGTGCGTCCACGTCCTCCCGGCTCGCCGCCGGAGCCTTGATGTCGAAGCGAACACGTATGGCCTCGAATCCAACCGGTGCGCCCCGTACCAGCCCAAGCGTTCCACTGAGGTCGAGGTCGCCTTCGACAGTCACTTGAATCTCTTCGACGGGTATTTCCATCGACGCGGCGACCATCTGGCAGGTCAGTTGGGCGCACGCCGCGAGGGCGCCGAGCAGCAGATCTCCCGAGCAGGCACCGGTACCCGCTCCGCCGACTCCGGCGTGCGCCTGCGCCTCGTAGATGGCCCGGCCGAGGTCAACCGAGCACGCGATGGGAGCGTCGCCCTGGCCGCCGCGAGCCACCAGCGTGATCCGAGACGACGCCGGGTTCTCCCGGTAGCCGTCCTTCAGCGGTTTCTGAACTTCCCGCAGGTTCATTGGTCCCCTCGGTGGCATTGCGGCATGAGCTGCGATGACCAATTCTGTCTGATTGCATGACCCTCGGCGGCGATGGCGCTTTCGGTCACCGAACGGGGCCCTGCTCGGCATCAGCAGATTCCGGCTCAGTACCGTGAGCCGATGCCTTTGCTCGCGGTCGATCCGGAGCGGTAGGATCGAAGATCTCAGAGAAAACTTTGCTCGCATCGGGGAACGCGGGGTTTTGTATTCGTAACGTGGGAGCGCGCTCCGAGCTTCCTCTGTGCCTTCCCGTGAGCCTTCCTCGGTTTCCTCCTGGTGCCTCTCCAGTGCGTCTCCGATGTGTCTCCCGCATCGGACGATCTGTCCGTATACCGCACGATCGCGTACCACCAGGGATCGTCAGCCCGCCAGCCGACGCGGGTTCGGGGGTGCCCGTTCAGCCACTGCAGATCCAACTCGGCGTCGGCCGTTGCGATGTTGTGCCGGAGCCGACCGCGATTGAAGGCCAGCCGGGTAGAGAGGGTCCTCGCACCTCACCTAATCGCAGGCCATATGCGGACCGGACCACAGCTTCGTTGGGGGACCGCCGAGTGTCGCGTTTTGTCTTCGAGGACCTCACCCAACCACAGGCCAACTAGGTTCCGCCCCGAGGTCCCGCAGGGGGCGCTCGCGTGCCGAGCAGGCTGAAGCAGGTAATGCCCATGCACACGAGTGTGCTCTCACTCGATCACTGACAGGTCGTCGTGGCTTGACGTCAACCGCCGTCAAGTCTGCGTCGAACAGCATCGATCCAGCGGCGAAGTAGGCGCCGCGAGGCCGTTTTTTGGTCCTCGCGTATTCGGAATTGGAGCCGGACCTTGCCAAGGTAGGGGCCGCGAGTTCGAGCCTCGTCTCCCGCTCCAGTTGCTGCTGAGGCGACGGATCGAATTCATTTCGATCCTCGACGAGCAAAGCCCACACCATGCGGTCTCACGCTGTGGTGGCGGGTGTCGCGGCTGCTTGACTGGTGCCGTACAGCCGCCATCGACCGGGAACGCCCTTGAGGTCGTGTTCACCCGCGTCTGCAAACGTGAACCCCGATCCTGCGACGAGATCCCTGACGGTCTGAGACACGAGCACCTGCGAAGGGCCGGCCTTGGATGCCACTCGCGCGCCGATTGAAACAGCGATGCCGGTGTACTTTCCGTCGAGCAACTCGCACTCACCCGTGTGCACGCCCGCGCGGATCTCGAGGTCCAAGTCTCGGACTCCCTCGACGATCTGGAGCGCGCATCGGATCGCCCGAGCGGGTCCGTCGAACGTGGCGTAGAACCCGTCGCCGGCCGTGTCGTTCTCGGTACCGCGCCAGCGTCGCAAAGCCTCCCGCACCATCGCGTGGTGGTGTTGCACGAGGTCCCGCCAGCCACGGTCCCCGAGCGCAGCCTGGATCTTGGTTGACCCGACGATATCCGTGAAGAGCACCGTCGCAAGCACCGTCTCGAGTTCGGGAGCAGGAGGATCGACACCGGCCATCCTGCGCAGTATTTCGAGTATGGGTACGTGTGCGAGCCCAGACCGCCCCTGGACGGTATGCACCGTCGCGTTGGGCATGAGCGAGGCGATGTACGCGACTTCATCGACTCGGTCCTGAGTCCCGGTCACCAATACGACGGGCGCATGCACGGAAGGCAGGATGGCGCGGACGTCCGTATCCCACGTGATGCGTGCGATTTCGCGAGCAACGTCGGGAGTCGCTGTGTTGCGGTTGATCCGTCCATAGTCACTCAGCGGTGGTCGATCGATGCCCGTACCGTGCACCTCCGACGCGCGCCCGATGCGCTCGATCGCTCGAAACTCCGCGAGCGCGCGGCTGTATTCCAGAGTCCCCCAGCCGTCCGAGAGCCGCATCAAACGCTCGAACTCCTCCTGCCCCTGTCCCCAGGGATAGTCCGGCGCCCACGCAGTGCGAGCCACGGGGTTGTTCCACAACAGCGCGGTCACGCGGTCCGGATGGGTCGCCGCGAAGAGCGCGTGCATCGCCCCCGTGTCCGAACCGGCGAACAGGATCGGTCGCACGGAGCCCACGGAGTCGAGCACCGCCAGCAGGTCGGAGACTCGCGTCTCGAGGTTTGCTGGCGGGACATTTCTGCTGGAGACGCCCAACCCTCGTCGGTCGTGCACGATCACGCGACCGAACGCCGTCGGCCCGGTTAGGAAGGGCTGCCAGTCCGGCTCAGCCCACATGAGATCGACGTTGCTCTCATCGGGGTGGAAATCGAAGACGAAGTCGGTGGGCCCTTCGCCCACCACCTGGTACGCGATGTATACGCCGTCCGGCGTCTTGACGTACTCGGTTTCAGGCGAGTCGTTCACGCAATCACCGCGCGCGGGAGCTCCTTCCCGCAGGTCGGGCATGTGGCCACGGACCGAGTCTCGCCGAAACGGAGCGTCTCTGTACCCGCCGTCCACTGGATGACCAGGCCGGGACCCGCGAGGTCCGCTCGGCGCAAGCCGGTAAGACAGGATCGTGCCTCCCTGAGTCAAGTGCTGTTCGAGGACGTCACCCGGAGGAGCCCCCTCGATCACACCAGCGACTCAAACTCGATCACTGAAAGATCGCTGTGGCTCGACGTCGAACGGCCGACAACTCCGCGTCGAACAGCATCGATCCAGCGGCGAAGTAGGCGCCGCAAGGCCATTTTCTGGCCCTCGCGTATTCGGATTTGGAGCCGGACCTTGCCAAGGTAGGGGTCGCGAGTTCGAGCCTCGTCTCCCGCTCCACCTTGAGGCGCCATTGCCCCCGCCCTGGCTTGCGTGAAGACCCGCGTCGCCGGAGGCAGTGCCGCACTCTGACGCCACCATCGCGACCCGGCGACAATCCCTTCCTCAGACCGGAGGCGGGCACTCCACAATGCTGAACGTGCCACCGGTGAGGTGGTTGCCGCTGCCATCGCGGAACTCATACGTATAGTCGCCGGCAGGCAGCGAATCCGTTCCATCGGTTCCGACTGGATTTCTCAGGATGTTTCCCGGCTCGATGATGAGCTCGCCCGCCCCATACGATCCGCCCGTCCACGAAACGCTTCCCCCGGAGCCACCATCGCACGTTGTCACAGTCAGCACAGGCACAACGCCTGCCGGAGTTGGGGATGGTGGCGCGCAAGGGCCTTGTGGTGACGGCACGTACCCCGGCGAATCCGAGAAGCAGGGCGGAATCGACGGCGTTGCTGTTGGGGTTTCAGTGGCAGTGGACGTTGGCGTTGCCGAAGGTGCTGCGGTCGGTGCGGGCAGCGGAGTTGCCGCCAGGGTTGCGGTTGCGGACGGTGATGAGCTCGGCTGCGACGACGTTCTGGGCGATGCCGCGCAGGCAGTGAGGAGGAGGCATGCGGCTCCCGCACAGGCCATCACGAACCGGGTCGAGACTCCCGTTTGTGTCATCACAAAGATGGAACTCGGCGCATCGTGGCGGGGTTACACGAAGATCAGGGGGACGCCCTTCGCCTTTCCGTAGTCGCGGATGGGACGCGCAATCGACCGTCGATTGAACCTTCATCGATCGCATCGCCGCCCGCGCTCGGGTTGGCTGATTCGAATGGCACTCAGCTCCCCATGTCTGACGGTTAGCATCCCGTGGCGAGCGTTCTGCTCCGGAAAACGAGGTGAAGACGGTGCTTGATGATGCGATGCTGGTTCCAACGGTTGCGGTGACCGATCTCGACCGAGCGAAGCGCTTCTTCGGGGAGCAACTCGGTCTGTCCATGCTCGACGAGACGCCGTTTGCCGTTCGCTACGCCGCCGGAAAGGGCACGCAGGTGTCCGTCAGGCGCGGGCAGCCAAACGTCGGTCAGACTGTGGCGCACTTTGAGGTCGACGACCTGGACAGCCTGATCCGGGATCTGACCGCACGCGGGGTCACGTTCGAGGAGTACGAAACGCCGAAGACGACGAACTTCATCGCTCAGGTCGGACCTGCCCGCGGCGCCTGGTTCAAGGATCCTGACGGCAACGTGTTCGGCCTCCGCGAGGGACCCGTTCCCGGCGCAAGCTAGGCTCTACGAGCCCCAGAACACTCCGGTAAGTGTGAACCCGGCGACCAAGACACCGATCGCGCCCAGGGCTCCGGCAAGCTGAGGGAGTCGCGAAGCCTGGGGTGCAACCCCCAGGGCTGCCATCGCAAGAAGTCCCGCCGTGATGAGCAGGCCCAGACCGATGCTGAAGATTGCAAGAAAGCCGAGGGCGCCACAGCCAGCGGCTGCGGCTACCAACATCGTCTTGGCGATCGTACGGTGCTCGCTCAGAATCAGCCAAACACTCAGAGCCGCTGTGAGTGCCACAGCGGCGATATACGCGATCAGGAACGGCACTACCCCGGCGTTCGGCGAGGTTGCATCCTGGGATCGAATGTAGCCGTAGTAGACGCCATCCGTCGCAGCGGCGGCCACCGACGCCAGCATTGCGGTCACGGCATTCCTGCGCCATGCGACGCTGGTGATCACAGCGCTCAGCGTAAACCGTTTTCGCGACCGTGGCTGACGCCGTCAGCTCGGATGCTCGGACCCCGCGGGCTCTTGCCACACGTCGCGTTCCCGCCAGCTGACGACGGTCGCAGCGATGAGCAGGGCGGTCGTCCCCAACGCCATGAAATAGCCAGGCCCGAGATATGCGTTGAACCCATCCGATTCGGCGCGGCCGAGGTTGTCGATGTACTCGATGTACAGCCCGAGCGGTACCGCGAAGTCGAGCCCCACAAACAGGAATCGCATGAACCCAGCCGGCGGCGCGACGGTCAGCCGTGCGGCCACCGCGATCAGCACCAGGGCGACGAAGAGCATCCAGCTCGCCTGCTCCAGGCCGTTGACGATGACGTAGCGCCCGGTCGGCGTCACCACGCCCACCCAGTTGAAGAGCGTCGACGTCGCATACAGGACTGCCGCCGCGGTCAGCATCACGATCGCCAGCCGCTTCGGCCGATAGCGCTCTAACTGGTACTCAGCGAGCGACCTCAGGGGCACGCGCGAACCACGAGTTGACCGCCCTGTCGGCACGACGCGCACAGCGTGACTATCATCTTTGCAATTCTGTCGCGCCGGTCATAGCACGCTCGGAGGTTATTGCCAGTGAGCATTCGCACTCGCGTCCGTCGGTGGCCGGTGCTTCGCCAGTTGACCAGCGGCGACCCGCTTGGTCGCGGGACCGCGGTGCGCTCCGCCCAAACCGAGCACATGATGCCCCGGACAAGGACGGCCGACCGCGTGATCAAAAGCATCTGCCCGTATTGCGCGGTCGGCTGCGGGCAGCGCGTCTACGTCAAGGGCGACCGGGTGGTGCAGATCGAGGGCGACCCGGACTCGCCGATATCGCGTGGGCGCCTCTGCCCGAAGGGCGCGGCGAGCGAGCAATTGGTCAACAGCCCTGGGCGGGTCACCACCGTGAAGTACCGGCGCCCGTACGGCACCGACTGGGAAGACCTCCCGCTCGACCGAGCGATGGAGATGATCGCCGACCGGGTCCTGGCGTCCCGGGAGCGCACGTGGGAGGACGCCGACGAGCACGGCCGCGGGTTGCACCGCACGCTCGGCATCGCGAGCCTCGGCGGCGCCACCCTGGACAACGAAGAGAACTACCTCATCAAGAAGCTCTTCACCGCAATCGGGGTTGTGCAGGTCGAGAATCAGGCCCGTATTTGACACAGCTCCACCGTCCCCAGTCTGGGGACTTCGTTCGGGCGTGGCGGAGCCACGACGTTCCAGCAGGACCTGCAGAACGCTGACTGCATCGTCATTCAGGGTTCGAACATGGCCGAGTGCCATCCGGTCGGATTCCAGTGGGTGATGGAGGCCAAGGACCGGGGTGCCACCGTCATCCACATCGACCCGCGCTTCACTCGAACGTCCGCGATGGCCGACCTCTACGTGCCGTTGCGCGCCGGGAGTGATATCGCGTTCCTCGGCGGGATCATCAACTACATCCTCAGCGGCGAGAAGTACTTTCGCGAGTATGTCGTGAGCTACACCAACGCTGCGACGATCATCAGCGAGGACTTTCAGGACGCGGACCAGCTCGATGGCTTCTTCTCCGGGTTCGACCCGAAAACGGGTACCTACGACACCACGAGCTGGGCGTACGAGGGAATGGAGACCGCCGCTGCCGCCGGGTCGCGCGCCGTCGCGGGCAGGCAGCCGCCAGCGCAGGCGGGCGGCGGAGGGGACGAGCTCGGCGGTCGCGGCGCGGCGCTGCCGCACAGCGAGGTGCGGCGCGACGAGAGCCTTGAGGACCCGTTCTGCGTTTTCCAGATCCTCAAGCGGCACTACGCGCGGTACACGCCCGAGATGGTCGAGCGGATCTGCGGCGTACCACCCGACCAGTTCGCCAAGGTCTGCGAGGCCGTCACCGCCAACAGCGGTCGCGAGCGGACGACGTCCTGGGTGTACTCGGTGGGGTGGACGCAGCACTCGGTGGGCGTGCAGTACATCCGCGGCGCGGCGATCATCCAGCTGCTGCTGGGCAACATGGGCCGTCCGGGCGGGGGGATCCTGGCCTTGCGCGGGCACGCGAGCATCCAGGGTTCCACGGATATCCCGACCTTGTTCGACCTGCTCCCCGGCTACCTCCCGATGCCGAAGGCGGGTGTGCACGGCTCCCTCGACGATTACCTCACATCGATCAAGAGTGACCGCCAGAAGGGCTTCTGGACGGCGGCCGACACGTACGTCGTGAGCCTGCTCAAGGCATGGTGGGGCGACGCCGCGACGCCGGAGAACGACTTCGGCTTCGGCTGGCTGCCGCGCATCAACGCCGACCACAGCAATTACCAGACCATCGTCGACATGCTCGACGGCAAGGTCGAGGGCTACTTCCTGCTCGGTCAGAACCCGGCGGTGGGCTCCGCAAACGGGAAGATGCAGCGGCTCGCCATGTCGCGCCTGCAATGGCTTGTTGTGCGCGACCTGAACCTGATCGAGTCGGCGACGTTCTGGAAGGACGGTCCGGAGATCGCGACCGGGGAGATGCGCACCGAGGACATCGCGACCGAGGTCTTCTTCCTGCCGGCTGCGGCCCACACCGAGAAAGACGGCACCTTCACCCAGACGCAGCGACTGCTGCAGTGGCATCACAAGGCCGTCGAGCCATCGGGCGATTGCCGGAGCGAGCTGCACTTCTTCTACCACCTCGGCCGGATGCTTCGAGAACGCCTCGAGACGTCAGCCCTCGACCGCGACCTGCCGTTGCGCCAACTCGTCTGGGAGTATCCGTTGCTCCAGGGAGACGAGCCTGATGCCGAGGCGGTGCTCCGCGAGATCAATGGCTGCCACCTGAGCGGCGAGAAGGCCGGCCAGTTGCTCAACAGTTTCGTCGAGATGAAGGCCGACGGCTCCACCGCCGGCGGCTGCTGGATCTACACCGGTGTCTATAGCGACGGCGTCAACCAGTCGGCACGGCGCAAGCCAGGATCGGAGCAGTCGTGGGTTGCACCTGAGTGGGGCTGGGCCTGGCCGATGAACCGGCGCATCCTGTACAACCGCGCGTCTGCAGACCCTGCGGGGCGGCCCTGGAGCGAGCGCAAGGCCTACGTCTGGTGGGACGAGGCCGCCGGGAAATGGACCGGTCATGACGTGCCCGACTTCCAGGCGACCAAGGCCCCGACGTTCCGGCCGGAGCCGGGCATCGGCGGTCCCGACGGGCTCGCAGGCGACGACCCCTTCATCATGCAGTCGGACGGCAAGGGCTGGCTCTACGCGCCGAGCGGACTCCTCGACGGGCCGTTGCCGGTGCATTACGAGCCCATCGAGTCGCCGCTGCGCAACGCGATGCACACACAGCAGTCGAACCCGACTCGCGAGATGTTTCCGCGCACCGAGAACCTCTCGAGCCCGTCGCCACCCGACCTGGGCGCCGAGGTGTTCCCCTACGTCGTCACCACCTATCGCCTCACCGAGCACCACACCGCAGGTGGCATGAGCCGGTGGTCCCCATACCTGGCCGAGCTGCAGCCGGAGTTCTTCTGCGAGGTATCGCCTGAACTTGCGGCCGAGCGAGGACTCGAGCATCTCGGTTGGGCCACCATCGTGACCGCGCGCACCGCCATCGAGGCAAGGGTCCTGGTGACCGACCGGCTCACGCCGCTCACGGTGGGCGGACGGGTCATCCACCAGATCGGCCTGCCGTACCACTGGGGGGTCGGTGGGGGCGGTGCGATCGTCAGCGGCGACTCGGCAAACGACCTGATGGGGGTGAGCCTCGACCCCAACGTCCACATCCAGGAGTCGAAGGCGGCTGCGTGCGATATCCAGCCGGGGCGGCGGCCGACAGGCGCGGCGCTCCCGCGCTTCGTCGAAGCGTATCGGCAGCGCGCCGGCCTCAGCGTCGACACCGGAACCACGCGGATCACGCCCCCGGGGGACGGCACCTGATGTCGCGCTGGACGAGGACGGCGGATCCCGCGGCCGACGCCGGCTGGAAGAACGCGCCGCCGCGCAAGGGATTCTTCACGGACAGCTCGATCTGCATCGGGTGCAAGGCGTGCGAGGTCGCCTGCAAGGAGTGGAACGGCATCCCCGAGGACGGCCTCGAGATGCTCGGCATGTCGTACGACAACACCGGTAGTCTCGGGGCGAGCACGTGGCGCCATGTCGCCTTCATCGAGCAGCCGCGACGGGCGGTCGCCGCATCGGGCCTCACACCGCTGCCGGTCGTTGCAGCCAGACCTGGCGAGAACAGGTCCTTTGATGGCGCGGAGACCGGCATTCGCTGGTTGATGTCGTCGGATGTCTGCAAGCACTGCACCAACGCCGCCTGCCTCGACGTGTGTCCCACCGGGTCGCTGATGCGCACCGAGTTCGGGACCGTTGTGGTGCAGGACGACATTTGCAATGGCTGCGGGTACTGCATCCCCGCGTGCCCTTTCGGTGTCATCGACCGCCGCCAGGGCCCGCCGGGCACACGCAATGTCGGCATCGCACAGAAGTGCACCCTGTGCTACGACCGTCTCGGAGACGGCATGACCCCGGCTTGCGCGCAGGCATGCCCGACGCAGTCGATCCAGTACGGCGATCTGGATGAGCTGCGTGTGCGCGCGCAGCACCGAGTCGATGCGCTCCACGCCGCAGGCGTCGCCGACGCGCAGCTCTACGGCGCCGATCCCAATGACGGCATCGGTGGCGCCGGGGCGTTCTTCCTGCTGCTCGATGAGCCTGAGGTCTACGGGCTGCCGCCCGACCCCGTGGTCACCACGAGGGATCTCCCCGCGATGTGGCGGACCGCCGCGATTGCCGGCGCAACCCTGCTCGCCGGCGCGGCAGTTGCGTTCGTGCGGGCGCGTTCGTGACTACCGGCCCTCACGCCGACGGCGCTGCGATGGACGCGCCGCGCCGGCGCCGGCGTGGCGGCGGGGGTCGGGACGGCGAACGCGCGATGGTCCCGCCGGCGACATTCGCCTCGTACTACGGGCGGCCGATCGTCAAGACGGCGCCATGGGAGCGGGACATCCCCGCCTATCTGTTCCTCGGTGGCATGGCGGCGGGCTCGTCCCTGCTCGCGGCCGGCGCCGACCTGCGCAATCTCCCGGAATTGCGCCGCGTTGCTCGCATCGGAGCCTTCGTCGGCGGAGCGGCTGGGACAGCCGCGCTCATCCACGACCTGGGAAGGCCGATGCGATTCCTGAACATGCTGCGAACCGCTAAACCGACGTCGCCGATGTCGGTGGGCACCTGGGTGCTGGCGGCCTATGGCCCGCTGGCGAGCGCGGCGGCGACCGCCGAGATCGCGGCGATGATGCCGCGGCGACTGCCGATTGCCGGCCGTGTGCTCGCGCTGAGTGCCCGGCCGGCAGGCGTGCTGGCCGCGGCGCTGGCTCCGGCGCTCGCCGCTTACACCGGCGTGCTCCTGTCGGACACGGCCACCCCGGCCTGGCACGCCGCCCGGCGCGAGCTCCCGTTCGTCTTCGCGGGTTCAGCCGCTGCATCTGCCGGTGGCCTGGCGATGGTCGGCACATGCCTCGAACAGGCGGCGCCCGCGCGCCGGATGGCTGTCGGCGGAGCCGTGGTCGCTCTCGTAATGGAGGCGCGGATGGAGCGGAGCATGGGACTGAGCGCCGAAACCCTGCACGCGGGAACCGCGAAACGACTCATGAATGCAAGCCGCGCCCTGACGGCCGGCGGAGCGATCGGAGCCGCGGTGTTCGGCGTCCGCAATCGGAGGGCAGCGCAGGTCTCCGGTGTAGCTCTGCTCGCCGGTTCGGTGTGCGCCCGCTTCGCGATCTTCGAAGCCGGACAGCAGTCGGCGCGCGATCCGCGCTATACGGTGGTCCCCCAACGCGATCGCCTGCAGCGAGCGGCGAACGCCTGACCTTCCCTGGCTACCCCCCCGCAGGAGCCGGGACGCGCAGCCTGCGCAAATCCCCGTCGAGTCGCTCGGTGATCCCGATCCGATCGAGATACTCGAGCAGCGGCACGGCGACCCGCCGAGTCGTGCCGAGCGCCTGGCGCGCCGAGGAGAGCGTGAACGGCTGAGAAAGTTCGCCGAGCCGTGCGGCCGCATCTCGCGGTGCCGTCGGGAGCAGCGCGATATCACCGGGCAGGAGCAGGATGGCGCGCGCCGCAGCTGCGGCGCCGAGTTCGCGCCGCCCCAGCCCGAGCGCCACGAGCCGCTGCTGTTCGGGTGCGGCGAACGGAGCCGCTTGAAGCGATCCCACCAGGCGTGCCACCGCCTGTTCAAGATCGGGTCGGAGCGCCGGCGCATGCCCGCGCTTGCGCACGCGGCCACCGTTGTCCTCGAGATCCGGGCACGTGCGGGCCAACGCTGCGACAAGTTGTGGATCGTCGAGCTCGAGAGCTCGCGCGAGATCCGCGTGGCTTGCGCCGGCGTCGAGCAGAGCGGCAGGTCGGCGCTCGACGGCGGCCTGCAATCCACATCGCCACTCCTCCCAGCGCTGCCGGCTGACAAGCCAGGAGCCCGTCGCAATGACACTGGGTGGCGGCGTTGCGCCGACCGGGACGCCGATCGCCATGAGCAGTGAGCGGCTGACTGCCCCGCGCCGGGCCACCTCGGCTGACACGTCTGGGTGGCCGAGTTCTGTTGCGAGAGAGGCCGCCCGGATCTTCGCCGCGCCCCGGCGACGAAGGGAAGGCGGTGCCGGGTCGAGCACGGTCGCGCCGCCGACAACCTGACGCCGCCCCGGATCTCGCAGCAGCAACCGGTCGCCGATCTCGAGCGGCAGCGCGGTGTCGAGGAGCAGGCGCACGATCGGGGAGGCAGGACGCGTTACTGCGTCGAGCCGGCGGACCCTGACGGGAACGGCGGCAGCCCCGATGTGGAGGGTCGCGTGGCTCGGAGCACCCGGGTCACCCAGCCGGACGTCCACGACCGTGGTCGCACGCCACGCACCCGGGGTGAGCAGGGTGTCGCCGCGGCGGACGTCCTCGTGCGGGACGTTGCGCAGGTTCACGGCGACCCGTGCCGGGGCGGTCACGGCCTCGGCCGGCTGCCCGAGTCGATGCAGACCCCGGACCGTGACCATGGCATCCCCGAGTTCGAGAACGTCGCCTCGGCGGAGCGTTCCGGACCCGAGCGTTCCGGTCACCACGGTCCCGCTGCCGTGCACCGTGAAGGAGCGGTCGACCCACAGCCGGACGCGCGCATTAGGGTTGGGCACGGGCAGCCGGCGGATCAGGGCGTCGAGGGCGATGCGGAGTTCGTCGAGCCCCGTGCCGGTCTGTCCGGACACGCTCACTGCGGGGATTCCCGCCAGCGTTGTCGCCGAGAGGAGATCGGAAGCCTGCTCGATCGCCGCCGCGGGATCGGCGAGATCGCTCTTGGTCACCGCGACGACGCCGTGGCCAACCCCGAGCGCGTCGAGTGCCCTGACATGATCCTCGGTTTGGGCGGACCAGCCCTCGTCGGCGGCGATGACGAGGAGGACGGCCGGGACGGGCCCGACCCCGGCCAGCATGTTCGTGGCGAACCGCTCATGGCCGGGCACATCGACGAACGCGATTTCCTCGCCGGATGGCAGCGACATCCACGCGTAGCCGAGATCGATCGTCATGCCGCGGCGTCGCTCCTCCGCCCAGCGGTCCGGCTCCATGCCGGTGAGCGCCCGCACCAGGGTCGACTTGCCATGGTCGACATGGCCTGCGGTAGCGATCACCTGCATGCGCGCACCGCCTCGACCAGAGCGTCATCGTCTGCAGGGGCAACGCAGCGGAGGTCGAGGAGGCAGCGGCCTCCGCTGAGCCGACCCACCACGGCCGGGTCGCCGGAGCGCAGTGCTGCGGCATAGCGCTCGGGGATGCTCACCGCCCACCCGGCCAGCGCCACGCCCGGTCCACTCCCGGCGCCGACCTCGCCGGCGCTGGAGACGACGTCGGCCTCGTCGCCCAGGCGTGTTGCGATTGCCGCGGCGCGGGTGCGCAGCGCATCCGGGTCGGCGTGGAGTGCAGCGGTGGTCGGCGACGGCGGGCCACCGAGCGTTGCCTCGAGCGCGGCGAGTGTGAGCTTGTCGACCCGCAGCGCGCGGGCGAGGGGATGGCGGCGGAACGTGGCGATCAGGTCGGCCCTGCCCGCGATGAGGCCGGCCTGCGGACCGCCAAGCAACTTGTCGCCGCTGGCCGTCACAACGTCCGCGCCAGAACGCAGGGCGCCGGAGATGTCGGGCTCGTCCGGGAGGAGCGGGTCAGACGCGAGCAGTCCGGATCCAACGTCGACGACCAGCGGTGGCCCGAGTCCGGCCAGTTCGCCGATCGGCACGGACGACGTGAATCCGGTCATGCGGAAATTCGAGGTGTGCACCTTGAGCACGCATCCGGTGCGCGCACTGATGGCCGCAGCGTAATCAGCGCGCGTGGTGCGATTGGTCGTCCCCACCTCACGCAGCGAGGCGCCGGTGCACGCGACCAGGTCGGGAAGCCGGAAGCCGTCGCCGATCTCGACCAGCTCGCCGCGACTCCAGACGACCTCGCGACCGGCGGACAGCACGGTCACGGCAAGCAGCAGCGCCGCGGCCCCGTTGTTGACGATCATGACGTCGCCGGCGTCGGGAAGGGCCCGTCGCAGCGCATCGAGGGTGCCCCGTCCGCGAGACGCGCGACGGCCGCTCGCGACGTCGTACTCGAGATCCACGTATCCGGCTGCGGCAAGCATCGCTGCACGAGCTGCGCTGGAGAGCGGGGCCCGGCCAAGATTTGTGTGGAGCACGGTTCCGGTCGCGTTGATGACCGGTCGGAGCGTGGTCGCACGAGGCGGGAGTCCGCGGAGGACATGGTTGATCAATTCGGCGACGGGGAGCGCGCCGGCCCGCGCCCGCTCCTGCGCATCATGCACAGCGTCGCGCACGCGCGGGCGACCGAGACGGCGCTGCGGCTCGGCGAGCCGCGGGTCGGCGAGCAGCGAATCGGTCTGCGGGATTGCCCGGCGCGGGTCCGCGTGCATGCGCGATGACCTTACGTGCATCGACCGGTCAGGCACCACTGAGGTGGCGGAGGCGGACGGGAATCGAACCCGCTTGACCGGGATACTCGGTCACACTGATTTTGAAGATCAGGAAGCCCACCAGGTGCCCAGACGCCTCCGCGAACAAGCGTAGCGGCCCAGTGACCGAGCCTGTGGGGGTCACTCCCTGCGAACATCGGCGACATGCGTCTGACCGGGTACGCGCACGGCGGCGGCTGCGCCTGCAAGATCCCACCGGGGGAGTTGGAGGAGATGGTCGCTGGGTTGATCGGCGTGCCGAGCGACACCCTGATCGTCGGCCTCGACCACGGCGACGACGCGGCAGCGGTCCGCCTGGATGGCAATGGCATAGCCGTGCTGAGCACGGTGGACTTCTTCACCCCAGTCGTCGACGACGCCTATGACTGGGGTCGGATCGCCGCGGCCAACGCGTTCTCGGACATCTACGCGATGGGTGGCAGGCCCATCCTCGCGGTGAATCTGGTCTGCTGGCCGCGCGACGTGCTCCCCATGGCGCTCGCCGCCGAGGTGCTGCGCGGGGGGCTCGCGGTCGCCATCGAGGCGGGATGCCCGGTGGCGGGGGGCCACAGCGTCGATGATCCCGAGCCGAAGTACGGCATGGCCGTCACCGGCGTTGCGGCATCGGACCGGCTGCTTCGCACCGACGCTGGGATCGCCGGACAGCCGCTGTCACTCAGCAAGCCACTGGGTATCGGCGTGCTGAACAGCCGGCACAAACAGACCGGGGAGGTGTTCCCACAGGCGGTTGCGACGATGGTCGAGCTCAACAGGGCCGCCTCCGAAGCCGCCCTGGCGGGCGGAGCCCGCTGCGCGACTGACGTCACCGGGTTTGGGCTGCTGGGTCATCTTTTGAAGCTCGCGCGAGCGAGCAACCTCACCGCTGTCGTCCACGCCGACGCGGTGCCATACCTCGACGGAGCACGCGACGCCCTCGACGCCGGCTATGTGAGCGGTGGAACCCGGCGGAACCTTGAGTGGGTCAATCCGCACGTGCGCTGGGGTGGACGCAGCGCGGGCGATGAGCGCGAACGTCTCCTGCTCGCCGACGCGCAGACCAGCGGCGGCCTGCTGGTCGCCGGTGAGGTTCCGGGCTCGCCGGTCATCGGCGAGCTGGTACCCCGCCGCGCCAACCTCATCGAGGTGCGCTGAGGTTCGGGTCAGCTATGCCGAAAACTCACGCTCCAGGAACGCCACTGTCTGCTTCCAGGCCGCAGCCGCAGCGTCGGGGTGATGAAACATCGCCGCGTTGTGATTGTCGAATGCGTGGTTCGGGCCGTGATGCAGATGGAACTCAGTGTGCGGACGTCCCGCGAAGGCCTGCTCGACTGAGGCGCGCTGCTCGGCGGTGATGTACTCATCAGCGTCGCCGAACTGGAAGAGCACGGGGCAGTGCACGGCGGACGCCTTGTCGAGGTTGCCGGGGATCGCCGAGCCGTAGTAGCAGACGGCGACGTCGGGCTCTGCCGCAGCCGCCACGAAGTAGGCGATGCCTCCGCCGAGACAGAAGCCGATGATCCCGGCTCGCCCGCCGGTGACCTCGGGCAGATGGCGAAGGTGCTCGAGTGTGTCCGCTGCATCACGTGCTGCCTGGGGCATGTCGAGCTTCTGCATGGCGGCAAACGCGCGTGGGAGCGAATTCCCGGAGCGCTCGTCGATCACCGATTCCCCGTCGAATCGCGAGTACAGGTCCGGCGCGAGCGCCACATATCCCAGGTCGCTGAGGCGGGCGCACACGTCCTTGATGTAGTCGGTGACGCCGAAGATCTCCTGCACCACGACCATGCCCGGGCCCGATCCGGCAGTGGGGAGGGTGAGAAATCCGGTGAATTCGTGGGCGTCGCCGGCGACGATGCGCTCCTCTCGAGAGTTCGCCATCGCGGGAGCATACCTCGCAGCAAGGGCGTTCCCCGACCCCGCTACGGCGAGTCCGGCGCTCACGCGGACTGGTACGTGGTGTGATACTGCTGCTATCACATCAATTCGTAGACGGAGGAGGTCGGAGATGTCCGGAGAAGCTGATCAGATCGCGGGAAAGGCGAAGGAGCTACAGGGCAAGGTCACCGGTGACAAGGAACTCGAGTCGGAGGGCAAGACCCAGCACGGCGCCGGGAAGATCGAGCACGCGGTCGGCGATGCCGGCGACAAGCTGAAGGGGGCCGGTGAGGCGCTCAAGAACACCGCCGACGGCCGTTGACGGCCTGCGAGCGGATCGAGGGCAACGCGTGAAGGAGATCTGCGCATGAGACGCTCCAGTGCCTCGCTGCTCCCCTTGATCTGGATCGTGATCGGCGTGGTGGTGGCGGCAACCCACCACTTCTTCGACCACCTGACGACCATCGGGGCAATTCTCTCGGCCGTCCTGGCCGTCATCCTTTGGCCGCTCATCCTGCTGGGCGTCAAGATCGCCATCGTGATCTGAGCGACGCGCCCGGCCGGCGCGAACCGAGCGGGGCGGGCGCCGCACGCGACCTCGTAGTCTTTCGAGCAATGAATCCGGACGGCGGTGCGGGCGCGACCGCGGCGCCCGGCGACCAGCCGTGGGCCTGGGATGAGGCGCGGTGGCGTGGATACGTCAGCCGCGTCCGCGCCGGCCGCAGCCTCAAACCGGCAACATGGCCGGAGGGCGCAAGGGTCGCGGTTGCCCTGTCGTTCGACTCGGACCACGAGACGATCCCGCTGCGCAATGGCGAGATCCATCCGGGCAAGCTCTCCCAGGGCGAATACGGAGCGAGGGCGGCGGTCCCGCGCATCCTCCGACTCCTCGACCGGCATCGGATTCCCGTCTCGTTCTTCGTGCCCGCGGTCTCGGCGCTGTTGCATCCCCAGGAGATCGCCACGTACGCTGCGGCCGGGCACGAGGTTGCGCTCCACGGCTGGATCCACGAATGGAACACAGCGCTCGACCGTGACACCGAGCGCGACCTGCTGCTCCGCAGCATCGACGTCATCGAGCGGCTCAGCGGTTCGCGTCCAGTGGGTCTCCGCACCCCCTCGTGGGATTTCAGTGAGCACACCCTCGACCTGATCCGCGAGTGCCACCTCGCCTACGACTCGTCCCTCATGGCTGACGACGAGCCGTACGAGTTGCTGGCCGACGGAGTGCCCACCGGCGTTGTCGAGATTCCAGTCGAATGGATTCGCGACGACGCTCCCTATCTGACGATGGACCGTTACACGGGGACCCGTCCGTACACACCGCCCCGCGAGCTGCTGCGTATCTGGATCGACGAGTTCGAGCAGTCGCGCGAGGAACATGGGCTGTTTCAGCTGACCCTGCACCCCCATGTGATCGGCCATCGTTCGCGAATCGTCGTGCTCGCAGCCTTGCTCGACCACATGGCAGCGAGCGGCGGCGTGTGGTTCGCGCGGCACGACGAACTTGCCGCCACCTGTCTGGGGAGCCTGTAGGCGTGCCGGCAGTTCGATAATCTCGCGATGCGTTTCGGTGTCTTCCTGCCGCCGTTTGCGGAATTCGCGGAGCCACAACGGGTCGTGGCCCTGGCAAAGCTCGCCGAGGAGTCAGGCTGGGATGGGCTGTTCCTCTGGGACCACATGCTGGCCGCGCCCGGGATGGCCGTCGCCGATCCGTGGGTGATCATGGCCGCCGTCGCCGCCGGTACCAGCCGGATCCGCATGGGCGCACTGGTGACGCCACTTCCGAGGCGTCGACCTTGGGTGTTGAGCCGTCAGATGGCGACGCTGGATCGGCTGTCGGACGGGCGTCTCATCGGAGGCGTCGGGCTCGGCGACGACGGATGGTCGGAATTCAGCTCGTTCGGCGAAGTGACGGATCCCGTCACTCGTGGACAGATGCTCGATGAGGCGTTGGAATTGCTGCAACGATTTCTCAGTGGCGAGGCCGTCAAGCACCGGGGTCGCCACTACGCCGTGGACGCCCCGCCGCTCCTTCCGAAGCCGCACCAGGATCCGCTGCCGCTCTGGGGAGCTGTTCGCTGGCCCAACCGGAAGCCGCTGGCGCGAATCGCGAAGCTCCAGGGGTGTTTCCCGATCTTCGCGACCCCGGGCGGCCTACCGCCGCCGGACCCCGCCGACATCGTTGCCCTCCGAGCGGCGCTGACCGCGCTCGGAGCTCAGCCCGACCACGACATCGCGGTGCGCTGCGCGCTCTCCGGCGAGGACCCGGCCGGGGTGCCGGCAACGGTGGCCGCGCTCGAGGATTCCGGGGTCACCTGGGTGCTCGAAGGATTCCCGCCCGGCGCACCGCCGGACCATGTGGCTGACGTGGTCGGCAGTGGACCGCCGGTGGCCAGTTGACCGATCGAGACATCCTGGTGCGAGAGTCGCTCCGTGCACCACACCGCACAGATCGCGGCGACGATACGCCGGGCCGGCGCGGCGGACTCCGCCGCCCTCGCACAGCTCCGGTGGCTGTGGCGCACCAGCGAACGGGGAGAGGTGGGGCTGACGCCGGCAGCGTTCGAAGCAGCCTTCACTGACTGGTGGTCGGCTCGCCAGTCGAGTCACGTCGCCTACATCGCGGAGCACGGCGGGGATCCGGTCGGCATGGCATGGCTCGCCGTCTTCGATCGGATTCCGCAACCGCGGGATCTCGGCCGCCAGGCGGGCAACGTTCAGAGCGTGTTCGTGCTCGAGGAGTTGCGCAACCAGGGCATTGGCAGCGCGCTTGTCGAGGCAGTGATCGCGGAAGCACGAACCCGCGGCGTCGGGTACCTGATCGTGCATCCCAGTGAGCGCGCCTCTCGGCTCTACGAGCGCCTCGGATTCGCCGAGACCAACCGGCTGATCCACCTCGATCTCGACACGCCGGCGGCCGCCGCGCGCGAGTGATCTCGGATGTTCAGGACGTCGACGGCGGTGTGCCGACCAGGTGCTTCTCGAACCAATGGTGCGCGTAGGGTTCGTTGCTGAAACGCGCCACCTCACGGTAGCCCGCGGAGCGGTACAGGCCGATCGCTTCGACGAGCGTCCGATTGGTCTCGAGGCAGAGGGTCCACGCCCCTGCCACCGCGGCGCGGCGTTCCAGGTCAGCGAGGATGCGGCGGCCGACGCCGAGCCCACGTGCGGTCTCGGCGACCCACATGCGCTTGACGTCGGCGCGCCCGTCGCCGTGGAATTTGAGCGCGCCGCAGCCGACGGTCCGCCCTCGCAACCTCGCAAGCACGAGTACGCCGGCAGGCGGGGCGAGCTCATCGTCCTCGGCGCTGATGCTCACCGACGGGTCGAAACCCGCGTCGAATCTGCGGTTGAGCTCCGCGAAATATGCTCGAATGCACTGCCGGGCCTCCGGATGGGCAGGATCGCTGATACCTACTGCAACGCCCGCCGCCGTGATGAGCCGCTCGACCTCGCCCATCGCAGCACATAACCGAACCCGCTGCTCGTCGCTGAGCTGTTCGAGCAACGCATGCGCGAGCACATCACTGCGCTCGTCGAGGATCCCTCGCTCAGCCAATCCCGACCTCGTCAATCGAACCGTCCGGATCCGCCGATCGCGTTCGCTCGTGCCGGCCGCGATCAACCCGGCGCTCGCAAGGGTTCCGAGGAGCCGGCTGAGATAGCCCGAATCGAGCCCGAGCCGGACCCGAAGCGACCGCATGTCACAGCCCTCGGCGCCGATCTCCCAGAGGACCCTCGCCTCGCCAAGCGAATGAGACCGAGCCAGGTATCGCTCGTTGAGTGCCCCGACGTGCTGCGTGACGACGCGATTGAACCGCCTCACCTGGTCAACCATCGCTCGCTCCATTCTCTGACTCTAGTCAGAGATATTCGCGAGATCAAGCTGAGCCGCTCGAGCGGTGAGCGGGGCGCCTCCATCGGGGCGCCTCCATAATGAAGTGAAGCCAACCGCCCTCCGGAGATCTGAGTCGATGGCGCTCGAAGCCGCCGAGACGGTAGTCAGCATCGACGGCACGCAGGCCGTCTCCTTCGCCACCGAGCCCGGGCGGTACGTGCACTGGCATCTCAACGTCGACGGCGGCGTCGCGACCCTGGCGATGGACGTCGACGAGCAGCGTGGGTTGCGGCCCGGGTATGCGATGAAGTTGAACTCATACGACCTCGGTGTCGACATCGAGCTGCATGACGCCGTGCAACGCCTGCGCTTCGAGCACCCGGAGGTCGGCTGCGTGGTCATCACTTCCTCGAAGGACCGATGCTTCTCCGCGGGAGCGAACATCGGCATGCTCGCGCAGGCCACTCACGCGTGGAAGGTCAACTTCTGCAAGTTCACCAACGAGACGCGCCTGGAAATGGAGGACGCGAGCGCCAATTCGGGGCAGACGTACCTTGCTGCCGTGAATGGCGCTGCGGCCGGGGGCGGCTACGAGCTGGCGCTGGCGTGCGCGGAGATCCTGCTCATCGACGACGGCTCATCGGCTGTTTCACTCCCGGAACTGCCGTTGCTCGCGGTGCTGCCGGCAACCGGCGGCCTCACGCGTCTCGGTCACAAGCGACATGTGCGCCGGGACCTGGCCGATGTCTTCGTGACCAAGAGCGAGGGCGTCAAGGCGCCCCTGGCGTTGCAGTGGGGTCTCGTCGACGCCGCGGTTCCGCGCGGACGGTTCGATGAGTCGGTACGAGCCCGCGCTCTCACGATCGCGGCTGCTTCGACCACGAAACGCGGACCTGGCGTTGGGCTCGAGCCGCTCGTGACCGCAACCGAGGACGACGCCATCACGTACGAGCACGTCGGCGCCGCGATCGATCGCCGTGCAGGCGTCGTCACCATAACGGTGCGCGGCCCTGACCAGCCGCCACCGATGGATGCCCAGGGCGCACGCGAACTGGGCGGCGGTTACTGGCCGCTCGCGGTCGCCCGAGAGCTCGACGATCTGATCCTGCGGCTGCGCACCAACGAGCTCGCGATGGGGACGTGGGTCATCAGAACCGAGGGCGACATGGATCGTGCCCTGGCGCACGATCGATTCCTGCTCGAGCACCGCGACGCTGACTGGTTCGTCAAGGAGGTCGCGCTGCTTCTGAAGCGGGTGTTCAAGCGCCTCGACGTGACCAGTCGCAGCCTCATCGCCTCGATCGGTCCGGGTGGGTGTTTTGGCGGACTCCTGCTGGAACTCGCGCTCGCCTGCGATCAGCAGTTCATGCTCGACGGTACGCTGGAGGAAGATGACGATCCTGCAATCATCGCGATGACGGCGTCGAATTTCGGTGTCTACCCCATGGGCAACGGTCTCTCACGGCTCGAGTCCCGGTTCCTCGGCGAGACTGCGGCGCTCGAGGCGGCTGGAGCGGCGGCGCTGGTCCCGCTCGATGCGGCGGTAGCGGCCCACCTCGGGCTGGTGACGTTCGCGCCGGACGCCATCGATTGGGAGGACGAACTGCGCATCGCGCTGGAGCAGCGCGCCGCATTCAGCCCCGACGCGCTCACCGCCATGGAGGCCAACATTCGCTTTGCTGGGCCGGAAACCATGGAGACGAAGATTTTCGGGCGGCTCACCGCCTGGCAGAATTGGGTCTTCAGCCGCCCCAACGCGATCGGCCCTGCAGGTGCCCTCAAACGCTACGGCAGCGGCCAGCGCGCCTCGCTGGACAGGGAGCGGGTGTGAGATGAGTCTCAACGCCGACTACACCGATCGAATCCCCAACAACGTGGACCTCCGCGGCGACCGGCGTCTGCAGCGCGCACTCGAGGCCTGGCAGCCGCGTTTCATGCAGTGGTGGCGAGACCTCGGGCCCGACCTCATCGCGCGCGACGTGTATCTCCGCACCGCCATCAGCGCCGACCGTGACGGATGGGCGCATTTCGGACACATCCCCCTCGAGGAATATCGATGGGGCATCTTCCTCGCCGATCGTGAACCGGACCGGCGCATCCCCTTTGGCGAGCACCTGGGCGCGCCCGTGTGGCAGCAGGTGCCGGGTGAGTATCGCGCTGACCTGCAACGGTTGCTGGTTGTCCAGGGGGACACCGAGCCGGCGTCGGTGGAGCAGCAGCGGCTGCTCGGATACACCGCGCCCAGCCTGTACGACCTCCGCAATCTGTTTCAAGTGAATGTCGAGGAGGGCCGCCACCTCTGGGCGATGGTGTACCTGCTCCATGCGTTCTTCGGTCGTGAGGGCCGCGAGCAGGCAGAGGAGCTCCTCATGCGCCATTCGGGCAGCGTTGACGCGCCGCGCATCCTCGGTGCGTTCAACGAACCGACGAGGGACTGGCTCGCGTTCTTCATGTTCACCTACTTCACCGATCGTGATGGAAAGTTCCAGCTCGGTACCCTCGCGGAAAGCGGATTCGATCCGCTGTCACGCACCTGCCGCTTCATGCTCCGCGAGGAGGCGCACCACATGATGGTCGGCACCACCGGCATCGACCGCGTCGTCAAGCGGACGGCTGAGCTGATGCGCGAGCACGATACCGACGACGTCAAGCGATACGGGGGGATTCCGCTCGATATCGTCCAGCGCTATTTGAACTTCCACTACAGCGTCTCCCTCGACCTGTTCGGTGGTGAGCGCTCGACCAACGTCGCCAATTACTTCACCGCCGGGCTGAAGGGACGCTGGCAGGAGGAACGCCGAGCAGACGACCACCGGCTCCTCGAGCTGACCGCGGCGGTTGACATGGTGGTCGACGGGCGGATCGAGCATGCCGACATCCCCGCGCTCACGGCGTTGAACCAGGATCTCCGGTCGGAGTACTTCACCGACTGCAACAATGGCGTGCGTCGCTGGAACCGCATCCTCGAGGCGGCCGGTATCGGTCGAACGCTGTCGCTCCCGCACCGCGGGTTCAACCGCAGCGTCGGCGCATTTGCAGGCCACCGGGTGTCGCCGGGCGGCGCACTGGTCGATGCGCAGACATGGGTCAGCCGGGAGGCGGACTGGCTGCCGACGGCGGCGGATTTCGACTACGTCCGGTCACTGATGAAGCCGGTGTTCGAGCCCGGCAGGATGGCCGCATGGATCGCGCCACCAGCCACGGGCATCAACGGTCAGCCAGTGGACTACGAGTACGTCCACCTGACGTGATGATCGTCAGCTCGGGTCGGTGAGCACCCGCGTCGCCTCGCGGCGGAGCTCCGCCCGGAGCACCTTGCCGGTCGCGGTCTTCGGCAGCGTCTCGACGACGATCAGGCGACGGGGACGCTTGTAGCCCGCCAGCTCGTTGCGGCACCTGGCCAGCACATCGTCGGGGTCGAGATGCATTCCGGGCCGGGGCACCGCGAACGCGACGGTGCGGACGAGGCCGTCATCCCCGATGGCACCGACCACCACCGCCTCGGCGACGGACTCGTGGCCGAGCAGCACGTTCTCGACCTCGGTCGGCGACACCCACTCGCCTGCAACCTTCAGCATGTCGTCGCGGCGCCCGAGGTGCCGGTACACGCCATCAGCGTCGACCGAGTACAGGTCGCCGGTGGCGACCCATTCCCCGACGAACGTTCGGCGCGTCTCCGCGCTCCGACACCAATACCCGGTGGCCGCGGCGTCACCCGAGACCCAGAGCTGGCCGGGCGTGTCCGTGGGCACGGCAGCGCCGCCATCGTCGAGCAGCCGCACAGCGTACCCGCCGACGGGTATCCCGGATGCGCCCGGGACCGCGTATCCGTCGCGGTTCGAGATGAAGATGTGGGTCAGCTCGGTCGATCCGATTCCGTCGAGTATCTCGAGACCGAAGCGTTCACGGAAGCGCCCGAACAGCTCAGCCGGGAGCGCCTCACCCGCGGAGATCGCCTGGCGGACGGAGCCGAAGGCGTCGTCGGGAATGTCCGCCGCGACGAGCGCCGCGTAGAAGGTCGGCACGGCGAAGAAGCGGGTGGGCCGGTACCGGTCCAACAGCGAAGCCACGAGCGCCGCGGTAGGAGGGCGGGTGGGCTCCAGCACCGCCTCCGCGCCGGCCGCAAGCGGGAACGTCAGGGAATTCCCGAGCCCGTACGCGTGGAACATCGGCGCGACGGAGAGGTGCCGGTCGCTCGGCCGCACGTCGAGAACCTCGCGGGCATAGCCCTCGCACGTCGTGCGGATGTCGGCATGGCGGTGCATCGCCAGCTTGGGTCGCCCGGTCGTGCCGGAGGTGCAGAGCCAGAAGCCGGGAGACTCGGCGGCGGTCGCGTCGGCAGCGCCGTCCCCGCCGGTGGCGAGGATGTCGGACCACAGCGGCGCTGCGTCACTGTCGCTGGATCCGGGCCCGACACGTATTGCTGAAACCAGGTCGGGTGCATCCTCCGCGAGCGCTGCCGTCAGGGTGGTCGCATCGCCCGCGACGATCGCCCAGCGAGCGCGAGCATCGCGAGCGATGGCGAGGAGATCCCGAGACGGCAGCAGCGGGTTGACCGGGAGGGCCACGGCGCCGATCCGCATCGCTGCCAGGATCGCGATGGCCAGGTCAGGACCATCGCGCAGGATCATCATGACCCGCTCCTCTGGCCGGACGCCGAGACGGCGGAGGCCACCTGCCGCCGCCCTGATCGAGTCAAGCAATTCCTCGTAACTGATCGTCGCATCCCCCGAGAGCAGGGCTACGCGCGCACCAGCGCCGGCTTCGACGTGGCGGTCGACGAGCCACTCGCTGGCGTTGAAATGCTCAGCCAACTCTGGACTCCGCGTCGTGCCACAACGCATTGAGGTCGGCGACGAACCGCCGCGGCTCCGCGCGATGGGGATCGTGTGTCGCGGCGTCCACCCACCTGACTCGTACCCCGGGCACCGCGCCGAGCAACGCGTCGGCATGCAGCGCGGGGGCAAGCTCGTCATGGAGCCCGTGCATGGCATAGACGGGACGGCGCACCGCCGCAAGCTCGTCGACAATGCTCCAGTCCGCAAATGCCGGCGACGTCCAGAGCGCGTGCCAGCGGCCCGCGACAGTGGCCCAGTCCGCGCCATGGGCGCGCATCATGCTGCGCCGCATCGGCTCAGGCCACTCCTCCGGCGGACCCATGCGGCCGAGTGTAGCCACCGTCGTGTCGTCACCGCGAACGTGGACCGCCACGACTGCGACGCTGAGCACCAACTCCGGGACCCGGGCGGCGAGCAACAATGCGACGGTGCCGCCATCACTGTGGCCGATGAGGTGCGCTGGCAGCGCATGTCGCTCGGTGAGCATCTCGCAAAGATCCTCGACGTCCTCGTCGAACATCGCGGTCGTGAAGTCGCGATCGCGCGCTGAGCGCCCGAACCCTCGCCGGTCGTATGCGATCGCCCGGCGGCCGCCGGCGGCGGCGGGCAGGAAGGCGTCCCAGGCGCGCGTCGACCCGACACCGTGGTGGAGCCACACCGTCGCCGGGTCACGCCCTGGATGCTCCTGAACGTACATGGACGATCAGCAGTCTAGGGTCGCCCGGGGGTTACCAGACCGCGACGCCCATGCCCCCGAAGGTGGCGATGGCCGAGCTGAATTCGGCGGTCGAGATGGTCCGGCGAAGCCCAACGCCAACGTCGACCACGGTGACTGTGCCCACCACCGAGTCGAAGCCGATGACGGTGACCGTGTGCTCCTGGGTCGTGTACGGCACGATTCGCCCGTCCCACGCCTTCCACGTGCTGGTTTGTGAGTAGCCGAAGTTGAAGTTGGTCCACACGATCACCGGGTGGCCGAGCTGAATCTGGTATTCGATGGCGGCCGTCGTCCATCCCGTGCGCGCGTCGACGGTCGCGCCGGCGCGCTGAGCAACGGCGGCGATCGGCGGGTAGTAGACCCCGTAGCCCGTGAAGTTGCCCTCTGATCCGTTGACGTTGCCGACGAACGCCGCGTACGGGTCACCCCAGGCGATCGGTCGCCCATGGGACAGCAGCGCAGGTTGGGGCTGTTTGGGGAGCGCGTCGAACACCCAGAGCTGGGTCAGCGCAAAGCCCTTCGTCTGGAGAGCCACGGCAAGTGCCGCCGACTCGCAGTCCAGCGCCATCGACTGATGGAGGGACGGCGCGTTGAGCAGGGCAGACGTCGCGATGTGGCAGACGTTCTGATGACCGGCGCCGGGAATCGTCGTTGAGGAACATGGCATGGGCTGCAACCCCGCCTCCGCCACGATTGGCCCCGCAAGCGTCAGCACGCTGATGCCCAGGCTTGCCAAACCGGTGAGGGTCGCGACCTTCCTTGCCTTCACGCCATTGCCTCGAGAGGGGTTGCCGAGTGCTCGATGCTGTGACCGTATGGGCGCAACTCGAAGGGTGCCCGATTCGCGGCGATCCGTCAGCCGTCCGATACAGGAGCGTGACGGCCTGCGGGCGTGCCCTGGTGCCCCCGAGGACTAGGAAACGGTCGGGCCCGGCCCTGCGGGTGGCGCGTCCCCGACCAGGATGGTCTGGATGGCGCGCTCGCTCTCGACCATGGCAAGCACGATGACCTCGTCCCCGGCGAAGAGCAGCGTCTCGGGATCGGGGATGATCATGTGCTCGCGCCTGACGATGGCCACGATCGCCGACTCACGCGGCAGCCCGAGGTCGGCGATCGGCTGCCCGCAGGCCGGCGAATCCTCGGCAAGGGTGACCTCGAGCAGGTGGGCGGACGCTCCCTCGAAGCTCATCAAATGCACCAGCGATCCGATCGACACCGCCTCCTCGACGAGCGCGGTGTACAGCTGCGGGGTCGACACTGGGACGTCGACTCCCCAGCTCTCGGTGAAGAGCCACTGGTTGCTGGCGTTGTTGACCCGCGCAATGACGCGCGGCACCGCGAACTCCTGCTTCGACAGCAGCGAGATGACGAGGTTGTCCTCATCGTCACCGGTCGCAGCGACCATGACATCGACCTCGGCCATGCCGGCGGCTTTGAGCGATGCGACCTCGCATGCGTCGGCCACCAGCCAGCGGACGTCGACATGCGGCTGGAAGCGGGCCACCTGCTCAGGGTCGACCTCGAGGATGAACACGTCGTGTCCATGCACCTTGAGGTCAGCCGCGACGGCCATACCCACACTCCCGCCGCCGGCGACGGCCACCTTCATCAGTGTGCCTTGGTGGCGACAGCCACAGCGACTGGGGAGGGCGTGGCGAGCAGCGCCTCGAGTTCGGGAAGGTCGTCCTTCATGACCACGAGGTGGAGGAGATCCCCGTCCTGGCCGACGAGACCTTTGGTGTCGAGCCGCGGCATACCGGCTCGGGTCACCGCGACGAGGCGGACCTTGCCTTCACTCTCGAGCGACGAGAGCTTCTGTCCGGCGAGATGCTCGGGGAGCACGCGGTCGAGCAGAAGGAGCATCCCGGTTGCGTCGCGCCAGTGGGGGGTGAACTCCTCGGGCAGCAGCCAGCTGCGGACCTGGTCCACTGTCCACGTGACAGTCGCCACCGTTGGAATCCCGAGGCGCTGATACACCTGGGCTCGCTGTGGATCGTAGATGCGCGCGACGACCCGCTCGACACCGAAGGTTTCCCGGGCGATTCGCGCGCTGAGGATATTCGAGTTGTCCCCTGAAGTCACGGCGGCGACGGCGTCGGCGTCCTCGATGCGGGCGTCGTGCAACGCGTTGCGGTCGAATCCTGATCCCTCGACGACGATGCCTTTGAAATCCGTGGGAAGACGGCGAAACGCCTTGCGGTTCCGATCGATGACGGCGACGGAGTGACCTTCGGCTTCAAGGGTCCGTGCCAGCCCGGAGCCGACCCTTCCGCAACCGGCGATGACGATGTGCACCGGACCATTCAAGCAGGTCACTCGGGCGTCGGGCGATGCCGGTGCCAACTTCGGCATGGGGCATACTGCGGCCGTGGAAGTGCCAGAGAGCGTTCCGGTGGCATCGTCGCGCCCACTCGCTCCCGAGGCCCCCGGAGCGTCGGGTGCCGGAACCTACCCGGAGTCCTGGGCCTACCGGCTGAAGAACCGGATCCTCGGGCCCCCGATGGTCTCCGAGCAACTCAGCCAGGAGCGGCTCGCAACGCCGGTCGCCATCGGCGTGCTCGCGCCGGACATGATCTCGTCGTCCGCCTACGGCACCGAAGAGATGCTCGTGATCATGGTCCCGATCATCGGTCTCGCCGCATTCTCGATGGTGATCCCGATCACCCTGGCGATCCTCGCGGTGATGGTCTTCGTGATGATCTCCTACATCCAGGTCATCGGCGTGTACACGAGGAGCGGCGGCTCGTACGTGGTTGCGCGCGACAACTTCGGCCCGAACGTCGCACAGGTCGCCGCCGTCGCGCTGCTCATCGATTACACGGTGACCGTTGCTGTGCAGACCTCCGCGGGGACCGCGGCGTTGACATCGGCTCTTCCCAAGCTGGTGCCGTACACCATCGCGATCACTGTCGGAGTGACGCTCATCATGCTCTTCGGCAACCTGCGCGGCATCCGAGAAGCCGGTTCCATCTTCGCGATCCCGACGTACTTCTATGTGGTGTCACTGTCGCTCGTGGTCATCACCGGGCTCGTCAAAGCAGTGCTCGGCGGGCTCCACGCCCATGCACTCCCCAGCGCCGCCGAGCTCGGCTATCCGATCGGCAACCAGCGGGGCTTCCTCATGGGGTTGGGCATCTTCTATTGCCTGCGCGCATTCGCCAACGGCGGGTCCTCGCTCACCGGGTTGGAAGCGGTGTCCAATGGCATTTCAAGCTTCCGCCGTCCCGAGGCACGCAACGGCCGGATCGCGCTCCTCATCATGTGCGGGATCCTCGGGTTTCTCGTGCTCGGGACATCGCTGCTGGCGCACTGGACGCACGCGGTCCCGTATCTCTCCGGCAGCCCGACGGTTGTCTCGCAAGAGGTGCGCTATGTCCTCGGCAACAGCTGGGTCGGCACCGCGCTCTTCTACCTCGTGCAGGCGGCAACGGTGCTGATTCTGTTCACCGGCGGTAACACCAGCTTCAATGGGTTCCCCTACCTGGCGAGCTTCGTTGCGGGGGACTCCTTCCTCCCACGCCAGCTGACCAAGCGTGGTCATCGCCTCGCGTTCTCCAACGGCATCTTCGTGCTGGCCGCGTTGGCGATTCTCCTGATCATCGTCTTCAAAGCGCAGCTCAACGCGCTGGTCGGCCTCTACGCCATCGGCGTCTTCACCGGCTTTTCCTTCGCGGGATTCGGCATGCTCAAACATCACCTCACGCAGCGGGGGAGGCGATGGCGGATCGGTGCGGTCATCAACGGGTTTGCGGGCGGCCTGTCGGTCGCGGTCGTGGGGATCCTCCTGGTCACCAAGTTCTTCGAAGGCGCGTGGATCGTCGCCGTCGTCGGACCTCCGATGTACTACGGCCTGATCCGGCTCCACCGCCAGTACGTCGCGGAGGAGAAGCAACTCGAGACCGGTGCCGGCTCCGCCGCGGAAGCGCCGGTGCTCCAGCGACACGTGGTGCTCGTGCTCGTCGGTCAGCTCGACATGGCGGCCGCACGCGCCGTGCAGTACGCGCGCACGCTGCGTCCCGACGAGCTCCGCGCCGTGCACTTCAATATCGATGCGGCCGCCACCGAACAGCTCAAGGAAGAATGGAGCAGGCTCGGCCTCGCGCACCTGCCGCTCGACATCCTGGAATGCCGCGACCGCCGGCTCGAGCGTGCGGCCCTCGAGTACGTCGCCGACGTCGTCGCCGACGGCAAGACGGAGTGCACCGTACTGCTCCCGCGTCGCGCGTTTCACTCGCGCCTCGCGCGCGTGCTCCACGACCGGACGGCTGACCGCATCGCGGATGCGGTGGGCGGCGTCGCGCACGTCGCGGCAACCATCGTTCCGTTCAACCTCGAAGCCGCTCGGCGGCGTAGGTTCCGCACGCACACGGTCCGCCCGGACGGCGTGCGGCGCAAGCCGATGCGCGGCGCGGGCGTGGACCGGGAGCTGGCCCGGCGCGCCACCGGGACCATCCCGATCAGTGATGTGGCATGGCGTACCCGCGTCCGCGTCGCAGGACGCATCCGCTCGCTGCGCGTGCAGACGGCGAAGGGCACCGCCAACCTCGAGTGCGAGATCACCGATGACACCGGCATCCTGCTGCTCGTGTTCCAGGGACGCCCGAAAATCCCCGGCATCGAGCCGGGGGCGCGCCTGATCGTCGAAGGGATGGTGGGGTCGTGGCAACGACGCCTTGCCATCCTGAACCCCGACTACGAGCTGGTCAGCGAGTAGACGTCAGCCCGTCATCCGGATCCCGCGTGTCGACCAGAGGTGACTACTGGGAGCTGCCTCGTACGGTCAGCAGCCAAGGAAGTGCCTCGGCCATCGGCCGGATGAGCGTCTGGGCATGTGCGCTGTCCAGATGTCCCATCGCGTGCAGGGCGAGCGCCGCTCCGAGCGCTGCGGACTCGGCGTGATGACCGTTCTGGCCGTGCTCGATCTTCCATGACACCAGCGACGTGCGGCCCTCGGTGAGGTCGAGGATCTGGCGTTGCAGCGCCTCCCATTCGGTACTGAGATGGGCGCCCTCGATGGCGCGCAGCGCCGCCGTCTCGGCCGCGTGGTATCCGTCCAGGTGCGGGAGCGCCCGCACCTCCCAACCGCGCGCGATCCGCTCGATCGCCGCAGGCGAGAGCGTGCGCATGTCGTCGAGGAGACGCGCCGTCCCGTGGTCTTCAGGCGTGTAGCCATATCCGTCGCTGTCCATGCGCTGACTCTGACACGATCGCCCGGCTCCATAGGTCCCGCTGTGGCAATCTACCGAGACGATGGCGCTATCGACGAGGCCCCTCGAGAATGCGGTTGCCCTCGTGACCGGCGCGTCGAGCGGCATCGGATCGGCGACCGCCGTGTCCCTCGCCGGCCTCGGCGCCTGCGTCGCCCTGGTCGCCCGCCGCCAGGATCGTTTGGAGGAACTCGCCGGCCGGCTGCGCTCCGCAGGGGCAACGGTGGCGGTCATCGCCGCCGACGTGACGCACCAGGGCGAGGCAGACCGAGCGGTGGCGGAGTGCGTGACCCGCCTCGGCCGCCTCGACATCCTGGTGAACAACGCAGGGGTGATGCTCCTCGGGCCCGTCGTCGACGCCCCGGTCGAGGAATGGGAGCGGATGGTCCAGATCAACGTCCTCGGCTTGCTCTACTGCACCCACGCCGCGCTGCCGCATCTCCTGCGATCCGCAGAGGACAGTCCTCGCGGCGTTGCCGACCTGGTCAACATCAGCTCGGTCGCCGGCCGCGAGACGCGCAGTGGGAGTGGCGTGTACAACGCCACCAAGCACGGGGTCGGTGCGTTCAGCGACGCGCTTCGTAAGGAGGTCACGACCCGCCACCTGCGGGTGTCGGTCGTCGAACCGGGCGCAGTCGACACCGAGCTGGCGTCGCACAACCGGCCGGAGATCCTGGAGGGGATGCGCCGGCGGTTCGCGTCAATCGAGCGCCTCACCGCGGACGACGTCGCCGACGCCATCGCGTACATCGTGAGCAGGCCTCGACACGTCGCGATCAACGAGGTTCTGATGCGGCCGACCGAGCAGGAATAGCCCCCCGGAGATCGCCGTCCATGGGTAGCGAGCACGAAAATTCACCCGTTGGGGTGATTTTTCGTTCGAGGAGTTGACAAACCCGTCTCGATTGACCAACCATCCGGACGCTGCCTCAAGGAGGTTTGGTGGCGGCGCTCGTCGCTCCCTGAGCGGGTGGCGTCGCCAACGGTGGGTTCTCGGTTTGGAGGGCAAAGGTCTAATGCACTTGCAAGATGGAATCAGGGGCCGGGGGCTCCGTGATCTGTCGAAAATGAGCAAGCTCACCCTCGTGGGTGCCGGTGCGCTCGTCGTTGCGGCCTGCGGAAGCAGTTCCACCCCGTCGGGCTCTGGGACGGCGACGAATCCGGGCGTCCCGTCGAGCATCTCGGTCAGCGCATTCACCACCGACATCGCGTCGACGATGGGTACGCTCAAGCCGCTGACGCAATACGCGACCAAGGGCGCGAACACGCTGCTGATCGGGGTCATCCTTCCCGACACGACGTCTTCGACGCGCTGGGTCAACTTCGATCAGCCGTACCTGACCGCAGCGCTGGCCGACGCCGGTTTCAACCAGAACCAGTTCCGCATCGACAACGCGCAGGGCAGCGATGCGACTGAGCTCGACGACGCGACCGCGGACATCAACCTGGGCGCCAAGGTCCTGATCATGTGCCCGCTCGACGGGCCGACGGGTTCGGCGATCGCGCAGCTGGCCGAGTCCAAGGGCGTCACCCTCATCAGCTACGACCGGGCCACCTTCCAGGGCTCGAAGACGTACTACGTCAGCTTCAACAACGAAGCTGTCGGCGAGGCAATCGGCAACGGCTTCCTCTCCTGCGTCTCCTCGTGGG
>PLZA01000058.1 GCA_003153505.1 Candidatus Dormiibacterota bacterium
ACAGCTCGACGAGTGGGAACCCGAGCACCTCGGTGTAGAACTTGATGGTGCGCTCAATGTCCGAGCAGATCAGCGCGAGGTGATGCGAACCGCGAGCCGTTGACGCGGGTCGCTCGGCCTTCGGCTTGAGATACGTCTGCATGAGCGCGTCTCGTTTGGCGCTGTAGTCGACTGCCGTGTCCACCATGCTTGGCCTCCTTGATCCTAGATCTTGAACCAGAGCCGGCGGATGCGAGCCGCAAGCTCCTGGTCGCCGATCGCGGCCCCGCCGCTAATCCGCTGAAATGACGTCAGGACGAAGTCGTTCGGGTCGAAGTTGAACACAACGGGTAACCCGGCGACGCTCCCCTCTTCGTAGGACAGCTGCGCGCCCTTGAGAGTCGCGCGCCACGAACCGCCTGCGTCGCCTGAGACGCGGACACCCCATGTGGCGTCGAGACCTTCTGCTTCCTTTTGATCGACCGTCGACGGATGCAGGACGAAGAACATGTAGGGGATCAGGGCATCTGCCTCAGCGCCTGGGATCGGGGCGGAACGTCCGAGTCCGGCGCGGATGTCCCAGCTGTGAACGGCGTAGTCGATCAGCTGAAATCCCATGTAGATGAATGCCGGAAGCGGGCCCATGTAGACGTGCTCGACCAGCTCGCCTCCCCACTTGTCCGCATCGATGCTATCGAAGATCACGAACAGCTCGTCCGAGGCGCGCTTGAGGCGCGCGATCAGCTCCTGTTGCGGCACCTCGCGCAGCTTCTTTGCCGCCGCGTCGAGCCCGTGCGGCATCACATCCTGCACGCCGATTGCGGAGCCGACCGACTGCCCACCCCGCGCCAGGGCCCAGCGCTGGAGATATGCCTCGGTCACGTCAACCATGTGCGCGGCGACATCTCGAACCTGCCATTCGGTGCACGCGGTCGGTGTCTGCCAGCCCTCTGCGTCGAGGTTGTCAATCAGGTCGTAGAACTCGGTTCGGGCCTGGCTGACGACGGCCAGCAGATGGTCCTTCCCCGAGTGATCCATGACGTTGATTCGCGACGGCTGTACCTGGACACTCATGGTCGCTACCTCCTCGTCTCACAACGCTGCGCGCTCATAGCGTGCGCCGACTCGTAGGGTGATTTCAAGCTTCGCATTGTCTGTTCGCAGTGCGTACCAGGCTGGGCTGCGCGGATGAGGAACCTGCTATCGAGGAAGCGCTATTCAGCAACGCGCGGTTGTCTTTGGGCCTGGATTAACGGTCCCAAACAGCGGCCCGTGGCAAGGGTGAACAGCCCCGGGTAGCGATGGGGCTCTTCAGCGCCACCCTGGCCGCCGGGGGCGCGGTCGGAGTCGTTCTGGGCGGCGGGCTCACCAGCGCGCTGAGCTGGCGGTGGTGCCTCTATGTGAACGTCGCGTTCTCGCTGGTGGCCCTGATCGGCGGACCACGGGTCCTCCCGGCTCTCCGCGGCAACAGGAAGGTGCGGATCGACCTGGGCTGGTTCCGCCCATCTGGCTTACGCCTCGCAGCGGCGACCTGCCGCTGGTTCTGGTGGCCACCGTCATCGAAGGGCTCGGCACCGGCGTCGCTTCGCCGGCGTCGCTTCGCCGGCGACCCTCAACGCCGCCCTCACCGGCTTTGTCGCATCCGATCGCGGCGCTGCAGGTGCCGGCACGAGCGCGGCAAGCCAGCTCGGCTCATCCATCGGCGCAGCCCTACTGGCTTGGGCTAGGTAGTCAAGATGCGGTTTCCAAGGACGGCGCCGGCTAAGCCATCCATGGCGCCGAGTGTGGTCGCGAGGACGCTCACGAACCGGAGGATCGCTTCGGGTTCCCCGGCTGCACGGGTCGGATTGAGTTCGCCGATCGACAACGCGCGAAACCGCGAATCTCGCGCCGCCAGACCCAACACTTCACGAAGCTGCTCGAGGCTTGGTCCACTGTTCCGACCATCGGTGTTCTCCGCGAGTGGAGCATCCGTGAAGTCGAGCACGTCGACGTCAACGTGCACGGCGAGCGGCCCTGGCGGAAGCACCTTGAGTGCGGACGCCGCGGCGCCGATCGGGTCCCTGGAAACCGCGGCGCTGGAACCAACGTGCAACCCGAGCCGGTCCGCCTGCTCTCGTTCCCACTCGGTCCCCTGCGCAGCATCGACCCCCAGCAACGCCACTTGACCTGGCTGAAGGAGCGGGCGACGCTCGAAAGCATCAGCCAGTTCGTCTACACAACCGGGGAGTGAAAACACGTGCCCCAAGCCCATCCAATCGAGTGCTCCGTCCGTGATGGTCTCGGGTGTGTTCAGGTCGAAATGCCGGTCGACATAGAGCAAGCCGGGCACGACGTTGTCAAGTCGCTGAAGCGCGGCCATGACCGACAGTGCGATCGTGCAGTTCCCGCCCAGGACCAGCACGGTATCGCCCGCTGAGAAAAGTGGGCTGAGCCGATCGGTGAGGTCTTGCAGACAGGCTTTCACCTGCTCGACATTTTGTGCATACCGGTGCGCACGATCGGGCTTCCAAATCTGCACCGGCAGATCGCCGTCGTCATGGACCTCGAGGCCGGCAGCACGAAGCGCGTCGATGAGCCCCGCGGCACGCAAGGCGGCTGGCGCCTGGTCTTGTCCGGCTGCATAGCTCCCGGCACTGCTTGGGACGCCGACGACCGATACTCGGCTCATCACCACGACTATACCTGTGGGCCTGCCCCGATTTGACGGACACCTAGTGCAGTGGAAGGCGAATAGG
>PLZA01000049.1 GCA_003153505.1 Candidatus Dormiibacterota bacterium
CGGTCGGTCAGGTCCTGGGGCGGTGACCAGGTCGTGACCAAGGTCCCGGCTCACTGAGTACGTGCGTCGGTGGCGTTCTCCACTGGGGCGCATCACCATCGAGGCTGGTGGCGATCGCGGTGCGAGAACGGGCGGCGTGAGCTGCGCCACCAGACGCTGACAACAACCGAACAGGGTTCCAACTGGAGGCTGCCATGGACGCAACAGCGCTGCTCGAGAAGGCACATGACGTGCTCAACGGCCGTCAGGTGATCGGCGACCCATACGAGAAGAACGGCGTCACGGTGATCCCGGTCGTCACCATTCGCGGCGGCGGCGGTGGCGGCGATGCCCGGACCGGCACGCCTGGCGGCGCAGGCGGCGGCATTGGGTTAGTGGCACGTCCGGTTGGCGCTTACGTGATCCGTGGTGACACCGTCAGTTGGCTGCCGGCCATCGATATCAACCGAATCGTGCTCGGCGGCCAACTTGTCTCGATCGCAGCGATTCTCATGGCAAGGAGCATCGTCCGATCGAGGGCGAGACTCGCCTTGGCACAGGCAAAGAAGAGAGCGTCCCGAGGAGGACCGTGGTGAACGAGATCGACGAGAGCGCCGTTGACATCCCCGAGCCAGAGCAGGCGTTACCGGCAAAGACAGCAGACACGTCACTGGTCGACCCAGGCGGGGACCCCCCGCCGACACCATCGGACCTGCCACGCCTAGGCGAGGACCCCGCCTACGACCCTGGAGGGATGGGTCGTCAACCCGACGTAGTGGAGGACGAGGAGACCTACAATGCTGGCTGAGTCCCGGCGCCGCACGTCCGCCGATGTTCACATGCGTCGTCTGGTCATGTGACCTTCTCCCGTGGTCATCCCTTCTGAGTCGTGACCTTTGACCCGTGACCTGGCCGGTGGCTCTGTCTACAGTGATCCGCAGCGGTGGAATCCGCACGCGGCCAGGAGGAACCCGATGCGTTGGGGGACGATTCGCAAGCCGAGCGTCGCGTGGAGGGTTACCCCCAACCTTGTCGACTACGACGCAGTCTGCCGTTCGTTCACCTGGGACGACGCCCGCACCGCACTCGACGGTCTACCCGGTGGCCGGGGTCTCAACATCGCGTACGAGGCCGTGGATCGCCACGTCGCCGCAGGCAACGGCGACCGGGTCGCCGTGCGATGGCGGGGCCGGCACGGAGCACGTGAGGAATGGACCTACGCGCAGTTGAGCGAACGCAGCGATCGTTTCGCCGGGGCGTTGCGAGCGATGAGCGTACAAGCCGGCGAGCGCGTCTTCGCTCTGCTTCCACGCATCCCCGATCTCTACGTCGCTGCGCTCGGCACACTGAAGGCTCGCTGCGTCTTCTCGCCGCTGTTTGCGGCGTTTGGTCCGCAGCCGATCGCCCAGCGGCTTCATATCGGCCAGGGCAGGGTGCTCGTCACCACCGAATCGCTCTACCGACGGAAGGTCGCGGGAATCCGGGAGAGCGTGCCAGATCTGACCCATGTGCTCATCAGCGGTACGTGGAGCGCTGACCCCGCTGCGGCGGGCGTCCAGGAACTCGAGACGCTGCTGAACGCTGCCCCGACTGAGTTCGAAATCGAGCCCACCGACCCGGAGGACCCCGCACTCCTGCACTTCACGAGCGGCACCACGGGCACCCCCAAGGGTGCCGTCCACGTGCACGCGGCCGCAGTCATGCACCATCACACCGGACGCTACGCGCTCGACCTGCACCCGGGGGATGTCTTCTGGTGCACAGCGGATCCCGGCTGGGTGACCGGGACCTCGTACGGTATCTTCGCGCCACTGCTGCACGGCATCACCATGGTCGTCGACGAGGGCGAGTTCGACGCCGATCGCTGGTACGGCATCATCGAGTCGGAACGGGTCAGCGTCTGGTACACGGCGCCGACTGCGGTCCGCATGCTCATGAAGACCGGCTCAGACGTGGCCCTGGCGCACGACCTCACCAGCTTGCGGTTCGTGGCGAGTGTCGGCGAACCGCTCAATCCCGAGGGTGTGCTCTGGGGACAGGAGGTGCTCGGGCTCCCCATCCACGACAACTGGTGGCAGACGGAGACGGGCGGCATCATGATCGCCAACTTCGCTGCGCTGGACATCCAGCCGGGGTCGATGGGGCGGCCGCTGCCTGGAGTGGAGGCGACGGTTCTGCTCCGTGATGCCCATGGGCGCATTGCTGTCCACGACGGCGTCGTCGAACCCGCCCCGCCAGGCGAGGAAGGCGAGCTGGCGCTTCGCCCCGGCTGGCCGTCCATGTTTCGCACCTACCTCGGAGACGAGGAGCGTTATCGCGATTGCTTCGTCGGCGGCTGGTATCGCACCGGTGACCTGGTTCGCCGCGGCGACGACGGGTATTTCTGGTTCGTTGGCCGCGGGGACGATGTCATCAAGTCGGCAGGGCACCTGATCGGTCCGTTCGAAGTGGAGAGCGCGCTGATGGAACATCCCGCAGTCGCAGAGGCGGGCGTCATCGGTGTGCCTGACCCGGTGGCCGGGGAGGCGGTGAAAGCCTTCGTTTCACTGCACCGCGGCTACCAACCCACTGACGAGCTGCGGCTGGAGTTGCTCGGATTCGCACGATCAAGGCTCGGCGCCGCGGTGGCTCCAAAGGAGATCGCCTTCGATCCGGATCTGCCAATGACAAAGAGCGGCAAGATCATGCGACGCGTCCTCAAGGCACGCGAGCTGGGACTGCCGGTGGGCGACCTCTCGACGCTCGAGGAGACATCGTGAGCATTCCTGCACAGGCGCCTGGACAAGTGGCGGCGACATCGCCCGTGTCAAAGGAGCATGCTCTCGAGCTGCTTCGCAGCATGTTGCGCATCCGCCGGTTCGAGGAGCGCTGCGTGGAGTTGTACAGCGAGGCGCGCATCCGCGGCTTCCTGCACCTGTACATCGGCGAAGAGGCGATCGCCGCCGGCGTGATGCCCGCCCTGCAGTCGGACGATCCCATCGTCTCGACGTACCGCGAGCACGGCCATGCGCTCGCGCGCGGCATCCCGATGAACGCCGTGATGGCCGAGATGTTCGGCAAGGTCCAGGGCTGCAGCCATGGGCGCGGTGGTTCCATGCACCTCTTCGACGCCGCAACGCGCTTCTACGGGGGGAGCGCCATTGTCGGCGGCGGTCTGCCGCTCGCGGTGGGAGTTGGACTCGGCGAGCTCATGCAACAGCGACACACCGTCACCGCGAGCTTCTTCGGTGACGGCGCGGTGGCTGAGGGCGAGTTCCATGAATGCCTCAATCTGGCAGCACTCTGGAAGCTGCCGGTGCTCTTCCTCTGTGAGAACAACCGCTACGCGATGGGGACCGCCATCGAGCGGGCACTTGCCAACGTCGATGTCACCGCAAAGGCAGCCGCATACAACATCGCAGCCGAGGCGGTCGACGGGATGGACGTGCTCGCGGTCGAGGACGCGACGCGCCGCGCGGCGGATGCCGTGCGCAACGATGGCCCGCGCCTCATCGAGTTCCACACCTACCGATATCGTGCCCACTCGATGTACGACCCTGAGTTGTACCGGTCCAAGGAGGAGGTGGAGCGCTGGCGCGACTACGATCCGCTGGTGACCTTTCCCGCACAGCTGCGCGCCCTCGGTTACCTGGACGACGTGAGCCTGACAGCAATCGAACATGAGATCGCAGTCGAGATCGACGCGGCCATCGCCTACGCCGATGCAGGGACTCTTGAGCCGGTGAGCGACCTGACCCGATTCGTGTACAGCGAGACGAGGCCGGCGTGATGGAAACCCCCGTCTCCACCGCCGTTTCGACGCCGGACGCCCGCGTCACCGTCCGCTGCACCTACCGCGAGGCGATGCGCGCGGCCATCCGCGAGGCGATGCACCGCGATCCGCGCGTGTTCCTGATGGGCGAGGACGTCGGCCGCTACGGTGGCTCTTTCGCTGTGAGCATGGGGCTGCTCGCCGAGTTCGGGCCTGAGCGGATCCGCGATACGCCGCTCTCCGAATCCGCATTCGTCGGCGCCGGCATCGGTGCAGCTCTCGTGGGCATGCGCCCGATCGTGGAGATCATGACCGTCAACTTCAGCTTGCTCGCGCTCGATCAAATTCTCAACAATGCGGCGACCCTCTCGCATATGTCCGGCGGTCAATTCTCCGTGCCCTTGGTGATCCGGATGACCACCGGAGCCGGACGCCAGCTGGCCGCACAGCACTCACACAGCCTCGAAGGGTGGTACGCGCATATTCCGGGGCTGAAAGTGCTCACACCCGCCACGCTCGAGGACGCACGAGGGATGCTCTGGACGGCCCTCGAGGACCCCGATCCGGTGCTCATCTTCGAGAATGGCGTCCTCTACAACATGGAGGGTGATCTCCCGGACGACGCCGGTCCTGTGGAGATCTCGCACGCGGCGGTGCGGCGGCATGGGGACGATCTCACGCTGATCACCTACGGCGGCACGTTGCCAAAGACACTGGAGGCGGCAGAACGCCTTGCGAAGGAGGACATCGACTGCGAGGTAATCGACCTGCGCACCCTCCGTCCCCTCGATACTGATGCAATCGTCACGTCGGTGAGCCGGACGACTCGCGCAGTCGTCGTGGACGAGGGCTGGCGAAGCGGCAGTATCTCTGCCGAGGTGTCGGCACGGATCGTCGAAGGGGCCTTCTACCGGCTCGACTCGCCCGTGCTGCGCGTCTGCACCGCCGAGGTCCCCATCCCGTACGCGAAGCACCTCGAGGACGCCGCGTTGCCCCAGGTCGAGACCATCATGGCCGCCGTCCGGCAGAGCGTCGCCAGCGATGGGTGAGTTCCGCATGCCCGTGCTGGGCGCTGACATGGAGCGCGGCACGCTCTCGCGCTGGCGCGTGACCGAGGGTGACCACGTCACCAAGGGCGACATCATCGCGGACGTGGACACCGACAAAGCAACGATGGAAGTGGAGGTGTTCGAGACCGGCGTCGTCGAACGCCTGCTGGTCCAGGAAGGCGAGACCGTTCCCGTGGGCACGGCGCTTGCGGTGCTGGTCGCCGCCGGCGAGACCGCGATGGCTGCAAGCCCGAGCCCGGTGCTCGCACCATCCGGCGACCGCGCGGCGGCGCAGCCGGTCCGTGTTGAGGCCTCGCCGCTGGCACGACGGCTCGCAGCCAAGCTGGGAGTGGACCTCGATGCCGTGCGCGGCACCGGCCCGCGGGGTGCGATCACCCGTGGCGACGTCGAGCAGGCAGCGAGTGCGGTCAGCGCGGCGACACCGCCGGCAACACCAGTGGCAGCACTGTCCGTGGCCGTGCCCGCCGAGTCGCCCCCCCCGCGGGCAACACCGCCCACGCCAGCCCCCGCCGAGTCACTCCCTCCGCCGGCGACGGCCGTCGCGGCACACGCGCCGGTGCCCGCGTCCACGCACGGAGCCGATGCCGACCGCCGGGCAGCGATGCGGCGTGCAACCGGCGCGCTCATGGCACGCTCGAAGCAGCAGATCCCCCACTACTACCTGGGAACGCATATCGACCTCGGGCATGCGCTGCGGTGGATGGAGGAAGCAAACCTGGAACGGAGCGTCGCCCAGCGGCTCATCCCCGCGGCGTTGCTCCTGAAGGCGGTCGGCCGTGCGGCTCGTGACGTCCCGCAGATGAACGGCTTCTGCGTCGACGACGAGTTCCGCACCGTCGATGGCGTCCATGTGGGCGTGGCCACATCGTTGCGGGGTGGCGGCCTTATCGCCCCCGCCATTCACGATGTCGATCAGAAATCGCTCGACCAGCTCATGGAGGATCTTCGCGACGTGGTGGAGCGAGCGCGGACTGGCACGCTGCGAAGTTCGCAGATGTCCGACCCCACCATCACGATCACAAACCTTGGCGACCAGGGCGTCGAGACGGTCTTCGGTGTCATCTACGCACCTCAGGTGGCCCTGGTCGGATTCGGTCGCGTCATCGAACGTCCCTGGGCCGAGAACGGCCTGCTCGGCGTGCGGCGAGTGGTGCATGCAACGCTGAGCGCCGACCATCGAGTGAGTGACGGTCATATCGGCGGCCGTTTTCTCTCCGCCATCAGCAACTATCTGCAGGAGCCGGCATCGCTATGAGTGAATCCGAGATCCGCGCCACCGTCTTGGGCATCCTGACTCGCATCGCGCCGGAGGCTGACCTGACAGCACTCGACCCCGACGTCGAATGGCAAGACCAACTCGACCTCGATTCGATGAACCTGCTGACCATGATGGTGGATATCGAACGTGCCACGGGCGTGACGGTTCCCGAGCGCGATTACCCCAAGGTGTCAACGCTCAACAGTTGCGTCGCCTACCTGATGAGTCGGACCCCGGTGGCGCAGTGACAACGCCACGCCCTTGAGGTCGCCCGGACAACGCTGCACGCCCGACTACGGCACGTACAGCGAACACCGCATCAGCGGCGGCTGCGCTTCCCAAGGAACTCAACGCCCAGTTCCTGATGGTAGACGGCGATCCGGCGCAGTCCGTTCTCGATCAGGCGGTTGCCGGTGGGCACGACCTCATCGTGTTGGGCTCGCGCGGGCGGGATGATGCGACATCGCTCCTGCTCGGCAGCGTCAGCCACGCAGTGCTCCACCGTAGCCACGTGCCGGTTTTGATCGTGCACGTGCCCGCGGTGGAGCACTAGGAGTCCGCCACGCCGCGCTGACCAATCCTTCGGTCGAGGCGCGACGCGGCATGTCCCTCGACGCAAGGGTCGGGTACCGACCGCGAACCGGCAGGTGATGCTCGGCGCTCAGAGATCTCGCGGTATGACGTAGTCGATGACGTCTGCGGTTCCGGGCATGAGCTCGCGCCAGGTCGGCGCAGGGATGCGCATGGAGACGAGTGCGCAGGTCGGAAGACCCTCCTTTAGTCGATCCAATCCTGAGCCAAGTCCCGCGAGCGTGAGCGCGAGATCCTGAAGGCCCGGGTTGTGCCCAATGAGCAGGGCTGACGGGATCACATCGGGAATGCGGCCAAGACGTTGCAGGAGCGCCTCAACCGGGGCGGCATAGAGCTCGTCTTCCACCAGGATCTTCGCCTTGCTGGGAAGCGAACGAGCGATGAGCTCGAGGGTGTCTCGACTCCGCCTCGCGGACGAGCACAGGACGAGCGCGGGCGCCACGCCGTGTTGACCCAGGTGCTTGGCCAACCGCCGGGCATCGCGTTGCCCCCGTGGGGCCAGGGGCCGGTCATGATCGGCGACCCCAGTCTCGAACCAGCTTGACTTGGCGTGCCGGAGCAAGTGGATGGTCTTCACACGCATGAACTTTCCATGGAATAGAACCCCATCATCGTTCGCCGCCCATGTCCTCGTACGACTGTTTCCGCCCGCCCGACGGCTCAGAGTCGCAGGTGGACCCCGAAATATCCGACGTCCCCGTGCTCGCGCTCCCACCCGCCCACGATCGTTGCGGCACAGGTTGCTTCTCCCTGGAGCCGGATCGTCGCGGTGATGACCGCGCGCCGGCGACTCGCTTCGGCGCGTGGCAGGCGCTTCAGGGCTCCTCTTTCTGAGCGGCAAGGATCCGGACCGCATTTCCAGGTCTCGGCCAAGAATGGCGTTGTCCAGCGAGCTGTGGAATCCCCGAGAATCGAGTTCAGGTTGGGCGTCGTCGGGGACTGGAGCCCAAGGTGAGGATTGAACTCACGGCCTACGCCTTACCAAGGCGCACTTCCCGACGACGCCCCGTTCTGAACTCGCTGGAGGAATCCTTGGCCCGATATGGACAACGCCTTCGGGTACAGAGACGCCGATGGAGCACGGTGGATAAGTCGAGAGAAACTGTACGGCGCGCAGAGACCTGGCGTCAACCGGTGCCATCGCGGTGAATGCTCACCCAGACCGGCGTTAGCAGCCGCGCGATACCCGTTACCCGGTATACCGCATTTCCAGACCGTCCGAGCGGGGTGCAGGGTGGGGCACCGGCGGGCACTCCGTATTCAGATCCGCAGGGCTGTGGGCACCACAAGGCAGGCGAAGGCACCCGCGTTGGGTCTGCGTTGGGCCTGGATTTTCTGGCTGAGCGGGCGGGGTGGAGCGCGACAACCACCTCAGGTGACATGACGCTCGTGTGGTCGATGGTGCTCGCACGCGAACTCCCCGCGTGCCCATCCGACTCAACTTGGAAACTGGATCCATCCACCGACCGAATACGGGAACCGGCACCGCCTGGGCTCTGCCCAGTACGTAACCGGACGGTATTTGGTCTGGTCTGTACCGGACGCGCATCCGGACGGAACCGGGACGGGTCCTGGACGCACCTATTCAATCAATTTCGGCTGCTTCGCACTACCGCGCTCCGGGCGCTTCGTCCGCGATGACACGGTGGGTAAGGGAAGGGCGCTCCGCCGCGCGATTCGTCGGAGCGCCCGAGAGGGGGGCAAGGGTGGGACTTCAGTCTGTCGCGAACGTGAAACCGCCCGGCATCGAGGTGGTCTCCCCAAAGTGAGTGGTCACCTGTACCGGCAGTATCGGGCAGTATGGTGCAGAACCGCAAGTCGAAGGCGAGGTCCCAGCAGAGCAGGATCCTCGAGCTTCGCGCTCAACGGCAAGCGGGAGCGACGAATCCGAGCGAGTGGACGCAAGTTGGGTTGGCCCAAAAGGTGGGAGCTTCCGTACGCTCGGTCAAGGCGTGGGAGGCGGGCGATGCGGTGCCGCGCCCCTTCTACCGCCGCCGGCTCGCCAAGGTTCTCGGCGTCAGCATCACGGACCTGGGATTCTGACGGACGGCCGGGAGGCGTCGGAAGCGACCCCATCCTGGCATGCACATGGGCCGCGGCGAGACTGAACCGCCTGGCGTCCTGGTGCTTGTCGTCATCGTCGAGGCTGTCGCCGGCCCAATATGATCTTCCGGGCACTCGCACGCACAACTCACAAACTCGCCACGCTCGACTTCACTCATAACGACGCCAGGATCGCCACACGGCTAACAGCCCGCCGCTGGCCTCAGTTCAAGTGTGTTAATTGCACGCTGGGGTGCGCCAGGCTGATCTGGCCGGGTCGCTGAGTCAGTGTGGTGTTGTCGCTATCGCTGCCGCTATCGCGCAGCCGGGACGGTGACCCCGGCCCTTTGGCGGTTCCGAACCTGCACACTCCGGACAGGCGCCGACTGATTTCACTGGAGTCAGCCCGGCCCACTGGTGCTTCTGCAAGAGGCGACGCAGCTCGGCACAGTCCGATCGACTCTGGACCTCCTCATCGCTCATCGCGAGAACGACGTTATCACGGTGCCGCATACCCCCCACCCCTCTGGCACGAGAGCGCTACCAGCTGGGTTAGCGTCCATGTACGTGGTGTATGAGGCGGTTATCCACAACCAACTCGCCGTAGTAGGTGGGGAGGGGTCCGTCTTCATACACGTGATCTTGGCCGACGATACCGTGTGTTGTGGGGCGGGTCTGGTTGCGCGCCCTCAGGGGTGATTGGGGAATCCTCGCCTGTCTCAGGATCTCGACCTTGGGGAGTGAGACTGTGCGCCGATATGCTCTACGATTCGAACGTGGCGCAGATAGGTGCACCGAGCGGCACGGTAACGATTCAGCGTCTCCGCTCAGAGCAGATGGAGCCGCTCCGCGACGCGTTGTACGAGGCGGCGTTTTGGCGTGGGGGGGACCGTCCAGTTGTCGCGGATGCTCTGGCAAGGCCCCACCTCCGCGTATACATCGACGGCTGGGGCCGACCCGGAGACGTCGCGGTCGGAGCCCGTGACTCCTTCGGAGTCGTCGGAGGGGCCGCCTGGTTCCGACTGTTCACCGCAGCCGATCATGGCTATGGATTTGTCCGAGATGACATCCCCGAGGTCGGCATCGGAGTACAACCCGAATGGCGCCATCGCGGCGTTGGCCGGTCCCTTCTCTCGAGCTTGCACCTAGAGGCGCGGGCTCTTGGCATCACGCAGCTCAGCCTCAGCGTGGAGCGCGACAACCCCGCTCTGCGGCTGTACGAGAGCCTCGGCTACGTGTCTACGACAGATGCTGGAGGCGCCGCGACGATGGTTCTGGAACTCGATGGGCGGCGATGATGCTCCTCGACCTTGGCCGTCGCCGCGTTGATCGCTCTGACGATTTGAAGCTTGGCGATCCTCCCTAGGCGGGCTACCTTTAGCGGTTGCGTCGAGGTACATTCGCGGATACTGGCCTGCGCGAGTGATTCCTCACATGGCCGCACGGCGACGACCGTGAGAGCGAATCGAGGACGATCATGCCAAGGCTCAGACCGATCCAAGAGCTATTCCCGTCGCCGTTCCCTGTCTCGGGATCGCGCCCGCTTGCCGCTCGCATATCCGGAAGGGCAAGGTCGCGCGGTATGTAGAGATGCTCTGGCCGAACGGGCCAGGCCAGCATTGCCACCGGAGTGGTGCCGCGGTCTCGGTGCGTCGTCACGGTGCGTCCCTGGCTCCTCTGAACCGGCGCTGCGAGACTAACCGACCTCGCCGAGCGCCTTGAGGATGGCCTGGTACGTCTCCCAGTAGACGCTCGCCAACTGCCAGCCGCCGTCGTCCTGGTACTCGACGATGGCCTCTTGGCCCTCGATAGTTGCCTGAGGCCGTCCGTAGACGTCTGGCTCGGCCAAGCGCGCGTCAGACGGCATCCGCAGCTTCCCAGCGTCGAAGAGCGTCAGGGCGTCATCCGTCTGCAGCCGCTGCATCTTCTTCCGGTTGCTCTCGGCAGGCACTTTCCTCTCGGTCATTTCCAGAGTGTGCGCCAGATCCCGGTGCGAGCGAGCACGCGGCCGAACGCCTTGTTCTTGGCGCCGCGGACGATCCGGCGCGAACTGCCGGTACGTAGCTCACCGGCTGTCCAGAGGAGAGCCCGCGCGTTGTGGAGGCTCGGCGCCTCAGTAATAGTGCCGTCGGCCGCCCACGGTGCGTCCGGCCATACCCATTAGCGCCAGAACGAGCCCGATGACCAGCACGATGATCCCGATGGTCCAGAGGATCGGGATACTTGCAACGAAGCCGATGATCAGCAGGATGATTCCGAGAATGATCATGTGCACCTCCTAGGTGTTCCGGTTTGGTCTTCACAGTCGAGGCAGCAGCGCGGGGTCAAAGTGACCGACCCGCCTCAGTCACGGCGTAACCGTTAGCGCGAGGGGTGAGGTGGATTCCGATCCGGTCGTTGGGGCCCGAGTTGGCTGGCACTGACTCCCTCAGGGGTCCTCACCGCGAGTTCTGGACTGTTGTCGTCGCCTTAGCGGCCGCCTAGTTTGTCGCCTGCTACCTGAGCCGCACCCTTGGCGTTATCGACAGCGTCATCCGCGGTTGTCTCCACCTTGCCTAGGGCGTTCTGAACCTTGCCCTCCGTTTCTCTGTCTGCGTCGCCGGTGACTTTGCCTTCGAACTCCTTCGCAGTACCTACCGCCTGATCTTCCTGTCCACCCATAGCTGGTCCTCCCTTGCGGGACAACCTTTGGCGGCGGCCCAGAATGCCCCATGTGACTCACACGGTTTGAGCGTGCGGCCGCGGCCGCAACAAATGCAGCAACAGCAGGTGTGGCCTTAAGGTGCGCCCGAGCATGTGTTTGAGTTGAAGGGTGCCGGAAACGCTCGCAGAATTCTGGCCCGTGCGTTTGGTAGCACTTTGCGGACTGGGTGCACGGTCAACACAAGTTGGCTCCCGGCTTTCGCTACCCCGACGGGGCCGAGCACCCTATTGCTCCGGAGTGTTAATTGCACGCTATGGTGGCCTGCGGTCTAGCAGAGCATATTCATCCCGCGGT
>PLZA01000018.1 GCA_003153505.1 Candidatus Dormiibacterota bacterium
TCCGCGCAGCTGGCCTCGCTGCAGACGCAGGCGGACATGTACCAGATCGACCAGATCGAGGTGACCTGGCACAAGGCCGCTTCGACGAAGGACCTCAATCTGATGATGAGCATCTGGGCCGACAACGCCACGTTCCAGATCGGCACGCAGACCGCTTCAGGGACGGCCCAGATCCGAGCCATGTGGGTCCAATCAAAACCCTTCCAGCCTCAGAACGACTGGGTGGACGAAACACCCGCCTACAAGAAGATCATCACCGTCAGCGGCAATACAGGCACGATCTACTTCGAGTGCCACTTCGTCGACGTCCCCACCCGTAAGCTGGTCGCCGTTGTCGCCACCAATGCGGAAGTTGCCAAGATCAACGGCCGGTGGCTCATCACCAGCTCGCTCGGGTCAACGCCCGTCCTGAGCCCCTGATTTGCCAGCATTCCTGAGCCCGGCTGACAACGCGCTCGTGCGTGCCGTGGCGCGCGTGCCCGCCACGGTCAACCGCAAGCTTCTCGTCGCCTTCGTCGGAATCGTTGTCTTGCTCGTCACGGTCGGCGTTCTCGGTCTCCGCGTCCTCGGCGACGCGAACGACCGCGTCGACACGCTCGGGAAGCTGCAACAGCGGACCGTGGCATATCAGAACCTCAAGACCGACGTCGTCTTCCTGGGCAACCTCATGGCGCTGCGGGTGAATAATGACTTCGCCAGCATCTTCTCGGGGGTGAACACGTCGCCGGCAGTCAGCCTGGCGGTTGACGGCATCATCCAGACCGCGAGCATCACGATCGGCCCAGCGTCAGACATCAGCCAACTCGGCTTCGTGCCACCTCCTGAAGAGAGGAGCCTCCTGAGCCACATCGAGGTGGATTTCCGTCAATTCTCCAGCGTAATCACGCGGATCATCGCTTACGACAAGGGTGGACAAGCAAGCCAGGCTCAGCTGCTGCAGAACACCCACGGCAACGACCTCGCCACCGATTTGCTGCGTCGGGCGAACCAGCTCGTGCACACCGCTTCGGAGGACACCGCCAGCCTGATTACCATCAACACAAGTGCTTACGCGGACTCGCAGCACCTCTTCATCGGCGTCGCGGCGGCGAGCGTCGTGGTGGCCCTGCTCCTGGGCTTCGTCCTCTCCCGGTCCCTCGTCGGGCCGATCCGGAAGATGCACACCCAGCTGGAGGCGATCGCGTCGGGTGATTTCTCGGGCCACGTCGACGTCCCCAACCGCGACGAGCTCGGTGCCCTCGCCACGAACCTCAACCGTATGAACGACCAGCTGGGCCGCCTATATGGCGAACTCGAGACTGCGAGCCGGCACAAGTCGGAATTCCTCGCCAACATGTCGCACGAGCTGCGCACTCCCCTCAACGCGGTGATCGGTTTCTCGGAGGTGTTGCAGGACCGCCTGTTCGGCGATCTCAACGACAAGCAGGCGGAGTACGTCGCCGATATCCACGCCTCGGGGCGCCATCTGCTTGCACTGATCAACGACATCCTGGACCTCTCCAAGATCGAGGCAGGGAGGATGGATCTTCAGATCACGCCCTTTGCGCTCTCCGATCTCGTGCAGAACTCGGTGGCACTGTCGCGCGAGCGCGCCACGCGCGAGGGCATTGCGCTGGGGCTCGAGGTCGACCCGGGCATCGGCGTCATCGAGGCTGACGAGCGGATGCTCAAGCAGGTGCTGTTCAACCTGCTCTCCAACGCCTTGAAGTTCACACCCAGGGGTGGTCATGTCGCCGTCAACGCACATGCAGTCGGCGACGACGTGGTGGTCATCGTGCGCGATGATGGTGTCGGTATCGCGCCGGCGGACCAAGCCCGCATCTTTGAGGAGTTCCAGCAGGTCGGAACGGCCCACCTCCAGGAGGGCACGGGTCTGGGCCTCGCCATCTCGCGACGCTTCATCGAGCTCCACGGCGGCAGCCTCCGCGTGGAGAGCGAACCCGGCCACGGCAGCACGTTCACCTTCACGCTTCCGCGCACCCAGGGCACCGCGATTCCACCTGAGAGCAAAGCGCCTCCCCGCGTGGAAGTCGCCGCCATGGCGACCCACACGACGTCGCCACGCGCATGACCACGCTTGCCGACGGTCAGCTGGTCCTCATCGTCGAGGACAACGAGAAGAACCTCAAGCTCGCCCGCGACCTGTTGCGGTACCACGGCTTTCGCACCATCGACGCGCCGGACGCCGAGACCGGGCTTCGGATGGCATCGGATTTCAAGCCCAACATCGTCCTCATGGACATCGAATTGCCCGGCATGGACGGGGTGACGGCACTCGAACGCCTCCGGGCTGATCCGGCCATCGCCGGCATCGTTGTGGTGGCCTTCACTGCGTCGGTCATGCCGGTCGACCGGGACCGGTTCTCCCGGGCCGGCTTCGCCGGGATCATCGTGAAGCCGATCGATGTGGCCATCTTTCCGCGCCAGGTGCTCGCGTATTGCAACGACTTGGCGGGAGACGGCTGATGGATCGGGCTGCGCGCTTGCTGGTCGTCGATGACACGCCGGCGAACGGGCGGCTGCTCGAGGCGATGCTCACACCACACGGCTACACGGTGGCTCTGGCGCTTTCTGGCGGAGAGGGACTCGCGAAGCTGCACTCCGAGCCACCCGACCTTGTGCTCCTCGACATCCTCATGCCCGACATGACCGGGTACGACGTCTGCCGCCGGATTCGCGAGGATCCCGCGACGCAGCTCCTACCGGTCGTAATGCTGACCTCGAGTGGCGACCAGGACAAGGTGAACGCCATTGAGGCGGGAGCGGACGATTTCATCGGTCGACCTTTCAATCCGCAGGAGTTGCTCAGCCGGGTGCGCTCGCTGCTGCGGATCAAGGAGTACCACGACACGATCCAGAAGCAGACCGCTGAGCTTGCCGAGTGGAACCAGACCCTGGAGGAACGTGTCCAGAGTCAGCTCGGGCAACTCGAAGGTCTGGATCGGCTGCGCCGCTATTTCTCGGCGCCGGTCGCCGACGTGATCATGTCCGGAGGCGCGCAGCTGCTCGAGCCGCACCGGCGTGAGGTCACGATTCTCTTCTGCGATCTCAGAGGCTTCACCGCATTCGCTGCGAATGCGGAGCCCGAAGAGGTGATGGGCGCGCTCAGTCAGTTCTACGAAGCCGTCGGCGAGCTGATCCTCCGCTATGAGGCAACCCTCGAGCAGTTCGCCGGCGACTCGATCATGGCCATCTTCAACGACCCGATGCCGTGCGTCGAGCACACCGCCACGGCGGTTCGTATGGCGGTCGAGATTCGCGAGCGTATGCAGGCGGTGACCGACGCCTGGCGACGCAATGGTTTCGACCTCGACGCGGGCATCGGCATCGCCGAGGGGTATGCGACCCTCGGCCGCGTCGGCTTCGAAGGACGGTTCGACTATCGCGCAACCGGGACCGTCGTCAACCTCGCATCGCGTCTGTGCTCCCAGGCGCTTGGCGGCCAGATCCTACTCTCCCCGCGCGCCTATGCGATCGTAACCGACCTCGTGAGCATCGAATCGGTCGGCCCACTCCAGCTCAAGGGATTCCACGACCCTGTGAAGGCGTACAACGTGACGAGCCTCAGGGAGTAGTTGCTGATGCCCGCGCTGTCCGGATGACGGTCCCGTCAGGGCAGCGGGCTCCCAGCGACGGATGGCCTGGCGTCGGCACGATTCAGATACCCGCGGCCAACTCGACCTCGCCGCCTGGCTCGCTTCTCCAGCGGCGAGGGGGCTATCCGCCGGCTGTTCGGGCCGGTCTAACCATGGGGAGCGCCGAACCGGAGTGAGTCCACGACCACCTCCAATTCGTGTTCATCCGTTGTCAGTCACCCACCTGACAACTCGCGGGGCCCATCGGTCGTGTGCGACGCCGATACGCTCCTACTGAACTGCGTTGGCGCGGCGGTCCAACCCTGGGGTTAATGGTCTCTGTCGGCCTATATTTTTGGATCGACGCCCACCACCTCCTGCAATGGGGGCACGGCGGGGAGACCAACCTCGAGAACCTCGTACTTCGCTAATACAACCCCTGGTACCGGCGGGCGAGAACAGGGGTTGACCGCCACGAATATCACCTCCGTCAGCCCACTCAAAGTGCGGCAGCACATGTATTGACCGGGGAAGCGCCAGGCAAGACCATCCTGCGGTTGCACCACCCTGCCTAGGGCGAGAGATGTGACCTTCGGCTCTAGGAGAGATGTGACCTTCGGCTCTAACGGGAAGGCCGGGTAGTGGTCAGTTTGAATGTGGGCCGGGCAGGAGCGGATCTTGTGGAGACGCCCTGCCCGGCCTTGACGCGTGAGCTTAGAGAAAGCAGAGCGTCTATCACAACCAGCGGTAAGTCCGGGGAGTGCCTCAGTTTGAATCGGGTCGTGTCGAGCCGGGCCGCTCGCGGGTGCTCGTGATCTCGTTGAGCGTCCCGCAGGAGAAGCATTTGATAACGATGTTCTCGAGCTGCCCGGGCAACGTCTTCTCGAACGTGAGCAACGGGCTCGCCGCCCAGTCAGCGCGGAACGGCCTTACGCACTGAGGCCACACGAATAACGGCAACCTGGTCTCCCTCTGTCGGCCGCACCATCGCGCGGTGCATGAGCAGGGTTGGCGCATCCACAGCGCTGAGGGAGTTGCAGTAGTGGAGCCGCCACCCTGAGCGCAGACATTGCGGAGGTCATCGCAATGAATCCTGCCGACTACACGGACGCGTCACGCACGCTTGGCGACGCGTGCTGAGCAGCGCGAAACCGCGCTCGCGGTAGCAGCAGATCAGCTCCACCTAACTCGGGAGCGCGGGCGCCTCAAGCTGCAGCACGATGTCGATATCGACCGTGTGCCAGGATCCCTGGATCCCTGCAGGTGCACTGTCGGCAGCAGGATCGTGCGCGACGAGCTTCCGCACCAGCGACTGCTTCACACCGAAGACGGCATCGGAGTCGAGGTACGGGCTCTCCGAATCGAACACGTGGGTCGTCACCGGGACATATCCCTCGGCGGAGATGATGAAGTGGATGTGCGCCGGGCGCCAGGGATGACGGCCGGTCGCGTGGAGCATCCTGCCAACTGGGCCGTCATCGGGTATCGGGTAGTCCACCGGTCGCACGGTGCGGAAGGCGAACGCGCCGTCGGCGTCGGTGCGGAAGCGGCCGCGCAGGTTCTCCGGTGTCTGCGCGCCATCCTGGACCGCATAGAGTCGATTGGTCGCGTTCTGCCACACGTCGACGGTGGCGCCCGGGAGCGGCAGGCCCGCTGTGTCCCGGACATGGCCGCTGACCAGCAGCGGTTGGGCGCCGAGGTCGTCGGTGATCGCGTCGCCGTTGGAACGCCAGGGGGAACCCTCGACGTAGAACGGCCCGAGCACCGTCGATTCGGTCGCGCCGCTGCCGGATCCGTGGTGGATGAGGTCGACGAGCATCGACAGCCCCAGCGTGTCCGACAGCAGGATGAATTCCTGACGCCGATCGGTGGTGATATGCCCGACATCGGTCAGAAAGCGAATAGCCGCAAGCCACTCCGCCTCGGTGACCGACTCTTCGACGGCGAACTCGTGCAGATGGCGAACCAGCGCGGCGACGAGTTCGCGCAACCGTGGATCGGGGCAGTTGTCGAAGCTGGCCAGCACCTGCCGCATGAAATCACGTGCTGAAGTTCCAGCCGCTGTTACGTCGTCCATTCGTACCCCACGTAATTCTCCGCGAGACTCGTCGACGCCGCACGAGAGTCGACCGTGTAGGCGAGTTGGGCAAGCTGCAAGCGTGTCTGGTAGGCGTCGCTGTTCGGGAAGCGGTGCAGCATCGAGGTCATCCACCACGAGAAATGGTGCGCTCTCCAGACTCGGCGGAGGCAGCTGCTGGAGTACTCGTTGAGTAACCGCGTGTCGCCACCTTTGTAGAACGACGCCACAGCGTCGGCGAGAATGCTCACGTCGCGAAGCGCAAGGTTCATGCCCTTGGCGCCGGTGGGCGGCACGATGTGGGCCGCGTCGCCGCTGAGAAACAGGCGTCCGAACTGCATGGGTTCGACGACGAAGCTGCGCATTGCCGAGATCCCCTTCTCGGTGACAGGGCCATCGGCGAGCGACCAGCCGTCGGCCGCGAGCCTGGTCTGCAGCTCGGTCCAGATGCGTGCATCCGACCAGTCGCCGATGCGCTCGTCCGCGGGCACCTGCAGGTACAGGCGGCTCACCGTCGGCGACCGCATGCTGAGCAGTGCAAACCCGCGCTCGTGGTAGGAGTAGATCAGCTCCTCGCTCGACGGGGCGACGCCTGCGAGGATTCCGAGCCAGGAGAACGGGTATTTCCGCTCATAGGTGGTCAGCACCCCGGCCGGGATGCTGTCCCGCGAGACGCCGTGGAAGCCGTCGCAGCCTGCGATGATGTCGCACTCGATCGTCATGCTTGCGCCATCGAGGAGGAAGGTGACCGACGGCCGTTCGGACTTGAGATCGTGCAGTCGGACATCGCTCGCCTCGAAGAGGATCGGGTGACCTGCCGACAGCCGGATCGCGATCAGGTCTTTGACGATCTCCTGCTGCCCGTACACGGTGATGCCACGACCGCCGGTGAGCGCGCCGAAGTCGATGCGGTGGTCGCGTCCGCCGAACCGCAGCTCGATGCCGTGGTGCACGAGGCCCTCACTGCGCATCCTCGCTCCGACTCCGGTCGAATCGAGAAGGTCCGCGCTGGCCTGCTCGAGCACGCCGGCACGAACACGGTGCGCGACGTACCCCCGTGCGCGCGACTCGATGACCATCGACTCGATGCCCTCGAGGCTCAGCAGATGAGCGAGCATGAGCCCTGCCGGCCCCGCACCGATGATCGCGACCTGGGTGCGCACGCATGAATGCTAGAAGGGGAAGGGCCTGCGCCCGCGCTGCACGGGCGATCAGGCTCTCGACGAAGTTGACGCCGCCTGCGTTGACGAGGGCGTCCTCCTGGGACGTGGCTAGCCCCCCGCACTACCCGATGGCCGAGTGTTCGCATAACGAACCCACGTTCTCTGAATGAACGTATCACATATCCTTGTGAGGGCAGGCAAGCCCCCGGGGCACCTGCCGAAGGCCCGAATCAAAACGCTAAGGTTCGGGGTACGAGTGTGCGCTACGCGAACATGTTGATCCGTGACCATGGCTGAGATCGTCTCGCTGTCGGAGGGCATCGCCGCCGTTGTGCGCGACGGCGACACGCTCGCGATGGAGGGATTCACCCACCTCATCCCCTTCGCGGCCGGCCACGAGATCATTCGCCAGCATCGGCGCGACCTCACCCTGGTCCGGATGACCCCCGACCTCATCTACGACCAGCTGATCGGTATGGGGTGCGCGTCCAAGCTCATCTTCTCGTGGGGCGGCAACCCGGGTGTCGGCTCGCTCCACCGGTTTCGCGATGCCGTCGAGAACTCGTGGCCATTGCCGCTGGAACTTGAGGAGCACAGCCATGCCGGCATGGCCAACCGCTACCTCGCCGGGGCGAGCGGCATTCCGTTCGCAGTTCTGCGCGGGTATGTCGGAACAGATCTTCCGGCGCAGACCGACACCATCCGGCCGATCACGTGCCCGTTCACCGGCGAGGTGCTGACCGCGGTCCCCGCCCTGTCGCCTGACGTCACGATCATCCATGCGCAGCGTGCCGACCGCAAAGGCAACGTGCAGATGTGGGGCATCCTCGGCGTGCAGAAAGAAGCCGTGCTGGCCGCGAAACGGTCGCTGATCACCGTCGAGGAGATCGTCGACAGCCTTGACCCGAAACCGCAGGAGGTCGTGCTCCCGTCGTTCGCAACCACCTACGTCGCGGTCGCGCCGGGCGGGTCGCACCCCTCCTACGCGCAGGGATATTCCTTGCGAGACAACGCGTTCTACACAGAGTGGGACGCGATCAGCAAGGATCGCGGCACCTTCCTGCGCTGGATGGAGGAGAACGTTGTGCGCCGGGCACCGGCAGCGTGACCGCGGCGTACACGTCCGACGAGATGATGACCGTGGCGGCCGCGCGCCAGCTGCACAACGGCACCGTCTGCTTCGTCGGTATCGGGCTGCCGAGCGCGGCGGCGAACCTCGCGCGTATGACCAGCGCGCCGGACGTCGTGCTCATCTATGAGTCGGGGACGCTCGGCGCCAAGCCCGACCGCCTGCCCCTGTCGATCGGCGACGGCATCCTCGCCGAGACCGCCGACGCGGTGGTCAGCGTTCCCGAGGTCTTCAACTACTGGCTGCAACCGGGACGGATCGACGTCGGCTTTCTCAGCGCGGCCCAGATCGACCGCTACGCCAATATCAACACCACTGTGATCGGCACCGATTACCGCCATCCGAAGGTTCGGCTCCCGGGCGCAGGCGGCGCGCCCGAAATCGCCGCATCATGCCGCGAGGTCGTCGTTGTGCTTCGCCAGACACGCCGCACGTTCGTCGACCGAGTCGACTTCGTCACCTCGGTCGGCTTCGGTCGCGGACCCGGCGACCGGCAGCGTCTCGGCCTCAGCGGGTCCGGCCCGCGCGTCGTCATCACCGATTTCGGCATCCTGTCACCCGACCCGGAGACCTGCGAGCTGACCCTGGTCGGCGTTCACCACGGCTGCACCGCCGACGACGCGCGAGCAGCGACCGGATGGCCGCTCGCGGTGGCGCCGGACCTCGCCACCATCGACCCACCGAACCAGGAGGAGCTGATCGTGCTGCGCCGTCTCGAGGCGACCAAGGGAGCGTGACCGAGGACGTCTTCGTCCTGGACGCCCTCCGACGTCGCGGCGGCGGCTACGGCCTCGCCGCCATCTGCATCGGCGTGGGCCAGGGACTGGCCGTGGTCCTCGAGGGTTGATGTCCATCTCCACGCGTCGCGCACACCCGCCCAACGACAGCCCCGATTACCAGTCCAGCCGGTTGCGGGCTCCAAAGCAGCCGCTGCGCGTGCTCCCGGGACGGCTCGGCGAGCTCACGGCGCCGCTCCTGGCGGGCGAGACCGTCGGCGCGCTCGACAACGACCTCACCAGGCAGCACGACGCTGAGCCCCTCGGCGAGCGGATCACGATCAGCGGGCGAGTCCTCGACGAGGACGGGGACCCGGTGAGCGGAGCGCTGATCGAGGTCTGGCAGGCGAACGCAGCCGGGCGATACGCGCATCGCTCAGATCAGCACCCCGCGCCGCTGGATCCGAATTTCAGCGGCGCGGGCCGTTGCCTCACCGACGCGGACGGTGGCTACCGGTTCGTCACCATCAAACCCGGTGCATACCCGTGGCGCAACCACCCCAACGCGTGGCGGCCGGCACACGTGCATTTCTCGGTGTTTTCCCCCGCGTTCGCCCAACGCCTGGTGACCCAGATGTACTTTCCCGGCGACCCGCTCTTCGGGCAGGACCCGATCTTCAATGCGGTGTCGGGCGACGATGCGGGGCAACGCCTGGTGGCACGGTGGTCGCTCGAGCTCACCGAGCCGGAGTGGTCGCTCGGCTTCGCCTGGGACATCGTCGTAGCAGGGCGCGAGGCAACCCCGCTCGACGATGATGCCCCTGGATGAGACTGCCGCTCACGCCCTCGCAGACGGTCGGACCGTTCTTCCAGATCGGGCTGTCGACAACCATCGGATCGCACGTTGTCGGCGAGGGAATGCCGGGGGCGGTGCGCATCTCCGGGCAGGTGCTCGACGGCGCCGGCGAACCCGTTCCGGACGCGCTGATCGAGACCTGGCAGCCGGAGGGCGCAGGCCGTTGCGCCACCGACGACGAGGGCCATTTCGCGATCATCACCTCCAAGCCGGCGCGAACTGTTGCGGGCGACGCGCCGCACCTCGACGTGTCGGTCTTCGCGCGCGGGCTCCTCACGCGGTTGGTGACGCGCCTGTATTTCCCGGATGAACGCGAGACGAATGACGCCGACCCGGTGCTTCAGGCGCTTTCTCCCGCCGAGCGGTCGACGCTGGTGGCGGTGAGCGACGACGGCGGGCTCCGGTTCGACATCCACCTCCAGGGCGCGCGTGAGACGGTCTTCTTCGATCGCTGAAGGACTGGTCGATCCGCTGTTCGGCAACCCCGATGTCGATGCGGCGGTGAGCGACTCGGCGTGGCTGCAGGCAATGCTCGATTTCGAGGCGGCGCTTGCGGAGTCGGAGGCCGATGCCGGCCTGATTCCTCCGGCTGCCGCAGCCGAGATCGCCGCTGCGTGCCGCGCAGAGCTGTTCGATGCCGCGGAGATCGGGCGCCAATCCCTTACGGCGGGCAACCCCGCGGCGCCATTAGTGCGCGCCCTGACCGACGCCGTGTCAGCGGAGTCGCAGGAGTACGTGCATGCAGGGGCCACCAGCCAGGATGTGATCGACACCGCGTTCTCGCTGATGGCCCGGCGGGCGCTCGATCTGATGCTCGATGACCTGTCGACCGTCGGAGCGGCATGCGCCGGCCTGGCGGAGACACATCGGACCACCCTGATGACCGCGCGCACGCTGCTCCAGCCGGCCACGCCGACCACGTTCGGGTTCAAGGCCGCAGCCTGGTTGGTAAGCGTGGACGCGGCGTACGCATTGCTCGCGCAGGTGCGAGCGGAGCGGCTCGCCGTGCAGCTCGGAGGGGCCTCGGGGACGCTCGGGTCGCTGGAGGGCGCGGGTGTCGAGGTCGCGCGCCGGCTTGCACTGCGTCTCGAGCTCGCCGAGCCCGTCCTCCCCTGGCACACCGATCGCACTCGGGTTGCGGCGCTCGCGGCCGCGCTCGGCACGGCTGTCGGCGTCGCCGGCAAGATCGCGCGCGACGTCGTGCTGCTCGCCCAGGCAGAGGTCGCCGAGGCGGAAGAGGCGGAGCGCGGCACCTCGTCGACGTTGCCCCAGAAGCGAAACCCGGTTCGCGCCGTGCTCATCCTGGCAGCGGCGGCGCGCGCGCCCGGGCTCGTGGGCACCGTCTTCAGCGCGATGGTGCAGGAACACGAGCGCGCCGCGGGTGCGTGGCACGCCGAGTGGGAGCCCGTTCGCGAACTGCTCCGCGTCACGGGCGGAGCGATGCATCACACAGCGGTGTTGCTGGGCTCGCTGCGCGTCGACCCTCGGCGTATGGAGGAGAACCTGGCGTCGGACGGCGGCCTGGTGATGGCCGAGAGCCTGGCGCTGCAACTCTCGCGCCACGCGGGACGATCTGGGGCGCGCGAGATCGTGCGTCGCTGCAGCGAGGAGGCAATCGATCGCCATATCGCCTTTTCCGCTGTGGTGCGCTCCGATGCCGAGGTGCACCAACACCTCGCCGACGATCAGATTGCCGCTGCGCTCGATCCGTCGCGGTACCTGGGGTCGATCGACTTGTGGATCCAGCGCGCGCAGGACTCACACAGTGCCGCCGGCATGCGCGCATGAGCCTCGAGCTGGCCTATACGCTGCTCGGGGATCGCGACAAGCCGATGCTGGTGATGAGCAGCGCGCTCGGCGCCTCGAGGGCGATGTGGGCTGCGCAGGAGCCGCTCTCGGCACACTTCTGTCTGCTGCTCTACGACTACCGCGGCCTCGGCGCCTCGCCCGCGCCGCCGGGACCGTACAGCGTCGAGGACCTCGGGAACGACGTGGTCGCCCTCATCGACGGGCTCGGTGTCGCATCGGTGGCGTTCTGCGGCGTGTCGCTGGGTGGCATGGTCGGTCTCTGGGTGGCGGCGCACCACCCGGCGCGAGTCACCAGGCTCGTGGCGATGGGTGCTTTGTCACGGCCGCAACCGGCGAGCCGGTACACGGAACGCGCCGCCGCCGTCCGTGCGGCGGGCATCGAGCCGCTCGCAGCCGGCGTCGCGGCTCGGTGGTTCACCGAGCGGTTCGTGGCGGAGCACCCGGCGACCATCCGGGGCTATGCGGCCCAGCTGGTCGGCATGAGCGCGGAGGGATATGCGAGTTGCTGCGAGGCCGTTGCCGCGTGCGATCTGCGCACCGACATCCACAGGATCGACGCGCGGACCCTGATCATCGCCGGCGCCGAGGATCCGTTCGTCCCGGCTGCGAGCGCGGTGATGTTCAGCGCGTCGTTCCGGGACGCGAGTGTCGCCGTGGTCGCGGATGCGGCGCACCTGGTCAACGTCGAGCAGCCGGGCATCGTGAACCGGCTGGTGCTCGAACACCTGACGGAAGATGATGGAGGAACGCCGTGAGCGATGACATGCTGGAGCGGGGAATGTCCACCCGGCGCGAGGTCCTCGGCGATGCGCACGTGGACCGCGCCATGGCCGATGCCGACGCTTTCACCGCGGATTTCCAGGAATACATCACGCGCGCGGCGTGGGGTGCTGTCTGGTCGCGACCGGGTCTCGATCGGCGCACGCGCAGCTGCATCACGCTGGCGATGCTTGCCGCCCAGGGATCGGAGCACGAGCTCGCCCTGCACGTGCGCGCAGCAGTGCGCAATGGCGTCAGCGTTGCGGAGATCAAGGAGATCCTGCTGCAAGTCGCCGTGTATGCCGGCGTTCCGCGCGCCAACCGCGCCTTCAGCATCGCCCGCGACGCGCTCCGCGATGCTGCTCACCCGCCGGAGTCTGGGTGACCGACGCGGATCGACCGGCGACCGCGCGCGTTGATCGCGGCATCGGCACTGACTTCGTGCAATCCCTGGAGCGCGGCCTCGCGGTCATCCGAGCGTTCGACGCCGAGCACCCGGAGCTCACGCTCAGCGAGGTTGCGCGTGCCGCGGGGCTGACCCGCGCATCGGCACGGCGATTCCTTCGCACTCTGTCCAAGCTCGGCTACGTGCGCAGCAACGGCCGCCTCTTCGCGCTCCGTCCCCGTGTGCTCGAGCTTGGCTACGCATACCTCTCGAGCCTCAGCCTCCACGAGGTTGCGCAACCCCATCTCGAGCGTCTGGTCAGCATGCTTCGCGAGTCGTCATCGGTGTCGGTGCTCGACGCCGATGACGTGGTCTATGTCGCCCGTGTACCAACCCGCCGGATCATGACCGTCACGATCAGCGTGGGCACTCGGTTCCCGGCGTACGCCACCTCGATGGGGCGGGTGCTGCTCGCCGGGCAGAGTGACGAGTGGCTCGACGGCTACTTCGCGACCGTGGAACTCCGACGCCTGACCGCACGCACGGTGACAGACATCCCCACGCTGCGCGCCGAATTGCTCCTGGTGCGCGAGCAGGGCTGGGCCTTCGTCGACGAGGAGCTCGAGGAGGGTCTTCGCGCCATCGCCGCGCCGATCAACGATCTGACGGGGCGGGTGATCGCGGCGGTCAACGTGTCCTCACCGGTGAGCCGCGGGAGCGCCGATCTGGTGCGTGGAGAATTCCTGCCGCACCTGCTTGCGGCAGCGCGCGGCATCGAGGAGGATTTGAGCCACAGCGCAACCGGGTCGCGCTGACATCCGTGCATCGGGGAGTCTGAGCGTGCCAGTCGTCCACGTCCGTGACATCGACATGTACTACGAGGTGCATGGATCGGGGGAACCGCTCGTCTTGATTGGCGGGCTGGCCAGCGACATCTCGGAGACGACGTGGTTGACCGAATGGTGCGCCAAAACCCATCGCGTGCTCGCCTTCGACAACCGCGGCGCCGGGCGCACCGACAAGCCGGACGCCCCGTACACGGTCCCGATGATGGCCGACGACACGGACGCCCTGATGGAGGCGGTCGGCATGGCGCACGCGACGGTGCTCGGCGTGTCCATGGGCGGCCGGATCGCGCTCTACCTGACGCTCGAGCACCCTGACCGCGTGGCACGGCTGATTCTCGTCAGCACCACGGCATCCGCGAGGCCCGAGCACTCGACGCGCATGGAGATGCTGGGCATGCTGTCGGGCCTGGTGTTCCGGGGGAAGTATCCCCAGCCGCGATACGCATTCACGCACCAGCGCGAGGCTTCGCGTGCCTACGACTGCGTGGACCGCCTCGGCGAGATTCACGTCCCCACCACGATTCTCCATGGCAGGAAGGACAGGGTCGCTCCGCTGCGCGAGGCGGAGAGGATGCGTCGCGGCATCGCCGATTCCCACATGGTGACCTTTCACAGTGGTCATCTCTTCTTCGTCGTGCGCGAGCGCAAGTGGTTCCTCGACAGCCTGGCGTCCGCTCTGGCCACTGGGTCGTCACTGAACGCGTCATGAGCGCGACCTGGGTGGCCCTGCTGCGCGGTATCAACGTCGGGCGCGGGAAGCGGATCGCGATGGCGGATCTGCGCGGCATGCTGGAGGGACTCGGCTACGCAGACGTACGCACCCACGGGCAGAGTGGGAATGTCGCCTTCACGTTCAGGCAATTAAAGGCTGACTCCCTCGAGCAACAGATCTCAACCAGCATCCGCAGCGATTTCGGGATGGACGTGGTCGTGTTCGTGCGCACGGCGGCCGAGTTCGCGGCCGCGGTCGACGCGAATCCTTTCGTGGCGCGCGGCGTGGCCTCGAACGAGCTGCACGCCGCCTTTCTGAGCGCGGAACCGTCCACGGCGACCGCAGCCGGCATCGACCGGAAGGCCCATCTACCCGACGAGTTCGCATTCGGGAAGGGCGTGGTCTATCTGCGTCTTCCCCACGGGATCATGGGCTCCACGTTGCCCGATTGGGACCGCGTGCTCGGAGTGCGCGCGACCCAACGGAACTGGAATACGACCACGAGACTGCGTCAGCTGATCAGGTGACCGTTGCACGTCCGACGATGCCTTGATATTGAGCACCCGCTCATCGCGGCCGCCAACGGCCGTGTCGCGTCTGCGCCTCGCCGTCGCGGATCAACTGGAGCCTCGGTTTCGGACCGTCGCTGCGCCCGGATTGCGGCTTGCGGCTGCCCGCCTTGAACGGATCCGGCCACTCGGCACCGGGCCCGAAGTAGCCCTGATCGGCGGCCGCGTGGAGGGTCCACTGCGGATCGTAGAGATGCGCGCGCGCGAGTGCGCAGAGGTCGGCGCGGCCCGCGAGCACCACTGAATTCACATCGTCGTACGACGAGATGACACCCACCGCGATGGTCGCGATCCCCACCTCGTTGCGGATGCGATCCGCGTAGGGCGTCTGGTACGAACGGCCGAACGCCGGCTGTTCGTCCTTGGTCACCTGACCTGTCGACACATCGATGGCGTCGGCGCCGTGCGCAGCAAATGCACGTGCGATCTCAACTGCGTCATCGGCGTCGATACCGCCGGGATACCAGTCCGTGGCGGAGATGCGCACGATCATCGGCTTGTGCGCCGGCCACACGCCGCGCACCGCGTCGAAGACCTCGAGCGGAAAGCGCAGCCGGTGTTGGAGCGTCCCGCCGTACGCATCGGTTCGCTGATTCGAGATCGGCGAGATGAAGCTCGAGAGCAGGTATCCGTGCGCGCAGTGCAGCTCGAGGAGGTCGAACCCCGCCCGCTCACCCGCGTCGGCAGCCGCGACGAACTGCTCCCGAATCTCGGCCAGCTCGTCGTCGCTCAACTGGTGCGGCACCTGGTTGGCGGTGGAGTACGGGATCGGCGATGGCGCGACCACCGCCCAGTTCGCCTCGGGGAGGGGTTCGTCCATTCCCTCCCACATCAGGCGTGTCGATCCCTTGCGTCCGGAGTGACCGAGTTGCAGGCCGATGCGCGCGGTTGTCCGACCATGGACGAACTCCACGATCCGCCGCCATCCCGCTTCGTGTCCGGGCGCATACATCCCGGCACAGCCGGGCGTGATCCGCCCGGTCGCCGAGACGCAGACCATCTCGGTCATCACCAGGGCCGCACCGCCCAGCGCCTTGCTGCCGGTGTGCACGAGATGGAAGTCATTGGGCATGCCGTCGATCGCGGAGTACATGTCCATCGCCGACACGATCACGCGATTCTTCAATTCGAGGTCGCGAAGCCGGTACGGTTGGAACATCGGCGGTGTCGTGTCGCCGGCAGGCCGTGGCGGGAGCGCGTCGACACGACTGGCAAACCAGGCATCGACGTCGCGCACGAACTCGGGGTCGCGCAGGCGCAGATTGTCGTAGGTGACTCTGCGGCTCCGGGTGAGGATGTTGAACGCAAACTGCAGCGGCTCCTGGTGGACGTACTGTCCGAGATTCTCGAACCACTCGAGACTTGCCTGCGCAGCACGTTGGGTCGAGACGACGACGGGTTTGCGCTCCGCCTCATACGCCGCGAGCCCGAGGCTGACGCTCGGGTGCTCGTGCAGGCACGCGGCGAGCGCGAGCGCATCCTCCATGGCGAGCTTGGTCCCGGAGCCGATCGAGAAATGCGCTGTGTGCGCGGCGTCGCCGAGGATCACGACGTTACCGTCATGCCAGCGCTCGTTGCGCACCGTCGTGAAGCTGATCCATTTCGAGTTGTTCGCGTGCACGGCGTGGCCGTCGAGGATCGCCGCGAAGAGCCGGCGGATCTCGGCGATGCTTGCGATGTCGCTTTCGCCGGGGTCGAAGTGCCGGCCTGCCAGGACGTCGAACCCGGCGCGGCGCCACACCGCATCGTTCATCTCAACGATGAACGTGCTGCCGGTCGCGTCGTAGGGATAGCCGTGGATCTGCATGATGCCGTGGGGCGTCTCGACGATGTAGAACTTGAAGGCGTCAAAGACGAGATCGGTGCCGAGCCACATGAACTTGCAGCGGCGCACATCGAGGGTGGGACCGAACGTCTCGGCGAACAGCGCGCGGGTCGCGGAGTTGACGCCGTCGGCCCCGACCACGAGGTCGTGCGTTGCGGCGAGGTCGCGAGCGGACGGCGCTTCGGCGTTGAAACGCAGCGTCACACCGAGCTCGCGGCAGCGCTGCTGCAGGATCTGGAGGAGCCGCCTGCGGCTCAACGCTGCGAACCCGTGACCGCCCGACGTGATCACCTCGCCTCGGTAGTGGATGTCGATGTCATCCCACCTGGCGAACTCGCGCGACATCGCATCATGAATCGCGGGGTCGGCGTGCTCGATGCCGCCGAGCGTCTCATCGGAGAAGACCACACCGAACCCGAAGGTGTCGTCGTCGGCGTTGCGCTCCCACACCTCGATCTCGTGGCTGGGATCGAGCTGCTTGGTGAGCGCCGCGAAGTAGAGTCCGCCCGGCCCGCCCCCGACAACCGCAATTCGCATGTGAGTCTGGGCGCAACTGTAAAGTGTGGAACGTCGTGAATGTGGCGTCGTCAGCATGCCTGCATCGATTCATTTCGCCGATCTGACGTCACCGCGCGCGCGGGCCCTGCTCGACAGCGGTCCGGCGCCGGTGCTGCTGCTCCCTGTCGGAGCGGTCGAACCCCACGGTCCCCACGCACCGTTGGGTACCGACTCGATCATCTCGACTGCGATCTGCGAGCGGGCGGCCATCGCACTCTCGGCTGACAGCGCGATCCGAGCCCTGGTGCTCCCAGAGATCGCGTTCGGGGTGACCCGGTACTCGGCCGCCTTCACCGGGGCGATCACGATCAGCGAGAGCACCCTGCGGGCGATGGTCGTCGAGGTCTGCGCGTCGCTGCGCGCCCAGGGCTTCCGCCACCTGGTGATCGTCAACAGTCACTTCGAACCCGCCCAGGTCGCGACCCTGCGCAAGGCTGCCGAGGAGGCGAGGGTCGGCTTCCTCGACGTCACCCGCCGGGTCGTGGCAGAGCAGCTGACACCCGAGTTCCAGAGCGGCGCCGCCCACGCGGGGCGCTACGAGACATCGCTGGTGCTGGCGACGCGCCCGGAGCTCGTCGAAGCCGAGATCATGCGCCGCCTCCCTGCATATCAGCTGAACATGCCGGAGGCGATGGCCGCCGGTCACACCGACTTCCTCGCGATGGGCATGGATCGAGCGTATTGCGGGGACCCGGCCGAGGCGAGCGCGGCTGAGGGGGATGCAACGCTCGGCACGCTCACCCGCCTGCTGATCGGCTTGATTCGCGAGCGGGTTGCGACCGAGCCCGGATCGTGAACGCCCAGGATGGGAGCGGAACAAGCCCGAACCTGGCGTCGACCTTCCTGGATCGCAACCTGCGCGAAGGGCGCGGCGGGCACGCCGCGCTGGTGGGACCCGCCGGCAGGCACACCTACGCCGAGCTCGCCGTCCTGACCAACCGGGTGGGCAATGCGCTCCTCGAGCTCGGCGTCGGCGCCCACGACCGCGTGCTCCTGGCGCTCGCCGACTCGGTCGAGTTCGTCGCGACCTGGTATGCGGTGCAGAAGATCGGCGCGGTGACCGCCGAGGTGTACACATTCCTGCAGCCGAAGGACTATGCGTACTTCCTCGACTACACCACGGCGCCGGTGGTCGTCGTCGACGGCCCGACGCTCGAACGGATGCGTGCGGCCGTCATCGCAAGCCGCGCTCGCCCCACCCTCATGGTGGTGAATGCCGGCGAGACAGTGCTCGGCGACGGCGAGGTGGCGTTCGAGCCACTCGTGTCGCGCCAGCCGGCGACGCTCGAGGCGGCGTCGAGGGCGCGAGACGACACCGCGATCTGGAAGTTCACCACCGGGAGCACGGGCAGGCCGAAGGCGTGCGTGCATACGTCGCGGAGCCCGATCGTCAGCCACGACGGCTACGCGCGAGGCGTCCTCGGCATGGGCCCAGAGGATGTCGTCCTTCCCGTGCCGAAGCTGTTCTTCGGCTACGCACGCGACCTCGCCGCGCTGTTTCCCTTCGGTGTCGGCGCCACCGGGGTGATCTTCGCGGAGCGGTCCACCCCCGAGCTCATCTTCGAGCTGATCGCGCGGTACCGGCCCACCATCCTCGTCAACGTCCCGACGATGATGCAGGCGATGCTCGATCACCCGGGCGCTGACCGCCAGGACCTGAGCTGCCTTCGCCTGTGCACCTCCGCCGGCGAGGCGCTCCCGGAGCCGCTCCAGCACCGATGGACCCAGGCATTCGGCGTCGAGGTGCTCGACGGTATCGGCTCCTCCGAGGCGTATCACATCTACATCTCGAACCGGCCGGGGAGGGTGCGCCCGGGAAGCATCGGCGAGGTTGTCCCCGGGTACGCAGCCGAGGTGGTCGACGACCAGGGGGCCCCGGTGTCCGATGGGCAGATCGGGAGGCTCTGGGTCCACGGCGAGAGCGCGGCGCTGATGTACTGGGGCGACGACGACGCCTCGGCGCGCACGTTCTCCGCCAACCTCGTCATGAGTGAGGACCTGGTGGAGCGCGATGGGGATGGGTACTTCCACTACCGGGGACGGGCGGATGATCTCCTCAAGGTCGGGGGGATCTGGGTGGCCCCGGCGGAGATCGAACGCTGCCTCGCCACCCATCCGGACGTCGTCGAGTGCGCGGTGGTCGCGGCCGAGCGGGACGGCCTCACCCGCGGCTGCGCGTGGGTGGTCCTCAGGTCCGGCGCGAGGGTGACCGCGGAAGCGCTGCAAGCCTTCGTCCGCGAGCGCCTCGCACCGCACAAGGTCCCCCGCGAGGTGCGCATCGTCAGCGCGCTGCCGCGCACCGGGTCGGGCAAGATCGATCGAACGGCGCTGCGCGAACGCAGTCCCGCAGGCGACACGGGAGGCAGGGTGGCGTGACGCGATTCCGGGCATCGGCCGGCTTCACCAAGGCGTGGCAGCACTTCGAGTTCAGCGTCGACGACGGGGTCGCCACGATCACGCTGGCGCGACCGGAGAAGCTGGGCGCGCTGACCTTCGACGTCTACGCGGATCTTCGCGACCTGCTCGCCGAGCTGCCCCATCGCGGTGACGCACGGGTCGTGGTGATCACGGGCAGCGGGCGCGGATTCTGCTCGGGCGGCGACGTTGTCGAGATCATCGGTGCCCTGCAGTCGATGCAGGCCGGCGATCTCCTCGAGTTCACGCGCATGACCGGATCCGTCGTCCGAGCGTTGCGGGAATGCCCGCTCCCAGTGGTTGCCGCGGTCAACGGGATCGCCGCCGGGGCCGGGGCCGTGATCGCGCTCGCCTCGGACCTGCGCCTGCTCGCGCGGTCCGCCCGGTTCGCCTTCCTCTTCACCAAGGTCGGTCTCTCCGGTGCCGATATGGGGTCGGCGTACCTGCTCCCACGGGTGATCGGACTCGGGCGCGCCAGCGAGTTGCTCCTGCTCGGAGACACGGTGGACTCCGCTCGGGCGCTGGAGATCGGACTCGCCACAGCGGTCGTCGATGACGAGGCGTTGCCGGACGCGGCCCGCGCCCTGGCCCGCCGCCTTGCGGACGGCCCCGCGCTCGCGTACTCGACCACCAAGGTGCTCCTCACTCGTGAGCTCGACATGGGCCTCGGCGGGTCACTCGAGCTCGATGCTATGACCCAGGCACTGCTCATGGGCAGCCGCGACCACGCTGAGTACCACCGCGCCTGGACCGAGGGACGGGCACCGGTGTGGGAGGGGCGATGAGCGACACCGGGCACGAGATCGTCACCTCCCCCGACCTCGCGATGCCGGTCGGATACGCCCACGCGATCATCGCTGCCCCGGGGAGGACCGTCCACCTCGGCGGGCAGACCGCCCAGGCCAAGGACGGGACGATCTTCGGGGCGACCATCGTCGAGCAGTTCGACCTGGCCGCTCGGAACCTCGTCGCGGCTCTCCACGCTGCCGGTGGCACGCCGGACGACATCGTCTCGCTGCAGATCTACGTCACCGATCTCGCCGCGTATCGCGCATCGATGCCCGAGCTGGGGAGCGTCTGGCGGGCGCACTTCGGACGCCGCTACCCGGCGTTGGCGGTCCTGGGGGTGACCGAGCTGTTCGACCCGAGCGCGCTGGTCGAGCTCGTCGGGGTGGCGGTGATCCCGTGAATGCGACCTATGCGCACCTGACCGCGGCTCACCGCGACCTGCTGGCCCGAAGCGAGACGCTCGCGCGGGATGTCCTGGCGCCGATCGCCGCGCGAGGCGAACCCGGCAGGGTCAATCGCGAGCTGGTCGCCGCACTCTCCACCCATGGGCTCGTTCCCGAGGTCCTTGGTTCAGGCCGCGAGGTCCCGGCGCTGCACCTGTGCCTGGTGCGGGAGGGCCTTGCGAGGTATTCGACGCAGGCCGAGACCGCCTTCGCACTCCAGGGCCTGGGCGCTCACCCCATCCTCGCCGCAGGCCGCGCCGAGGTGGTCGATACCTGGATCCCCAGGGTCTCCGCCGGGGCGGCGGTCGCGGCATTCGCGCTGACCGAGCCGGGGGCAGGCTCCGACGTGGCCGCGCTCGCGCTCCTGGCCGAGCGTGACGGCGGCGGGTACCGGCTGACCGGCGAGAAGGTCTTCATCTCCAACGCCCCGGACGCGGACATCTACACGGTGTTCGCCCGCACCAACGCAGGCGGCGGCGCGAGGGGCATCACCGCATTCGCCGTTCCGCGGGACAGCCCGGGCCTCTCCGGTGCGCCGATCCCCTTCATCGCCGATCACCCGATCGGCCGGCTTCGCTTCGACGGCGTCCCGGTGCCCGCGGACCACGTCCTCGGCGAGGTTGATCATGGCTTTGGGGTCGCGATGCGCACCCTCGACCTCTTCCGCCCGAGCGTCGGTGCCTGCGGCGTCGGCATGGCCCAGGCGGCGCTCGACGCCGCCGTGTCCCACGCGGCCGAGCGCGAGGCGTTCGGCAAGCCGCTCGCCGCGCTCCAGGGAGTCAGCCATCAGCTCGCCGACGTCGCGACCCGCGTCCAGGCGTCGCGCCTGCTCGTCCATTCAGCGGCCGCCGCGCACGATGCGGGCATCGCCCCCAACACCGAGGCCGCGGCCATGGCGAAGCTTTTCGCGACCGAGACGGCGATGCTCGCCATCGACGTTGCCATCCAGGTGCACGGCGCCAGGGCGCTCGAGCGCGGCCACCTCCTGGAGCACCTCTATCGCGACGTGCGCGGCACCCGCATCTACGAGGGGGCGTCCGAGGTGCAGCGCGAGATCATTGCCCGCCAGCTGTTCCGGCGGGCCGGTCGCGAATCATGAGGATCGACTCGACCCGCTGACCGCCGCGCGAGTCGGTGTCCGGGAAGGGCTCGCCTGACACCCGCATTCCCGCGCGGACATAGGCCGCCTGTGCGCGAGCATTGCCGGACTCGGTGACCAGCGCCACCGCCGTCGCCCCCTCGACGGCGAAGAGGTGGTCTGCGAGCAGCCGGACGGCCCAAGACCCGATCCCCAGGCCGGCCAGGTTACCGGCGACGAAGACGTCGAGCCCCCAGGACCCCTCGGGCAGGCTCAGGCCGACCAGGGCCTGGTATTCCTCCTCGGCATCCCAGGGGTAGAACTGGATGTAGCCGGCCGGCGTCCCGGCGACCTCGATGATGCAGGGCGTCGTCGGGTGCTCCGCATCGGCGAGCGCCCGGAATTCCTCGATCGCCGCATCCATCGTGAGGGGCGGCTCGTCGGGATCCCACCACTCCCTGACATGGGGGCTGTTGCGCCAGGCCACGAGCCGCTCGTGGTCATCCGGGTGATCTCGCATGCGCCGGATCACGAGATCCCCGTCCGCTGCAATGACGTCCTGCATCCAAGCAAGTATCGAGTCACTCGCGATCCGGTTGCAGGCGGGGACCCTGCATACGATGCTGGCATGCGCGTACTCGTCGTGGAGGACGAACCGGAGGTCGCCGGGAGCCTTGCGCGGGGGCTGGCCGAAGCCGGCCTTTCGGTCGACGTCGCGCTGAGCGGCGAGGAGGCGTTCGAAACCGTTCACTCGGGGCTCGCGTATGACGTCGCCATCCTCGACGTCATGCTCGGCGGCGAACTCGACGGCATCGATGTCTGCCGCCACCTCCGCCTTGTGGGGGCACCGACGGCAATCCTGATGCTCACCGCTCGGGATGACGTCAAGGACCGCCTGGCCGGCTTCGATGCCGGCGCCGATGACTACCTGGCAAAGCCCTTCCATTTCGAGGAGGTGCTCGCCCGGGTCCGGGCGTTGAGCCGGCGCCGGGTGGCGCCGCAGATCGATGTCCTCCAGGCGGGCAACCTGAGCATGGACAGCGGGGCCCGTCAGGTGATGGTGGGTGGGGACGTGATGCCCACCACTCGCCGTGAGTACGAGATCCTCGAGCTCTTCCTCCGCCATCCCGCGCAGGTGCTGAGCAAGGAACAGATCCACGACGCGGTGTGGGGTGACGCCCAGACCATCGAATCGGGGCTGGTCGAGGTGTATGCGGGCAAGGTGCGCCGCAAGCTGCACGCCGCGCGCGCCTCCGTGCTGATCGAAACCTGTCGTGGCGTTGGGTACCGGTTGATCAGCAGCCAAGCCGTCGGCGCTCTGAGATGAGCGCGGCACTGAAGCGACGCGACGCGTTCGGTCCTCGGCAGCCGACGTCGCTGCTCACCCGCGCCACCACCTTCCTCGGCTGCGCAGCGATGATCGGCATGGTCCTTCTTATCGAGACCCTGGTGCCCAACAACCCGACTCTGGGCGGCATGCTCCTCCTGGCAGTGCTCTTTGCCACCTGGCTCCTCCCGACGCCTTTGGCGGTGGTGATCACAGCAGCGGCCCTGGTGGTGACACTGATCACCGCGCTCACGGGCGCGGTGGACCCGCTCACCGCGAAGTTCCAGTTCGTGGCGGTGGTGGTCACCGCGTGCCTCAGCGAGCTGACGGTCCGCTCCCTGATGGCTCGCGACCGAGCCCAGATCGCGACCACCGACCAGCTCCGCCGGTTCACCGCGGATGCGGCCCACGAGCTCCGCAACCCGCTCTCCGCGCTGCAGAGCGACCTGGAGATCACGCTGCTCCAGCCGCGGACTCCCGACGAGCTGACCGCGACAGTGCGCCTCGCCCTCAAGAACACCCAGCGGCTGGTCAAGATTTCCGAGTCGCTCCTGACCCTGTCGCGGGGCGATGCCGGCGGGTTGATCACCTCGGTCACCCGAGTCGATATCAGCGACGTGCTCGAGGAGGCGTTCGCGCGCTGGGAGGGTCACGCGACGGCCCTGGGCGTCGCCATGACCGAGCAGCTCGATTGTGAAGGCGTCGTCGAGGGGGACGCGCTCCTGCTCGGGCGCCTGTTCGACAACCTGCTCGAGAACGCGCTGGCGTATACGCCGAAGGGCGGCAGCGTCGCCGTGAAACTCACTTCATCACCGCCTGGGGCATGCGTGATCTCCATCACGGACACCGGACCCGGTGTCCCGCCGAGCGTTCGCCCGGTGATCTTCGAGCGCTTCTCACGCGGTGATGGGTCTCGATCGCGGAAGACCGGCGGCGCCGGACTCGGTCTGGCCATCTGCGCGGCGATCGTTTCTGCCCACAAAGGCACGATCTCGCTCGATGACGATCATGTCGGCGGAACGCGAATCGTTGTCCGACTCCCTGTTACCAAACTTTCCGAAAGGGTTTGAGAACCCGGCGCAGGCTGGAGATATCGCCTCGCACCGTGGGGGGAACGTCTTTATCGGAGTATCGAAATGGGCAGCAGGTTTCTGGAGGTCGGAGAACGGATCCGCGAGCTGATTGAGCAGCTCAGGACTCGCGAGGAAGGTCAGGGCATGGTCGAATATGCGCTGATCCTCGTCCTCATCTCGATTGTCGTCATCGTGATTCTCAGCACGCTCGGCAAGACGCTGAACAACGTCTACTCGAACGTGAGCAAGGGACTGTCGAGCTAGGCTTCCTCGCCACGTCACCGGTCAGGCGGCGTGAGCAGCTCCGGCGACAGGCTGAGGACGCGCCCGCGGCAGGAACATCGAGAGCACGCCCGTGAGCGCCCAGAACCCGACGTTGAACCAGAGGATGCGCTCCACCGAGGTCACGAAGTCCTGTCCGAGCGCCCCCTGCGCGGAGGTGGCGAAGGCACTGCTCACCGGGTTGCTCACGGTCGTCGCGCCGGCGCTCGGGCACCCCGGAATCGGTGCCGACGGATCGCTCGATGAGGCCTGCTGCTTGAAGCAGCTGGTGAATTTCGAGATGGCCGCTGCCGCCTGAGGACCCGGTACGTGAGCAGACGCGAGCTGGGATTGGAGCTGCGGTGTGACCGCCGTGATTGCTTCCGGCGCACGGCTCGACAAGAGGCCGAAGAACACAACGCCGACCACGGCGACACCGATCGCGCCGCCGAGTTGCTGAAACGTCGTCAGAACCCCGGACGCTGAGCCCGCGTCCCTCCCGGGAACGCCCGCCAGGATGATGTTGAGCAGCGGCGCGATCACGGTGCCCAGCCCGAGCCCGCTGATGACAAACGAGGGGATCAATTCCCACCCGGTGACCTGCGTGCCCTGAAGCAGGAGTGTGCCGATGACGCTCAGCATCCCGATCACCAGCAGCGCCGAGCCGATCGCGATCGTCCACTTGCCGAGGCGCGGGGCGACTCGTGCCGACATGAAGGAGGCGAACGCCGAGGCGAGGCTCCAGGGGATCGTGGTCAGGCCGGCGTTGAGCGCGCTGAACCCCAGCCCGACCTGGAGCATCAGGCTGAAGGTGAAGAAGAACGCCGGTATGCCGGCGATGAAGACGGCAGAGATCGCTACCCCGAGGCTGAAGGATTTGATACGGAAGAGCGACAGCTGCACCAGCGGGAACCGTGTCGACGGGAGCGAACGCTCGTACAGGATGAAGAGCGCGAGGAACACCGGGCTCAGCGCCATGCAGATGAATGTCCAGGCCGGCCACCCGGCCACCTGGCCCTCGACGAGGGGATAGACGAGCAGCAGGATGCCGGCGGTTGCGAGCAGAACGCCACCGACGTCCAGGCGACTCGCGTTCGGTGCTCGCGACTCGGTGATGAGCCGGGTCGCGGCGATCAACGCCGCGATGCCGATCGGCAGGTTCACCAGGAAGATCCATCGCCAGGAACCGCCGGTGATGTCGTCGCGGATGATCAGCCCGCCGGCGAGCGGCCCGGTGATCGTGGCGATCCCGATCACCGCACCCACCAGCCCGAAAACGCGAGCCCGCTCGTGCGGGGGGAACGTGACCTGGATCACGGAGAGCACCTGCGGATACATCATTGCTGCCATCGCGCCCTGGAGCACCCGCGAGAGGTCGAGCATGATGGCGCTCTGGGCGAGCCCGCAGAGGGCTGACGCGATCACGAAGCCCGACATGCCGAGGAGGAACAGCTTCTTTCTGCCAAAGATGTCACCAAGTCGTCCGCCGGTGATGAGCAGCACCGCGTACGCGAGGCCATAGCCGGCGATGACGAACTGGATGTCGGCGTTGTTCGCCGCGAGATTCGAGCGGATCGCGGGGATCGCCACGTTCACAATCGAGACGTCGAGCAGCACCATGAAGAGGGCGGTCATGACGCTCGCCAGGGCGAGCCAGCGGCGCGGGTCGAGCTCGCTCGCCGGCGGGGCGGGCGTCGTCGGCTGAGCCCCCGCGCCGGGCGGGGAAACGGCCTCGGTGGTCTCGGTCATCAGGCGTCCCTCCGGCGATCGCGCATGTCAATCCCTGTCACAGGCCCGCGCCTGCAGACGGTCCATCTTGCCAGAGTCCCCTTTTCCTGGCGCAGCGCGGCGGGCGGCTCATCTGCTCGCGAGCGGCCCGTTCAACGCGGTGTGCACGATGCCGACGGCCAGCACGGCGAACATGGTGGCGACGTGGTTGCGCCGGATCCGTGGGCGTGCGTCGCGCCTGGCACCGGAGAGCCCGCTCCCCGCGAACGCGGTGAGGACGAGCAGCCCGACCGCCCCGGCGCCCGCCCACACGCCAATCTCCTCCAGGGCGGGCAGCGTCGACCTGGTGACCGAGGACAGGCAGTGGGCGATGCCGGCGACCGCCGCCACCGCGCCGAGCCAGTTGTGCGCGCGGAACCATCCCATCGAGAAACTGAGCCCTGCCGACAGCCGCCAGCGGTTGACGAGCGCGGACGCGATTGCCGCCCCGAACAGTGCTGCCGCCCCCCAACCGGTGAATGCGTCGATCGGACTCACCGGCATCGAGCCGGGTCGCGACTCCTCCCCGGGTATCTATGCTCGCTCGTCATGGACATGCAGTATCGACGCCTCGGCAACTCAGGCCTCCGGGTGAGCGTGCTCTCGTTCGGCTCGTGGGTCAGCTTCGGTCCCCAGCTCGCCGGGAGCAGCGCGCGCGACTGTCTCGCCGCCGCCTACGACGCGGGAGTGAATTTCTTCGACAACGCGGAGGTCTATGCCGGCGGACAATCCGAGACGATCATGGGGGAGTCGATCGCCGAACTCGGCTGGCCGCGGCACACGTACGTCATCTCCAGCAAGTTCTTCTGGGGTATCGAGGAATCCGTCAACACGCGAAACACGCTCAACCGCAAGTACCTGCTCCACGCGGTCGACGGTTCGCTGCGCCGTCTCGGACTCGACTTCCTCGACTTGATCTTCTGCCACCGACCCGATCCGGAAACGCCGATCGAGGAGACGGTTCGCGCGATGCACGACATCATCAGCTCGGGTCGCGCGCTGTACTGGGGCACCTCGGAATGGAGCGCCGAGGCCATCGTCGAGGCTTGGGACATCGCCGATCGCCACCACCTGCACAAGCCGGTGATGGAGCAGCCGCAGTACAACCTCTTCGAGCGCGACAAGGTCGAGCGGGAGTTCGCGCCGCTCTACGATCGGATCGGGCTGGGGCTGACCACCTGGAGCCCGCTGGCGTCCGGCCTGCTCACCGGCAAATACCTGGACGGTGTCCCGCAGGGCAGCCGCGCGGCACTCCCGGGATATGGGTGGCTCAAGGCCGACGTGACCGACGCCGATGCCAACCGTCGTGTTCGCGAGCTGGGGGTGATCGCCCGCGAGCTCAAGGTGAGCCTCGCCCAGCTCGCGCTCGCATGGTGTGCATCCAACCCGCATGTGTCGACCGTGATCACGGGTGCGAGCCGCGTCGAGCAGGTCCGGGAGAACCTGGGTGCGCTCGACGTCATCGCCCGGCTCACGCCTGACCTGCTGGCGCGCATCGACGCGATCGTCTGAGGGTCAGCCCGCCGCGACGCGAGAGATGGGCCCGGATCCCCAGTCGCCGATCTACAGCGCAGGCAGGCGCTAGGCGCTCTCCTCGAGCACGCGCAACCGGGCCCGCCGCTCGACCGGCGCCGTTTCGGCCCACCTCCCACCTGCGGCGCGCATGGCATGTGACGCGTGGAGCATTCGCTGGATCTCGTCCGCGGGCACCGGCCTGGAGAAGTAGAAGCCCTGGGCGAACCGGCAACCGAGGCTCTGCAGGCGCTCGGCCTGGTCGGCCGTCTCCACTCCCTCGGCGATGAGTCCGAGCCCGAGCGTCTCGCCCATGCGGATGATTGCCCGGGCGAACGCCGTCCGGCGAGGATCCTCAGCGACGTGGTCGACGAACAGCTTGTCGATCTTGAGGATGTCCAGCGGCAGGTCCTGGAGCGATGCCAGGGACGAGTACCCGGTTCCGAAGTCGTCCATCGAAATTCGAACGCCGAGCGTCTTGAGGTCTCGAAGCCGCTCCCTCGCACTTTCGGGATCGTCGACCATGAAGCTTTCCGTGATCTCGAGGGTGAGATACGAAGGCGGCAACGCTGTCTTGAGAAGAATCCTGCGCACGTCCTGGACGAAGTCGGGGTGGCGCAGCTGACGAGGTGAGACGTTCACGCTGATCGTCACCGCAGACTGGTCGTTGATCGCCGCGTGCCACGCTTGCCACTGCTTGCAGGCCACTTCGAGGACGTGCAGGCCAAGCTCGCGAATGATCCCAGTCTCCTCGGCGATGCCGATGAATTCCGCCGGCCCCACCATGCCCCAGCGCGGATGCTTCCAGCGCACCAGCGCTTCAACCCCGACCGGTGTGCTGGAGGCCATGTCCACGATCGGCTGGTAGAGCACCATCAGCTCGTGATCATCAACTGCGCGCTCGAGGTCGGTACGGACTTCGAGGCGGCGGGAGACGACGTCCTGCATCCCCGGTTCGAAGATCTCCGAGGTGTCCTTGCCTTTGAGTTTGGCGCGGTACATCGCGACGTCGGCGCGCCCGACGAGTTCCTCCGCCGTGATGTCTCGGGATGCCGTCATGGCAACGCCGATGGAGGCACTGATGGTGACCTCGCGTCCGGCGACGGTGAAGCGTGACTTGAACACTGACTCCACGCGATCGACGACCCGCAATGTGTCCTCGCGTCCGGCCGTCTCCTCGACGAGAATCGCGAACTCGTCACCGCCGAATCGAGCCGGCGTGTCGGACGCGCGGAGCACGGTCTTCAGACTGTCGGCGACTCGCGCCAGCAACTCGTCGCCTGCGATGTGTCCGAGGCTGTCGTTGATCTCCTTGAAGTTGTCAAGATCGAGGAACAGCACCGCCAAGGATTCCTGGTGGCGTTCGCGTCGCGTGAGGGCGTGCTCGAGGCGGTCCATGAACAGCGCTCGGTTGGACAGCCCGGTGAGCGTGTCGTAGAACGCCTGGCGGTGGAGGCGGTCGCCGAGGCTCGTGTTCTGCACCGCGACGGTGATCTGCGCGGCGTAGGCGTCGAAGTCGCGCAGGTCGTCGACCTCGAAGGTGCCCCGGTCGCTCAGTCGATTGGCAACGATCAGTGCTCCGAGGAGCGTGCCCTCACCGTGGAGGAGAGTCGCCATGGCATCCCGGAATCCCTGCTCGACCAGCCACCGGCGAAGTTGTGGGTTCCCCGTTGACGGCGTGATGATCACGCCTCGCTGAACCACCTGGATCTCCGCGTCGACATAGGGCTTCGTCGTCTCATCGACGAGCGGGAGCAGACGCTCCAGGTATTCCACGGTGAGCGCGGTGTCGACGGCGCCGCGCGCGCCGCGTGCGCTGCTGATCGTGCGCGACGAGCCGGTGCCGGTCGCGACCGGCAGCAAGGAGACGAGCGCGGTGTCGGCTCGGAAGACCTTGCAGTAATGCTCGAGCAGATCGGGGATCGCCTCTCCGCCCGAGCTCGCACGCTGGAGCATGCCACTCGACATGTAGAGGTTCTTCAACCGCTGATTCTTCTGATGCTCGCGCGTGTAGAGCACGTAGGAGGCACCGATCGCGGCCAGCGGGGTGAGCAGCAGGAGCAGCATCGGCGGGTCACTCTTCAGGAGCGCCACGACCACCAGGCCGAGGCTGCAGTTGGCGAATCCGCCGATCAGGACGATGACGATCGGCCGCAACCACTGCTGGCGTGCCTCGCGCCCCTCGGCGAGAGAGATCGCGAGAGCGCTCAGCCCGAACCCGAGCAGCGAGGCGATCGACATGAAGAGCAGCACCCAGAGCCAGACCACCGGGCTGGTCGCGTTCGTGCCCGAGATGTGATGGACGAGGACCGTGACCGTCTCGGCCTCGAGCGCGAAGCTTGCGAGGTTGAAGATCAGCTTCATCGGCTCCTGCCGGCGGAGCAGGCCGAGACCGATCGCGGCGCCGAGGACGCGCGCCAGCACCAGCGCCCCGGGATCGCTCGCCAGGACGAAGACGCCGATCACCAGCGGGATCTCGCTCAGCGAGAAGGATTGCGCCTCCTGACGGAAGTGGATGAACACGCGCCACCACTCGCCGGCGGCAAAGCCGACGACGAGCGCGGCGATGGGCAGGATCATCGCCGAGGTGGTGCGATGCAGTGGTGCGACGGCGACCACGAACAGCACCGCCGCCGCGATCGCCATGCAGGCGTTCAGCACCCAGATGGGCGCGACGCTTCCGGCGCTCGCCGTTGGCCGGTTCTCCGGGCCGGCCCTGGCATCATCCGCGCGCTGGTTGGCGGTCACCAATCGTCGTGACACGTCACACAGTCCCGTGCATCGCGATCTCCCGCGCGAGCCTGGCGCCGGCTCGGGGCGGGCCCCCTCAGGGGCTGAGTGAGTTATATCGTCGACGCTCCAAACGCGTCATGACGCCCCGGAATCGCTGATGTCACGGGCGATGGGACACGTGATCCCGATCACGGGCTCGGTGTACCGCCCATACGCCGCCCGTGCCCTCGAGGCGACGTCCGCCTCCGGGGTCAGTCCGGGAAGGTGGCCTGGCCCAGGGTGACCGAGGCGCTGTGGGATCCCCCTGAGGAGTCGAGCCAGGTCAGCGTGACCGTCTGACCGACCTGGAACCCCCCCATGGCGATATGAAGATCCGAGGTGTTCGTGATCGTGGAGCCCCCGATGCTGGTGATGCGCCCGCAGGCGGTCACCCCGGCGGCCACCGCGGGATTTGCCGAGACCCCACTCACCCAGGCACCTTTGCTAGCCAGAGAGCCGGTGCAGTCGACCCCGGTGTTGGGCGTTGGGATGTTCGGCGAGACCTTGACGCCGAGCAGCGCTGCCAGCCCGATGTGAATGTGCGGCCCGCTGCCCGAACGGATCTCCGCGACGATCTGCATCGCCTTGTTGATCGGGATCGCGAACCCGGTCGTCGATCCGGTCTGCTGGTTGGGATTGCCCGAGGTCTGACCCGCGGTGGTCATGCCGATCACCTGGCCGGCCGCGTTGACCTCCGGGCCTCCGGAATCACCGGGCTCGATGGCCGCGGACACCTGGAGCATGCCGGTCAGAGTCTCGTTGTCGCCGCTGTCGTCGCTCGCGGTGATCTGCGCGCCGAGGGCCGCAACGGTCCCGCTGACCACGGCCGGGGTGCCTCCCTTGCCCATTGCGTTGCCGAGCACGGTGATCGGGTCACCCGGCGACAGCTTGGACGAGTCGCCGAGCGGGACGGTTGGCAGGTTGGAGGCGCCCACCAGCTGGACGAGCGCGACATCGTCGTTGATGTCGTAGCCGAGCACCTTCACCTGGTACTTGGTCCCGGTCCCGTCGATCTGCGCGCGGATGTTGACGGTGTCGCTGATGACGTGGTTGTTGGTGAGCACCTCGCCGTTCGAGGTGATGATCATCCCGGTGCCGGCAACCTGGCCGCCGGGGACCGCCGTGTCGCCGGTGATGTCCACGATCGCGGAATCGAGCTTTGCGATGGTGGCGGCTGAGAGCGCGCCCCCCGCCGATGGCACGCTGCCCCCGGTGTTCGGTGTGTTGTTGGTGGCACCGCCGGTGCCGGTCGAGCCGCCCGGCTGCGTGCTGATGGGGTTGTTGGTGACCGACGCAGTCGTCAGCGCCCAGGCGGTACCGCCGCCGGCACCGACGCATGCGATGGCAAAGACCGCGAGCGCGGTGCGGCGAAATCCGGAGCCGCCGATGCGGCGCTGCGGTGCCGGCGGCCAGCTCGGTGGCCCCCACTGGGGATCGGACGACCAATGTCCATAGAAGGCCCCGGCCGGCTCACCGGGGGGCGGAGGCGGATCGTGGGGGAGGAACTCCTGCATCTCGTTGGTCATCATCAGGCTCCGAGGTTTTCAGTTTGGTGACATTCAGCAGCATGACGCCCGACGCTCAGTGTGGCCTGAGCCGTGTCTGTGACATTGCTGAGATCTCGGGCGCGTCTCGTGGGTCACGCCTCCCCTGATTCCAGCTCGGGCAACTCGGCTTCGCCGGTCCCGCGGGGAACCGGCGCGAAGACGTAGTAGATCGCGGTCAGGCCGGCGAGCGCCAGCGATATGGGCGCGCTGATGAACGCCACGATGAAGACTCCCGCATAGACGAGGGCTCCGATGGATGTGCGCAGCCGCTGCTTGCGACGCTGCTCGAGCGGCACGGCGACGTGGGTATGCCCTTCACCCAACGACCATTCGAACATCGCCGTGAAGGTCAGCGCCATGCCTTCGAGCACCACCGCATACACCGCCATGGCAATGTGCGAGTCCTCGGCGCCGCTGGTGAGATACGTCGCCATCGTGGCGGTCGCGAACGGGATCAGCACCACGAACAGCAGCAACACGAGGTTGATGAAGAGCAGCGTCCTGTCGACCACGGCGATGAGGCATCACGCGCGCGTGATGGTTGACCCAGATGATCCCGACCGTGAAGAAGCTCACCGCATAGGCCGCGAACTGCGGCCAGTGGGCCCCGAGCTGCGTCAGCAGGTCGCCGTGCCCCGGTTGGGGAACGGTGAGGTCGAGCGCCAGCAGCGTGATGGCCACGGCGATGACGCCATCACTGAAGGCCTCGAGGCGTGCCTTGCTCATCTCTCGGCCAAGAGCGTACATGCAGATCCTGGTCGCGAGACGCGACCTCGGGGTACCATCTGACGGCCGTGGCGCTCGCCGCCGCAGCCCGTCCTTGAACTCGCCGTTCCACTCAACGTCTCACCTGAGGTTCGAGGTTGTCTCGCTCGTACGATCTTTCAGGCCGCCGCACGGTGCGCCGGCGGCGCGCATCCTTGAGGAGCGGCCGCCAGCGGGCCGCCCGGGGATCCTTCGTCGTTGCCGGGTTCCTCGTGTCGATCATCACCGGCGTGCTCCTGTACTTCCTCCCCGCGATCCAGGTCGCGCTCCGGGACACCGGCCAGGTCAACACGTCGCTGGGGGGCAGCGCACAGCTCAAACCGGTCTCGGCGAGCGAGCACCTCTCGGCGACAGCGCCCTTCACGCTCCTGCTCCTCGGCTCCGACAGCGACTCGAAGTTCAAGGGCGCCTTTCTGACTCAGTCGATGATCCTCACGCGCGTCGACCCGGCGACGAAGCACGTGACCATGCTGTCGATCCCGCGCGACCTGTGGGTCCGGCTCTGCACCGGCAGCAATGGCAAGATTGACCAGGCGTTCCTCCACGGCGGAGCCCAGTGCGCCATCCAGACCGTGGAGCGCGATCTCCGCGTCCATGTCGACTACTACGCCTGGATCGGACTCCAGGGGCTGGTGTCGGTCATCAACGAGCTCGGCGGCGTCAACGTCGTTGCCAACAACCCGGTGATGGACGACTACTATCCCGCGGACCTCTCGGGCGGCAACCCCTTCGACTACCAGCGAATCCTCGTGCTTCCCGGCGCGCAGCACATGAGCGGCACGCTCGCACTCGAGTATGTGCGCGCACGCCACGACGATGCGTACGGCGACTTCGCGCGATCGCAGCGACAGCAGCAGATCCTGATCGCGTTGCGTGCCAAGACCAAGCACATCTCGCTCGCCGACATCCCGAGCCTTGCGACGTCGCTTGGATCGGATTTCCAGACCGACATGAGCATCGGCCAGCTGAGTGGCCTCCTCCCGATAGCCGGCTCGGTGCCGCTGGCGTCGATCACGCAGGTGGTGTTGCTGCCCCCGTACACCATTAGTCAGTACCTGGGCGGGCAGGCTGTCCTTATGCCCGACTGGTCGCTGATCAGGCCCGAGGTCGCGAAATACTTCACGGCGGCGTCGTGAGATGAGGCGCATCGCCATCCTCATCGCGCTGATGGTCGCCAGCGGTCTGGTGGCAAACCGGGCGCTCGCGGTTCTGCAGTCGCACCCGACCGCAGCCGCGCTGGTCAGCTCCACGAGCCCGCAGGTGCGGCTGCCGGGCACCATCTACGTCAGCCAGGAGGGCGCCATCTACGCGATCTCCGGGTCCGAGGTGCGCCGGCTCGCCCTGCCCTCGGGTGGGGATTGGACTCAGCCGCGCGTCCTCGCCGACGGCTCGCTGCTCGTGGTCCGGCGGTTCGATGCGTACTCCGACCTGTACCACGTGAGCACAGCGGGGCGGGTGCTGAGCCGGATGACGTCCGACGACCCGGCGACGAGCAACCAGACCCTCCAGCTGGATCACTGGGTTCTCTGGCCGGCGATCAGCCCGGACGGGACCGCAGTCTTCTTTGCCACCGACGCGCCCAAGCCGGCGCCCAAGCAGAGTTACGAGGTCGATTTCTCGCTCTGGTCGGCGCCACTCAGTGCGGCCTTCACCATCGGCGGCTCGGGCGTGAACGGTGGCACCAGGTGGTCGGTGCCCGATCTCTACACGGGCGGTGACATCGAACCAATGCCGCTGCCGAACGGCAGCCTGCTCTACTCGAGCTACGCGAATACCGGCAAGGGGACTGTGGTCACGGTCATCGGTCTGCAGACGAACCCGAACAGTGCGATGCGGGCGCTCACCACCCCACAGCAGGACTGCGGCGCACCGTCTGTCGCCCCGGACGGGGTGACCCTGGCGATGGTCTGCACCAACTCCGGGCAGACAGCGAATCTCGAGGTGGCAACGCTCGAGGGGAATGCCCTCGGGACGCCGCGCGTGGTTGTGGCGAACTGCCTGTGCAACGCACCGTCGTGGTCGCCGACAGGCGACAACCTTCTCTACATGAATGCCGCCGACACCAACGGCAACTTCGGCCTCTGGTACATCGCGCACGCCGGTGGCACGCACCCCGGAGCCGCGCGTCGGGTCACCGACTCGAGCGTCGATCTGGATGCCACATCCGCCGCCACCTGGTCGAGCCGCTGAAGGTCTGCCGAGATCAGCCTGCGGGCTGGGTCAGGTCGTAGACCGTCACGCCGTCGACGGTCGTGGCGGTGAAATGCTGTGCGACCCATTGCGCGATCTGCGCTGAGGTGCCGCTGCCACTGCCTGGTCCGACACCCGAGCCGAGGAAATAATGGATGCGACCCTGGGCGACGTCCTGCTCGAACTGGGAGAGGCTCGGCGCCGGATCGGTGCCGTTGAAGCCACCGATCGCCATGATCGGATCGTCGCTCGCGAGCTGATAGCCTGCCGCTGAGTTAGCGTCGATCGTGGCGGCAACCCAGGTGTAACGGCTTGCATTCGTCTCGAGCAACGTGACGAGCGCGGAGCCTGGCGTGGTCGCGTTGAGAATTCCGCCGCCGGGTGCGCCGCGGGTCCCACCCGGGACACCGAACCCACGGCCGCCGAAGCCACCCCTGTTGCTGAAACCGCCGCCGCCCGGGCCGCCGCCCGGGAATCCGCCCGGGAACCCACCAGCGAAGCCCCTTCCGCCGCGTCCGCCAAAGCCACCCGGAACCCCACCCGGGCCGATGCCCGTGGCGGCGACCGTGACCGCGGGTCCGGCCGAGGGGATTGCGCCTGAGTGCGTGGTGAGCACCGTGTCGATGGTGTACGCGGCGGGTCCGGCGAACGCCGCGCCGAGCGCCACGGCGACCACGACCGCAACCAGCGCGCGGTAGAGCAGGGGGATGCCGAGGATCGCGATCGCGGCGCCGATACCAAGTGTCGCCACCGCCGCGCCAAGCCCCGGCGCGAACCCCGGGCTGCGCTCGAGCAGGAAGGCCGACCAGATGCTCGTGGTACCTGCGGCGATGGCGAGCATGGCGCGCGCCCACGGCTGCGAGCGCTGCCGCCAGAGCAGCACGCTGCCCATCCCCACCAGCGCACCGATCGAGGGTGCGAGTGCGACGGTGTAGTAGGGGTGAATGATCCCAGCCGCAAGGCTGAAGACCAGCGCGGTGACCGCGAGTGAGCCGCCCCAGAGCAGGAAGGCGGCGCGGGTGCGGTCGGTACGGCTCCGCGTGAGCGTGAAGCCGAGCCCCGCGCCGAGCATGATCAGGGCGGCAGGGAGCAACCAGGAGATCTGACCACCGAAGCTCGTGTTGAACAGCCGATCGAGGCCGGTCGGCCCCCACATGGAGCCGGTGGTGCCGGTGCCGCCGACGCTGCCCGACTCGTTGCCGGTCAACCTGCCGAGTCCGTTGTAGCCGAAGATCAGGTTGAGGATGCTGTTGTTCTGCGATCCGCCGATGTACGGACGGTCGGCCGCGGGCGTCAACTGCACGATTGCGACCCACCACCCCGACGCGACGATCATCGTCGCCGCGGCGATGCCGAACTGGGTGATCCGTCGCCGCAGCGACACCGGGGCCGCGATCAGGTAGACGAGGCCGAACGCTGGAACCACCAGGAACGCCTGCAGCATCTTGGTGAGGAACGCGACGCCGACGAGGGTCGCCGCGAGCACGAGCCACTTGGTCTTGCCGGCCTCGATCGCCCGCACGGTTGCGTACGTGGCGACGGTGAGCAGCAGGACCAGGAGCGCGTCGGGATTGTCGAAGCGGAACATGAGCGCCGCCACCGGGGTGAGCGCGACGGTCGCGCCGGCGATCAGCGCAGCGGCGGGAGAGAACCACCGCCGGACCGTCAGGTAGGTGAAGCCAACCGTGGCCACGCCCTCGAGTGCCTGGGGCACAAGGATGCTCCAGGCGTTCACCCCGAAAACGCGCGCCGAAAGATCCATGACCCAGAGCGCGGCCGGCGATTTGTCGACGGTGATGAAGTTCGAGGAGTCGAACGAGCCGAAGAAGAACGCCTTCCAGCTCGTCGATCCAGCCTGGACCGCGGCAGAGTAGAACGCGTTCGCCCATCCGGATGCACCGAGATCCCAAAGATAGAGGAGCGCGGCGATGCCGAGGAGGCCGATCAGCGACGGCCGAACCCAGGCAGCGTCCTCCTCGCGTCCGCGCACCAGCGACCGGGCCAACCGAAGGGGCGCCGCGCCGCCATCACGGATGCGCGGCGGCATCGGGATGGCGGCCGGCAACGCCGGCGGGGGATCCTCGAAGAACGGGCGGGAAGCCATAACCCTGACTGTGCCGCCCGCTGCTCACGGCGACCTGAGCGGCGGCTCAGAGTTCGCTGTGAGGGCAGGGGCTAAGGCAGCAGGTGGTCAGGGCTGCCGCTGAATCCGACTTCGACTGCGAACGTGTCACCGGCGGTCGCGCTCGCGTTCACGTTGTAGACGAGGTTCCAGTAGCAGTTGGAGGTGCCGGACGTCGTGCACGCCACGCCGCCGGGGGCGGTAAACGTCGGGGGGATCTGGATCTGAATCTGGATCCACTGACCGTTGTAGATGGCGGTTCCACCGCCCGCGCCCGCTGTCTGGTAGCACGCGTTGCAACTGCCGCTCGGCCACGCCGAGGGCACAGTGCTCCCGCCTCCCGGCGGGTTTGCGCCTCCGAGCGAGGCTCCGAGGTTCGTCATGCTGTTCGCGTTTGCCCAGGTCACGCCATCCGGCTCTTGAAGCCCGACGTATGCCGCGCCACCTCCGACGTCACCGACGTCGAACAGGTCGACGTTGATCGTCTGGCCGGCATAGGCGGTCGGGTCGATGCTGAACAGCGGGATGGAGAACTGCGTCGCCGTCGCACCGTTGACGGGGGTGTAGACGACCATGTCGTCCATCGCCGACACCGAGCCGCACAGTGCGTTCGCGCATGGTTGCGCGGCGTTCACGGTCCCATAGGTCGTCGCTCCACCGGCAGCAACGAGGCGAACCGCGTAGCCCTTATGCGCTTCGGACGCTGTACTCGTTCCCGTCGTCGGGTTCGCGCACGGACCCAAGTTGGCCTGGCAGGCTGGGTTGCCATTCCACGTCAAGGAATCGACCTCGAGGCGGTAGAACGCCGGGACGGTTCCCGACGGATCGGTGAGGTAGATGCCACCGCCGAGCGTGTTGGTCTGGTCTTTGAACAGCGCCGGGTCGGAGCCGGCGGTCGGAGCGTACTGGATTGCCGAGACCCACTGGTGGTGTGCTCGGCCCGGACGCGGCGGCGACGGTCACGGCCGTCGGCGTGGCCTGCGCGTGCGGGAAGTACGAGTAGCTCTGGGGTGTGGGACATGCAGCTGTTGCCGTTGTCACGCTGACGCAACTCGCGTTGTACGGGTAGAAGATCTCCTGGCTGATCTTCTGGTCAGTGAGCCTCGAGGAAATCGTGGTGACCTTGAAGAGCGTGTACTCCATGGCGGAGTACGCGGTGTACGGTGCGCTTTGGCCGCTGAAGGCCGTGTCGTTTTCGTGGTAGCAGTAGAACGGTTCGGTGCCGCCGCATGTGTCGGGCGCGAACGCGGGATTGAAGATCTGGACATCGGTGGTCTTAGTTGGGGGAATCGTGATCAGGTAGTTGGACCCACCCTGATAATTGAGGGTCGCGTCCGGAGTCGCGGTGCCCGCTTCCGCACTGATCGGATGGTAATCGGGGGCGGCAGAGGCGCCGCAGCCGTCACTTGCCGTGGGGCCGCACGTGTTGGCCGACTGTGCGGGGGACGGGTCGAAGGGATCACCCTCGGAACGCGGGTTGCCCCAACCCTCCTGGCGTTCGAAGTAGTAGTTGCCATTGCTTCCGAGTCCCGACGCGGGGTTTGAGCAATACGTGGTCAGGCCGAGGCATCCACTGGACATCGCCGAGCCCTGGCCTGCTCCGGGTTGACCGAGCGAAATCGGCGGCAGGTACTGAGCCGTTTCGGACCGAACGACGGTGTGGGCGCCGAAGCCGACGAGGCGAAGGAAGATGGTTGAGACGGAGGTCGAGATGGTCACCTTCTACTCGTTCGTCGTCGGCGAGGAAACGAGAACGCACGGGAACGTGTTGAGCGCACACGAGACCCCGTTGGTACCGGCGTTGGGGAACCCGTCACGCGCAGCTTCCACGAGTGCGGCATTGGACGCGTCGGGATAGTCGCCTGGAAGATATGCGACACCGGCGAGGGCCGCTGCCGCCGCCGCTCGCTCCAACTTGTTGCTGGTGAGATAGCTCGAGCCTGCATCGACGGCGAGTCCCGCGACGACGAAGAGCAGGACCGAGACGAGTGCGAAGATCGCCATCGCTTGCCCCTTGGCGGAGCGACGGGAAGGCCGGTTCGGAGCTGGTCTCATGGTCATCCTCACGATGTCGGCGCGAGCCGCATAACGGTGTATTGGGTATCGGTCTGGGTGAAGAACGTCAGTGCCGGAGATGTGTAGGTGAAGACCAAGCGGACGCCGAGCTCGGACTCATTCGGATGTGTCTGACTGCGCTTGTCGAGGCTGTAGTTCGCCGAGAGCTTGGTGTACGACACGCCGTTCACGCTGTAGCTGTCGATCCACTCGGTGATGCCGGCGCAGACCGGCGTGTAGGCGTTGACGAACGCGCTCGTGCAGTAGGCGCCGTTGTTCGGCGGACAGGTACCACTGGAGAACGGCGTGGTCCCCGTACAGCCGCTCGGCTGGTAGATGTCGATCTCGGTGACCTTGGCGTTGGTCAACTGCGGCGAGACGATCGGGAGCACCTGGTCGATGATGTCCTTGTCGATCTGACATGGATCGGTGTTCACCCCGAGCTGACATGGGACAGTGGGCGCCGGATATCCGCCGTTGCCCAACTCCGCGGCGAGGCGCGCACCGGCTCGGGTGGCTTGTGCCGCGGCGTTGTTGTCGTCAATGAGGTTCGCGGCTGTCGACGCTCCGAGGAACAGCAAGAGGAGCACGGGAAGCAACATGGCCATCTCGACCATGGCCTGGCCGCTTCTGGTGTCGCGGAGGCGCATCACTGCTGCGGCTCCAGGCGGAAGAGGTTGATGGTCGTGCTCATGAAGGTGGTCGTCCCGATCAGCAACGTGTACTGAAAGTGGATGACCAGCTTGGCGTAGTCAGGAGTGGGGCCGACGTTGCGCACGGCCGGGCTCCACATGAGGCCACTCATGAGCGTCCCATTGGCCGCGTAGATGTTCTCGCACAGCGAGGATCCGGCCCCGCACGTTGTGGCGTCGCTGAAGACGCCGGAGTTGACCGTCTCCTTGTAGATGTCCACCTCGGTCACCTTCACCAGCGGCGTGCTGATGAGCCCATCGGAGTCCATGCGTGCGATGGCCACCGTGTCGGCGTTGTTAGGTTGGGGGATTCCAGTGTTGTCGTAGTTGCCCTCGGCGGCGATGGTGGCGACGCCGATGTCGGCCGCATACTGCATGGCATTGGCGCCATAGAGGTAGAAGCCTGCGTTCATGACTGAGAAGATCAGAAAGAACAGCAGCCCCCGACGATGGCGAACTCAACCAGCCCCTGGCCCGAAGACCGGCGCCTGTGCAGCCGCCTCATCCGCGTAGAAATGGTTGGATCCTCCAGAGCGGCGGTGCCTGGCGACACCGACCTGTCCACCCCGAAGCCAGTATCGATGCGATCTCGGTCTAGGCCCGATTGCAACGTGTGAAGAGTTGGTTGCAACCCGTGACGGAACGCCGATATCGCCCAGGCCGGCTAAAAACCGACCGCTGGTCGGCTGCCCAACCAGCCCTGATGAATGTGGCGGTTCGTCCGGCCTTCGAACGAATTCCCAAAAACGCTTGCCTAAGCGCACGCACAAGTGCAATTAATGCGCGGCAATCAATTCCGTCAGGCGCCGTCCAGGAGGTCGCGATGAGCGAGCGGGCCAAGACCATCGATACCTTGCTCGACGAGCGGCGCACGTTCGCTCCGAGCCCCGAGTTCCTCTCCAAGGCGAGGGTCACCGACCGCAGCCTCTACGACGCTGCCGATGCGGATCCCGAGGCGTTCTGGGCGGAGCAGGCCCGGAAGTACGTCAGCTGGTACAAGCCGTTCGACACCGTCCTGGAATGGGACATCCCCTTTGCCAAGTGGTTCGTGGGCGGCCAACTGAACGTCTCGTACAACTGCCTGGACCGGCACGTGGAGGCCGGGCGTGGCGAGAAGGTGGCCTACCACTTCGAGGGTGAGAAGGGCGACACCCGAGCCATCACCTACGCGGAGCTGCTTTCCAGCGTCTGCCGGCTGGCCAACGCGCTTCGGAAGCTCGGCGTCAAGCGAGGGGACCGGGTCGGCATCTACATGCCGATGATTCCCGAGCTGCCGATGGCGATGCTCGCCTGCGCCAGGATCGGGGCGGCCCATTCGGTGGTCTTCGGGGGATTCAGCGCCGACGCGGTACGCGATCGGATGAACGACGCGGCCGCTGTCGCGATCATCACCGCCGACGAGGGATGGCGGAGAGGCGGCCTCGTGCCACTCAAGCGCAGCGTCGACGAGGCCTGCGAGGACTCGCCGACGGTCAAGAACGTGGTCGTCGTCCGCAGGACCGGCAATGAGGTGCCCATGGTCGAGGGTCGTGACCACTGGTACCACGACCTCGTCGAGGGGGAGTCCGACACCTGCGAGCCCGAGCACATGGATTCGGAAGACCTCCTCTTCACGCTGTACACATCGGGCACCACCGCGAAGCCCAAGGGGATCAAGCACACCACCGCGGGTTATCTGCTCTACGCGATGTTCACCCACGACCTGGTGTTCGACATCCAACCGGACACGGTCTACTGGTGCGCCGCCGACGTCGGCTGGGTCACCGGGCACTCCTACATCGTGTACGGACCGCTCGGCAATGGCGTCACCTCGGTGATGTACGAGGGCACCCCCGACTACCCGGCCAAGGACCGCTGGTGGTCGATCATCGAGAAGTACGGGGTGACGGTCCTGTACTGCGCGCCGACCGCGATCCGCACCTTCATGAAGTGGGGAGCCGAACTTCCGCAGGCGCACGACCTCACGAGCCTCCGCCTGCTCGGAACCGTGGGCGAGCCGATCAACCCCGAGGCCTGGATGTGGTACCGCGAGCACATCGGCGGTGATCGCGTACCCGTTGTGGACACCTGGTGGCAGACCGAGACCGGCGGGATCATGATCGCTCCCCTCGCCGGGGTGACGACGCTCAAGCCGGGCTCGGCGACGCAGCCGCTCCCGGGCATCGGAGCGGCGGTGGTCGACGAGGCGGGCACCCAGGTGGCGCTCGGCGGCGGGGGCTACGTCACGCTGACCAAGCCATGGCCGGGAATGCTGCGTGGGATCTGGGGCGACGACGAGCGCTACAAGGAGACGTACTGGAACCGCTTCGGCACCCAGTACTTCGCCGGCGACGGCGCTCGCATCGACGAGGACGGCTACTTCTGGTTCATGGGCCGGGTCGACGACGTCATGAACGTGGCCGGACATCGCATCTCGACCGCGGAGGTGGAGTCGGCACTCGTCGACCACCCGGCGGTGGCCGAGGCCGCGGTGGTGGCCAAGAGCGACCCCCAGACCGGACAGGCGATCTCGGCGTTCGTCACACTGCGAGCCGGCTACGAGGAGTCGACGGAGCTCATCGTCGAGCTGCGCAACCATGTGGGCAAGCTCATCGGGGCGATCGCCAAGCCGAAGTGGATCGCGTTTACGCCAGATCTGCCGAAAACTCGCAGCGGGAAGATCATGCGCCGCCTGCTCCGCGACATCGCCGAGAATCGCAAGCTCGGCGACACCACGACGCTCGCAGACTCGAGCATCGTCACGGATCTCCAGCGCCGCGCCACGGAGGAGGAGAGCAAGGAACAGTAGATCCGTCGCCGTGGGGGACAGTTCGATTACGAACACGCGCCGGGGTGCGATTTTCCCCGGACTCATCGGAGGGCTACAAACCTATGGCAACCGCAGCTTCACCCATCTCCTCGGGGATTGCGGAGTCGGTGGCACCGGTCGCAAACCCAGCAGCACTGGGGCTGATCGGATTCGGAATGACGACGTTGCTGCTTGGGGCCATCAACGCGGGCTTCATCTCAGCAGCTCCGGGACCAACTGCCGGCTCGGCAGCAGTCGTCCTGGCAATGGCTGTTGCTTTCGGTGGCGTCGGACAGATCCTGGCCGGCATGTGGGAGTTCAGGGTCGGTAACACGTTCGGGGCAACCGCATTCACCAGTTACGGGTTGTTCTGGCTCAGCTTTGTGCTGATCAACACGACGTTCGCACCGCTGCTTCCCAAGGATCCGACTCCGATCCTCGGCCTCTATGCGCTCGCATGGGGCATCTTCACCGCCTACATGTTCGTCGCCTCGCTGGGCGGGGCTTCGCGTGGGGTGTCGCTGGTGTTCTTCCTTCTCGCTCTCACGTTCATCACGCTGGCGATTGCGTTCTGGGCAAAGAGCCTGCCGAGCGCGGGTTGGAACCAGATCTCCGGCATCCTCGCGCTGCTCACCGCGGTCGCGGCGATCTACTGCTCGTTCGCATTCGTGACGAATGCGAACTTCAAGAGGACTGTGCTGCCCGTCTGAGGACGGTCACCGGTGATGGCGGCGCGCGGCCCTGCGGGGCCGTGCCGCTGCCTCCCGGGTGGAAGGCCGGTGCACTCCGGGCATCGGCCCGCGACAAATCATCGTAACGGAACGTCAACGAAGCATGCCGGCGCCCGGCGGCCGACGACCCCTGTGCCAGAATCGCTCATCGGTGAACACGTCGCAACGACCGCCCACGTTCCTGATCGGCGCAGCGCGTTCGGGCACGAGCCTTCTCTATAAAGGACTGTGCCTGCATCCTGATGCCGCCTATTTCAACAACTACGTACGCCGCCTGCCGAACTACCCCGCGGTCAGCATCACCAACCGTATCGCCCGGCTGACTCCGGAGCATCGCCGCCGCGTGTGGTTCTCCGGCGGCTCCAACGCCTACGTGTATTCGGGCGCGCGCAAGCTGCGCGACCGTCTCTACCCGATGCCCGTCGAAGGCGAGCCCGTCTACGCGGCGTGCGGGATTCCCGACACGGTGTCCAGCGAGACGGTGAGCATGGACTCGGCGCGCAAGCTTCGCCGCGCGGTTGCGGGGACGATGCGCTGGGGGGGCGGGACGCATTTCATCAACAAGCGGATCGCGAACGTTCGGCGCATCCCGCTGCTTGCCGCCGCCTTTCCCAATGCGCGCTTCATCGACATCACCCGCGATGGGCGGGCTGTTGCCGTCTCACTCTCTCGCGTCGACTGGTGGGAGTCGAGCGTCGTCTGGTGGTACGGGGGCACACCCAAGGCGTGGCGCGACGACGGACGCGATCCGTGGGAGCTCTGCGCCAGGAATTGGGTGGAGGAGGTCCGGGCGATCGACTCCGGCATCGGAGAGGTCAACCCGAGCCAGGTGCTTCGCCTGACCTACGAGGAGTTCACCGCCGAGCCGGTGCGCACCATCGAGCGGGTCGCCGCCTTTGCCGGACTGGCCGACGACGCGGAATGGCGTCGGGACATCGAACGAATTCAATTCAAAAACCGGAACGATTCCTGGAAGAAAGGATTGCCTCCGGAAGTCGTCACCACCATCGAGGAAGTGCAGGCCGGCGAGCTGAGCAAGCGTGGCTACGCCTGACGCCGGCGAAGGCACGCGATTCGTCTTCGTTCTCGGCACCGGGCGGTGCGGATCCACACTCGTCGAGGAAGTGCTGTGCCGTCACGCGGCGGTCGGGTTCGTCTCCAACCTCGAGGATCGATTCAAGCTCCCGGTGACGGCCGGGCGGTGGAACGGCTCGCTGTATCGACGCCTTCCGGCCGCGGTCACTCAGAAGTCGAGAGTCCGGTACGCGCCGTCGGAGGGATACCGCGTCCTCTCCCGAGAGGTGTCACCGCTTCTCGCCTCGCCGATGCGCGATCTGACGGCGGCCGATGTGACACCGTGGCTCGAACGCCGCTTTGGGGCGTTCTTCACGGAGCGTGCTCACGCCCAGGGCACGGACACGTTTCTGCACAAATTCACCGGCTGGTCGCGCGCCGGTTTCATTCGCGGCGTGTTTCCATCGGCACGCTTCATCCACGTTGTGCGCGACGGCCGGGCGGTGGCGAACTCGTGGCTGCAGATGCCCTGGTGGCTCGGCTTCGAAGGCCCAGATCACTGGCAGTGGGGCCCGCTCCCCGCGGATCTGGCAGCTGAATGGGACACATCGGGCCGGTCATTCGTGGTGCTCGGGGGATTACTGTGGAAGTTGCTCATCGAAGCGTTCGACAGCGCGCGTGCGGCAGTTCCGTCGGCGGACTGGCTCGAGATTCGCTACGAGGACGTCGCCGCGAATCCGCGCCCCGCATTTGCGAAGATGCTCGAGTTCTGCGGGCTGCCGTGGGACGCCGAGTTCGAGCGTGGCTTCGAGCGCCACACGTTCACCGCATCACGATCGGACGCGTTCCGGCGCGACCTCGCTCCCGCGGACATCGACAGGCTCAGCCGGATCCTCGCGAGCGATCTCGCGGCCAGGGGCTACGCCTGATCAGTACGAGCCGCGCGCTGTGAGCAGTGCCGGGATCGTCTTCGCGAGGATGTACAGGTCCATGGTCAGCGACCAGTTCTCCACGTAGAACAGGTCGTAGCGGACGTAGTCCTCGAAAGCGAGATCGTGGCGCCCGTTGACCTGCCAGAGGCCGGTGACACCAGGCTTGACCCGCAGGCGCCCGCGCTGCGACTCGGCGTAGCGCGCGGTCTCCTCGGGCAGCGCGGGGCGCGGCCCGACGAGGCTCATTGCACCGCCCAGCACGTTGAACAGCTGGGGCAGCTCGTCGAGCGACGTCTTGCGCAGGAAGCGGCCGACCCTGGTCACGCGTGGGTCGCGGCGCATCTTGAACAGCAGCCCGTCGGCTTCGTTGTCGAGCGCTTCGCGTTGCGCATGGGCGCCGACCACCATGGTGCGGAACTTCAGGATGGTGAACTCACGCTCGTGCGCGCCGACCCGGCGCTGTTTGAACAGGACCGGACCCGGGCTGGTGAGCTTGATCGCCAGCGCGATGGCGAGCATGACCGGAGTCGCGATCACCACGGCGACCGAGGTCACTCCGAGGTCGACAGTTCGCTTGAGCAGCCGCTGGCGCCGCGAGAAGCGATGGCGTCGCAGCGAGAACAGCGCCATGCCGTCGATCGGCTCGAGGATGATTCGCGCAGCTCCGAGATTCGCGAGTCCCGGAGAGACACGAACGCTGATCTCGGGGCTGAGCGCCGAATCGATCGACTGCAGCGTGGAGCCGCCGGCCGCGCTGCCCGCGATGATCACGGACTGCACGTTGCGTTCGGTGCTGATCTGGGCGATGTCCTCGACGGTACCGAAGACGGGGAGGCCGTCGATGACGCCGAGCCCGGATTGGGTGACCTCGACGAAGCCGCAGACGCGATACCCCATCCATGGGCGCCGCTGCAGGGTCCGGGCCAGCGCCCGGGCCTCGTCGTTGGTGCCGGCGATGAGGGTGACCTGGCTGGTCACGGCGTGCGCGTTGAGCGAGTGGCCGAGGCGGCGGGTCAGCAGCCTGCCGGCGGTCACGGTCACGAGCGAGACCACGAGCAGCACCGGTATGAAGTCCACCGAGGACTTGCTCTTGGTCACGAAGATGAAGAGCACGACCAGCAGGACGTTGATAGCGATGGCGTTGAAGAGACGCTGCAACTCCGCGGTTGCATGTGTCGGCCGCCGGAGGTCGTATAGACCGTAGATCGCGAAGACCACCGGCCAGATCGCGATCGTCGCGAAGACCGGGTGGGCGCTCGAGATCTGGAAGTCCCCGACCATCACCTTCGCGAGGATGTACGCGCCGGTCAGCGCGATCAGGTCGACGCCGAAGGTGATGAACGCCAGGATCAGCGGCCACGGGCGCGTTGGTGCCTTATGTGTGACGGCAGGCGCAATCGCCGACCTCATCTGCAGCTCACCGACGAGCTCGACCCCCCCTGCTTCGCCTTCGCTCCATCCACCCTCATGGGTGAGGGCTGATGGTGGACGATCCTCCGCTAGCTCCACGACTGTTCCCCCTGTCGCAACAGTGCCCTGGGACGGTCCCCCCGGTAGTCCCGCACCGACCCCGACTCCGTTCCCAAGCGATGATTCTAACGACGCGTTCGACCAGTAGTCAAATGACGCTTCCGACGCGCTTGGGATGATTCTACAGGTTTGCGAAAACCCGCCGGTGCGGGCATCGATCGGCGAGTTCGGCGCGATCTGAGCCTTTGACTTTCCTGCCGCCCTCCGTCATGATTACGAGCGGACTGGCTGCTTTGGAAGGGTCTGGGCGGCGTTCGTAGCCGCACAGGCTCGCGGTCCACAGGGAGACAGAATGGGCGTTTACGGGGGACATATGGGCCGGTCACTTTCGCGATTCTCGATACTGGTTGGCAGTGCTGCTGTAGTTGCCTTGCTGGCAGGTTGCGCCACCACCGTTCCGGGACCTGCCGTGATCGCTCAGCCACCCGCGGCCGCCCCGGGGGTCACTCCTCCGGCGGGGGACTTCCTCGCAGGTCTCGAGCAGGCCGTCGCGAACGAGCTCAGCGCTATCAACGCTACCCAGACAGACAACACGCCGCCCGAAGCTCTCATCGAGCTCAACGCCCTCAACAGCGAGTCCTCGCTGCTCCAGGCGGAGACTTTCGCCAGCCTGGTCAACACTGGCGTCAACCAGATCACAAAGCGCGAGCACCTCATCAACGCCCTCGTGGCTGACGTCAGCGGCGCGACCTACCTTCGCGGCGTGGAGATCAACAGGACCACACTCTCCAACACGCTGCTCACCAGGCTCAACGGCGTCACCAGTCAATTGCAGGCGCAAGGGAGCAGCGTCTCCTCCGCGTCGCTCATCGACGTTCTTCGCACCGTGATCCTGACAATCGGCCCGTCAACCCGCGTTTTCGGGCTGATCGAGCCGATGATCCACCTCGCTGTCGCGGGAGGCGAGGAGCTCAACGCGGCAAACCTCCTCGAGGGTCAGTACCAGACGCTCGAACGGAAGGTCAACCTCAACCACCACGATCCCAACTACGGTCAGGAGATGGCGCGTCTTCAGAACCTGGCATCCGATATCGCGACCGTCAGGGGCGCCGCCAGCGCACAGGTTGAGGCCGTCCTGGCGCTGACCCCCGCTGGGTACCCCGGCAACAAGGCAACCATCCTGAGTGCCCGCGCGCAGCTGACCCAGCTGAGGGCCCCGCTCGGGCCCCTGTCCACCGCAGTTGGCGACGTGAATGAGATCGGCACCCTCTTGTCACTGCGCGTCGCCTAGAAATGCCTGAGAATGACAAGGAAGACAGCACACGCAGGTCGGCGCACATGAACAAGCCATCCGGATTCCCACTCAAGCGCGTTGGAGGCTTGTCGGCGCTCGCGGGCACTGCGGTCCTGGGGCTTTCGGTCCTCGCTTCGCAGGGTGTCGTGGCCCATGGAAACCCGGATTTCGAGGGGATCATCTCGGCGGCTGATCCGACGGGCTTCATGAGCAGCCCTGACGCCTACGACGTCTCGGGTGGCCCGGTGACGGTCGATTTCAATGTCGCGACGACCAATCTCACCAATCAGTCGCAATCGATCGCGCTGAACTTCTCAGCGCACCACATCCTCACGTACAACGGAGCGGACGTGTCGGACGGACAGCCCGGCCAGCCTGGAATCACGTTCAATGGCCCCACCGGTACCACGCAGGCTTTGATGCCGGGCAGTCAGGCCTTTACCGCGACGTGGGATCCGAACGGCAGTCTCGCGATTGCGCGCACCTATTCGTTCGACGCATGCGGGTATTACCAAGTCGACATCTGGGCGCCCTTCAAGCAGGGTGGCGACAACGGGCGCAACCGCGCAACGCTCGCGTCCGGTTTCATTCGGGTGCTCGGGTGCCAGGGTAAGCCGACACCAACGCCCACGGTGACACCGACAGCGACGCCCACACCGACGGCGACGCCCACACCCACGGCGACGCCCACCGCTACGCCCACCGCTACGCCCACACCCACCGCAACGCCTACACCCACGGCGACGCCGACCGGAGGGGTTGGCGGTGCGACGGCGACACCGACGCCAACCGGTGGCGTCCAGGGCATCACAGCTGGCACACCCGGAACTGGAGCAGGAAGCGGCTGGCTGACGATCGGAGCTGCGCTCCTGATCGCGGGCGCCGGTATGGTTGCAGTCGGGGTGCGCGGACGTCGCATCGATATCTGAAAGAGAAGGGGAGAGAAGCACATGGAAATTCGCGACTACCTGCGGGCGATCCGCCGGATTCTGTGGTTGGTCATCGCGGTCCCGGTCGTCGCCGGTCTGCTCGTCGGTGGATTCATCGAGTTGCAGCCGTCCTCGTACCAGGCCGATGCGATCGCAGTTGTTCCCGCCATCACGGCCAACGGCATCTCGCAGAGCGCCGCGTCGCAGTACGCGAGCACGTTCAAGGACGTGCTGACCTCGCAGCAGGTCATTCCAGTGGTTTCTCAGAAGTTCGGCATTCCGCAGAGCGAGCTCGTCACCGGGTTGACCTCCAGCACAACGACTGCATCCAGCAACCTGATCAATGTCGTGCTGACCGGTAAGAAGGGTCAGAACCTCGTCGGCGCGGTTCGCGAGGCGACGATCGACACGCTGAACGCCATTGCGGAGCCCCAGCTCATCCAGGCCAACAATCAGGTGGCGAACTCCGCGACTCTGCTGCAGAAGGCCGACGCGGACATCGCAAACTTCGATCACACGTACGGCAATGCGTCGCCGCAGCTTGTCTACAACAACATGCAGTCCAGGCTCAGCAACGTGGAAGCGCAATACCAGACTGCGGTCATCGGCAACGACCCCAAGCAGGCAACGCTGAAGGCGATCATCCTTCAGCTCCAGGGCCAGCTCGCCACCCTCGGCACAGCGGTGCAGCAGTATCAGCCGCTCGCGAACGCACAGGCTGCGGCGATCTCGGCGAACGATCATGCGATCGCAGCTCAGGTTGCCGCGCAGGCGCTCATCGCAACCGACTCGGCGCCCGGGACGGTGACCACAAAGAACGTCGGCCGCCTGTCCAAGCTCAGCGACACCATCAAGTTCGCAGCGATTGCCTTCGCGCTCGCGCTGATCATGATGCTCGGCCTGATCCTCATCCTCGAGCTGATGCGATCCGGCAAGCGCGAGCAGGCGCTGGTCAGCGGGCAGCAGGGCGCGTTCGCGTGGCCTCCGGCGTCCGCTCAGACCAAGGCCGCGGGGCCGGCGGCGACGCCCGCGATGGCCGCGACAGCTGCGCCGAGCACAAGCCGGGATCCGTGGCGCGCCACGTCGTCGTCGTCCACGCCCAGCGGCGATGGGAACGGCAATGGCAATGGACACGCCAACGGAGGAAACGGGCAGGCGGACGCGCCGGGCACAGACGCAGAACCGGAACGCACCGGCGGCGGTCTCTTCCGCCGCCGATAGCAACGTGATGCCGGCCGCGCGGCGGTCGCATGCGGGCTGAACCTCGGAGATCCATGTCCACGGTCGTCCTCTACATCGCCGGCACCGGCAGAAGCGGGAGCACAGTGCTCGCCAACATCCTCGGCGAAGTCGAGGGCGTGTTCGCGGCTGGAGAGGTTCGCTATCTCTGGCAGCGCGGCCTCACGGAGGGCCGGCTCTGCGGCTGCGGACTTCCCGTGCGCGAATGCCCCGTCTGGAGCCGCGTTCTGTCGTCCGCGGGACAGCTTGACGATCCCGAGCGCGCCGGTGCGATCGTCTCGATGCTCCAGCGCACGGGGAGAATCCGCAACCTCCCGGCGGTCATCGCCGGAACCCTCGTACCACGTCTGGATCCCGCCGAGTCGCACGCGCTGGCCCCGGCGAGAGCCGCGCTCGGCGACCTCTATGCCGCGATCGCCGAGGTCACCGGCTGCCGGGTGATCGTCGACTCATCGAAGCTCCCGGCCTACGCGAATGTGCTCGCGGCGACGCCCGGCATCGATCTGCGAGTCGTCCACCTCATCAGGGACCCGCGCGGTGCGGCGCATTCCTGGGCGAGCAAGAAGACGCTGGCCGACGGTGCCGCGCGAGCGCATATGGAACAGATCGGTCCGGCCAAGAGCGCGGTGCTCTGGGACGTCTGGAACCTGGCCGGCGGCGTCCTCTTCAAGGGCGGGGCCGACCGCTATCTGCGCCTCCGCTACGAGGATTTCGTTGCCGATCCACCGGGGACCGTTCGCAGCATCCTCGCGATGGTCGGCATGCAGGATGCCGACCTCCCCTTCGCCAACGCCCACGAGGCGCGCACGTCACCGAATCACAGCGTGGCGGGCAACCCGGATCGGCTCCGCCACGGGGTGATCACGTTGCGCAGCGACGACCGCTGGCGCGCCGCCATGGCGCCGCGGAACCGTCGCCTGGTGAGCACACTCACGTCGCCCTTGCTCCTCCGCTACGGCTATCCGCTCCGTCCCGCCGTCAACCGATCCCCTGCAGACGAGACGATCTTCGACCGGGCGCCTGCGGGTGAGGGAACCGCATCCCGCCTTGCTCGCCGCGTGCGTCGCCACCTCCGGTGGGGACGTACCGAGGGCTTCTCACGTCTGGTCGAGGAGGACGAGCTCAACCCCGTGACCCGCGCCCGTGTGGCCGCGGCGAAATGGGAGTGGCGCAGGTCGCATCCGCGGCCGGCGGGTCTCGCAACGCCCGTCTACCTCGTCGGCCTCCAGCGATCCGGGACGAACATGCTCGCCCGCGGCCTCGATATCGCACCCGAGTTCGAGGTGCACAACGAGAACGACAAAGCGGTTTTCGACCACTTCCTGCTGCGTGACGACGAGGTCGTCCGGCGGGTGGTCATGACCAGCCGTCACCAGTACGTCCTCTTCAAACCGCTCTGCGATTCGCACCGCGTCGACCACCTGCTCGACGCGCTGGACACGCCGTCTCCCGGCAGGGCGATCTGGGCGTATCGCGACGTCGACGGACGCGTCCGCTCCGCGGTGTCCAAATTCGGCCGGAACAATCTGCTCACCCTCCGCGACATCGCCGCGGGCAAGGGTGCGGCCATGTGGCAGGCCCAGCGCCTCTCCAAAGCAACCCTGGACGAGATCGGCAGCTACGACTACATGACCATGACGCCCGAGACCGCGGCCGCGCTGTTCTGGTGGATCCGCAACGGTCTCTACTTCGAAACCGGGCTCGACCGGCGTGACGACGTGCTCCTCGCCTCCTACCAGGACATGCTGGCAACGCCGGTGCCCGCGATGCAGGCGATCTGTCAGTTCCTCGGGCTCACGTACCGTCCCGCGCTGATCGAGCACATCTCGCCACGTGGCCCGGGCAGCCCGCGCCAGCTCGACATCGACCCGCGCGTGAGAGCGCTCTGCGACCACCTCCAGGATCGCCTCGACGAAGCCTTGCGCGGGCAGCGCGACGGCGCCGCAGCCTAGACACGCGGCGTGAGCGCGAAGATGGGCGTCCGGCGTCCGGAGCAGCACTCGGATCGCGCGATCTTCCGGCAGTCGGGTCTCACCGGGGTCGCGGCGATGGCCGGAGTTATCGCCGGCCTGATCCTCGACATCAGCATCGCGTTCCGGTTCGGGGCGGGAGCGCATACCGATGAGTTCTTCGTCGCCGCCCGAATCCCGATCGGTCTTGTCGCGGTGATCACAGCTGCGGCAAACCAGGCGCTGGTGCCGGCATTCCGGACGTCACTGACCCAGCGCGGCGAGCGTTCCACCGATCGCCTCATCTCAATGGTGATGGCCCTTGTGCTCATCGTCGGCGCGGCGCTGGTACTGCTGACGTGGCTCCTCGCCGGTCCCTTTGTGCGCGTCACTGCGCCGGGCCTGCCGACCAGCGAATTCAGCGCCGCCGCTTCGATGGTGCCGGTGATGTTCGCGATGGTCCCGCTGGTTGCGATTGCCGAGGTCATGCGCGCGTACCTCAATGCGCGCTATGCGTTCGTCGCTCCTGCGCTGATGACCGTCGTTCTCAACGGTCTCGCCGCGGCCATGATCATCGTCCTCCCGATCTTCGGCTGGAAGGACATCTTCCTGGTCGCGATCGCGTTTGTCAGCGGCGCGGCCGCGCAGCTCGTCTTCATGTGCGTGATGGCGGTGCGGCACGGATTACGCATCCGGCCGGCGCTCGATCTGGGTGACGAGCAGCTTCGATTCGTGGGGAAGCTCTGCGTCCGGCCACTCGGCGCCGCGGGCCTGAACCCCGTTGCACGTGTCGGGGAGCAGCTGATCGTATCGTTCCTCCCCACGGGGTCGATCAGCGTTCTCAACTACGGGTTCCTGATCAACTCGGCAGTGGGCGGAACGGTGTTCTTCCGCTCCGTCATCGTCGCGCTGGTTCCTCGGCTCACCGATGCGCACAATCTCGGCGGACAAGCGGAGGTGCGGCGCGTCACCGGCCTCGGCGTGCGGATCATGCTCTCGATCAGTCTTCCGCTCGCCGCATTCATGGCGGTGCTCGGCAAGCCTGCGGCAGTCGCCGTCTTTCATCGTGGCCAGTTCCTGCTGCCGCAAGCCGAGTTGCTCGGCACCGTCCTCGTCGTCTACTCGATCAGCCTTGTCGGTCAGGCCATGCAGCGCGCGCTGCTCGCGCCCTTCTACGCGCGGCTCGACACGCGGACTCCGCTGCGGAATGCCCTGTACGGACTCGTGGCCAACCTCATCCTGCTGCCCGTGCTCGTCCTGCCATTCGGCCTGCACAACCGCAACGCGATCATCGGTGTCGCCCTCGCGTACTCGCTTGCCCAGTACGTCAACGCAACCCACGCCTGGTACCGGCTCACCCACACCGATGGCAATCCACTGCGCGGCCTCCTTCCTTTCGCGATCAGGCTCCTCATCGCGTCGGGGCTCAGCGCGGTCGCCATGATCGGCGCCTCGCTCGTCCTCAACCTCGGCGACGAGTCACGCAATGGCGACCGCGTGCAATTGCTGATCCGCACGCCGATCGCGGGCGTCGTGGGGCTGGCGGTGCTCCTGGTCGCGGTGTACCTGCTTGCCGGCGGCGAGATCCGGAACTGGCGCTCGCTCCTCCGCCGCCGCGCGTCCGCCGCCGGAGCCGACGGATCATCCACAATCCTGGGCGACGACGAGGCGACCGACCAGGGGCCGGACATATGAGTATGAGCAGCCGCCCAAGCGCGCCAAGCGCCGCAAACTTGCCATGAACACTCACTGCCCTTACACTGAGTACCGACAGGGTTGCGATCCTCGCTGCAGGATGGCCGGAATCCTGGATCGGAAGGGGGCTTCGCGCACCAACCGCGGGACGGGCGCTCAGGCGAACAGGGGAATCAGTTGATGTCGACGGCCATATTCCGGCAGCCCAAGGTGGTCACGCCGATGACCCGACGGACGAAGGTGTTCTTCGCGTCGATCTCGCTGCTGATCCTGGCCGTTGCCGTGGAGAGCGGGATCGAGGTGTACCTCGGCGGCAACAAACTCCTCCTCATCGTCCCGATCAGCGTGCTGGCGGGCGCCGGCATGGTCTCTCTCGGCTTGGTCAACTTCGAGAACTTCGTCTTCACCACGATCGCGATCCGATCCACGCTCGACATCACCAAACCGCAGGCAGGCAACACCGGCGTCGCAGGCGTGGGCAACCCGACCGCCTCAGGTCTCGACCCCGCCGGCGCTCTGGCGGTGCTCTTCATCCTGGTCGCGTTCTTCTGGTTGCTCACCCGAATGCGCGACGGACGCAAGTCCCCGCCCATGTCGATCCACCGGGTCTGCCTGATGCTCTTCGCGGGGGCCGGCTTCCTCAGCATCATCGACTCCGCGAGCCCGAGCATCAGCCTGCTCGAGGCGATCCGGGTCACCGCGGTCGTGGTCATGCTTGCTGTGCTCGAGGTGATGCTCGTCGACCGCGAGATGATCAAGCGTTTGATCGCCTCGATCTACGTGTCAGCGCTGATTCCCGTCGGCTACACGATGTTCGAGGTGCTCACGCATCACTCGCAGTTCACCAGCGGTGGGTTCTCCAGGTTCGAGGGCACGTTCTCGCAGCCGAATCCGTTCGCGATCTACCTGACGATGCTCATCGTCATGGGCGCGGCGCTGTTCCCCCACCTCACCCAGAAGAAGAAGATCGGCATGGCCGCCCTGCTGTTCTTCTCGCTCGTCTGCCTGTATTACACATTCACCCGCAGCGCCTGGATCGCATGCGTGATCGGGCTGTTCGCCGTCGCGATCATGGGACGCCGGCGGCTCATGCTCGGCCTGATGGTTGCCGCCATCATGGTCTCGCTGGTCGCGCTGCCTTCGATCGCAGGTCGCTTCGCCGACCTCGGCTCATCGACCAGCGCTGCGGGATATTCGTCCAACTCCCTGTCGTGGCGCTTCAGCTATTGGGGCGACGTGCTCCCGCTCGCGAGCAAGGACCCGATCACCGGCATCGGTCTGAACATGAGTTCGTACGAGACGAGCCAGCAGAAGGAGCCGCACAACGACTTCCTTCGCGCGTACGTCGAAACGGGCGTCATCGGGACGATCGCGTATCTCGCGCTGCTGTTGAGCATGGTGTTGGTCGCCCGCGACTCCATGCGCTTCACCAAACGACGAGCGTGGACGTATGAACGATCGATCGCGGTCGGGTTCGCGGCGTGCGTCACCGCGTTCCTGGTCATCAGCCTCGTCTCCAACGTGATCACCGAGGTCATCGTGCTCTGGTATTACGTTGCCTTCGCCGCTGCCGCCTACGCGGTCACGCGCTACCGCGAGAACGCCGACCTGCTGGGACTGCCGCCGCCCGTCGAGGAGCCCCAGCCGGTCCGCGTGGGCGTCTGACGGGACTGCCCGTCCCGTCAGCCATGTAGCGAACCGTCTAGGCAACGCCAGGTGCGAATCCTCCACGTCAACAAATTCCTCTACCGCCGCGGCGGCGCTGAGGCGTACATGGAAGACCTCGCCGACCTGCAGCGTGCGGCCGGCCACACGGTTGCGTTCTTCGGCATGGCGCATCCCCTCAATACTCATCTCGAGTATGCCGCGCACTTTCCGTCGCACATCGAGCTCGAGCCGCCGCCGCCGACGCTGAGCGGGCGCGTGCGCGGGGTCGCACGCATGCTCTACTCGAGCTCCGCAAGCCGGGGCATGGACGCGGTGCTCGCCGATTTCCGTCCGGACGTCGTGCACCTGCACAACATCTATCACCAGCTGTCGCCGTCGGTGCTGCGCCCCGTCGCGCATCGCAAGGTTGCGGCCGTGATGACCCTGCATGACTACAAGCTGGCATGTCCCACGTATCAGTTCCTCGACCACGGGAATCTGTGCCAGGCATGTCTCGGCGGCCACTTCCAGCACGCGATCCTGCGCCGGTGCAAGGACGGTTCGCTCGGCTCGAGCGCGGTGATGGCGGGGGAGCTGTTCGTGCACACGATCACGCGCGCGTACTCGCCGGTGCGCGTGTTCATCTGCCCGAGCTCCTTCCTGGAAGGGCGGATGCGCGCCGCGCGCGTGTATCCGCGCCGCATGCGCCACATCCCGCACTTCATCGAGACCAGGGACATCCCCGTGAAGACGGCCCCCGGCACCGGTGTGCTGGTGGCGGGGAGGCTGTCACCGGAGAAGGGGATCGACGTCGCGATTCGCGCCGTCGGAGCGATCGACGGAACGGTCCTGGACGTTGCCGGCACCGGCCCCGAGGAGGCGGCGCTCCGCCGCCTTGCCGAGTCCGTCGCCCCGGGCAGGGTGCGCTTCCACGGACTCGTCGACAAGGCCGAGGTGCAGCGCCTCATGCTCGCCGCGGCGGTGGTCGTGGTGCCGTCGCGGTGGTACGAGAATCAGCCGATGGTCGTGCTCGAGGCGCTCGCCCGCGGTGTCCCGGTGGTGGGCAGCGCGCTCGGCGGGATGCCCGAGCTGATCGCGCCCGGCGCGACCGGTGACCTCGTCCCGGCGAATGATCCGAACGCACTGGCCGCTGCGCTGACCCCGTACGTTCGCGACCCCGATCACGCGTTCTCGATGCGCGACCGCGCTCGGTCGACCATCGTGGCGGAGTTCTCCCCCGAGCGGCACCTCGAGCGAATCGGCGCGGCTTACGCGCTCGCCGCGAGAATGACCCAGCGCGCCGCATGAAGCCCGCCAGCATCGCGTTCATCGGCCAGCGTGGCGTTCCCGCCACCATTGGCGGTATCGAGCACCACGTCGAGGAGATCGGTTCGCGGCTCGTCGAGCGTGGTCACGAGGTCACCGTGTACACGCGAGCCAACTACACGGAGGATCGCGTCACCGAGCATCGCGGCATGCGCGTCCGCTACATCCCCACGGCGCCCACCAAGCACCTCGAGGCGCTCGTGCACAGCGGGCTCTCCACCGGCGTCGCGATGCTCCCGGGCGCCGGTCGTGCCGACATCCTTCACTACCACGCGATCGGACCGTCGGTGTTCACGCCGCTGCCTCGGGCCCTGACCCGACGCGGCGTGGTGCTCACCATCCACGGCCTCGACTACGACCGCGACAAGTGGGGCCTGGGCGCACGAACCGCACTGAAGAGCGCCGGCTGGATCAGCGCGCACGTCCCCCACGCGACCATCACAGTGTCCAGGAATCTGGCCGACCACTACCTCGAGCGCTACGGTCGCGTCGCCCACTACATCCCCAACGGCGTTGCACCACCGGTGCGCCGCCAACCGAAGCTGGTCACCGAACGATTCGGGCTCCGCAGTGGAGACTACGCGCTCTTCCTGGGACGTCTCGTCCCCGAGAAGGCGCCCGACCTCCTGGTTCGCGCGTTCCGCAATGTCGAGACCACCGCCCGGCTGGTGATCGCCGGCGGCTCGAGCTTCACCGATCAGTACGTGCACGAGCTCGAGGTGCTGGCGGCGCGCGATCCGCGTGTGCTCCTCGTGGGGCCGGTGCACGGCGAGCTGCTCCAGGAGCTCTATACGAACGCCGCGCTGTTCGTGCTGCCGTCGCGGCTCGAGGGCCTGGCACTGACCCTGCTCGAAGCTGCGTCGTACCGCCTGCCGCTCGTGGCGAGCGACATCCCGCCGAACCGCGAGGTCATCGGTGCCGAGGGACCGGGAGGCCGGACGTTCCCGAGCGGGGACGAAGCCGGTCTCACGGCGGCACTGGCGGCAACCCTCGCCGGCCTGGACGCGGCTCGGGAGGGCGCCGAGCGACTTGGGGATCGCGTCGTCCGCGACTACGACTGGGACGCCGCGACCACGGCGACGGAGGACGTCTACGAGCAGGTGATGCGCCGGACGCGAGGGAGTCGACGTACGTAGCGGAGGTCGGACGGCCTTCCATCCCACGGGCGAGCAGGGACCCGCCCGCCATCACCAAATGTGCTCAGGCAGTACTATGGCGATAGCCGGAAGGTCCCGGCGCGTCCGGAAGGCGATAGCAGGGGGCTCATTGGAATGCGTCTGAGCGAGGTTGTGGGTAGCGCGGGCTGCAACTGTGGACACACGGCCGGATCGCGACGTTCGTGCCCGGCGGTGATTCGGTGAAAGCCAGATTCCTCGTGGCCGCTTCAGGGGCGCTGCTCCTGGCAGCGACCCAGGGCGCCGGTATCGTCGCCGCCAGCGCGCCCGTGATCACCGGCTGCTCGCCAACCGCCTGCACCCCTGGAACGACCGTCGGCCTGACCACCACCAAGGGTGTTCCGGTGCCGGCGGCGGCGGGTGCCTACGCGTGGGGCATGGCCACCGAGCCCGACGGATCCATCCTTGTCGGTGACTACTGGAACTACCGCATCGATCATTTCAACGCCGATGGCTCCGAGGCGACGCCGTTCGTGGTCACCAACAGCAAGGTGGGCTTCGGGCCGAATACCAATCAGGCACCCTTCGGGATCTGCGTCGACAAGAGCGATGGGCCCTACGAGGGCTACATCTACATGACGGAGGGGAGCCTGTACAACGTCAACCAGTACGACCCCAACGGCAACTGGGTGACCACCTGGGGCACCAACAAGGCGGTCACGACGGTGCCCTTCCAGTACCCGTCGCAGTGCACCGTCGGCCCGAACGGGCTCGTCTACATCGCCAACCAGTGGGGCACACCCAACAAGAGCCTCCAGGGGATCGTGGTCCTCGATCCCCGCTATCACGTCACCGCCGCCGACGCCTCGACAAGCGCCGGGAGCACTGCCGTTTCGGCACCTGACGCGGGGTTCACCGCCGGTGACGTCGGCGCCCCCATCAAGGGATCGGGAATCCCCACTGGTGACACGATCGTCAGCGTCACGTCCTCAACGCAGGCCGTCATGGCGACAGCGGCATCAGGAACGTCCACCACGACCGTGCTCACGCTCGGGAACGCGGCGGTCATCGACTCACCACCGGCACCCAACAGCTTCGTCCAGCCTCGAAGCCTCGCCTTTGACAGCGCCGGCAACCTGTGGGTGGCTGACGAGGGTCACAAGCGGGTCGACATCTTCTACGCGAGCAGCGGGGTGAACCTGGATGGCAAGCCGAACAAGACCATCCCATCACCGCCGTGCGACCCGATCGTGGTGGGCTGCACCGGCACGACCTTCGACATGCGCGGCCTGGCTGTCGATACCACCAACCAACTCGCCTTTGTCACCAACGGCCAGGGATGCGTCGTGTCGGAGTTCAACGCGAATCCGAGCAGCCCCAACTACGGCCAGTTCCTGCTCAACTTCGGCGGCGTTCCTGCCGGCGGCAGTGACTGCGGCACGGCGAACGGTCAATTCGAGGATGGAGCCCGGGACATCGCGGTCTCCGGAACGGGCCAGGTGTGGGTGGCCGACCTCGGCAGCTTCCGCGCGCAGCTCTTCGATGAGAGCGGCAACTTCCTCTCGGCCGTCCCCAACCCACCGGCACCGCCGCCCACCGGAGGCTTCAACGGGCCTCGCGGAGCCGCGTTCGATACCGCGGGCGACATGTTCGTCTCCGATATGTACAACGAACGCATTGAAGAGTTCACCCCCAACGGTTCTGGCGGCTTCACGTTCGACCAGGTCTGGGGAATGCGTGGCAACGGCCCGGGCCAGTTCAACTATCCCCGCCTCGCATGCTGGGATCCGTTCACCGCGCTGAAGAGTGGCGGCACTGGAGCGCTGATCGTCACCAACACCGACTCCAACATGATCGTGGCTTGGAACCCCAGCGCCAACCCGCCGGCGGTGGTGTGGTCGTCGAGTGCCGGAACGCCGCCCGTGGGCACGCTCGCCACTCCGTATGGGGTCGCCTGTGATCCCGCGACCGGGGACGTCTACGTCGCCAACAGCAACGCCAAGGACGTGGTCGTGTTCGACAGCGCCGGCAATCAGCTCGGGACCATGGGCAGCACCGACAAGCTCGGGTTCACCCGGGGGATCTGGGTCGACTCAGATGGCTCGGTGTGGGCGGACAACGACTCCGGTGGGTACGTGTACCACTTCGCATCGTGGTCCGCCGGCGGGGCCGAACTGGGATCGTTCAACGTCAACAAGGCGCTCGGCCTCACGGGTGCCGGCGCCGGCGTCTTTGGCATCGCAGGGGACCTCAACTATCTCTACATCGCGCTGTCGAGCATCAACGAGGTGGGTCAGTTCACCCGTGCGGGCACCCTGGTGGGCACGTTCGGCGGATACGGCACCAAGGTGGGGACGATGCGCACGCCCCAGGGCCTGACGTTCGGCCCGGACGGGACGCTCTACGTGGTCGAGGAAAACAACAACCGGGTCAGTCACTGGACCGTCCCCTGAGCCGGACCTGACTTCACAAACAGGCTGGGTCGCGGCCCAGGCTGCGGGTGCGGACGTGGCGCGTTTGCTGCGAATGATGGGGGATGATAGAATCACGATCGGACCAGGGAAATTGATCGGCAGGGTGAGCCGCGTGGCTCGAGGGGGCACATGAGCACGGGAAGGCATTCGGTTCGCAGCATCACAATTGGTACGCGCACGGGCCTCGTGCTCGGCGCGGCGATCGCCATCCCCGCGTTGGTCTCGGCGATGCCGGTCAGCGCGGCGAACGCGACCGTCACTGCCGGATACTCGGCGACGATCGGCGGGCCAGGTCACGCGGCGACGTACCCGTCGGGGATGGAGATTGCGCCCAACGGCAACGTCATCGTCGCCGACACCGGCAACGATCAGGTCGCCGAGTACACGTCGACGGGAACCCTCTTGTGGCGCGTGGGATCCGAGGGCAATGCAGCACCCTGTGGCGCGAACCCAGCGGGCTTTCCGCAATTCGAGCAACCGCGTGATGTCGGAGTCGACTCGTCGGGAAACGTCTACGTTGCTGACAACGGCAACGGCCGCATCCTGAAGCTCAACGGCACCAACGGCAAGTGCCTCGTCAAGCCGTTCAAGATGCCGGGCGGCGGAGCGCCGATCGGCGTGACGGTCAATACGACGCCGGCCGGCCAGCTTGTCTACGTCGCCAACGGGACCAAGAGCCAGGTCATCGTGTTCAACACCACGGGCGCCGTGGTCCAGACGATCTCCTCGAACGGGGTCTGCACCCTCAACCGGATGCGCGACGCGACGGCTGATGCGACGGGGAACGTCTACGTCGCCAACTATGAAAGCAACGACATCCTCGTGTTCAATGCCAGCGGCACATGCCTGACGAAGTACGGCACCAAGGGCAAGAACTCCACCGGCGGTGTGTGCAACGGCAACGGCACCGGCACCTTCGCGAACCCGTACGGCATCGCGATCGGTACCGATCCCTTCATCAAGGGCGGCACGCCCGGTGAGGCGGTCTACGTCGCCGACTCCAACGACGACTGCCTCCAGGAGTTCAGCACCACGTCAGGCGGCGTCTTGACATGGGTGGCCAATATCGGGGGGCCCGGCACTGACGCGCAGACCGGCACCTTCACCCAGCTGCGACGTGTCGCCGTGGACTCAAGCGGCAACGTCTGGGGAGCCGACCTCTGGGGCTACCGCGTCGTGGAGTTCACGCGCTCGTCCACCGGCTACGCTTATGGTCAGACGATTCCGAATCCGATCGTCCCGCCCGGCAACACCGACACGTCGGTGTTCAACCAGGTTCGCGGCATCTCGTTCGATGCCGCTGGTGACGTGGTAGCGATGGACTCGGTCAATCAGCGCGCGGATACCTTCACCTCGGCGGGAGCGCTCATCAACACGTGCGGTCAGCGCGGCTTCACCAGCACCGGTGACTTCAACTGGCCCCGCGGCATTGCGGTCGACCCGGCCACCGGCAACTACTGGATCGCCGACACCAAGCAGAGCGACCTGCAGATCCTCCAGCCTCTGGTGAGCGGTTGCAACGGCCTCGCAGAATTTGGCGTCGTCGGCACCGTGCTTGGTGACGACAACTATCCCTACTCGATCGCCATCGGCGGCGGCTACGCCTGGATCGCCGACACCAAGAACAACCGCATCGAGTCGTGGAACGTTGCCGGTTCGACCCCGCCGAACAAGCCCGATCCGATCAGCACCTACGGCACCAAGGGTTCCGGCACCGGTCAGTTCTCGACCCCGGCCGGCGTGGCCATCGACCCGACGACGGGCAACCTGTTCGTCGCGGACAGCGTGAACAAGCGCATCGTCGAGCTTGCGGTCAGCAATGGCAAGGTGACCTCGCAGGTGGCAACCTTCGGCACAGGCCTGGGCCTGAATCTGCCGTACGGCGTCGCGTCGAACGGTGCCGGCCTCCTGGCCGTGGCCGACCGCAACAACAATCGGGTGCTCGTGATCAACGAATCCGACAGCACCCTCGCCTCCACCATCAATGGCAGCAATGCGCCGGTCGACGAGTACGGTCAGAACGCGCTCACCAACCCGGAGAACGTCGCCTTCGGGCCTGACGGCAAGCTCTACATCGCTGATACATACAACGACCGGATACTGGTCTACACCCTGACCGTCGCGTAGGGTGCAGAGAGAGAGGGGATAGGGGTGAACTTCAAACGTCCGACTGCGCGCACTGCCGTTCTGGCACTTGGCGCTGGTTCGATGCTGGCTTCCATTGCGCTCGGTTCCGGAATGACGCGCGCCGCCGCAGCGGCATGGACGCCACCCGGCTATGTGCGTTCGGTGGGCGGCACCGGAACCGCGGGCGTGTACGCGTGGGGCATCCAGTACGACGCTGCGACCAACCAGATCGAGGTCGCCGACTACTGGAACTTCTTCGTCCGCAGCTATTCGCCGACAGGGACACAGACGGCGTCCTTCTACCAGTCGGCGTCGACCCGGCAGGGCCAGCCCGAGTCGATCGCGGTGAACCCGCAGAACGGTGACATCTACGTGGCTGAGAACGGCACGCAGAAGGCGGCCGGCTACATCGCGCACTTCACCTCCTCCGGCACCTACGTCAGTGAGATCAACACGCAGTCTGAATACACAGCGTGGATCGCGATCGACAACACCAACCACCTCTACGTCGTGAACGGGCACCTCTCCGGCGGCTCGCGCAACCCCAACAGGGTGCAGGAGTACGACATCTCACAGCCCTCCGCTCCGCAGGTCAACTCCTGGGGAACGTACGGTACCGGGAGCTGCGATTTCATCCAGGCGATGGGGATCAGCACGGACGCGGCCGGTAACGTGTACGTGGCGGATGCGCAGAACTACTACATCGCCGAGTTCAAGCCGAGCACGAGCCCCAATGGTGGAGCGACGTGCGTCCAGGACATCGGCTCGCAGGGTCACGCGGTCGGTCAGTTCTATGGAGATCTGCGTGGCGTGGCGGTCGACCAGAAGAACAATCTCCTTTACGTCTCGGACGCCGCCGGCTATCGAATCGAGGAGTTCAACCTTGCGACCACGCCGCCAACCGCGGTGGCGAGCATCGGTTCCCAGGGCACCGGGAACGGGCAGCTCGGTGACGGCGCCCGGCAGATCGCCGTGGACGGCTCCGGCGACCTGTGGGCCGCCGATTACAGCAACTTCCGCTTCGAGGAGTTCTCGCCGACCGGCGCCTTCATGGCCATGTATCCCAACCCGGCAGAGCCGCCCGCACCAGGCTTTCTCTCCGAGGCGCGTGGCGTTGCGGTCAGTCCTGTCGACGGGACCGTCTGGGTGGCTGATTCCTGGAGCGACCGCTTTCAAAAGTTCGCCTCAGATGGCACCTTCATCGGTGCATGGGGACATCGCGGGAGCACGGCACCGTACGGCCTCGACTACCCGCGTGGCATCGGGGTGGATCCGAATGGCAACGTGTGGGTTGCCGACACACGGGACTACGTCATTCGAATCTACGACAGCAACGGCAACTACCTGACCAGCATTGGAACCGGGACCGACTCGAGCTCGCCCGGGAGCTTCTCCGCGCCTGACTACGTCACCTTCTCTGGCGGCAATGCCTACATCGCTGACTACTGGTCCTGCACGATGACCGTGTGGACGGATCCGTCCGCCCCTGCAACCACGGCACCCACGTACGTTCGTCAGATCAACGGCTGCAACTTCGGTGTTGCTGTCGACCCGGGGACGGGGAACACCTACATCGTCGACCAGGGTAGCCAGCAGGTTAATGAGTACAGCCCGAATGGCCTGTTCATCAGGAACTGGGGCTCGTACGGCACGGGCAGCGGACAGTTCGAGTCACCCTGGGGCATCGACGTCATCAACGGGTACGTCTACGTCACCGATACCAAGCGCAACAACGTGCAGGCGTTCACACTCAGCGGACAGTATGCCGGCCAGTGGGGAAGCACCGGAGCAGGCGCGTTCCAGTTCAACCAACCGACTGGAATCAGCCATGACTCGTCCGGCAACATCTACGTCGCCTCGGCCAACCAGGGCCGCGTCCAGGTGTTCTCCGAGTCGGTGCCGCTCCCGTCTGGCGACACAACGCCGCCGGCGGTGACACTGACATCGCCGACCTCCAAGCAGATCGTGCCCGCGTCGACGGTGACGATCACCGGCTCGGCGACCGACAACGTCGGGCTCGGCGACCTCGAGGTCGCCATCCACAACGCGACCACGAACCTCTGGTGGGACGGCAGCCATTCCAACTGGACGAAGACCAAGACGTGGAACTACTCAGCGCCGATTTGCAGCAGCCTGACCGCCTGCACCTTCAGCTTCGGGTTCGTTGGCGAGACGTTCGGGACCAAATACACGACTCAGGTGCGGGCGCTCGATACCACTGGCAACACCACGATGACCGCGCTGGTGGCCTTCAGCGTCGCAACCTCCTAAGGGAGAGAGGCTGGCGCATCCCCCGAAGGGACGCGCCAGCCTTCGTCCTGCAGTGTCAAGCGGCCTAGCCCGAGAGCTTCGCCTTCCGGGACGCCCGCTCAGGACGTCGTCAGGATGACCACCCGGTCGTTCCAGATATCCGTGAGGAAGACAGTGTCGCCGGCGAAGGCAAGCGCAAACGGGTAGATGACCGAGTCGCTGGCGGTGGCCGGGATTCCCATGCTCAACGCGGTTGCTCTGAAGACGAGATTCCCCGCGGTGTCAACAGAGACGATGCGGTGGTTGCCGGTGTCGGACACCCAGATGGTGCCGTCAGGAGCCACGGTGACTCCCCATGGGGCCTTGAACGGGAGTTGCGTTCCCGTCCCGACCGGAGTCGAGATGACCGTCCATACCCCGGCCGGCGAACGGCTCTGGATGCGATCGTTGCGCGTATCGGCGACCCAGACGGTACCGTCGGGTGCAACCGCGATGCCGGTCGGGTTGTTGAGGTCACCTGCGGGTGCCATCGAGCCGATGCCCTTCTTTCCGTATGTCGCCAGCCAGGTCGCGCTCGTATCGCCGGACGACATCGCGAAGGTCTCGACGCGGTCATTGCCGGAGTCGTCGACGTACAGCGTCCCGTCAGGCGCGAATGCGATCCCCTGCGGCAGATGCAACTGACCGTTGGCCGATCCATTCGTGCCGAAGATGAGGATCGACGCTCCGGTCGGCGAGAACACCTCCACCTGGTTGCTCTCACGGTTGGCGACGAAGATGTCGCCCGTCCCCGGCTGGATGGCAGCGCTCCAGGCGAAGTTGATGGCGCCCTTCTGTGACGGGTTTCCGCGGAAGCCGAAGCTCTGCGCGTTGGTTCCATCGGGATTCATGTACTCGATGCGCTGATTCCAGTAGTCGACGATGTAGACCTGTCCGTTGGCGGCGACCTGGACGCCCCGGGGCGCGTTCACGCCAGGCAGTGGCGGACCCGTCCCGAAGAGGTTGCGCGCCCGTGTGGCGCCGCTGGACGTGAAGCTCAGCTCATGGAGGCCGAAGCCCCACTCGTCGGTCACCAAGAGATGGTTGTCTGACGTGGCCGTCAGTCCACGTGGACCGACGAATTGGCCTGCGCCGGTCCCCGACGCAATCGTGTACGCGAAGGTTGCGCCCGTGTCGTCACCGCCGCTCGAGAGGAGAGTGAATGCCTCCACACGCTTGCCGCCGGAGTCGGTGACGAACGCCAGCGTGCCATCGGCGCTGATCGACACGCCTCGAGGGTCATTGGTGAATTGCCCGTCGCCGGTGCCCTGGCTCCCGAACGTGAACAGCAGTGCACCGGCCCTGTTGAAGACATCACATTCGTGGTTGCGCGCGTTGATGACGAAGACGTCGCCGTTGGGCGAGACGGTGACCTGCCGGGGTTGATTCAGCGTCTTCCCTGCGTTGAACTGACTGATGTAGTTGCCGGCAAGGTCCGACCGCTCCACGCGTCCCGCCCCGTCGACCGCGTAGACCCATCCGTTCACGGAGTCGACGGCCACGCCGTACACCTGGCTGAACTGCTCGTCACCCGTCCCCTTGCTGCCGAACTGCGAGACGAATGTGAAGGCCGACGACGGACTGGTCGCGCAGGCGGAGTCGGAGAACGAGAAGATCTCGACGCGATTGTGCGGTGTGTCGGCGACGTAGAGTTGCGCGGTGACAGGGTCGTAGAACAGCGCACGCGCGTCGCCGAACTGGCCGGGTCCGCTGCCCTGTTGCCCGCCCACCTGGCAATCGATGTTGCCGGTGGTCCGGTTCACGGCTGCGACGCGGTACTCGCCCGCGTCCAGAACGAAGTAGTACTGCGCGTCGACCGCGACATCCACCGGGTACATCGCCGCGAATCCCGGCCCCACCAGTGTGCCGGCATACGCCGGTTGCGCGAGAGAGGTCGACAGCCCCGTGGTGGCGCTCAAGAGTCGGTTCGAGGATTGCCCCGTGAGGGTGGGCACCCGCGACGTGGCGAAGGTCGAACTCGTGTGGCCGGCGGGCACGAGCGCGGCGGCAACAGCGACCGCGCCGAGTGTCAGTGCCGAGAGCGGCCTGACGAGGCGCATCAGCGCTGTGTCCTCGGCTCAGGAGCTGGAGGCGGGTGAAAAGCGCGTGCGCGGGGGTGGTGCATTCGTCTGACGTCGCTCCATGGGGTTGCGGGTGGATGGCGAGGCTACCGATCGATCCACCGCCCAGAGGCTTTGTCGTCGTTATGCGACCGTTTCGTGTCAGTGCGGCCATGGTCCCAAGGACCGGGTCTTCAGGCACCAAGTAACGGTGCTTCCACGCCGCGCTCGATACGGGTTGCGGCGCACCGTCAAGTACGCGAGTCGGCCTGGAATCGGCGTTTCGCAGCACGAGCGGCCGTGTCGCTTAGCGGACCAACCCTGGTCACTACCGAACCGGTTCGTGACTATTTGATCACTTTGAAGCAACTGCGTCGTATCAGAGTGGGGCCCAGCCACCAACACACAGCTGGGAACTCAACGCATGCGCCACACCACCTTCTCGCTCACCGTCATTGCGGCGTGTGCCACCGGCGCCGCAACGATCGCCGCCCTTGCGCTCAACGTCTCGGCATCTCCGTCGGTTGTCTCGACTGCTGTTCCGCACGCCGTGACGCAGCATGTCAAGAGCATCGCCCACAAGGCGTCGCCGACGAAGCCCTCGAGCACGAGATCGCACAAGCCGGCGACGGGCACGCCCAAGACCAGTCAGCTCAAGCCGCTGCTCACGGGATTGCTGAACCGCCAAGGAGTTCCGCTGGCGGCATACCGCACCGCTGAGGGCGGCTACGTCATCCAGGGAACCCACGACGCCCAGGGCAAGCCGGACGTCGGTGATATCACGTGGTCGGAGCTGCAGCTCACCCCGGGCGGACCGATCACTGCAAACAACCCCATCGACAAGGCGATTGCAGACGTCCGCGCCTGGAACAGCGCCAACCCGACCCATCCGGAGGGGCTCAAGCTCAGGGTCGAGGCCGGGATCCACTCACCGGCCTGGGCACTCAACCTCGGTGGCCAGTGCTACACGGTCACCGACCCGACCTCCGGCACCTCGGGCTGCTGCCCGCGTTTCTGGACGGCGCAGTTCAGTGCCGCGTACTACCAATTCGAGGCGGAGATGGCGGCGAAGTACGACAGCGTTCCCGAGATCAGGGAAGTCGTCATGGCCAAGAACACCACCGTCTACAACGAATCGCTGATCCGTCAGATTCAGAGCCCGTCGACCGTCATCGCCCTGCAACGCGCCGGGTACTCGACCCCCGTCGATGAGCAGCAGCAGATCCAGGACATCGCCCTGCTCGGCAGCTACTGGAAGCACACGCACGTTGCATTCGCCTTCAACCCCTACCAGACGGCCAACCCGATCAGCGAGGACGAGGCGTTCACACAGCAGCTCATCAGCTCTGGCCGCAAGGCGCTGGGAACGCAACTGGTCCTTGAGAACAACAGCCTCCGCCAGTCGTTCGTCAGCGGCCACGGGACCTACCAGACGATGTACGCCTTCATGTATCAGATGGGCGCACCGATCGGTTTTCAGACGGCGACCCTCGCCAAGGTGGGCTCGATCCAAGCGGTCGTGACCTACGCCGTCTCGATGCACGCCTCGAGCATCGAGCTGCCCAGCGGGTATATGGGCCAGTTCACGCCGACACAGCTCATGGCCTTGGGGCGGCCAGTCGTCTAGCTGCCCCGGGCTGGCGCCGCGTCGTCGTTCGTTGACCGGTCACCTGGTGCTCGGGCAATTCGGCGCGGGCTGACGAGCCTGACGCGGACAGCGCCTCATCACAACTCAAGCCTCTGTGTCGGCATTTAGTGACGGGCCGACAACCGGGATGTAACGCCCCGGTGCCCACAGTGAAACGCGGGTCACCCAGCACTGGCAACCACTCAACAGGAACCTGAAAAATGTCCCATCCCCGCGCTCGATACGCACTCGGATCCGCAGGTGCCGCCCTCGCGGCGCTGGCGATCCTCGGCCCCGCCAGCGTCGGCGCCACCCATAGCGTGAACCTGGCAGCCGCGACCGCTGCAATCAGAGCCCTTGCCACCCCGGCGCCGGTGACGCACGCGAGAACCGCGGCCAAGCCCCAGGGCGCCGCGACGGTGAGCGGTCACAGCCCTCTGACAGCGTCTGGAGGCGCCGCGGGCACCACCAGCACGATCGGGCTGTGGGCGGCCGACTGGGGGGGCGCGGCGTCCAAGCGCACCACCGCCGGCTGGCAGGCGGCTGCGACCAATGACTCGGTCCTCATCGGCGAGGCCGGTGTCTACAAGAAGTGGATCCCCCAACTCAAGGCGTGGAACCCGAAGGTGATCATCCTCCAGTACAACCTCGGGCCCTACCTTCAAAAGGGAAGCGCGAACTTCAACACCGTTCTCGCCAGCGACCCGAGTTGGTTCGCGCACGATAGCCACGGCAATCTGATCAATCTGCCGATGTTCCCGGGCAACTACCTCATGGATCCCGGGAATGCCGGGTACCGCGCCTGGCACGCTACCCAGCTCGCGGCATCAGTTGCGCAGTATGGTTTCGACGGCGCGATGGACGATTCCGTGGGTGACGCACCACTCGGGCATTACGCTAGCGCCGTCCCCTTTGACCCGTCGACCGGACAGACCTATGCGATGAGCACGTGGCTCGGGAACGAAGTCCTCATGCTCAATGGCGACAAGGCGGCGCTCAACGGCAAGTACCTCGCGTTCAACGGCCTGGTCAGCGGACGGGACTACGTGAGAGATTCGAGCATCCTCGCGACCTCCAACGCTGACGCCGGAGTGAGCGAATTGTTTCTCCGTCAGCCCAACTCACCCGTAGCCACGTTCCCCAACGCGACCATGATTCAGGACTCGCTTCAGATGATGACCGCCATGACTGCTCGTGGAAAGACCTTCCTCGGGTGGACCAAGGTGTGGTCGTCCGGCACCACCGCGCAGATCAACCAGTGGGAGCAGTTCGCGGTGGGCGTCTACCTCCTCGGACAGGGCAGCGGATCGATGCTCGACTTCATGCCGTCGCACAGCGCTGACAACACAGCAGTGTCGTATCCCAATCTGCAATCGAACATGGGAGCGCCACTCGGTGCCTACACGGTCAATGGGAGCGTCTACACCCGCACGTTCCAGAATGGCACGGTGACGGTCAACCTCTCGACGACCTACGCGACCATCCAGATGCACGCGTAACCCACGCTGTAGATAACGACACACGAAGCCGCCGCGGATCTCCCGCGGCGGCTTCTGCGTGTCGACTTCGAACGCTGCGAGGGCTAGACCACCGTGATGGTTGTAGTTCCGGTGCTGACGTTCACCGTTACACTGCCGTGCTGAAAGCTTCTCGAGAAGATCGAGCCCGAAACCTTATAGGTTCCGAGCGGGGCTCCGAGGTTGTCGGTGAGGTTCGAGTAGCTGAGCGCGGTGTTGTCCGCGCTGTGCGACGGCATGAAGTCCAGGTACGACGTTGCCTGCCGCCCCAGCAGGTAGACGCCGAGCGTGAAGTTCTCCCACTTGGCGACCTGAGCCGACGATCCGGACACCCAGACCTTCGTCCAGCCGAGGAAGGCCTTGCCCGCTGCGCCGAGGTCGGTCATCATCGCGATCGAATCCTGGACGGTGGTCGCATTCGGGAAGGCGCTGATCGATCCGGTGGGCTGGCGGAGGAACAGCTCCGAGACTCCCGCGTTCGCGTTCGAGGTTGCGAGGATGTGCGTTGCGGAGAGGTACTCGGGTCCACTGATGAGCCCGTTGAAGGCCAGGAACTTGGTCCCGAGTGCCGCCTTGTCGCCGTTGAGCAGCAGCACCGAGTTGGCGAGGTATTCCGCAGCCGTGTACTGCTTGCCCGTCGCCGCATTCACCGGGACGCCGCTGGAGTAGTGGCCGCCGCCGACTGGTGCGTCGCCGACCGAATCGACCATTGCACCGTCGAAGCCGCCGGAGGAGACGGTCGCCAGCAGCTGCTGCGCCTGCCACGCGCGGTACGCGGAGTTGCCCTCGTCCATCAGGTAGTTGCCCGGGAACATGGGCAGATTGATCAGCCGGTGCTGGCTGTCATGCGCGAACCAGGTCGGATGCGCCGACAGGATCGAGTTGTAGTTGGACGAGCCCTTCTGCAGGTACGGTCCGAGGTTGTAGACGAGCACGGTGAGGTTGGGATTCCACGCGTGCAGCTGCGACATCATCTTGGAGTAGGGCCCGGCATCGCCGATGAGGATGCGGTCGTTCTTGGCAGCGGCTTCCCAGCCTGCGGTGGAGCGCTTCGACGCGGCGCCGCCCCAGTCAGCGGCCCACAGTCCGATGCTGCTTGCGGTCGACCCCGGAATCAGCGCGTCCCTGAGAGCGAAGGACGGCGCGGATGTGGTCGAGCCGGGCGTGGCACCGCTGTGGGATCCAGGGGCGAGCGCTGCGGCGGACTGGCCAACCGCACCGGGTGCGGAATGGGTCAGGCCGCTGGAGCGGCCGGAGTTGAGCGCGGCGATCCCCGTAGACACGGATCCGATGAGCGAAGACTCAGACGAGGCGTACACGACCCCGAAAAGAAGGCTGACGGCAACAAGCGCTGCGCTTTTGAGGGCGCGGTCGGTCCACCTTGGCTTCACAGGCATTCTCCCCAAGTGCGCGAGCAGGGCCCACGCAGTTCTCTACTTCCCCGGGGTTCTACCGGGGGCTGCTGGCGATGACCACGGAGAACGGGCTCGTCTAGGTCGGCGGCAGTCTACGACACCCGTGACATCCCGTGCGGGTGTATTCGTCTGCGCAAAAAAAGTCATCCTAATAGGTGATATTCGAATTCACCCTTTCGATGACTTTTCGGGGCAAAGGGACGACCGCGACTCGACTGCGGCCGTCCCGGCGCGACGCCTAGGTACGGGTGGTTCGCCGCGGCTTCAGGGCTTGAACACCTCGATGCGGGCGTTGGTGTAATCGACCACGTAAATGTCACCGGACGCGTCGACGGTGATGCCCAGCGGGCGGTTGAGGTCGCCGTTGGCGGTGCCTGCCTTGCCCCAGTTCCCGAGGTATGGGTATGGGCCGGCAGGGCTGGCGACGTTGAACGCGCTGACCCGGTTGCCGGTCGCCTCGGTCACATAGAGCGTGGTGCCCGAGAGGGCAACGTCCCACGGATCGGCCAGCTTGCCCCCGGGTGCGGTCGACCCGATGGTCCCGATCTGATGACCCGAGGCGTTGAAGACGTACACCACCGAGTTCCCCGGCGCGGCCGCGTAGATGTTGCCGGCGGCGTCGACGGCGACCCCGGTGCACCCCGTGTAGCCACCGTAGCCGAGCCCGCTCCCGCAGGGCACGGGGAAGCCGGCCACCTCATGTCCCGACTGGGTGAGCTCCTGGAGCCGGTCATTGGCGCTGTCCGGAACGTAGATGTTCCCGTTGGGGCCGACGGCGATGCCGATTGCGTAGAGGAACTGGCCGGCCGCCCCGCCCGGTCCACCGAACTCGCTGATGAAGGTGCCGTTTGACGAGTACTCCTTGATATAGCCGGAGCGGGTGTCATTGACCCAGACGTTGCCGTTGCTGGGATCGACGGCCACACCACGTGGATAGTCGAGCGCATACGGACCGTTCAGCTGCGGGAGCCTGCTCCCCCACATGTTCAGCCAGGTGCCGTTGTTGGTGAACTGCTGGATGCGCTGATTGAAGGTGTCGGCGACATACACGTCACCGCTCGTCCCAGCGAAGCTCGAGACCGCGACCGCCGTTGGATTGTTGAAACCGCCGGCGGGTGGCGGAATCGGTGTCGGTGGGATCGAGCGCAGGTAGGCCCCAGGCGTGGAGCTGGTCGGCGAGCCGTACGCGTTGACCCACCAGTTGGTGTAGTCGCCGACGTACACCGTACCGTCGGTGCCGACGGTGACGCCGCGCGGTCCGGCGAGATCACCGGGATCGGTACCCGGTGTGCCGATCGTCCCCAAGTAGTTGCCCGCGGTCGTGAACTCGGCGACGTCCTCGTTCTGCGCGTCTGACACGTACACGATCCCATGCACCCTGTCGATACCGAGGTCGCGGGTGTTGCTGCTCAGCTGGGACTTGTTGCCAAAGCTCCGGACGAAGGTGTTCGCGGTGGTTTTGGTATTGAACACCTGGACGCAGTGGTTCTGCACATCGTCGACGTAGAGGTTGTCCGCAGCGTCGACATCGACGCCGCGGATGAGCCCGAATTGCCCACTGCTGCATGATGTTCCGGTCGTGCCGAAGGCGGTGAGAGCGTTGCCTTTGCTGTCGTACTCGTAGATGGTGTTCGGGCTGCCGCTGTACAGACCGAGCGACTGAACGATGAAGAGGTCACCGAGCGAGTTCACCGCAACATATGGCGCGTAGTACGCGCCGGGAGGTGCAACCGTGTAGAGCGCAACCCCCGCGTTGCTGAACTTCTCGATCCGTTTGTTGTTGAGGTCCGCAACATAGATCGAACCGTCGTTGGGATCGACGGCGAGGCCGTACGGCTGACCGAACTGTCCGAGTGCCTTGCCCCTGGAGCCGAACTGGTGCGCGAGCGTTCCGGACGGCGTGAAGATCTTGACGTTGTAGTTGTTGTAGTCGCCAACGACGATGTCCCCGGCGTACGGGCCGACCGTCTCGGTCGCCATGCCCCACGGGTAGACGTACGCATCCCCCGGGTGGCCAATGGTTCTGACGAAGGTGGGCTTGGTGAAGCCCGAGGCGGCGTTGGCGAACCCGGAACCGGCCGCGAGCGACGCCGCCAGAACTCCGAGCGCTGTCGCTCCCACCAATCCCCCTCGAAGACGACGACGCTCGATGTGCTTGGTCAGACGCATTTCGTGCTTCCCCTTGTCTCTCGTTCCTGATCGGGTACCCCAGCGCGCCCGCGCACAGGATCATAATCAAAAGGACGTTTCGACTGTTTGGCGCGAATGGCTTCTTTCGTGTCCGGCGCCTCTCGTGCTCCGGAAGCCCGAGACCTTGACGCCGCTGACCCATCGCATCGCACGATGATTCCTATCTCCTCATCCCACTTGACGCGGTGATCGGCGGACCCGCAGAGTCAACCAAGAGCGTCAAACGGACACCGGAAGGGGGCACAGAGGGTCGTGGGGGTACACATCGACATCTATGTGGCGTTGGCTGGGCTGATCGTCGGATTTGCGGTCGGCCTGACCGGTATGGGCGGGGGCGCGCTGATGACCCCGATCCTGGTGTTGGTCTTCGGCATCGCGCCGCTCGCCGCTGTCTCCAGCGACCTGGTGGCGTCGCTGATCATGAAACCGGTTGGCGCCGCGGTCCACGCTGGCCGCGGGACGGTCCGCTGGAACCTTGCCGGCTGGCTGGCCATCGGCTCGGTGCCCGCCGCCTTCCTCGGCGTGGTCTTTCTCAAAGCAATCGGTGGCTCGCGCGTCCAGACCATCATCAGCGTTGCGCTCGGCTCGGTGCTGCTGCTCGCGGTAGCCGCCCTGCTCTTCAAGATGTACCTCGACCACCGCAACGGCACCGGCCGCGGCGTCGACGAGAAGATCCGTATCAAGAAGGTCCCCACCCTGGCGATCGGCGCCTCGATCGGGTTTATCGTCGGCATCACCTCCGTCGGCTCGGGGACCCTCGTGATCGTGCTGCTCCTCTTCCTCTACCCGAGGTTGCGCGGATCCCAGATGGTGGGAACCGACCTCGCCCAGGCGATTCCGATGGTCGGAGCGGCCGCGCTGGCGCACGTCATCTTCGGTGACTTCAAACTCGGCCTGACCGCGTCGATCCTGATCGGGAGCATTCCCGGCGTGCTGATCGGGGCCGCCATCTCCTCCTACGCACCGACCGCGTTCCTTCGCGGAGCGCTGGCTGCGGTGCTCCTCGTCTCGGGCCTCAAGCTGGTCAACGTCCCGACCCTGGCGATCGGCATCGTGCTGCTCGTGTCGGTCCTGGTGCTCCTGGTGGCCTGGCTGGCGATTCGGGCCAGCGGACGCACGCTCGGGGAGCTGTCCGGCGAGGCGACCAAGCTGCAGCACCCGCAGACGCCGGCCCCGTCGCCGTCCACGTCCTAAACCGGATCGCGCCGCAATGGGGGCCTGGGCGAGGTCAGGCTCCCCGATTCCCGGCGGCCGCGAGCGTGAAGCGTTCGCCGCGAACGACAGGATTCGGTTTCTTCTCTGGACACGCTAAGATTGGTCTGGACGCGGACTCGGGTCCCCCTGGGGGAACGCTGGTTGCTTCGATGACCCGGGTCTTTGGGGTGTGGTTAACGTCGACAAGAGAGGGCTGACAGATGGGAGTGGGAATGCNNCAGCCCACGTTCAACATGACCATCGGCAAGCCCGGCCCTGCATTCGTATACCCCTTTGGGATGGCGTGGGACCCGACGACAAGTGGTGGGGGCGGTTCGGAGCCCGGATCCCTGCTCGTCGACGACTACAACAACTACAACATCAAGCGGTTCGCCTCGGACGGCTCGTACATGACCTCGTACAGCTCCAAGGGCAAGAAGCCGGGTCAGTTCTCCGAGCAGCCGTCCGAGATCGCCGTTGATCCAACCGACGGATCGTTCGTGGTTGCCTTCGCCTTCAACGGCTACGGCTACGCGAAGTTCGACAGGACCGGCAAGTTCCTGTTCCAGGTGACCAACCCGGTGGCGTATTACGCTCCCTTCATCGGCGTCAGCACGACGGGCGAGACCTATCTGGTGCAGTCGAGCGGCCTGAGCAAATCGTCGCCGAATATCGTGCTCATGTACGACTCCACCGGCAAGGCGCTGGGCCAGTTCGGCACCAACGGGACCAACTGTGCCAGGGGTCAATTCGGCGTGATCCGCGGCATCGATGTCGACAACTACGGCAACGTCTTCGTCAATGACGTCAGCAATCACTGCGTTCAGGTCTTCACGAGCACAGGCACGTTCGAAGGCACGTTCGGCATCCGGAGCGATGTGAGCGCCAACACTCGTGGCCTCAAGCTCGATCAGGTCCACGACGTCGCCTACGTCGCCGATGCCGCCAAGGAAGACGTCGCGGTGTTCAACTACACCCTGAACCCCACGACGCACCTGCTCGTGAGTGGGAGCTACACCGGAACCATCGGGACCCCGGAGTCCAGCGTCGGTGGGACGTGCTCCGGCCAGGGCGTGCTCGATGCCCCGCGCGACATCGCGGTCGACTCCAACGGCACCGTGTACGTCAGCGACTACGCGTGCTGGGTGATCGACACGTTCACTCCGCTCTGGGCAACCACCGGAACGCCTGGGACCTGGATTAATTCCTACCCCGACCCGTCCGTTCCACCGCCTCCCGGCGGCCTCAATGACGCCAACGGGGTTGCGGTGTCACCGGATGGCAGCACCGTGTACGTTGCTGACACGTTCAACCAGCGCGTTCAGCAGTTCTATGGACCCTCCAGCACCACCGGCACTCCAGGCACCTACGTGCAGCAGTGGGGCAGCCGTTTGCCGGACCTCGCCGGCCAGTTCTCGATGGACTACCCGCGCGGCGTCGCAGTCGATCCGAACAACGCCAACGTCTGGGTCGATGACACCCGCTCCGGGTACATCAAGGAATACACGGCAGGAACGACGGTCCCACCGACCTTCGTTGAGGACTTCGGAGGGGAGGGGCTCATTCCGGGCCAGTTCTTCTACTCGGATAGCATGGCCGCGGCCGCGGGGCCGCCCGGTGACCTGCTTGACTTCGTTAACCCAACCACGCTCTATATCCCGGACAGCGGCATCGGCTACTACCAGGTGATGCAGGACACCACCGGCACGGGAGCGTACACGACGGTCGCCGAGTTCCCATGCGGCACGCTTGTCGAGCCCGCCGTCTTCAACGGGTGCACCAGCTCCGCCGTCGACGCACAGGGGAACATCTACGCCGCATCATTCAACGAGGGCGTTGTCGACGTCTTTACCCCGACACTGTCCACCACGACACCATTTCTCCCGACGTACACACTGACCCGCACGATCGGCACCAACCTCGGTGGCCCGTACGGTGTCGCGCTCAGCCCCGACGGCACCACCGTCTACGTCACCCAGTCCACGAAGAATGACGTCAGCGCCTTCAACGTCAGCGACGGCAGCCTCCTCGGAAGCTGGGGGACCAAGGGCACGGGCAACGGTCAGCTCAACCGTCCACTCGGCATCGCCGTCGACGGCGCCGGCCTGATCTACGTCGACGACTACAACAACGGTCGCGTCGAGGTATACAACCCGCCGGGCGCGTGAGCCGGCCTGCTCAATTTCTTCGTGCCGAGACAAGGCGGTCGCACCAGCCTCCGGGCTACGTGCGGCGCGCCTTGACCATGTCATTGCCCACCGACTCGTGGGGTTTCGGCCGGAGCTGGAACCTTCCCAGAACACCCCTCGCAGACTGTTAGGATTACTCACAATTCGTTGAAACAAGTAGGGGGAGCCTGGAGACGGGCTCGAGGGGTGATGAGCGTGGGGAAGGTGTCGCATGTCTAGGTCCAATTTCGGGTCGCGCTCGCGCGTGATCCTCGGCGCAAGCATCGCTGTCTCAGGCATGGTGGCTGCCACGCCGGTCATCGCCGCGCCCGCGGCAGGCGCGGCGGTGACGGCGGCGTACTCATCCACCATCGGTGGACCCGGCCATGCCGGCATGTACCCGTCGGGCATGGAGATCGCCCCGAACGGCAACATCATCATCGCCGACACCGGCAATGACCAGGTCGCCGAGTACACGTCCACCGGAACGCTCATCTGGCGGATCGGTTCCGAGGGCAGCGCGGCACCCTGCGGATCGAATCCTGTGGGCTTCCCACAGTTCGAACAGCCCCGTGACGTCGGCGTCGACTCCGCCGGCAACGTCTATGTGGCCGACAACGGCAACGGCCGGGTGGTGAAGCTCAACGGGGCGAACGGCAAATGCCTGGTCACTCCCTTCAAGATGCCCGGCGGTGGCTCACCCATCGGCGTCACGGTGAGCACGACACCGGCAGGTCAGCTCGTCTACGTCGCCAATGGGACCAAGAGCCAGGTCGTGGTGTTCACCACCGCCGGCGCCGTCAGCAGAACGATCTCCTCCCAGGGCGCGTGCGTGCTCAACCGGATGCGTGATGCGGCTGCCGATGCCTCCGGCAATGTGTACGTCGCCAACTACGTCAGCAACAACATCCTCGAGTTCTCATCCACCGGAACATGCATCCGGACCTGGGGATCGAAGGGCTCCGGCAACGGCGCGTTCATGAACCCCTACGGCGTCGCGGTCGGCACCGACCCGTTCATCAACGGCGGCTCGCCGGGCGAGGCCATCTACGTGGCGGACTCCAACAACGACCGCATCCAGGAGTTCACGCCCACCGGAACCTACGTGGCGCAGATGGGAACCTCGGGCACCGACAGTCAGACCGGTACCTTCACGCAGTTGCGCCGTGTGGCCGTGGACGCCAATGGCAACGTCTGGGGCGCCGATCTCTGGGGCTACCGCGTCGAGGAGTTCACCCGGACACGCTCGGGGTACACCTATGCGCAGACGATTCCCAGCCCGATCAAGGGACCCGGCGGCACGGCGTCTTCGGTGTTCAACGAGGTTCGCGGGATCGCATTTGACGCGTCGGGCGACGTGATCGCCATGGACACCGTCAATCAGCGCGTGGTCGTGTTCAACGCGGCGGGCAACATTCTCAACACGTGCGGCCAGCGCGGGTTCACGAGCACAGGCGGCTTCAACTGGCCGCGAGGCGTCGCGTTCGACCCGAGTACGGGAAACTACTGGATCGCTGACACCAAGCAGAGCGATATTCAAGTCCTGCAGCCCATCGCCTCCGGGTGCAACGGGATCGCGAAGTTCGGCGTCCTGGGCACGGCGACCGGCGACGACAACTACCCGTCTTCCATCGCAATCGGCAACGGCTACGCATGGATCGCCGACACGAGAAACAATCGCGTCGAATCGTGGAACGTCAGCACAAGGGCAGCGGTGAGCACCTACGGCACCAAGGGCTCGGGCAGCGGTCATTTCTCAAGCCCCGCAGGCGTCGGCATCGACCCCTCGACCGGCAATCTCTTCGTCGCGGACAGCTTGAACAACCGAGTGGTCGAGCTCAAGGTGAGCGGCGGCCATGTCGTCTCGACGGTGGCGACGTTCACGACCGGGTTCCGCAGCCCGTATGGTGCCGCCTCGAACGGTCACGGCTTGCTTGCGGTCGCCGACCGCACAAACAATCGCGTGGTCGTCCTCAACGAGTCAGATGGCACCGTCGCCGCGACCATCACCGGCAGTGATGTCACGGGCGGTGGCCCCACGTCGCTCTTCAATCCGGAGAACGTGGCCTTCGGACCGAACGGCAACCTCTACATCGCGGACACGTACAACGACCGGATCCTGGTGTACACGCTGTCCTGACTGACGCCCGCTACTGGAACCACCCCTCCACGTCGATCACGACGTTGATGCTCCCCGCGGCGTTGTACACGTCCACCGCGCCGTTGCCGTCGAGTTCGACAACCGCGAGGTTGGGCAGGACCTCCCCGGAGCTCACGTTGATGTCGGACGCCACGGGAGGCCTGGAGAGGTTGGCCGGGTATATCGTCACGTAGGTTGCGGCGGTGGGCGCGACCGCCGTCAGGTTGGCGATCATCGCCAGCGCAGGGTTGGCCGCGCCGACGGCCGGCACGCCGCCCTCACTGGCAACACCAACCGTGTAGGGAGCGACGCCGATGGTGTGGCCCGCGCAGGGCTGGCCTGATCCGGTACGGGTGTCACAGATGCGGCTCGGACCGATTGCCTGGTACTGGTCGCCAACCGCCGCTTCCGGCGCGCCGTACCACCCGCTCGCATCGAGGATGATGTTGATCGCTCCAACAGCGTTGAAGACGCACACCGACGTGTCAGCCCCACCGGTCACCGCAGGGCCCAACGCGACCATCACGCGGTTGGCCTCGACCTGTCCTGCGACGAGGTTGAGTGACGAGACCGTGGGCGAGGAGCACGTCCCGTTTGACGCTGTCGGATACACGCTGAGGTACGTGGCCGCGGTGCCGGCGACACCGGTGAGGTTGAGCACCGCTGCCGCCGCGTTGCTCGGGGGGATCGCGCCTGCTCCGCTGCCGGTGATATTGACCCGCAGCGACGTTCCACCGGCCAGTTCATGGCCCCAGCAGGGGTTGGCCGATGACGTCGTCCGCGTGTCGCACACCCGCACCGGTGAGAGCGGATGAAACTCGCCGGTGGGATCACTCGACGCGCCGGGTTGGAAGTAGCCTTCGACGTCCGCGACCACATTGACCGTGCCCAGTGCGTTGTAGATGTTCACCTCGCGGTTTGGATCGGACGCGCTGCTCTGGCCCAGGACAACGGTCACGAGGTTGGGGGTCGCGGTGCCCGGCCGGAAGTTGAGGTTCGACGCCTCCGGCCGTCCGGTTCCGTTCGGAGAGACGGTCAAGAGGCTCGACGCTGAGCCCCCAGCCTCGGTGACGTTCAACACGACCGCGGTTGCTGTCGCCGGGATGGGATCCGTGCCACTCGGGAGCCCACTCACCCCGGTGATCTGCACCGTGCGGGTCACCCCAGCTCCCAGCGCGCCGGGAGCGCACTCGACGCATGAGGTCGAGCGTGTGTCCAGGATCCGAAAGGGCGGTATCGGTACGTAGTCAGCCAGCGGGGCGTAGATGTACCCCGCCGCCGGCGTGAGCGGGCTCGCTCCCAGCGCGGTGGTCGCCTGCACCTGTGTGTAGCCCGCCGGGGCGGCGGGGGTTGTGAAGGTGAACGAGTACGCGGTGAGGTTCGACGGTGTCACCGGCGCACCATTGATCGTGACTGTCGTCCCGGCCGCGAAACCGGATCCGATCACAGTGATGACCTGCCCTCCTGATGTGGGCCCGGCAGACGGTGTGACCGCGGCAATGGCGGGTTTCACGGCCCACACGATGGTTGCGCCGTTGGTGTTGGTGTTCAGCGTCACAGAGCCGTTCTGGAAGGTCCTGCTGTACACGCCGCCGCTCAACGTGTAGCCACCCAACGGGGCGCCAAGCGCCGCGAGCTCATTGGGAAAGTAGATGGTCGTGCGGTCCGCGCTCGACGACGGGATGCTGAAGCCGTAGTAGTCGCTGACGCCGTTGTCGACGAGGAGATACGCCGCCAGCGCGTAGGTGTTCCAGGCCGACTGCTGCGCAGGTGTCGCCGTCGTCCACACCTTCGTCCATCCGAAGAACGACTTGCCCTGCGCGTTCAGCGTCTGCACCATCGCCAGGTCGGCGGCGATGGTGGATGTGGCCGGGTACTGAGCTGCCGATGAACCCGCAAGCCGCAGCCATGAGTCGGTCTGCACACCGTTGACGGTCGAGTCAGAGAGATAGTGGGTGTAGCTGGTGAACTCCGACCCGTTGACGAGCCCGGTCGAGAACAGGAATTTCGAGCCGATCGCAGCCTTGATGACCGAGAGCGCGTGCCCCGAGGCCTGCATCCACGAGCTGTCGGTGAAGGCATGTCCCGTCGACGGGTCGATGGGGACTCCGGTATTTCCCCCGGAGATCGGACTGGGACCCATCGAGTCGAGGTAGGCGCCGTCGAAGCCGTATGCATTGACGTTCGCGAGGACCCGTGCGGCCTCCTCGGCCTGCCAGCCGGGATTCGCCTCGTCCATCAGGTAGTTGTTCGGAAATGCACCGCTCCCGCTCGCGGCGAGCATGGTGATGAGGTTGCCGCCGGTGTCGCGGGCGAAGTAGTCGGGGTGGCTGGCCATCAGCGTCGTGAACTCGGCCGTTCCCTTGATGGTGTAGGGACCGAGGTCGTAGACCAGGACCTTCAGCGCTGGATTCCACGCGTGCAGCTGGGTGATCATGCTGCCGTAGACGGACCCGGCGTTGCCGACCAGCACCGAGTGTGTCTCGGCGACCTGCTGCCAGGCAGCCGTGGATCGACCGGTGGAGGCGCCGTTCCAGTCCTGCGCATAGAGCAGCACCGGCGACGAGCTCGACGTCGCCAACACCTTCGGGTGCGGGGATGCAGCCCCAGGTTGCTGGCCGGCATGCGGGAGCAACGTGGATGCGTCACCGACTGGAGCGAGTGCGAGTATCGCGGTGGTGGCCAGGACGGTGCCCACGAGCGCACGGCGAAATCGTATGAGAGACATTGGCTTTCCTTGGGCTGAACGGCTTGCGTCGTCTGCAAGCCACTCTGCCCGGCCGATGTCGCGTTTCGGTTGCCAACGCGTCGCTGAGCGCCGATCCGATCTCGGCTGAGAGGTGGTGCGTGCCGAGGAAGGATTGCTTCCTCGGCACGGCTCTCAGTGAGTAGTCAAGACCAGAACGCGGTTGTTCCAGATGTCGGTGAGGTACACGGTGTTGCCGCTGAAGGCAAGCGCGAACGGGAAGATCACCGAGTCCATTGGCGCCGCCGGGACGCCCATGGTGGCCGCTGTCGCATTGAAGTTGTCAGCTCCGGTGGTGCTCATGGACACGATCCGGTTGTTGCCCGTGTCGGACACCCAGATGCTGCCGTCGGGAGCCACAGTCACGCCCCACGGCACCAGGAAGCCAGTCTGGTGCCCGGTGCCGGTAGTGGCACCGAAGACGGTCCAGGTGCCCGACGGGGACATGCTCTGGATGCGGTTGTTGAGCGTGTCGGCGACCCAGATGGTGCCGTCCGAGGCGACCGCGATCCCGGTCGGGTTGTTGAGCTGCCCGGCAGGAGCGGTCTTGCCGATTCCCTTGGTGCCGTAGTTGGCGTTCCAGGCGGCAACGGTATCGCCGGCGGACATCGTGAAGCGCTCGATACGATCGTTGCCCGAGTCGTCGACCAGCAGGGTGCCGTCGGGCGCGAAGGCGATGCCCTGGGGGAACTTGAAGTCCCCGTTGGCGGTGCCGACCTTGCCGATGATGTGGATGAAGGTTCCGGTCGGGGAGAACACCTCGACCTGATCGTTCTCACGGTTGGCGACGAAGACATTCCCGGTGCCGGGCTGGAGGGCGGCGTCCCACGCGAAGTTGATCGCCCCCGCCTGGTTGGGGTTGCCCCGGAAGCCGAAGGACGTCGCACCGGTCCCGTTGGCATTCATGTACTCGATGCGCATGTTCCAGTAGTCGACCATGTAGATCTGCCCATTGGCCGCAACCCGGATGCCCCGTGGCGAGTCCACGCCAGGTAGCGGCGGCCCGGTGCCGAAGAGATTCCGAGTGACCGTGGCGCCAGTCGGCGTGAAGCTCAGCTCATGGAGCGAGAAGCCCCACTCGTCGGTGAGCAGGAGGTGGTTGTCAGAAGTGGTGGTGAGCCCGCGCGGGCCGACGAACTGGCCCGTCCCCGTGCCCGACGGAATGGTGTACGCGAAGGTCGTGCCGGTGTAGTCACCGCCACTCGACAGGAGGTTGAAGACCTCGACGCGCTTGCCCCCCGCGTCGGTGACGAAGCCGAGGTTGCCGTTCTGGCTGACCGACACGCCCCGGGGATCGTCGGTGAACTGTCCGTTGCCTTTGCCGAGGCTGCCGAAGGTGAACAGCAGCTTCCCGGCGCTGTTGAACACGTCGCACTCATGGGCGCGCGCGTTCATGACCAGCACATCGCTGTTGGGCGCCACCGTGACCTGGCGTGGCTGGTTGAGCCCGGCGCCGTTGAACTGGTTGAGATAGGTGCTCGGCTGTGTCGGCGTGGTGAGCGTCCACCGCTGGACCCAGCCGGCGCCGTTGACCGCGTAGACCCACCCGTTGACCGCATCCACCGCGACCCCGTACGCCTGGCTGAACTGCCCCGGGCCCGAGCCCTTGGTGCCGAACTGCGAGAGGAAGGTGAAGGCGCTCGATGAGTTGCTGGCGCAGAGACTGTTCGAGAAGGAGAAGACCTCGACCCGGTTGTTCGGGGTGTCGGCAACGTAGAGCTCGTTGTGGGTGGAGTCGTAGTCAAGGGCCCGGGCATCACCGAACTGACCGGGGCCGCTTCCCTGGAGACCGCCGATCTGGCAGTCGATGTTCCCAGTGGTGCGGTTGACGGCGAGCAGCCGGTAGCGGCCGGCGTCCAAGACGAAGTAGTACTGCGTGTTCTGGGTGACGTCCACTGGGTACATCGACGCCGTTCCCGGCCCCACCAGGGTGCTGGAATACGTCGGGGAGGCGAGCACCGTGGGTGCCGCCGAAACCCCTGTGCCCGGCAACACTGCCGCGGCAGCCGCGAGCGGCAACGACGCCGCAATTGCAACCTTGACTAGACGCATCTCGCCCCCTTGTCTCTCGATAACCACCGACCTGCCTTCCCGGCCATGCGAGCCGATTGCTGTCAATCATACCTGCATTTGGAAATGGAATGTTTGACGCGCTTCAAGTGGCTCGGGGCAGCAGCCGGCCTTGAGAGTTCGGACGGTCCTTGTCGCGAATCGAGGGGAACCTCGCGCGGCTGCCTGCAATTTTGGTGAGGCAGCCGCGCGAGCGAACTTAAACGACCTGGATACTCACCGCGTAGGTGCTGGCGTTCACGGTCACCTTGCCGCTTTGGAAGCTCCTGGTGAAGGTCGATCCCGACACGGTGTATGGCCCGAGCGCAGCGCCCAAATTGGTCGTCAGATTCGAGTAGCTGATCACCGTATTGTCGGCACTGTGCGACGGCATGAAGTCGAGGTACGACGCGGAGCTCCGGCCGAGCAGATAGACACCGAGGCTGAAGGTCTCCCACTTTGCGAGTTGAGCTGACGATGCGGATACCCAGACCTTCGTCCAGCCGAGAAACGCCTTGCCACGCGCGGCCATGGCCGTCATCATCGCGAGGGACTGCTGCATTTCTGTCGCCGACGGGAACGCATTGATCGAGTTCTTGGGCTGGCGCAGGAAGAGTTCCGCAATTCCGGCGTCAGCGTTGGCCGTGGCCAAAATGCTCGAGTCCCTGGCGTAGTCGGGCCCGCTCACCAAGCCGTTGAACGCTAGATACTTGCCGCCGATTGCGGCCTTGTCGCTGTTGAGCAAAAGGACCTCATCTCCGAGCCACGTTGTCACCGAGTAGGTCTGGTGCGTCGACGGATTGACGGGAACGCCGCTGGCGTAGTGCCCCAGGACATCGTCGCCCACCGAGTCAACCATCGCGCCGTCGAACCCCCCCCCAGAAACAGACGCGGCGAGTTGCGTGGCGTGCCACGCGCGGTAGGCGGCGCTCCCCGCATCCATGAGGTAGTTGCTGGGGAACATTGGAAGATTGATGAGCCTGCCGTGCGAATCGTGCGCGAACCACGTCGGGTGGGCCGACAGAACCTGGCTGTACGTTGACGTACCTTTCTGGAGGTATGGGCCGACGTTGTAAACGAGTACGGTGAGGTTCGGATTCCACCCGTGCAACTGTGGAATCCACTTGGGATAGACGCCGGCATTGCCGATGAGGATTCGATCGTTGCGTGCCGCCGCCTGCCAGCCGGCCGTGCTGCGCTTGGCTGCGGCTCCGCCCCAATCGGAGGCCCATAGCCCGATGCTGGTTGCGGTAGTCGTCGGCGCGTTGCCAACGACCGAGCCATTCGATGTTTGATAAGCCGGGCCCATCGACTTTGAACCCGGGTTCGCCGTGCGGCCATCGGAGGATCCTGGGGCCGACGCTACGGCGGACTGACCAGTCCCACCATGAGTGGACGGGGTCAGGCCACTGGAGCGGCCGGAGTTCAGGGCGGTGATCCCCGAGGCGATGTTTTTGACGACGGGCGACGAGGCGAAGGCGATGACGAAAAGAAGACTAGCGGCGATAAGTGCTGCGCTCTTGAGGGCGCGGTCGGTCCACCTTGGCTTCACAGGCATTCTCCCCATGTGCGCGGGTGCATACCCGCGCGCTTCTCTGATATCCCCCGAGCGGCGCCCGGGGGCCCGCACAAAATGACCTAGGAGATCTGGCTCGTCAAGGTCTGCGGCAGTCTACGACAACGGCGACACGCCGTGGCGGTGGTTTTGCGAACACGAAAAGCGGACGGCCGCGCCGACAGCTATGGGCATCAGTCGGCACAGGCATCACCGTTCGAGCGGCTGCAGTCAGGGGCAGCGTTTCGCTGTCGCGGAGAGCCACGAAGACAACTCCGACGCACCTGAGTCAGGGTCCCTTGCAGACAGTGACGCAGGCACGAGGGCTGCCTAGGTTGGATCGTTAGGATCTGGCGGCTGAGCGTTGAGAATGGAACTCAGCGGTACCGGAGATTGCCGCATCTGCACGGGTATCAACGGCGTCTGACTGTAATTAAACATGTTGCTGAAGTCATAAGCACTCGCGTCGTTAGTGCCGAGTGCCGGGAGGCCGAAGGTGTGCTCGATGTAGGCGAGGATGCCTGCCTGCGTGGCTGTCGTGTGGTCGGTATCTCCAGCGACGGCATATGGGCTCACAATCACCATTGGAACCCGCGGGCCGTAAGCAGAGGACGGCGGGGTGACGTGATCATAGAAGCAGCCACAATCGTCGTAGGTGATGAAGATGGCCGTTGAGAGCCACTCAGGCCCCTTCTCCAGAGCCGATACGACCGAGCCGAGCCAATTGTCGCCCATGAGCATCGAGCGACCATTGTGCTGCGAGTCAGCGTAATCCGGCGTCACCAGCGAAACGGCCGGAAGTGTTCCGTGGGTGGCGTCGGTGATGACCTGTTTTGCCAAGTGGAGGTCGTTGTGCTCTGGTGTATCGAGGCAGTCTGCGAACGTCGGGCATGTGGCCCACTGATATCCGGAGTTCTGGAAGCCGGCCGTCCCGCTGGGGGGATCCCCCGCATCGATTTTGAAGGTGAGCCCGGCCGAATACATCTCATCCATGATGGTCGGCACCCACTTCACCGGCGTCTTCGTGTAGGCACCGCTTCCGTTCTGCATAGGAATGCAACTGGGCACGAGCTGAACCTTGGCACCCGGTGCCGACTGCCACGCCGCGCGCCGGCCACTGTCACATCCCCAACCCGGCCCTGCCTTGACCCCAGGCGCAGGATTGACAGGGTTATCCCCAGTAAAGCCGTCGATGCTACTCGTCACGAGTTCCAGATGCCCCCCCCAGGACGCGGTGAGATCGAGCTGGAAGGTCGTATCACTGAGTGCGAAGCCTCGGACGAGTGCCGCAAGGTTGGGGATCTGCGTCGGCTTGTACTGTGATAGGCACGCGTAGTTCGGGGCGCCGCAGCCCGAGATCAGATCGAAGTGGTTCATCTTTCCGCCATCGACGGCGACAACCTGTGGTCCGTTGTTATGCGCGACGTTCGGCGGGATGTCCGAAGCGATGCTCAATGGGATCGTCTTCCCCGTCGATATGACGCCGCTGTTGGCTCCATTGCACCGGGCATCGCTAATGCACAGCAAGCCGAGCACGTTGTCAAAGCTATGGTTTTCCATATCGATGACGACGACGTGCTTTATCGGATTCGACACGCTGGCTCTAGCGGAACGACCAACCAGAGCGCTCGGCACCAAGGCAGCCAGCAGCAACGCAATCGGTACCGCCCTCAGCAGCAGTCGCCTCGTTAGCATGACCCCTCCTTCGCGGTCGATCACGTCAAACCGCCGTGTGGCGCGAAGTCTGTCACTGTGCCCACGGGGATGTCAATGGCTTGCACTCACAGAGGAGCTGGTATCAAAGCCGAGCTGTACATCTAGAGGAGTACACCTACAAGACACCGAGGGTCCAACCTAGCCTCCGCGGGAACCTGAGAGCTCCCGGCCAGCGTCCGTCGCTGGTCTCTGCCAGCGGGGTGACGCCCGACAATCTACGGCGCCGTCGCCACCGCGATGCCGTTTCCGAGCGTGGCGAGGTACACGCTGCCGTCACTTCCCGCCGCCAGTGCGATCCCATCGCTCGCAACCGCGGCGAAGTACGGGTCGGCAAACCCGGCGGACGAGGGGCACGTTGTCGCGCACTGCGTGACCTGCACCTCCCAGAAGCTCGGAGCGGTGCCACCACCGGCCATGTAGACGTAATCGCCGCTCGAGCTCGCGTAGGTTGCGAGCGGCCCGCCGGGCGTCGTGGTCACCCAGGTCGGCAGCGCGCAAACGCTGCTGCAGGTCGCGGTGTCAACCGCACCGAGCCCGTTGGTGTTGGAGATCCAGACCTCTGACGGCGTGCTCGGGTCCCCCACGACCCACCCTCGTCCTGGAGCGATGCCGGTGTCCGCATACACCTCGGCCCACGGAGCGAATGCGGCCCCATCAAAGGTCGATTCCCAGACGGCGTGGGTGCCGGTGTCGTACATGAACACGGCGCTGCCGTCGGCGGCCCACGCGAGGCTGACGCCATGCGTGTCGCCGGGGGAGATCGACGGTCCACCCGAGGTTCCGGAGGCGATGAGGGTCCATACCCCGGTCGTGGCCGAGCCGGTGAATGCGTAGACACCGGTCTTCTGAAATGCGGCCAGCAACACGTCGACGCCCGGGCTGATCGTATGCGTCGCAAGCGCGATCGGCCGGGACGAAACGCCGGCCGGTACCGGCAGTGATGTCCACGCCCCCCCGGTCGCCCAGGTTGCGTCGTAGAAGATCGAGCCGGATGCGTTGCTGGTGCGGCTGCCACCCGAGACGACGAGCGCCGACGGCGACACGCTCGTATCCCAGGCGACTGCGAGACCGGTGCCATTGTTGGCGGCGAAGATCGGGGGAGCGAGCGCCCCGTTCACGTCGTTCATCCGGTCGGCGGAGGTGAGGACGTTCCAGTCCGCGTCAGAGGCTGCGACGTTGGCGCTGTCGGCCGGGTCGACCGCCACCGCAAGGTCGAACGTCGAGTCCAGGCCTTCAACGGCGGGAAGCCATGCGGGCGATCCCGCCGGGTCGAAGTGCCACACACCCGATCGCCCGGCGACCAGCAGTTCGTCGGGTGCGCCGCCATCGCGCGTCACCATGAGGATGCTCGAGCCGGCGAAGAAATCGACGGTGCTCCCGCTGCAGAGTGAGCTGGCCGACGAGGGGCAGCCACCGATCATTGCCGACGGGCCCAGATTCTGGCCGGCGCGCCCGGCGTTGGTCGCCTCCCACCAGGGGGTCGCGGTGCCGTAGATCGTGGTTCCCACGCTGCCACTGGGGACCAGACCGGTAATCGCCACGTGCGTCCCCGTCACAAGCAGCTGCTCGACGTCGTTGGTTCCGTGCCCAGCGTACGTCGCCGCGTAGAGCACATCCACGGGCGCACTCCCGGAGACGGTCTCGTAGCCGGTCAGCGTGTACCAGTGGGATGAGGCATCGAGCACGGTCCATTTCCCGCCAGTCCAGTACCCGATCCCATTTGCCCCCACCGCGTACACCCGCGTGCCGAGGCTGAGCAACTCCTGAACGCCGGTGGACACACCCCTGCTGGAGCTGAGCGCTTTGCTCCCCACTTTCGAGTGCAGGCCGGTCACCTCGTACACGCCCTTGCTTGCGCCGGTTCTGGCGATGACGGAGACGAAGGCGTCCCCCTTTCCGTCGAGCGTCAGGGAATTGAGGAATGACGTGCATAGGGCGACGCATTGCCAGCCGGCGCTCAGGGTGGCGGACGTCAATGACCAGCGCTGGAGGCCGTGACCGAATGAGGCGGCGTACAGAAACGATCCATCACTGCCGAGAAGGTTGCCGGTCGCCCTGGGATGTCCCATCTGACCCGGCAGATTGGTGCCGTCGAAAATCGGCGGCGAACCCGAGCCGGCCGACGCCGACACGCTCCAGGTCGTACCGTCGTCGAGCGATTGGGCGACGCCGCCGCTGGTGGCGCTGCCCACTGCCGCGTACCAGGTGCTGCCCACCGTCAGGAGCGCCGCCACGTGATACGCCATGCTGGGAAGTCCGGCGTCCTCCGGAGTCCAGGACTGACCGCCGTCGACCGACCGGAAGAAGCCCTGGGTATCACCGCCGGCGACGAGTGTCCCATCGGCGGACTCCGCGATCACGCTCATGAAGCCCCCACCGCTCACCGCGGAATTGCGAAATGCGGGACCCGATCCGGCGGCGTGCACAGGCTGGATGGCGGGAACTGCCGCAAGGAGGAGCCCAAGAGCACTCATGAGTGCGACCCGGCAGGTCACTCGGCTCGCTGTCCCCACCATCTGAACGCCTCCACGCATGCCAGGCCGCTCATGTGCCGGATAGCGGCCGCGCGCGAGGCAGGTCGTACAATACGCGCTTGCGAAGCCGGGCAGTCGACGCGCTTGCGCATCAGGGCACCGGCGCCGTGCCGCTGCTTTTGTCAGGGCCGACGGGAACGCTCACGTCCCTACGCTCTGTAGCTCAAATCGCTATCATCGCGGTGGAGGCGGTCCCACGAGCGACCGCAAAGGGAGATCCCGAACGTAAGGCGGATCAAGGGGGTGGTGCAGTCATGGCGTATCGACTTCGAGGCGCGGCCCGGCGGGCAGCCATTACGGTGTCGTTGATCTCAGGGCTTGGTCTGCTCGCATCGGCCGAGGCCCAGGCGGCGGTGCTCGCGGCCACGCCCGTCACCACCATCGGCGGCAGCGCGACCGCCCAGGTGTACGCGTGGGGCGCGGCCACGATGCCCGACGGCTCGATCCTCATTGGTGACTACTGGAACCTGCGGATCGTTCACTACAACGCCGACGGCACACCGGCGACGCCGTTCGTCTTCGCCGGCAAGGCGGGTTTCGGGGCCGGTACCAACCAGGCTCCGTTCGGTTTGTGCGTCGACAACAGCACCGGTCCGGGGCGTGGTGATGTCTTCATGACCGAGGGCAGCCTGTACAACGTGAATGAGTACGGCCCGACGGGAGCGTTCATCACCAGCTGGGGGAACAACAAGGCTGTCCATTCGGTTGCCTTCAACTACCCGTCGCAATGTGCGGTGAACCCGGTCAACGAGAAGCTCTACATCTCCAACCAGTGGGGCCAGAGCATGGTCATTCTCGACCCTCGCAACCCGACCACACCCGCCCAGTTCATATCGCCCCCTGCACCCAACACGTTCATCCAGCCGCGCAGCCTCGCATTCGACAGCGCCGGCAACGTTTGGATCGCCAACCAGGGGCACCACCGTATCGACATCTACCCGAACGGCTTGACCGGCACCAAGCCGATCAAGTCGATCCTCCCGCCCGGCGGCGTGTCGACCACGTTTGACATGCGTGGTCTCGCCATCGACACGGCGAACAACCTTGCTTTCGTCAGCAACGGCCAGGGATGCCTGGTGCAGGAGTTCAACGCCAATCCGTCGAGCCCCAACTTCGGCCAGTTCATCACCAACTTCAATGGCGTGGGTGCCACCGGAAGCGATTGTGGGACCGGCCCGGGTCAATTCGAGGACGGCGCCCGTGACATCGCTGTCGACGGTAACCACGATGTCTGGGTCAGCGATCTTGGCGACTTCCGCGCTGAGGTGTTCTCCGAGGCGGGCACGCTGGTTCGCTCGGTCCCCACCCCTCCCGGCCCTCCGCCCACCGGTGGGTTCAACGGACCGCGCGGGGACGCGTTCGACGCAGCCGGCGACCTCTTCGTCACCGATACCTACAACGAGCGGATGGAGAAGTTCACGCTGGTCGGCGGCGTGTACAAGTTCTCCCTGGCATGGGGCATGCGCGGGGAAACGCCCAACACATTCAACTATCCGCGCCTGATGTGCTTCGACCCGGTGAACGGTGACATCATCGTCGCCAACACGGACTCCAACGAGATCGTCGCGTGGTCGACGTCCGGACACGAGGTGTGGGCCGGAACCGGCCTGGCCGACCCGTACGGCGTCGCATGCTCGGCCAACGGCACCATCTACGCGGCCAACAGCAATGGCCAGGACGTGGTGGTCTTCAACAGCTCGGGTGTCCAGACCTCGACCATCGGCAGCCGGCTCGGGTTCGTGCGCGGCATCTGGGTTGACAGCGACGGATCCATCTGGACCGATGTCGATGCAACCGGCAACGTGTACCACTTCTCGGCCGCCGGAGTGCAGCTGTCGAGATTCAATGTCGGGGCGGCCAACGGCGCCTTCGGTATCGCCGGAGACGCGGGCTTCCTGTACATCGCACTCGCCTCGAGCAACACCGTCGCCCAGTACACGCGCAGCGGCACGCTGATCGGCACGTTCGGCGGCGCCGGAACGACGCTCGGGAAGCTGCGCACGCCGCAGGGCCTGGCGTTCGGACCCAACGGCCACCTGTACGTGGTCGAGCAGAACAACGACCGCGTCAGTGAGTGGGCCGTCTCCTGATCACTGCTCGGTAGTGCATGTGCGCGCGGTCTGTCGAGGCGCCGGATGGGAAGGCCTCGGCAGACCGATGCGCGCCGCTCTCAGGCAGCGCGGTTGGTGGCCAGTATCCGCGTGTCGGAGGCGAACGCGGTTGGGGTCTCGATGGATTCGTACCCCGCGGGCAGTTCGACCGAGTTCGCGCCAAGGCTCACGGCATAGGTGATGACCTGCGCCAGACTGCCGATGCGCACCGCGGTGGCGGTTTGGAAAGCGATCGGGGCTCCGAGCTGACTCATGCTCGCGTACATCGAGTTGTACGCAGCGCCGGCGGGAGTGTCGCGCAATGAGTTGTTCTCGAGGACGCAGGCGGTGCCGAGCACCTGGCGGCAGTACTGCATCATCGATTCTGTGAACGACTCGTCAACGCTCGCTGATCCTGTCGGGGCGATGGCCTGGTAGGGATTGAAGGCAAGATCCGAGTGCGTGTGCTGCCACACGGTGCTGGCCTGGATCTCCTGCTCTTGACAGCTTTCGTCCGCCGAGAGCGTGTAGCCGGCCGCAATCAGGGCACTCACCGTGGCCGGCGCATTTGAATCCCGAATGAACGGCTCGTCGTAGAAGGTTGTGCAGCGGGCAATGGTCACTTCGCGCACCTCGGGGACCGAGTCGTACTTCGCCGCGAGCAGCGTTTCCAACCTGTCATATGCGGCGCCGTAAGCGTCCGTCCAGAAACGCCCGATGGTCGCGGTGTTGCCGGCCTGCGGGTTGACGATTGCAATCGGACTGCCTCCGAGGTTCTTCACCCAGCCGGGCGCCCAGATGCCCGTGAAGAGGCGGATCTTCAGACCCAGGTCGGTGTGATCGTTCGCATTGAGGCTGCGAACCTCCGTGATGGCGCGATCAATGGCGTTATTGGCTGCCAGGGTTGCGCCCGACGTGGGCTGTAGATCTCTCCAGTAGACGTTGACCACGAACCCGGCGAGCGATGGGAGAAACGCCGGCGGAGGGGTGCCGTTACGATCCAGGAGTCCCGCGAGCACCGGCTTGAGATCGAGTGGACGCGGGCTCGGCGACGGCGATCCCACCGGTGGTGGTGGCGGCGTCGAGGACGGTGTCGGGAAGGGATTCGATGACTCGCCGCAGGCTGCCATGAGTGCGATGGCGGCGGCCGTCGAAACCAGCGCGAGGCCTCGCTTCAAGCGGGCACCGCGCGTGTCCGTCTGCCCGGTCAAGACGCCCTGCGGGTCCATCGCACCCGCGCCAGGACTGCTCCTCTCATGCAACCCATTGTGCATGCAGGCGCCGATCGGCTACCTGTGAGAGAGCGGAGAAAGCCCGCCGCCGGCGTCAGTTGGAGGCTGGGACGGCGGCAGCCCTGACGGCGCTGACGATCGCGTCGTGAAGATCAGGGTGGCAGACGATCTGGTCCGGGAGCCAGGGGTTCTCGCGGTTGTACTCGAGCGGCGAACCGTCGACCCGGGTTGCCCGGAGGCCGGCCGCCAAGGCGACCCCCACCGGCGCCGCAGAGTCCCACTCGTACTGGCCGCCGACGTGGACGTACGCATCGGCGTCACCGAGCACGACGGCCATGGTCTTGGCGCCGGCGGAGCCCATGTAGACGAGCTCTGCGTCGAGCGCCCTGGCGACGGCCACGGCCTCTGGCGGGGTATGCGAACGGCTGACCACCAGGCGCATCCGGCCGGGTGCACGTTCGGGCCTGGACTCCGGCGGAGACGTGGTCATCACCATGTCGCGAGCCGGCAATGCGACCGCGGCAGCCACGGGCTTGCCGTCCTCGATCAAAGCGACATGGACGGCCCAATCGGTGCGCCCTTCCTCGCCGTACTCGCGAGTGCCGTCGAGTGGATCGACGATCCAGACACGATGCGCACCGAGTCGCTCTTTGCCGTCAGTGCCCTCCTCGGAGAGCACGGCATCGTCAGGACGCTGTTCGGCGAGCAGTTGCATCAGCAGCACATGCGCGGTCCGGTCGCCTTCATCCCGCAAGCGCTTCGGGTCGCTGAACCCCATCTCTTCGCGCAGTGTCATCAATGCCCGTCCCGCGGCCACGGCCGCGAGGCGGGCGAGCTCGTGGTCCGAGGCGACCACGAGCTCGTTCCCCCCCACGTTCATTCTTCTGTTACCTGCTCAGCTGTAGTAGCCGTAGATGTCAACGATGAAGTTGATGTTGCCGAGTGCGTTGTACAGGTTGATGGTTCCGTCGACCGAGTAGACCGTCACCACCACGAGGTTCGCCACAGGGAGGAAGGACGAGACGTTGAGGTCGGATGCGTTCGGTACCGGCGATGTGTTCGGGCCTGGGTAGACCGTGACGAATGTTCCGGTGGTTGCGTTGACCGCTGTCACGTTGGCGACGATTGCGGTTGGCGCACCGGCTTGACCCGCCTGGGGAATGCCGTCGATCCCGGTGACGTCGATGTTGAGCGCAGTGCCTCCGTGGATCATGGCCTTGGCGCATCCGAAGGTCTCCCCACCGTCAGCCGCGTTGCCGTTCTGCGTGTTGCACACGCGGAAGGGTTTGGCGAGCGGCGTGAACTGCTTGCCGGTGGTCGTCTGGAAGTACCCGGCAATATCGACGGCCACGTTGACCGATCCTGCGCCGTTCCAGAGCGAAACCTGCCCGAGCGTCCCGGTCGTCGAGACCGGCACGATGACGCGGTTCGGCACGGCGGTTCCCGGGTTGAGGTTGAGGTTGGAGGCGAGCGGCCTCGTATGGTCAGAGGGATAGGCAGTGAGCACCGTCGGCGCGGAAGGCGCAATCGCAGTGAGGTTGAACACCACGGCGGAAACGCCAGTTGCCGGCACGTTATCGGTGGCCGTATGCACATTGAACGTCAGCACTGGTCCCGTCGAGACGATGGGGTGCGCGGTGCCGCCCGGGTTGCACTGGTTGAGTGAGACGGCCCCGCCCACGGCCCGGGTGTCGCAGATGCGCACCGGCGCCGCCAGGGCGTTGTACAGCCCGGTCGACGAGGACGCAACGAAGCCCTCGATGTCAATAGCCACGTTGATCGTGCCGGCGGCATTGAAGACGTCGATCTTCCCGCCCGCGCCCAGACCGACCTCCACCAGGTTGGCGACAACCTGATGCGCCGAGAGGTTGACGTTTGACGTGCCCGGATAGCCCGAGCCGTCGGGGTAGACCGTGACGAACGTCGGGACGGTGGGTGCGATCGCGGTCACGTTCAAAACAACCGCAGTCGCGCCCGCGGGAACCGCAGGGCTACCGAAACCCTGGATGAGGACGACGCGCGGTGTCGTGCCGATGGGACCGCTCCCTTCGCCGGTGCTCCCGGTGTCGCACTGATTGGCCGTGATCCCCTGGCTCGTAGGCCGGGTATCGCACACGCGGAATGGCGTGATGGCTGTGTACGGATTTGCAGTTGGAGGAGGAGGGCCCGTTCCGGAGTATGTGTACGTCGTGGTCGCATGAAAGGTCTCGGTCAGATGGTTTTGCGCAATCAGCGAGTCGACATCCGCTGTGGTCGGCAGCGGGTTGGCGGCCGTGTACGTAATCGAGACCTGGCCGTTCGCATCTGATCCGAACCGGGTCGGGAGGTTGGTCACCGTCTTGGTGTGCGGCGTGGGTGGCGTGCCGAGGATGTTGATCGCGGTCGCACTTCCAACGGACCCCCCCGTGGACGGAACGAGTGAGAGGTCGATGAATGACCCCGGCACCGCGTTATTCGTCACGTCCTCTGCTGTGACGTGGAAGGTGACCTGCTGACCAGCGGTGAGGGAGCCGTTCGCGGCGATGGTGGCCCCCGTGCTGAAGACGTATTGCGTCACGCCAGAGAACACGTATGCGCCAGTCTTGCAGACGCCCGCTCCGTTGCAGGTGCCGAATGCTGCGACACCGCCCGAGGCGGGCGTGATCGTCACGTCACTCACTGCATCGGCCGCCACGATCACGTCGCGTCCGTTCACGGGGATCGTCGGCGATGGAGCGGTGTAGGTCACCGGCACTGCCCACGGTGCGGTCCCGCTTCCCTGCGAGTTGGAAAACGAGCAGGTGGCCTGAGTCGTGAACAGCGCGGGATTGACCGTCAGCGGCGTGAGCGTGGGGCCAGCGGCCGCGGATCCGCCCGGTGCGGGTGGGGCTGTGAATTGCCCGGAGTTGATGCTCAGATAGACCGACGCCGCACTGGTGAGGTGGACCCCATTCTCCTGCGGCTGAACGCAGATGGTCACGCTGGTACCCTCGACGAGCGTGCCGGCGACCTCGATCGGCAGCGGCGCGAACACAAGGTCGTTGTAAGCCGGCCCCGTCGCATGCGCGATGGTGGGCAGCCCGAATGGCAGCGCGAGGGCGCCAAAGGCGGCCACGGCAAGGACGGCTAGGGTTCGCTTGGGCATCTCGGTTCAACCTCCTGGGGGAAACTCACCCGCACCGGCTGACGACCGGCACGGGTGATGAGGATAACCCACGGTACCGAGTCCTACCAACCCCTCCATGGAATCGGCACACGTTGGCAACCGACGCTATGCCCTTCTCGTCCTCTTGACCAGCTCCCCGCCGAGGAAGAGCGCGAAGCCTCCGAGCAGCAGCTCGATCCCCAGCCCGACCTGCGTGATCGAGCCGTCCAGGCCGGTGCCCGGAGTGGTGATGCCCTGGACGCCGCTGGCGACAATCGAGACCGGCTCGGCGCCGCACTTGCTCTTGGAAGGAGCGCTCGAGGCGTCGCCGCTGTACGAGGCGACCCAGTTGTAGGTGCCCGCAGCCTTGGTTCCGCTGAAGCTTGCCGAGGTCGCGGTGCCGTCGGCGGCCAGCGCCACAGTGCTCGTGAAGAGCGGGGCCGCGGTGCAGGTCGTGTCAGTCGGGCCGTACAGGGTGAAGGTCACCGTGCCGGTCGGTTGGAAGATGCCGGTCACCTTGGCGGAGTCGTGGATTGTAATCCCCGGGGCCCCGCCGGCCGAAGCCGTGGTCGCCACGGATGTCGGATCCTTGCCAACCGTGACCTGCTCGTCGGTGCACGCGGTCGACACGCTCTGATTGTTGGCGTCGCCACTGTACCGGGCGATCCAGTTGTAGGTGCCGACCTCAGTCGTGGTGAAGGGCGTTCCGGCGCTGCTGGCCGAGCCGTCTGAACCGAGCGGAACGGTCACCGTCTGTACGGCACCGGACGAGTCGCCGTTGGTGCAGCTCGGATTGCTCGGCGGGTAGAGGGTGAAGGTCACGGTGCCCGTCGGATTGGCACCGCCAGACACCAGGGCTGTGTCATGGATCACGGTGCCGACTGGTCCGCCGTGCGAGGCCGTGGTGACGATCGTCGGCGTCGCCTTGGTGAAGGTCACGCTCTCCGAGCCGCAGGCGCTGCGCACGCCGAGGTTGTCGGCGTCGCCGCTGTAGATGGCGACCCAGTTGTAGGTGCCGACCACGGTCGTGGTGTAGCCCGGGGCAGGCACGCTCGCGCTCCCATCGCCGCCAAGAGCGACGGTCCAACGCTGCAGCCAGGTCTGCGAGCTGTCGCCTCCGCTGAGGCAGTTCTGATTCGACGGGCCGAAAAGCTCAAAGCTCACAGTCCCGGTCGGATTGACTCCGCCGGTGACCATCGCGGTGTCGGTGATCGAGGTCCCGACCGGCCCGCCGTCCGCGTTCGACGGCGTGGTGCTGATCTGGACGGCGGCCGCGGTGACGGTGACCTGCTCGTCGGTGCAGGCGGTCGGGCCGTTCTCGATGCTCCCGTCGCTGTTGACGATGACCTCGGCGGTCCATTCGTAGACGCCCGCGTGTTTCGGAACGAAGGAACGCGAGGTGACCGTGCTGTTGGTCAGTGTCGAACTGGTCACCGCCTGGTTGTCCGTGAAGACCGGCGTCGCGCCGTCGGTGCCGCAGGTGTTCGGCGCCCAGAGCGAGAAGGCGACGTGGCGGCTGCTGTCCGCGTCGACGAGCGCCGTGTCCGCGAGCGCGGTGCTGCCGGCGACTCCATGCGACGGAGTCGGTGTCGTCGAGACGATGCGGTGGGCGGAGACAGTTGCGACGCTCACCGTTCCTGCCGCGGCGATCGCGATGCCTGCCGCGACGACCCTGGACATGCTGCGGCGCGTGCGATGCGCGCGATCAGTGCTGTTGTCGAACCACCTAGCCACCCTGATGCCTCCTTATCCCGCCGGCGCACCGGCTGTCCTGTACGGACGCGTCCCCACGCATCTCGAGGAGATTGACGCTACGATCGGATCATTCCTTCCAAACGCAGCGATCTCCTTGATCCAGCCTAACAAACCAGTCACAGCGAAGCAAGTGATGCGTTTGACGTTTGCCACCACCACCACATCCCAGCCTTGGGGTGTGACGGAAGCCGGGGATTAAGACCACGAGATGTGGCGAGCGACGCCTGGGCGCGGCGTGCCGAGCCGGGTAGGCTGCGCGCGTGATTCCAACCGAGCTCGCCGACGCCGTCCGCTTCGCGCGACGCATCGAGGCGGTGGGCAGCGACGACCAGGGCACCTGGCCGGGAGGCGAATGGTTCCGCACCCTGTCATTGCCACGCGTACACGACGCGAACCACGTGGTGGTGCTCGAGCGAGGCTTCGCGATGCCGTTTGCGACGGTGACTGCTGCCGCTGACGAGATTCAGGCCGCCCTACCCAACCGGATCGTGGAGTTCGTGGCGTGCTCGGAGTCGGAACGGCTCGCCGCGGCGTTTCGCGAGGCAGGGTGGCTCGAGGAACCGCTCGGCGTCATGGTGCGTCGCCGGCGCCCGGACCGCCACGTCGACACGTCGTCGGTGCGTGTGGTCGATGACGCCGCGATGCGCCCGGCGCGCGCTGCCTCCTTAACAGATGAGACCTGGGCCACCTCGGATGCGGTCGCCCAGGTTCGCGAGAAGCAGGAACGCATCGCACGCGGTGTGCCGACGACCCATCTGGGTGTCATCGACGACGGCATGGTCGTCGCGTACTGCGAGGTCTATCAGCTCGATGACATCGCTCAGATCGAAAACGTCGCGACGGTACCGGAGCATCGCCGCCGGGGCCACGCACGCGCGGTGGTGACCCGGGCTTTGGAACTCACGGCCGACCGTCGCCTGGTGTTTCTCATCATGGATCCGCATGACTGGCCGCAGCAGCTGTATGCGCGGCTCGGCATGGATGACGTCGGACGGATCGTCCGATTTCGCAAAGCGCTCCCGGGTCCAGCGTGAACCCAGGAGCGCTTGCATCCCCCATCCCTCAAGGCCGTGTCCGCGGTGATCGGTGCAAAGCCACCGAACGTCGTAAGACTACCAAACACGTCAGTCGGATGCAAGCGTTGACCCCGCGAGTTACCTGACCGCAACATCCGAGGCATCGGATACGACATCGGCCCTCAGGGAGCGGTCGGCAGGAGCTGCTCAGTGAGGGTGCCGCCGCCGGCGATATAGGCAAGGATGGCTCGATCTGTCAGCCACTCCACAGGGGCGCGGTCATCGGTCAGCGGGTCCGGCGCCGGACGCGCGACGTATGCGTGCGCCACCACCAGGGGCGCGAGCACCTGGACGTTCGCCGGCAGCGTGGCCAGCCGCTGCTCGAGCGAGGTGGTCGGAACCGGCTCGGACAGCCCGACCACGAGTTCGTTGAAATGCAGTGCCGGCCACACCCACACCTGGGGGAACTCGGTCGCGACCGTGCCGGCGATCTCCTGGACGAGCTGGTCGTTGCCGGGCACGCGCTCGACGTTGAGCGCGATCGCGCCGCCCGGATTGAGATGCGCGTGCATCAGCGAGAAGAACTCCTGGGTGGCGAGGTAGAAGGGGATCAGCTCCGTCCTGTAAGCGTCGACCACGATGAGGTCGTAGCGCTGTGCGGTGGTCTCGAGATACTCGCGACCATCCGCGGTGATCACTCGCAGGTGGGGGATTGCATCCAGGCCCATGTACTGGCGGGCGAGCTGGGTGACGACAGGATCGAGCTCGACCCCATCGATGGCGATGCCGGGATACTCCGCAGCCAGCGCTCGTGCCGTGGTGCCGCCCGCGTTGCCGATGACGAGGACGCGATGCAGCGTCCGTCCGAGCAGTGGGGGCACCACCAGGGGCATGTCCCACTCGCCGCCGGTGAGAGCCGTATCGGTTCGGTACACGGATTGATCGGCGATGCCATCGTCGAAGCGCATCACGGTCCGCCCGCCTGACTCACGTGCGACCTGGATGAACTGGTACGCGGTGTCGCGCTCGGCAAGCGTTCCCTGCGTCTCCTTGACGAGCCCCGGCGGCAGGATGAGCAGGACGACGATCACTGCCACCGCCACCAGCGCCGGACGCATGAGCAAGGGGATGGACACGAGCGCCACCAGCAGCGCGGCACTGAGCAGCGTGCGCTGCGTGCCCACGCCGGGGATCAGCACGAGGGCCGACCCGAATGTGCCAATGATGGCACCAACGGTGGCGAGTGACGACAGGCGCCCGCTGGTGCGGCCCGCTCGGTCGATGTCGGTCAGCGCGAGGCGGAGCGCGAACGGGGATGCCATGCCGAGCAGGGTCACGGGGACCGAGAAGAGCAGCAGCGTCGAAAGGAACGATCCCACCACGGTGCCGACACTCACCGCGGCGAAGCCCTGGAGTGCGAGGTTGAGAAACGGCCGCGCGATGAAGGGCAGCAGCGCCGTGCACAACGCGGCGATCACCAGGATCAGGCCGAGGACGCGTGCCGTCGGATGGCGGTCGGCGATGCGCCCGCCGAGCCAGTAGCCGACCGAGAGGTAGATGAGGATGAGGCCGATGACGTTCGCCCAGACCACCGTCGACTGGCCGAAGTACGGAGCGAGCAAGCGGGTCGCGCAGATCTCCGTCGCCAGCGACGAGGCTCCGGCGGTGAAGACGACCGCGGGGAGCACGCGTGGAGCCACCGGGGGATCGTAGTCGCGCCGGATACAGCGACGGCTCGCCTTGGGGGGCGAGCCGTCTTGGGAGGGAGGCTGGGTGAGGCGGTCGTGCGCGGGGACATTCCCCTCGCGACCGCGGCGTCAGTTCGCTGTCGATCCGCCCGTGAGCGGGCACGGATGCGTGGTGGCAGCTGTGGTGGACGCCATCGGCGTGACTGAGGAACCCGCATGTGCGGCGACGAAGCCGCCGATGCCGCCACCGATGAGGAGCCCCGCGGTGAGGAGCAGCGCGGCCGGACCACGGCCGAGACCGCCGAAGCTGCGCCGATGCGACTGGTCGTCGGACGGGAGAGTGTCGGTGAAGTTGTCCTGATCCATCGCAAACCTCCTAGGGTTCGTCCACTCGGAGGTTAGAGACGTCAACCTTTCGACTTGGTGACGTGCCCCCACTCGTTGGCAATGCGTACCCAGCCTTCGCGGGCATTGCGCACTGTTGGTGTCCATCCCGTCAACCGCTGCATTCGCGCGGAACTGACCCGCTGCGATCGCTGCAGGTAGCGCCAGGCCACCCCGAGCGCCGCACCCCCCGCGATCGATGGAAGCTTCGGAAGACCGCGTCCGCTGGCCGCGCGCGCCATCGACGTCATGAACGTGGCGAGCTGCACCGGGTCGTCGTCGCTGACGTTGTAGATGCCCGCCGGTGCGCGGAGTGCGGCGACCGTCGCGTGCGCCGCGTCGTCGAGGTGGATCGATGAGAACCAGTTGCGACTTGGGCCGATGAGCGCGAGCCGGCGCCGGCGTGCGCGATCAGCCATCTCCAGGCTCTGCGACGAATCCGCGGCGTAGAAGGCAGCGAAACGAAGGATCACGGCTCGTGCGTCGGCGCCGGTGAACTTCTGGGCCTCGGCCTCCGCCTCGAGGGCGTCACGAAGCGGCGCCGCGCCGGCGTCCGAGACCGGGGAGTCCTCGTCGAGCCAGTTGTCGCCGCCATCCTCATAGACGAACGTGATCGACTCGTGGATGCAGGTGCCGACGTGCTCGTCGCTGCACGCCCGGTTGAGCGCTCGCGTGCCCTCGACGCGCAGGCGTCCGGTCTCGGCCCAGGCCTCCGTCTTGCGCATCTGCATGAGCGGAGGAATCTTCGTGGTCAGTCTGAAGACGACGTCGCTGCCACGGATCGCTGTGCGGAGTGCCGCAACGTCGAGCAGGTCGATGTCGACCGGGGTCGCACCCACCGCTCGGATCTGTTGGGCGCCCGCGTCCGTGCGCGCGGTCGCCGTGACCTCGTTCCCACCCTCGGCAAGCAGGCGGACGACGCGAGAACCCAGCGCCCCGGTGCCACCGGCGACGAACAATCTCATCGCGACCGCCGACGTCTCGTCCGCGAGTCGACGGCCTCGACGTGATCGCTACGGCAGCACATATATGTGGGTCTCATCCGAGTAGTACAGGGCATGATTCGGGCCCTCGACAACGTCGAGACGGCAGCCGGACGGTCCCAGGCGAACGGTTGCGTGCGGGCTCCCCGCAGTGGCGATGGCCATGCCACGTTCGTACGTGCAGAACACGAGATGGCCTGCGTAGCCGGCCGGCCCGCTCGCGTCGACAAACGTCGCTCCGGTCGGCACGTACGTGCTCGCCTCGCTGCTCCAACTCGGCGCGGCGCCGCCACCGCAGCTCGACGACGCGAGGGGATGGTTGTAGCCGTAGCAGTCGGGCCATTGATAGTGTCCGCCACGGGTCACGCTCAAATAGAGCGTGTCGTAGCCGGTTCCCGGACTCCCCGCGTCGCCGGACGGCCCGTTCATGGTGATCGCGAGCTGTCCGGTAGCGGAGAACGCGATGCCGAACGGATTGCGAAATCCATACGCCCAGACGGGGTTCGCGGGCCCGAACGGGTTATCCGAGGGAATGGTCCCGTCAGGGTTGTAGCGGAGCACCTTGCCGCGCACGTCGCCCACGTTCTGTGCGCTCGGCGCATCGTGTTCGTCGCCCAGGGTCACATACAGCTTGCCGTCCGGCCCGAAGGCGATGCGTCCACCCTTATGGCAGCAGTCATTGCCGGCGGGGAACGTCGCGATGATGCTGGGATTCATCCCGGTGCCGTCGCAGTCGTACCAACGGATGACGTGCTGCGTGCGGTAGCTCGCGTCGGAGTAGAAGGCGTAGACGAAACGGTCGACGCTGAACGTCGGGCTGATGGCCAGGCCGAGGAGGCCTCGTTCGCTGTAGCTGCCATTCGGCTCGGTGGTCACCGTCCTGATCTTCGCGAACACCCGAGACGCGCCGTTCTGCCATACCCGCACGGTCCCCGAACGTTCTGCCCAGAACAGCCTTCCGTCAGGCGCGAAGGCGAGCGCTGTCGCGAAGTTGGCGGGGATGGTGCCCCCGGGGAGCGGCTCGCTCGATGGAGCGACACAGGGGTTGGCGGTGGGCGACGGCGTGGCACTCACCTGTGCGGTCGGCGTTGCCTGCGACGTCACCCTGGGGGTCGATCGCGGGGTGGAGCCGCAGGCTGCGGCGAGCACCACCAGACCGGCGAGTGCCGCCAGGCGACGGATCCCGATGGAGCGGTCAGCCGACCGCGAGGCTCGGCTCCTCGTCAGCCTCGCCGGCGGCGACATCGAGATGTTCGCGCCCCCAGGCATCGATGGCGTCGATCACGCGCTGCAGGTCGACGCCCGCCGGAGCGAGCTCGTACGACGTCCGCGGCGGCATCTGTGAGTGCACCGTGCGCCGCAGGAGGCCGAGCTCCTCGAGGTGGTCAAGGCGGACCTTGAGGGTGGCCGGGTTGCATCCGCCGACGGCACGCCCGAGTTCGTTGAAGCCAAGCGGCCCGTCCAGAAGCGCCCGGACGATATGCATCGTCCACTTCGCCTGCAATACCTGGATGGCCTCGTGAACCGGGCAGTACTCGCGTTCAGCGTCCATATCGTTGTTCCTCCATCCCGATCCCGATCTTAATCCTTGGCCGGGGGAAGGTGGGAAGGGAAGACACTTGACAAAGTATAGCACTATGTTTCATGATGTTGCTATCGGACGGACATCACGTTCGAGGCTGCCGGGGCACTTCCTGGCATTCAAGGAGTACACGCAATGACGTGGAGTCTTGACCCGCATCACACTGCCGTCACCTTCAGCGCAAAGCACCTCGGCGTCGCCACCGTACGTGGCAGCTTCGGCCAGGTTTCTGCGGCGCTGGAGCTTGACGACCCCAACGACCCGACGACGGGCAGCGGCACGGTGACCATCCAGGCCGCGAGCATCACGACCGGCTCCGAGCAGCGCGACGGACACCTCAAGGCCGCTGACTTCCTCGAGGTTGAGAAGTACCCGGAAATCATCTTCAAGCTCAAGTCGATCGCACCCGACGGTGACCAGTTCAAGGTGACCGGCGACCTGACGATCAAGGACGTGACCAAGGAGATCACCCTCGACTACGAGCACAGCGGCTCGGTCGTCGATCCGTTCGGCAACACCAAGGTTGGTGGCACCCTCACCGGGACCATGAATCGCTCTGACTGGGGCCTCACGTGGAACGTTCCCCTCGGTGGCGGCGGCCTTCTGGTCAGCGAGAAAGTCAAGCTCGAGATCGATGGCGAGCTCGCGCTCGACAAGCCCGCTCAGGCGGAGCCCGTGGCCGCAGGAGCTGCAACCGGAGCGACCGCGTAGCATTTGGACGAGGATTATTTGACGATGGCTGAGGAGATCCGCTTCTATTTCGACCCGCTGTGTCCGTGGTGCTATCAGACGTCGCGCTGGGCGCGACGTCTCGCGGACCTCGGCGTGGTGGACGTGGACTGGCGCGTGTTCTCGCTTGCGATCGTCAACGGAGGCGACGAGGGGCGCGCGGCCGCGGACACCGGGTCCGCGCCGTCGCTCCGCACCGCCATCGCGGTGCGGCGTGCGCACGGCAGCGCTGCTGTGGGCGCGTTCTACAAGGCCGTGAGCGACGCGCTGCATCAACGCGGACTGCCGCTCGACGACCATGCTGTGATCGAGGCGTCGTTGCATGAGGCCGGCGTCGAACCGGAACTCTTGGAGCAGGCGCTGGCCGACCCTTCGACGTGGGAGGCTGTGCAGGCCGAGCACGACGAGGCCGTCTCCTCGCACAAGGCATTCGGTGTGCCGACGATCGTCCTCGACGGTGGTGACGGGCCCCAGCTGTTCGGCCCGATCATCAGCGACATCCCGGACGACGCGGGAGCCCTCGACCTGTGGCGACACTTCGCGTGGATGGCGCGAAATCCGAATGTTGCCGAGATCAAGCGCGAGCGCACGCCGCTCGACCTCGAGAGCATTCGCATGTGGCGGCGCGAGCGCAAGCAGCGCGAACGGGACAAGCAGGCACAGTCGGCGGCGTGACCACTACGGGAGTCACGGCCCCCGCCCCCAAGACCTCGCGGAAACATGGCGAGGTCGGTCCCCACTACAAATGGGTCGCCCTTTCGAACACCACGATCGGCATGCTCATGGCGACCGTCAACTCGTCGATCGTCCTCATCTCGCTTCCGGCGATCTTCCGGGGCATCAGGCTGAATCCGCTCGTTCCGAGCAATGTCAGCTACCTGCTCTGGATGATCATGGGGTACATGGTCGTCACCGCGGTGTTGGTGGTGAGCCTGGGCCGTATCGGCGACATGTTCGGCCGGGTTCGGTTGTACAACCTTGGATTTCTCGTCTTCACGGTCGGATCGATCCTGCTCTCGCTGGTGTTCACCACCGGCCCCGCGGCCGCGCTGGAGTTGATCCTGTTCCGCCTCATCCAGGGCGTGGGCGGCGCGATGATCTTCGCCTGCTCCACCGCGATCCTCACGGATGCCTTTCCCCAGCGCGAGCGCGGTATGGCCCTCGGCATCAATGCCGTTGCCGCTGTGTCGGGCTCGTTCATCGGACTGATCGTGGGCGGCCTGCTCAGCACGACGGACTGGCACCTGGTGTTTCTCGTTTCGGTGCCCGTTGGTCTGTTCGGCACCGCCTGGGCATACCTCAAGCTCCGTGAGACGGGCATCGTGAAGCGTTCGCGTGTCGATTGGTGGGGCAATGTGCTCTTCGCTGTTGGACTGATCTCGGTGCTGGTTGGAATCACCTACGGCATCCAGCCGTACGGCACCAACTCGATGGGCTGGACCAACCCCTCGGTGCTGACGGCGATCATCGGCGGCGTTGTCCTGCTGGTGGTGTTCGTGATCGTCGAAACCCGCGTCGACGAGCCGATGTTCCGCGTGAGCCTCTTTCAACTCCGTGGCTTCACGTTCGGGACGGTCGCCGCATTGCTGAGCGCTATCGGCCGCGGCGGCCTGATGTTCATGGTGATCATCTGGTTGCAGGGAATCTGGCTGCCCCTGCACGGCTACAGCTTCGAGTCCACACCGTTCTGGGCGGCGATCTTCATGCTGCCGTTGACTGCAGGCTTTCTCATTGGCGGACCGACCTCGGGATTCCTGTCCGACCGGCTGGGCTCGCGTCTGTTCGCGACCGCCGGCATGATCTGTTCGGCGGTGGGCTTTGGACTGCTCATGTTCCTGCCCGCCGACTTCTCGTACCTGCCCTTTGGGTTGCTGCTCTTCCTCGTCGGCGCATCGATGGGCATGTTCGTCGCACCGAACACCGCGGGCGTGATGAACGCCGTGCCGGCCGACCGTCGCGGCGTTGCCTCGGGCATGCTGGCGACGTTCCAGAACAGCGGCATGACGCTGTCAATCGGCATCTTCTTCTCGCTGATGATCGCGGGGCTCAGCTCGACATTGCCATCCACCATGTTCGCGGGGCTCACCGCGCACGGTGTCTCCACGACCGTGGCGCATCAGGTTGCTAACCTGCCGCCCGTGGGGTCGCTGTTCGCGGCATTCCTTGGGTACAACCCGATGACCACGCTGCTCGGACCTTCGCTGCACACGCTGTCGGCGAGCCAGGCCGCGTATCTCTCCGGTCAGACGTTCTTTCCGAATCTGATCAGCAACCCGTTCATCGTCGGCATGCACATCACGTTCGCGTTCTCCGTGGTCATGATGCTGGTGGGCGCCGCCGCCTCCTGGCTGCGCGGGGCGAGCCCGGCGCGGCCGGCGGCCACCCTCGTGGCGGCTCGGGCGGAGGCCCTGAGCCCGCCGGTCAGCCAAGCCTGAGCGGGAGTCGTTAGTCCGCTGGACCGGGCGATGGCTTTGCTGCGTGCAGGGGCTCCGGGGCGTGATCTCGTGGAGTGAGTGACACCTGATTGTGTATACTACAAAAATGTGTGATCGCGACGGCGAAAGACACCAGGGTGACGAGATCGCCGAGCTTGCCGCGGCGACCGATCGATTGCGACGCCGCTCGAGAGTCGGGGCTCCGGTGGCCTTACGCGACGATCTGATTCGCCTTCGCAGAGTCATCGATCGTATCGAGCTGGAGTTCTCGTCTGTGGCTGGCGCCTTTTCCGCAACCGAAGAGGAGGAGTGGCAGGGTTGTTTGAGCCCCACGCATTGGATGCGTCTCGAGTGTGGGATGACCGCGGTTGCGGCGGCGAACGCAATCGCCGTCGGCTCGCATGCTGACGGGCTCGCGGAAACCATCGCGGCTGTCGAGGAGGGAAAGCTCGGCTTTGCGCACCTCGCGTTGATGGCTGGGACGGCGCGGGCCTTTCAGGAGTCGCCGACGGCGACGCCGTTCGATGAGCAGCCACTCCTCGACCAGGCGATGAGTCACCCTCTGAGTCGCTTCCGAGTCGACTGCGCACATGCTCGCCATGCACACGACGTCCAGGCGTTCCAGGCTGAGCAATTGCGGGACGTGGAATATCGCACGCTCGACGTGCGTACGCACGAAGGAGGCGCGTTCTTCATCAAGGGATTCCTCGACGCGGTTGGCGGAGCAACCCTGTGTGCTGCGCTCGATCCGCTTGCCCGTCGCGCCGGCACCGACGACGATCGACCACGCGCCCGACGCTACGCGGACGCCCTGGTCGAACTTGCCGGGCACAGGCTTGACGCAGGGCAGCTCCCTCGCGTTGGCGGCCAGCGACCGCACCTCCAGGTCACGGCGAGCATCGAGACCCTCGTCGGGGCGACCGGCGCGCCGGCGGGAATGCTCGACCGTGCCGGGCCGATCAGCACGCCCACTGTGCAACGCCTGGCATGCGACGCGAGCGTTACCAGGGTGCTCCTTGGCCCTGACTCAGCCGTCGTCGACGTCGGGCGTGCCCGCCGTCTGCCGTCCGGGCCGACCCGACGCGCCCTTCATGCGCGTCACGGGGGATGCGAGTGGCCAGGATGCGACCGCCCGACGTCGTGGACCGCGGCGCATCACGTCGAGCACTGGGCGCATGGTGGGGCGACTGACCTCAGCAACCTTGTCCTCGTCTGCCACCGTCATCACTGGTTGGTGCATGAGGGTGGGTGGAAGCTCCTGCGAGGTGAGGACGGACAGATGATGTCCGTCGCGCCCGTGCCCGTCGTCCGGTGGCATTCGCGCGCACCCGATCCGACGGCCCGTACGTGATGTACGGTCAGCCTCGCCCGATGACTGGCTGATCGACGCCTGTCTGCCGTTTAGGGTCGGAATGCGCGGTCACATGATCGGGTCGACGCTCTCGCCGACATCGCGCATCGCGACGCGCGCCGAATGGCCTCGAGTGACGATGCGGACCGCTATGGTTGCGCCAGCCCACGCACATCGAGCCGCCTTGTCGGCGGGCCTACACTGACCGGGCAGCCGCCTCAACAGAAGGCACGTGCACGATCAGGACGGGCACGCGGCTGTGATGCAGCACGGCGTGACTCACGCTGCCGAGGAGAAACGACCCGGCATCGCCCCTTCCTCGCGACCCCACCACGATCAGATCGTGATCTCCAGCGCCTGCCTGTTGCAGGATTGCCTCGGCGGGCGAGGCATCGATCACGAGGACGCGTGCCTCGACCTCTGCCGGGATCCCATTCTTGGCCTCGTCCGCGATCGCCTGGGCTTCGCTGCGAACGCCGGCGACGAATTCGTCGACCGCACTCTGGGGCAGCGGGGCGACCGGGCCCCAGGGCATCAGCGTGCTGTAGGCGACCAAGACCGTCAGTGATGCCTTTTGCGTTCGGGCGATGTCAATCGCCTGAGTGAGCGCGACCTGCGCGTGCTGCGAGCGATCGACGCCGACGAGAATACTGGTGAACATGGTGACTCTCCGTTGGATCCCGCGCCAGTCTGCGCAGTCTCCCGATTCTGGGCCATCACGGCGTGGCCACGGTCAGATTGAAGGAGCTTGCGGAGCACGACGATGGCGCCGACACGCGCCATCGCACGCTCGACTACGCCACTCTGCCGAGGATGTCGGACCCGTCCGGACGGCAGCGGGCGATCAGATCCGCGATGGGCATCGGTCGCGCGTAGAGGAATCCCTGTCCCGTCGTGTACCCGATGTCCAGCAAGGTGGATGCCTCGGCCTCCGTCTCGATGCCCTCGGCGACGATGCTCGCGCCGATCGCGGCACTGAGTTGGAGGATTGCCGTGGCCATCGCGCGGCCTTCCGCGCGCTTGTCGATGGCGGTCACGAACGCCCTGTCGAGTTTGATGACGTCGATCGGGAGGTCCTGGAGCCGCGACAGTGAGGAGTAACCGGTCCCGAAGTCGTCGATGGAGACCCGGACCCCAGTCGCCCGGAGCCGATCAAATGCAGTCCGGATCGAGCTGATGTCGCCCATCAGGGCGTCCTCGGTCACCTCAACCGTGAGGGCGCTGGCGGGCATCCCACTGCGGGCAAGCACCGCCTCCACCCACTCAGCAAATCCTCCTGCGACGATCTGCCGCACCGAGACGTTAACTGCCACGTAGATGCCGTGATCCCGGCGCAGCGGGCGCATGTCTCGGCAGGCGGTGCCCATGATCCACCGACCGATCGGCACGATCAACCCGCTCCGCTCCGCGCCCGGTATGAACTCTGCCGGCGAGATGGATCCGCGCTGTGGATGGATCCAGCGTAGCAGCGCCTCCGCCCCGACGACGCTCTGATCGGTAAGGCTGACGATGGGCTGGTACGCCGCGTGAAACTCGCGACGGCTCAACGCGAGCCGGAGTCCGTCCTGGATCAGCAAGCGCTTGCTGACGTCACGTCGCATCGCCGCGTCGTAGAGGCGGAACTGTCCCGTGCCCGAACTTTTCGCATTGGACAGCGCCGAACCCGCGTTGCGTACCAACGTCGATGTCGAGACGCCCGCGATCGACGCTTCCTCGAGTGCCACCCCGAGGCTACCAGTGATCCTGAGGATTCGACCCTCGACATTGACGTCCGCGTCGAGCAGTGTGCGCATTCGCTGCGCAGCAAGTAGGGCTGTCGGGCCGTCGACCACAAACGGTGCAACCACCGCGAATTCGTCGCCACCGTACTTGGCGACGACCGAGCCGGGGAAGCCGTTCGACAGCCGTCGGGCGACCTCGAGCAGGACAGCGTCACCAACGTCGTGACCGAGGCTGTCATTGATCACGCTGAAGTCGTCGAGATCAAGAAGTAAGAGAGCGCCTGCGTTGTGGCCCGCCATCGCCAACTCGCTAAGATGCTCGACCAACGCGGCGCGGTGGAGAAGACCTGTGAGCGGGTCATGTCGCGCCGCGAACAGGCGCACCTCGTCTGCTCGACGACGTCTTGCTTCCGCCGACACCTCGGGAGAAATGTCGCTGGACACAGAGACAACCCCGACGATCGCTCCATCGTCGTCTCGCATTGGCGCGTTGAGGCCAAGGTAGGTGCGGTCACCGATCACGGTCCGAGATGTTGTTTCGGATCCGCCAAGAGCTTGCTCGAGCGCCAGGATCGTGTCCGAGTTGTCGCTCAGTTCGGAGATGTGTTTGCCGAGAGACCTCATGTCAAGGTCGCCCTTCCTTGTCGCGCCGCTCGCTACAAACGTCAGCCGCAGGTCGCGGTTGAACGTGGTGAACGCCACGGGCAGGGCGGCGACTGCGGCATCGATGAGAGCCTGACTGCGGCGCTGAGCACTCTGCGCCGCGTGCTGGATGGTCAGGTCTCTGAAGAGGACGAACAGTGTCGTCGGGACGCCGGCCGCGTCGCGGACCGCGGAAACGGTGGACATCACGGGAAAGGTCGACCCATCGCGACGCTGCAGCGTGCGCTCAACGAAATACCCATCCACGGTGACCGCGGCAAGGCGCGCCACGGTGTTCTCGCTCGGGTCCTGGTCAGTCGGGAAGATCATCCCGACTGGCTTTCCAGTCACCTCACTGGCACTGAAGCCCGCCATGGCGCAGAAGGCGTCGTTCACGACACTGATGCGCAGGGACGCGTAGTCAACGATGAGTTGCCCAAGCGATCCGCGCTCGAACATGGTCTTGTAGAGCCTGAGGCTCTCGATAGCGCCTGCTTCGGCACTCCTGCCAGGTGCGTCGGGCTCAGGTGGCAGACAAGTGGCTGACGTGAAGCCCTGGACGCGGCGAGGCATGACTTCAACCTAGCACCGCGAATACGAGCCCTCATGGTGCGGGGATTACAGCGTTGCACGCAAGTTGCGTGAGCGCTGCGAATCTGCGCCCCACATCGGTGTGGCCGCAGGGAAACCCTTAGAGAGGCGTGTTTGTCCGGGACCCGTCCGGGACCGGCTCCTAGTGCACCGACTCAGGAATA
>PLZA01000069.1 GCA_003153505.1 Candidatus Dormiibacterota bacterium
AGGACCGACGCGCGACCGAACTGCCGATACCTACCGAAAAGGAGGTCCACCATGGCTGGCCCGGACCGGGAATCTGAAGCCGTCCCGGCGGACGAGGATGAGCACACCCATGAGGGAACGTTTGCCTCCTGAGAGGAGACCATCACGCATCATCCAGAGCGTCCGGAAGAGCAAGGGGACTTCGCCGAAGGCGAAGAGCAGCATCACGAGACCCACCAGGGCAGTTTCGCCGAGGGTCACGAGGAATCCGACCATCACCCCGAGCGCCCCGAGAACAAGGGCGATTTCGCCACGGGCGAAGAGGAAGAGCACCCACATTCGGCCTAGCGCGCGAGCGCTGCCGGTTGATCGATGGTTCGGAGTGAGCCGCTGCGGCCGCTCCACGATGGAGAGCAACGTGGGAGTCGTCGATGAGCTCGCTCGAGGCTGACGTCCTCGTCATCGGGGGAGGGTCGACGGGCGCCGGCGTCGCACGAGACGCGGCCCTGCGCGGCTTCTCGACAATCCTGGTGGAGCGCCGTGATCTCGCGGACGGGACCACCGGTCGCTTTCACGGCCTGCTCCACTCGGGGGGCCGCTACGCGGTCAAGGACCCGTCGGCCGCACGCGAATGCATCGCCGAGAACCGCATCCTCCGCGTGACCGCCGCCGATTGTGTCGAGGACACCGGCGGGCTCTTCGTATCGACGCCGTGGGACGACCCGGAATACGGCGACCAGTTCCTCGAGGGCTGCAGGGCGACGGACGTTCCCGCCGAGGAGATACCGGTTGCGGAGGCGCTCCGCCGCGAGCCACGGGTCAACCCCGACATCCGGCGCGCGTTCCTCGTCCCCGACGCGGCGCTCGACCCGTGGAAGCTGGTCTGGGGCTGCGCACGATCGGCAGAGGCGCACGGTGCTCGCATCCTCCCCTACCACCGCGTCCTCGACCTCGAGATGGACGGTGAGCGGGTGGTCGGGGCTCACGTCCGGAGCGAACGCAGTGGTGAGGAGTTCGGCATTCATGCCACTGTTGTCATCAACGCGGCAGGCGCATGGGCCGGACAGATCGCCGACCTCGCTCATTGCACCGTCAACGTCCGTGCCGGGATGGGGCTGATGATCGCGATGAACCATCGCCTCGTGCACATGTGCGTCAACCGATGCAAGCGGCCCTCGGACGGCGACATCCTGCTGCCGTTGCGCACCGCCTGCGTCATCGGGACCACCGACGTGTTCGTCCCGGATCCCGACCAGACCGAGATCCGCCAGGAGGACATCGACCTGCTCCTCGACGAGGGCGAGAAGCTCGTGCCCGGCTTCCGTCAGGCGCGGGCGCTGCACGCGTGGGCGGGCGTCCGCCCGCTGTTCGAGGACACAGCGAAAGTTGCGGAGACTCGCGATGTCACCCGCTCGCATGCCCTGCTCGACCACTCGTCGCGCGAAGGCGTCGCCGGCTTCCTCACCATCACCGGCGGCAAGACCACCACCTTCCGCCTCATGGCGGAAGCCGCTGTCGATGCGGCGTGTGAGCAGCTCGGTGGGCCGCGCCCGTGCAGGACGGCCGAGGTGCCGCTCGCGGGTTCCGAGAGCCACGAGCTGTACCAGATCAGCCACCGGCTGGCCGCTCGCGAGCCCGTCCCGCAGGCCGAGGAGATCATCTGCGAGTGTGAGTTGATCACCAGGTCGCGGCTCGAGGAGGCGATCAAACAACGCGACACTACGAGTCTCGACGACATTCGGCGTTTGCTGAGGCTGGCGATGGGGCCGTGTCAGGGTGGGTTCTGCATCTACCGGGCAACCGGCATTCTGCACCAGGGGGGGCAGGTCGACCAGGCGGGTGCAAATCAGACGCTGCTCGACTTTCTCGAGGAGCGATGGAAGGGGGTTCATCCCATCCTGCACGGCGACCAGCTTCGGCAGGCACGGCTCGACGACTGGATCTTCCAGGGCATCCTCGACGTGGAGCACCTGCCGGTATGAGCTACGACACCGTCGTCGTTGGCGCCGGTCTCGCAGGTCTCACCGCGGCGCTTCGCCTGACCGAGCATGGTCAGCGCGTGCTGGTCGTCGCCCGAGGCGTGGGTGCGACGCACCTTGCTCCCGCGACCGTGGACGTGCTCGGGTACCTTGGGGATGCTCGCGTCGAGAATCCGGCCAGCTCCGTGGCGACGCTGGTCGCGAGCTCGCGCGACCATCCCTACGGACATATCTCCGCTGATCAACTCGCCGCGGCACTCGACTGGTTCACGACACGCGCCGGCGCGCTGAGCTATGTGGGCGGCGTCGAGGAGAACCTGCTCCTGCCGACGGCGCTCGGGGTGCCCAAGCCTTCGGCGCTTGCTCCACGCACGATGTCCGGCGGCGATCTCCGGGCGGGGGGCCGCTTCGTGTTTGTCGGTTTCAAGGGTTTCAAGGATTTCCACCCGACTTTGATCGCGGACAACCTCGCGCGTGCCCGTCTTCCCGCGCCGGTCGCTGCACGTGCACTGGAGCTCGAGCTGCCGGCCGGCCGCCGCGTCGATATGAGTGGCCGTGTGATCGCCGGACAGTTCGACACCGAGAACCTGAGTGAGTGGCTGATCACCGCTCTCCAGAACCGAGTCGAGCCTGACGAGCACATCGGCGTGCCGGCGGTGCTCGGTCTGCGCAGGGCCGATGAGACGTGGCAGAAGCTCGAAACGCGGCTGGGTCGAAAGGTCTTCGAAGTCGCGACGCTGCCACCGTCGATACCCGGCATCCGCCTCTTCGACGCGCTCGCAAGCGCACTGCGGGCTTCCGGGACGCGCATCGTGCTCGGCGTCAGGGCGGTGGGCGCGCGCACCAACGGCGGACGCATTGAGGCTGTTGACGTGGCCAACGCCACGGGCACGGTCTCGCACCGCACGGATGCGATGGTGCTTGCATCCGGCGGATTCGCGAGCGGCGGGCTGGAACTCGATTCGTTCGGAGCGACACGTGAAACCGTGTTCGATCTGCCGTTGATCGGGATGCCGGAAACCGATCGCGTTCGTTTCGCACCCGGATACTTCGACGCGCAGCCGCTTTCCGCCGCTGGGGTCGGCACTGACGATCAGTTCAGACCGGTCGATGCCAGCGGACGCCCCGTCTACACGAACCTGCACGCCGCAGGGGCAATTCTCGGCGGTGCGGTTCCATGGAAGGAGAAGTCGGGCACGGGGATCAGTGTCGCCACCGGATACGCGGCCGCTGGGGCCATCCTCGCGCCGGCGGCTCAGGCGGTCTCGGAGGCGGTGCGATGAACGACCTCATCCGCGACTCGCTCGATCACTGCGTCAAGTGCACGATCTGCGAGACGCACTGTCCCGTATCCCAGGTGACCCCGCTGTTCCCCGGGCCGAAGTATGTCGGCCCGCAGGCGGAGCGGTATCGCGGCGCGGGACCCTCCTCCGATGCATCGGTCGACTACTGCTCGGGATGCGGGATCTGCACGCAGGTGTGCCCCCAGGACGTGAAGATCGCTGAGATCAACTCGCGAGCGCGCGCGAAGCTCTGGGAAAAGCGGGGCGTGCCGCTTCGCAATCAGATGATCGCCCGGCCAACCGTCATCGGACGGTTGGGGACCCCGGTCGCGCCCCTGGCCAACTGGGCGCTCCACAATCGCGCGGTTCGCGGGATGGTGCAGAGCATGATCGGTATCCATCGCGATGCGCCAATGCCGAGCTTCGCCGGCAAGACGTTTCAGCGGCGGTCACGCAGCCACCACGGACCCACGGATGCACCGGCGGTCGTGTACTTCCACGGTTGCGGCACCAACTATTACGAACCGGTTCTCGGCGAGATGATGGTCGCGGTCCTCGAACACAACGGGTTCCGGGTGATCGTTCCCCAGCAGGACTGCTGCGGTCTTCCCCTGCAGTCGAACGGCAATTTCCCGGCGGCACGCACCTATGTGCGACGCCTCGTCGACCGTCTGGTCCCGCACGCGCGCGCGGGACTGCCCATCGTGTCGAACTCAACGAGCTGTGGCCTCATGTTGAAGCGAGAGGCGCACGAGATCCTCGGCATCGAGGACGAGGACCTCAAGCTCGTGAGCGAGTCGATGTACGACGTGTGCGAATTCCTGCTCCGCCTTCACGAGCGTGGAGCGCTGCGCACCGACTTCGGCTCATTGCCGTTGACGGTTCCCTACCACGCTCCCTGTCAGCAACGCGGCCACGGTATCGGCAAGCCGGCACTCGATCTTCTTGCGCTCGTCCCGGATCTCGACATGATCGAACTCGATGTCGACTGCTGCGGCATCGCCGGGACCTACGGACTCAAGAAGGAGAAGTACGAGATCGCGATGGCGGTTGGCAAACGCCTCTTCGATGACATCACCGCCACCGGATCCGACCTTGCCGCCTGCGACAGCGAGACATGCCGCTGGCAGATCGCCCACGGTACCGGCGTGACGGCGGTGCATCCGATCGAGCTCCTCTATCGAGCGTATGGGCTCGGTGCTTCGGATCCGGCCGGTAAGCACGGAACGCGACCGCTCGCCGCTGTCGCTGCAGGCCCGGGCACCTCCGAACGGGACACAGGCAGTCATGACTGAAGATCACGCGTGGGGAGACGTGTTTGATCGCTCGCCGAGCGGCCAACTGTTTCTGCGCGTGGGTGATGGCGTGCTGATGCGCAGTGACCGTGGAACGTGGCTCATCGACCTGAAGATTCCATCCAAGGGCGGCCACCATCACCTGCAAGTCCCGATCGGCAAGCATCGCACGATCGATCGTCTTGCCCATGAGCTCCGCCGAGGTGATGAGTCGCCCTAGAGGGGTACCAACTCGAGCCCCTGCTGCTGCTGGCTCTGCGATGACGCACACGGTGAGCCCAATTCCACGATCACAGCTCGCAGTACCCTGCACCGGCCGATCGTTGCGAGGTTCCCGACCTGCTGAAGGCAGCGACCCGCTCACAGCTTGGGGCGCACCCGAGTATCAGTCATGTCACTTGAGTGCCCCGACAGGCAATCGCCCATGGGAGTTGCCGACCTCTGCTACATGCGCCCGCGGTTGAGCCCGAGACGCGTGCGACGGTCGACTAGCCGCGTTCGGGAATCTAACCTCCCGAACACCACCGGCATTTCGCTTGCTCGGGCTCGTCGGGGTGCTCGACATGTATGCGGTCGAGGGGAGGGAAGACCGTCCGATGCAGGATGGGTATGCTGACGCCGAGGATTTTCGAACTATCCTGCTTGCGGGTTACTTGCCCGGCATACAGAACATAGGTCGGCGGGTCTGGATCATGTACCCACACCGGCTGACCGATCACCACCGACGCGAAGTCCTCGGGTCGCATCGCTACCAAGCGTAGCCCGTCAGCCGGCTGGAGGTTACCTCCAGCCGAGCAATTCAGCGCCGGAACTTGAGCCGCGTCGAGTCGAGCCCACGAACTGGCGGCAAGGCTTCGGAGGACGGCACAGTCGGCCACCCTGGCGTAACACTTTCACCCCAGAGCCGGGAACGTGGGCTTCAGGCAGAGAAGTCCCGTGAGCCTGGTAGGTCTGGTAATTCGAGCTTGGCAACGCAGGCGCGACAACAGAGCTTCCCCGACAGCAGCACGAATGCCGGTGGTGGATCGGTGGCCATCGCCACGCGTGCGCCGCAAGAGTCGCATTGCCCACCCAGGCGTTCCAGCAGATCGGCCTCTTCCGCCATGGTGATCACCATCCAGTCGTTCGGACCATCGCCTGTCCGCACATAGTTGCGCACCCTAGGCACTGGCTGATCCTTCTGACTCGTCCACGACGCCGATCCTCAGAGTTTGCGCTCGAACTGCGATTGACGCAAACGAGGTTGAGCAGACTGAACGGATTGCACGTCAGCAGGTGACGTGAAGAATGGCGTTGGTGTCTTTGGCGTCGGTGCCGAGAAGGTCGATCGCCCGCTTGGTCGGCAGGGTCACCAGCTCGATGTCGCGGCGACGAGCCTCAGCCTGGACCGAGTCCATGACCGGCAGAGCGCCGGCTGCGCCGGTGCCAATTACCAGCCGACGGCAGCGCCAGGGAATCTTCTCCTCGGCTGACAGCGGCGTGTGTCCATAGCTCACGCGGTGACGCCTCGACGCGCCCTTCCGGCGCTTGCGGATCTGGCCTCGATCGATAACCACGTCGTGGGCGTACGTCCGGCCGTCGATCTGGATGGAGCCGAATGAGAAGTTTTCGATTCGCACTTGATCCTCGCGTTCAACGTACTCGTTTGCCTCGACGATCGGCACCGCCGCGCCCACACGGGCCGGTCGCAATTCGACCCGAAAACGACCCTAAACCGAGGCGATTCCGCGCCATCGACCGGACGTCCGGTCGTGTCGGCGACGCGCCCGATCCCCAAGGCGAGCGGTACCCCCAAGGATCAAAGGCCGTCGCTATGCCGCCATGCGAGGGATCCGTCGCGCACCCCAGCGTGCAATTAACACGGGTCACCTCGGACTGCACATATTGCTAAGATTGACGCGTCTGGAAGGTGGTCATCGCGGAAGGGGAGATCCGCGCGACCCTAGTTAGCCAACTCCTAACCTTCCTGAACTCGAGACCCCCTGGCAACGCGTCGGGGGTCTCTTCTTGTTCGCAAGTCCCCGAACCCGAGCCCCTGAGCGTGCAGCGGTAGACGCGGGCGAGCTTGCGGCGGCGGTCCCTTCCGGTTTGAAATCTACAGCGGGTGGCCAGAGTCTGAGTGGTGGGCCCGGGTAGCGCTAGGCGGGCGTCCCCCCCGCACCACATCCCTGCGGGGATTTATGCCCTGGCGGGGTGCGCTCCCGGCTCATCGCCTCCGCTACTCGGAGGCGGTCGTTCACCCCGTCCGGTCAGCGAACAGGTGACGTCGACCCGCCGCCATCTTCGCCACCGTGGCGCGGGCATCGTGACGCCCGATCAGTGGCTCCAGCCAATCCACGAGTAGGTCAGTCGTCACCTCGATCGGCGCCATGAGCCATCGATGGTTCGCGGTTTCGTTGCCGCTTTCGTCAAACAACCTGAGTCCCACCTCGGAGGGTGCTCATGGAACTCGAGCGAGTGGTGGTAGGGCGGCCCAGGTCAGTCTCAGCCGCGAGGGCCTCCCAGATCGTAAATAGGCAGGTCCGTTTCAAGAGCGCCGCGCGCTCGCAACAGACACAGGACTAGCGCCCGCTGAGGTTGATTGCAACATCGCCGTCCTCGGCAACTCGAGGTCGACATCGCGGCCAACTGACCTAGCAACCCAATCCTCTCCGGAGGGTCGTCGCCATCCGGGTGCGGCGTGGCGGCACTCCTTCGCTTTCACCCGCAACAATGGAGCACCATGACCACCTATGACGCGAGAGAGGCAAGGTGCGGCCGCGAGCAGTGACCCGGAAGACCGCGAGGCCCGGCTGCGTCAAGAGATCGAGGCCGATGGTGAACGGTTGGTGAGACGCGAGGACGGATTCTATGAGGTCATCACTGCCGACGGGGAGACCCTCTCGTCACACGGGTGGCGCGTCCGAAACTGGCAGCGGAATGACCGCGACGGTGAGGCCGTCAGCCCGTATCCGGGGCTCACCCTCGACGACGTCGAGCACTGGCTGCATGGGGAGAACATGACGTCATGACGCGATCTTTGACCAGCTGCCTTGTACTGCGCCCGCCTTGTCCGCTGACGGCCGGGCAATCCAACATCGGCGCGTCGCTCACCGCGTCCGCAACATCATGATCGGGCGAGCGATGGCTCGCGGCGGGATCTGGCGTCGCCTGTGGGGGCGCTGGTAATGCCCTACTTCATTCAGATTTCGTCGAACCATTACAACATCGCGACCATCGAGCGCATCGACGAGGCAGTTGATCTAGGTGGTTGCACGCTCGTCTTTAGAAACGGCGATAAGGTGCGCGTCGAAGAGGACGTGCGCCAGGTTATCGACGGTCTCGCTCAGGCGGAAGCAGGGCGAACGGTGGTCCTCACCTCGCCGCAGCCGTAGAGCGGCAGCCCGGAAGCTGAAACCCTAAATCCCTTCCTGAGACCCCTGGGCCGCCAGCCGGGGGTCTTTCTCGTCTCTAGGGCAGCGACCCTTCGAGCCCATCCACCCATGGAGCTATGGCTCGAAGCACTGGACAAGGCCGACTTTTAGTCACCCCTCCAGCCTGTTCGGGCTTCCCGTGACCAGGTGTCTGCTGCCTTTGGGATTTTGGTGATGCTCCTTGCCATTGCACTGTCGTCAGCGATAACGGGATTGGTCACCAAAGCCACCCATCTCATCCACGTCCATCTCTGACTCCGTTCCGATCACCTGTGTTTGCCCGACACCGTTCCGACGCTCATATACTCACCCGCAAGGCGAGGCGCCGGGCCTGCGCAGGAACTAGCTTCGGGAGGCATGACGGATGAGCGATACCTCCACCACGCAACGGAGCGACGATGGCCTCTGGGAGTGGGACGGGAACTGGTGGGCGCATATACATGAGGTCGTGGTTCAATGCCCCGAATGCACAGAGGTCGTCCAAGTGCGCTCCGACGCGAAGTCCTTTAAGTGTGCTAGTCGGCACGAATTCGACTTCATTGTCTGTTCGACTTGCACGGGGGCGACACACCGTGCGCCAGCGAACCGCAGCTATGCTGCCCGTTGTCCATACTGCGGTGCGTCTGCTGCGATTCCACCGACATGTCGAGCTTGGGACTGGGCGTCAAACCAAGCAGGACGAGGTGCGTGGCCGCCCGGCCGTGTCGATACGGGCCGACGAACGCTCACCGGCCTTACTCTCGCCGCAGGCAGCGGCACACATTTGAATGTGGGCGGGACGTACATGGTCGACTTCGCGGAGTCCGTTGTGAGGATCGCTTCCGAATCACAGTCGGAGGAGTTTAGCTACGGTGCTGTTCGCGCTATGGAGATAACGGACGGCCCAACGCGCAGTGGCTCGGAGCGGAACCGCGATATCGCAGGTGGAGCGCTCACATTTGGAGTGATCGGTGGTCTTGCGGCAGCTGGTACTTCGACGTCCTCATCAGCTCTGTTGCGCATCGTCACCGGCGTGAACGGGAACTGTCAGGGAGCCATACGCATGAATGCGCGCACGGCGCTCCCTCGCAGCCCAAGCACCCGTGAATGATGCTCAGAGGTTGCTCGCCGACCCCCGCAGGTGAGAAGTGCCAGCGTGGAGGCTTAGGGCAGCTGTCGGACGATGTACAACACCTTGGCGGGATGTACCACGAGGCGGGGCGCTTCTTCCCGGAGGAATGGGCGCGCTTCCGCTCGAGTGCACCGGAAGGCGAGCGAGAAGGTGACCTCGTGGCCGCCTACAACCGGTTGCTGAACGAGCATTCCGACCCGGCCGTCCGCGCCCGGGCAGCGAAGAACTGGTGTGACTGGGAGGACTCCCTGCTCTCGCTCGAGGAGGGGTGGGCGCCAAGCGCACGCTACGAGGATGCCGAGTTCCGCATGACGTTCGCGCGCCTGTGCGCTCACTACTTCAGCCACGCCGCCTGGCTGGACGGCGATGAGTTGCTCCGCAACGCGTATCAGTTGGCCGGGATCCCTGGGTTTATGGTCCACGGCCGCCTCGACCTCGGGGGCCCGCCGGACGTTCCGTGGCTGCTCGCGCCAGGCGTGGCCGGACGTGGAGCTTGGCTTCGAGCTTCGATGGTTCTCCCTCGAGCGGTCGCACATGGATGTTTTTCTCGCCGGCGATTGCACGTTCGTTGAGCAACGCCGTCGACGGCTGCGTGGGTTCCTGCCAGAGCTCGGTATCGCCCCTGGTAGCGACAGTGAACTTGACGCGTGGTTTGCTGGTTACGCCAGGACTTACGAAGCCAATTGGGCACCCTATGGCGATGTCGAAGCCTGCTTGGCGGAGCTGCTGACCTCGGACTTACCGCCAAAACTTGGGGTACTGACCAACGGTGATCACGAGCAGCAGTGCGCGAAGATTGACCGATGCAACCTCCGGCCAAAGCGAGTTGTGGTCAGGAGCGCGCAGCGTCGCGCTGGCGCTCCTGCCGCAGTCAGTTGGAGGCGGCGACGGACCCCAGCTGCTTCAGAGCGGCGATCCCAAACTCGTACTGCCACTCGACGAACTTGGTCATGACGTCGAAGTTGCGATTCACCACGGTGTCGATGGCTGGAATGAGCTTCTCAGAGTTGGGAAGCGCGAACACGCTGAGCGGAACCAACACGGAGGTGATGCTCTTGAGGACCTCGGTGGCTGCCAGCTTGATCTCCGTCGTCTGTTGGAGGCCTTCCGCAACTGCAGCATTGGCGGTACGGGTGTAGTCGGCGTAGTCGGTCATGACTGTTTCCTCGTGACCTCCGGGTCCCGTTGGGGTCCTGTTTGAGAGGCTGCGCTAAGCATACCAAGCAGACGCTAGATTGTCAACCCAAGGGCTGACCTTATCTCCAGCGATACGACCAACGCCGGTGCTCTGTGGGTTCGAAGTGACAGCTCAGAGGCATCCTCGGGGTTGTTGCTGCAATTCTTATGGCGGACAGACGAGCCTCAGTCCGTGGCATTGGTGGACATTCTCGCGCCCAAGCAGGCAACCTCGGCCAGGGAAGCCGTCCGGCTGATCAAGAGCGGAGACCGTGTCTATCTCCACGCCGGCAGCGCTGTCCCCGGCGCGCTCCTCGGCGCCCTCCTGGACCGCAGTTCGGAACTTCATGACGTGGAGCTGATCCATCTCCACGTCAACGGTGACGTGGCCAAGGCGGCTTCCGCTGCGGCTCCGAACATTCGTCGCTGCGCTCTGTTCGTCGATTCGAGCACGCGCGATGCGGTCGCGACCGGGGCGGCGACGTATCTGCCGGTGTTTCTCTCCGACGTGCCTCGCCTGTTGAGCACCGGCCGACTGCCGCTCGATGTCGCGTTGCTCCATGTCTCGCCTCCGGACGCCCACGGCTACTGCTCTCTCGGCGTCTCGGTGGACTGCACGCTCGCAGCCGCACGCGCGGCTCCGGTGCGCATCGCCCAAATCAACCCAAGGATGCCGCGGACGCACGGCGATTCCTTCATCCATGTCAATGACTTCGACGCCGTCGTCGAGGTGGACGAACCGCTGCCTGAAGCCTCCGCCCCCGTCATCACTGCGGAGCACCTCGCCGTCGCTCGAAACGTCGCAGAGCTGATTGAGGATGGGGCCACACTCCAGCTTGGGATTGGCGCGATCCCCAACGCCGTGCTGGGGCTACTCGGCGACCGCCGCGAGCTTGGAGTGCACAGCGAGGTGGTGTCGGACGGCGTGCTCGAACTGGTCAGCGCGGGTGTGATCACCGGAAGTCGCAAGACGATCAACCGAGGGAAGCTTGTCGTGGCTTTCCTCAATGGCAGCCGACGCCTCTACGACTTCGCGGACGACAACCCGATGCTGGAGATGCGGTCCTTCGAGTACACGAATGACACACGCACCATCCTTCGTCTCGACAACATGGTGGCGATCAACTCCGCACTGCAGATCGACCTCACTGGGCAGGTCTGTGCGGAGTCGATTGGTGCCCGCATGTACAGCGGGGTGGGTGGGCAGATGGACTTCATGCGGGGAGCGGCGCTGTCACGCGGTGGCCGTCCGGTGATTGCCCTGCTATCGACCGCACGCGGTGGCCAGCTATCGCGAATCGTCGATACGCTCGCGGATGGCGCTGGTGTGACGACGTCGCGAGCGCACATGCACTGGGTGGTCACGGAACACGGCCGCGTCGACCTCCACGGAATGGACTTGGCTCATCGCGCCCGTGCTCTGATTTCGCTCGCGGCACCACGCTTTCGGGACGAGTTGACGGCGGCGGCGCTGAACCGCGGGTTGTTCCGAGACGGCTGACCGCGTCCGGTGACTTGCAAGTAGTCGCCCGACGAAGTCGGCGGGGCCGGCCCTGGGAATCGCCGTCCACGATGTGCCGTTCCAATGCTCAACGAGGCTGGCGAGGCATAGGTGTTCGGCTCCCGCGATACCACCGCCCAGACATCGTTACTCGACTTGCCTGATACGGCGCCGAGCCCGTCGCCGACCGATGTGGAGGCGTCACCGTCGGCGCTCACATGTTCATGTGCGTCAATGCCCACAGCCCGCTTATGAGCCAGAACAATGAGAAGAAGGCGAACACCGAGCACGGTCCAATGGACGGCCAGCGCCTCGCCGCCACCCAGGCTCTGGGGACAGTTTGGTGGCTGGAGCGAGTTGGCTTGCGCGCAGATCCGGAAACTGACGGTGGCTCACTGCTCACGAACCCAGTCGGCGCTCGATCTGGCAAGCATCCAGCTCGCGGCCGCAGCAAATACTGTCACGACCAAGGCGATAGCAAGAGGATAAGCAATGAGTGCGTGGAGGACCAGCGTGGCGCCGATCACTGCACCGAGCAGCATGGCGGCAATGGCAATGAGCCGTCGGGCCGCCTTGGACCCCTGACCCCCAGCGACATGGCTGTCCGCGGCGACGCCCGTGATCGTCATGGTGAGAACGGTGGTGGTCAGGTCGGGCACGGCGAGTTTGCGCGCGCCGGCGTTCTGGATCCCCATCGCGATGGCGAGGACCACAATCACGGAGTATCGGACTCCGGCGGTCAGCGGATTGGTGCTGAGTGCAGCGAGGACAACCCCAGACACAAGGAACACAGCCTGGATCGCAGCGGCAGTGCTGAAGAGCTGACCTCGGTTTCGGGCGAATCGCGATCCCACCTTCCCACCGACGAGGGCCCCGACTCCGAAGGCGGCTATGGCCGCAAGCGATGCCGCGATGGAGAATCCAGGCGCTCCCACCAGCGCAAATCCCAAGAGCACGACGTTGCCTGTCATGTTGGCGACGAAGACGTGACCGAGCACCAGATAGCTGAAGGCATCGACGAGGCCGGTGACAAGGGTCATCAAGACCAGCAGGGGCGGCAATGGACCCTGCTTGGTGTTGCGACCGGGAACCATGGTCTGTCGGAGCTCACTGACGAACTGACTCATTTGATTTCGTGTCCGATCTGGTCAGCGTCGATGTGTCTCGACTGCTCGATGACCGCAGAGATGTCGAGATCGGCGGACCCGCGCATCGCCTCCTCATACAGATCGCGAGCCTGGCGCGTGAGTGGAGTGGGGGCGCCGCTGCCGTCAAAGGCCTGAACACCAAGATCGAGGTCTTTGACGAGGTCACGCACCGCGAACATGGTCGGCGTGTGCTGGCGATGCAGGAAGCCGCGCTCGCGTGCAGCGAGACCTGGGGCGAAACGTACCAAGATCGAGAAGACCTGTTCCGGATCGAGTCCCATGGCCGTCCCCGCGGTGAGCAGCTCAGCCGCGGCGGCGCTCGTGATGCCCAACATGCTGTTGGCGATGAGCTTCAACCGCTGCGCACTGCCTCGCTCGCCGACGTAGTGGACGTCGCCGAGGTTCCGGAGAACCGGCAGCGCTTGCTCGAGGTCGGCCCGATCTCCACCGGCGAGGATCAGGAGCTTTCCGGCCTCAACGGCGGGCACGCTGCCGACCACCGGAGCTGAGAGCAAGCGCGCCTTCCGTTTGTCCGCTTCGCGACCGAGCTCATCGATGATCTCTGGTCCAGCAGTGCTCGTGTCGATGAACAGTCTGTGCTCGGGAGCCTCGAGCGCGCCGTGCTCACCGAGATACACGTCGCGAACCGCTGCATCGTTGGTGAGGCTGCTGATGACGATGTCTGCATTGCGAGCCGCCTCAACTGGGGTGGCAGCGACGATGCCGATGTGCAACTCCGCCGCTCTCGCAGTGGTGCGATTCCATACGGTCATGTCGAAACCACAGCTTGCGAGGCGACGCGCCATCGCACCGCCCATCTTGCCGGTGCCGAGGATCGCAATCTTCATTCCATTACCTCCGATCAGGCCGGCTGCGGGTGCAGCACCGCCTTCATCTCGCCCGCCTCACGCTGACGTGGTCCTGGGTGCGCTTGGACCGCTGGACGCTGGTCCGAAGCATAACGATCACGACGAGCGGGATAACCAACCAGGCTGGGAACTGAGTCGCGTTGAGCAACGCACTCACCAGGAGTCCGATTGCGACCGACGCCGCCACCGTCCAGTCGTCGCCGATGATGAACCGATACCAGAATCGGCCAAACCCCACCAGCCACGATATGAGTCGCATCATCTCGCCACCTCGCTCAGATTCAGGGTTAGTCTGCTTTGGCGCGCTCCGCGGCGCTCGACGGCGATATTGATCGCTGCGGTCAGCAAATAGACCGCCAGCAGCCCGAGTATTGCGACGTCACCTCCGGGCCAGCTCACGCCGAGACCCTCGGTCGCCCAGAACGAGCCGAAGGTGGTGAGGAGGATGCCGACGACGAGCTGCAGGAAGCTGCGCGGAATGCGTGCCACGAAACGTGAGAGGACCGCTCCGACCGCACCAACCACCAGGAGCGCGGCCGCACCACCGTACACGGCGACTCCTAGCTGGCCAGCCGTGGCACCAACCGAGACGACGATGAACGCGACCTCCAGTCCCTCCAGCAACACGCCCTTAAAGGACAGCACGAATGCGGTCCAGTCGACACCCCTCCCGGTCCAGACATCGGTGTCCTGATTCGCCTCGACTTGCATCCCCGCGAATCCACGAGCCGCGACCCGAACGACGCCCTTTCGAAGCCACTGCAACCCGAAGACCAGCAGCAGCGCGCCGATAACCAGCCTGAGCGGACCGATCGGAATCGCGCTGACTGCCAGGCCAAAGAAAGCGACGACGACCGCCAGCACGACGAAACCGGCTGCCGCCCCCAACAGGGTGGAGCGCCAGCCGCGGGTCGCGCCGACTCCCACCACGATGGTGACCATCTCGATCGCCTCGACCGATGACGCCAGGAACGCCGTGATCAGAACGGGCACGCTGCCGGTCATGCCGGCACCCCCGCGCCGTGCCATGCATGCACACTGGAGGCGACTGCGGGTTCGACCAGTCCTGACCCCGCCCTGATCCTCCCCAGTGCCCCGACGATCTCGCCCAGATCTTCCGCTGAGAACTGGAGCGTTGCCGCGTCGACCCAACCATCGACCTGCGACGCGTCGCGCGCCCCCACGATGGCGCCGGTCACTCCGGGCCAGGCCAACGTCCAGGCAACCGCCACCGCCGAGACGGACGTGCCGTTGCGATATGCCACCGGCCTGAGTGCGTCGCGGAGGGCGAGGTTGCGTGACAGCTTCGGCTCCAGAAATTCGGCGGAGCGACGACGCCAGTCGTCATCTGCCATTGTCGCGAGGCGCTCCGCGGAGAACGTGTCGGTGAGAATGCCGGACTGCATTGGGCTGTACACGATCACCCCGGCGTTGTGAGCGGCGGCCCAGGGGATGACGTCAGCGCCGGCGTCCCGGCGGATCAACGAGAAGGGAGGCTGCACCGAATCCACATGGCGAACCGCCTCGGCGCGGTCCAGGAGAGCGACGTCAAAGTTCGAGACGCCGGCGGCACGGACCTTCCCCTCGTCGACGAGCCTCGCCACCTCGCCCCAGGACTCTTCGATCGGCGTGCCCATCTCGTCCGGCCAGTGAAACTGGTAGAGGTCGCTGTGCGCGCCTGCGATTCCAAGGCCACCAAGTGCTGCTGGGCACCATCATGGAGGTTACGCTCCACGCGCCGCCGCGAGGGCTTCGCCACGCCGCGTGCTGACGCTCAAGGCCCAGAGGATAGCCGCCTCCCGCTAGTGTCGTCCGTGGCACTCGGCGCGCCGGCGACCACCATTCCTTGCGACATTGCCTTGTGCGATTGTGGGCGCAATAGGCCGTGCTACTCGAGGCCTCGCCAGGGTGACGGTCACGGTCGAGGCGGACATCGCCAACGGCCTGCCCACTTTCAGCGCTGCTTCGTCGCCTGCGTTCTCAATCGCCGCGATTCACTACCAGTCCGTTGCCGGCCTTGGAGCTCATAGCGCTCCCGGTATCACCCCAAAGAACTGCCACCCGACACTCCAGGGATTTGGACTTTTCGCCAGCGAAACGGAGATCCGCTTGCCGGTCACGATGTTTTCCACCGCCAGCCCCCCAAAGGTGCCACCCATGGCAATGCTGCCACCCGTGGTGACCACGACGTCATTCCCATCTAACCAACCGATGAGTTGGAAGTCGAGAGGATTGGGGATCTTCTGCACCACCCCGCCGGCGCGGAAGGCTTGGGCGGGAATGGTGTGCACGGTTGCGTCAGCGACAAGGTCTGAAGCACAAGCGATCACGGCTCCGTGGGGCGATAACATGCAAGTTCCGGGGATGTTCGAACCGAAGGATGTGATCACCCCGGACCAGGAAACTGCTGTCAACTCCGGGGTAGTGATCTCCCAAGGCTTACCGAGGCCCGAACAGGATATTCCAGCTGCGGTCGGACTTCCGTCCATTACTTCAGTATCCAGCGGACAGAGTGGGGGACCGAATGTCCGATCGACTGGGTTGAACACGCGCAGTTGTGACGCACAAAACACTGCCGCCGAGGGGGAGCCCCCCCACGCTGAGCAGGGGCCTGTCCCGGGATCATAGCCGGAAAAGTAGGCCGTGAGAGACTGAGCCACCACCAGATTGGCGCCATCCCAGCCCACCGGCCAGGTCAAGGGAGCCGTGCTGCTTTTACTGTTCCCGTCAAACAGGGTCTGCTGGATCCCCCCGCCCATGGCCATCAGATACATGTGGGAGGTGTAGGGCGGTGCGTCTCCGTTGAAGTTGGTGAGTACCGCCACCGCCACTCTGGAATCGTCGGGGCTGACTGCAAACGCCACCTCCGCTCCGGTCGGTCGATTGACGGTGAAAGCGACCCCGTGCTGTCCAGTCGAGGTCAGGTAGTCAATGTTGGTGTTCCCGTCTTCGTAGTAGAGGCGGCTGTCGGAGGTACTGGTAATGGCCGGATCACCAACTGAGTAGTAATCGGAAGGGGTGTTGGCAGTCACGGCGGCCACCACGATTCCCTTGGCGTTCACCAATCCGAGCGTGTAAGGCCCGATACCGGCGTTTTCGGAACCGACCACGGCTAGTGGATTTGCAACGACAGGTGCCGACGGGGTGGGACTGGGCGTGGGAGTGGTCGCAGGCACGCTGGGCGTTGGGACCGGAGTGGGGGTCGGGGTGGAGCGGGAAGAGGAGCTCGGCGATGCACCGGCTCCACAAGCGGCCAGAAGTAAGGCCAGGGGCAAGGTGGCAATCAACCCATGACGGTGGTTGTGGCTTCGGGGTTGCATCGCACCTGGACTAACCCCACTCTTGCTCACCAGAGGTTTCGTCAAGGTCGCCACAGCGGTACCTCCTATCGCGATCTTCCTGATCGCAGCTTTCGCCTTGTCCATCACTGCGAACAGGGCCAGAGGCCACCTCTTGTACCGCCAAAGGTCCTGCGATCTGTGGGGAGGGGCAACGAGCGTAATCGTGAACGGGAGCACCGCCCGAAGCGGTTCAGGTCTTACAAGAGACGACAAACGAAACGCCCCGGAATCGACGCCCCCCGGAGCAGGATTACAACCCTGGGCAGAAACTCGGCCTGCCCGGATTCACCATCGTGGGCCTCGGTTCAGGCAGGACATTTGGCCCAGCGGGATCCGGGTCCGTGGCCTCTAGGCACTGGACGGCTCAGGCTCGACACTGTAGAGAATCCCTGTGTCGGCTTTATGGAATGAACCAAGCACAAACAATTCAGCGATCGATAGAGCACGCGCTCGGTAGCCTGGAGCCTATCGGACTGACGCCATGTCTCTGATTCGCCTGATGCGCTCCCATCTGCAGCCATACCGGCGGCAGGTCGCGGCCGTCGTCGTTCTCATTACGTTCCAGACCATCCTCAGCCTCTATCTGCCCAACCTCACGGCCGACATCATCAATAACGGCGTCTCCAAGGGAGACATCCCCTACATCTGGCGAATCGGCGGCGTGATGCTCGGCGTCACCGTGATCCAGGGCATCATCGCGATCATCGCGGTGTACTGGGCGTCGCGGACGTCGATGGGAGTGGGTCGAGATCTTCGCCGGTCGATCTTCGCTCGCGTCCTGCACCTCTCATCGCGCGAGATGAACACGTTCGGAACACCGTCGCTGATCACGCGCAACACCAACGACGTCCAGCAGATCCAACTCTTCCTGCAAATGGCGCTGACCGTCATCGTCGGCGCGCCGATCATGATGATCGGCGGCATCATCATGGCGCTTCGGGAGGACGTGAGCCTGTCGCTGCTCCTGGTCGTGGTGGTCCCACTCATGGCCGCGCTGATCCTGGCGATGCTCTATGTCGCGGTCCCACTGTTCCAGAGGATGCAGGTCAAGATCGACCGCATCAACCAGGTGCTGCGCGAACAGATCACCGGCGTTCGCGTCATCCGCGCATTCGTGCGCTCCGACTCCGAGGAGCACCGGTTTGCGACGGCGAACGCCGATCTCACCGCCACCGCGCTGCGTGTCAACAGGATCTTTGTGCTCGCGATGCCGGCGCTCATGGGTGTCATGAACCTCTCGAGCGTCGCGGTGCTCTGGTTCGGCGGTCACCTGGTCGACAGCGGGAGCATGCCGATCGGGAATCTCACCGCCTTCCTGGCGTACATCCTGCAGATCCTGTTGTCGGTGCTGATGGCCGTGATGATGGTGATCCTCGTCCCCCGCGCAGAGGCGAGCGCCGAGCGCATCGAGGAAGTGATCCGCCTGCAATCGTCGATCGCGGATCCGGCTCACGCTACGGCGCCGGCACACCGCAAGGGGATCGTTGAGTTTCGCGACGTGACCTTCGGGTACCCCCGAGGCGAGCAACCGGTGCTCCGCGAGCTGTCCTTCACGCTGCAGCCGGGCGAGACCACCGCCATCATCGGCGGCACCGGCGCTGGCAAAACCACGCTGCTCCAACTCCTCCCACGATTCTTCGACGCCAGTTCGGGCGCTGTCCTCATCGATGGCGTCGACGTCCGAGAACGCACGCTTGAGAGTCTGTGGGCGGACATCGGTCTGGTTCCACAGCAGGCCTACTTGTTCAGCGGAACGGTGGCCACCAACCTCCGCTTTGCCACCGGGAAGGCCACCGACGAAGAGCTCTGGAGCGCCCTCGATGTGGCTCAGGCCCGCGAGTTCGTCGCCTCGATGCCCGGAGGGCTCGATGCTCCGATCGACCAGGGCGGGACCAACGTGTCCGGCGGCCAGCGCCAGCGCCTGGCAATCGCGCGCGCGCTCCTCAAGCGGCCGCTCATCTATCTCTTCGACGACTGCTTCTCGGCGCTCGACGCCACCACGGACGCGCGGCTCCGCGCGGCGATGCTCGACCGGACACGTGGCAACACCGTGGTCATCGTCGCGCAGCGGGTGAGCACGATTCTCCAGGCCGACCGGATCATCGTCCTCGACGGCGGGCGGATCGTCGGCCTGGGCACCCACCAGGAGCTGCTGGCTTCGTGCTCCGCGTATCAGGAGATCGTCGAGTCGCAGCTCGGCGACGCAGCCGCATGATGGCGCACGGCCCGATGGGTGGACGCCCGGGCGGACCGTTCCGGGGGCCGGCCGGCCCGCCGCAGACCACGAGGCATCCAGGTCAGACGCTCCGTCAACTGGTGGGCCGTCTCCGTCCCGAGGTCCCGCGTATCACCCTGGCGGCAGTGCTCGCGTCGACGGGCATCGCCTTCACGGTGATCGCGCCACGGATCATCGGCAACGCGACCGACGTCATCTTCAACGGCGTCGTCGGCAAGACGCTGCCGGCGGGGATGAGCAAGGCGCAAGTGATTGCTGGGCTCCGCCTCCAGGGCCGGGGACAGCTGAGCCAGCTCCTCTCCGGGATGAACGTGACCCCGGGGAAGGGCATCGACTTCTCTCAGCTCGGCGTGATCCTCGGCGTCGTCGCATTGCTCTATCTCCTCGGCGCCGCCTTCAGCTGGATGCAGGGCTATCTCATGGCAGGCGTTGCCCAACGCACGGTGTTCGCCATGCGCAGTGACGTCGAGGCGAAGCTTCGGCGCCTGCCCCTCCAATACTTCGATAGCCATCCACACGGTGACCTGTTGAGCCGGGTCACCAACGACATCGACAATGTGACCACAACACTCCAGCAGGGGCTCAGTCAGCTGCTCACCTCGGTGCTCACGGTCGTAGGTGTCCTGGCCATGATGGTCTGGATCAGCCCGCTGCTGGCAGTTATATCGCTCGTCACCGTGCCCCTCTCCATCGGGGTGACGCTGGTTATCGCTCGCCGCGCCCAGAAGCAGTTCGCCGCGCAGTGGGAATGGACCGGCACCGTCAACGCCCACGTCGAGCAGACCCACACGGGCCATGCCCTGGTTCAGGTCTACGGTCGAACGGACAGCACGATCGACGACTTCGACAGCAAGAACCAGAAGCTCTATGAGGCGAGCTTTCGAGCTCAATTCCTCTCCGGCACGATGCAACCGGCGATGCAGCTGCTGGCGAACCTCAACTACGTGGCCATCGCAGTCATCGGCGGCTACCGGGTGGTGTCCGGCACGATGACCCTCGGCGACATCCAGGCGTTCATTCAGTACTCGCGCCAGTTCACGATGCCGATCACGCAGATCGCCAGCCAGATGAATCTTCTCCAGTCGGGGCTAGCGTCGGCTGAACGCGTCTTCGAATTCCTCGCGGCCGACGAGGAGGAACCCGACGTTGCTGAGACGCAGCCCGCCTCGCCACCGGCCGGACACGTAACTCTCGAGCACGTGGCCTTCCGCTATGTGGCGGATACGCCGCTCATCCAGGACTTCAACCTCGACGTGCGACCCGGCGAGACGGTTGCGATCGTGGGGCCGACCGGTGCCGGCAAGACGACCATCGTCAATCTGCTGATGCGCTTTTACCAGATCAACTCAGGACACATCATCGTCGACGGCGTCGATATCAACCTGCTGCCCCGTGAGCACCTGCGCAGCATGTTCGGCATGGTGTTGCAGGACACGTGGTTGTTTGCGGGCAGCATCCGCGACAACATCGCCTACGGCAAGGAGGGCGCCACCATCGGGGACGTGGTCGCGGCAGCTAAGGCGGCTTACGTCGACCAGTTCGTGCGGACCCTCCCGGACGGCTATGACACCGTCCTGGATGAGGATGCGTCGAACATCTCCGCAGGGCAGCGGCAGTTGATCACCATCGCCCGGGCATTTCTCGCCAGGCCGGCGATCCTCATCCTGGACGAAGCAACGAGCAACGTCGACACCCGAACCGAGGTGCTGATTCAGGAGGCGATGGCGCGCCTCCGATCCGGCCGGACGAGCTTCGTCATCGCCCACCGCCTGTCGACAATCCGCAATGCCGACTCGATCGTGGTCATGGATGCCGGTCGGATTGTCGAGGTCGGCAGTCACACCGACCTGCTGGCGCGCCGCGGCTTCTACTACAACCTGTACTCGAGTCAGTTCTCCTCGACGCCCGGAGCCGACGCCGCCGTCATGCTTCCCATCTAGTTCTCGTTCACACAGCCGCGAGTGGCTGGAGTCCTGGTATCCAGGTCACGACGGCATGTGCGCTCCACCGATGGTCAAGAGCACGGCACTCTCGTCGACGCCCGTCACGTGATGCGGCGTGCCAGCCGCAACGGTCAGCAGGCGGCCGGGCATCAACGCGACCACGCGGTCGGCCACCTTGAATTCCACGTGGCCGTGGACTCCCTGCACGGTGATTGCCCATTCAGCGTGGTGCTCGTGCATCTGCCCCCCGGCTTTGAAGGCGATCAGCACCACGCGCACGCCAGGTTGCTTGGCGATCGTCTTGGCGGCGTGGTCGGCCGCTTGGTACGAGTCACTGGCCCGAAGGGCCGCTAGTTCTGTGGCCAGGTCGACCTCGACCAGCGAATCAGCGACATGGTGAGCCTGCGCTCTTGGTGTCTCGCTACTGTCCGTTCCCACGGTGAAGTCTCCTGTGTTGAGCTCGCGGCCTCTTGTCGTCAAACATTCGAGAAGAGGGGAACATTGGCGCCGCTGGCGATGCTGAAGGGGCTGTCGAGCAAGGTGACGATCATCGCCGCAACCTGAGCAGCGGTCACCCCCGCGCGGAGCGACGGATTGGCTCGGCGGAGCATGTCGGTGTCCACGGCGCCGGGACTCAGAGAGACAGCCGTTACGCCGCACGACTTGCCCTCGACGGCGATCGCCTCCGTCAGCCCGATCACGCCGTATTTCGTCGTGTTGTACGCGGCAAGGCCGGGAAACTTCTCGGTCGCGTATACGCCTGACAGTGAAGCGATGTTGACGATGCGTCCCCCGTCGGCGTTCCGCATCATCGTGAAAGCGGCGCGGCAACAGTTGAAGACGCCGGTAAGGTTGACGCTCATCGTGTACTCCCACGACGCGAGGCTGATCTCATCGAAGGGCTCGCGCTCCAACGTGGCGGCAGCGCATACCAGGGCCGCGGGAGGTCCGATGTCGTTGGCGATGCTGAATAACTCGTTGACCGCGCCCGCGTCGCTGACATCGGTGGGCACGGCGGTTGCCTGACCGCCGGAGTCGCGAATCGATGCCACGGTTGCGTCGAGGCCGGCGACCCCTCTGGCGGCAACGATCGCGTGCGCACCTTCGCGTGCGATCGCTTCGGCGGTCGCTCGTCCGATCCCGCGGCTCGCGCCGGTGATGACGGCGACCCGACCTGCGAGCCAGTGTTCGCGCTCAGCCACGTGCAGCCACAGCCCCCGGACGGCGCATGCCATGGTAGACGCGCTCGTGTGCGTCGAGCACCGATTCGATGTCGAGGTGCGCCTCGGCGTGTCTCCGACAGGCGGTGCGCTCGATGTGGTCGAGGTGGCCGAGCGCCGCAGCCGCGGCGGCAATATCGCCTGGAGCCACAAGGAACCCGGTGACGCCGTCGAGTACGACATCCTCGAGTCCACCGCGCCGGAACGCGACCACCGGGGTTGCGCACGCCTGCGCTTCGGCGGCAACCAAACCGAACGGCTCGTCCCAGCCCACAGGACAGAGCACTGCCGCCGCACCGGCGATGACGCCCCAGAGCACGGGCCTGGCAATCGCCGGGTGGACGGTGACCCCGGGCTGGCCGCCTGCGCTCTTCACCTCCCGTTCAGCGTAGCCGTCGTCGTAGGCGTCTCCGTACAGGTCGATCGACATTCCGGCGCGGCGGGCAACCGCGATCGCCTCGGCAGCACCCTTCTCAGGGCTGAAGCGGCCCGCGAATACAACGCCGGATCCTGGCGTGGCAGACCACGTGATTCTCGCGGTGGGGACGCCTACTGGCAGCACGAGGTCGATGTTGACGAGCCCTTGCCACGCCTGCGCTTGCGCCCTCGAGACCGTGGCAATCAACGGTGGATTGATCGCTTGTGATGCGTCGTGAAGCGCGTGCACCACAGACGCCTCGGGAGGAAGGTGCATTGTGTGGATCACGGGTGCGTCAACCCCGACCGCACCCCGAATCGCAGGCGCGTCGAATGCGTGACTGTGGACGACATCGTAGGAGCGCTCACCGACTGCGCCGAAGACGCGAGCGTAAGCGGCCTCGAACACCGAATCGTCGACGGGCGGGATCGCGCCGGCATGGTAGAGGAATTCCTGCAACGTTGACGCCTCAACTCCCACATCGACACAGCGGATGTCGTCGATCTCCGATCCCGACGCGGCGAAGACATCGACCTCGTGGCCGCGCCGAGCCAGTCCCGCAGCGAGGTCTGCCAGAAATGCCTGGGCCCCGCCGCACTGGGGCTCGCGAATCGGCGACACAAGCGAGGCGATCAGCGCCAGCCTCAATTGCGGTTCTTCTTCTTGAATGCGAGGTCGCGGGGTGGATTGACGCCGAGCACGTCGTACTCGACTCGCGCCGTGCTGCGAGCTCGGACCTCGGCTGCGGCGTGCGGGTAGAAGATCTCGGTCATCTCGATCGCTTCCGCGGTGTCTCGGAACTCCATCCACATCTGGCCCGGAAAACTCAGATGCGTGAATCCGTGAGCGCTCAGCCAGTCGAGGTGATTCGGCCAGACGACCGCCATCACCCCTCCGGGCGCGCACACCCGCTCCATCTCGACCAGGCCGGTATCTCCGCCGTGGGCGGTATCGCGATCGAGCGCCGCGCAGGTCACCACGAGGTCGGCCGAAGCGTCAGGTGCCGGCAGCGCGTCGAAGAAGCCGTCGACGATGTCGACTCCTCCCACCGCCCGGCGGGAGAGCGCGGCGGTGAGCAGCTCGCGCATCGGCCGCGCCGGCTCCACCGCCACCAGTCGCCCACACCGCGTCACCAGATGGGTGGTGAGACGACCGCTGCCGGCTCCCACCTCGACCACTCGATCGACGCAGGGGAGCCACTCGAGGACCGCGGGATGAATGCGCTCGGCTGCGACCAGACGGTCATACAGGTCGGGTTCGAGCCGGTAGAGCAGCTCGAAGGCAAGCGATCGGTCGATGCGCGGAGCAGGAGTCCCGCCGGGGAGGAATCGGGCTCTCTCGGCGGACGAAAAGACGCGCAGGTCCTCGGTGCTGTAGCGTCGCGTCAGCTCAGTGTTTCGGCTCGTCGTTCCCATCTGAGTCACTCGCCGCGGCTGCATTCCGCCCAGTTCTTCTCTGTTTCCCACAATCGGACGCTATGCAGCACGCCGCTCGGGATGTGCGGCCGGAGCCGTTCGAAGAACACGATCGCAAGGGTTTCCACTGTGGGAATCCGGCCCTCGAGCCAGGGAACGTCTGTGTTGAGATTGTGGTGATCGACGTGCTGGATCACCTCGGTCTTGATGAGATCGGCGAGTTGCTTGAGGTCGACGACGTAGCCCGATGCGCCGTCCATCTCGCCGGTGACGATCACCTCGATCTGATATCGGTGGCCGTGCAGGTTGACGCACTTGCCGTAGCGGGCACGGTTCTCCTCCGCGGAGAGCTTCGGATCGCACAGCTGGTGCGCAGCATCGAAGGACTCACGCCGGCAGACGCGCAGGACGGGACTCGCGGAGCTCATCGCCACGTCAAGATTGGCAGGTCGGCCCGGGGCAGGGAAGCGGTGGATGGTCGGCTCAGCGCGCGGCGATGGTCAGCGAGGCACGATATAGCGGCGGTTGCTGCAATTGGGGCGTTCGCCTGGATCTACTGCCATTCGCGTGGCAACCCACTTCACGAAGGGCGAGAGTGCTCCCGGTGACGACCACACGCTTCGCCGCTAGGGACTGACCAGCGTCACCTGGACAACGGTCGCGCTCTCGACGAGATTGCCCCCTGCGGATCTGATTGTGAATGTGAGGTTGTACCAGCCGGCTGGCAGATCGAGCGGGAGGACGATGCCGCTGACTGGGTCGCCAGGCGTTCGGTCGGTGACGGCTATCGGTGACGCGGCGAGAGCACGTGCATGGGAGCCGCCCGCCTTCAATATGGCGACGCTCGCATAGGGGCCCGACAGGACCGCGCTCAGCTTGATGGGGACCCCCGTTGCATCGGATGTCATGCCGGCGCTCGCGGCGATCCAGTGCAAGGTGGCGCCGACGGGCGGCGCGGCCCGATCAGGCGATGTCCTGCCGCCGATGCTCCACGCCGGCAGTTTCAGCAGATTGGTGGCCCGTGAAATCGCCGCCTTCCTTGCCCACGGGTAAGCGTTTCGTCCCAGCGGTAAAGCGTAAACTCGGCTCGGAAGGACTACCAATCTCGAAGGAGGGGGCAGCCGTGAATCCAGGACGTGTGCTGCGACCTCGAAGCTATGCGATTGCGGGAGCCATCGCTGCGGCTGCGCTTGGGGCGCAGATGACAGTCGCACTCGCTGCCCCCGAGATGTGGATGATCGTCCCACCGCCCAACCCAGCCGCGACGCTCGCCACCCTCGCGTCGGTTTCGTGTCCTGACTCCACGTCGTGCTTCGCCGTCGGTGATAGGTTCGCCCACGGCAAGGATCGCCCGCTCGTGGAGCGCTGGGATGGCACTGCCTGGTCAGTGGTGGCGGCGCCCGATCTTGCGGTGATGGGTTCACTTGGCGCGGTGTCCTGCGTGAGTTCCCGATCCTGCATGGCTGTGGGCGACAGCTTCGCGCCGACCGGTGGGCTCGCACGCACCCTCATCGCCCACTGGGACGGCGGATCCTGGTCGCGGATCGCGAGTCCGACGCCCGGACAAGGCGCGATGCTCGCGGGTGTGTCGTGTGTCGATACTTCGAACTGCGCCGCCGTCGGCGAGTTGACCTCCGCATCTGGGATCCAACGCACGCTCGTCGAACGATGGAATGGCAGTACGTGGTCAGTCATTGCCAGTCCCAATCCATCCGGCGTCGGGAGCTCGCTCAGCAGCGTGTCGTGCTCGACCGCCTCAGCATGTTTTGCGGTCGGTGAGCATGAGCCATCGCAGCAGACTGGGCGAACCCTGGTTGAAGAGTGGAATGGGGCGTCGTGGACCGTCGTGCCCAGCCCCAACGTGTCTTCGTCGTCGGTGAGCAAGCTCGGCGGTGTCGTGTGCACCGCACCGAACGCCTGTGCCGCGGTGGGCTCATACCTTGGCGCGCAGGGCTCAACAACCCTGGCCGAGACGTGGAGTGGTACCTCGTGGCGCGTGGTGCCGAGCGCCAACGTTGCGGGGAACGGCAGTCTGTTCAGCGTGTCGTGTGCGAGCGCGAATGACTGCGTCGCTGTCGGCGTGCACGCTCGCAGTACCGGCGTGAACGCCACCCTCATTGAGCAATGGCAGGGGACCAGGTGGACGACGGTCAGCCATCCGAATCCGACACCCTCGAAGGGTGCCAGCCTGCTTGGGGTCGATTGCCGAGTCCGAGCGACGTGTGTCGCCGTGGGGGACAATGCGCCAACGGCCTCGACCGAGTCCACACTGGTTGAGCAACGACAGTAACCTGACCCCTTGCCCCCAATTTTTGAATCGTGAATCGATTGGACTCGGGTCCGTGTTCCGGTGCCACGTGGAACTCGACCCGATAGAGGACCGTGTCGTGGCTGATCGGTCCCGCATGAGCCGCCCGTTTGCGGAGCGACTCTCGATCAGGTTCACCCGCTCGACGCACGTCTGCCGTGCTGATCGCGTAGAAGGGGATCAGGTCGAACAAGTCGACTTGAATGCGGGCGCCGCGGACGGCATATACGCCGCCGACCCGCACTTGTGGCCGCTGCCAAAGGCGAAACGAGACGGTGATCTCGCCTGCGATCACTTTGTCGCGTAGCTCGCGGCTGAACTCCATCGCCTCTTGTTCTATACCATCGTCATCGCACGGGGGCCGGACATCGGACCACGTCGAATGGCTCGACGGGCCCTCGTTCCTTGTCGAGCGTTGGCCCGTCAACCGCCCGAGGCCCCCAATGGCATCGCGATCATCGGCCTCGGGGACGAGCCAGACCGTCAGCCCACGTAGTCCGCCATCACGTCCCGAGCGAACTCCTCGGCGCGGTCCTGACCCTCGCTGGGCCACCCGCACACGAGGTAACTGACTCCCGCTTCCGCCATCGCTTCGATGTTCGCCCGAACAACAGCATCGGGCTCTGAAAGCGAGAGCGATGACGCTCTGCGAATCGACGCCGGGTCCCTGCCGACCTGTTCAGCGAGCCCGTCGAGGCGCGCAGACAGTCCACGAAGCTCCTCGGGACTGCCGTAGCCATGCCAGACGTCGGCGTAGCGTGCAGCGATCGGCAGAGTACGCCGCAACCCCGTGCCGCCGATCCAGATGGGAGGGTGAGGCCGCTGAACGGGGACGGGCCGGGCGCGCGCCTCGGCGAGCCCGAAATGATGCCCGTCGTACGAGACCACCTCACCGGTCGTGAGGCGAATGACGATCTCGAGAGTGTCCTCCAAACGATCAAAGCGTTCGCCGATCGGCGGAAACTCGATGCCGAGCTGGCGGTGCTCCGCCTCGTACCATGCGGCGCCGAGAGCGAGATCCAAGCGCCCGTGACTCGCATGGTCCACCGTGATGGCTTCGACAGCCAGTACCGAGGGGTGCCGATACGTCACACCGGTAACGAGCAGCCCGAGCCGAATCGTGGTGGTTGCGGTGGCCAGCGCGGCAAGTGTTGTCATACCTTCAAAGCACTCACCGGGGCCTTCGCCATACGTCGGGACGAAGTGGTCGAACCCCCACGCTCCGTCAAAACCCAATGCCTCCCCGAATCGCACGCGATCGACGATCTCGTCAAACGCCAGCCGCTGCTGTGCGACGTCGATCCCGAAGCGCATGGCGGTGATCCTACCAGCACATCCTGCGTTCACCCGACACGCGAACACTCGCATCGCCGCGTTCCACGTGGAGCGTCGGTCAGGTGCGCACGGATCTGACCGAATCACGACAAGAAGAAGACCGAGCATGATCCCAAGCGGACGCGGAGGGGCCTCGGAGTTCGCCGAGGAGGCTCGCACGCCTGATTGGGGGAGCGGACATCACGCTGTTGACGGAGGCCCGCGGTGCCTCAAACGCGACCGCCAAACGGGACCTCGGATGGACGCTGCGCTACTCCAACTGGCGACAGAGCTTCGTGGCTGCCTACGGGTCAGGTACCCCGACTGACCGACTCACTTTTGATCAACCGACGAGATCCGGATACACGCCGAGCTGACCACGTGTTCAGCCAGCCAAGGGGATCGCAGCGGTCGAATGACGCGTTTCGGATTTGACGACATCGATGAGGTGCCTCCGTCGCGGCCGAGCGCTCTGACCCGAGTCGCCCGTGACGGCGATGTGGCGAGCATGCATCAAGACGCCGATGACTACGGGCGTCACGTTCTCACGGCGGCCCGCCACCGCAAATTCATGTCATTCGGCACTGGTCTCGTCGATCGGGCCGCGGACAGACTTGAGGGACACGTAGACCGCCCCTTTCGCGAGGCTTATCAATGCGAACCGAGTACAGCGCAAACCCAGGCGAGTCCCCTGTGCTCAGCGACGCTTCGCTCGACGAGGGGATGACCTTTCTCGAGATTCTTGCGGCACAACGTGCGACGCGAAGCGTCGTCGATGGTGAGCGTTTCGGTCATGGGAGCGAGACCTGGTGTGAGCAGGCGTACCGTGACATCCTCCCGCAGGGTGACCTCGGCGCTGGTGAGCCAACGGACTCGGAAACGCTTGGAGACGCGAGTGACGGCGAGGGAAAGCATCAGAAGCGGCCACGCATCGTCGGTCAGGGCATGATCGAATACGCGCTGGTCGTGGTGCTCATTGCGATCGTCGTCATCGTGCTGCTCGGCACCGTGGGTCATCAGGCGCAGGACGTCTTCTCGAACGTGAGCCGCGGGCTGGCCACGTAGCCCTCGGGAGGTCGCCCCCGGGAGGGCCGATGCCGCACAATCGGAGGAGTGAGCGACGTGACCGAATATCGCCCCGCCGCCGACCGCTACGCTTCGATGACGTATCGCCGCAGTGGCCGCAGCGGCCTCTTGCTGCCCGCGATATCCCTGGGCCTCTGGCAGAACTTCGGCGACGACAGACCGCTCGAAGGACAGCGTGCCATCCTGCGCCGTGCGTTCGACCTGGGCATCACGCATTTCGACCTTGCGAACAATTACGGCCCGCCGTATGGCAGCGCCGAGTCCAATTTCGGCCGCATCCTGCGCACGGATTTTCGTGGTCTCCGCGATGAGCTGGTGATCTCAACCAAGGCCGGGTGGGACATGTGGCCGGGTCCGTATGGCGACCTCGGATCGCGCAAGTACCTGCTCGCAAGTCTCGACCAGAGTCTGCGGCGCCTGGGAGTGGACTACGTCGACATCTTCTACCACCACCACTTCGATCCGAGCACGCCGCTGGACGAGTCCCTGGGCGCCCTGCACAGCGCGGTCCAGCAGGGCAAGGCCCTCTACGTTGGGATCTCCTCGTATTCGGACAAGCGCACTGCAGACGCAGTCGCCATCCTGCGCCGGTTAGGCACCCCGCTGCTCATCCATCAGCCGTCATATTCGATGCTCAACCGCTGGATCGAGCACGGCCTGCTCGATGTTCTCGGCGCCGAGGGCGTTGGGTGCATCGCGTTCTCGCCGCTGGCCCAGGGACTGCTCACCGACCGCTACCTGCACGGCATCCCGGAAGACTCGCGCGCCCGTCGCAACGGCTCCCTCACCCCGGACATGGTGAGCGGGGCCAACCTGGCACACGTCCAGGCGCTGCACGCGATCGCCGTGCGCCGAGGGCAAAGCCTCGCGCAGATGGCGCTGGCCTGGGCACTCCGCGACCCGCGGGTGACGTCGGTGCTCGCCGGGGCGAGCAGCCTCGGCCAACTCGAACAGAACGTTGCGTCGCTGGATCACCTCGGGTTCTCCGATGAGGAGTTGAACGAGATTGACCAGCACGCTGTCGAGAGCGGGATCGATCTGTGGCGGGCGCCGGCCACCGCCTGAGGATCCCTTGATCGGATGCCGGCCGGGCTATCGGCGGGCGAGAGCAGTTGGTGGCTCAGTCACATCCGGGGACTCACGTGTGCTCGGCAAGAGTCTTGTCGTTCAGACTTGGCGGTGAGCTTGTCGAGTAGGCCCCGGAGGCGGTGCACGCCTTCGTGGTGCAACTCACCGCGAGGAGATCACTTGCCGTCGCCGTGGCCGGGTTGGGAGTCGCTTTCACACTCCACGCTGTCCCGTTCCACTTCTCTGCGAGGGTCACCTCGACCCCCGCGCCATTGATGTTGTCTCCCACTGCGTTACACCCCTTGACGGTCGCGCACGAAATTGCCTGTAGCGCAGCACCCTGGGATCCGGCGATGCCAGGGGTCGCCACGACCGACCACGTGCTTCCGTTCCAGCGCTCGACCAGGGCCACCTGCAGGATCGAGGTGTTGATGTCGGAGCCGACGGCCATGCAACTGGTCGCGCTCGAGCACGCGACGCCGAAGAGTTCGCTGAGGTGCGTTGTCGGGTTGAGGGTCGTTTGGATTGACCAGGCGGTCCCGCTCCATCGCTCAGCAAGCGTGACCTCGGTGTTGGAGCTGTTGAACCAGTTCCCAACCGCGGTGCAGGCCGATCCCGAACTGCAAGCCACGGACAGCAGTGACGCCCCCCTGTTTGCTGGTGGGTTCGGAGTCGTGACGATCGACCAGGCGATCCCGTTCCAGCTCTCCGCCAGGGTGAAGGGATGGCCGGACGGCGTCTTGGTGTACGACCCGACAGCGATGCAGGAGGTCGAGACGCTACACGCCACACCGACCAGGGTGCTGTTGCTGGTGCCGGCAGGATCTGGCGTTGGCTGGACCGACCAGGTCGTTCCGTTCCATCGCTCGTCCAGCGTGCTCTTGACGTTGGCGGCGTTGAAGGAGTCGCCGACGGCGGTACACGCGATCGCACTGGTGCACGCCACAGCTGCGAGGGAGCTGATAACGGAGCCCAGTGGGCTCGGGGTCGAGAGGATTGACCAAGCGCTGCCGTTCCATTGCTCCGCCAGGGTGGTCACGGCGTTCGAAGTGCTGATCGAGTACCCCACCGCCACACAGGCCGTGGGGGCGGTGCACGACACGCCGGCGAGAAAGGTGTTGCGTGCTCCGATCGGGTTGGGGGTCGCCTGCAACGCCCAGCCTGACGGAGCAGCTGCTGCGATGGCGTTCCCAGAGAGCAGCATCATGAGGACTGCTGCGGCTGGAAGCATCCCGATCCTTCGTACCATCTCTTGCTCTCCGTGCCGAATCCCTTCGCTTGCGTGGCGTCGACGATACTCGCCCCGTCGGGGCGCCGCACGACACCAGCGCCGATCGCTGGTGGCTCGTAACCAGTCAGGGCGGAGGACTCTGGCACACTGGCCCTCATGGCCGAAAGTCTGACGATCACCGACAACCGCACCGGCAAGACCTATGAGGTCGCGATCGAGGACGGCGCCGTGCGCGCCACTTCGTTCGAGCAACTCTCCCTAACCGCAGACGACCACGGTCTGCTCGTCTACGACCCGGCGTTCATGAACACGGCATCCTGCAGGAGCGCGATCACCTACATCGACGGCGACAAGGGAATCCTGCTCCACCGCGGGTATCCGATCGAGCAGCTTGCTGAGCGCAGCACGTATCTCGAGACGGCGTACCTGCTCGTCCACGGCGAGCTGCCGACCCCTCAGCAGGCTGCGGAGTGGAAGCAGGAGATCACGCACCATACGTTGGTCCACGAGAACATCAAGAAGTTCATCGACGGTTTCCATCACGACGCGCATCCGATGGGCATCCTGATCTCGACGGTCGGCGGGCTCTCGACGTTCTACCCGCAGGCAACGGATATTCACGACGAGGAGCAGCGGCGCATCTCCATCTACCGCCTCATCGCGAAGATGCCGACGCTGGCCGCCCTCGCCTACCGGCACTCGCTCGGCCTGCCCTACAACTACCCGGACAACGAACTCTCGTTTGCCGGCAACTTCCTGAACATGATGTTCAAGATGGTCGAGCTCAAGTACGAGCCCGTGCCCGAGATCGAGCACGCGCTCGACGTGCTGTTCATCCTCCATGCCGATCACGAGCAGAACTGCTCGACCAACGCGATGCGCGCGGTCGGCTCGTCGCATCCCGATCCGTACTCGGCGACGGCCGCGGCGATCGCGGCGCTCTACGGCCCGCTCCACGGTGGTGCGAACGAGGCGGTGATCCGCATGATCGAACGGATCAGGTCGGTGGACCGCGTGCCGGAGTTCATCGACGGTGTGAAGGCCGGGAAGGAGCGGCTGATGGGCTTCGGCCACCGGATCTACAAGAACTACGATCCGCGCGCGAAAGTGATCAAGAAGATGGCGGACCAGGTGGTGGACGTCACCGGCTCCTCGCCGCTGCTCGACGTTGCCCGCGAGCTGGAGAAGATCGCGCTCGAGGATGATTACTTCGTCTCGCGCAGGCTCTACCCCAACGTGGACTTCTACAGCGGCTTCATCTACCAGGCACTGGGAATCCCGGTCGAGATGTTCCCGGTGCTCTTCGCAATGAGCCGCACCGCCGGGTGGTTGTCGCAATGGGAGGAGTCGCTGCTCGACAAGGAGCAGAAGATCGCCCGTCCACGACAGATCTACGTCGGTGAGCAACGCCGCGATTACGTCCCGCTCGGGCAGCGAACCTCAGCGATAGATCAACACGCCGGCTAACGCGCCGAGCAGCACCACGACGATATTGGGGACGCGGCGTGTCAACACCAGCACGAAGGCGACCGACGCGATGACAGCCGTGCCCGCGTCAAACCCGCTGCCCTGCAGGACCTGGGCAAGCACGAGGGGGGAGACGCCGATCACCGCCAGTCCGATACCGCGGACGAAACCCTCGACGCCCGGAAGTGATCCAAACCGCCGGTACAGCGCGTCGATGGGCAGCACGAGCATGGGCGGAATCGTGGAAGCGCAGAGCGCGACGACTGCCCCGAGCGGTCCGGCCACGATATATCCGAGGCTCACGATCCAAAGACCATTCGGGCCCGGAGTCATCTGACCGACAACAAGGGCCCCGGCGAACTGCGGATCTGTCGCCCAACCCTGTCCGATCAAGTCCGCATGCAGGCTCGGCAGTGACGCGATGCCGTTGTTGGAGATCACCTGCGCCTTGAAGATGAACAGGAAGAGAAGAACGAACTGAACACCCATCAGGCAGTCCGCGCCCGGACGATGGAGCAGATGGCGAAGATCGCGGCCGACGGCAACAGCACGGCGAGTACCGGTGGGCTGGCGGCGGCAAACACGATCGCGTCGGTCGCGATCAGCACCAGGGCGAGCACGAGCATGCCGAGCCCCTTCTCGCGACTGGCGGCGAGCAGCGGGCGGGCGTTGAAGATGACATTGGCGATAGCCAGGCCAAGCACTGCCGCAACAACCCCATGGAGCGCCGCCTGTGTCAGGGGATACTCGTCAAGCCGGAGGTACACGATGGTGAGCGCAACGGTGATGAGTCCACTCGGCACGAGCAGGCCGAAGAGTGCTGCCGCAGCGCCAGCCGCCCGTGAGAAGCGATATCCCATCAGGGCGGAGAGGGCGACGAGACTCATGCCCGGTCCGATCTGGCACACAGCCCAGGCTTCGGCGAACTCGAGCGGCGACATCCAACCGCCGCGCTCCACAAACGCCCTGTAGACATTGAGCCGAGTACCCTGACCGCCACCGAAGCTGGCGGTGCCGATGCGCAGCCAGAGGAGCAGTTGACGCCGGACCGGCGGGGGCGGGAGTACGACATCGCCCGCAGGTGTCACCCTTCCACCGTTGGTCGTCTGGGTCATGCAGCACCGGCGAGGCAGGCAGGTCCGCGGAGCCAGGGGGCACCGGGGTCGGTGAGCATCGGATCGATATCATGTCGGCGTGTCGCCACGGCGCATCGACGCAGTCCCGTCTCGTGCCCAGGTGTGACGAGATGAAGGTCGCTGTCCTTGACGACTACCAGGGAGTTGCGCACTCCATGGCCGACTGGGGCGTCCTTGGCGACGATGTGCGCGTCGAGTTCCTTTCGGAGCACCTTGATGGCGCAGATCTCATCGAACGAATCTCCGAATGCGAGATCGTGGTGGCGATGCGAGAGCGAACCGCATTCCCAGCCGGCGTGCTCCAGCAGCTTCCCAGGCTGCGGTTGCTGGTCACCACCGGCATGAGGAATGCGTCGATCGATCTCGGCGCCGCGAAAGACCTTGGAATAGTCGTGTCTGGCGCGGAGGGGTTGACGTGGTCGACAGCCGAGCTGACCTGGGGGTTGATCATCGCTTCGGCCCGACACCTGGTTGTCGAAGCGGCGTCGATGCGAGCTGGCGGGTGGCAGCGCACAGTCGGAGGCGATCTCGCCGGCCGGACGCTCGGTCTCGTGGGGCTGGGACACCTCGGGGCGCGGGTCGCGACCTACGGACTCGCATTCGATATGCGTGTGATCGCATGGAGTCCGAACCTCACCGTCGAGCGAGCCGCTGAACAGGGCGTTGCCTACCGTCCGAAGGACGCGTTCTTCGCTGAAGCGGATGTGATCTCGATCCACATGGTGCTCGGACACCGAACCCGGGCGTTGATCACCGAGGCGGATCTGCGACGGATGAAGCCGACCAGCTACCTGATCAACACATCGCGCGGTCCGCTGGTCGATGAGGCGGCCCTGATCCGTGCGCTTCGCGAAGGTTGGATCGCGGGTGCGGCGCTCGACGTTTATGACACCGAGCCACTCCCGGCCGACCACGAACTTCGCCGGCTCGAGAATGCTCTCCTGACCCCGCACATTGGCTACGTGACACGAGACACGTACACGCATTTCTTTGCGGGCGTCCTCGAGGATATTCAAGCGTTCCTCGCCGGCGCTCCCATCCGCCAACTCCTGTAGCGACAGCCCTCTGACCGGGTACCGCGGCGCGCGCGCGTGTCGTGCTCCTCGATCACCCGGAGCGCCCGAGCGCCTCGATCACGGCGTCACCAACCTGCGACGTGCCCACGGCCGTCGGGTCGTCGCGCTTCGGCTTCATGTCGTAGGTCACGCTGCGACCCTCGGCGATCACGAGGGCGAGTGCTCGCTCGAGCCGATCGGCCGCGTCCTCTTCGCCGATGTGGCGCAGCATGAGGACGCCACTGAACATCATGGCCATCGGGTTTGCCTTGTTCTGATTGGCGTATTTCGGTGCGCTGCCGTGGGTCGCCTCGAACATGGCGACACCGTCACCGAAGTTCGCGCCGGCCGCGATGCCGAGCCCGCCGATCATTCCGGCGCCGAGATCCGTGAGGATGTCGCCGTAGAGGTTGGGCATCACCATGACGTCGTACATCTCCGGGTTCTGCACCAGCTGCATCGACATGTTGTCCACGATGCGATCGTTGAACTCGATCTGCGGGTATTCCTGACTTATCTCTCGGGCCACGCGGAGCCAGAGCCCGTCGGTGTCCTTCATGATGTTTGCCTTGTGCACGGCGGTCACCAGGTGGCGGCCGTTGTCGAGAGCCCACTGAAACGCGAACCTGAAGATCCGCTGGGTTGCGCCGATCGAGATGGGCTTGATGCTGATCCCGGAGTCGGCACGCACGGTTCGTCCCTTGAGGCGCTCGATCAGCGCGATCAACTCGAGGGTTCCCGGCTCGCCTTCCGTGAACTCGATCCCGGCGTACAGGTCCTCGGTGTTCTCCCGCACGACGATGAGATCGATGTTCTCGAAGCGACTGCGTACCCCCGGATATGACTTCAATGGACGCACCAACGCGAACAGGTCGAGCTCGCGCCGGAGCGCCACATTGACCGACCTGATGCCCGTCCCCAGCGGCGTCGTCAGCGGGCCCTTGAGGGCGACCTTGTTCCGCCGGATGGACTCGATCACCTCCGGAGGGAGAGGGTTCCCGCCCTCCTCCATGACGCCGAGGCCGGCGTTGTGGACTTCCCAGCTGATGTCGACGCCGGTGGCGTCAATGGCACGGCATGCTGCGGCGCTCAGTTCGGGTCCGACTCCGTCGCCCGGAATGATGGTGATCGTGTGTCGCGCCATGCTTGTTGATCCCTCCAGGTTCAGTGACTGAAATGCTCAAACGGTGGCGCCGTCCCCGAGCCTCGGTGCTCAGCGCCTGTCAACACCCATCGGAAAGGCGGCGATCACCGCGTGCGCGACGCACCTCATTGCTCACGCGTGAGGCTGGCATCGAGATCCTCGTACCCGGCGTAGTTCAACGTCGCCTCCATGTCCTGGCGCGTCAACATACGATCGAGCAGGGGGGCGGTGGTGCCCGAGTCACGGATCACGGTGTACGCATCGCGCTGAGCGCGCGCCGCGAGACGCAGTGAGGTGGTGGGCCAGATGATCATCTTGTAGCCCATGTGCTCCATCTCCTGCGCGGTGAACGCGGGAGTCTGGCCGAACTCCGTGAGGTTCGCGAGCAGCGGTGCGTCGACGCGCGCCGCGAACTCCCGGAACATCGCCTCGCTCGTCAGAGCCTCTGGAAAGATCGCGTCAGCACCGGCATCGAGGTAGCGGAGACTGCGTGCGACGGCGCCGTCCAGCCCCTCGCTCTCCAGTGCGTCGGTTCGGGCAACGATCAGCATGTCACGCCGCGCCATCACCGCAACCCTGATGCGGATCACCATGTCGTCCGCAGTCGCCAGGCGCTTGTCGCGCAGGTGGCCGCACTTCTTGGGCAGGATCTGGTCTTCGATGTGGACGGCCGCTGCGCCGGCTCCCTCGAACGACCGAACGGTGTAGGCGACGTTCAGCGCTTCGCCGTGCCCGGTGTCACCGTCAACCAGGACGGGTAGCCCCGTCGCGCGGACCACCTGTCGAATGAAGAAACAGACGTCGTCGATCGTGATCACACCGACATCCGGCAACCCCATAGACGCCGACATCGCCGCTCCCGAAAGATAGAGCGCATTGAACCCCGCACTGCGCGCCTGGAGGGCGGCAAGGCCGTTGTGCGCGCCCGGCATGAGCACCGCCCCGGGGCGCTCGAGCAACTCCCTCAGCACGAGACCCGGCGAGCCCGGAGGCGTGACGAGACCGAGCGAGTCGACCATGAGTCATATATCATATATAAGCGGCGAAGAGGCTCGTCCTCACTGCGGCACCTGCAGGGGGCGACCGTCGTTCATCCACTCTTGAGCACAGGTGGTGGTCTCAGCCATGCGCCAGATCGCGGTCATCGCCGGGGACGGCATCGGCAAGGAGGTGATTCCGGCAGGGATCCGCGTCCTGTCGAGCGTGTGCGACCTCGAATTCCACGAGCTGGGTTGGGGCTCGGACCTCTACCTCCGCACTGGCGCGATGATGCCCGAAGACGGCCTCCAGGTGCTCGAGGATTTCGACGCGATCTACCTCGGCGCCGTGGGCGTTCCCGAGGTTCCCGACCATGTCACGTTGTGGGGCCTGCTGCTCCCGATCCGCAAGACGCTGGAGCTGTCGGTCAACGTCCGGCCCGTCAACCTCTTGCGCGGAGTCCGCGGGCCGCTTGCCGGCCGCGGTCCGGACGACATCGACATGCTCTTCATCCGCGAAAACACCGAGGGCGAGTACTCAGGCGCCGGCGGGCGGGTGCACACCGGCACTCCGCTCGAGGTGGCTGTCGAGGTGCCCGTCTTCACTCGCGCTGCCATCGAGCGCACCGTGCGCTATGCGTTCGACCGCGCTCGCGAGCGCTCCGGCTCGCTGACCAGCGTCACCAAATCCAACGCCAGCAGATATACCTACGTGCTCTGGGACGAGGTGGTCGAAGACGTCCACCAGGAATATGCCGATGTCGTGATGGACCGTGTCCTGGTGGATGCCATGGCGGCACGCATGGTGCTCAGGCCCGATACCGTCGATGTCGTAGTTGGCTCGAACCTCTTCGCGGACATCCTCACCGATCTCGGAGCGGCCCTCCAGGGCGGCCTGGGGCTTGCCGCCAGTGGGAACATCGATCCGACAGGACGGCATCCGTCCCTGTTCGAGCCCGTGCACGGCTCGGCGCCGGACATCGCCGGCAAGGGCGTTGCAAACCCGATGGGTGCGATCCTCAGCGGCGCGATGATGCTGCGCCATCTCGGTGAGCTCAGCGCAGCGCAGCGCATCGAGGCTGCGGTCGAGCAGGTCACCGAGCGGGGCGACGCGCTCACCGCGGATCTTGGCGGGACGGCCTCCACCGCCGAGGTGACCGACGCGGTGATGGCGGCAGTCGCGGCCTGATCGCCGGCGTTCGGCGCTCGGTTGCCGAGCTACTTCGCTGTGATGCGGGCGCAGATGGCGCGAATCTCGTCGTCGGTCAATGCGCGATGGCGGACGGTGACGTCGTCGACGATTGCCTGCCAGACGAGCGGGATCTTCTCCCGATCGACGTGAAGGCCCAGCTGTTGCAGTTTGTCCTGCACCGTCCACATCCCGCTCGTGCGATTGACGATCCACTCCTTCTCGGCACCCACGAGGGAAGGCTCGTACGCCCAGTGGAGGAGGGGCTCCACCTTGAGCTCCTGGACGACGATCTCGGTGCCACCCCAGTTGTGCGCGCCGCGACCGGTCACGGCGTGCGCGGCTGACACCTGCACGCCGCTGATGTCCTCGACGAGGCGGGCGAGTGTGTTCATCTGATCAAGGCGGATACCGGTGTGCACCCCGTAGAGCACCTCGAGCGCAGTGGCCATCTGGGCGAGATCCACCTGACCGGCCGTCGCCGAGATCCCATTCACAGACACCTCGGTGACCTCCGCGCCGGCGTGGACGGCAGCGAGCGCGCACGCAACCCCGAGGCCGAACGCGTTGCGGATATACGTGCCGATCCGGCAGCCGGGCGCAAATCGGCGCACCAGGGAGATGATGTGATTCCAGCCCTCCGGCCCGATGCCAGCGGCTCCGTCTGAGAGCCAGATCTCGTCGACTCCCGCCGCGTGCATCGCGGTGCAATAGCGTTCGAGGTGGTTGTCGTCGACAAGCGTGAGCAGGTTGATGCCCGTGCTCGCGCGCAGGCCGTGCGATCTGATGCGCGCGATCAACTGGATCCCGCGCTCGATCTCCTGGTCGAGCGTCGTCGGCACGCCAAGCGTGCGCCAGTCGCCACCAGCCCACGAGGTGCGGTACGCCTCAGACCAGTAGATCGGTGTCGCCTCTGGCAGGGCGGGCATCCAGAATTCGGCCAGGGTGACTCCCACCTCGGCCGCGATGTCAACCATCGCCTCGGTCTGCGTGGCCCCCATCTTGATCCCGAGATCGGGCCGTATCGATTTGAGATGCGCGACCTCGTCGCGCAGGTCGGATGGCGACATCCCCCAGCCATGTGCCGACACCTCGATCTCCGGAACGCCGGCCTCGAGAATCGCCTCGCCAATCCGGCGCCGCTGGGCGCGATCGACGGTGACACCGGGAGCCTGCTCGATCACACGCAGCGTGATGTCCCGAAGGGTTGTCGAATGCGGGTAGTGATCGGGGAACGGCGCGCCCAGGACCGACGCGTCGCGGTTGTACGGGCTGACCGCCCAGCGCCCGGGCTCGAAGCTCCCGGGGCGGCGCCTGCGGGCGAATGCTTCCTGGATGTGGCGCACCTCATCAGGCGTCAGGTGGGGCGACTGTCCGGCCAATGACTCTCCTTCTGTCAGCGGGCCGATCCCGCCCGGCGACGCTCAGCTGGCATCGACGGCGGCGAGGATCGCAGCGGTGATGCTCTCGGTCGTCGCGGTGCCACCGAGATCCGGTGTGAGCGACTCACCGCGCGCAAGCGTCGCGGCGATCGCCGATTCGACGGTGTCAGCAGCCTCGACGAGCATGGGCGCGGCGTGCACCCGGCTGAGCCAGCGGAGCAGCAGGGCGCCCGAGAGGATTTCGGCGATCGGATTGGCGATGCCCTTGCCGGCGATGTCGGGAGCGGATCCGTGCACCGCCTGCGCCATCGCATGCTCGTCTCCGGTGTTCAAGCCCGGCGCGAGACCAAGTCCGCCCACCAGACCTGCCGCCTCGTCGGACAGGATGTCGCCGAACATGTTCGTGGTGACGACCACGTCGGTGTCATCCGGGCGGAGGATGAGGCGCATCGCGAAGGCGTCGACCAGAAAGTCGTCGAAGGCGATGTCCGGATTCTCAGCGGCAACCTGGCGGCAGCAGTCGAGGAAGAGACCGTCACCGCGGCGGAGCACGTTCGCCTTGTGCACGCAGGTCACCTTGCGCAGGCCATTGCGTTCCCGTGCGATCGCAAATGCTTGACGCGCGACGCGTAGGCTCGCGCGTCGGGTGACCACACGCACCGAGATCACCGTGTCCAGGTCGGGCCGCAGCTCGCCGTTGCCGTCGATGAGGTTGCGATCCGCGTAGAACCCCTCCGTGTTCTCGCGCACGATGACGACATCCATCTTTGGGCGCACGCATTCGATGCCCGGCCACGCCCTCGCTGGGCGCACGTTGGAATACAGCTCGAAGTTCTTGCGCAGATAGCCGCTCGGGTTGACGTAACGCGCATCGCCGATCGGGTAGTCGCGATGCGAGACGGGCCCAAGGATCCAGCCCGGGATATCGGGAAGCGCTTCGCGCGTCCGGATCGGAAGCGTGCTGCCCTCGGTATCCACCGCGGCGATGCCCGCGGGGAGCGGTATCCATTCGATGCGGACACCGTGCTGCTGCGCTGCGCGGTCGAGGACGCGTGTCGTCGATCGGACGATCTCGGGGCCGATGTCGTCGCCCTCCATGACGGCCACCCGGATGGACCCGCTCGCTCCGGCTGTCATCAGAGTGCGCCCGCCGGTCGGGCGATGCGCCGAGAGTTGTTCACCGCCATGGTGCGCACCTCGCTGTCGTTGAATCCCGCGTCGAGAAATCGATCGACCATGAGTGCCACGCCGTCCTCGACGGGCGGATTATGAGGCTGGCCGAGATCGCTGGAGAGCAGAGAGTGCTCCACGCCCGCCGCCCGCACATTCGAGAACAGCGCCTCCCAGCTGATGCGCCCCGCGTGCGGCGTGCCGAAGCAGCGCTCCAGGAGGCAGCCGCGGTCGCCCAGCTCGCGCTGCTGGTCCGGGGCGAGCTGTTGTGACGGAAAGTCGGGGTGCGTGATGATAATCCGCGAGACACCGGCATCCTGAGCCGCGCTGACCACCGGGATGATCTCGTCAGCGCCGAGGTGGCCGGTGCAGAGGACGAGATCGTATTCGGCGATCAGATCGAGGACCGTCCGGACCTCCGGAAGGATGCGTCCTGCTGGGTCGAGCATCCTGATGGGTGGCGGGCTGATGCCCTTTGCGCGCAACTCATTCTTCAGCGTCAACCAACCCGGCGGAGTCCCGGTGCCAGGAGAGTCGGCCGCGGCGGCCTCGTTGATCGAGTCGAACGTCGGGAGCCACACGAAGGTCCCACCCGCCCGCGCGCAGATCTCGACGGCGACGGGGTTGACGCCTCCCACCGGCCAGTTCAGCGTGATCGCCCCGAGCACATCCACCGAGGACGACGCGCGAACAATCGCCGCGCGCTCCGCGGTCATCGTGTAGTGCGATTTGAGCGCGAAGCCTCCAAGTCCCAGCTCGCCGAAGCGCGCAGCGAGGGTCATGTCATCGATGCGCCGTGGGAGCACATCGGGGAGCACGTGGACGTGGAGGTCATAGGCGCCCTGGAGCAACTCGCGAGCTCGACTGGACGGGATTGGATGGGTCTGGGCCGCTGGCTCAGCGGCCATGGGCCGGTGCCTCGGTTTCGATTGTCGGCGCGGTCCGAGGCACGGTCAGGGCCATCAGTGCGCGCACATCCTGGGCGTCCCACGCGCCCTCGAGTGCGGCGAGCAGTTCTTCCGTCTGCTCATCGCCGAGGCTCGGACGCACGTTGCCGCGGAACTTGCGCCGCTGATCGTCGGGCAACATCGGGTTGAGCCGTGTGCCACGTTGGGCCGGGACATCCTCCTCGAAGACCCTGCCGTCGAGCGTGGTCAGTTGCACACGAGCGGGGAAGGTGTCCGGCAGCATGGACGGATCGGCGTGGCAGTCGACGCGCGCTGCGAAATTGTGAATCTCCCGGTTGGCCAGCGTCGCCTCGTTGTAGTCATCGACCTCGACAGCGCCGAGCACGGCGAGCATGGCCACCGAGTACTGGAGACTAAATTTCATGTGGTAGAGCGAGCGTGGGTTCAGCTTGGCTTCGCGCGGCTCGCACACGAGCGGGATGCAGATCGGCGGGACGAAGCAGTCGATCCGGTCGACGTCTCCGATCGAGAGCCCCTCGCGGCTCATGATCGTCGCGGTGCCCTCCATCGATGCGTGGTTCCAGACGCCATTCGGCCACGGCTTGTACGTTGTGTCGGGAAGGATCCAGCGCTCGCCAAGGCCGTCGGTGATGTGGTCGAATTGAAACGTCGCTTCGTCGCCGTGCAGCAGCGCGTTGAAGAAACCGAACTTGCCTTCGAGGACCTCATGCGGCCCGGTGAAACCCTCGGCGGCGAGGAGCGCGCACGTGATCCCACCCTGCACTCCCCATCCCGGATGCAGCTGCTTGACCCAGCTTCCATCGATGAGCGTCTGCATCAGCCCCGACGACCTGCTGCCGGCCATCCCCAGCGCGTCCGTCGTGGCTGCGGCATCGAGGCCCAGGAGCTTCGACGCGATTGCCGCGGCGGCGAAGGGTCCGGCCACACCCGTGCCATGCAGACCGCGATGGTGGAATTGATGCGGCGGCGCACCGGTGTTGATGCGCAAGCCGATCTCAGCGCCGGTTGCAAGCGCGAGCAGACACTGGGCTCCGCTGGCCTGCACCGATTCTGCAGCCGCGAGGGCGGCGGGAACCGCCACCGAGCTGATGTGCACAGCTGCCACACCGTGCATATCGTCATAGTCGGCTCCATGGCCCACCGCGCCATTCACCCAACCGGTGAGAGGTGCGGGGAAGCGCGTCCCGAAGACCATGGTGGTCGATTCCGGCGTGCCTCCCGACTTTGCCGCAACTCGGTGAATGATGCCCGCGGAGGCGGAGCGCGACCCCGCGATGCAGACGCCCACCTGATCGACGAGCCGCCATCGAGCGTCGTCGGCGACATCGGCGGGAAGGTCTTCGACGGCGACGCTAACCGACCACCGCGCAAGCCGCTCAGAGATGGTGTCGGTCGGTTCTTGAACCCGGCTCGAGTTCGATGCGTCTTGGCTCACCGGCAATATATCCTATATTAAACCGGACGGCGGTCGCGCCTGGATGGCGCCTCGGCCGGTACCATGCCGATGCCCCGTGCGCCGGCGCGGAGCGCCGCCACATCGATGAACGAGAGGCTCCAGCCAGCACTGGCGAACGGAGGACAGGTCGAGTGACTGACCCAACCAATCACGCCGCGGAATTCATCACCCGTACGCGACTGGTAGACGTTCCACCCACGGTGATCACCGCAGCGAAACATTCGATGCTCGACGGCTTCGGTCTCGCCGTCGCAGGGTCGCGAACGGACGCGGCGCGGATCGCGCGCGACGAGGTCGCCTCCTACCATGCCGCGAACACCGAGGCAGCGGCGCTCGGAACCGGAACGCGGGTGCCCGCTCGCTTTGCCGCGTTCCTCAACGGGTTGGCGATCCACGCTGACGACTACGACGACACACAGCTGGCCACGTTGCCGGACCGTGTGTACGGCCTGCTGACTCATCCGACTGCTCCGGTGCTGCCGACCGCACTCGCCCTGGGCGAGGCAGGAGGGAGAAGCGGCGCCGACGTGCTGCTGTCCTACGTCGTGGGCGTCGAGATCGAGACCAAGGTTTCGGAGGCGATCAACCCTCGCCACTATGACGACGGATTCCATTCGACGGGAACAGTCGGCACCATCGGATCCGGTGCCGCGGCCGCCTGTATGCTCGGACTCAGTGCCGACGTCACCCGGGTTGCGCTGAGCATCGCCGCGTCGCAGGCAGCCGGCCTTCGCGAGAACTTCGGAACCATGACCAAGCCGTTCCATGCCGGGCGAGCGGCCGAGAGCGGACTGCTCGCGGCGTCGATGGCGCACCGCGGCTTCACCGCCGCGAACAACATCCTCGAGTCACCACGTGGGTTCTTCAGCGCGGCGGGAGGGGGATTCGAGGCCTCAGCGTTCACTCCGGGCGCACCCTGGACGTTCGACGCGCCGGGTGTCTCCATCAAGCCGCATCCCTCAGGATCTCTCACCCATCCGGCGATGTTCGCGCTGATGGAACTCCTCAAGGCGAACGACATCCAGGCGGCCGACATCGAGGAGGTCTCGGTGGGGACCAACCGGCACATGCCGAATGCCCTGATCCATCACGACCCGCACGACCACCTCGCCGCGAAATTCAGCATGGAGTTCTGCATGGCCATCCTCTGCATCGAGCGCAGAGCCGGTCTGGCCGAATTCACCGACGGCGTGGTCATGCGAGGCGACGTCCGGGACATGATGCGGCGCGTCAGCTTTGTGGTCGACCCCGAAGCCGAGGGAGCCGGGTACAACAACATGACGAGCATCGTGCGAATCCGTCTGCGCGACGGGACGCGGTACGAGAATCGCGCCGCGTTCGGGAAGGGGAGCCCTCAGAACCCCATGTCCGAAGCCGAAGTTCGTGAGAAGTTCATGGAGTGCATTGAGTCCGGAGGCATCGCAGCGGCGGCAGGAGCGCACGCTGCGGATCTCATCCTGAATATGGAGGACCAGCACGGGCTCAGCGAGGTGATCAGCCTGCTCACCAGCGCTCAGGGCTGAGTGCCTGGGTCACGTCAGACGCGGTCGCGCCGCTCTTGATGAGGCTGGTCACGGCCTCCTCGGCGCGCTCCGCTGCTTCGCACTGAGCGATCACCGTCTCGACATTCTCCAGGGGAACGACGCACACGCCGCTGTCGTCGGCTGCGATCAGATCGCCGGGGCGCACCTGCACGCCGCAGATGGACACCGTGCCGTTGATCTCCACCGCTTCGAGGCGATGGCGCCCGGTGATCGGCGTCCGGCCGCGACTCCACACGTGCGGGCCGGTGGCACGAATCGACGCGATATCGCGCACGCCGCCGTCGACGATGCACCCTGCGATGCCAAGCCGGACGGCCCAGAGGGCTGAGAGGTTGCCCATCACCGACGTCCCGGCGGCACCCCCGCAGTCGAACACGGCGACGTCGCCGGCCTCACCGACTCCGTAGAGGTCGCGGTCGGCCAGGAGTGGCCGGCTGTCACGAGCGTAGTGGGCACCCGGGGTGCCACCCCGGCCCGCATATCGGATCGTGACAGCCGGGCCGCAGATGCGCTGGCCTGGGGCGAGTGGCATCAGCACATGCGCGGGGATTGCCGACCCCACGCCGAGCGAGTCCATCGCATCCGAGACTGTCGACGTGAGGTCGGTGATTCGCTCGAAGCGAGCGATGACATCGGCGTGCGGCCGTGCGATCTGCACGGCGCGAATGCGACTTTCGTCGATCAGACCCAGCAACCGGCCGCGCACCGCACTCAGCTCAGCTTCGCTTGCCATTCGCGCTCCACGCATGCACATCAGGTGCGCCACGATCGGGCGCACACGCGGACATCAGGGACCCGAGCTCGCGGATGTCTCGGGCCGACGGCACTGCCATGACCTCGTCGAGCAGGCGCTGCACCGCTTCGTCGCCGTAGTCACGGGCTGCGTTGTCGCGGAATTTCGCGATGACATCGTCGCGGGTGAGCGGGTGCGAGCCGCTACCGCGAGGTGCCTCCACGGTGATGCGTCGCTCGCGCCCGTCGGCGGTCGACACCTCGACTCGCGCGGTGAGCTGGGGTCCAGCGGCTGCAGTGCGCACAGCGAACTTTGCGACCCAAGCGTCGAATGATCCAGCGTCCTCGGTGAGCCGCCGCTGGGCCTCGGGACTGAAGGTGTCGACGTTCACCCGTCCGTCGACGAGCGCAGCAAGCGCGCAGAATCGAAGACTGAACTTGGCGTTCTCGGATCCGAGCACCGTCTTGTCGGCGATCGCTTCCGCGAGTGGGTGGACCTCGACGTGTAGCATTCGCACGTCGCCCGCGTGACGGAGATCCAGTGATCTCCGGAGCTCGAGCGCCGCGTCAATGGTGGAGTGGGTGAGGAAGCACGATGGATACGGCTTGATTGCGACTCGGGCGGCGGCCCCGGCGCAGTCGTCACCCCAGGGAACGGAGGCGGGTGCGTCGCGTCCCAGCCAGAGTGCGAACACTCCCCGGTCACCGAAGGCGGCGCCGCGCGGAGCACTCAACCCGCCGGCTGCGAACAGTGCAGACCGAACGCCGATCTCAGCCGCGCGCGCTGCCTGCAGTGACTTGCCATCGCTGCCGAACGCAACGCCGAGCCCCGCGGCCTGGAGGGCGGCAAGCTCGACCGCGTCCGCGGTCGCCTCGGTATCGTGCGTCAGCAGCCAGCCGCACGCCGCGGCGGCGCCGAGCGCTCCGAGGATGGCGGTCGAATGAGCTCCCGCGGCGTTGAGGGCGCGACCGCAGTCCGCGGCGAAATCCACGAATCGGATGCCGATGTCGTACGCGTCAAGAAGTTCTCGACCACTGCGCCCGTGGTCACGACCGAGTGCGAGCAGCCCCGGAAGCAGGGCCGTAGCCGTGTGGCAGAGTGATCGCTCGTGCGTGTCATCGAAGTCGAGCGCGTGCATCCGGATACCGTGCAGCCATGCCGCATCCCACGCTGTGTGCGACGCCTCGAACACGGTCTCAGCGGAACGCGCCGCATGTGATGAGCGACCGGCCAGTGCCACCCCGACGCCGTCGAGCATGAGGTCGAGGAGGCGCGCGATGTCATCCTCAGCACCGGCGCGGGCGAAGACGCCGATCTGGTCGACCAGCGCCGTGTGACGGCCGTCGCGAGTAGAGGCGTCCTTGGAGCCCGGTGTCGCCACATCAGCCTGTGCCATCTGCTCCTCCGCGATTGCTCGAGATTTACTCTGGGTGTGTGCCGTTGGCAGCACGCCGCTCGCCCGCCAGCAGCGCTCGCGCAGCCCGCCGGATGTGCTTGCGCACCGCACGAGCCGCCGCGGGGATGTCGCCGGCGATGACGTTGTTGAGAATCTCCGCGTGCTCATCTACGGCGTCCGCACGATTGTTGCTTCTCGCGTTGATCTCGCGGTAGAGCAGTGAGCGATCCCACAGCGTGTTGATCATCTGCAGCAGCACCGGCGAGTCGGCCGGCGTGTACAGCATGAAATGAAACTGACGGTTGATTTCGCTCCACGCCAGCGCCTGCCCTTCCAGGGGCATCTGTGCCATGCGCCGGTTCAACTCCGCTGCCTTCTGAAGTTGGCTCGGCTCAAAGTGCGGGCCGGCAAGCCGCAGCGCCATGTCCTCGAGGAGCTCCCGAATCCTGTTGATCTCGGTGATCTGGGGGAGCGACAGCTTGGCGACGAATGCCCCTCGGCGGGGGAGGATCTCCACGAGGCCCTCTGCCTCCAACTGCCGCAGACTCTCTCTGACCGGAATGATGCTGACACCGAGACGTTCCGCCAGCACCTGCTGATCGAGGCGCGTCCCAAGGTCGAAGGTCCCGTCGAGGATCCATGCGCGAATCTCGTTGCTGACGTAGTCGCTCGCGGTCGCCGGCGGCCGGCGCTCGTGCTTGCGAGATCTACTATCGAGCACCGGCCGTGTTGCGCTCGATGCAGCCGACTTAGCAGGCATGGTCGCTCACGTTGTCGTCACCTCCGTCCCCGAAGTCCTCTCAGCTGACACTGACGCCCAATCATACGGGACAGAGATCGGATGCTCCAGAGTCATATGACTCCATCAGCCGCGAGCTGCTCCAGTTCGGCATCGCTGATGTCCAGCCAGTCCGCATAGATCTCGCGGGTGTGCTCCCCGAGGCGAGGTCCTGCATGACGGATACTGCCTGGGGTTCGCGAGAATTTCGGGACGACGTTCTGCATGCGTACCGACCCCAGGTCGGGATCATCGACAGCGATGATGCTTTCGCGCTCTCGGAAGTGCGGGTCCTCGAACACGCCTCGGACGTCGTAGATCGGGGCCACTGCCGCGCCGGCATCGTTCAGGGTCGCGAGCACCTCGCTGGTCGCGTGCCGGCCGATCCAATCGTCGAATACCTGGTCGATGCTCGCGGAGTTCTCGGTCCGTGCCTGATTGTTCACATAGCGAACATCACTGATGAGCTCGGGTCGCCCGATCGCCCGGCACGCCCTCGTGAACACACTCTGGGTGCTGCACGACATCGCAACCCAGTCGCCATCCTTGGTCTTGAATGCGTTGCGCGGTGACGCAAACGGGAGTCGCGAGCCGAGCCGGCCGGCGACGATGTCGAGCTGATCGAAGTCGATGAAATGGTGACCGAGCATGGTCAGCATCGGTTCGTAGATGCCCAGGTCGATCGACTGACCCTTGCCGCTCACGGTGTCTCGCTCGTGCAGCGCGACCATGACGGCGAAGGCGCCGCACAACCCGGTCACCGCGTCGGCGAGGCCGAAGGACGGCAGCGTCGGTGGTCCATCCGGCTGGCCGGTGACGTGCGCGAATCCGCTCATCGCCTCGGCGAGCGTCCCGAACCCCGCACGCGAGCTGTACGGGCCGGTCTGCCCGAACGCGGAGATGCTCAGCATCACCAGGCGGGGATTCAATTCCTTGAGCGTCTCGTACGCTAGTCCCCAGCGCTCGAGTGTGCCCGGCCTGAAGTTCTCGACGAGGACATCAGCCTTGGCGACCATGCGCTTGAGCAGAGCCTGACCCTGGGGCTTGTGCAGGTCGAGAGTCACGGATCGCTTGTTGCGACCAACCACCTTCCAGAAGAGCGGGACGTCGTTCTTCAGGCTGCCCCATCCTCGCATCATGTCGCCCTCGGGATGCTCGACCTTGATGACATCGGCGCCGAAATCCCCGAGCCACATCGCGGTCATCGGAGCGGCCATGAACGAGGCGATATCGAGGACTTTGATGTCCGACAGGGGCGGGAGCTCGGCGTCAGCGGTCACGGCGCAACCGATGATCGGCTCAGGTCCTCGGCCTCGGCCGCGCTGATGAGCCCGAGTTCCTCGGCACGCTGTGCCGTGATGTAGCCCCACGCAGCCGCGCGTCGAAGCTGCGCACGGACATGGCGGTCGGTTCCGATGTCGAGGAGCTCGCCTCGGCTTCCGGCGACGGCCCCCTTGTCGTCGGCAGTCGCGCCGCGGAAGGCCTCGAGCTCGGCGATCAGACCGTCGATGACGGTCGGGGAGAACGCCGCCCGGAAGGCCAGCTCGGTGGCCAGCAGTTGGAGCGGATGCCCTGCCCAGCGGCCGCTCATGCCGACGTCGATCGAATGCCGAGCGTCATCGAAGTTCGCGGCCATGCGGTCGACGACGAGCGCATGATTCTCCGCGGGTGACAGTCCCGGGAGCCCGACTGGGAAATCGAGCGTCATCCCGTCTATGGCTGGGACGCCCATCGCGCCCGCAACCGTCACGATGGTCATGCGAGCCCATTCGCAGATGGGATGGCGATACCGGACCTCAGGCAGACCCAGGTCGGCGCTGAGATCGACAGTGCCGAGGATGATCCCTGCGAGTCGATCCCGGCCGGCGAGAGCAAGCTGCGGCAGGTTGAGCACGCCCCAACCGGTTTCGATCTGGAAGCTCACACGAATGCGATAACGGCTGAGGCCGAGTTGATCTTCGATGGTGGAGAGGACCTCTTCCAGCCACTCCACCTCGTGGACGTGGCGGATCTTCGGCAGGACGATGCCGTCGAGCGGATACGCGTTCGGGGCCAGTCCTTCCCCCGCCCGGATCAGGATGTCGACGAGGTCATCGGCGCAACGCGGATCCTCGATGCCCGCAGGTCGGATGAAACACAGGGTCGATCCACGGTCGACCTCACGGAGGAGCCTGACGGCGTTGGATCGCGCCTCCTGAATCATGTGCGGTGCGACACCGTCTTCGAGATCGAGAAGGACGACCGGCGCGCCGCGGCCGCCAAGCACTTCTGCGACGGCCGTTGCGGGCAGGTCCAGCCGGCTCGCCAGCTCGTCGGCCTCGATGCCGTACCGGTCCATGAGGCGTGCGGAAACGGCGTGAGCGTTGGTCAGCGCCTTCTGCGCCAGCGTGAATTCCGACGCGGGCGCTGTCAGATGCGCCTGCTGGCGCAGGTAGGGGAGGGGCAGCTGCGCGCGGGCTGCCTCACCGCGGCGGACCGCCTCGGTCTGGCTCGCCCGGAAGCGTTCGCGGAGTGCCGTGCGCGCGTCGGAGGTGCTGTCGGTCATTGATCTCCCTCTTCGTGGCGGCGCGCACGGGTATCGGCACGGGTGCGTTCAGTTTCGGCGAGGGCGGCACTGCCCGAGGCATCGACCACCACTCCGTAGTCGCGCCGGGCGGCCTCCCCGCTGATGTAGCCGTCTCGTAGGTCGTCGACAACGCGTGACGGGTCGCGGTCCAGTGGGTCACCCCATCCGCCACCGCCGCCGCCGAACAGCCTGACGCGCGCGTCGGAGCTCAGGCGCATGTCGTCCCGCTTGAGGACGAGCTCCCAGTCGGCGCCCGGCTCCGCCTGGATGAATGCGCGGTTCGGCCGGCCGGCCAAGCCGCCGTTGAGCCCCCACGGAAGGCACTCGTGGCGGTCGACATTGATCTGCATGGATGCCGAGGCCGACAGCAGGCGGAAGGTGCGGCGGTAGCCGAGGCCGCCTCGATGCAGTCCGGCGCCCGCGCTGTCGATGTCGAGTGCGGACTCCTCGACGAGGATCGGGATGGTCGACTCCTGAACCTCCACCGGCACGTCCGGTGTATCGCCCTCGTGGAAGCACACCGTGGCGCTGACCCCATCCTCGTGGGGACGGCCACCGTGGCCCCCCGGCACCGGCTCGAAGAAGACGAACCGGCGGTCATTCAGGTCGCGGCCCTGGATGAGGCACATCGGGATGTCGCCGAAATGTCCCGCCGGGATCGCGTCCGGAAGTGCGGGGCTCAGGGCCTTGAGGATCACGTCCAGCGTCGTGCTCGTGGTGCGCGCCCACCAACCGCACGCCGCCGGCAGCGTCGCACTCACGATTGTGCCGGGCCTGACCACGACGTGGAGAGGGCGGAAGTGGCCCTCGTTGACTGGTTCATGCGGCGTGGTGAGGCATTTGAAGGCGTTGCGCGCGATTGAGATTGCGCCGGTGAGTCCGGTGTTGATCGAACCCCGCGTCTGATCCGCAAAACCCGAGAAGTCGATGGTCATCTCGTCGCCGGAGACCTCGATGACCACGGGGAGCGCGACGTGCTCGCCGAGCGTGATGCCGTCATCGTCGAGAAAGGCTTCCGCGCGGTAGGTGCCGTCGGCGATCTGCCTGACCGCGGCCCGCGCGAGGCGCTCACCGTGGTCGAACATCGCCGCCGACGCCTCTTCGAACTGCGCGCGCCCGTAGCGCTGAACCAGCGCGTCGAGCCGGCGCTCGCCGGTCCGGCACGCGGCCACCTGGGCCCTGAGATCACCCAGAACCTCCTCGGGCATCCGCGTGTTGTCGGCGATCAGGCGGTGAATACCAACCTCAGGATTGCCGCGTGCGTAGAAGCGCAGCTGCCGGATACGAAGCCCCTCCTGGTAGATCTCGGTCAGCCGGGTCGAGCGCGAACCTGGCACCGCACCGCCCATGTCAACCATGTGGCCGCGTGCCACCGCGAAGCCGATCAGGCCGTCGGAGAAGATCGGTGAGTAGGTCGCGACATTGTTGATGTGCGTGCCGATGCTGAGCGGGTCGTTGCTGATGTACACGTCGCCTGGCTCGAACGCATCGATGCCGAGCAGGTCGATCCCGTCTCGAACCACGTCGCCCATGTCGGCGAGGAACATCGGCAGTCCAGGCGCGCAGGCGAGGATGTTGCCCGTGGGATCGACCAGTCCGACGCAGACATCCTGGATCTGATGGATGCTCGGACTGTAGGCCGCTCGCTTGACGTTGCTCATCATCTCGTCAGCAGTGGCAACCAGGCTGTGGCGGATAACGGCCGTCGTCACCGCGTCGACGCGTCGCCCCGTCGTCGTCACGCCGCTTCTCCGAGTCGGATGCGCAGATGGCCATCGCGCAGGACCTGCGCGCGATCGCGCACAGGGATGAGCACGGTGGTTGCGACGTCTTCGATGATTGCCGGGCCGTCCACCACCGCCCCCGGTGGGAGGTTGGGGCGGCGATGCACGGCGCAGTCGTGCCAGCCACCATCGTCCATCAGCACCTGGCGCCGGCGCTGCGCCGCGACCCGGACCGGCGCGGGTTCCGCCCCAGAGCCCGGCGCGGGTTTGGCCACCTCGGAAATCGCGCTGACCCGGAGGGCACGAACCTCAATGGGCTCCCTGGGCGCGTTGTGTCCGTACCTGTCGGCATGTGCCCGGTGGAAGAGGTCGGGCAGTTGCGCCGAGAGCCTGACGCCCGCACCGGGCGGTACGGTCAGCGTCAGCGGATGGAACTGTCCGACATATCGGAGGTCGAGCTTGCGGATGTAGGTCATCCGGGAGATGGCGTCGCCGATGAGCTGATGCGTGACGTATTCGGCGGCCTCGGTTTCGAGCTCACGGAAAAGGGCATTGAGTTCGGCGTCGTCAATCGAGTCGAGACGGCCGAGCAAGGTGCGCGCGACGTCGTGGCGGAGGTCGGTGACCAGCATGCCGAAGGCGGCGAAGGTCCCCGCGCCGGAGGGGACGATCACCTCGGGCACCTGCAATTCCGCAGCGAGGGACGCGGCGTGCACTGCCCCTGCTCCGCCGTACGCAACCAGGGTGAAATCCCGCGGATCGCGTCCTCGTTCGATGGTGATCGACCTGATCGCCGACGCCATGATCGTGTTGGCGATGCGCACGACGCCGAGCGCGCATTCCGGTCCGTCCATGCCGAACGCTCGACCCAGGCGCGTGAGCGCGCTCGCCGCAAGTTCTGCGTCGAGCCGCATCTCGCCGCCGAGAAAGTAGTCGGGGTCGATCCTGCCCAGCGTCACATTGGCGTCGGTGATGGTGGGTTCGACACCGCCGAGCGCATACGACGCGGGTCCAGGCACCGACCCGGCGCTCCGCGGTCCGACACGGAGGCCGCCGCCCTCATCCACGTACGCAATGCTCCCGCCGCCGGCGCCGACCTCGACGATGTCGAGAAACGGAACCTGCACCGGAAGCCCCAGCAGTCTGCCGCCGATGAAGTATTCGGTCGAGGCCTCCGGCTCACCGCGGTTGATGACGCACGCCTTGGCGCTGGTGCCACCCATGTCGAACGCGATGGCGTCACCGGTTCCAAGCCCCTGTGCCATCCGGGCGACTCCCGTCACCCCGGCGGCAGGCCCGGATTCGAGCGTCCGTATCGGCTGGACCACCGCCACCGAGGACGTCATCACGCCGCCGTTGGACTGGGTGATGAGCAGCGGAGCGGTGCATTCGTGCGCGCTGAGATGGGCCCTGAGCCGCTGGAGATATCCGGAGACGAGTGGGCCCACGTACGCATTCACGACGACGGTGCAGGTGCGCTCGTATTCACCGATCTCACGCGACAGTGCTCCGGAGGTCGACACGAACACGTCGGGACGGCGCGAGCGAACCTCAGCAGCTGCGGCGATCTCGTGTTTCGGGTCGACGTACGAGTGGAGGAAGGAGATGGCCACGGACGCGACATCGTCCGGGAGACCATCGATCGCCGCCCTCAGGCCGTCGAGGTCGAGCTCGTGCAACTCGTTGCCACGTGCATCCAGACGCTCGCGCACCTCGACCCGCAGCGTTCGCGGCACCGGGCACATCCGTGGCCTGAAGAAGAGGTTGTACATGTCGGGGCGGTTCTTACGCCCCATCTCGAGGACATCGCGGAAGCCCTCGGTCGTGAGCAGCGCCGTTTTCACTCCGGTCTGCTGGAGCACGGCATTGATGGCAATCGTTGATCCGTGGATGAACGCGGCTGTGTCCGGCAACGAGATGTCGGCATGCTCGAGCGCTCGGATCACTCCGACAACAGGGTCGTCGGGGACGGTGAGGACCTTGCTGCCCGTGATGCTGCCGTCAGCCTGGTTCCAGGCAACCAGGTCGGTGAACGTGCCGCCGATATCGACGGCGACGCGCCAGGTCACCGACTGGCCGCCGCCGGTTTCACCGTGTTGCGCAAGGTGCCGATCGTCTCGACAGAGGTCTCCACAACATCGTCGGGTTGCAGCCATCTCGGTGGCGTGCGCGACGCGCCGATCCCGGCCGGCGTGCCGGTCAAGATGAGATCCCCGGGATGGAGCGTGGTCACCGCCGAGATGTACGCGATGAGGTGCGGGATCGAGAAGAGCATGTGATCAGGAGTGTCATCCTGGAGCAGTTCACCATTGATCCTGCAGGTCACGTGGAGTGACGTCGGATCGGGCACCTCGTCGGCGGTCACCAGAAAAGGCCCGATCGGCAGGAAGGTGTCGAAGCTCTTCCCGAGCAACCACTGCCCAGCCGGCTTCTTCAGCTGCCAATCCCTCGCTGTCACGTCGTTGGCGACAAGGTACCCGAGCACGAAACTCGACGCGTCGCTTTCTGCGATGTCGCGTCCCCGCCGACCGATGACGACCGCGAGCTCCGCCTCGTAGTCCACCCGCCTCGGCGCGATCGCCGGCAGAATCACATCATCGTAGGGACCGACGATCGACGAGGAGAGCTTGGCGAAGATGATCGGCTCGGTCGGGATCTCAGACTGCGTCTCGTTCGCGTGCTCGGCGTAATTCCTCCCGACGCAGAGCACCGCGCGGGGGTGCTCCAGCGGCGCCGCGAGGGCCACCTCCTCCAGGGGGTATCCGGTCCCATCGCGCGCAGCCTCCTCCATGTGGCGAATCCGGTCGTCGGACTCGGCGAGCACGGTGGTCAGGTCTTCGGTGCCGGCATCGCCCGTTGCAGGAAAGATGGCGTTGCCGACCACGAACCCCGTCCGGAGTGCGTCGCCACCGCGTCGAAACCTGGCAATTTTCATGGCGCATATAATATAGGCGTTTGTGGAGGCAGCCGCTGGGCGGGCCCCTGGCGGCCTGCGCCGCCGTCTCGCTGGCACTCGCCGGTCCGCTGGGACGCCGCAGTTTGCATCACCTCGGCGACCCTGGTCAAATGGTCGCCACGCCTATATCCTATATTTCTCCTTGACAGCGGCGCGCCTATTTTCTATTCTCCAGAACCCAGTACCCCCGGGTCGTTCCCTGGACCCGTGGGGTGGTTACGGACACGGAGCAGACGTTCAGGGCCACGGCCGGACTGACCGCCGCATCGGGGATGGGCGGACGAGGGTGACGAATATGGCAATCGCTAGGGTTAGGCCGACATTGGCAGCGAGCGTGGTGACCGTGGGCGTGCTTGCTTTGGCGGCATGCGGGTCGAGCTCATCGCCGAGCAGCAGCAGCAGCAGCCCCGTGCTCCTTGGACTGATCGGACCATTGACGGGTGCCCGAGCCGATGTTGGTCAGGGCATGGTCACCGGCGCCAAGGTCGCGCTCGACGTGATCAACGCCGATGGTGGCGTGCTCGGCGGCAAGGTCACCCTGGACGTCCAGGACGACGCGGCCGATCCCGGAGACGCGGTGCCGGCGGCTCAGAAGGAGATCCAGTCCGACGGTGTGGTCGGCATCGTCGGCCCGACGTCGCTCACCGACTCAGTCGTGCTTCCCCTCGCGGTGAAGGCGAACATCCCCAACCTGATGTGGGGCGGCGGAGCGGCCTTCGACGCGATCCCGAACTCGCAGTTCTTCCGCATGTCCCCGTCGGATACGGAGCAGGCTGACGCCATGACGGTGTACGCGCACTCCAAGGGCTACACCAAGGTGGCGCTGGCGATCGGCAACCAGTCCGCGGATCAGTCGCTGGTCCCGGGCATCGTGGCGTCGGCCGCGAAGCTGGGAATCACCATCACCAACCAGGTCACGATCGCGGTCGGATCGACGTCCTTCCGAAGTGAGATCCAGCAGCTGTTCTCGCAGCAGCCCCAGGCGATCCTCGCCCAGTTCGACATCCCCTCAGCCGGTGTCCTCTTTGGTGAACTCAAGCAGGAGGGTTTGCTGGGGACTCCCTGGATCGCGAGCAACCTCTGGTTCGCCAGCGAGTTCCTCTCCTCGGTCAGCAACCCGATCGCTGCCGGGCCGATCTACATCGCCAACTCCGGAACCGAGAACCAGGGCTATCCTGGCTTCCTCACCAATCTGACCAAGTACACGGGCGCGACGCAGCCCAGCAACGGTGAAACCTACATGTACGACGCGGTGAACGTCTGGGCGCTGGGCGCACAGGAGGCCGGCACGACCAGTTCACCCGGTATCGAGCAGGGCATTCTCAAGGTTGCCAATGGTCCTGGCACACAGTGTTTCGACTACACGACCTGCCTGGGCCTCCTCAAGGCCGGAAAGCAGATCAACTACGAGGGCGCGGCCAGCAGCGTCGACTTCGACCAGCATCACAACGTGTACGGGCCGTTCGACATCCTGCACTACAACACCGACGGCACCTCGACCTCGGTCGACGTCCTCACTCCACAGCAGATCCAGCAAGCGCTCGCGGCGGGATGAAAGGCTTCATGCCTTTCATCCCCGTCCTGAGCGCATTCGTCGGCCCGGCTGCTGGAGGGCACACAGATCAGCCAGTTCATTGAGGCGGTCGGATTCGGGCTGGTAACGGCTTCGGTCCTCGCGCTGGCAGCGGTCGCTGTATCGCTCCAGGTCAGCGTGACCAACTTCATCAATTTCGCTTACGGCGACTTCATGACGTTCGGCGCGTATATCGCGTGGACCACTGCCGACCGCGGCGTGCCGTTCTTTGTCGCCGTCATCATCGGCGGGATCGCCACGGGCCTCCTCGGCGTGGTTGCCAACATCGTGATCTTCCGTCCCTTCATGCGTCGGGGTGTCCGCCCCGTCACGCTGCTGATCGCGGGGGTCGGCCTCTCATTCATCGTGCAGAACGGGATCACCATCATCTGGGGCTCCGAGCCGGTCCGATTCAATGTGACCCTGGGGAACGCGATCCATCTCGGCCCGCTGGTGTTCACCCCGGGTGACCTGGTCACCATCGGGGCAGCGGTGGTGCTCCTCGTTCTGCTGCACGCAATGCTCACCTACACCAAGTTCGGCAAGTCGCTTCGCGCCACCTCGAACAACGTTGATCTTGCCAAGGCATGCGGGATCGACAGTGATCGCGTGATCAGCCTCACGTGGTTCATCGCGGGCATCCTCACCGCTGTCGCGGGCGTCGGTCTCGTCCTCCAGGAGAGCACCCTCGACCCGACCACCGGGTTCACCGAACTCTTCGTTATCTTTGGTGCCGTGATCCTGGGTGGCATCGGACGTCCGTACGGCGCGATGCTCGGCGCCCTCGTTGTGGGAATCCTCACTGAGGTGTCCGGCAGCTATGTCGACTCGGCGTACAAGACATCCATCGCGTTCGGGGTCGTCATCGTGCTGCTCCTCTTCCGCCCCCAGGGCCTGTTCTCGGCGGCGGGGAAGACCAACTGATGCTGTTCTTCTTCACCGATCTGCTCGTCCTTGGCTGCATCACCAGCATCATGGTCGTCGGGCTCAATCTGCAGTACGGCTACACGGGACTCCTGAACTTCGCGTTCTACATGTACGTGGCCATCGGGGCGTACATCGCCGGGGTGACCACCATGGGTCCGACGACCCTGCCTGGAGTCACATACATCCTGGGTTGGAGCCTCCCCTGGTACGTGGGGTTGCTGCTCGGTGGCGTTGTGGCCGCCATCGCTGGGGCGATCGTCTTCGCCTTCACAGTCCGCAGGCTGCGCAGCGATTACCTCGCGATCGTGACCGTCGCGGCGGCATTCATCGTCTACAACGTCATCAACAGCTTCGTGCCGCTCTTTGATGGCGCCACGGGCCTGTTCAACGTCCCGCTCATCACCGGCAACGCCAACCTCAGCACCGAGCAGGAATCGCTCGTCGTGCTGCTCGTCTCGGCGGTCATCCTGGTGCTCTTCGTCTGGATCTCCATGCGCATCTTCCGGTCGCCCTTCGGCCGGCTGCTGCGTGCGATCCGCGAGGACGAGGCCGTCACCTCCGCGTTCGGCCACGCGTCGTGGCGGCCACAATTGTGGGTCTTCGTCATCGGCTGCTTCATGGCCGGGATCGCCGGCGGGCTGTTCATCTTCTACATCACGGCATGGAGTCCGAGTGCTTTCCTTCCGCTGGAGTCGTTCTTCCTGCTCGCCGCGCTGATCATCGGCGGTTCTGGGAACTACTGGGGCGCGGTCTTCGGGGCGTTCGTCGTGATCGAGGGACTGGCAGAGCTGTCGCGCTACGCTCCGACGTTCGGTAACGAGGCAGACGCCGGCGCGATCAGGGCAATCATCATCGGCGTCGCGCTCATTCTCGTGCTGCGCTACCGGCCCGAGGGCATCTTCCCCGAGCGGTGGCTGAAGTGGTACCGAACCACGGCGTCTGCGGCGCGCAAGCGCGTGCTCCCTGGGCGGGAGCCGTCTTGACCACGGCTCCCGTGGCGGCGAAGGAGGTCATCCTCGACATCCGTGACGTGGGATTTGCGTATGGGGGCGTCAAGGCCGTGGACGGCGCGACCTTCGGCATCGTCCGTGGCGCGGTGACGGGACTCATCGGCCCCAACGGGGCGGGCAAGTCGACGCTCATCGAGATTCTGAGTGGCACGCTCTCGCCGGACAGCGGTTCGATCATCTTCCAGGGTGTCGACACCAAGGGCTGGGGACCGCCTCGCGTGTCCCAGATGGGCATCGCCCGCACCTTCCAGACTGCCCGCGTGCTCCCGCGCCTGACCGTGCTCGAGAACGTGCTCGTCGCCGCGCAGGGACAGGAGGGCGAGAATCCGCTCAAGGCCATGTTCTGGCGTCGATCCTGGGCCCAGCAGGAGGACTCCAATCGCGAGGAGGCCAAGAGCTTGCTGAACTGGCTCGGACTGAGCGATCACCTCGAGCGTCCGGCGGGAACACTCAGTGGTGGGCAGCGCCGTCTCATGGAGATGGCTCGCGCGCTGCTCGCCCACCCGAAATTGCTGCTCCTCGACGAGCCGACGGCCGGCGTGTTCCCCGAGACGAGCCGTCTGATCGCGACGCGCATTCGCGAGATCGTCCAGCAGGGGGTGACCATCCTGCTCATCGCGCACAACATGGAGTTCCTCTCAACGGTCGCCGACGACGTGGTCGTGATGGCCGAGGGAAAGGTGCTGACGCGAGGCACCCTGGACGCCGTGCGCCAGCATGAGGACGTCATCGCGGCATACCTCGGTGTCGGCGGACGCACGTTGACGCCAAACCCAAGTACAGGTGCCTGAATGTCGGACTTGACAGCTGTTGGGATCACCGCCGGCTACGACGGACCGCCTGTCCTGGACAAGGTGTCAGTCAACGCCGAGGCACATACCACGACGGTGATCCTCGGTCCGAACGGTGCCGGAAAGTCGACGCTCGCAAAGGCGATCGTGGGGTTGCTCACGATTCGCGAGGGAACGGTGACGCTGCTTGGAGAGAACATCACCGGGATGGGCCCGCACAAGCTGGTGCGCCGCGGCCTCGCCTACCTGCCCCAGCTCATGAACATCTTCGATCAGATGAGCGTGATCGAGAACCTCGAGATGGGCGGCTACACCATCCAGGGCAGCCTGAATCAACGCGTCGACACTGTGTTCGAATTGTTTCCCGACTTGGCCAAGGATAGGCACAAGAAGAGCGGCGAACTGTCGGGTGGGCAGCAGCGAATGCTGGCGCTGGCGCGCCTGCTCATGACCGACCCGAAGGTCGCGATCCTTGACGAGCCGACGGCCGGTCTCTCACCGCTGTACGCCGAGCGCGTCTGGGAGCAGATCGACCGGATTCGAGGACTCGGTGTCGGGTTGCTCGTCGTCGAGCAGAACGCGAGCATCGCAATGGATCACGCCGACTCCGTTTTCCTGCTCGCCCAGGGACGCAACGTGACGTCGGGGCCCACCGCGGAGGTGCGCGGCCGCGACGAAGTCGCGCGGATCCTGGTCGGATAGTCAGGCACAACGATGAGGGCCGTCTTCGCGTCCGGAGGTCGGTGCCCCCATCGCTCGGTCGCGAGCCGCGATTGGTGCTGAACGCCCGCGGCGTGTCCGATCCCTCGTCGGTGGTGGATGTCGTCGTCTGCGGCGCCGGCATGGGCGGCTTGGTCGCCGCGATTGCCGCTCTCGAGGACGGGGCAAGCGTCCTGGTTGTCGAGAAAGGCGCTGAGCCGGGAGGATCGCTGGCGCTGTCGGGCGGATACGTCTGGACATTCCCGACGTTCCGGGAGTACACGCGGTTCGTCCCCAACGGCGATCAGGACCTTGGGCGGATCCTCGTCGAGGACTTTGCCACCGGCGTCGAGTGGCTCGTCGACCATCAGGTGCGCCTTGGTGCGCCCGTCGACGGACTGGGGCCCGACAGAGCGGGGTCGGGGTTTCGGATCGAGCCGGATCCGGTGTCGGGTGCTGTCGAACCGATGGTCAAAGCTGTCCTGGATCTCGGCGGCGCAATCGAGTGCAGCACTCGAGTTGTCAGGCTCGAGCAGGATGAAGACGGCAGGGTCGTCGGCGCGTGCGTGCGAAACGCCGCCGGGACGCGGGTGGTTCGATGCAACAGTGTGATCCTGGCGACCGGCGGCTTCCAGGGAGACGCCGAGCTGATGGCGCGCCACGTGAGCCAGTGGTCCGACCGAGCGCTGCTGCGGGCGAGCTCATCGAGCACCGGTGATGGCCTGCGTCTCGCATTGACAGCAGGAGCGGCGACGAGTCGCGCGCTGAACGCTGTCTACGCGCACGTGATGCCGAAGCTCGACAGGCCACTCGACGCCGGGGGTTTCCGGGCGCTGACCCAGTTCTATGTCGAGGAGTGCCTGCTGCTCAACCTCGATGGTGTGCGATTCGTCGACGAGAGCCGCGGAGACGCGCTCTGCGGCCTGGAGTTGCTCCGCCAGCGCGAGGCCGCCGGATTCATCGTGCTTGACGAGGAGCGCCACCGCGGGTCGGTCATGGAGCCGTTCGTCCCCGACATGATGCGCAGCGATCCGCTCGCCGCCGTTCGGTCAGCCGGCGGGAACGTGATCGTGGCGGAGTCGCTGGACGAGTTGTGCCAGCGTCTTGCCGGGTTCGGCGTCCCGCCGATGTCGGCGCTCACCACGATCAGCGGATTCGATGCTGCCGCCGAGGCAGGTGTTCCGGACGCCCTGCCGGTGCCCCGAGAACGCGGGCTGCACACGTGCAGGCAGGCGCCGTTCTACGCGATTCAGGTGATCCCGGGAGTGACGTTCACCGAGGGCGGCATTCGGGTCAACAGCGAGGCGCAGGCGCTCGACCGCGACGACCGCCCCGTGCGTGGCCTGTTCGTTGCTGGTGTCGACGTCGGGGCCATCTCGAACACGGGCTACGCCGGAGCGCTCTCCGCGGCGCTGATCACGGGGCTGCGGGCGGGCATCCACGCAGCGCGAGCCGGCGTGCCGGCGTGAGCGTTCCCCCCCAGGCAGACTCTCCGACCGTCGAGACGGGCGACGAGCCGGCTGTTCAGGGACCGTCGCTTCGAGCGCAGCAGTATCGATGGCGGATCCTCGGCTCAGCACTGCTGATTCAGGTAACCATCTCGATCGTCACCCAGGGCTTCCCGGCGCTCGCACCCTTCGCCAAGGGTGACCTCGGACTGTCCCGGCCGGAGATCGGCATCTTCGCGACGATTCTCAATCTCGGAACGATGATCGCCCTGCTCCCGGCGGGCTGGGCGGTGGACGTGCTCGGCGAACGGCGCGTGCTCGTCGCGGGCGGTATCGCCGCCGGCTTGGTGACTGCGCTCACCGCCCTCGCGCCGACCTTCGCGGTGTTCCTGCCGCTGCTCATCATCATCGGGCTCGCCGGGGCCACGCCCACGCCGGCCGGGAGCACCGCGATCATCTCCGCATTTCACCTGCGCGACCGTGCGTTCGTGATGAGCATTCGCCAGGCCGGCGTTCCGCTCGGGGGCGCGCTTGCGGCGCTGATCCTGCCACCGATCGCGATCGCGGCTGGATGGCGCCAGGCGTTGTTCGTTGCCGCGGGCCTCGCGATCCTCGGGGCGCTCGTCGGCTATGCGCTCGTGCACCGTGCGCCGAGAAAGCCGCGGGGGCGGATCCGCCGCGATCGTGGATCGTTCAAGGCCGTGGCGACGCACGACGCGACCTTCATCGGCCTGGCGGCGATCTTTCTGACCCTTGGTCAGTTCGTCCTGGTCAGTTACATCGCGCTGTATCTCTTCGAGACGTGGCACATGTCGCTGGCGGAGGCGTCGTGGTTTCTGGTCGCGGCCAATGCGGGCGGGGTGGCCGGACGGCTCTTCTGGGGAACGATCAGCGATCGCCTGTTCAAGGGGCGGCGTCGCGGCCCCCTCATCCTCGTGAGCCTCATCGGGGCCATCGGGTTCATCGTCCTCGGATGGGTTCCGGTATCGACGCCGATCGTGCTCCTGTTCGTGATCGTGTTCGCGCTCGGCGCGACGATCATCGGCTGGAATGGCGTGTACATCACCTTGCTCTCCGAGATCGCGCCGAGCGACAAGCGCGGCCGATCGGTGGCCTATGGGATGGCGATCGCACAGGTGGGGATCTTCGGCGGGCCATTCGCCTTCGGCGTTCTGGTCGACTTCAGCGGCTCGTACAGGATCGCCTGGACAGCGGTTGCCCTCGCGCTCGTCGTTGCGGCGCTGCTGCTGCGCCAGATCGCGGAGGTGTCGACACAGGGGGTGACGGTCGAGACCGTGCCCGCGATATGACATGGAACAGCCTCAGCGATCGATGAAAGGCCATATACCATCAGGAGAATGCTCGTGACCTCCCAACCCTCCGCTCTCCCGACCGTGCGCGTGGAGACGCTTCCGGCGGTGACCATCCGGCGCGTCGAGATCATGCCGCTCAAGGTGCAGCTGACGTTCCGTCGCACCCTGTCGAAGGGCGTCGTCGCGGGCGATGATGCGCGTCCGTGGGTGGGCGATCCTGTGCTGATCAGGGTAGAGAGCACCGACGGTGTCGTCGGTTGCGGTCAGGTCCGTCCGCCCACGCCGTGGCTCGGCGAGACGACTGACAGCATCGTCGCAGCGCTTCGCCACTACTACGGACCTGCGCTGATCGGCGCGAATGCACTCGAACGCGAGCTGATCGGCCCGATGCTCGAGCGCCTCCTGCCCGCCAACTCGGTCGCGCTCGCCGGAGTCGACATGGCGCTCCATGATCTGGTCGGACGGACGTACGGATTGCCCGTCTACGCGCTGCTCGGCGGCACACGGCGGGTCATCCCGCTCGACTGGTCGATCTCCTTGAATCCGATCGACAGCATGGTCGCAGAGGCGACGCGTGCAGTCTCCGAATTCGGCGTCCGTACCATCTGTCTCAAGATGGGGCCCAGTGCGCACTGGCAGGAGGACATCGCCACCTTCAAGCGCGTCCGATCGGAGGTCGGGCACGAGGTGGAGATCGGCATCGACCCCAACGAAGGCTACGACTTGAGCACGACGCTCCGGGTGTTGCGAGCGCTCGAGGACGAGCACGTCGCCTACGTCGAGCAGCCGATGCATCGCGACGACCACGAGGGATTGCGACTCCTGCGTGCGCAAGGCGCTGCACCGCTGCTCATCGACGAGAGCGCGATCCACGCGTCCGATGTCCAACGGCTCATCGCGCACGGATGTTGCGACGGGCTCGTCCTGAAGCTCTGGAAGAGCGGGGGGTTTTCCGGAGTTCGACGCATGGCCACCCTCGCGGAGGCTGCGGGCTTGCAGACGACGCTCGGCGGGGTCGCGCACGGCAGCCTGATCGAGGCTGCTGCGTGTGCACACGTGTATTCATCGCTGGCCGTACAGCCGATGGCGGCGGAATTCGTGCTCGGCCTCAACGTCGTCGACAACGACCCGATCGCCACTCCAGCATCGGATTTCGCGGTCAGAGACGGCTCGGTGTGCGCTCCCTCGGCGCCGGGTCTCGGCATCGACGTGGACATCGATGCTGCACGGAGTCTCGCGCTCGCGACGTTCATCGTGGACGACGTCTGAACCGCGCAGTGGAAGGAGCCGCGCCGTCGATCGCCTGGGACGCTCGCCTCTACGGCGCCAACAGCGCCCACCACCGCAGCTTTGACGATGGGTTCCTCAGCACTCTCGAGGTGTTCCCCACGAGTGACATCCTCGATGTCGGTTGCGGGACGGGCGACCTTGCCGCGCGGCTAGCCGAGCTCACTCCCCGAGGGAGCGTCGTCGGCATCGACTCCTCAGCGTCGATGATCGGCGAGGCGAAACGTCGTCATCCCGCGGCGACCTTCGTCGAATGTGCGGCGCAGGACATCACCCAGGAGCTCGGGTCGTTCGAGCTTGTGGTGTCCACCGCCGTCCTGCACTGGATTCCCGAGGCCATGCATCCGGAGGTGCTGCGCAGGATTCACGACGTCCTCCGCCCAGGTGGCGTCTTTCGCGCTGAGTTCGGCGGCTTCGGGCAGATCGCCAGAGCCCGGCGGATCCTTGATGAGGAGGCGGCGGCGATGGGGCTTACGGTCACGCCGCCGTGGTACTTCCCAGCGCCGGAGCCATACAAGCAGCTGCTTGTCGCTGCAGGGTTTTCGGACACGGAAAGCTGGGCGGCGCTGCGCCACCAGCGCCGCGCGGTCCCAGACGAGGATTCGCTGCGCGGGTGGCTGCGCAGCCAGGTATCCATCGCCTACGAGGCATCGATGACCGAGCCGGACGCGGCCGTGTTCCGGCAGCGCGTGGAATCGCGAGCGGTGACCGAACTCCGGCGCGACGACGGTACCTACGACCAGGACTACATCCGTCTGGATCTCCTGGCCGTTGTTGACGCCGCGAGTCAGCCCGTGTAGCCGCCCCGGGATCCCCGGTCAGGTGGGGGGTGGAGGAGGGGAGACCGCGCTGTCGATGCCGGTCAGGTCGCGGCCGTCGATGTCGAACGACCACGTGGCGAGGCGCTCTCGCCGGGTGAACACCCATCGTCCGTCGGCGAGAGCGAAGGTGTCTGCGTAACGAAGCCCGCGAACGCGGATGCGCGCGTTCTCGCTCCCCGGTTGCGCCGACACGAGATACGCGACGGCATCGACCCGGCCTCGAGCGACAGCATCGTCGATGACGATCTCGACGTTGCTGCCGAGATGTGCTGTCGCCTTCCATCGGGACATCGCCGTCCGCAGGTACGCGACGATCGCATCGCGGCCGGGGCCGTATTCCCGGTCATACCACGCGGTTGCATCCGATGCGAAACATCGCTCGATCGAGTCGAAGTCGCGCCGGTCGAGGGCCATGAAATACCGAGTGATCAGCGCGCGAATCTGCTCCTCGGGCTCGAGTTCCCGGGCGCCGGCCGGCATCGTCTACTTGGTGACGAGCAGCATCTTGTACCACCGGTCCCCGAAGATTGCGATCACATCAAGCTGGTCCGCGTAATACAGGATCTTGCCCTCCAGTGACGTCGGGAATCGCGCCGCCGTCGGGCTGTGGGTCAGGATGATCTCGCAGACTTCGGGCGGCAGCCCATGGGTCAGTGCCGCATGCGCGCCGAGAAAACCGTGAGGGTAACGGCGTCCCGCATCGGTGTAGCCCGCCGATGCACCGTTCGGCTCGTACTCGACGAGCTTGGAGACGTCCTGCAACAGCCCGGCTGCGATGAGCACGTCGCGATTCACCGTCACACCATGAAACCGCTCGAACACGTCGGCGGCGGCAAGTGCGAGCGCGAGCACGGCGTGGCAGTGGCGCACATGCGACGCGGGGATCTCGGGGGATGTCGGGACGTCGTCGATGGACTCGAACGGCGACTCTGCCCAGAGTTCTTCCCAGATCGCGACGACGCCGTCGCGAAGCTGCTCATCGACGATCGCCGAAATCTCGGGAAAGAGGCCGACCACATCGAGCGGCTGCTTCATCGCGACGTGTCCGCGTCGTGAGCAGTCGCCACCGTGCCGTTCGCGACGAGCTCGTCGATGGTCGCGGCATCATAGCCGAGCTCGAGCAGCACCTCTCGCGAGTGCTCGCCGAGGAGCGCGGCGCCGGCCGTCGAGTTCCCGCCGAGTGCGGGTACCGGTCCCGCCACGTGGCGGAATCGACCGTAGCGCTCGTGTTCAACCTCGGCAATCAAGCCGCGCTCTGCGACCGTGGGAGTGGCCAATGCCTGCTCGACCGTGTTCAGCGGTGCGCAGGGCACACCTCGCGCCGCCAGGCGCTCCACGGAGTCGGCTGTCGTCAGTGCTGCGAAATCCTCGGCGATCAGCGCGAGCACCTCGGTGCGATGGGCGAGGCGTCCGGCATTGGTGGCGTAGGCTGGATCCAGGAGGCGGCCGTCGCCAAGAGCAAGGGTGAGCTGCGTCCAGTTGCGGTCGTGGCCGGCGAACACCGAGATCCAACCGTCACTGGTTGCAAAGTTCTGCGCCGGCACCATCGATTGATGGGCGGAATGCGCGGTACGCTCCAGATGAGCATTGCTGTTGAGCGTCCATCCCGCGAGATACGTGAGCATCGAAATCTGAGTGTCGAACAGGCCCAGGTCGATGTGCCGTCCCCGCCCGGTTCGCTCGCGCTCGAAGAGCGCAGCGCAGATCGCCAGTGCGGCGGTGAGGCCGCCGCTGTGGTCGACGTATGAGACGCCTGCTTTTGCGGGCGGGCCGTCGGGCTCGCCGGTCAGGCTCATGGCTCCGGCCAGTGCCTGGACCGTGTAGTCATACCCGGGCCTCGCAGCGAGGCTCCCCGTCTCTCCGAAGCCGGTGAGCGAGCAGGTGATCAGACGCGGGTTGATGCGAATCAACGCATCGTGGTCGAGACCGAGCTTTGCCATGACCCCCGGCTTGAAGTTGTCGAGGACGACGTCCGCGGAGCGCGCCAGATCGAGCATGAGCGCACGTCCCCGATCACTCGACATGCGCACGGCAAGGGAGCGCTTGCCCCAGTTCAGCGAGAGAAAGTAGACCGACTCGCCGTTCTGGAAGTGCGGCCCCGTGCGGCGTGCGTCATCGATCCGATCGGGATCCTCGACCTTGATGACGTCGGCGCCGAGGTCGGCCAGGATGGTTGCCGCGTAGGGACCGGCGATGAAGTGACCCAGGTCGAGCACGCGGACCCCGCCCAGGGCACCGCCTCGCTCGGCCGCGAGACGTCCGGGACTTGTCGACGCGTCGGGTCGAGTCACTTCGTGGATCACCTTATGCGAGATGGTCGGACGTTACCCCTGTGGCACAGATGGTTCGCGTCACATTGAGGCCAGCGTAGACCCAGTAGATCTCGAGCAGCTCGTTGCCGGCGTTGACGAAGCGATGTGGCACCTGAGCCGGGACCCAGGTCGCGTCCCCCGCGGTAGCCGCCATCTCGCTGCCCTCGATGGTGACGATCGCGTTGCCGGCCAGCACGAGCACCGTCTCCTCGACGTTGTGGGTGTGGAGCGGAATGCCCTGCCCTGGAGGGATGCGCGTGATGCCCGTGGTCACGCTCGAAATCATGGAATTCCATTTCCCGACATAGGGGATGCTGCTGACTCCCCCGCCTCGGGCAATGCGGGTCAGGTTGTCCCTACGAAGCAGGAGCGACGGCTCAGATGGGGATGTCATCACTGGGCTCATCCTGGTTCGGGGGCATCGCCGTCTGCATCGGGGCTGTCTCCGAAACGTGGTCCTCCCACTGCCACACCGACTGGCTCCGGACGTACCTGACGTATCGCCAGACGCCGGTCAGGGACGCTGCATCGGGTCCCAGCGCCTCGACGAGATCGGCCGCGGACCAGGACGGGATGAGCGCTGCCGCAGGCGCGTCGATGATGATCGCGGTCTCAGCGTTAGAGCGCACCGAGGTCTCGAATGCGCGCGCCTGGCATATGGCGGGCAGCCTGAGCCGATCGAGAGCCGCTCGCACGGTGCTGCCGCGATGTCCACGAAAACGGAGCATGACCAGGCCATGAGCGTTGTCGGGAGTGCGCGTGCGACCCGTGGTGAGCTCTCTGAGCACGAGCCGCTGACGGCCGAACACCCTCGACAACATCCACTGGCTCCACGGCGAGAAGTTCTGCCCGGTGATCGATCGGTACGCATCCTCCTCGAGCACGTCGAAAGGGTCGACGTCGTAGCAGGACATGTACCGCGGCCATCCGTCCACGCACACCCAGCGGCTCGCCCCCTGGAAACCTGCAACCCGTGCATGATCGGGCACGAGTTCGAGGTCGAACCAGTCGTGAAACGCGGCCTCCTGGCCGGCTGCGGGTTCCATCAGGACCATGAGCATCCCTGGAGTGCTCATCGCACCACCGCCGCGCGCACCGATCTGTGCGGCGGTACAACAACAGTCCCGGCGTCGAGACGTCCTCCGGGCACGCGACTCACGCTTATAGTATATACGATCGTCATCCGACGACTCCTGCATCGCGCAGACGCGCGATCGCTTCTTCGGACATCCCAAGCGCGCCCGCGAGAACACTCTCCGTGTGCTCTCCCAGGCTCGGTGGTCGGGATGCATCGGACCGCGCAAATCCGCTGAACTCGAAGGGAGTCGACGCCATCGGGTACTCACCGACACCCGGATGCGCAACCATCGAGAACATCGGGTTCACTGGCGATGCTTCGGGGTCGCTCGCCAGGTCGTGGAGCGACTGGTATGCGCTCCAGAGGACACCCGCCGAATCGAATCGATCACGAACGTCAGCGAAGTCGCGAGCAGCGGTCCATCGGCCGATCAAATCGGCGATGTCGCGCCGTGCCACCCAGCGACTTCCCTCGTCGTCGAGATCGAGTCCGAGGCGCGTCGCGACCGCGTCGAAGTCATCCGCGAGCGACGTGGCGCGGCGCAGCCGGTGCCATTGCCCAGGAGTCAGCGCGACCACCATGACGTACCGCCCGTCACGCGTTCGAAAGTCCTTGCCGAACGTGCCATAGATGAAGTTGCCGTCGCGCCGCCGCGGCTCCGGACAGAGGACCGCCTCGGCCACGATGCCGAGCCGCGATGCAAATGCGAGGGCGACGTCAGCAAGGCTGATGCTGACCAGCTGACCCGAGCCGGTTCGGGACCTGTGCCGCTCTGCCGCGAGCAGTCCCATTGCCAGCAGGTGGCCGGCCATCCCGTCCCACGCCGGCATCACGTGGTTCACGGGTGCTGCATCGGTGTCCGGCCCGGTGACCAATGGGAAGCCGACGCGCGCATTCACCGTGTAGTCAACGGCCGCCGAGCCGTCGCGATTCCCAGTCAAGCGCACGACGATCACGTCCGGACGTGACTCGCGCAGCCGCTCATAGGACATCCAGCCCTGCCCGTCGAGGTTGGTGATCACCAATCCGCCATCGGCGCCACCGGACGCAACCAACTCGGTCGCGATCTGCTGGCCTCGCGCGCCGCGCAGGTCGAGCGTCACCGACCGCTTCCCCTGGTTGAGGCCGGCCCAGTACAGGCTGACGCCATGCCGCTGCGGCCACCGCTCGCTGTCGATGCCGCCGCCGATGGGATCGATGCGAATGACCTCAGCGCCGAGCGACGCAAGGGTGGCCCCAGCGAGAGGCACCGCAACGAATGCGGACACCTCGATGACTCGGAGGCCGGCAAGAATGCCGGGCCGGTTACCGCTCGCCGCGGTCACGCTGCACGTCGGGGTGGAGGACGGGTCTGGACGGTCCGCGGCCGCGTCGGTAGACCATGACCGTCCTGCGATAGGTAATGACCACCGTGCCCTCATGGTTGAAGCCGGTGGTCCGGACGGTCACGATCCCGACGTTGGGACGCGACCGGGACTCGCGCGTCTCCAGAACCTCGCTCTGCGAGTAGATGGTGTCCCCCTCGAACACCGGATGCGGCAGGCGAACCTCGTCCCACGCGAGGTTTGCCATGACGTTCTGCGAGACGTCAGCGACGCTCTGCCCGGTCACCAGAGCGAGCGTGAACGTCGAGTTCACGAGCGGCCTCCCGAACTCCGTCTGCGCCGCGTAGTGGTGGTCGAAGTGCGCGGATGCGGTGTTCTGCGTGAGCAGTGTGAACCAGATGTTGTCAGTGGTCGTGACGGTGCGTCCGAGCGCGTGGCGATAGACGTCGCCGACCGTGAAATCCTCGAAGAAGCGTCCTGCCCAACTGACGATCGCCTCGGCGCTCACGGCCGCGTCAAACCCAGGATCGGCTGGAGCTCGCCGAGCAGTTGCTCGGCCACGATCTGGAAGATGAAGTTGACACCCTGCATCATGATCATGCGCACGCCGTGCTCGTGGAGCATCACAACTCGTTTGCGCAGCTCCTCGAGCGTGTACGCATAGCTGGTGTTCGCGCCGATCGTCACGCCATGCTCCCTGCCCAGCTCGACAGCGCGATCGACGTATTCCCACAGCTTGGTGTTGTAGAAATCGGGCTGCTCGTTGCCGGTGATGATGCGCGACGCGTCGCTCATGCCGATGAACACGACGCTGATCTCGGGATCCGCGATGACCTGCTCCAGGGCATCGAGTGCCTCCTGGGTCTCCGGCTGTGGAATGACGAAGGCGCGACGGCGCGTGCTGGCTCCGCTGCCGCTTTCACGCCCGCGATGCACCACCAGCGCCTTGTGGTGCCAGTCACGCGCCGCCACCACGCATTCGTCGATCTCGCGCTTTCCTGAGTTCGACACCAGCATGAACTGCGCGCCGACACCGATCGCGCGCGCAACGTCGGCGGCGATCCGGCGGTCGTATCCGAGCCATGGGTTGCTCTGAATCCGGACCACCGGGGTGATCTCTGCTGCCTCTGCAGCGGTGATCAGTGCGGCCGTTTGATGCCAGTCGTTCGGACTGAACATCTGATCGATCATCACCCAGCGAAAGCCGACGTATCCACAGACGTCGACCATGTCGACGCTGTTCACCCAGAGCCCCAGGCTGGTCCGTCCTTCCTCAAGATCCTCGAGAAGCCGGCTTCGCACGAGTTGCCTCCTGGGTCTCGCCGCCGTTGCGGGAACGGCGGAATGGTCGTTGACCCGGGGCCAGATTCCCCGGCTGTTTGTGGAATACTATTCCACAATGCCCGCTCCCTGGAACGCGCCTCGCTGCCGTGACGGGTACGGATCGATGAGCGCCGGATGAAGCTGCTTGCGGCCACGGGGATGCTGGGCTCTGGATTCGTGGAGGACTCGATCGTCCGCGGTGTCGACGAGGGCGCCAGGATGATCGGTTGCGATTCAGGGACGACCGATTTCGGTCCGCATCTCCTCGCGACGGGGCGATCCCATTTCTCCCGGGGGGCCGTGCGGCGTGACCTCGGGGTCATCGTCGAGCAGGCTCGTCGCGCGAACATCCCGGTTGTAATCGGCTCTGCAGGAGGATCTGGCAGCGATGCCGGTGTCGCCTGGATGAGCGACATCGTTGGTGAGATCGCCGCCGATCTCGGTCTCCACTTCGACGTTGCCAGGATCCATGCGGAGCAGTCAAAGGATGTCGTGCGCGGTCTGCTGCATGACGGCCGTGTGCGCGCACTCGCCCCGATGGGGGCACTCACCCCCGAGGCAATCGATTCGTCGCTGCACATGGTTGCGATGATGGGTGCGGAACCGATCCAGGAGGCGCTCTCGCGGGGTGCGGACGTCGTCATCGCCGGGCGGGCGAGCGATGCATCGATCTTTGCCGCCCTGCCCTTGCTTTCGGGCTTCGACCCGGCGCTGTGCTGGCACGCCGGCAAGATTCTGGAGTGCGGCGCTGCGGCGGTTGCGCAGCGGACCGCTCCGGACAGCATGTCGGCGGTCATGCATCCTGAAAGTGTCGAGATCGAACCCATGCGTGCCGACTACCGATGCACACCCCAGAGTGTGGCGTCACACACCCTTTATGAGAACGCCGACCCGTTCCAGCTTGTCGAACCATCTGGCGTGCTCGACACGTCGCAGACACGCTACGAGGCGGTCTCCGATCGCGCCGTGCGTCTCTCCGGCTCGAGGTTCCACCCCGCCCGCGAGTACACGGTCAAGCTCGAGGGAGCACGAAGGGTTGGGTTCTCGACCGTCATCCCCGGAGCCATTCGCGACCCGTTGATCATCGGTCAGCTCGACTCCTGGCTGGCTCGCCTGGACGAGGCGATCACGGCGCGGCTGAAGCAGACGCTCGCGGCTGACGCGACCTATTCGATTGCGACCCACGTGTACGGACGCGACGGGGTGATGGGAAAACTGGAGCCCACTCCCCACGTGGAGGGGCATGAGGTGATGCTCCTCTGGGATGTCATCTCCGCGTCGCAGGAGCTGTCCCACGCGATCGCTTCGAGCCTGAGTCACATGGCGGTGCACAACCCGATCCCAGAGTGGCACGGCCTCATCAGCGGTGTGGCGTTCCCCTTTGCTCCTGCAGAGATCGACCGCGGACCGGTGTACGAGTTTCACCTCAACCACGTGCTCATTCCAGAGTCGCCGACGGCCCTGTTCCCCATCGACATGGTGACGGTGTAGGCATGCGCAGGAGTCTCGGCGAGCTCGCGAAGCTCATCAGGTCGAAGAACGCCGGACCCTTCTGGCTCACCTTCGATGTCATGTTCGACGACTCCGATGTCTACCGCGAGGTGCGCGACCAGAACGTGCTCAGCATCGAGCGCCTGGCCGCCTGCTACAGGCAGGATCCGGCGGTGGTCCGGGTGTTCGCCCACGACGCGGCACTGGCGATCAAGGTGAGCTTCCCGCGTCCTGCCAGCTCCGGGTCCGCGCTCGACACTGATGTCTTCGGCGGTCAGCAGTACGCGCCGTTGATGGACTTCACCGTGGAGTTGCCTGACTAAGGGGTGATCGCGGGGACTGAGCGACCCAGAATCAGCGAGACTTCGCGGGCGGCCTCGATCAAGTCGGGGAGCCACGATTCGAGGCGATCGAGCGTGCAGCGTTCGGCGGGGCCGGCGATCGTCAGCGCCGCGGCGATGTGCTGATCGGCGGCAACGATCGGCGCCGAGACAGCGTCGATACCCTGGACGCGGCTCGATTGCGCCAGCGCATATCCCTGCGCGGCGATCACCAGCAACCTCTCCGCCAGAGCAGGGCGGGTGGGGAGCGAGTCATCCAGCTTTCGCAGTTGCGAAAGGTGGCGCCAGTACGAGCGCAGCTCGGGTTCCGCGGCATACGCGAGAAGGAGCTCCCCGGTCACTCCGCTGTGCAGCGGCGCCAGCTGGCCGATCTGGGCAACCCAGCGGATCTCGTGCGGCCCCTCGACCGCCTCGATGCAGACTCGATCGAAACCGGAGCGCACGTTGAGGGTGATGGTTTCGCTGGTCAGGTCGCGCAGCCGGATCATGTATGGATACACCACACCGCGGAGATCGGCCCGCGAGTTCATCTGGCGAAAGAGCGTGAGCATCCGCCAGCTCAGCGCGTATCGCTGGGTGTCGGGGTGCTGGTCGACCAGCTGCTTGCGACACAACGCGGTGAGGATGCGATGGATTGCACTCCCGCTCGCGTTGGTCTCACGGGCGAGTTCGGTCACGCTCAGCGATCCGGCGTCCGCCTGGGCGAGGAGGAGCAGGATCTCCGCGGCACGCTCAACCGCGAGCGCGGATGCGTTGCTCCGCTCGGGCGCAAGCACCGCTTCGGCGGTCGCTCCGGTAGGCGTCATGACACCGGGCTCATCGCGGTGACACCCTCCAACCATTCACGACACGCGCCGAGGAACGCTGACGCCTGGAGTCCGTCCATGACACGGTGGTCGAGGCTGAGGCTGAGATACATCATCGGGCGTATCTCTGCCTTTCCGTCGACTGCCACGGGGCGGTCGACGACCGATCCCATCGTCACCACAGCCGATTGTCCGGGAGCGATCACCGAGTAGCTCAAGAGCGTGCCCAGCGCCCCTGAGTTGTTGACGGTGAACGTGCCACCAGACACGTCGGACGCGACGAGTTGCCGGGCTCGCGCCCGGGTGGTGAGGTCGCTCAGCGCAACCGCGAGCTCGGCAACAGAGAGCTGATCGGCGTGCTTGATGACCGGGACGACGACGCCCTCCGGCAGGCCCACGGCAATGCCGATGTTGATTGCCCGGTGCACGATGATGCGATCATCCGCGAACGTTGCGTTGACCTCGGGAGACTTGCGAAGCGCCTGCGCAGCTGCAGCGACCATGTACGCGAGGAACGAGAGGGAGGCACCGTGTTGGCGGCGCACTGAGCCGCGATGGGCAGCCAGACTGGCGGCGACGCCGCTCATGTCCACCTCCTGCACCTGCCACGCATGAGGAATCGTTGCCTTCGACACTGCCATTCTTTCGGCGATGAGGCGGCGTGACGGCGTCAGCAGCACGACCTCATCCCCATCCAGCGATGGCCGTGGGGATGATGCGGTTGGCGCAGGGGGTGTCGGACGCTCGAGACCTGTGGACGCCGGCGTTGGCGCTGTGGCTGCAACCGCTTCCGGCGTGGCGCGTTGGTCTGGAACGTCGCCCTGGGGCATTGCTGCCACCGGTTCTTCGACGGCCACCGCTGATCCGGTCTCGACGCCGGCACTGCTCTCCACTTCCATCACCGCGATGTCCGCGCCGACGGGGACGACGGCACCTTCGGGAGCCAGTATCTCGGTGAGCACGCCCGTCACCGGCGCCGGCACCTCCGCATCGACCTTGTCGGTGTTGATCTCGACCATCGCGTCGAACTCCGCGACGCGATCTCCCGCGCTGACGAGCCAGCGTGAGATCGTGCCTTCAGTGACCGATTCACCGAGTTGTGGCATGGTGACCGTGTAGCGGCTCATCGCCGGTCCTCCTTGACGGTTTCGGCGCGCTGCTGTTCCGTGCGAGCGGGCAGGACGTCGTACACGTTCTGAAAGATGAAGTCGGCTTCGGGGCGAGGAAGGTCCGCCACCGACCGCTGGACAGCGTCCAACTCGGCGCGGATCTCGACCTTCAGTTGTGCCATCGCCCCGGGCGAGAGCAGGCCCTGGGCCAGGACATACCGTTCCACGCGGGTGGTCGGGTCGTCGGCCAGCGCCGCGCTGACTTCTTCCTGTTCCCGGTAGTCGTTCGGGTTATCCGAGGTGTTGTGGAACCCCACCCGATATGTCCGGCACTCGATGAGCGTCGGCCCTCCGCCATCGAGAGCACGGCGCACGGCATCGTCGGAGGCCGCATACACCGCAAAGAGATCGTTGCCGTCCACGGCGATGCCCGGCATCCCATATCCGATTGCCCGCGATGCCAGGCTCTGCGCCGCCGTCTGCTTGTGAAAGGGGGTGGAGATTGCGTACTGGTTGTTGATGACAACCACCACGAGTGGGACATGCATCACGCCGGCCAGGTTCAGCGACTCGTGGAAATCGCCTTCGGATGACGCGCCGTCACCGCAGTAGACCATCACCGCGGCCCGCTCCTTGCGGAGTTTCATAGCCCAGGCCAGCCCCGCCGCATGCGGAAGTTGCGCCGCGATGGCCTGCTGCCGCGGCAACAGCTTGACGCCTTCCGGAATCCCCGCTGAGTCCAGGCGGCCCATGTAACCCGCGAAGAAGTTGACTAGTGGCAGGCCATGCCGGATCATCGCCGGCTGCTCGCGCGAAGCCGGCACGAGCCAGTCCCGCCGTGGATCGAGCGCCAGCGCGGAACCGACCACCGCGGCCTCCTGTCCCTGCACCGGTGCGTAGAGCCCGACTCGCTTGAGGCGCTGCAGCTTGATCGCGAGGTCGTCGATGGCCTGGGACTGCAGCATCAGCCGATACGCCTCGAGGACCTGCTCCCGGCTCATCGGCGCATCACCGCTGGCTACGCCGTCCGCGCCGAGGCGCGCGTCACGCGTCACGGTCGAATCGACAGCCCCGGCCTCGATGGGTTGTTGTGTCATCAGCCTTCCACCGCCTTTCGCGCGGCGCTGACGATGCGCGGCACGGTGGGAAGGAATGCATCCTCCAGCGCGCCAGGCGGATACGGGACGTCCCGGCCCCCGACGCGGATGACGGGCGAATCCAGCGACAGGAACGCCTCCTCGTGAAGCGTCGCCGAGATCTCGGCGCCGAAGCCACCCGTCAGCGGCGCCTCGTGCACCACAACCGCGCGTCCGGTACTCGTGACGGCCTGGACCAGCCCGGCCACGTCCAGCGGGACCAGGGTTCGAAGGTCGAGCACGCTCGCCGAGATGCCCGCGCTCTGGAGTTCCGACGCCGCAGTGAGGCAGAGGTGCACCGCTGCGCTCCATGCGATGAGCGTGACGTCCGAGCCCTGGCGGACGATCCGAGCCCGCCCAAACGGCAGCGGATCATCGCGGACCGTCACCGGTCCTCGCACGGTGCGATAGAGGCGCTGCGGTTCGACGAAGAGCACCGGGTCTGGGTCCCGGATCGCCATGCTCAGCATGTTCCTGGCGTCGTCTGGGAATGCCGGGCACACGATCTTGATGCCCGGCGTCTGGGTGAACTGGGACTCCACCGCGTCGGCGTGGAACTCGGGCGTCCGAACGCCCCCGCCGTCAGGCGCGCGGATGGTCACCGGCATGGGGTATCGCCCGCGCGAGCGCGAGCGGAACCGCGCGAGTTGCGGACCGATCTGGTGGAACGCTTGATAGGTAAAACCCAGAAACTGAATCTCGGGCACCGGGATCATGCCCCCGATAGCAAGCCCGACCGACGCCCCGACGATGGCGCCCTCCGCCAACGGGGTGTCGAAGACGCGATCACCGCCGAAGTGCTGCTGCAACCCCTGTGTGACCCGGAACACCCCGCCAAGCGTGCCCACGTCCATACCGAATACGAGGACCCGTTCATCGCGAGCCATCTCGGCAAAGAGGGCCGCGCGAATCGCCTCCAGAATCGACATATCCTCGGCTGCGGCGACAGTCTGCGGCTCCTGCATCGAGGTTCGAGCTCATCTCCGGTGGCGTCAAATCCTGGAATGGCATTCTAGTCTACGAGTGGGCCGGGGCTTGAACCGAGCGAGATTGCACCAGCCTTTGGCGACTGCTACCTTGCTCGCAAGGGACGGTGATGGCGGGCTAAGGGGGGATCATGTATCGAGGAAGGGGACTCGGTCGGCGAAGCACGTCTGGGGCGCTCGCCACTGCCGCATTCGGGATCGCGACAATCGCTGCGACCTGCGGCACAAGCGTGCTGGACACCCGAGCGGCGTCGGGCTTCACGGCCCCGACCTGGAACCTCCAGATCGGTCAGCCGGGCAGCGCCTTCGTCTACCCGTGGGGCATGGCCTGGGACCCGGTCAGCGGCACGATTCTGACCAGCGACTACAACAACTACCAGGTCAAGCGTTTCAGCCCGGGTGGCAGTTTCGTCGGGAGCTACAGCTCGAAGACGGCGCTCGGAGGCAACCAGCCGTACGGCGTCGCTGTCGACCCGGTCACCGACAATTTCGTTGTCGACGACCTCCAGGGCTATCTCCGCTATGACTCGGCGGGCAATCTCCTCGACACGGTGAGCACCTTCGCCGAGCACGCCTTCTATGCGCCGTTCATCGCGATCAGCCCGACCACCGAAACCGTCTACGTCGTCCAGTCCACCGGTCTGGACACTTCCGGGGCCAACGTGGTGCTGATGTTTGACAAGAACGACAACTTCATCGGTGGATTCGGGACCAACGGCAAGGGTTGCAGTGGCGGACAGTTCGGCCTCGTCCGAGGAATCGACGTCGACAGCTCCGGCAATGTCTATGTCAATGACGTCAGCAACCACTGCGTCCAGGTGTTCGGCTCGTCGGGATCATTCGAACGTTCATTCAGCACCAATGCGCATCTGAGCAGCAACACGCGTGGGCTGTCAGTTGATCGAGCCAACAACGTCGTGTATGTCGCTGACTCCGCCAACCAGTACGTTGGCGTGTACTCCACGTCGGGAACCTTTGATGGGACCATCGGGACTCCCGGAAGCGACTGCGGGGGAGGCGGGCAGATTGACGGGCCACGTGACATGGCGATCGGGCCCGATGGCACGGTGTACGTCAGCGACTACACGTGCTTCACGATAGACGCGTACAACCCTCTCTTCGCTCACACCAACAAAGGCGGCTTCCTGAAGCAGATCCCGAACCCGCCCGTTGCGCCACCTGCGGGTGGGATGAACCAGGCTGTCGGAGTCGCCGTGTCGCCGATCGACGGCACCGTTTACGTGAGCGACACCTTCAACCAGCGGATCCAGGAGTTTGCGGGGCTCAACAGCAGTACACCTGGCGCCTTCGTACAGATGTGGGGGAGCCGGCAACCGGTGCTGAACGCGTATTGCGCCATGGACTACCCTCGTGGCGTCGCGGTTGACCCGGTCAACGGCAACCTGTGGGTCAATGACACGCGCTCTGCATTCATCAAGGCGTACACGCCGACAGGCAATGGCAACGGTCCACTGGGCTGCGCCAGCCCGTCCACCGGCTCCGTCAGTTCCTACGCGGTCTTCGGCGGGCAGGTCCAGACCGGCACCTGTGTCAAGTGCTCGCCGGGAAAGTTCTTCTACTCCCGAGGCATCTTCGTCGGCGGACCGTCCGATCTCGTGTACGTGCCCGACAGTTCGAATGGTCGTCTGCAGGTTCTGACGCAGTCAGGGACTGAGGTGCCCGGGTTCCCCGTGGCATGCGGAACCACCGTGGGCAACCCGGCCGGCTACAACGGCTGCGACGGGGTGACGGTCGACGCCAGCGGCAATATCTACGCCACGTCAATCAACCAGAACAGGGTTGACGTGTTCAGTCCTGCTGGGGTCCTGGTGAGGACCATCGGCTCGGGCACGCTCGGCCAGCCGTTCGATGACGCCCTGTCGCCCGACGGCAGCATCCTCTATGTGACCGACGTCAAGAACAACCGGGTGAGTGAATTCAATCCGAGCAATGGAAACTTCCTCGGAAGCTGGGGGTCGAAGGGCACCACGCATGGTCACTTTGAGCAGCCCATGGGTATCGCGGTGGACCCCTCCGGCAACATCTACGTCAACGACTTCGGGAACGACAGGATCGAGGTCTTCACACCGGCGCACTGAGATCGAATACAGCGATTCAGAGCCGGCTGAGCGAATCCTGCTCAGCCGGCTCGCCATTGAGATGCTGCCGACGCCGGGCGATGAGCCGCCATTGACCCGGGCCAGCGCCGATTGCTGATTCGGATCAGCGAACCAGGCGCTCGACCGCTTGACCGTCGCGTGCACACCGGAGTAGCGTCGACCTTCTTAACAGTCGTCGGCTCCTCAGCGGGGGTTGAGCATGCATCGTAGGCAAACGACAAGAGGTCGCCTGGCGGCTCTGTGCGCCGTCGGTGTCGCGGCCGGCTCGGCGGTGTTCGGCATGGCGCCGGCCACGGCCCTCGCAGGAGGACCAGCGCGGACGCTGACCGGCACGCTGCGCGATGGCGCGACGTATCTCATCCAGGTCCCCGCCAACTGGAATGGCACCCTCGTGCTCTACAGCCACGGCTACGTCACGCCCGGGAGTCCTAATCCGGCAACCGACGTCGGCGACCCGCTCACCGGGCAGTGGCTCCTGACCAATGGCTATGCCCTGGCAGGGTCGTCGTACGCCACCACAGGCTGGGCGCTGCAGCAGGCTATTCCCGACCAGCTCTCGACCCTGAACACGTTTGACCGGCGCGTCGGGACGCCGACCCGGACGATCGCGTGGGGGCACTCGCTCGGCGGGATGATCACCGCAGCGCTGCTTCAGGTTGCTCCCAACCGCTTCACGGCCGCACTGCCGATGTGTGGCGTGCTCGCCGGGGGCGTGGGCACCTGGAATGAGGCACTTGATTCTGCGCTCGCGGTGCAACAGCTCCTCGGACCGACGTCCGGGCTCCAGGTGGTCAATATCACCGCCCCGACCACCAACCTGGGGATTGCGGAAGCCTTGTTTGCCGCCGCCCAGGCAACCCCGCAAGGACGAGCGCGTATCGCGCTCGCAAGCGCGCTCGGCGACATCCCGGGTTGGTTCGACCCGGCGAGCCCCGAGCCGGCGCCGACCGACTACGTGACCCAGGAGGCGAATCAATTCCTCTGGGAGACCCAGGTTGACGGACCCTTCGCCTTCGCGCTCAGGGCCGAGTTGGAGGCGCGAGCCGGCGGTAATGTCTCCTGGACGACCGGGGTCAATTTCAGCGCGCAGTTCGCCCTGTCCTCCGACAACGCCGAGGTTCAGGCGCTCTACGCAGGTGCCGGATTGAGCGTGAGCGCCGATCTCGCAACCCTGCAGGCATCGGCGCCGATCAGCGCTAATCCCGCCGCCGTCAAATACCTGACCAAGTACATCGTCTACAACGGGGACCTCGATCGCCCGGTCCTGACGCTCCACACGACCGGCGACGGCCTCGTGGTCAACCAGGACGAGCAGGCGTATCGCAATGTCGCCAAGGACGTCCCGGATGCCAGGATGCTCCGTGAGAGCTTCGTCAGCCGGGCGGGCCATTGCACGTTCACGCCGGCGGAAACGATCGCTGCCTTCGAGACCCTGATCCATCGGGTGAACACGGGCAAGTGGGGCGACAGCGCCGCAGCCGACGATCTCGAGGCCGCTGCAATAGCGCTCGGTCCGACCTACAACGTCGTTCCCGCGGCGTTCGTGGCGTTCACGCCGACCCGCTTCCTGCGGCCGTACGATCTCGGCAAGGACTGAACAGGCGCGGATTCAACCGGGGTCCGATTTCACGCTGCTCGCGACAGCGCACTGGTTGAACGCAGTGCTCCACCAGTGCGTGTCGATCTGGCTCGGGTCGCGTTCGACCTGAGCAGACCCAGTGAATGTCTACAGCGGCGATGTAGAACGGCGCCGTCCATCGGTACCAACGCTCCAGCAGGAGGTGGTCGGCGCGGGCGAGTCGAGGCGCAACGTACTGATGCCTGCGGCGCGTCGCAGTACTCGCTCGCGTACGCCGCATTCTGGTACACGGTGCCCGGATAACGGTCGCTACCGGCGGTGACGTTACCCGCCGTAGCCGTGTGGTGCACCGTCGGCGTCCAACCAACCATTGCCCGGAGCGATGGGTGGCCCGCAGCCCATCCTCCTAGCCCAGCAGGGCAAAGATTGCGCAACTGTGCGCAACCACTGCGCAAACAGCCGGGCGGTTGTTCGCACAGCGGAGGTCCGAAACAGGGGGCTTGACGGAACCCCTATGACACGGCGATCATTGCGCCTTCGGAACGAACCGGCAGCCTGTTGAGTGGAGAACTGGTGCCCGGATTCAACTCACCCTTGGCGTCGCGGGTCTGGCTGAGCGCGTTCGCTCAGCACAGTGGCCGTCTCCACGCGACGTGCCCGGTGCCGATCCCCGATGTCGATGTCGTCTCAGCCATTGCCCAGTCGCGCACATAGAGAGGTAAGCCAAGCATGCGATCGAGAATCTGGATCCTCGTGGCGGGCGTGATTGTGGCGGGCGTGCTCGTCGGATTCTTCGTGACACGCTTCCTCAATCCCACGCCACCGCAGATCGCTGCGACGACCACCTCGACCACCCTCCAGGGACGGCCCGTCGTGAGCCTCAACCTCACGACGGTTGCGGCCGTGGGCACAGCAGGCCAGGGCAACGGTGAGCACCCCAACTGGGTCGGCTACCTGCCCACCACCTATCTCAAGGTACCGGCTGGCGCTGTAGTGCATATGACCATCGACCAGCAGGATGGTCAGACGGGGCTCCGTAACGAGTACTTCGGGCTGGTCAGGGGCACGGTCAACAACCAGATGACGCTCAACGGGAAAGTCATGTCAGCCTTGGATGCGCCGCTGGCCGCGCACACCTTCACCATTCCTGACCTGGGGGTGAGCGTCCCGCTCGAGGGCGTGGCAGACAACGCTCCAGCGAACGCCCAGGAGGTCATTGAGTTCGACTTCGTGGTGCCGGACAAGCCGGGCCTGTTCCGCTGGCAGTGCTTCGTGCCCTGTGCGGCGGGAACCCTCTACGGCAACGGTGGACCCATGCAAACGCTCGGCTATATGGCCGGCGAGCTCCAGGTGGGCTGACCGATGAGAAACAGAGCCACCGCGACGCGGATCGTCCTCATCGTCTGGATCGTCGCCGCCGTGGGCGGCGACGTGGGACTGGCGCTCGGCCCCATCCCACCCGGGCAAGCCTCCGACCTCGCATCGAGCGAGAGCCTGGTGATCCTGGTGCTCTCTGTGATCGCGTGGCCCGTCTTCTCAGGGGTCCTCGCGGCGCTGTTCTTCACCCTCGTGGTCAACCGGCTCGCCCCGCCCACCGCCGAGGTGAGTGCCGCCGCGCTGAGAGGCAACACCCGGGTCCAGACCACCTGGATCGCGACCACCCTCGTCGTCGTGCTGAGCCTTGCTGTCTACGGCACCGTAGCCCTAGCCATCGACCAGCCGGGGGCCGGCATCTCAACCGACGCAGCGGCGCTGCCGATGCCGACGTCCANNTCAACGACAACGTCATGACCGCGACTCCGACGCAGATCGGCACCTACCGAGTCCAGTGCTCCGAGCTGTGTGGCCTTTGGCACGGCAACATGACCGACGACACCGCGATGGTGGTGAGCGCGTCCGATTTCGCGACCTGGATCCAGCAGCAGACAACACTCGACGCACCGATCATGAAGTACCTGCTGCCATACAGCCACACGTACGAACCGTCGCCAACGATCTATGGGAACTGACGGTGAGCGACTTGACGAATATAAGGGAAAGCTGATGTGGATGCTGTAACCTCTGCGCGGCCGCCGATGTCGACACGGCCGACACTGGCACGCCGCCTCAATGAGTGGGGGCTGCTGCTGGGGGTCATCGGCGCCGTGATCGGCTTCATCATCGGCTTCTTCATCGGAACTGTCGCCATGGCCAACTCCTTCGGCGAGGACAACTCCCTCGGCTCCGACCCGGGGATCCTGCTCGGTTACGCGCTCAGCGCAGTCGGGTTCCTCGCCGGCATGGGTTTCCTCAACTACCCGATCGGCCGTCTCCTCGGTGCCAAGCGGCCGTCCGAAGAGGACAACGCCTACCAGCACGGCGAAGGCGGTGGCCTGGCCCGCTACTTCCGGATGACCACCGATCACAAGGTGATCGGCCTGCAGTACCTCGTCATGATCCTCGCCTTCCTTTTCATCGGCGGGCTGGGCGCGATGT
>PLZA01000059.1 GCA_003153505.1 Candidatus Dormiibacterota bacterium
GCAGCCTATAGGCGTGCAACCTCACCACGCAGCCGCCCGGGTCGAAGTCCTCGCGGTCGACGGGGTCAGCGTGACGCTCTCCGGTCGCGAGATCCTTCGCGATGTCACGTTCCACATCAACGCGGGTGAGTTCACCGGACTCATCGGATCGAACGGCGCCGGCAAGACGACGCTGCTGCGGGTCATCCTCGGGCTGATCACGCCGACCGCGGGGACCGTCCGCGTCGAGAGCGGGTCACAACGGCGACCGCTCATCGGCTACGTTCCGCAGCGGATCACGCTCGACCCGGACATGCCGCTGCGCGCCAGGGATCTCGTCGGTCTCGGCATCGACGGACAGCGCTTCGGCATCCCGTGGCCGTCGGCATCACGTCGCAGGCTCGTCGACGAGATGCTCGAGTCCGTCGACGCACTGCGCTTTGCGGAGTCACGCGTCGGCAACCTCTCCGGTGGGGAGCAGCAGCGAATTCTGATCGCGCATGCGCTCATCAGCCGGCCGCGGTTGCTGCTCCTCGACGAGCCCCTTGCCAACCTGGACATCGGGAGCGAACAGGAGGTCGTCGACCTCCTGTCACGCATCGCGAGGCAGCAGCAGATTGCCGTGCTCATCTCCACGCACGACATGAATCCCCTGCTCCCAGTCATGGACCGGATCGTCTATGTCGCCAATGGCAGAATAGCGACGGGCACCATCGCTGAGGTCGTCTCGAGCGACTCGCTCACGAGGCTGTACGGGCACCACGTCGACGTCATTCACGTGCACGACCGCATTCTCGTCGTGGCGGGGCGCCGCGATGAAGCACTCCAGCACGGTGGTACCGCGTCGATCGTCGAGTTGGTGTGAGCATGCTCGGCTTTATGGAACCGCTGATCGAGCCCGGGTTCTTCTCCAATACCCCGGTGCAGACTGCCCTGCTTGTCGGAGGCGTCGTCGCCGTCGTCTCCGGCATCGTCGGCACGTTCACGGTCATGCGCGGTCAATCCTTCGCCGGTCACTCGCTCGCCGATATCGGGACGGCGGGAGGGTCCGCGTCCTTCCTGCTCGGGATCAGTCCGCTCTTCGGATTTGTCGCGATGAATCTCATGGCGGCCGGCGTCATGGAGTGGATCGGCATCCGCCGGCCCCGCGGACGTGACCTCGCAACTGGCATTGTGCTCGGCGCTGCGCTCGGTCTCGCCGCGCTGTTTCTGTATCTGGACACCACGGCGTCGAGCACGACTGGAGCGACCGTCAACGTGCTCTTTGGATCGATCTTCACGCTGCCCGCGTCAGTGGTCCCGTTCATCGCGATCTTCAGCGTTGTCGCGGCAGGCATCGTGCTCGCACTCTACCGGCCATTGATCCTGAGCTCGGTCAGCTCGGATCTCGCCACTGCGCAGGGTGTTCCCGTTCGACTCGTCGGCATCGGCTACCTCGTCGCACTCGCGGTGGCGGTGTCACTCTCCGCTGTGACCATTGGGGCCATCCTTTCGACGGCGCTCCTGATCGGACCCGCGGCCACCGCATTGCGCATCACCAATCGAACCGGTCGAGCTGCGCTGATCGCCGCCGCCATCGGCGTCGCGGCGACCTGGCTCGGCGTGCTGCTCGCGTACGACAGCTACTACTGGTTTCCCACGCGCGGCGGCTGGCCCGTGAGCTTCTTCGTCGTGACCCTGATCTTCCTGACCTACATCGTTTCCCAAACTCGTCCCAGAACGCGCTCTCCGGGTGGGCAACCTTCGATCGCGAGAGACGCAGGGTGATGTTCTCCGCTCTGATGCTCAACGCCTGGGGGTCGGCCTCCATCGTGGCAGTGGTGGCCGGGGTCGTGGGGTTCTTCATCGTCCTGCGCGGATCGGCGTTTGCGGCTCACGCGCTGCCCAACGGTGCGTTCGCGGGTGCAGCCGGTGCGAGCCTTGTCGGCGTCGACGCGATCGTGGGACTCGCGGTGTTCTCAATTCTCGGCGCGCTGACCATCGCCGGGCTCGGAAGGCGCGCGCGCCATGACGTCGCGACCGCACTCGTGATCGTCGTGATGCTCGGCCTGGGCTCCCTGTTTCTGTCGATGACGACCGAGTACGCGCCGGAGATCTACTCGCTGCTCTTCGGCGAGGTGCTGGGCGTGAGCAGCAGCGAGTTGGTTCCAATCGCCGTGATCGGGGCCGTGTCCATCGCCATGATCCTTGTGATGTATCGACCGCTGATGTTCTCGTCGGTGATGCCCGATGTGGCCGAGGCACACGGCGTTCGCAGCGCTCGCATGGAGGTCGCGTTCCTCCTCGTCGTCGCGCTCACCACCACGATGGCCGTGCCCGTCGTCGGGGCGCTGCTCATCTTCAGCCTGCTGATCAGCCCGGGTGCGGCCGCGCGCTGCTTCACCAACAAACCGCTGGCTGCCATGGGACTGTCGGTGCTCATCGCCCTCGGAACAGTGTGGTCGGCGATCGCACTGTCGTTCCTGTCCAACCTGCCGATCGGGTTCTTCGTCGGCTCGATCGGCGCGGCGACGTACGCGGCGGGCCGGGGATGGGTCGCGTGGCGGCGAAACCGGCCGAGGTCACCCCGTGCCACCAGAACCCTGCCGCGAGCCGTCGCGGGTTAAGATCGGCCCGTGCCAGGGCCCCCCAGCGCCGAGCGCTCCCGTCCCTTCGGACTGATCGGCGTCCTGATGCTTGCGGTCCTGGCCGCAGCCTGCGCGACGGTGGCCGCGGCCGGGCCGGTACCTTTCCGCGTCGGGGCCATCTTCCCGCTCTCGGGCAGCACCGCCCCGGACTCCACGGACGAGTATCTCGGCGCGACCCTCGCCGCGCAGATGGTCAACGCCGACGGCGGGGTCGCGGGCCACGCGATCTCGATCGACGTGCGCGATGTCCAGGACCAGGCCCAGATCCCGGCAGCGGTGTCGAGCCTCCACAGCGACGGAGTTCCTGTCGTGATTGGCGCATACTCATCGCAGCTCTCCATTCCCGCAGCCGCGGCCGTGTCGGCCGCGGGCATGGTGTATTGGGAGACCGGCGCGGTCGCGGATCGGGTCACAGGACAGGGATCGCCGCTGGTGTTCCGCGTCGGGGTCAACGGCGCCGAGCTCGGCAGCAACTCCGGGGCGTTCATGCTCCAGGAACTCGTGCCGCGGATGGGTATCCCCGTCGACAAGCTCCGCGTGTACTTCGTCACCGCGGGAGACGACTACGGACATTCCGTCGCCGATGCCACCCGGAGTGCGCTGGAGCTGGGTGGCGTGCGCATCAGCGGCGAGTCCGTCTACAACCCGTACACGCCGAACTGGGCGCCCGTCATGCAGGCGCTGACCGCGGCGAGGCCCGACATCCTCGTGCTCTCGTCGCACATCCAGGACGGCATCGCGTTTCGGCGGGCGTTCCTCGCGGCCGGCCTCGGGGTCAAGGTGTTCATGGGGACGACGATGGCGCAGTGCGATCAGGATTTCGGCAACGTGCTCGGCTCGGCTGCCGTCGGAGTCTTTGCCTCGGACCGTCCTCAGGGGGACTTCAACCCTGATGCGCTCGATCCCCAGGCGCGGGCCCTCTACGAGCGGTTCGCCGCGCTCTGGAAGCAGCGCACCGGCGCGGCCGCTCCGGACGAGGAAGGCATCGCCGGATTCAGCGCCGCCTGGGTGCTGTTCGCCGATGTGCTCGGACGGGCCGGCGATGACAGCGCCCAGGGCATCGCGGCAGCCGCGCGAGCGCTCGATCTCCCGAGCGGTTCCCTTCCCAACGGCGGTGGCGTGCTCTTCTCGAACGTGCCCGGCCAGGTTGGCCAGAACATCCGGGCGGCGGCGGTCGTCTGGCAATGGCAGGCGCCGCGACACAGCGTCGTGGTCTGGCCGCCCGTCTATGCCACCGGACAGGTCAAGCTGGCACTCTCCTCGTCGTGATTGGCTGAGGGCCGATCGAGGCATACTCGGGCCATGGAAACAGCGATATTCGGCGCGGGATGCTTCTGGGGCGTGGAATCGGTGTTCGAACAGGTCGACGGGGTCACCGCGACCAAGGTCGGCTACACAGGCGGCTTCACGCAGGCACCGTCATACGAAGACGTGTGCTCGCATCGGACCGGCCATGCAGAGGCGGTCGAGGTCACGTTCGATCCTGCTCGCGTGAGCTACGACACGTTGCTCGATATCTTCTGGATGAACCACGACCCGACGCAGCTCAACCGCCAGGGTCCCGACGTCGGCGACAGCTACCGGTCGGTGATCTTCTTCCAGTCACCTGAGCAGGAAACCGCTGCCCTCGCATCGAAGAAGCGGTTGGAAGAGTCGGGTCACTACCGGCGCCCGATCGTCACCGAGATCGTTCCGGCCGCGCAGTTCTGGGACGCCGAGGAGTACCACCAGAAGTACTTCAGCCGCCGCGGAATCACTGCCACCTGCAACATCCCGGCGTAAGCGCTCCACCTTCACGGACAACTCCAAGATCCGGAAACGCTCAGCGTTGACCCGAGCACCGTTGTGTTGCCCGGTCCTGACATCTCGAGGATGGCGGACAGGGTTCCCGAGCGGCCGTCGCGGCTTGTCACAGTGAGGATGCCGGCGACCGACTGCCAGAACGTGGCTGTACCGTACTGCTGGACCGGGACGCCATTGACCAACTGCGTGAATGCATCGGTGCCTTGCTCCTGGATGGCAACCTTGGGGTCATCGTCCGTGGCACCCAGTGGTTGAGGCCATGGCGCTAAGTCATACGTCGCGGGCCCGGTGTAGGCGCCGTTGACATCGATGAACAGCCACATGCCGGAGCTTCCGCTTGAAATGCGAAGAGACGCTTCCAGGGTGTGTCCCGACACCGAGCATGTCGACGACGCGTCAGGGATCGTCGTGGCACACGCGTTGAAGGCTCCAGCAAGCTCCAGGTCGCTCGAGAGACAGTTGAGCGGTTCCGGTGTCGGTCCCGGCGTCGCCGCGGAAGGGCTGCTGTTCGGCGGCGCGGCGTTGAGATCGACCTTGCCGCCGACGATCCAGGCCGCAGCGCCGGCGACGACCACGAAGGCGGCCAGGAAGACCAGCGTTCGGGCCCGCGATTGTCTCCCTGTGCGCATGGTGTGGGTACCCGAGCCGACTATACGGCCGCGCCGAGCATCGCGTGCCGCATCCGCCTAGAGCGGAGCAGCGCCCCGGAGTACGGCCAGCACTGACTCGCCGTAGCGCTCCAATTTGGTGGGTCCCACTCCAGGGATGGTCGCCAACGCCCCCGCGGACGCGGGGCTACGGTGCGCAATCTCGGCAAGGGTTCGGTCGTGAAAGACGACATACGGCGGCAGCTCACTGCGCCGCGCGATCTCCAGCCGCCACCGCCGCAGCGCCTCGAATCGCGCAGCGACGTCCGGCGCCATTTCGAGGGCGGCTGTTGCGGCTCCTCCCGCCCTCTTGCGGCCGCCGGTGGTGGTGCGAGTGGGGCGCGCCGCGCGCACTTCAACGACCACGTCGTTTTCGCCGCGCAGGACCGCGCTCCCGAGAGGGGTGATTCCCAGGGTTGGCTTCTCGCCGTGACCGCGGCTGACGCACCCGAGTTCGACGAGCCGCTCGAGCAGATCCCGGACGCGCTCGAGCTCCCAACCCCGCAACGCGCCGAACCATTGCAATTCGGTGACCCATCCCCGCGACGCCGTCCATGCGTCCGCCGATCCGCGAAGGATCGATGCGATGCGAACGCCACCGAGATGGTTGTCAAAGCGCGCCACACAGGCGAGCGCCGCCGTGACATGGGCAGGTTCCACCGGCGCGTACGCCTCGCGATTGCCGTCAAGGCAGTTGTCGCATGCCATGCACGTCCGCGCCACGCCGGCCTCGCCGAAGTAGTCGGCGATGCGCGCGTGCCGGCAGCCGCGCGAACCCGCGTATTCCATGACCTGGTTCACGCGCGCATACGCATTGGCCTTGAGCAGAGCCTGCTCGTCGAAGTCCACCGGCGCACCGGTGAGGCGGCGAATGCTGCCGTCGGGCTGGATGACCTCCACCCTGCGAAGCAGATCGAGGGCGGCGCGCGCGCCGTTGCTCGAGACGCCGCGTAACTGCCAGTCGTCGATGGAGTCGGAACCCTCGCGAAGCAGCTCGCGGTACACGGCGCGGACCACGTCTCGTTCGGGGTATGCCTGCTCGATGAAGAACTCTTGCAACTGGCGATCCGCAGGGCTGTACAGCAGGATGCATTCGGAAGGTTCGCCATCCCGACCAGCGCGACCGGCCTGCTGGTAGTACTCCTCGAGGCTCCCCGGAAAGTCGTGGTGGATGACCCTGCGGATGTCCGGGAAGTCCACTCCCATGCCGAAGGCCGAGGTAGCCACGATGGCCTGCAGGCGGCCCGCGGCGAAGCCTTCGTGCACCACCTGACGTGTGTCGCCGTCGACGGCGCCGTGGTACGAGGCGACCGCGACACCCACGCCGGCGAGCAGTTCGGTGATCTCGTCGGTGGAGCGCCGGCTGCCGCAGTACACGAGTGCCCTGCCCCCGCCGGGTCGGACGAGATCGAGGAGTGCCTCGCGCTTGTCAGCAATGCCGCGACAGCGGACGACCGACATCGTGAGGTTCTCGCGCACGAACCCGGTGACACGCTCCACCGGTGCGGTCAGCCCGAGGCTTGCAGTGATGTCGGCGCGCACGCGCGGCGTCGCGGTCGCGGTGAAGGCGCCGACCGGCGGCCGGCCACACGCCGCGATGGCCTCCCCAAGGCGTCGATAGTCGGGGCGGAAGTCGTGTCCCCAGCTCGAGATGCAGTGCGCCTCGTCGACCACGAAGCGATCGACCGCCAGCCTGCTGAGGCTGTCGAGGAAGCCAGGGGCACCAAGTCGCTCCGGGGCGAGATACAGAAAGCGCAGTTCGCCGTCTGCCGCGGACCTCTGCGACTCCGCGCGGGTCGCGGCGCTGACCTGGCTGTGCAAGCATGAGGCGGGGATGCCGAGCGCATTGAGGCGCGCGACCTGGTCGACCATGAGCGCGATCAGGGGCGAGACCACGATGGTCAGCCCACCACCTGCAATCCCCGGGACCCAGTAGGCGATGCTCTTGCCGGAGCCGGTCGGGGCCACGAAGAGCACATCGGATCCGGCCTCGGATGCCGCCACCACGTCGGCCTGCCCCGGGCGGAACTCGGTGAACCCGAAGGTCTGCTCGAGGACCGCACGAGCCCGAGGCGAGGGCTCGCGCGGCATCAGCCCGCTGACTTCTCCAGCTTGAGCGCGCAGGAGTTCATGCAATACCGCTGACCGGTGGGCTCGGGGCCGTCCGGGAACACATGGCCGAGGTGGCCGCCGCACTTGGCGCAGCGGATCTCCGTGCGCGGGATGATCATGCTCCAGTCCCGATGCTCCTCGACGACCCCGGCTTCGAGCGGAGCGTAGAAGCTCGGCCAGCCGGTGCCGGAGTGGAACTTGGTGTCGGAGCTGAACAGCTCCGCGCCGCACCCGGCGCATGTGTACACGCCCTTGTCGTCCACGTGCACGTACTGCCCGGTGAAGGGCCGCTCGGTGCTCGCCTTGCGGAGCACGTTGTACTGCTCAGGCGTCAGGCGCTGACGCCACTCGTCGTCGGTGAGAGTGACTTTCTCGTCCATGCTGTTCACGTTTTACCCCGTTTGGCCGGACTCGACGCATACAGTGCCGCAGCTGCCGCGTGGCTCTCCGCAATGTGGCGGCGCAGCGATTCCGGTGCGAGCACCTCGACGTTTGGTCCCCAGCGCATCAACCATGGGCGCATCTCCACCTCGCCGGCGATGTCGAGCCGAACCTCGATGCCGCCGCCGGGAAGGTCGCGGCGCTGCGCGTGCGCGGGCCAGGGGCTCTCGTCGACCCACTGCCGGGCCTCCGGCGTGAAACGCAGGACCACCCGATCCCCGCCGGCACCCTGCCAGATCGCCCATGCGGCGCCGAGGACGGTATCGATGTCGAAGTCGTCCGGAACCGCGAACGTCGCGGGAAGGAGGCGAGCGGAGCGGATCCGGTCCAGCCGGAATGAGCGCACCTCGCGCGACACCGAGTCCTGTGCAAAGACGTAGATGTGGCGACCTTCGGCAGTCGGCTGAATGAAATACGGACGGAGATCGCGACGCGTCTCATGGCCCTTGGCGTCGACATAGCGGACCTCGATCTCGCGATGGGTGACGAAGCCGTCGATCACGACGCGTTCGACCTTGAGCCGGTCGGCGTCGGCCGGGCGTAGCTCGGCTGCCACCAGCGTCCGGCGCAGGTATTCGCTCACCACCGGGACGCTCAACGCCCGGGAGAGGTGGGCGAGCGCGCCGACGAGCGCTGGGTCCTGCTCGGGGCGCACCTGCTGCAGCAGACGCACCGCGACCAGGAGCAGCGTGGCCTGGTAGTGATCCAGCTGCAGGGGAGGGAGGAGGCTTCCCTTGCCGATCCTCCAGCGACCGCCCGTCTCCTCGACGTCGATGCCCGCGTTGTCACGCAGGGTTGCCACGTAGCGCTGGACGGTGCGCGGATTCACCTCGAGCTCCTCGGCGAGCTGCTTGGTTGTCAGGCCGACCTCGGTCTCGCACAGGCGCGCGAAGAGCTTGATGACGCGGAGTTCCTTCTCTCCCTTTTCGTACACGGCTGGCACGGGACGAGCCTAGCGTGTCGCCGAACTGTCCGACTCGAGGTCGAGCCGGTAGCTGAGGAGCAGCGGTCCGCCCGGTCGCTGCTCCGTTCCGGTCGGTTCGAAACCGAGCTCGGTATAGAGCTGCCGCGCCGCGGTCATGAGGGGGTCGGTGTCGAGGGTCATCACGCGCTTGCCGTGGCGGCGCGCCATGTCGATGCAGGCGAGCATGAGCCGGCGCGCAATCCCACGTCCGCGGAATGCCGGGCTCACCCCGAGCATGCGGACATGCGCCTCGGCGGGCGCGAGGGGCTCACTCGGCCCCGGACTGATTCGCGCATCGAGCTCGAGCGAGACAGAACCGGCGGCGACGCCCCTGTCCAGGGCCACCAGCACGATCGCCTGCCTGGCGCGGCTGCCAACGTCGGCGATCCTCGCCAGGTAGGCGTCCCAGCCGGGCGAGTCCGCTTTCCAGAACTCGCGGAAGGCACTGGCCGTCGCCGCGCCCACGACTTCGTGCTCGGACTCCGCCAGCGGCCGGATCTCGATCTCATCAGGCACGGCACGACCGTACGCGACAGCCACCTGTCGCCGGCGCCGCGCATCGTCACGACATGGACACAACGGCATCGGGTTCGGTCGACGACGTCACGGGCGAGGGAGCCTACCTTCGGCGCGCTCAGGCGCTGCTCGCAACGCGCGCGGAGCTCTTTCTGGCCGGCCCGGCACGGTCGATGCGGCTCGCCGGGATCCCCGGCCCGCCGCAGGACGGCGGCGGCGCGCTCCTTCGCCGGCGGAGCCGCCAGCTCACCCTGCCGCTGGCGCGCGAACGCACGCGCCCGCGAGCCAGGATGGTGCGCTGATGCGATTCCTCGAGGACGGCTGTCCGGTGTACACGGCCACCGACCTGTGCGACTACCTGGCCTGCGGTCACCTCGTGGCCCTGAAGCGGCGGGTCGCGGCCGGAGAGTCGATACCGAGCGATCGGTCCGCGCTCAGCGAGGTCCTCGCCACCCTCGGCGCCGCGCACGAGCAGAGTCACCTCGACGCGCTCCGGGCGAAGGGGCTGCGGATCAGGGCGTTCGAGGATGAGCGCGACCGGTATGCCAGCTCCGCGGCCGAACTGCGCGCGCTCGAAGCCGACACCGTCGCGGCGATGGGCGAGGGGTACGACGTCATCTACCAGCCCACATTTTTTGACGGCCGCTGGATGGGCCGCGCCGACTTCCTGCTCCGCGTCGAGACGCCGAGTGCGCGGTGGCCGTGGGCATATGCGGCCGCCGACGCGAAGCTCGCGCGTCGCGTCCGCTCCGAGGCGATTCTCCAGCTGTGCGAGTACTCGGCCCACCTCGAGCGGCTCCAGGGATCGGCACCGGCTTCATTCCACGTGGTTCTCGGCGACGGCGTCGGGCACTCGTATCGGCTTGACGAGTTCTCCGCATACCACGCAACCGTGAAGCGAGACTTCGAGGCGACGATGGTCGCGGAGGCGGCAACAACCTACCCCGATCCGGTCGAGCATTGCGGGACCTGTGGCTTCGCAGCGCGCTGCGCCGCGCAGCGCAAGCACGACGATCACCTGTCGCAGGTCGCGCGCATGCGTTCGGGACAGGTGATCGCGTTGCAGTCGGTGGGCATCGACACCATGACCGCGCTGGCGACGCTGTCAGCCGACGCTGAGGCCCCGCCGCGCATGAGCGCAGCCACGTTTCGCGAGTTGCGCGCCCAGGCTGCCTTGCAGCACGGCGGTGCTCATACCGATGGCGCGCCGCGCCACGAGCTGCTGGACGTCTGGGAGACCGGGCACGGACTGTGCGCACTGCCAAGCCCGTCGCCGGGCGATATCTTCTTCGACATGGAGGGCGACGGGCTCGCGCGCGATGTCCCGCTCGAGTACCTCTTCGGTGCGGTGGACATGCAGGGCACGTACCGTGCATGGTGGGGTCACGACGACGCCGGGGAACGGCGTGCCTTCGAGGGTTTCGTCGACTACGCGGTCGCGCAGCTCGATCGCCACCCCGATATGCACATCTACCACTACGCCGCCTACGAGAAGACGGCGCTGCGGCGGCTGATGAGCCGTCACGGCACGCGCGAAGAGGAGGTCGACCGCCTGCTCCGCAACGAGGTGCTCGTCGACCTCTACCGCGTGGTACGCCAGGGTGTGCGTCTGTCCACCGACTCCTACTCGCTGAAGAAGGTCGAGCGTTTGTACATGCCCGCGCGCGAGGAGTCGATCGCAGACGCCGCGGCAAGCATGGTGATGTATGAACGCTGGTTGACCAGCCGGGAGGATGGGGAGGGAGATCAGGCGCTCCTCGACGAGATCGCGATGTACAACGAGCGCGACTGCGTGTCAACGGTGCTGTTGCGCGACTGGCTCGAGGCTCGTCGCGTCGAGGAGGAGGCGCTTCGGGGCGCCCCGATTGCGCGTCCGCCGGCCATCGAACGCGAGGTGCGCGATGCGTTGCACGCGAAGATCGCCGCGACCCAGGCCGTTGCGTCTGCGCTCGGCGCCGATGTACCGGCGGACGCCGAGTCGCGGAGTGACGATGCGCAGGCCCGGTGGTTGCTCGCGCCCCTACTGTCGTATCACCGCCGTGAGAACAAGGTGAACTGGTGGCGCCATTTCGACCAGATCGCCATGAGTCCCGAGGAGCTCGAGCGCGACACAAACGCGCTCGGCCCGCTGTCGATGATCGGCTCCCACGAGGACGGGCGCAGGATGATCGAGCGCTACCGGTTCGAACCGCAGGAGCACCGAATTGGCATCGGTGACAATCCGCTCGACCCCGAGGCGGATCTCAACTGGGCACCCGTCGCCGGCGAGGTCTCGGACCTCGATTCGGCACGCGGGGAAATCACCCTGTCACGAACGCCACGCCAGGCGGAGCGCGGATCGGTCCGGTTTCTGATTCCGTCGACGCCGATTCAGACGGACGCGCAAGAGCAGTCATTGCTTGACCTCGGGCGGTGGGTTCTCGCCAACGGCCCCGACGCCGATGGGCCCAATCGCGCCGGGCGCGACCTGTTGATGCGCCTGCCACCGCGCCTCGGCGACGGCACCGACTGCACGCTGCGCGGACCCGGTGAGACGGCGTCGCAGGCAGCAATCCGCGTGATCCTGGGACTGTGCGGTGGTTGCCTGCCGGTGCAGGGCCCGCCCGGGGCGGGGAAGACGCATATGGCCGCGCTTGCGGCCCTCACTCTGCTCAGGAACCGGCGGGGGCCTGTCGGGGTCACGGCGGTGACGCACAACGCGATTCGCATGCTGCTGGGCAAGATCGAGGAACTCGCTCCGTCCTTCGGTGTGCAGGTCCGCATGCAGCACCGCAAGGGCGATGGCACCAGTACGGCGGCGATACAGATCGCGCGGAGCAACGAGATCGTGGAAGGCGCAGTCGCCGACGCAACGGTCGACGTGGTCGGCGGAACGTCCTGGCTCTTCTCCCGACCGGAGTTCGAAGCCTCGTTCGACACGCTGTTCGTCGACGAGGCCGGCCAGATGTCACTCGCCGACACGCTCGCGGTGTCGCGTGCGGCACGCAACATCGTCCTTGTCGGCGACCCGCGGCAACTGGCGCAACCGCTGCAGGGGAGCCACCCGCCGGGAGTCGGGGTGTCGGCGCTCGACCACCTGCTCGGCGAGGACGTGACCATCGCTTCGGACCGCGGGGTGCTGCTCGACCGGACATGGCGGATGCACCCCGACGTGACCGCGTTCGTGTCGCGCTCCTTCTATGAGGGGCGGCTGGGATCGGAGCCCCAATGCTCGACACAGGCCGTACTCTTCGACGGCGTGCCGACAACCGGGCTCAGAACCTCCTTCGTCGAGCATCGGGCCGATCGGGTGCGATCCGATGACGAGGCCGAGCGGGTGCGCGTCGTCATCGGCCAGTTGCTTGCCGCCACGTGGCGCGACGACACCGGCCACGAGCGACCCCTGTCGCTCGAAGACATCGTGGTCGTCGCGCCCTACAACTCACAGGTCGCCTGCCTCGTCGAAGCGCTGCCATCGGGCGCGAGGGTCGGCACCGTCGATCGTTTCCAGGGGCAGGAGGCAGCGGTGAGCATCTTCTCGATGGCGACGTCGAGCGTCGAGGACCTGCCCCGCAACCTCGAGTTCCTGTTCAGTCTCAACCGCCTCAACGTGGCGGTGTCACGGGCGCGCGGTCTGTCGGTGCTCGTCTGCTCGCCGGAGCTGCTGCGCGCGCGCTGCCACTCGCCCGAGCAGATGCGACTCGTCAACGCGTTATGCCGTTTCGTGGAGATGGCGCAAGCCTGGAGCGTGGCCCCGGCGGGCGCGGCTATGCTGCCGCTGTGAGCAGCGATTCGCTCAAGGACCGTCTGGTTCAGTCACTCCGTGCCGCGCGCGACAAGGAGGCTGCGCTGCTTGCTCTGGATGACGACTCGCCGCCTTCACACGCCGGCCAGTGGACCGCGAAGGACAACATCGCCCACCTCAACACCTGGCGCGACCACGGTGTCCGGGCGCTCGAGGCGGCACGCCGCGGAACGGCCTTCGAAGGGCCTGCCAATGACGCGGACCTGAACGCCCGCAACGCGGAGATCTACGACGCGCATCGCGGAGATACCGCGGCGGCGGTTCGCGCGGCCGCAAGCGAGACCTATGCAGCACTGATCGAGGCGGTGAATGCGTGCACTGAGGCGGATCTGCTGCGCGAGCGCCCCGACAATGGCGGCCCCGTATGGCGCGTCGTGCCAGGGAATGGCCATGGCCATGTGGCCCAGCACCTCTCGTACTGGGCCGTCGAACACGGCGATCCCGCCGGTGCGGAAGAGGCCGCGAAGTGGGGCTACGCGCTCGACTCCGAGCTGTTCCCCGAGAACCAGCCGGTTGCCGATTACAACTTCGCCTGCTTCTACGCGCGCAACGGTCGGGCCGAGGAGGCACTCCATTTGCTGGGGGCTGCCCTCCGGTCGCGTCCTGATCTGCGCGCCATCGCGCTCGAGGACGCGGACCTCGAGCCGATCCGCGACGACCCGCGCGTCGAGAGCCTGCTCGGCGCCTGAGCGACCGGCGCGATTGGAGCGCATGGGCTCGAGGCACCGGGACACTCCCCGATGCAGCATCGTGCCCGCCGTCAAACGCCGGGCGGTGTCACCCGCAGTCTGTCGATGAACAAACCCTGCAGCGAGCGGCCGATCGGGCCGCGCTCGTCATAGAGACGGCTGTGGGCGACACCGACCCCACGCGGATCAACGTCGGTGCTCGCGTCAAGGCAGATCCATTCGCCTTCGGGCTGGCGGTGGAGGTACACGGTCAGATCAGTGTTGATGAACAGGTACTGCCCCCACGGCAGCGCCGACGCAACGCCATTGCCGAAATCGGCCGCCGCCACCGCGCGTTGCAGCGGTGTCGTGGTCCGTCCCGCGACAACTGGATTCACCAGGCGCATCCACACCGTTGCCGGCCCCTGCTCGATGAACGACCCGTGCGCGTAGCGCATCTCGACGCCGGTCCGGTGGAAGGCCGGGTCGACACTCTCGGGCACGTGCGCCGTCGATGCTGCCGGCCCCGCGAACGGGACCTCGAGCGGTGGTTGCTCGCCGACGTCGAGATCCGCGATCCGCATGCGCCACGCGGTCGCGCGGCAGAGTTCCGTGTTGCCATCGGTGAGTGTCGCCGACAGCAACTGCACGCGCCGGCCTTCCCGCTCGATGCGCGCGGCGACCTCGACCGGGCGCAGCGGCACCGGCCGGAAGATCTCGACGGTGATCCGGACGACGGCCATCGGCGCTTCTGTCGGCAACGCTTCCATGACACCGGCCATGAGCGCAGCGGGCGGTCCGCCGTGCATGGCGGCGCGATCCCACGGCCCACGCGCATGGTCGCTCGGAACGTAGCCGCGCTTCTGCGGCGTGAAGAGCGCGTCGGACATGGCGGCCATGGTGCCTGAAGCGAGGCTGGCAGCGGCGTACGCCACTCCGGCCGCCTGCTACGCTCCGTACCAGTGGCGGTGAGACGCACGACCATAGCGGCGCGGGGCATGCGTTTCGACGCGCTCAGCGCAGGCCCGGCGGACGGCGAGCTGGTCCTCCTGCTCCACGGGTTTCCGCAGACCGGGACCTGCTGGCACGACGCGCTGAAAAGCCTCGCAGACGCCGGCTATCGGGCCGTCGCCCCCTCACAGCGCGGGTACTCCGAAGGCGCTCGCCCCCAGGGCGTCGAGGCGTATCGGGTGAGCGAGCTGTGTGCCGACGTGATCGCGATCGGCGCGGCACTCGGCAGGGATCGCTTCCACGTCGTCGGACATGACCGGGGCGGCACCGTCGCCTGGGCTCTGGCCGGCGATCATCCCCAAGTGGTGGCATCGCTGACCGCGGTCTCGACTCCGCATAGCGCCGCGTTGCGCCAGGCGCTCCGGGGGCGACAGCAGCGAGTGCGCATGGCGTACATCCCTGTGCTCCGGCTGCCGCTCATCCCCGAGTCGCTGATCGACGCCGCTGGCGGCATCGTGGCCGAGTCGCTGCTGACTGCCACTGGCCTCAGCCCCGCGCATGCGCATCGCGATATCACCGCGCTTCGCGCGATCGGAGCGACTGGTCCGTTGAACTGGTACCGAGCGCTCGGTACCGAGCGACCCCACGCCGCACCGGTGAGTGCGCCGGTGCTCCACGTGTGGAGCGACCAGGACCCGGTGTTCACGCGCGAGGCGACCGATCTGTCCGGCGAACACTGCACTGGCGAGTACCACCTGCTCGAGCTCGAGGGTGGATCGCACTGGATCCCCGACGAGCACTGGGCCGACGTCGCGGACCTCTTCCTCGAGCACCTCGTCGCCAACCCAGTCGCTGCCGGCGGCTGAGACCCGCGCATGAGCGGGATCGAGGTCACCGGTCTTGCGCAACGTCGTTCGTGGGAATCCGTGGGATTGCCCGACGTCGAACAGGTGCGGCCGGGGCTCTGGTCTGTCCCCGTACCCCTGCCCAACAATCCACTGCGCTACGTCCTGGTCTACCTCCTCGAGCTGGATTCGGGAATCGCGGTGATCGACACCGGGTGGAGCACCGAGGAGGCCTGGAGCACGTTGGTTGCGGGCATGGCGGTCGCCGGGTACACGCCGCCCGACGTGCGGGCGATCCTCATCACCCACATCCACCCCGACCACTACGGGCTGGCGGGACGGCTGCGTGAAGCGTCGGGCGCATGGGTCGCGCTCCATCCGGCCGATGCCGCGCTCATCCCGGCTCGCTACGGCCTCGGGCTCGAGCGACTGCTCGAGAACATGGATGCGCTGCTCGTCGAGGCGGGCGTGCCCGATGAAGTACGAGCCGAGCTGACGGGCGCGTCCATGGGGATTCGCGAATTCGTCGCAGCCGCCGAGCCGGACGTCCTCCTCGAGGACCGCGCCAGCGTGCCGCTCCCGGGATGGGACCTCGTGACGCTGCACACGCCGGGACACTCGCCCGGTCATGTCTGCTTCCTCGACCGCCGCGGCCGCCTGCTCTTCAGCGGCGACCACGTGCTCCCGCGTATCAGCCCGAGCGTGACCATGCACGCGCAGCAGCCGGTCAACCCCCTGGCGGATTTCCTTGACGCGCTCCGTGGCGTACGCGACCTCGATGTCGACGAAGTCCTGCCCGCCCACGAGTGGCGCTTCCGGGGCCTCGATGTCCGTGTCGACGAGCTGCTGGCTCATCACAGGCAGCGGCTCGACGAGACGTACGCAGCGATCAGCGGCGCACCGGGTCTCACCTGCTGGGAGACGACCTTGCGGCTTCGGTGGTCCCGCGACTGGTCGCAGATCGTCGGCTACATGCGACGAGCGGCGGTGGGCGAGACGCTTGCGCACCTCGTCCTGCTCGAGAGCTCGGGGCGGGTGCGTCGCGACGACGCCCGCCCGGTCCACTGGTATCCGGCAGACGACAGCTCAGACCGTTGAGACCACGCTGCCGACCGGCTTCGACCACAGCACGCTGACCACCCCGGTCAGGACTGACACCGCGAGCAGCAACAGCGCGACCGAGGTGATGCCCCGGCCCGAGGCGAAGACGAGCGACGTCAGGGCCACGCCCAGGGCCGTCCCCAGGCCGCGCGCCATGTTCAGGAGCCCGCCGGCCGCCCCCGCCCGCTGCCGCGGAGCCGCGGACATGGTCGCCGCGTTGTTGGCTGCGACGAACATTCCCATCCCGGCGCCGGCCACCGCCAGGGCCGCCACCAGCAGGTCGGTCCGGGTCGCCGAAGCCGCCAGCAACGCCATTCCGGCGGCGGTCAGGGCCATGCCCAGGCCGGTGGGAACCCGCGGACCGATACGGTCGCGCATCGCACCGCCGAACGGCGCGACAACCGCCAGTGCGACCGGCAGCGCGCTCAACTCGAGCCCCGCCGCTACCGGTCCGACGTGACGGGAGTTCTCGAGAAAGAACGGGACGGCCACGAGGCAGCCGAAGAGCACCACGTAGGACAGCATTGCCGCCGCGATCCCCGCATCGAACGCCCGAACGCGGATCAGCGCGGCGTCGAACACGGCCCCGGCGGCGCTCCGCTGGCGCGCAACGGCCGCGATCACCAGCGCGCAGGTGAGCACGATGAGCGAGGGCTCGGTCCAGGCGGGCGTTCCAGCTTCGGCCGCGAAGGAAAGGGCGGCCAGCAACGCTGCGGGGATTGCGGCGAGGAGCAGCGTTCCAGTTGGGTCGATGCGGCTCTCCGGATCGTGATGCGTGCTCCTGGGGAGGAGGAACCAGCCCAGTGCCAGTCCGATCAGCCCGATTGGGATGTTGACCAGGAAGATCAAGCGCCAGCCGCCGAGCGCCGTCAACGCCCCGCCAAGCGAGGGACCGACACACAGACCCAGCGCCTGCGCTGCCCCCTGGACCCCGAGCCCGGTGCCGAGCCGGCCGGGCGGGAGCACGTCGCGGATCAACGCGTAGGAGTTTGCCTGGAGCATCACTGCCCCAACCGCCTGCACGAGCCGGGCGAGCACGAGCAGGCCGAGCGACGGTGCGAGCGCGCAGGCTGCGGAGCCGGCAACGAAGATGCCGAAGCCGTACGTGTACAGCAGCTTGCGGCCGATCCGGTCAGCGATCCTGCCCACTGCCGCCACGGTGCCGGCCAGGACGAGCACGTAGATGAGAACAACCCATTCGACACCGGCGATGGATGCGTGTAGGTTGGAGCGGATGACCGGGAGCGCTGTGGCCACGATGCTCGCGTCCAGCTGGCCCATGAAGGCGCCGACGCAGACGGTTCCCACGGCGAGCCAGGGTGCGGCGTGGAGGGCTCGGATGCGTGCCGGGCGGCGCGGTTCGGTCAGCATCCGCGGCGTGGAGCGACGTGGAGCCTCCGGGTCAGCCACCTGTGCGCGAGCCTCGCTGCGCCGTGCGTCCGCGTGCGACCGCCATGGCCTCATCATCCAGCACAGCAGTCCTCGGAGCCGGTTCCGGCGCCATATGTCTCCACCCGGTGACGGAACGATGGTCGCCGAGATCAGATCGGTCCGGCGCTCGATACTGCGATGACGCACCTGTCCACGCGCCCGGGAGGCCGCATCCGTTGACCCAGCAGCGCATCCTTCTCGCTGACGACGAACCGCGACTGCTGCACGTCGTCGGGTTGTATCTCAGCATGGAAGGATTCGAAGTGAGAGAGGCCTCGGACGGCACCGAGGCGATTTCGATGCTCGACACCGAACAGTTCGACCTGGCAATCCTCGACGTGATGATGCCCGGAGTCGACGGCATCGAAGTCTGCCGTCACATCCGGTCGCAACCCGGCACCCAGTCGATGCCGGTGCTGGTCTTCACGTCGCTCTCGTCGGACAAGGACGTGGAACGCGCCCGACTTGCCGGCGCCAACCATCTGATCACCAAGCCGTTCAGCCTGCCGGGACTCGGTGCCGTGGTCCGATCCTGCTTCGAGGACGCTCCCGCCCTCGCCGGGTGACCGCCCGGCGAGGTCACCCCATCAGGCGTCCTGGGATTTCCAGCGCCCCCTGATGTCGCCCGGGCGCTGTCAGCTCAGGCGATCGCCCTGCTGAAGCGACGTGCGCCGATGAGAACGCCGACCACCGCCAGCGCCGCCATGATCGCAAGCCCTTTGAAGACGTCGGGGTCCGACCCGTGCCCGTTGAAGACGTCGCGTGCGGCCGTCACTGCGTAGGAGAGCGGGTTCGCCTGCGCGATGTGCTGGAGCCACTGCGGCGCGAGCTGGAGGGGCAGCAGCACGCCACTGAGCAGGAGCAGCGGGAGTGAGAGCGTGAAGATGAGCGGTGCATACGAGTCCTCGCTCTTCAACGCCAGAGCTGCGGCATAGGCGAGTGATGACATGCCGAGTCCGATCAGCGCAACCAGTCCGAGCATGACGAACACGCCGGACACGGTGGGTTGCAGTCCGAATGGGATCGCGAGCAGCAGGAGGATCAGCGACTGCACGACGAGCGTGAGGATGTCGCGCAGCGCACGCCCGAGGAGGAGCGCGAAGCGGCTCACGGGCGTGACCCGGAAGCGCTCGATCACGCCGGCGCGGAGTTCGGCGATGAGCCCGAATCCGACACCGCTGGCGCCGAAGAGTCCGAGCTGGATCAGCAGTCCCGGCACGAACACGTTGTATGCGCCACCGGTCGGAAACCCGGGCGTCGCGGTCAGCGACTTGAGCAGGGGGGCGAAGAGCACGAGGTACAGCACGGGCTGGAGCACACCGATCGCCACCCAGGCCGGGTTGCGCAGGAAGACGAACAGGTACCGCTGGAACATCAGCCAGGTGTCTTTGAGCAACTTCATGGCGATCCTCCTAGGCCGCGTCGCGCAGCGAACGCCCGGTCTGATGCAGGAACACGTCGTCCAGGCTTGGACGATTCAACGAGAGCGAGGAAAGCACGATGCCCTCGGCGTCGAGCGCGCGGATGATCTGTGGCATGGCGGTCTCTCCCCGGTCGACATAGAGGCGCACCACGCCGTCGCCGGCTGTCGCCTCGCGAACGAACGACTCGCCGCGCAACAGTTGGAGCACGCGGTCACTCGCGTTGTCGGTGCCGACCACCACCACGTCGCCGGCCACCTGCCGCTTCAGCGCGTCGGGAGTGCCGAGGGCGACGATCTTGCCGTGATCGATGATGGCGATGCGGTCGCAGAGTGCGTCGGCCTCCTCCAGGTAATGGGTCGTGAGGAAGACGGTCGTCCCGATGTCGCGCAGCTTGCGCACCTCGTCCCACATGCGAGCTCGGCTCTGCGGATCCAGCCCGGTCGTCGGCTCGTCGAGGAAGAGAAGCTGGGGGAGATGCATGAGGCCGATCCCGATGTCGAGGCGGCGTTTCTGGCCGCCCGAGAACGTCCTGGTCGGCCGGTCGGCACAATCGGCGAGCTCGAGCGCGGCGATGAGCTCGGCCGCGCGCTGCTCGGCTCTCGCCTTGGTCATGCCGTAGAGACGGCCCTGCATCACCAGCTCGGTGCGCCCGGGGATCTCGGGTGCGCTGCTGCCCTCCTGGCTGACGTACCCGATCTCGTAGCGCACCTTCGCGGAGTCGTGCAGGAGGTCGAAGCCGGCGACCGTTGCCTGCCCGCTGGTCGGCGGAAGCAGTGTCGACAGCATGCGCAGCGTGGTCGTCTTGCCCGCGCCGTTGGGACCGAGGAAGCCGAAGATCTCGCCCTTCTTGACGTCGAGGTCGACACCGGCCACGGCTTCCACCGCGCCCTTGCGCGATTTGAAGGTCTTGCGAAGGTCGTGAGTCGCGATCATGGCGTCTCCTCCCTGGTGATGTGTGCTGGATGCTCGCGTCGTGCCGGGTGCACCAGCCTGGCGAGGTGGTTCTCTCGATGACGGTTGCGACGCTCCGCGTCCGCGGCGTGCATCGCCTCGAAGTGCGATCGGATCAGCTCTTCATTCCAGATGAGGGCGCCGGACTCCATGTCCGCCGTGATCGAACGGATCCATTCGATCTCGGCCGCGGCGAGAGCCATCGCGTGCTCCAGCTCGAGCAGCACGAGCCTCGGGAGGCCGAGGTCGTCCTGGGCCAGTCGGAGCGTCGCCTCGAGCGCGGTGAGGTGGGCTCGAAGGCTCACGGTCCGGGTGGCGAGCGCGGTCTCGGCGCGCTCCTGGGTGATGTATCCGAGGAGGCCGACAGCGACCCGGAACACGGGCGTCTCGTCGATAGGGGTGGAGAGCAGGTCGGCGATCCAGTTCTCGAGCTCCTCGCTCCCCTCGGGCGTGATCCGGTAGACCGTCCGCTCCGGCCGGCGACCCTCACGGCTCGTCTCGACCGGCTCGATGGACCCCGCCGCTTCCAGTTCCTCGATGGCCCGGTAGAGCGTTCGAGTCTTGCCGACCGCGTAGGCCTTGTGGCGCTCCTTGAGCAGCCGTTGGATCTCGTAGGGATGGCAGGGTTGTTCGCTGAGCAGCCCGAGCGTGGTCAGGGCCACCATGTCCTTGGGTTGAGTGCGCATCTCCATATTGCGTTGCGCACTATAGCATGCCGCAATCCGAAGGCACGCTCCCGCCCTCAGTCCTCGGGGTGCCGGGCCACCTCATGGTGTTCCTGCAGGTATTCGCGGATCGCGATGAGCGCCGCGATGCCATCGCCCACCGCTGACCCGAGCTGCTTGGTCGAGCCGCGCCGGACATCTCCCGCGGCGAAGACGCCGGGCATCGACGTGGTGAAACCGCCCTTGTCGTCGACAAAACCGCGTGAGTCGAGATCGACGCTGCCCCGGAGAAAGGCGGTGTTGGGATCGAGACCGACGAAGACGAACGCGGCCCGCGGCGTGACCACCTGCTCCTCGCCATTGTCGCGGTCACGAAGCCGGACGGATTCGAGCTTTCCCTTGCCGGCAAGCTCGACCACCTCGGTGTTGCGGTGGATGACGAAGCGCGGGTCGTGGTTCACCTTGTCCTGGAGGAGGCGAGACGCGGTCAGCTCCGGGTCGCGCTGCACGATGCGGACGCGGGCGGCGAATTTCGTCAGGAACAGGCCTTCCTCGAGCGCCGAGTTACCGCCACCAATGACCAGAAGCTCGTCGGCGCCGCGGTAGAACGGGCCGTCACAGGTTGCGCAGAAATGAACGCCGGCGCCGATCAGATCGTCCTCACCGGGAACGCCGAGGCGGCGATACGAGGACCCTGTGGCGATCAGTGCCGCGTGGGTCTCGATCTCCTGACCGCTGGCGAGACGCAGGCAGACGTCACCCGCCTCCGACCCTTCGGTGGAGATGTGCTCGACGCTGACCGCGCTCAGGAGCTCGACCTCGTAGCGACGGGCCTGGGCGATGAAGCGCTCGGCGAGGTCGGCGCCGCCGACCCCGTCCGGGAACCCCGGGTAGTTGTCGATCCGCTCGGTAACCCCGGCCTGACCGCCCAGCCCGCTGCGCTCGACCACGACGGCGTCGATGCCCTCACGTGCGGCATAGATTGCGGCGGCGAGCCCGGCGGGGCCGCCACCGATGATCGCGAGGTCGTAGCACCCGCGCTTGGCCTCGAGCGTGAGCCCGAGCTTGCGCGCCAGCTCCTCGTTGGTCGGCTCGATGAGCACGTCGGTCCCGTCAAAGACGATCGTCGGAATCGAGCGGCCTCCCTGCTGCAGCTCCTCGACGTGCTCCAGGGCGGCGGCATCGTGGTCGATGTCCACCCACTCGTAGGCGACGCGTTGCTCCGCCAGGAATCGTTTCGCGCGCTTGCAATCGGGGCACCAGGGAGCGCCGTAGACGGTGATCCGGGCCATCAGCCCAGGCGCGAGAGGTCGGTGCCGACACCCGCGATGGTGCCCAGGAAGCGATCGACGATATTGCCTTTCGCGTCGATGATGATCACCGTCGGTGGAGAGAGAACGTTGTATTCGGAGGCGATCAGATCGCTGGCGTCGTTGACGCTCGCGTAGGGAACCTTGAAGGTGCGTTCGTACGCCGCGCCGTTTGCCGTGGGATCCCCTTCGTCGACTCCGAGAAAGACCACGCCTTTGGGCACCCATCGCGACGCCAGCGTGTTGAGGTCCGGCTGCTCGGCATTGCAGGGACCGCACCACGAACCCCAGAAGTCGAGCACGACGGCGTGCCCGTGGGTCGACGACCAGTCGAACTGGGCGCCCGAGAGCGTCGGAGCCGTGATTGGCGTCGCCGGTCCGGTCGGGCCGTTGCCGGCATTCGGCACCTGGGACAGATCCTGCTGCAACCCGCAGCCGGCCAGCACCAGCGTGGTCAGAATAGCTGTGGCGAGCAACCTTCCAGTCACGGTGTGACCACCATGTCCTCGAGCACGCGGCTCGCCAAGTTCTGGTCACCTTCGACAACAACGTGCGAGCGAGCGTCCGGGTCGTCGGAGCGGCCGCAGGTCAGGACGGTCAGTGTGGGCAGGTCGAGGCGCAGCGTCGACGACGGCGAGTCGGGAATGGTCGCGCCGGCTCTGCCGCGCTCGCCGTCGAACGTCACCGAGCGGAGCGCGCCACCGGGACCGGTGACATCGAAGACGAGCGAGGTCCCGGCGGGTGGCATGAGACGCTCCTGGAGCTCGTTCCCGGCGCCCATCAGCATCCGCTCGCGGCTGTGCGCGGCAGCGACGCCATCGAGCCCACCGGGGGCACGGAGTGCTCGGCGGATGTCCTGCTCGTGACACCAGAGGTCGAAGACACGAATGGCGAGCAGCGAGCGGACCTTGGACTCGCCGAAGAAGCCGCGGCCCATCTGGTCGAGTTGAGCGTCCTCGAGCGTTGCGAGGCGGGCCAGCCGCTCGGCGGTCACGTCGCGGTACTCGGCCAGCAGATCTGCCAATGGCTCTTTCCGGCGGGCGTCGATCCCGATCTCCATGAAGACCCCGGGCTGATTGCGGATGTATGTGAGCCCTTCGGGAACCACGTGTTCGACCCGCGGGCGCCCGATGAGGATGCTCTCGAGATCGGTGATGTGGGCGACATGATCCCGCACCGTCCAGCCTGGGCACCCCGTGGGGAGCATCGCCAGCTCGTCGTCCAGCGAGGCTGCGAGCGCGCCGACGTTCGAGAAGATCTCGGCGTAGGCGGTGCGGAAGCCTTCCGCCGTGGCGATATTCCCACTCTCCATCGACGTGCAGCCTAGCGCGTCGCCACAATCAATCGCGATGCCATCAGCTGCAGACGCCGGGATTGCCGCCGCCATGACCGCCGTCAACTCGTCCGGATTTCCAGCCCCGGCCGGCGTCTACGCGGTCCCCGTGGTGCTCGCACCGCTCTCGGGGCGTCTCCACGTGCTCCTGGTGCAGCGCGCCGAGGCGCCGTTTGCGGGGACATGGGTGCTCCCGGGTGGCTTCATGAGCCCCACCGAGCGACCCGAAGAAACCGCGCAGCGCAAGCTCACCGAGAAGACGGGCGTCGGTGCCGTCTACCTCGAACAGCTCGAGACCTACGGAGACCCGGAGCGCGATCCGCGAGGGTGGATCCCGACCGTCGCCTACCTGGCGCTCATCGATGCTGCCGTGCTCAGGGCGGACGAATCGAGCGCCCGATGGGAGCCGGTCGACGCACTCCCTCCCCTGGGATTCGACCACCAGCGGATCGTGGCCGACGCGGTGGAACGTCTGCGAGGAAAGCTCTGGTGGTCGAACATCGCCGTCGGTCTGCTCCCGGAACGCTTCACGATGCCGCAGGCAAGGCGGGTCTTCGAGGCCATCAGCGGCGTGACCTACGAGCCGTCGAACTTCCGGCGCGAGCTCGAGCAATCGGGCCTGGTGCGCGCCACCGGAACGCTCGCCAAAGGCGGCCCGGGACGTCCTGCCGCGATGTACGAATTCGTGGAGCGGCAACCGGCGTGGAGCCTGCGCCGCTCGCGGCCGCCGGCCATGGCGCGACGACGCGGCTGATCTTCGCCAGGCTCCCACTCAAACTCTCGCGCATCGTTCACGATACCGCGCGATCGGGCACTCAACTCCGAGCGCCCACCGCGAGGAGATCTGCGATGACCGACCAACCCATACGGCCAGCATCCATCCCCAGGGTGGAAGAGCTCTTCCAGCACATTCCACATCCGCGCATTGCGCAGCGCAAGAGCGAGCGGCCCGTACACGTCAACGACGAGCGGGTCGGCGTCAACGGCCGGGTCGCGCTGATCATCACCGCGGTGGTCGGGACGATGTGGTGCGCGTATATCTTCACGCTGATCGCGCTGATCAGCCTCCCGGCCGCCATTTCCAGCGGACAGGCCATCGTCATCGTCGCGTGGATCGCCCAGACGTTCATCCAGTTGGTGCTGCTGCCCATCATCATCGTTGGCCAGAACATCCAGGGCAAGGCGTCAGACAAGCGGTCCGAGCAGACGTATAACGACGCCGAGGCAATCCTCAGCGAATGCCTGCAGCTGCAGTCGCATCTTCAGGCGCAGGACACGGTGCTCGACGACGTCATCGCCAACGTCAAGCGGCACCACGAGGAGTTGCAGAAGCTCTCTGCACGAGTCGGACCCGCGACGGCGTAGCGGCGCGTCGCCGCGAGGTCGATCACCCATCGAGCGGCATCGTGCGTCTCGAGGGCGAGTTGAGCACGTAGCGTTTCGACATGCGTCGCATTCGTCCGAGGGCGCCCTTCGCTCCATGACCTTGCTGACCTGCGCGCTCGGTCCTGACTCAGCCGGGACGGTGCTGATGCGCTTGCTCCGCGGTGCACGGCAATCCGTCGACGCTGCGATCTACGAGGTTGGCCCCTCGTATCGGTGGGCACTGGTCAGAGCCGCCGAGCGCAGGATTCGCGTTCGCGTTGTGCTCGACGCTCACGCATCCGACGGCAATGCCGCGACGGCACGAGCCCTGTCCCAAGCGGGGGCGGAGTGCCGCGTTGCCGGTCAGGGCTCCGACCGTGCACACGGCAAGCTGCTGATCGTCGATTCGACGGTGGCCGTCGGCACCGGGAACCTCATCTGGCGTGATGCACCGCGGGATCGCCACCTGCGGTTTCCGCCCGCCGGCGTGCCGCTTGCCGGGACCCGCGAATGGTGGATCACAGCGACCAGGTCGAGGGGTGTCCGTCATGCAGCCGCCGACGCGTTTGCCGCGCACTGGGGCACGGCCGCCCGGCCTCCGGCAGCATGGGCAGCAGCGCCCCGGCTGGCCGCGCCACCCGTCGGCATGCCCATTCCCCAGGTGGCGCCGCGAGTGGTGCACACCAGCTCGCGCCGGCTCGCCCTCGTCGTCGGTGGCGCCGCCGTTGGGGAGGCCGTTGCCGCGATGGCGTCGGCGGCCCGGCGCCGCTTGCTGGTGACTGTGCCGTACGTGCGGCCCGAAGCCCCACCGGTTCGCGAACTGCTCGATCGCATGATCGGAGCGTCGTCACGCGGGGTCGCATGCGCGCTGCTGCTCGGCGGCGTCCCGGATCCTGCCGTCGCTCGCCGCCTTGCGACCCTCCCGTTCGCGGTCCGCCAGATGGACCCCAGGCGATCGACGTCGGGGCATGCCAAGGGCCTGGTGGCCGACGGATCGGTGCTGATCGCGTCGGCGAACTGGAGCGCCCCGGGCCTCGGCGGCAGCTGGGAGGTGGCGATGCGCGTGGAGCACGCTGGAGCTGCCGCGTACTTCGCGGCTGCGTGGCGTCGCGATTGGGAGACGGGGCTCGCCATCGAGGTTTGACGCCACAAGCGCCCGGCTATTCTCTTTGGATGCCCGATGTCGAGCCGCCGGCGGCTGACGACCCGATTCCAGCCGCACCTGCCGCCGCAACGCTGACGCTCCCGGCGGTCCCCCTCCGCGACAACGTCGTCTTTCCGTCGCAGCTCGCACCGCTGGCCGCGGGCCGGCCTCGGTCGGTCGCGGCGCTGGAGGCGGCGGTGAACGGGGACGGGCGCGTCGTGCTCGCCATCCAGCGCGATGCCGAGCGTGACGACGCTTCGATCGATGACGTGCACACGATCGCCGTCATCGCCCACGTCGGGGCGTTCCGGCGCTTGCCGGGTGGGGGCGCGCACGCGCTGGTCGAGGGCAAGGAGCGCGTGCGCATCGACGCATTCGACGCCTCGGGAGACGCGTGGATCGCCACGGTCACCCCGGTCCCCGTCGACGTCGTCGAAGGCACCGAGGTCGACGCACTCTTCGGATCGGTTCGGACGCTCTTTGCCGAGTACGTCAACGCCGGCGCTCAGGTGGGAGCCGATACGGCCGTCGCCATGGCGCGTGCGTCCCAAGCCGAGCTGATCGCCGACATCGCCAGCACGTGTCCGGACTTCGGATTCGGCGACCGCGTCGCGCTGCTCCAGGAGACCGACACGATCGCTCGCCTTCGCATCCTGATCCCGCTCCTCGCGCGCGAGGTCGAGGTCGCCCAGCTTCGCACCAAGATTCACGAGGACGTTCAGAAGACGATCAACAACTCGCAGCGCGAGCACATCCTGCGCGAGCAGTTGCGGGCCATCCGCAAGGAACTGTCCGAGCTCGACGACGCCGGTGAGGACGACGAGGATCTCTCCGCACGCGTCGAGAAAGCGGGTATGCCCGACAACGTCAAGCAGCGCGTCCTGAAGGAAGTCCACCGCCTCGAGCAGATCCCGAGCGCATCCCCGGAGATGGGCATGGTTCGCACGTGGGTCGACTGGCTCCTCGACCTCCCCTGGATCGATCCCCCCGCCGAGACGCTCGACATCGAGGCGGCTGCGCGAATCCTCGACGAAGATCATTACGGCCTCACGAAAGTGAAGGACCGAATTCTCGAGTGGCTCGCTGTTCGGGAGCGGATTCGTGGGAAAGCCGGGTCGGAGTGCGCGGGTCCTGTCGCCGTCGAAGCTGCCGACCAGGAGGCGGGTGGCGGCGCGGGGGGCGGCGCCGCTCTGCTGCCTGGCGCCGCGCAAGACGGTCCCAGAACGCAAGACGATGAGGAGTCAGACCGGGCAGCTGAGCGGCGAGGGGTCCCCGCGCCGACAGGACCCGCCGCACACACGACCGCTCCTCGGCGGCGCACATTGCAGACCCCGATCCTCTGCTTCGTCGGCCCCCCGGGAGTCGGCAAGACATCGCTTGGTCGGTCCATAGCGCGCGCTCTCGACCGCAAGTTCGTGCGCATGAGCCTCGGCGGCATCCGCGACGAGGCGGAGATCCGCGGCCACCGGCGCACGTACATCGGCGCGCTCCCGGGCCGGATCATCCAGTCGATGCGCACCGCCGGGACGCGCAACGCGGTGATCATGCTCGACGAGATCGACAAGGTCGGGGCGGATTTTCGGGGTGACCCGTCGGCTGCGCTGCTCGAGGTGCTCGACCCGGAACAGAACTGGGAGTTCAGCGACCACTATCTCGAGGTCCCGTATGACCTCTCGCAGGTGCTGTTCATCACCACGGCAAACATTGCCGAGACGATCAGCCCGCCGCTGCGCGACCGGATGGAGATCATCCGCATCACCGGATACACGGAGCAGGAGAAGGTGCAGATCGCGGAGCGCCATCTCGTTCCGCGACAGCTGGATCAGCACTCGCTCGACGTCAATGAGCTGCAGATTTCGCGCGAGACCATCGTCGCGATGCTGCATGGCTACACGCGAGAGGCGGGCGTCCGGCAGCTCGATCGGACGATCGCCGAGGTTGCGCGCAAGGTCCCGCGCAAGCTCGCCGCCGGCGCGACACCACCGGTGGTCATCACGCCCAACGATCTGTCCGACATGCTCGGCCCCCGGCGTCACGACTACGGTGAGGCGCAGGAGCAGGACGAGATCGGCGCTGTGACCGGTGTTGTGGTGAGCGAGGTGGGTGGCGACATCATCACCGTCGAGGCGCTCGCCATCGAGACCAAACCCGACCTCGTGCTGACCGGCCAGCTCGGGAGTGTGATGGAGGAGTCGGCCCGTGCAGCGCTGTCCTGGGCGAAGGTGCACGCAGTCGAGTACGGCGCGCCACGAGACTTCTTCGACACCCACGCGATTCACGTGCACGTTCCAGCCGGCGCAATCCCCAAGGACGGTCCGTCGGCGGGCGTGACCATGGCGACGGCGATGGTATCGGTCGCATCCTCGCGCAGGGTGCGACGCGACCTTGCGATGACCGGCGAGGTCACGTTGCGTGGCAAGGTGCTTCCCATCGGTGGCGTGAAGGACAAGCTGCTCGCGGCGCATCGTTCCGGACTGAAGACGTTCATCCTGCCGTCCAAGAACCTGCGCGATCTGTACGAGGTCGACAAGGAGATCCTCGATGCGATCGAGGTTGTTCCAGTCGACAACGTCGGTGAGGTGCTCGACCGGGCCCTGGTCGAGTCGGACGCACCGCGCCGGCGCGAACGCCAGGGTGCGGGATTCGTGCTCCCGATCACCAGTGCCGACGTGCTCGGGCCGATCAACGCCGGCCTCGCGTAATCTTCCCGTCGTGACCGAGACGCTGAGAGACCTGGTCGAACTGGCCATCGTCGTCGATCCGATGTTTGACCAGAACTGCTACGTGCTCCACCGCCGCGATACCCCCGACGTGCTGGTCGTCGATCCCGGGCTGCAGCATCCGCAAACCATGGCCTTGCTCGAGAAACGCGGATTACGCTGCGACCGCATCCTGCTCACCCACGGCCATCCCGATCACGTCAGCGGCGTTCCGGCGATCAAGGCCGCATTCGGTTGCGAGGCGGCGATTCATCCCGATGATCGCGAGCAACTCGAGGCCGTCCGATACCTTCCCGGTGTCCCGGATGACCTCCCGGATGTTGTTTGTGAGCAGGATCTGAAGGATGGCGACATGCTGCGCTGGCACGAGCTCGATATCGAGGTGCTGCATACGCCAGGGCACACACGCGGCTCGGTGTGCTTCCGCGTCGGACCGGATCTGCTCTCCGGGGACACGCTCTTCCATCGCGGCGTGGGCCGCTGCGATCTTCCCGGCGGGTCGTTGCCCGCGCTCATGTTTTCGATCGAGCATCGTCTCTACACGCTCCCCCCCGAGACCGTCGTCTACCCTGGTCACGGGCAGCGCACGACTGTCGATGAGGAGATGCGCGTCAACCCGTTTGTGGTACATCCCCGCTACCGCTGATTCGGGGACCCTGTGCTACGGTGGGCGCGAGGGGACGATGAGAATGAACCACGCCATACGCATGTCACCGCTGCTCTGCGCCTGCGGGCTTGCTCTCGCAACCGCGGGCTGCGGCAGCGCCGCGCCGGCCACCGCGACGTCGAACGCCACAGCCGATGGGCCGTCGGCCTCCGCATCCACAGTGGCGTGTGCGAATCCTCAGGTGAGCTCCGCTCATGCACCGGCCACCCACCTCGCGCTGGCTGCCACCGACCTGCCGTCGGGCGGTCCGGTGCTGGCGCAGATCAGTGACGGCCGGATGAACAACACCGCGAACACCGATCAACGGGGATTCGCCAACAGCAGCAACACGTATCGCATCGAGGACGACGTCGTCCTCGATGCCTCGACGCAGACGGCGACTGCCGACTATCCGCAACTGCGTGATGCCGCCAAGACGCAGTTTGCGACAGTCACGAGCACCTCGTCGCCGGCCGGTCTCGGGTGCCAGGTCGATGAATTCACCGGCACGACGTCAGCCGGCTACAGTCAGATCGGCATCGCGTTTCAGGACGGCGATGTCATCGCGGTTGTCCTGCTCGTCAACTCTGCGGCACCCGTCGATCCGACATTCGCGGGCGCTGTGGCGCTGGCGCAGGACCAGAAGATCATCGCCGCGTCGAGCTAACGGTCAGTCGATCCTCCCGAGTCGCTCGAGGAACTCGTGCAGGATCGCACCGGTAACTCCCCAGATCACGCGACCAGCCGCCTCGTAGTAATGCACGCGTCCGCGCATGCCGTCGCGTTCGATCTCACGCACCGTATGGGGCGCGACCAGCAGATCTGCGATATCGATTTGAAACCACTCTGCGACCTCGAAGTCGTCTGTCCGGAACTCGATCGGCCCCTGCTGCAGGCCGACGACAGGGGTGAGCCAGCGCCCCGAGACGATGGTCGAGAAGGGGGAGAGCAACCCGAGGACCTCGACGCTTTCGGGCTGGATCCCGAGCTCCTCGCCCGCCTCGCGGAGTGCCGTCTCGACCACGTCAGTGTCGGACGGCTCTGCGCCTCCGCCGGGGAAGGCGATCTGCCCCGGGTGCTGGCGAAGCTCCTCCGATCGGAGCACGAAGAGGAGGGGCACGCCGGGCGTCGTCGGGTCGCAGAGGAGGAGCACCGATGCTGGACGGAGGCCGTCCGGCGACGGCGGCATCGTGCCCTCGGGTTTGCTCACGGCGCTGCGGAGCCGATCGACGATGGACGCAGTGGTCGTCACGCGGGCGCCGTGCAGGCTGAACGCGCGGTCAAGGCCGTACGCTTGGGTCGATGAGCGGCGAAGCGCAGCCCGTGCCCCGGCCGCGGCGGCGGTGTGCGAAGTGCGGCGGGGAGGTGCGCTTCTCGCACCGCGAGTACGCGGGCCGGGGAACGTCGGCCGCCGTCCTCCGCTGTGCTGCGTGCGGCGATGTCATCCGTGACGCGGCCCGTGAAACCGTCAAAACACCGCAGCGGCACACCTCGAAGCGTCATCGCGACCTCGACCAAGGCCCGCCGGCGAATCCGGTCATCGACCCGGAGCTGGCCGCGCGATTGCTGGAATCCACCCGCGATTCCGGCTGACTCATTGCCCCGCGGCGGCAGCCGCACGCACCGCCGGTGCGAAGCGCTCGAACCATTGCAGGATCTGGGCATTGACGCTGTCGCGGTCGACGTCAACGGAGATCGCATGGCCGCTTCGAGGCAACAGCTCGAGCTCCACGTGCGCGCTGCCCACCAGCCGTCGCGTGATCTCGCGCGCACACCGCGGGTCGATGGATCGGTCACGTTCGCCGTGGATGACGAGCACCGGAGCGCGGATCTCGGCAAGCTCATTGCGAACCACGGCGCACAGCCGGCGGAGCTCGTCGATGCTCCGCGTGGGGCGGATGCCGTAACTGTGCAGCTCCTCGACCGCCTCGGGATGCCAGAGATCGACATCGTCTCCGGCACGGTGCCAGCGCACCACGCGCTTGAGCAGCGGGAGCAGCGGCGCAAGCGGCCCGCTGAGCCAGACGGGTGCTGCCAGCGTCGCCACGGCGCGAACACGCAGATCGTGCGCCGCGAGGTGCAGCGCCAGGGTGCCGCCCATCGACTGACCCACCACCATGACGTCGTCAGTTTCCGCGGCCAGGTCGTCGAACGCGGTCTCGACGCAGGCCGCCCAATCCTGCCAGCGAGTGCGTTCGAGGTCATGGGGAGTCGTCCCATGGCCGGGAAGCACCGGCGCCTGGCAGCGGAACCCGTTGGCGGCAAGTACGTCGCCGAGGCGGCGCAGCTCCGGGGGGGTGCTCGCAAACCCGTGGATCAGCAGCGCCGCGCGCGGACCGTCACCCAGCTTCCAGGGACGGACGACGTCCGGATCGAAGGGCTCGAGGGTTCGGGCGGTCACGCTTGCGAGTATATGGATCGCCCTCGGGACGCTCAGTGCTACCGTCGCCCGCCATGGGCGAGGAGGTGATGCGGCAGGCACTCGAGACGGTCGTCACCGGCCGATCCCTGGACGTCCCCACCGCCCGGGCGGTGATGGACACGATGATGGAAGGTGAGGCAACACCAGCCCAGGTTGGAGCGCTCGTTGCGGCGCTGCGCACCAAGGGCGAGACGGTCGACGAGCTTGCCGGCATGGTCGAATCCATGCGCGCACACGCAACCCAGGTCACCCTCCCGGTCGAAGCGGTGGACACGTGCGGCACCGGCGGGGACGGGGCTGGGACGTTCAACATCTCCACTGCCGCCGCCCTGGTCGCGGCCGGGGCTGGGTGCCCGGTCGCAAAGCACGGCAATCGTGCGCAGTCCTCGCGGTGCGGCAGTGCCGATGTGCTCGAGGCGCTCGGTGTGGTCATCTCGCTGTCGCCCGACGGCGTTCGCCGCTGCGTCGAGGAAGCGGGCATCGGTTTCCTGTTTGCGCCAGACTTTCATCCGGCGCTGCGCCACGTCGGTCCCGTCCGTCGTGAGCTGGGGATTCGGACGGTGTTCAACGTCCTCGGCCCGCTCGCGAACCCCGCACGGGTTCGCCATCAATCTCTCGGTGTGTCCAATGCGAGCCTGGCGCCGATGATGGCGGTGGTGCTGCACCGCCTGGGTCACGTCCACGCACTCGTCTTCTCCGGTCCGGACGGTGTCGACGAACTCGGCGTTGCCGGGCCCGCGCGCTGCCACGAGGTGACCGCTGCAGGCGTTCGCGAGTTCATCCTCGATCCGCGCGACGTGGGCCTCGAGGCGGCGCCCGTCGACGCGGTTCGAGGCGGAGACGCAGCCGCGAATGCCGCGACCATCCGCTCGGTCCTCGACGGCGAGCCTGGAGCCCGCCGCGACGTGGTGCTCCTCAATGCGGCTGCCGTCCTGGTTGCGGCCGACCACGTCACCAGCCTGCTCGACGGTGTCGCGGTCGCCGCGCACTCGATCGATTCCGGTGCCGCGCGACAGGCGCTATGGAATCTTGCGCGCGTCTCTCACGAGGTCGCGGCGTGAGCCGCGCTTCGGCGCTGCTCAGCCTTCAGCAGATCGACGATCGGATCGCGACTCTCATCGCCGACATCGCCAGCGCCGAGGCGGCACTGCGGGGTGATCCCGAGCTCGACCGTCTCCGTGCCGCCGAGGCAGCAGCGCAGGAGGAGCACAGGACACGCGGATCGGGAGCAAAGCTGGCGGAGCTCGAGGCGGCCTCGCTGCAGGCGCGCATGCGTGAGCTGGACCGCCGGCTCTACAGCGGCACGGTGCGCAACCCCGCCGAGCTCATGGAGATGCAACGCGAGGTGGACGTGTTGCGAGCGAAGTTGTCCACGGCCGAGGACGAGGCGCTCGAGCTGATGGTGCAGGTGGATGGCGCCCTCGAGCGTCTCCGAAGTGCGTCCGCGGCCGTGGCCACACGCGAGGCGCAGCGAAACGACGCGATGGATCCGCTGCGCGCGCGCCTTGCAACGCTGACTGCCGAGCGCGACGTGCTGGACGCCGAGCGCGACGCGCTGCGTGCCGAGACCGATCCCGCCGACCTGTCGCTGTACGCGCGAATCGCCGCTCATCGACGCCCCGCGGTGACCGGGCTGGCGGGTGACTTCTGCGCGGGCTGCCACATGCCGGTTTCCAACGAGGAACGCCGTGCGGTGCGCACCGGGAGCGGGCTGACCCAGTGCGCGAACTGTGATCGGATCCTCGCCCCATGACCGCGACCGTGGTCGCTTACACCGACGGCGCCTGCTCCGGAAACCCCGGAGCCGGTGCGTGGGCCTACCGCGTCGAATGGCCTGACGGCGCCGTCGACGAAGCCGCCGGCGGTGGTCTCGAGACGACCAACAATCGTGAGGAGTTGAAAGCTGTACGCGAAGCCCTGCGCCGCATCAGGGCGCGCATCGGGGACGACCCCGGATGGCGAATCGTGGTGCGCACCGACAGCCTCGGGGTCATCAACTGGCTCACGGGCTCGTGGAAGCGCAAGAAGAACCTCGACCTCTACCCGACGATCGATCCACTCGTCGACGCGCGGGTACGATTCGAGCACGTGCGTGGCCACAGTGGCATTCCCGGGAACGAGCGCGTTGATGCACTCGCTGTCGCGGAGACGCAGCGCATCCTGGCGGGAGCGGCGAGGGGAGTGCAAGCCGGCCGATAAGCCGGGTTCTGTCCTCGACCGCACGGCGGACGAGGGACGGTCATCCATCTGGGACGCCGGTTACCCGGCGCCTCGAGCGGCCCACCTGAGACGCGGGAAGCGAGCAACTCCTGAGCGCCGAAGCGCTCGGTCTCGGTTTGGCCTTGCTCCGGGCGGGGTTTACCTGGCCGGCCGGTCACCCGGCCGCCGGTGGGCTCTTACCCCACCATTTCACCGTTGCCCCGGACGGGTCCGGGGCTGTGTCATTTCTGTGGCACTCTCCTTCGGGTCACCCCGACTGGGCGTTACCCAGCGCCCTGCTCTGCGGAGCCCGGACTTTCCTCGGGCGGCGTGCGCCCGCGACCGTCTGGCCGGCTTGCCTGTCGAGTTTATCCTCTGGGCCTGCTGACAACGGCTCATCGCCAAGGAGGTCGCGGCACGCATGTCCAGACGTCTCATCCTCCACGCCGGCGGCGACGTCACCTCGGCGCGGCCGGCGGTGCTCGAACATCTCCGGGGTGCCCGTCGAGCGGTGATGATCCCGTACGCCCAGAGCGATCACGATCGCGCCACGGCCCGATTCACCGAATGGCTCTCGCCGCACGGTGTCGAGATCACCGGCGTCCACACCTTCGCTGATCCTGCGGAGGCGATCGCTGATGCGGAGGCGATCTTCGTCACCGGCGGCAACAGCTTCCGGCTGGTCAGCGCCCTCCACCGGCTCTCGCTCATCGGGCCGGTTCGAGCCGCGATCGACCGTGGTATCCCGTACTTCGGCGCCAGCGCGGGTGCCAATGTGGCGTGCCCGACGATCCGCACGACCAACGACATGCCGATCGTGCAGCCACCCAGCTTCGTGGCGTTCGACCTGGTGCCGTTCCAGATCAACCCCCACTACATCGATCCCCCGCCACCCGAGGCGCGTGTTGGCGAGAGCCGTGAGGAGCGCCTGCGCGAGTTCCTTGAGGAGAACGACGTCATCGTGATGGCGCTCCGCGAGCAGAGCTGGCTCGAGGTCGAAGGTCCCGCGATGCACCTTCGAGGGACCGGTGGAGCGGTGCTGCTCCGCAGGGGCGCCGAGCCGGATCAGCAGACCGAGGGAGCCGACCTCTCCGCGTTGCTCGCCGAGACGCCGCGGTACGACGCCTGACGCTGATCCGGCGAGAGGTGCAGCGTACATTTGTTTGCGTTGACGCCTCACCACATAACTGTTAGGGTTCGGCGCGCCGGTGGAGAAAAGTGGTGAGTAGTGGGGATACCGACGTGACGACGGTGAGGCTCGAGCAGTCGCGACTCGACGTGAGTGCTCCGGTGACGTTCTGTGGAACGTACCGGCATCACATCGACGAGAAGGGACGGGTCGCCATTCCCGCCCAGCTGCGCCGCTTCCTGCCCGAGGGCAGCGTCGTCGCCCCAGGCCCCGAGAGCCGCCTGATGATCTGGCCCCCCGACCAGTGGGCAGTGCAGAAGGAACTCTTCCGGCGGACAGCCGAGACCCCGGCTCAGGAGCGCCGGTTCATGCGCTGGCTGACCGGGAACAGCTCACTCCTCGAGATCGACACGCAGGGTCGCCTGCTGCTGTCGGCGCCGCAGCGCGCATTTGCCCAGATCGTCGACCAGGTCGTCTTCGTTGGCCTCGACACCGGTGTCGAGGTGGTCGCGGATTCCCTCTGGCAATCCGAGCAGGCGGAGCTCAGCCCCGCCGAATTCACCCAGGTCTGGGATCTGGTCCATCAGCGCGGTACGTCCGCTTCTCCGTCACCGGCGTGAGCGCCCCAGACGGATCCGCCTCGAACCATGACCATCCCCCTGTCGCTCGTGGCCGGCTTGGGGACTCTCCACGACGCCACGCCCGGTACCACGTCGCCTGACGGCGCTGGCCACCGGCCGGTCCTTCTCACACCCCTCATAGAGAGCCTGCAGCCCCGGCCTGGGCAGATCGCCGTCGACGCCACGCTCGGCGCCGGCGGGGTCACGGCCGCGCTCCTCGAGCGCGTCTCCCCAGGCGGCCGGGTGATCGCGATCGATCGCGATCAGGACGCTGTCGACGCCGGTCGTGCCCGTTTCGGAGCGAGCGGCGCCGTCGAGATCGCCCAGGGTGATTTCGCCGACCTCGAGGCCATCGTTCACGCACTCGGCGTGACGGCCGCGGACGTCGTCGTCTTCGACCTCGGGATCTCGTCACTCCAGCTCGACGACCCGGCCCGCGGCTTCAGCTTCCGCTTCGACGGGCCGCTCGACATGCGCATGAACCCGAGCTCCGGCGTCACCGCCGCCCAACTCGTCGACTCGCTGACGGCGGACGAGCTGACGTCGATGATTCGTGACTACGGCGATGAGCGCTTCGCACGATCGATCGCGAACCGAATCGTCAGAGCCCGCGAGCGATCGCCGATCACCACCACAACGCAGCTCCGTGAGCTCGTCGAGCAGGTGGTGCCGCGGCGGTTCTGGCCGAAGCGGATCCACCCGGCGACGCGCACCTTCCAGGCGCTTCGCATCGCGGTGAACCACGAGCTCGAAAGCCTCGAACGAGGCCTGCAGGCAGCAATCAGCATCCTCCGGCCCGGTGGGCGTCTTGGGGTCATCTCCTTCCACTCTCTCGAGGACACCCTTGTCAAGAACGCACTCCACGTCGCAGCTCAGAATTGTGTCTGTCCGCCCCAACAGCCCCACTGCACCTGCGTCCACCGGGCCACACTCTTTCTCCTCACCCGCAAGGTGATTCGTCCCGACTCGGCCGAACTGGCCACGAATCCGAGATCACGCTCGGCGCGCCTTCGGGTTGCGGAGAAGCTCGCCACCGAGGGGTGACGAGCACCCGGATCTTTCCTCGCCTCACCTCGCGACCCAGGGGAGAGCCGCGCGCGGCGCGGCTCTCCCCGCCACTTCGCCGGCCGGCACCGTCGGTACCCCTCCATCGTCCACCTCAACGTCTCACCACTGGAGATCAGGGCAGTGCCCCATTTGCGTTTCGCACCTGGCGTCGACCGCGGGTCGATTCCGACGGCTGCCGGCGTCGACGACGTTCCGTTCGAACCGCTGGTTCGACGGTTGCGCATCCGCCGTGGCGGACCGCGCACGCCTCTGCCGTTGCTGCCGGTGATCGCCATCGCGGCCGGCATCGGGATCGCGTACGTCAATCAGACCGCGCACGTGACCACGGCGACGTATCAGGCAACACGCCTCGAAGCCAAGCAGCAGCAGTTGATCGCGTTCGACTCGCAGCTGGGGGCCGAGCTCTCCCGCCTTGAGTCCTCCGAACGGATCATCGCCGCGGCGCAGGACATGGGCATGCGTCCGGCCGCAAAGTGGGCCGTCGTTGCCGCTGCTCCCCACAACGTCATCGCCTCACCTCCGGCTGAGCAGCTCACAGGAAGCGACACCAACGGCACGCTGCAGCAGCTCGTCGGCGCGCTCGACGGCGCGTTCGACGGGAGCGGCAGCGCTCGATGAATCCGCGCCGGCGCTCGCCGCGGTCGGCGCAGTCAGCGCACGCCCATGCGTTCACCGACGCACCCGACCTTCGCCGCCGCGGGCTGTGGTTGGTCCTCGCCTTTCTCGGCATGGCCACCGCCGTCTTCGGCCGGCTCGTCCAGGTCCAGGTCATCCAGGGCAGGTCGCTTGCCCGGGCCGCCGCGGAGTCGCACACGACGTCGGTCAGCCTGCACGCCACCCGCGGCGTGATCCTCGACGGCACTGGACGCGTGCTGGTCAGCAACATCCAGGTGTTCGACGTCTTCGCCGACCCGGCGCTGGTGCCGGCCGCCGATCGCACCCAGGTTGCGGGTCAGCTCGCCCCGATCCTGCAGCTGAGCTCGGCACAGATCCTCCGCGCCTTGAATCAACCCAATCAATTCGACTATCTCGCCAAGGCGGTCTCGCAGGACGTCAATGACAAGCTCCAGGCGCTCGGGCTGAGCGGCATCGGGACGGTTCCCTCCGAGGAGAGCGTGTACAACTCCTCGGGGGTTCCCGGCGATTCGTTCGCGGCCAACCTGCTCGGCTTCGTCAACGCCGCCGGGGTCGGTCAGTACGGTCTCGAGGGGTACTACAACTCCATCCTCTCCGGCGTGAACGGACACGAGTCGACTCTGACCGACGTCAACGGCAATGCCATCGTGCTCGGACGCCAGCAGATGGTTCCTGCCCAAAATGGCGATAACCTGGAGCTCGGGCTCGACTCGCGGATCCAGTACGACGCCGACCTTGCACTCGCCAACGGCGTGATGGCCTCGAAGTCGACGTCGGGGACGCTAATGATCATGGACACCAAGACGGGAGCGATCGACGCCTGGGCACAGTACCCGTCCTACAACGCCAACGATTACGCGTCCGCGAACATCGCGGACTTCCGCGACCTGGCGGTGACACAGCCCTACGAGCCCGGCTCGATCATGAAGGTCATCACCTTCGCGGGCGGCCTCAACCACAATGCGTTCACACCGAGCACGGTCATCGACGAGAAGCAACAGCGCATCGACGGCTTCCTCATCCATGACTGGGATCGCCGCTCCCACGGCAATGTCAGCATGCAGTGGGTGCTCGACGACTCACTGAACAACGGAGCCATCGACGCCATGAAGATGGAGGGCGAGAACGCCTTCTACAACAACCTGCTCGCCTTCGGGATCGGCGCGCCGACCGGGATCGATCTGGCCGGCGAGGTCAACGACCCGCTCGCGCCGGAGACGTCGTGGAACCCGCTCAGGTACGCCGAAGCCACGTTCGGGCAGGGCCTCGTGACCACGCCGGTGGAGATGCTGGCGGCGGTGAACGCCGTCGCCAACGGCGGCGTCTGGGTCCAGCCTCACGCGGTCAATGCGATCCTCAACCCCAATACCGGAACCACCACGGCGTTCGTTCCGGAGACCCGGCGCGTCATGTCGGCCACCGCTGCGAATACCCTCGCCCACATGATGGTCGGTGTGGTGAACGATCCCGGCTCCGAAGGGAAGCGGGCCAAGATCCCCGGATACAGCATGGAGATCGCCGGCAAGACCGGGACGGCGCAGGTCGCGCTCCCCAACGGGGGAGGCTACGGGCCGAACGTGGTCGCATCGTTCGTCGGCTTCATGCCGGCGACCAACCCTCGGTTCACCATGATGGTCGTCCTGAACAGCCCCCAGGTGAACGCGGGTAACCGCTTCGGCTCGATCCTCGCGGCGCCGATCTGGAAGCAGATGGCCGAATTGATGATCGAAACCTGGCGGATCGAACCGTGAAGGAGACGATCGCCGTCGGCGTGATCGCCTTCGTCGCCGGGGTGGTCCTCTACCCGGTGTTCATCGGCCTGCTGGTCAGGTTCGGAGCGCGTCAGCATGTCGCCTCCTACAGCCCGGCGAGCCATCGCGCCAAGGAAGGCACTCCCACGCTCGGCGGCGCCCTGTTCTGCGTGATCGTGATCGTGGCCTGGCTTGCGGTGGACCGCTCGCGACAGGGGTTCGTCGCCATCTTCGCCTTGCTTGCCGGCGCCATCGCGGGCGGTCTCGACGACGTCGTCAACATCAACGACGCCAAGCGGCTCGGCCTCTCCGTTTATCAGAAGCTCGGGCTCCAGGGTGTCACCGGTGTGCTGGTCGGGATCGGATTCACCATCTCAGGGTTCACCCATCAGTTCTTTCCTGGACTGGGAGCGCCCAACCTCGGCTGGGGACTGGCCGTCGTGGTGGCAATCGCTGTGGTCGCGACCAGCAATGCGGTCAACCTGACCGACGGCGTCGACGGGCTGGCTGCCTCGTGCACCTCGCTCGTGCTCGTCGGCATCGCGATCATCGCGGTCTCGCGCCATGACCTTTCGGTTGCGATCCTCGCTGCCGCCCTCGCCGGGTCCGTGGTCGCATTCCTGCTCTTCAACTGGTTTCCCGCCCGGGTGTTCATGGGCGACGCGGGCTCGCTCGCACTGGGATGCGCGATCGTCGCCATGACGGTCGAGCTCCACCTGATCTGGTTGCTCCCCGTGCTCGGCATCGTCTTCGTCGTGGAGGCGGCGAGCGTCGTCGTCAACGTCACGGCGATTCGCCGGTTCGGCACGCGTGTGCTCCGCGCGAGCCCGATTCACCATCACTTCGAGGAGCTCGGACTCCGGGAGCAGCGCCTGGTCGCGGCGTTCGCCGCCGCGGCAGCGGTCGGCACTGCGATCACCGTGCTCTTCGCCCGGGTCGCCGGCCCGGTCTCGTGACGGGGAAGCCGGTCGTGGTGATCGGAGCCGGGCGCAGCGGTCTCGCCTGCGCGGTGACGCTCGCCAGGGAGGGGAACCAGGTCGTGCTCGTCGATCGCGCAGACGGGCTGGCCCTCCGGGAGCGCACCGCGCTCCTCCCGGCGGAGGTCGAGGTCCGGCTCGGCGGCTACCCGGAGGACATCGCCGCGGACGCGCTCATGGTCTGTCCTAGTCCCGGTGTCCGGTGGGATGCTCCCGAGCTCCAGATCGCTCGCGCCCACGGTGTGCCCGTACGCAGCGAGATGGACCTCGTCTTCGAACGCTGCCGCGCCCGCATCTGCGGCATCACCGGCACCAATGGCAAGACCACGACCACCGCGCTCGTCGCCGCGATCCTCGAGCGCGCCGGCGAGCAGGTCCACCTCGGCGGCAACATCGGCGCGACCATGCTCGACCGTCTGCACACGGTCGGCGACGCGGACTGGGTGGTTCTCGAACTTTCGTCGTTCCAGATCGAATCGGTGCCCGAGCCACGCTGTGCGATTGCTTGCGTGCTCAACGTCACGCCGGATCACCTCGACCGCCACGGAGATTTCGCTGCATACGCCGAGACCAAGGGGCGTCTGGTGCGCTTCGCGCTCGATGACGCTGTCCTCGGTTTCGATGACCCGGTGACCCGAATGATGGCGTCCGTGGCTCACTGCCGCGTACACCACTTCGGCCTCGATCAGGGCATCACCGACGGCGCGACGCGGCGCGGAGACGACGTCGTGCTCGTCGACGCGGCGACGGTGACATCGGTGCTGCCGGTGGGAGACATCCCGCTCTTTGGCGAGCACAACCTGCAGAACGTCCTTGCTGCGGTGGCGATCGCACGTGCCGCCGGGGTCGAACCCGACCCGATCGCTGGGGCGGTCCGCGACTTTCACGCCGTGGCGCACCGGCTCCAGACCATTCGCGACCAGGACGGCGTGCTCTGGATCAACGACAGCAAGGCGACCAACGTCGAGTCCGCGATCGCCGCGCTGCGCTCGTTCCCGGATCGTTCCATCGTCTGGATCGGCGGTGGCAAGGGAGCCGGCACGTCGATCGAGCCGCTCGCCGACGAGGTCGCGGCTCGCTCGCGCCAGGCGGTGCTCAACGGAGCAAGCGCGGGTGAGCTCGACGAGGCGCTGGCGCGGCGCGGGTATTCCGCGCGCACGGTGGTCGCCACGCTCGACGAGGCGGTGATCGCTGCGGCGTCCCTTGCACAGCCTGGCGACGTCGTTCTGCTGGCGCCGGGATACAAGAGTTTCGACCAGTTCCGCGACTTTGAAGATCGCGGTCGCGCGTTCGGCGAGGCAGTCCGCCGTCTCGCGACGCACGCGGTGGGGAGGGGCTGATGGCCGCTCGTGCCGGCAAGCTCGGCGAAGGGCTCGCGGGGCGGTTCCGCTGGCGCGGCGGCGCTCGGGTCGCCGGCGCCTTCGCCTCCGCGGATCGCGCGGCCGCGGCAGCCGGCGTCGACGGCTGGCTGATGATCATCGTCGTCGGGCTCGTCGGGTTCGGCCTGGTGATGGTCTACAGCGCCTCGGAGGCGCTCGGCTTCCTCTGGTTCAACGACCCCAACTACTTCTTCGCACACCAGTTGATCGGGGCGACGCTCGGGGGTGTCGGCCTGGTGGTCGCGGCGAGGCTCGACTATCACCGCCTGTCCGCGCTCGCGCGCCCGGCGATGCTCCTCATGCTGGTCATGCTCGTCGTGGTCCTGATCCCGCACGTCGGGTCGCAGCACTTCGGTGCTCAGCGCTGGTTCCAGGTCGGCCCACTGTCGGTGCAGCCGTCGGCGGTCGCGGTCGGTGTCGCGATCGTCTTCTTCTCGCGCTGGCTCACCGACCGTGAAGGCTCGGTGCGGAGCCTGCGCGGCGTCCGCGATTACATCATCGTGCTCGCCGCGCTCCTCGGCCTGGTGCTCGCGGAGCGGGACTTCGGCAGCTCGATCGTCATCGCGGCGACGGCGTTGATCCTCCTCGCGCTGGCCGGCGCCCGCAAGCGCCACCTGCTCCTGATCATCGTCGGCTTCGGCGCCTCGAGCGTGGCGCTGGTCGGGCTGGTCGCCTACCGGGCGGACCGCCTCGCGCACTTCCTCAACCCCTGCGCCGCCGCGCTCGGCTCCGGGTTCCAGAACTGCCAGGCGCTCTACGCGTTCGGCTCCGGCGGGATCTTCGGGGTCGGGCTCGGCAACTCGGTGCAGAAGTACGAGTGGCTCCCCGAGGCCCACACCGACTTCATCTTCGCCATCATCGGGGAGGAGCTCGGGCTGATCGGAACTGTGGCGGTGCTCGGGGCGTTCCTCTTCCTGGCGTGGCGTGGGGTTCGCGCCTCACTCCGGGCACCGGACCGGTTCGGCGCCCTGCTCGCGGGAGGCATCACTTCGTGGATCTGCATGCAGGCGTTCATCAATGTGATGGCGGTGACGGGGGTCATCCCCACCACGGGCATCCCACTACCCTTCATCAGCTACGGTGGCACTTCGCTGGCGACCACCCTTGTGGGCATGGGCATCCTGCTCAACATCTCCGCCCAGGGTCGACGGCAAGGGACGACGAATCGTGCGCACGTTGATCGCTGGGGGGGGAACTGGGGGTCACTTGACTCCGGCACTGGCGCTCGCGCTCGCACTTCGAAGCGATCGGCCTGAGGACGAGGTGGCCGTGGTCGGCCGCCGGGACGGCGTGGCGGAGCGCCTCGTGGTCGCTGCCGGGCTCCACCTCGAGACCCTCGAGATCAGCGGTGTCGACGTCGGAAGCGCCGGAGGCGTCGCCCGCGCAACGACCCAGTTGACGCGGGCCACCATCGCGGCGCGCCGGCTGCTTCGCCGGATGCGTCCGGATGTCGTCGTCGGAGCCGGGGGGTACGTCTCGGTGCCCGTGGTCGTCGCGGCGCTCGCCCAGCGCATTCCGGTGGTGCTTCTCGAGCAGAACGCCATCCCGGGGCGCGCGACCCGCATGCTCGCCCGGCGCGCCCGGGTGGTGGCAGCCTCGTTCGCGGAGACGGCGGCGCATCTGCCCCATGCCCGTGTCGTGCACACCGGAAACCCGGTCCGCGCCGAGATTCGGGGCATCACCACCCGGCCGATCGGTGACCGGCTCCGGTCGATCCTCGTGACCGGCGGGTCCCAGGGCGCCAGAAGGCTGAATCGGGCTGTCGCCGGGTGCATGGTCGAGTTGCTGAGCAGCGACCCCGAGCTGAGCATCGTCCATCAGTGCGGCAGCCTCGACTACCAGGCGGTGGAGCGAGCCGCAGCGGCGCTGCCGCCGCACCTGGCCGCGAGATATACCGCGCGTGCATTCTTCGACGACATGGCCGAACGGATCGCGCAGAGCGACCTGGTGGTCATGCGCGCCGGTGGATCGTCGATCGCCGAATGCTCGGCGCTCGGCCGGCCGATGATCGTCGTTCCTTACCCGCACGCCGGCGGTCACCAGCGCCACAACGCGGCTCTGTACGTCGCCGCCGGCGCCGCGCTGCTCATCGATGACGCCGAGTGCACCCCCGAGCGTCTCGCCGCCGAGATCTCGGCCCTCGTCGCCGACCCCGCGCGATGGCGGGCAATGGGCGGCGCGAGCCTCGCGCTCGGCCTTCCCGACGCAACCGACTCGGTGGTGCGGCTCATCGTCGAAGCGGCGGGCCCGACCCGGAGCAAAGCCGCCTGACGATGCACGTGCATGTCCTGGGGATCTGCGGCTACGCCACGTTCGGCGCGGCGAACCTCGCCCGCCAGCGCGGCGACCGGGTGACCGGCTCGGACGACCACGCCTATCCGCCGATGAGCGACGCCGTCACCGCCGCAGGCATCGAATGGGAGAACCGCAGTGACCCGGCCAACCTGGACCGGTGGGGCATCCCCGATCTCGTGGTGGTGGGCAACCAGACGCGGCCGGCGAACCTCGAACTCGAGGCTGTGCGTCAGCGCGGCATCCGCTGCGTCAGCGAGATCGAGTTCTACGTCAGCCTCGCCGGTGACCGGCTGCGCCTCAGCATCTGCGGCACGCACGGCAAGACGACCACCTCGGCGCTGCTGGTCCATATCCTCGAGCGAGCGGGCATGGACCCTGGATTCCGCCTCGGCTCGACGTCGCTCGATGTCGGCGGCACCTCGAGGCTGGGCACGGGACCCTTCGTTTTCGAGGGCGACGAGTACACGTCGGCGCCGTGGGATCCCCGCCCGAAGTTTCTGCACACGATGCCGCAGGGCGCGTGCGTCACGCGCCTCGAGCTCGATCACCCCGACATCTACGCAAACCTGGATGCGTACCGCGAGCCATTTGTCGAGCTGGCCTCGACGATGCCGGCGGACGGCCTGCTCGCACTCTGCGCGGACGACCCGGAGTGCCTCGCGCTCCGCGAGTCGGCAGCCAGCGTTGTCGTCACCTATGGCACGAAGGCCGGGAGCGACTGGTTGATCGTGGGCCCGCGCGAGCAGGACGGGATGCAGCGGTTTCGTGTCGAACGGAGGGGCGAACCCCCGCTCGACGTCTTGCTCACGTTTCCCGGTCTTCACAACGCGCAGAACGCATGCGCGGCGCTCATCCTCGCCGAGTTCGCCGGTGTTGCTCCGGCCCAGGCCGTCGCCGCATGCGCGGACTTCCTGGGTCCCGCGCGCCGGTTTCAGGTTCTCGGCGAGGTCGCCGGCGTCGCGGTCGTCGACGACTACGCGCACCACCCCACGGAGGTCGCGGCCGCCATCGCCGGCGCCCGCCAGCGCTATCCGCGCCGCCGGCTCATCGCCGTACACACTCCCCACACCTACTCGCGGGTGAGCCGGCTGCTCGAGGACTACCGGACGAGCTTCGCGGGCGCCGACGTCGTGGTCATCGGTCCGATCGAGGAGGCTCGGGAGCGCGGCATGCCGAAGACGGTCTCCAGCCGGGACGTCGCCGATCGTGCCGGTCCCGCCCAGGCGGTGCATCTGGTCGAGTCGAGTGATGCGGCGGTGGACCTGGTCATGCGCATGGCTCGACCCGGCGACGTGATCCTGGTGCTCTCCCTGGGCGGGTTCGACAGGCTGGCGCCGCGACTCCGCGATGCTCTGGAGGTGCAGGGTGTCCGCGGTTGATTGGCTCGACATGTTCCCCGGCGTGGTGTGCGACGAGCCACTCGCGCGCCACAGTCAATTCGGCGTGGGCGGTCCGGCGCGGTGGTTCACCACCACCCGGGAGGTCGTCGTGCTTGCCGAGCTGCTCCGCCGCTGCACCGAGTCCGGAATCGCCGTGACCGTGATCGGGGCAGGCAGCAATACGCTCATCAGCGACGATGGCATCGATGGACTTGTGGTGCGCCACAACGACCGCGGGCTCCGAGTGACCGATGACCACACCGTGGAGCTCGGGGCCGGCTGCATGATGCCGCGCGTGGCGTTGGACTGCGCGTCTCGCGGACTGGCGGGCATCGAGTTCGGCATCGGCGTGCCGGGCACCTGCGGGGCGAGCGTTTACGGCAACGCGGGCGCGTTCGGCACCGAGATGGCCGACGTGGTGATCGATTGCACGTCGCTCGATCCGGGCGGGACGCCGGTGACGCTGAGTGCCGAGGCGTGCGACTTCGGTTACCGCCACTCGCGTTTCAAGGACGACCTCCGCGCCAACGTGATCGTCAGCGCGCGGCTGGGCCTGCATCCCGACGATCCGCAGAAGGTCAGGGAGCGCACCGACTCGATACAGGCGGAACGCAAAGCGTCCCAGCCCTACGGTATTCGCAGCCTCGGCAGTGTCTTCAAGAACCCGCCCGCCGACAAGGCGGGGCGGCTCATCGAGGCCGCGGGCCTGAAGGGACTGCGATCCGGCGGCGCGCAGATCTCTCCGAAACACGCGAACTTCATCGTCAACGTCGATCACGCAAGCTCGGCGGACGTCCTCCACCTCGTGCAGGTGGCGCACGACACCGTGCGCGACCGATTCGGGGTCGAGCTCGAGCAGGAGATCATCGTGCTCGGCCGTGCGCCATCGGGTGACCGGCGTGGCTGATCGGATCAGGGTCGGCGTGTTCTTCGGGAGCCGTTCGGTCGAGCACGAGGTTTCGGTCATCACCGCGATGCAGGCGATGGCCGCATTGCCCGCTGACCGGTTCGTGCCCGTGCCGGTGTACATCGCCAAGTCGGGCGCGTGGTACACCGGCGAGGAGCTGCTCGAGCTCGAGCGCTACAGAGACGTCGAACGATTGATCGCCGCATCCACGAGGGTCACGATGCGCCCCGATCCGGGCGGTGGTGGCGAGCTCACGGAGGTGGACGCACGCCGTGGTCTGCTCGGCGGATCCGCTCGTACGGTCGCGCGATTCGACGTCGCCATGCCCCTCGTGCATGGCTCGAACGGAGAGGATGGGACGCTGCAGGGCCTGTTCGAGCTGGCGGCGCTGCCCTACTGCGGCTGTGACGTTGCGGCGGCAGCCGTGAGCATGGACAAGCGCCTGTCTCGAACGACGCTCCGAGGCGCCGGAATCCCGGTGCTCGACGATGTCATGGTGTCGCGCCAGCGCTGGCTGGACAGCGCGGACGCCGTCTGCGCCGAGCTCGCTCAGCAGCCCGGCTTCCCGTTGTACGTGAAGCCGCGGCGCCTCGGCTCGAGCATCGGTGTTGCGCGGGTTGAGGGCGACGCGCAGTTGCGCAACGCGCTCGAGGTTGCGTTCGGCTACGACACCTCAGTGCTGGCCGAGCCCGCACAGGACGGCAGTATCGAGATCAACTGCTCGGTGCTCGGATGGGGCGACGATCTGCAGGTGTCGGTCTGCGAGCAACCGGTGAGCAGCGGAACGCTCAGCTACGCCGACAAATACCTCAGCGGTGCCAAGGGAAAGAGCGGCGTCAAGACGCCGGCGGGCGGGATGAAGAACTCGCAGCGGATCATCCCCGCACCGATATCGGAGTCACTCACCCGGCGCATCCAGGACACCGCGCTGTCTGCATTTCGCGCCATCGGCGCTGCGGGGGTGACCCGGGTCGACTTCCTCGTCTCGCCCGAGCGCGACTCCTTCGTGGTCAACGAGCTGAACACCCTCCCCGGGTCGCTGTCGTTCTACCTCTGGGAAGCGTCGGGGATGCGCTTCGACGAGCTGCTGACGCGTCTCATCGAGATGGCGATGGCCCGGCACCGCGAGCAGCAGGCAACCACGTCGTCGATCGACACGTGGCTGCTCACCGGTCGGCCCGCCTGAACGGCGACCTGAGCGGGGAGGGCGTCACCGTGGCCGGGTCCACGGGAGAGATCCCCCGCGCCGCACTGGACGACCGCGGTCAGGGACATCCGCTCCTGCTCCTCCACGGCTGGGGGGTGTCATCGGAGCTGTTCGCGCCGATCCTCGACGCCCTCGAGTCCGGCCGCCGGCTGATCGTTCCGGACCTGCCGGGCTTCGGCGCCACCCCCGAGCCGGATGCACCCTGGTCGGTACACGACTACGCCGCATGGTGCGTCGCGCTGCTCGACCGGCTCGGCATCGAGACCTGTGACCTGATCGGTCACTCGAACGGCGGCCGGATCGGGATCGTCATGGCCGCTGCCCATCCGCGGCGCGTGCGACGCATGGTCCTGGCCGGCAGCGCCGGCATCCGGCCGAAGCGGACCCTCCGCAGCGCGGCACGGGTGCGCTCGTACAAGGCGCTCCGTACGCTCGAGCGATCGGGGGTCATGCCGGGCTTTGTGCGCAGGGCCGCCAGGCGACGTGCGGATCAGCGCGGCTCTGCCGACTATCGCGCCGTGACCGGCGTGATGCGCGGGACGCTCGTCCGCATCGTCAACGAGGATCTCCGCGCGCTGCTGCCGACCCTGCACCTGCCGGTGCTGCTCATCTGGGGCGATCGGGACACCGAGACGCCGATCGACGACGGCAGGCTCATGGAGCGCCTCATCCCCGACGCCGGCCTGGTCGTCTTCGAGGGCGCCGGTCACTACGCGTACCTTGAACAACCCGGGCGCTTCTGCCGGATCGTCGAGGTCTTCCTCAGCGACCAGCAGAGCGGGAGCACGGCGTGAGCCCGCTCGTCGGCCCGCTCGTCGCCCTGGCGGCGGTCGTCTGGCTGATCCTGATCTTCCGGATCGTCCTGGTCGCGGCGCGGATGTTCCAGATCGAGGAGTACGAATCCGTCAGGTTCCTGCGTTGGGGGCTGACCCGCGAATGGCTGGCGCATCGCGCCGTGTGGCTCGGCCTCCTCGTGGGCGCGGTGGCGCTAAGCGTCGCCGCCATACTTCCGGCCGCCCGCCCCGTCAGCATCGCGATCGCGTGGCTCGTGTCGGCGGCCGCCGCGCAGTTCACGTGGCGCTGGACATCGCCGAAACGGCCGTTGGTGATGACCGCGCGGATGCGCCGCCTGCTCATCGCCGGCGGGTTCCTGGCTGTGGTGCTCGCCGCAGGGCTCGCGCTCGGCATCGTCGCCCTCCACCCGATCGTCTCGGTGATCCTGGTGCTGATCGCGGCGGGCCTGGTCACGAGCCTCAGCGAGATCCTCCTGGTTGCTGCCAATGTCGTCACCAAGCCTGCCGAGTCGCGGATACGCCGGCACTATCTCGCGCTTGCCAGGGCGCGCATCGCGACGGTGGCCCCGGTCGTGATCGCCGTTGCCGGCAGCTTCGGCAAGACGAGCACGAAGCACATCCTCGCGCAACTGCTCCAGCCGAACGTCAACACGCTGCCGACCCGCAAGAGCTTCAACACGCTGATGGGTGTGACCCGCGTGATCAATGAGGACCTCACGCCCGAGCACCGGGTGTTCATCGTCGAGATGGATGCCTATGCGCCCGGCGAGATCGCCGCGATGAGCGATCTCGTGCACCCGCGGGTGGCGATCATCACGGCGATCGGTCCGCAGCACATGGAGCGCTTCGGCTCGCTCGATCGCATCGCCGGCGCTCTCTACGAGGTCGCGCTGGCGCTGCCCGCCGATGGGACGTTGATCCTCCACACCGGTGACGCGTCCGGCGCTGCGCTCGCGGCGCGCGCGCGCTCCGAGGGGCGGCGGCTCGTCCGGTATGCGCTCGCCGGCAACGGCGAGCCCGTTGACGCGGACGTCGTCGCATCCTCGATCACCATCGACTCGCAGGGCGGGAGGTTTCGCTGGCGCTGGGAGGCGGAGGGCCTGGATCGCAAGGTCACGATCCCGCTGCTCGGACGCCACCAGGTGGCCAACGTCAGCGCGGCTCTGGCAGCGGTGCGGACGCTCGGCTACAGCATCGACGACGCGATCACTGCTGCAGCGTCACTGGAACAGGTCGAGCATCGCCTTCAGTTGATGGCGACTGCGGGACCGCTCACGGTGATCGACGACTCGTACAACGCCAACCCGGTCGGCGTGCACAACGGCCTCGAGGTGCTTGCGTCGATGAGCGGAGCGCGCAAATTCCTGATCACACCAGGGCTAGTCGAGCTCGGCGACGTCGAGGAGGCCGAGAACCGGCGCTACGGTGAGCACGCCGCGACGGTATGCGACCACGTGATCGTGATGTCGGCACGGACCAGCGCTGCGCTGTGCGCCGGTCTGCGCGACGGCGGGATGTCCGAGGATCGTATCCACGTGGTCGAGACGCTCGACGATGCAACCAGGCTGCTCCAGACCATCTCGCGCCCCGGGGACGTCGTTCTCTTCGCCAACGACCTTCCGGACACGTATCTCCCGGCGTCACGCGCAGGTCATGCATAGGGCGGTCACGCCGGCGTTCCCTGGGCGATAATCGACGCGGCCCCGTGCGGCTTCAACGTCTCAGCACACGTCTCAGCACACGTCTCAGCCTGCGTATATGCATCGTCCCCACCGCACCGAGCACGTCTTGTGAGCACCGAGGTGCTCGACGAGCGCTCGCGCCACGTCGCCCTCGTCCGCGCTCAGGCTGCACTCATCGCCGACTCCTCGCGAGCGGTGCGCAGGTTGGTGCTCAGCCCGGGAGCGAAGCTCAGCCCCTCGCCGCGCAAGCGCCGTCACGCTCGGCGCAGACCTGCGCCGGCAGCGCCTCCCGTCGCCAGGCGCCACACCTCGTGGCGACGGCGGGCGGTCGCTGCGGCTGCGCTGACCGTCCAGGTCGGCCTCCTGGCACTTGCGCTGACCCTCCCGGGGTTCCAGGTGCGCCAGGTCACCGTGGTCGGCACCCGGCTCCTCACCACTGGGGCGGTCGTCGCCGCCGCGGAGGTTCCCCAGCAGAGCATCTTCACGATCAACGGGGCGGCGATCCAGGGTCGGGTCCAGGCACTTCCCTGGGTCGCGAGCGCAGTGGTCACAACGCAGCTCCCTGCCACCGTGGAGATCTCCGTCGTCGAACGCACGCCGATGCTGCGCATCCGCCGCGACGGGACGGACACGCTGGTGGCCAACGACGGAGCGACGCTTCCAGGGATCGACGCCACTCCTGCCGCTCGCAGCGGCATCCCGGTGCTCATCGACGATCGAGCCGGATCGCCGCAGCCGATCAACCCGCTCCTCGTGGAACTGCTCAGCTCGATCTCCCAGCGTTTCCAGGCGGTGTTCGGATGCTCGGTAGCCGCATTCCTCTGGGGGAGTGACGACGTCGTCAGCCTCTGGACGAGCACCGGATGGCGCGCTGTATTCGGCCACCTCGACACCCAGGATGCCCTGCAAGGCCTCCCGGCGCAGATCGAGGCGCTGGCAGCGCTGAAACGGCAGCTGAACTTCGTCAAGCCCAACTTCGGCTACGTCGACCTGGAGGCGCCGTCGGCCCCGGTGAGCGGCGGCCAGCCCGGCCTGCCTGCGGAGGTGACCGCCGCACTCCTGCCCGTCGCACCGGCTGTCCAGCCCGCGCCCGCGGACTCTTCGGTGGCGCCGCCGACCGCGCCACCGACCCCGCGGCCGACGCCGACTCCCTCGCCGACGCCGAGCACGACACCGTCATCCGGGATCACCCTGATCACCCCTCCTCCGAGCACGCCCAAGCCGTCGCCCTGATGGATCCGCGGGTCTAGCGGACGCGGTCCCAGGGCCGCGCGGCGCGCAGCGCAGAGAGGATCGCGCGGGTCGCGGGGGAGCGGTTCATCGTGTAGAAGTGCACCCCCGGGGCTCCCCCGGCGAGCAGCTCGGCGCACTGCAAGGTCGCCCAGGCGACCCCCAGCTGGAGCACCGCCTCGGGGTCGTCCTCGCGAGAGCGCAATGCCTCGAGCAGCGCCTCGGGGATCGAGGCGCCGATCTTCGACGTGAACCGGCGGATCTGGCCGACGTTGGTCACCGGCATGATGCCCGGGATGATCGGCAGGGTCACCCCGGCAGCACGCGCGCGGGTCACGAAGTCGAAGTACATGCGATTGTCGAAGAAGAGGTTGGTGATCAGGTAGCTGGCGCCCGCGTCGGCCTTGCGCTTCGCGGAGCGCACATCCTCTTCCGCGTCGGCCGATTCCGGGTGCTTCTCCGGGTAGCAGGCGCCGCCCACGCAGAACCCGTATCGCGTGGTGATCAGCTCCATCAGCTCGCTGCCGTGGGCGAGGCCGCCGGCAGTCGGGGCGAAGCGCTCGACGCCCTCCGGCGGATCCCCGCGGAGCGCGAGCACGTTGTCGATCCCCGCGTCTCGAAGCCCGTCGAGGATCCCCTGGAGGTCGTCGACGGTGGCGTCGACGCAGGTCAGGTGCGCGACCGGCTCGATGTCGAGCTCCCGACGGATACGCGTCACCAGGTCGACGGTGCGCGTGCGCACGGATCCCCCGGCGCCGTAGGTGACCGACACGAATGTCGGCTCGAGCTCGCGCAGATGCGAGATCGCCTCGAAGAGCTGGCGGACGCCCTCGTCGGTCTTCGGGGGGAAGAACTCGAACGAGAAGACGGGCTGCCGTCGGCCTTCAAGGACGGTGTCGAGACGCATGGTGAGCACCATGCTACGGTCCCTGAAATGCTTGCGGTGTACGCGTCGGCGGTCGGCGGCGACAACCCGCTCGCCAACCTCGCCGTCGGCGAGCTCCCGACTCCGGAGCCGCGGCCCGGCTGGGCGCTGGTCAGAGTGCGCGCCGCGTCGCTCAATCACCACGACATCTGGACGTTGCGGGGGGTGTCGTCGTCGCCGGTGACTCCGCCGCAGATCCTGGGCTGCGACGCGGCCGGGGAGGTCGAGGCGTACGGCGGCGAGCCGGCCCCGAATGCTCCGCCGGTGGGGACCAGGGTCGTCGTCTATCCGGTCACCACCTGCGGGCACTGCCCCTCGTGCCTTGCGGACGAGCCACTCGCCTGCCGGTCGTTCCACATGCTCAGTGAGGGCTCGCTCCAGGGCGCCCTCGCCGAATACGTCGAGATTCCGGCGACCAACCTCGTCGCGCTGCCCGACCAGGTGAGCTTCGCGGACGCCGCGTGCCTGCCCACGGCCTACCTGACCGCCTACCGCGCCCTCTTCGTTCGCGCCGGCCTCCGGCCGGGCATGAGCCTGCTTGTGCAGGGGGCGAGTGGCGGCGTGGCAACGGCCTGCATCCTGCTCGCGAGGCTTGCGGGGATCACGGTGTACGCGACCTCCCGCGATGAGGCGAAGCGGAGGCTGGCCGTGGATCTCGGCGCGGAAGCCGCGTTCCCGGTGGGACGCGAGACCGCTCGCGCGGTGGTCGGCGCGACCGGGGGCATCGGCGTGGATGCTGTCGTCGACACGGTCGGCGAGCCGACCTGGGACCTGAGCTTGCGCGCGGTGCGACCCGGCGGCGTGGTCGTCGTCCCCGGATCGACCGGAGGTCCCAACCCGCCGGCGCAGCTCAACCGCATCTTCTTTCGCAGCATCACGGTGGCCGGGACCACCATGGGGACGCGCGGGGAGCTGCGCCGGCTCGTCGATCTGACTGCCACCGGCGCGCTCCGTCCGCTGATCGGCGCGACCCACGCACTCCGAGACGCCCAGGTCGCCTTCGCCGAGATGGCGGCCGGGGACCTGCGCGGCAAGATCGTGCTCGAAGCCTGAGCCTGCGCCGCTGCACTACCGCCGCCAGCGATCGTGGACGCGCATCGATCTCGCCCGACATTCGACCTCAACAGGCGTAGACGCCGCGGACGAGCGGTGTTACGGTTGCGCAGCTTCAGCGGTCCACCTGGACCGCGGCGCACAGGGCCTCGTCCAGAAGGTGCAGTGGCGAGGCCCTGTCCGTGTCTCCGGGGTGTCCGAGACGAGTAATCGCGATTCCCGGCGATTGGCTCACGAATGCCGCCCCGACGGGCTGGTCGGCTCTCAATGACAACCAACATGTTGTGGCATACTGGGGGCGCGAACCCAGCATCTTGCGGTTTTGCGCCTGAAAACCCTTGAATGGCGCACCCGCGACGGCTACACTCGGAGACCGATACAGTGACCCGTCCTCGCCGCGTCTTCGCACTCGATCTCGGAACTACCAAAGTCTGCTGCGCCGTCGCAGACCTTGAGTCAACCGGTCTCCGAGTCTTGGGTGTCGGTATGGTCGCGTCCCGAGGCGTTCGGAAGGGGGCGGTCGTCGAGATCGACAGGGCTGCGGAGGCGGTCGCCGAGGCCGTCGACATGGCGGAGCAGATGTCGGGCGTGCCGATCGACTCCGCCGTCGTCGGCATCGCCGGCGGCCACATCACGTCGCAGAACAGCCGCGGCGTCGTCGCCGTCGAGGCGGGGCATCGCGAGGTTCGCGACCAGGACGTGCATCGCGCTATCGATGCCGCTCGGGCGGTGAGCGTGCCCTCGGAGCGTCGCATCGTCCACGTCCTGCCGCAGCAGTTCACGATCGATGGACAGGGGGGCGTGCGCGACGCGATCGGCATGGCCGGTAACCGGCTCGAAGTCGATGCGCACATCATCACCGGTGCCAACACCGCGATTCAGAACGTCGTCAAGGTGGTGCACAAGGCGGGACTCAACGTCGACGACATGGTGCTGCAGGTGCTCGCGTCCGCCGAGGCCGTGGTCACCGAGGACGAGATCGAACGTGGCGTCGTCGTGGTCGATGTCGGTGGTGGGACCAGCGATATCGCGGTGTTCGCGCGGGGCAGCATCGTGCACACGAGCGTGATCCCGGTCGGGGGCAACCACGTCACCGCGGACCTCGCGGTCGGGTTGCGCTGCGACCTCGAGACTGCCGAAACCGTGAAGCGCAATTTCGGTCACTGCCTGCAGCTCACACTTCCCGCCGACGCCGAGGTCACGCTCACGCCCATGGGGTACGACGAGCCGGTGGGCGTACCGCAGCGCTATCTCGCCGAGATCATCGGTCCGCGCGCGCGAGAGATGGCGTCGTTGATCGCCGCGGAGGTCGAGCGCGCCGGCCCGCTCGGCATGTTCCCCGGCGGCATCGTCATCACCGGTGGCGGCGCACTGCTCCGCGGCTTCGCTGAGGTGGTGCAGCAGCAGACCAACCTGCCGGCGCGCGTCGCCGCACCCCAGGGTTTGCATGGCATGAACGACGAGATCCGCGGACCCAGCCACGCGACCGTGGTCGGACTGCTGCGCTGGGGAGCCAGGAGCAACCTCGGCCGCAAACCGTCGCGCTCCAACGGCAAGAGCCCGGCCGGCCCCGCCGCCGGCGCCAAGTTCTCGAGGTGGTTTCGTGACCTCTTTTGATCACCTGCGCACCCATGGACTCGACCAGCCCGGGGATGCCCTGGCTCGCCGTAGATCGTCGCCGCACTCGCCCCCAAGCCGAGAAACGACCACCCAACGCGAGGAGAAACTCATGGCAGACCTCGACCGGACACTCGATGGCAACGCCCGCATCCGCGTCGTGGGGGTCGGCGGCGGCGGCAGCAATGCCGTGAATCGCATGATCCGGAGCAACCTCAAGGGCGTTGAGTTCATCGCGATCAACACGGACCATCAGGCCCTCAGTTCGTCGTCTGCGCATCTCAAGATCCGCATCGGCGGCAAGTTGACTCGCGGGCTCGGTGCCGGTGGCGATCCCCAGAAGGGGCAGGACGCGGCCGAGGAGTCGCGTGACGAGCTCACCAAGGCACTGGCCGACAGCGACATGGTGTTCATCACCGCCGGCATGGGCGGCGGGACGGGCACCGGGGCCGCGCCGATCATCGCGGAGATCGCCCGCGAGTCGGGGGCGCTGACCATCGGGGTGGTCACCAAGCCCTTCCGATTCGAGGGTTTGCGCCGCCAGAAGTCGGCCGAGGAGGGCATCGCCAACCTCCAGGGACGGGTCGACACGCTGATCACGATCCCGAATGAGCGGCTGATGCAGGTGGTGGACAAGAAGACGCCGATCGGTGATGCGTTCAAGGTCGCCGACGATGTGCTCCGTCAGGGCGTCCAGGGCATCAGCGACCTGATCGTCTTCCCCGGATTGATCAACCTCGACTTTGCCGACGTGAAGACGATCATGCAGGGCCAGGGCCAGGCACTCATGGGCATCGGCTTCGGGAGCGGCGACACCCGCGCGGCGGATGCCGCCAAGGACGCGGTGGCGAGCCCGCTGCTCGAGACCACCATCGCCGGCGCCAAGGGCATCCTGCTCAACGTGACCGGTGGCCCGGACCTCACCCTCTACGAGGTCAACGAGGCGGCCCAGCTGGTCAGTGAATCAGCAGACGCCGACGCGCAGATCATCTTCGGCACGGTCATCGACGAGCACATGAAGGGCGAGGTGAAGATCACCGTGATCGCCACCGGGTTCACCGGACAGATCGACGTCATCGGGACGCTCAGCTACGAGCCGTCGGCACGCCCGATGGTGTCCGAGCAGCGCCAGCCGGCGTTCACCGTCGGTGGCAAGCCCACTGGCCCGTACAGCGTCGACGACCTGGACATCCCAGCGTTTCTGAGGGACCGTCGGTAGGTTTGGGTTCGGGTGCGGCTCCGGCCGGCATCGCTGGGCGAGCCGGAGCCGCATCCAAGCCTCTAGGGGGCAGCAGGTGAAGTGCCCGTTCTGCGGCGAGACGGACATCAAGGTGGTCGACTCGCGCGACTCGGAAACCGGTGAGGCGATCCGCCGCCGTCGAGAGTGCCTCGGCTGCAGCAAGCGTTTCACCACCTACGAGCGCGTCGAAGTGCCGCCGCTCTACGTCGTGAAGAAGGACGGGAGGCGCGAGGAGTTCAGCCGCGCGAAGCTGCTCTCCGGGCTCGTCATGGCATCGAAGAAGACGCGCCTGGCGCCGGGGAACCTGGAGTTGATGGTCGCGGAGATCGAGAACGCCCTGCGCAGTCAGAACCTCTCGGAGGTCCCGAGCCGCGAGGTGGGCACCATGGTCATGACCCGACTGCGGGACATCGATGAGATCGCGTACATTCGATTCGCTTCCGTGTATCGCTCCTTCAAAGACGCGCAGGAGATGCGGGCGACCATCGAGGACGTGCTCGCTCATCCTCCTGGCACTCGCCCCGACACCGCCCGCCGGCAGCGCAAACGCCGCGACACGGAGGGCCGCGAACTGCCCCTCGACCTGGGCAAGTGACGTGTTGTGGAAGCGGTGCCGCCGGTAGCGGACCGGCTCGAGACGGTGCGTGCCCGGATCGAGGCCGCCGCGCTGCGGGCGGACCGCGACCCGCTCGACGTTCGGCTCGTCGCCGTCAGCAAGGGAATGACGGCGGATCGCGTTGATGAGGCGATTGCCGCAGGCGTCGAGGATATCGGTGAGAATCGGATTCAGGAGGCGGCCGACAAGCAGCGCGAGGTTCGCAACGCCGTTCGCTGGCATCTGATCGGCCACCTGCAGACCAACAAAGCCGCGCGCGCTGCGACGCTGTTCGACTACGTGCATTCCGTTGACAGCAAGCGCGTCGCCGACGCGCTCTCCGCCCATCGCCCGGCCGGTCGCGATCCGATCGGGGTGCTCCTCGAGGTCGAATTGACCGGCTTGCCGAGCCGTTATGGCGTCGTCGAATCAGACGTGGAAGGCGTGGTGCAACAGCTCGTCAACGTACCGGCCATCCATGTCATGGGATTGATGACCATTGCTCCGTATTCAGCGGATCCCGAGGATGCGCGCGCGTCGTTCACGCGGCTGAGACACATACGGGACCATATGGAGCACGTGACCGGATGGGCGCTTCCGGAGCTGAGCATGGGCATGAGCAACGACTTCGAGGTTGCCATCGAAGAGGGCGCCACCATGGTGCGCATCGGCCGGGCCATCTTCGGCGAGCGGGTGGCGTAGCAGCCCGCGACCGTTCGGGAGCGAACGATCTGCCGGTATCCTTGGAGCGATGCCCAGGTATTCGGCCGTCAGCGCCCGCGCGGGTTTTCCCGAGGCGGAGCTCGAGATCCTCGACCTCTGGCAGCGCACCCACGTGTTCGAGCGCAGCCTGGCGATGCGTCGAGATGCGCCTCCGTACGTGTTCTACGAGGGACCCCCGACCGCCAACGGGCTTCCCGGACTCCACCACGTCCTCGCCCGCTCCTACAAGGACGTCTTCGCGCGCTACAAGCAGATGACCGGGTTCTCGGTCGCTCGGAAGGCCGGATGGGACACCCATGGGCTCCCGGTCGAGCTCGAGGTCGAGCGGGCTCTGAAGATCAGCGGCAAGAAGCAGATCGAGGAGTACGGGATCGCCGAGTTCAACGCGCGTTGCAAGGCGTCGGTGAACGAGTACATCGACCAGTGGCGCGAGATGAGTGAGCGGCTCGGCTTCTGGCTCGACTTCGATCATCCGTACCGCACGTACGACGGCACGTACATCGAATCGGTGTGGTGGAGCCTCAAGGAACTCTGGGAGGGCGAGCGGCTCTATCAGGGCTACAAGGTCACGCCGTACTGCCCGCGCTGTCAGACGACACTCTCATCACACGAGTTGAGCCAGGGATATCGCGAGGACACCTCGGACCCGTCCGTCTACGTGAAGTTCCGGCTCAACGACTCGGACGGGAAGACGTTTCTGCTCGCCTGGACCACGACGCCGTGGACCCTCCCCGGCAACGTTGCGCTTGCGGTCCACTCGGGCAAACCGTACGTTCGAGTTGCGCAGGGCGATGAGTCATACATCCTCGCGAAGGAACGACTCTCCGTGCTCGAGGGTGACTACGAAATCCTCGGCGACATGGACGGCGCGGATCTTGTCGACCTGACCTATGAGCCCCTCTTCACCGAGATGCTGCCGGAAGGACTGGCCTTCGTCGTGCTCGATGCCCCGGAGCTGGTGAGCATGGATGAGGGGACCGGGATCGTGCACACCGCCGCAGCGTACGGCGTCGCCGACCTCGAACTCTGTCAGCGCAAGGGCATCGCGATCCGCCACGTGGTCGGTCTCGATGGTCGGTTCCTCGACGGCCAGACGCGTTATCGCGGGCTCTTCGTGAAGGACGCGGACCCGAAGATCATCGACGACCTGCGCGACCAGGGGAGTCTCTATCGCGCCGAGCGGATCCTGCACACGTACCCGTTCTGCTGGCGCTGCGACACGCCGCTGCTGTACTACGCGATCACGTCATGGTTCATCCGCACCACCGAGGTCAAGGATCGCCTGCTTGCCCACAACCGCAGCGTGCACTGGCAGCCCGCGCACATCCGTGATGGACGGATGGGCAACTGGCTCGAGAGCCTGATCGACTGGAATCTCTCGCGCACCCGGTACTGGGGCACGCCACTTCCGATCTGGGTGTGCGACGACTGCGAGGCAAAATTCTGCGCGGGCAGTGCCGCTGACGTGGGTCTCACCATCGACGACGATCTGCACCGGCCGTTCATCGACGACATAACGCTGCCGTGCACCGCGTGCAAGGGCGTCATGCACCGGGTTCCCGAGGTCATCGACGCCTGGTACGACTCGGGTGCCATGCCCTTCGCACAGAAGCACTATCCCTTCGAGAACCGTGAGCTCTTCGAGCACACCCACCCCGCGGACTTCATCTGCGAGGGGGTCGATCAGACCCGCGGATGGTTCTTCTCGCTGCTCGCCGAGTCCACGCTGCTGTTCGACTCGCCGGCCTACAAGAATTGCGTCGTGGTCGGCACCCTGCAGGACAAGCACGGCAAGAAGATGTCGAAGTCGCGGCACAACACCATCGAGCCGAGCACGATCTTCGACCAGTTCGGCGCCGATGCAGCGCGCTGGTACTTCTACGCGCAGGGCGTCGAGAACGCCGAGCTGCGCGTGAGTCCGACGTCATTCCAGGATGTGGTCCGCCTCTTCATGCTGACGCTCTGGAACGTCTACTCATTCTTCGTGACCTACGCGCTCACCGAGGGGTACGACCCCGCCTCGGCTGCTCCCGCCGTGCTCGAGCGCCCCGTCCTCGACCGCTGGTGTCTCGCTCGCCTCGCCGAGACCGTCGAGTCCGTTCGCGAGGCGATGGAGCGGTACGACGCCTCGGATGCCGTGCACGCGGTCGAGGGATTCGTCGAGGATCTCTCCAAGTGGTACGTACGCCGTTCGCGCCGGCGTTTCTGGAAGAGCGCGGGCACGAGCGAGGACTCGGCGTCGGCGTTCGCGACGCTGCAGACGGTGTTGCTCACGCTTTCTGGGCTGGTGGCGCCGTTCATGCCCTTCATGGCGGAGCGGATGTACCGCAACCTCAGCGGGTTCAACGGCGATCCCCCCGCTGCCGCGGGAGTACCCGACTCGGTCCATCTCACCGATTACCCAAAGGCGGCGGGCGCGTGGCGTGACTCCGAGGTGCTGGTCGAGATGACCCGCCTGCGCCGGCTGGTCGAGGAAGGCCTCGCCGCGCGGACGACCGCCGGTGTGCGCGTGCGCCAACCACTTGCCACGGCGACCATCGCCAGCGACCCGCTCGGCGCCGAGCTCGAGGCGATCTTCATGGAGGAGCTCAACGTGAAGAGCGTCCGCTATACGGATCCCGCCGGAGCGCACGCATCCGTGGTGCTCGACACCACGATCACCGACGATCTTCGCCTCGAGTGGCTGGCGCGCGAGGTCAGCCGCAAGGTCAACGAGCTGCGCAAGCAGGGTGGGCTCCGCGTCGAGGATCGAATCACGCTGCTCGTGGACGCCGATGGTGATGTGCGTCGCGCAGTCGACACGCACCGCGGCTGGCTGCAGGCAGAGACGCTCGCGGTCGCGATCAATGACACGCGCGGAGACGTGCTCGCCGAGTGGGAAGGCGAGCTCGGAGGTGCACGTTGCTGGCTGGGAGTACAGCGGTAGCGGCCCGGCAGGGCGCCTCGCGGCGGCGCATCTATGTGGTGATGCTCGGTACCGCGGCGGCGGTGGCGCTCATCGACCACGTCACCAAATGGCTGGTCGCATCGCACCTCTACATCGGGCAGCAGATCTGGCCCGGGTCGTTCGTGTCCATCGATCACGTCGAGAACAGCGGCGCCGCGTTCAGTGTGCTGCCCCAGCTGCACTGGCTCTACCTGGCGGTCGCCGTGGTGGTGAGCCTGTACATCGTGCTCGCCGGCTACCGGCACGGCACCACGTGGTACCGGCAGGTCCTGATTGGCATGATCCTGGGCGGCGCCCTGTCCAACGGCGTCGACCGGCTCGTTCAGGGCTCGGTCGTCGACTTCATCGACTTCCACTTCTGGCCGGTGTTCAACGTGGCCGACAGCTGCATCGTCATCGCCATCGTGATGCTCCTCGTGCTGAGTTTCGTCCCGTCCTCGCACTCGCCGACCTCGTCGACGTCGTCGGCACCGTCATGAGCACCGCCGCATCGGCGGTCGCGACCCCGCGACTTGACAACTGGCTCGCGGAGGCGAGGCACATCACCCGTCACGCTGCCCGCACCCTCATCGACGCGGGACTGGTGACCGTTGACGGCCGCCCGGGGCGACCCGGTCAGCGAGTGCGTGACACCGCTGACGTGGTCGTCACCCCACCCCCGGCGATCGATCCCGTCGCAGAGACGCGGCCGGCAGGGACGCCCGGGCCCGCGACCGTCCTGCACATCGTCGATGAGGACGAGTGGCTGGCGGTCGTCGACAAGCCCTCCGGCATGGTCGTCCACCCCGCGCCCGGTCATCCCACCGGCACCCTCGCCGATGCGCTGAAGGAGCGGGGGACGACCTGGTCGCTGCTCGGGGGAACGGAGCGGGCCGGGATCGTGCACCGGCTCGATCGCGACACGAGCGGGCTCCTGGTGGTGGCGAAGACCGAAGCCGCACACCGCAACCTCGCGCGGCAGCTCAGCGACCGCTCCCTGGGCCGCACCTACTGGGCGCTGGTCCACGGCGGCTTCCGCGAGGACACGGGGACGATCGACGCGCCCATCGCACGCCATCCGAGGGACCGCCGGCGCATGGCGATCGTGGAGGGCGGTCGCGAGGCGATCACCGACTTCCGTGTCCTCGAGCGTCTGAGCGGCGCCAGCATCCTCGAGGTCTCGCTGCGCACCGGACGCACGCACCAGATCCGGGTGCATCTCGCCTCGATCGGACACCCGATCGTGGGCGACGCGGTCTACGGGCGTCCCGACCCGACGCTTCGCCGTCCCGCGCTGCACGCGAGGCGGCTTCGGTTCCGCCACCCGGCTGACTCGGCCGAGCGCTCGTACGAGTCCCCCGTGCCCGAAGAGCTCGTCGCCGCCGCAGACAGGCTCCGACCGACCGTCGAATGAGCGTGCCCGGCAGGATCGTCGTGCTGACGGGGCCGAGCGGGGTCGGCAAGGACACGGTGCTCCGCGAGCTGTTCCGAATCGATCCGGGGCTCGAGTACTGCGTCTCGTATACCACCCGGCCGCCGCGTCCTGGTGAAGTGGAGGGCGTGTCGTACTTCTTCGTGGACGAGCCAACCTTCAGGGCGATGATCGATCGCGACGAGTTCTTCGAGTGGTCGACGGTGTACGGCGAGCTCAAGGGCCGCACCTATGCGGCGGTGAACCTGGCGATCGCCTCCGGCAAGGACACGGTGATCAAGATCGATGTCCAGGGCGCGGAGAAGGTCCGCCGCCGCGTCGGCAGCGACGGGATCTACATCTACCTGCTGCCGCCCAGCGTCGAGGCCCTCGAGCACCGCCTCATCGATCGCGCCACCGAGGACTCGGCGAGCCTGCGAGCGCGGCAGGATCTCGCAGTCGCTGAGCTGGCGCTCAAGGACACGTACGATCACCAGGTGGTGAACGATGACGCGCAACGCGCTGCGCGCGAGATCGAGACGATCATCCAGGCCGCGCGGTCGGCGGCCGGGGGAGGTGTGGGGTGACGCTCGCGCTCGACGGCCATCGCGTCCTGGTGGGCGTCGGCGGTAGCGTGGCTGCATTCAAGGCGTGCCAGGTGGTCACCGACCTCCGCCGTGAGGGCGCGGAGGTCAAGGTCGCGATGACTGAGGCGGCCACCCATTTCGTGACGCCGACGCTGCTCCGCGCCCTGAGCGGGCATCGAGTGGCTTCGAGCATCTGGGAGGACGACCCGGCCGAGGTCGGTCATGGCATGAGCCACCTCGACCTCGCGTCGTGGTGTGAGGTGCAGGTGGTGGTCGCCGCCTCGGCGGATCTGATCGCTCGGCTTGCGCTCGGGCTGGCCGGCGACCCTGTGACCGCCACAGCGCTGGCGTGCCGTGCCCCCCTGCTGGTCGCCCCGGCGATGGAGTCGGCGATGTGGGAGCATCCCGCGACCCAGGGCCACACCGCGACCCTGACCGCACGCGGGGCCCGCATCATCGGCCCGGTCCACGGACGCCTGGCGAGCGGCCACGAGAGCACCGGCCGCATGGCCGAGCCGGATGTGATCGTGTCCGCGGTGAGGGATGTCCTTGTCGGCAGGGCCTGACCCCACCATCAACGGTCTCCATGTCGTGGTCACCGCAGGAGGGACCCGAGAACCCATCGACCCGGTCCGTTTCATCGGCAATCGCTCCAGCGGCAAGATGGGCAACGAGCTCGCCGCCGCGGCGATCCGCCAGGGGGCGACGGTCACGCTGGTGACCGCGGCTGCGGCTCCGTCTCAGCAACCAGGCTTACGCGTCGTCGCCGTGGAGACCGCCGCCGAGATGCACGCCGCGGTGCGCGCTGCGCTTGCGGACGCTCGGGTGCTCATCATGGCCGCGGCTGTCGCGGACTGGCGGCCGCGCGAGGTGGCGCAGAACAAGCTCAAGAAAGGGGCGGACACCCTCACGCTCGAGCTGGTGCCAACGGTTGACATCCTCCGCGCGCTCCGCGCCGAGGACGCAGCCGCCGGCGTGTTCGTGGTCGGATTCGCCGCGGAGACCGAGCACGTGATCGACAACGCCCGGGCAAAGCTCGACGCCAAGCACCTCGACCTCGTCGTCGTCAACGACGTGTCGCAGGAGGGCATCGGCATGGGTGCCGATGACAACGAGGTCACGGTCATCGGTCGCGACGGGACGCTCGAGACGATTGCGCGCGCGCCCAAATCAGTGGTCGCGGACGCAATCGTGCGCATCATCGCGAGCCGGTTGCGATGACGTTCGCATCCGTCGTTCCCGAGACGCGGTCGCAGCTGCCGCGAGACGCCTACACGTACTCCATTCCCGATGACATCGCCGAGCTCGTGCTTCCCGGGGTGCGGGTTGAGATTCCCTTCGGCAAGCGATCGATCCTCGGCTACGTCGTGGAACGATCGGAGGCGACCGACTTCGCGGACGTCCGCGCCATCGACCGGGTGATCGATGAACCGCGCCTGATCCTCGAGCATCACCTGGCGCTCGCGCGACAGATCGCCGACCGATACTGCGCGCCGCTCGGCGAGGTGCTGCGCGCGATGCTCCCGAAGGGCGTTCGCACCCGCCCATCCCGAAGGTCCGGTCCCCGCTCGGTGTCACGCGCGGTTGCGGAGGCCGGTGCAGCCGGCCCACCCGAGCCGCCGCCGGCGCTCAACGCAGCACAGCTCGCGGCGGTTGCACCGCTCCTGGAAGGCATCGAATCGCACACGCACCGGCGCGTCCTGCTCCACGGCGTCACCGGGAGCGGCAAGACGGAGGTGTATCTCGCCGGCATCGACGCAGCCCTGGCGGCAGGACGCGGCGCGATCGTGCTCGTGCCCGAGATCGCCTTGACGCCGCAGATGATTCGCCGCTTCGCGGTGCGCTTTCCCGGGCGGATCGCGGTCGTCCACTCCGCGCTCACCGATGCGGAGCGGGCCGCCGAATGGCGGCGCATCCGCAACGGCGAACACACAGTGGTCATCGGCTCGCGCAGCGCTGTCTTCGCGCCGGTCGCAAACCTGGGGATCGTGGTGGTCGACGAGGAGGACGCTCCGGCGTACAAGCAGGATCGGGTGCCGAGGTATCACGCCGTCGACGTCGCGCTCATGCTCGGCGCGCTCTGCGCCGCGCCGGTCGTGATGGGCAGTGCGACCCCGCGCGTCGAGAGTTTCTTCCGCGCGCACACCGGCGAGCTCGAGCTCGCCACGCTCCCGGAACGGGTCAGCGGGCGTCCGCTCCCGCCCATCGAGGTGGTGGACCTGCGCGATGAGTTGCAGGCGGGCAACACCAACGCACTGTCGCTGACGCTGGACCGCGCATTGCAGGAGTGCCACGCGGACGGCGGACAGTCGATCCTGTTTCTCAACCGCCGCGGGACGTCGACCGTCGTGCTCTGCAGGACGTGCGGCGAGGCGCTCACCTGCACCAACTGCAGCGTGTCACTGGTGCACCACGTGGATCGCGCGAGCTGCGACTGCCACTACTGCGGCCTGTCGATCCCGATGCCGAATGCGTGTCCCACCTGTGGCTCGCGCACGATTCGCGCGCTCGGCATGGGAACCGAGCGTCTCGAGCGCGAGGTGCGCGAACGGTTTCCGGCGCTCCGTCTGATCCGGATGGATCGCGACACCACACGCTCACGCGACGCGTATTTCGACATCTACGACCGCTTCCGCCGGCATGAGGCCGACTGCCTGATCGGCACGCAGATGGTCGCGAAAGGGTGGGACCTCGGCAACGTGCGGCTTGTGGGGATCGTCAACGCCGACACCTCACTCCATTTCCCCGACTATCGGAGTGGCGAATTGACGTTCTCGCTGCTCACCCAGGTGGCCGGACGCGCTGGTCGCGGTGACGAGCCTGCCCGCGTGGTGCTGCAGACATACAGTCCCGGCCATTACGCGGTCCGCCATGCGACCACGCACGACTATCTCGGCTTCGCGCATGACGAGATCCGTGTCCGCAAGGCCTTGCGATTCCCGCCGTATGCGCGGTTATGCGTCTGCACCTACGTGCACAAGGACGATCACGAGGCCGAGTTGGAAGTGCGCCGGGAGGCCCGCCGGGTGTCTGATACACTCGGAAATGGCGCCGGGCTCGATGTCCTCGGTCCGACGCCGGCGTTCCTCCACCGCCTCCGCGGCGAATACCGCTGGCAGATCACGGTCCGGGGCACAGACATCGAGAGGGCATTTCCTCACCTTCCCAGGGCTCGGGGCTGGAGCATCGACGTCGACCCCGGGGCGTGAACGGAGTACATCAACGTGGCAGTCCTTCCCATCGTCCTGGTCTCGGACCACAACGACGTGCTCATCACCAAGGCAATCCGGGTGCCGCGGGTGGACGATGAGATACGCCGGCTGATGGACGACATGGTCGAGACGATGTTCGACGCCAACGGCGTGGGCCTCGCGGCGCCCCAGGTGGGCGTGTCGCTCCGCGTCATCGTGCTCCGCGTCGACAACCAGATCTACCAGCTTGCCAACCCTGAGATGGTGCGCACCGACGGTGATCAAACCGGCTTCGAGGGGTGCCTGTCGGTGCCGGGCTGGGTCGGCGAGGTCACCCGCCGGATGCGCGTTGTGGCCAAGGGCCTGAACCGCCATGGCAAGGAGGTCCGGGTCAAGGGCGACGGTCTCCTGGCCCGGGCGGTGCAGCACGAGCTCGATCACCTCGACGGCATCCTCTTCACGAGCAGGGTCAACGAGGGCACGCTGCGCGAGGTCGAACCTGCAGAGGAGGCTGAGGAGCCCGGCGTCGTCAGCGCTGTGTGAGGCTCGTCTTCTGTGGCACCGCGACATTCGCGGTGCCGTCGCTTCGGGCGTGCGCGGCGCACCACGAGGTCGCAGCTGTCGTTACCCGGGCGGACCGCCCGGGAAGTCGCGGCCGGCCGGCGCCCCGGCCCGTGGCCGACGCAGCCCATGATCTCGGCCTCGAGGTGCTGACCCCGGCAAGGATCGGTGCCCCCGAGGTCGTCCGAGACCTGCTGGGATTGACACCTGACTGCCTGGTCGTCGCGGCATACGGGCAGATCCTGCCCGCACCACTCATCGACCCGCCCCCACATGGTGCGGTGAACGTGCACGCCTCCCTGCTGCCGCGCTGGCGGGGCGCCTCGCCGATCGCGCACGCAATCCTCGCGGGCGACGCCGAGACCGGCGTCTCGATCATGCGCATGGAAGCCGGCCTCGACACGGGACCTGTCTACGCCAGCGTGCACCTTCCGATCGCGTCCGACGCGACCACCCCCTTGCTCACCGAGCAACTTGCGGAGCTGGGGGCAGCCGAGCTCACCTCGGTGCTCCACGGGCTCGAGGCTGGGACGGCGGTCGCGACGCCACAGCTGGAGGAGGGTGTGACGTACGCGCCGCGCCTCAGCCGCGCGGATGGACGGGTCGACTGGGCGGCGTGCGGCGCTGTCGACGTCGACCGGATGGTGCGGGCGCTCCAGCCCTGGCCGGGCGTGGTCGCGACACTCGAGGGCGTCGACGTCCAGATTCAGGCAGGCGCGGTCACCGCCACGGCACCCGGGGTGATGCCGGGGGCGGTGGCCGGTCGCGAGGGTGAATCGGTGGTGGTCGCGACCCGCGAGCATGGCTATCGCCTCGACCTGATCACGCCCCCGGGGAAGCGGGCCATGACCCCGGCCGCGTTTCTGCGTGGCCGGCGCTCGGGTGAGGTATCGCGCTAATGCCACCAACGCGGAAGCCCGGCGACAACCTCCTGGCGCACAACCGCCGTGCTCGCTATGAGTACAGCATTGTCGAGACGATCGAGGCGGGGATCGAACTCACGGGCACCGAGGTGAAGTCGCTGCGGACCGGGCGCATCCAGCTGCGCGACGGCTACGTGAGGATCGAGAACGGCCAGGCCTGGCTGATGCAGGTGAACATCGCCTCGTATCAGCAGGGCAACCGGAACAACCCGGAGCCGGAGCGGCGCCGCCGCCTGCTGCTGCACAAGCGCGAGATCGAGTACCTCGACGGCCGCGTCCGGACCCAGGGTCTGACGATCATTCCGATGAAGCTCTATCTGGTGCGCAACCGGGTCAAGGTCGAGATCGGCCTTGCCCGTGGCAAGAAGCTCTGGGACAAGCGCCAGGACGTCGCCAAGCGCGACGCCGAACGCGACATGGAGCGCGCGATCAGGCGCTGACGGCGCGGTTCAGCCGGCCGCGGCGTGAAACTCAGCTTCCGGCGGCACGGCCTGCGATGCCGCGCTCGGACGGTTGGCCTTGATGTCCGGCACGACCTGAGCTGCGAGGCCGTCGATCCGCTGGCGCAGCTCGCGGAGCCCGGTTCCCTTGGTGGCGCTCACCGCAAGCGCGGATACCCCGGCGATGTCGCCGAGACGGAGACGAGCGGCGCGGACCTCGGAAGCGGTGAGGCGGTCCACCTTGCTCAGCGCCAGGATCATCGGCTGCTCGCAGTCCATGGAGCGCAGGGTCTCGAGAACCGTGACCAGCTGCTGCTCAGCGTCCGGGTGCGAGGCGTCGACCACCAGACAGAGCATGTGGGCCTGGCGGACCTCCTCGAGCGTCGCGGCGAAGGCCTCGACCAGCTCGGTCGGCAGCTTCTGGATGAACCCGACCGTGTCGGTCAGGATCACCAACTTGCCCGACGGCAGCTCGAGGCGGCGGGACGTGGGGTCGAGGGTGGCGAAGAGCAGGTCGTCGGCGAGCACCCGGCTATGCGTCAGGACGTTGAGCAGGGTCGACTTGCCCGCATTGGTGTACCCGACAAGCGCGCACGACGCCAGGGGCACGTTGGTGCGGGCCGTCCGCCGCGTCCGGCGCTGGCGTTCGATCACCACGAGGCGCTCGCGCAGCCGCTTGAGCTGCTGGCGGATGAGCCGCCGGTCCACCTCGATCTGCTTCTCACCAGGGCCCCCTCGGAGGCCGACCCCACCACGCTGGCGCTCGAGATGGGACCAGCCGCCGGCCAGGCGCGGCAGCAGATGCTCCAGCTGCGCCATCTCCACCTGGACGCGACCCTCGGCGGTGATCGCTCGCCGGGCGAAGATCGCAAGGATCACCTCGGTGCGATCGAGCACGGGGACGCCCCACTCCTCCTGCAGGTTTCGCTGCTGGCGGGGGGTGAGCTGGTCGTTGCAGAGCACGGCGGGGCTGTCGAGCTCGGCCAGGTGGGAAGCGAAGGCCGCGACCACCCCGGAGCGGAAGAAGGTCGCTGGATGCGGCTCCCGAAGGGAGATGAGGCTGCGCTCCAGGACCTCGGTGCCGAGCGTTCGCGCCAGTTCCTCAAGCTCGTCGAGCTCGATGTCACGCTGCTCGCGCGCGTCCCGGCTCGCCACCGTGCCGATGACGATCACCCGCTTCAGCTTCGTACCGACTGCGGGGTCGGCTCCAGACGGCGCGTCGAAATGGGGCAACTAGTACGTCACCGGCCTGGCATCACCTGAAGCATTCAATCAGCCTAGCAACGCCGGACGCCTTCTGCTGAGCCCGGTCCAGCATTGCTCACGCGGGACCTTGCACGGCAGGGATCTTGAGCTGAATCACGGCGCTCCCGGCGAGGGTGAGCCCGGCGGCGACAAGGACCGCGAGGGTGGTCGATACACCGAGCACCGGTCCGGCGATGGCGGAGCCGACCGGCACGCCGGAGAAGTTCAGCGCCATCGAGACTGCGAAGGCCCGTCCGAACCACGCCCGCGCGGTGCGACGCTGGCGCAGCGAGAAGGCACTGACGCTGGACGCCGCGTCAGCCCCTCCGGCGACACCGATCCCGACCGCGATCACTGCGATTGACGGCACCAGCAAGGCGAGCACCGCGAGACCCATGACGGCGCCGAACAGTGACATCGACTCGCGCTCACGTCCCTCGGTGCGGATCCGGCCGGCGATGAGCGCAGCGGGGACGCCAGCGGCGCCCGCCAATGCGAGCATCGCGCCGACCACCGCCGCGTTGCCGTGCAGGTGGAAGACGACCACCGGGAGCGCGACGATGACGATGCCCCAGCCCACGTTGAGCGTGGAGAAGCCGATGGCGATCCAGCGCAGCGTGCGATTGGTGACGACGTAGACGAGGCCTCTCCAGGCCTCGACCAGGATGCGATCGGATACCTCGGCCGAGTGGGCCGGCTCGTCGACTCCCTGGAGCGCCACGGCGCCGACCACATAGCCGACGGCTGCGCCGACCAGTGCCGCCTCGCCGCCGAGCGCCGCGATGAGCACGCCCGCGAGCGCGGGACCGGCGATGTTGGCAACCCCGAAGCACACGCTGTCGGCGGCATTGCCCCGATCCCAGAGGTCGCGCGGCACGATGAGTGGGAAGAACGAGCGCGCGCCCGCGATGCTCAGCGTGCTCGTGAGCGAGCCGCCGACCAGGATTACGTAGAGCCCCCAGACCGGCAGCCGGTTCGCGGCCGCGAGGACAACGATGACCGTCAGGCAGACTGCCGCTACCGTGAAGTCGAGAGTCATGAGCCGTTTGCGTCCGTGACGATCGAGCAGCGCACCTGCGACCGGGCTGAGCAGCAGTCCCGGAAAGATGAGCAGGAAGAGGCTGACGCCCGCGACGCTCGGTGAGTGGTATCGCTGAAGCGCGAAGAGGATCAGGCCGACTGTCCACATCTGCGATGCCGTCCGGGTGAGCAGCGAGCTGATGAGGAGCTGCCGGAAGCCAGGAACGCGCAGCAGGCGGCGGTAGGTCGCGGGCTGCGCGACGACGCTTTGTCCTGCGGTCACCGAGATCGCCCTGGACATGCTGGGCCGGTTGGTTGGGGGGCGTGCGGCCACGCCACGACGGTCTGCACGAATCCAAGCCTAGCTCCCACGCCGCTTTGGGCGATGTGACCGTGCAGCACCTTGCCTGTGATGCCCGGTGCGGCGTGTCCTGCTCGGCCCCAGCTCGGTGGCGTTCACCATCGCGCACCCACCTGGTGCACTGGGGTCACGGGGGCGGGACCGACCTCGACAACCTCGTCAATCGTTAGTACAACCCCCTGGAGAGTTGCCGAGTGAGATCAACGTCGGCGTTCACCGACGGCCCTCTCAAAGTGGGAGAGCACATGTATTGCAGCCCTACCCGCTGAACTTGCCAGAGATGATGTCGCCGCTAGACAACCCAATCCCGCAAGCCCTGTCGTGACAGTCTGGGACGTCTACGCGACTTGAACCTGTTCGTTGACCCGGAGCGTCTGTGAGGGCCCGTTACCGACCCTGTATGTCACGTCAGTCCCCACAATTGTCCAGGTTTGGGAAAACGGCGTTGTCGTTTGCAGCAGCATGACGAGATCGTAGAAGGCACCGGCGCGTAGCACGGCGCCGGATGCCGGCTCGAGCGTGGTTCGCAGCGCAACCGCGGTCGCTCCAGTCACATACCCAGGCGCTTTGTCCATCGCGTCATTGAGGTCGCCTGTCACGACCTCGATTCCGGACCACTCCACCACGACGGGTGTGGACGCTGGCTCGATCACGGTCTTGACGTTTTCGATCGTGACCCGGTCTGGCCCGACGACCTTGAGCGTGTTCGAACCGTCAGTGAGCTGCGCCACCGGCTCCTGCCATGCGAGCGTGTAGCTGAAGCCAGTCGGCGCGACGCTGACGAGTGTCGCTACAACGGGTCGAGACGTTGGGCGCGGGATCGGATTGGATGTGCACGAACTCGCGGTCACCGCCAGTAGCACGCCGGTCACCAGGCCCGCGCGCCATCGCGAACCCGAGACTTTGCCCGGCCACACGACGGGACGGTCTTCTTCCGCCTTCTTCATCATCCACCATTCCAACGCCATCAGTCCGGCCGTCTCAAGCTTAGGCATCACCCTCAGCCCGCTCACGGTCGAGTTAGGTGGTTATTCATCTCTCGAACTCGCGCCGAGATCCCGACCCCTGGGGGAAAACGGTCCCGGGGCCGCAAAGAGCTACTACAGCGGTGTGTAGTTTCGGCCGAAGCGTCGACCGAAGCCTCGCGACGCACTGGGAGCGGTGACCAAAGCGTCGAACTCCTCGCCGTGCGGGATGTCGACGCGCCCGAACTTCGCAGCCGCATCCGTCATCGCGCGTGCGCCCTTCGCTATCGGTCCGCCCGCAAAGCACCCGCCGAACCGTATTCCGGCCCATCGGGCGAGGCTTTCCAGGTGTCGGTCACAGACAAACAAGAAGGCCACCCCGCTCTCGTGCGGGAAGAAGAGCATCTTGGTCGCTGCGTCTCCGCACGTCTCGACCGGAATGTTGGTTGCGGGGTCGATCGGACCGAGGCAGATGTCGCTCATCGTTACGCGAAGGGTACCCAGTTAGGTCAACGTCTCCGGGACCGGCGAACGATGAGATATCCGATGGTCCCCACAGCTAGCAGCAGCACCAGAAAGTAGATGGGAATCACCCACCAGTTGTTGATGATCAACTGTCCCGCAGCGATCGTCATATTCGCCATCGGCAAATCATGACCCTGGTAGCTCCGGCGCAGTACGACGTCCCGCCTCGAGTTGAGGCACGACCCTCAACCCGTTCAAGGTCGTCCTGTGGTTCCCCAAATAGCGCAGACCGCGCGAAGCCGGCTGGATCACCTCGTCTCTGGATTGACGGGTTCGACCTGGTGCGTCGAGGCCAGGGAGCGGGACCGAACTCCACAACCTCGTCCATCGCTAATACGACCCCTTCGAGAGCCGCTGAGTGAGCTCAGCCTCGCTTGGGCAAGCGTGCCTGGTCAGACCGGCCAATATCGCGAGGCGATCGGGGCTCACTCACTCGCAACGAGCGTTCGATTGGTACCCCTCAGGCTCCCACAACGCCGTCGAAGTCTTGTTAGGATCCGCCCCGAGCCAGGGACGGATGGACCCTAGCCTCGACCACAAGCGGAAGACGCAGAGGGATCCCAGATATGGCACTGAGCTTTTACTTCACGCCCAGCTCGTTCACGCCCGCACGGTACGACGATACGATCAAGCGGCTCGAAGCGGCGGGAGCCGGAGCGCCGGCCGGAAGGCTGTATCACTGTGCAATGGAAGCGGACGGCTTGATCCAGGTGTTCGACGTCTGGGAATCTCAGGAGGCGTTCGAAGCGTTCGGGGCGACGCTGGTTCCCATCATGACCGAGCTCGGCGCTGATCCCGGCAAGCCGATGGTTGCGCCTGTTCATAACATCATCAAAGGCTGACTTCGTCCTCGCCTGACGGGCCAGTCGGGCTGACGTAGTCCAGCCCCGCGGCGCGATTGAAGAGCGTTTTCTCTCGGGTGACCAGGGGGTCGGCGCGCCCAACGGCCATTGACCGCCAAGCGACGCCCGCCAGCGTGCGCCGTCTAGCGTGCGGTGTCTCTGGTGATGCTTCTATTGTTGTCAAGCGACGGCGGCCAGTACAGCTCGACAACCTCGTCCATCGTTAATACAACCCCCTCGAGGGCCGCCGAGGTGAGATCGTCGGCTCCGCGAGGACGTCACCTGGCGGCGTTGTCGTAGCCCTGGAATTCGGCCTGCCCACGTTCAGCGAGTGAGGGTTGGGGTGGAGCGGGAAGGGGAGCTCGGCGATGCGCCGGCTCCACAAGCGGCCAAAAGCAAGGCAAGGGGCAAGGTGGCGATCAACCCATGACGGTGGTTGTGGTTTCGGGGTTGCATCACACTCGTTAAACCCCACCCTGACCAGAAGGGTTTCGACGAGGTCGGCACACCAGGCACCTCCTGATCGCAGTCTTCGCCTTTGTCCATAACTGCGAACAGGGCCAGAGGCCACCTCTTTGTACCGTCAAACGTCCCGCGATCCGTGTGGGGCCGGTCTCTCGAGAGACGACGAACAGAACGACCCCAAATCGACGCCGGCGGAGCAGGATTGCAACCCGGGCCGAGCGTTAGATCGAACGGGCAGCTCTAGAGGTAATCCCGGCCTCCCGGGGTTCACAGTCAGCGGACCTGTCCCCTTGTACCCGACGAAGCAAGAGAACCCATACCGCCCCTGGGGCGACTGAGCCGACCCTCGTCTCTGATGGCAGATCGGCTCACCGATCCCGACAACCTGGTCCATCGTTACTCCAACCCCCCACCGAACGGGCGAGGAAGCCGTGTCGACGCTGTGAAGCGCCGCGCTACCGCATGAACCGCTGACGGACCTGAACCCTGAGCTGCCCACATTCACCGGGGCTGCTCATGAAGCCGCCCAACATCTCGCGTTCGCTGTTGTCGGCTGAGTACAAGCGAGAATCATCAGCTGCCGTATTCGACGGATATGGGACGCGCCGAAGTCAACCAAAGGTTGGGGACCAATGCCTCTACCGGAGTCGTCGTCGGCGCCGGATGCTTCTAACGGTCCCCCATACCAAGGAGGTTCGCAGATGTCCCGAGCGATTACCGTTCCCGCTTCCCACGTGGAACTGTATCGGGCGAAGGTGGGCGCACCCGAGTTCGTCGAAGTACCAGCCGCCCGGTTTCTGATGATCGACGGTCACGGCAACCCGAACACATCCTCCGCCTTTGCGCAGGCCGTCCAGACGCTGTACTCGGGCGCGTACACGATCAAGTTCGCACTTAAGAAGGCAGGCGGACCCGACGAGCGGGTCGCCCCACTCGAGGGGCTGTGGTGGGGAGGCGAGGCTGTCGATTTCGCCGCGTCGTCGAAGGACGACTGGGACTGGACGATGATGATCCGGATCCCCGACGCGGCCACCGACGAGTTGGTCGCCGGCGCGCTGGCCAGCGCCGCCGCCAAGAAGTCAGACCTTGCTTTCGCCCGGGCCCGGGTCGAGCACTTCGCTGAGGGCCTCGCCGCGCAGGTCATGTACGTCGGGCCCTACGCCGAGGAGGGTCCGACCATCGCCGCGCTGCACACATTCGTCGCCGAGCACGGCCACCGGCGCGCCGGCAAACACCATGAGATCTACCTCGGTGATCCCAGGCACGCTGACCCGGGAAGGCTGAAGACCGTGTTACGTCAGCCAGCCGCGTGAGTACTCCTCGTTTGCGATATACCCGATGACGAGATCGAATTAGCGGCCCTGTAGGAAATCCCGGCCTCCCGGGCCTCACGATCGTCGACTTCACCGATCGAGCCCTGACGACCACCGGCGGGGCGCCCACAACCTCCCAATGACCGGCCCGCCTGGTATGTGCATCACTCTGCCGGAGATGTGAACGTCGTGTGAAGCCCACACGGAGGTCTGACGATCAGGGCTGCGCGAGGATCGCCTTGCGCAGCAATGCGTTCACCGTGTCCGGCGCTTCGAGATTCACCATGTGCCCGGAGTCCGGGAC
>PLZA01000055.1 GCA_003153505.1 Candidatus Dormiibacterota bacterium
ACGCCGGGGGACGCTGCGCGTGTACCTCGGCTACGCTCGCGGCTGTGGCACTACCACGGCGATGCTCGACGAGGCTCGCCGGCGCGCGTCACGAGGGACGGATTGTCTCGTCGCGGCGATCACCAATGCGCATCCAGGTGTCGCCGCAGTGCTGGCCGATCTCGAGGTTATGGGGGGCGGCCATGGCGTGGCGTCGACGCGCGTCGACATCGATGCTGTGCTGGCACGCAATCCGCAGGTGGTGTGTGTCGATGAGCTCGCCGCGCTCTCGGCGTCCAGAGAGTCGTCGCGCACGGACCTCGACCGCCTGATCGACGCCGGCATCACAGTGATCGCCACCGTGCACGTCGCCGACATGATCGACCAATCGGTGCTCGATCTCGCTGCCGACATCGAGCTCGTGGATGTACCCGCCTCGACGCTCATCGAACGCGTGGACGCCGGAGACATCGTAGCGCCGGCATACGTCGACGCCGCCCTGCGCGGTGAGTTCAGTGACGAGAACCTTGCCCACCTGCGCGAACAGGCATTCCGAATGGTCGCGTGGCATGCCGATCACCAGCAGGTCCAGCGCCTGCGCGATCGGGGTGAGGCAGCACAGTGGGAGGTGCATCCGCGGGTCATGGCGTGCGTCGCACCAAGGCCTGGCATGGAGCGCCTCATCCGCCGTGCAGCGGGGCTAGCCGCAAGCCTCGACACCGATTTCCGGGCCGTCACGGTGCGGGCGATCGAGGGCACGAGCGCCGGCGCCGCACTGCTTTCGCGATATGCGGCGCTGACCGAACAGCTCGGCGGGCAGGTGGTCAGCCTTGGCAGTCCGACGGTCGCGCCGGCACTGACCCGCTACGCTCGGGAAAACTTGGTGACCGAACTCCTCATCACCCGAGGCTCGCGGGGAAGCAAGCGGGGTGGCACAACGATTCGCGAGCTCACCCGCACGCTGAGCGAGGTGGACATTCACATCCTCTCGACCGAGTAGCTGGCACTACTCGGCGGGGAGTTGCGCAACCTGGGCGCGCTCCCGGATCTGGCGGACTTCGGCAAGCAGAACCTGAAGGAGTTCCGCGTCTTCCTCGGTCAGGCGACTGCCACTCAGCGCAAGCAGGCGCCCCTCGGTAAGATCGACCTTGAACTGTGCATCCTCGGGACGCTGCGGCACAGGCGCCCCGACTGCGTCGTCGACTCTCCAGCCACCGTCGGTGCGACGGAATAGAGCGACGGAGTCGAGATCGAAGATGCTTCGCAGTGCGGTCCTGGTTGCGCGGAGGGCTGCGGCTTGATACGAATGTACTCGGTGGTTCCGCTGATCAGCGTGCCGCCGACTCCGGGAAAGCCCAGACACACCCGCCCCCGCACCGCACCGGGAACGGCTCCTCGCCCTGTGCTATTCGCCAGGAGCAGAATCGTGCGAGCTCCGACCAGAGCCGTCAACGACGCGCAGGCCGTGACGAGTTGGTCCCGGGTTTTTCCGAGGGACCACCAGCACCGGGCATGGAGCCAGCCGGTACATCCGCTGACCGGCGGTGCCGAAGACAAGATCGGCGAGGGGCCCATGCCGGCTCGCACCGGCGACGATGAGGTCTGCATGGCATTCGATTGCCATCCTGGCGATCGATTTGGCGGCCTTGCCGATCGTCGACTGCATGTGAATTTCCGCGTCAAGTCCGGCAGCCTTGAGGTCGGCGACCTGCATGCGCACCTTGTCCTGGAGGAGATCCTCGTTGGGATGAACCGGGTGGGCGCCACCGCGTCCGGCCATCAATTCATTGACGTGAGCAACCACCACGTTTGCTCCGTCTTCCTTCGCCAGCGACTGTGCAACTGTCACGAGGCGGTCAGCCGTGTCGGATCCGTCTGAAGCGACCAAGATCGTTGTAAACATTGCCTCTTACCGATGAACGGGTCAACGAACCACCACCCACAATGTAGCTGAGTGGCCGTCAACAACCAGTCAATGACTTTCGATGAATGGGGTCAGCGATGCGTGATCGCCGCAGAGAGGCCACCAGCGCCCAGCGCCCAACGCCGCTCCCGCCTGGTCGGCCAGCGTGACGGCGGCGAGCAACTGGTCGCGTCGCACTTTGGTGCCGGGCTCAGCGACCAGCACGTATCGGCCCAGGCGTCGCTGGTCATGCTCGACTTCGATGGAGATCTCCTTGCCGGGCAGGCCAAGGGTGTCGAATCCCCACCAGATCCGGCCCCAGCTGACGTTCCCGCTTCGATCGATCGTCGGTCCCGGTCTCTCTGCAAGAGACGTCTCGAACCAGCACTCGCGCAGACCGAGTAGGCTTTGCAACTCCCCGGCCACCGCAGCGACCACCTCGTCCGGCGCGGCGCCGGCGACCATCATCTCCGCGATTGCCTGGATATGACCGAGGTCCTCACTCCTCTGCACCGCGAGTCCTCGGTTCCTGCGATTTCGCGCCGAGAGCTGGCCGACAATCAGACCGCCGACGAGCAGCAGCGCGGTCGTCTCGATGTTCTGGGGGTTCGAGATCGCCAGAGATCCGTACGGCTGAGTGAAGCCTATGTCTAAGCACAGGGCGGCAGACACCGCGACGATGAGCGCCGAGACGCGACCCCCGATCGCGGCGAGCAGCGACACCAGCACGGCGAGGCCAAGGGCAACCGTCGCCGTCGAGACCTGGCTGCGGAAGGGCAGGAGCGCGGCGGTGAGGACGACAGGCGCACCAACTGCGGCGACGACGACCGCCAGCGGCTGGATCCGGGAGGCG
>PLZA01000004.1 GCA_003153505.1 Candidatus Dormiibacterota bacterium
TGCGCAGCCGGGTGCCTGTGCCACCGGCCCTGGTCATCGGAGGCGTGGCATGACCTCCGAGGCCGACGCGCACGCCGCCGCCATGAGCGTTGCGGCCGGCGATTCGCTGCAGCGGATCCGCCAATCGCGGCCGCTGGTGCATCAGATCACCAACTTCGTGGTGATGAACGAGACCGCCAACGCCACCCTCGCGATCGGCGCGCTGCCGGTGATGGCACATGCGCCGGAGGAGGTCGCCGAAATGGCCACGGTGGCAGGGGCGCTGGTGCTCAACATCGGCACCCTCACGCGCGAGTGGGTGGCCTCGATGATCCTGGCTGGGCGTGCGGCAAATGTCGCGGGTGTGCCCGTGGTGCTCGACCCCGTCGGCGTTGGGTCGACCATGCTGCGCACCGATAGCGCTCGACTGATCCTCAGCCAAGTGTCCGTCGCCATCGTGCGCGGCAACGCAGCCGAGGTGGCCACGTTGGCGGGACAGAGCGCCGACATCCGAGGCGTTGAGTCGATGGGCACCACCGGCGACCTCGGTACCCTCGCCTGCACCGCGGCCCGCGCCCTCGGCTGCATCATCGCGGTGACCGGGCCGGTCGACGCTGTCAGCGATGGTCACACTACCCTGCGCGTCGCCAACGGCAATCCGATGCTGGCGGCGGTCAGCGGCACCGGCTGCATCGCGTCGGCGATCTCCGGCTGCTTCGCAGCTGTAAACCGTATGCAACCACTTCGCGCGGCAGTCGAAGCCCTGGTCGCGCTCGGCGTCGCCGGTGAGGACGCTGCCGAGCACAGCACGGGCCCAGGCAGTTTCCACGTTGCCCTGTACGACGCGCTCTACGCGCTGTCGCCAGACACCATCGACGGACGTGCCAGGGTGAGCACAGCATGAACGTGCACGTGGTCATCGATGACGTCGAGGTCGCCGAGCGGGCGGTCGCAGGCGGCGCCACGGTCGTGCAGGTGCGCCTCAAGGACGCGGGCACGCCTGCGCGCGCCGCGATGGGCCGGCGACTCCGTCACCTTCCGGCCATGCTTGTCATCAACGATGACGTGGAAGCGGCCCTGCAGTGCCGCGCCGATGGTGTCCACCTCGGCCAGACCGACCGGGGCGCGGCGCGCGCGCTGGACGCCGGGTTGTTGTTGGGGGTCAGCGCCAGGAACCTGTATGAAGCCGAGGCGGCACAAGCAATTGGCGCCACCTATATCGGCGCAGGGCCGGTGTGGAGCACACCGACAAAACCCGACGCGGGCTTCCCCATCGGCATCGACGGTCTCGCCGCCATCTGCGCTGCTGTACGTATCCCAGTCGTCGCCATCGGCGGCGTCGACGCCGCCAACGCCGGATGCTGTATCGGGGCAGGCGCCGCCGGTGTCGCGGTCGTCCGCGCCGCACGCGACGCAATCGGCGTGCGTGCGGCGGTCGAGGCAGCGCTCGTAGAGATCGTGCGCGGCTCACGCGACCGGCACAGAGCGCACCGTCGCTAGATGGGTCATCGCGCTGTCAGTCGAGGCGCCCGCGCAAAGACCGTGCCGCGCCTACCGACCTCGCCGTCGAGAAAACTGCGGAATTCGACGGCGCGGTGACGACGCTTGGCTGCCGATCAACCTTGTACATTACCCGCTACGGAAGCAGGAACCTAGATCTCACGATGCCTCGCACGTCGTCGTGCTGCTGCCAGGTGAGGAACACCTGCTCACACGAGCATGCCGTCACCAGACCCACGCCGACTAAGAGTGTGAGGAGGCCGACGGTTACATTGGTGAGCAGGATGCTCAACGACAAAAGAGAAGAGCGATGAGCGATCGGGTTGGGCCTAAGGAAGCCTGTGGATGTCGACGCGATTCCAATGGATTCCAATCCTTGAGGCGGGGAGCTTGTGATCGGCCAAGGATCGAGCTCGGAGACCGCTCGGGTTCCGTGAGCTGCGTCGCGCAGCGGCACCGTTTGGGACCCCGCGAGTGCTTCGACGCAGCAACACGAGCACGAGGATCCTTTCAGTTGGAGGGGTGCCGATGCCCGCTTCGATGAGAGATCTTAGTGATGACTTAGAATCATCATAGCTTCAGATTTATGAGGATAGCGAAATGATCCTAGGGGTCCGCGCGAGCCTTGCGGTCGATCGGAGCCCGGAGGAGGTGCGCGAACTCCTGGACCGGAAGGGCTGGCCGTGGCTTGGGAGGAGAGGGACCCTGGGATCGCGGGAGGTCCGCCTCGACGGCAACCCATTCCGCGAATTCACGCTGCGCGTGTTCGCGAGGGATCTTGGCCCCTCGCGCGTGCGAACCTGGCGATTGTTGCTCGGGGAACTCGAGGACGCCTCGGCGGCGCACGCCATTCTCGAACTGGAGCTGACTGTTGTGCCACTGGGTGGGGGCTCGAGTTGGCTCAGCGTGGGCGGCATGTTCTCGCCCATGATGTTTCACGGGCGCGACGGCCTGATTGGACAAGCGGTGACGCGTCGAATCGCTAATGAGCATGCGCGAGCGCTGCTGGAGCAGGTCGCCACGATGCTCGAGGGAGCGGCGTTGGTCGGTAAGCCGATGAAGGCGGCTGCTCAGGGGTCGCATCCAGCGGGCGGCACGCGGGTCACGACGGGGAGCCGAAGGCGCTCCGCACCCGTCGACTCTAGGGCTCAAGTAGTGGCGATGGGCAGCGAAGCTCTCGACGTGACCGACTAGCCGCGGAGGGACCGGATCACCGGCGAAATGGCCTGTCGGGGTCGGACGGGCGGTCGCTGCGCGCGCAACTCCTCGTGGCCGTGGCGATCGGATGGTCGCACCCGGTGATTTGCGGGCTCATGGGATCCCGCCCTGTAGCGGGAGTGCGGCGGCCCGAGCGAGACGTGGCCGCTGCGTTAGGTGAACGAGGCGTCAGGGGCAGGAAGCGTGATCTCTGCGACGACCTCGATCAGCTTGGTTCGACCTGATCGTCCGGAGCGCACCCTCACCTCGCGCCGCGGCACCTGCAGCCATTCGGCGACGGCAGTGACCACGGCGGCGTTGGCCGCGCCACGTTCGGGCGGTTCGAGCACCCACAGCGACAGCGTTTTCCCGTCCCAGGCGCGGCGAACGGCCGCCGCCTTAGGGTGCACCCGCACTGCAACCGTGGTCATCTTCCAACCGAAGCGCTGTCACACGATTGCACATGCGCAGCCGAGAGCGTTGGGCTGCCATGAGTGCCGGCGCCTAACGCGACGGTTGAACGCGCAGGGCAGCCGATCAGCCAGATGGGCAGGCACTCAACGGGCCAGGGTCAACGAGGCAGACGCGCGCGCCCACGTCGGCCGGGCTCGCTGGCCGCCGCTCGGGCACTGCGCCGATCGTCGGCTCGGGCCTCCTCGACGACGCTCCGCAAGTCCCCAACGTGGGCGTCGAAGATTCGACGGGCAGCATCGAGCACCTCCTTGATCTGGGGGTCACGGAGGCGGTAGTAGATGCTGGTTCCGGTGCGCCTGGTGTCCACGAGATTCTTCATGCGCAGAATCGCGAGTTGCTGCGAGGCCGCCGCAGCGTCGGGCCCGAGGCCGAGCTGCAACTCACTGACATTCTTTTCCCCGTCGACGAGCAGCTCCAGCAGGCGGATCCTGGTGGGGTGGGCGAGCGCCTTGAAGAAGTCTGCCTTGAACCGCTGCAACGCTCCGGCCATTCACGCTCCACCACACGAATCTCTGTAACTCTAGAGATTAGCATATTGATGGAGGCTCACCGCAATTGCCCACGGCCTCACCTCGATCGGCCTCGGCACCCGCGGGCGTGGCGGCGATACAGCTGGCTTGGCTGTTCGGTCGTGCACGCCGGACGTTGCTGGTGCAATCGACTCCGCCCCACCGCATCTGCGCTTGACTCGACAGG
>PLZA01000041.1 GCA_003153505.1 Candidatus Dormiibacterota bacterium
GTTCGAATCCTCTCTCCCCAGCCACCCCGGCCCGACCCGACTTTTGAATTCATTTCGAGAGATTTCGGGTCCGGCGAGGGGTCATAAGAGCATCCGCCGAGATATGGCTCAGTTGATGCACGGGAGCGGTTTCTGGAGCTTAGTTGCCCCAGATTTGAATACAGACAACCACTTTCTTGTGAGGCCTTCCAATGACTATCCGCATCGTCAGGAGCGTTAAGCGTTCGCCCCTCGTCGAGCTCACTACCCAGTACCTGGTGCACTGCCGTGCCCGGGGGCTCATGCCCAAGAGCCTGAAGCAGTATCACTACTCGATCGACGCCGTCTTCCTCCCCTGGTGCGAAGAACAGGGGATCACCGGGATTGGTCAACTCGACCAGCGGCAGCTCGACGCCTTCACGGTGATGCTCCACGACCATCGGACCGCGGCGGGCCAACCGCTTTCCCGGAGCTCCATCCGCACCTACATACGACCCGTGGGCCTGATGCTCAACTGGGCGAAGAGGGCGGGCGAGGAGGTCATAGCGAAGCCGCAAATGCCACGTCGCGAGCGCCAGCCCCGCGACGTGCTCAGTCGCGAGGAGGTCGACCTCCTCGAGGCGGCGATGCCCTCCGAGCGGGACAAACTCATCATCCGGATCTTCGCCGACTGCGGTCTCCGTCTCAACGAACTCACCCAACTCAATGCCGATGACATCATCAAGGTGTACGGAAAGCACTGGCTCCGGGTCCTCGGCAAACGCGATCGTCCCCGAGACGTCCCAATCCCCGTCGAGCTACTCCATCGCCTCGAACGGCATATCGCCAAACGGCCGAAGGACCGCATCTCCGAGGCGATCTTCCTCGCGTACAGGGGGACGCGGCTCGGCGAGCATCTGGCACTCACATCCGGCGGCGTCTATCAGGTGGTCAAGGAAGCAGTTGCTCGGGCTGGGATCACCAAGCGCGTCTACCCGCACCTGCTCCGCCATTCGTGGATGACGGAATTGCTCCGCAACGGTCTAAGTGCGGACCAAATCAGCCCGATAGCTGGCGCGTCCCCTGCCGTGATTTCTGAGTGCTACGCCCACCTCACCCGTGACGACGGCCACGACGCCATGCTCCGGGCTCTTTCGTCGCGGGTCCGGCGGTGAACGGAGGGATTTGCGTGTATCGACACGGATCACCCCTCCTGTTCGCCGCGCGGGCCGCGCGGCGCCTCGCCTTCAGCTGGCGGAGGGACATACGGGCCGATGAGCTTCTTCATGAACTCGTTGACCGGAGTTGTCTCGAGCACGTGGCAGATGAGCTCAGCGGATACCTCCGCGATGGGTCGGCCGGCAAAGGGGGCACTGATCGTCGCATCGCTCAGCCCCGTCTTCTTGGCGAGGGCGTGGTGGCTCATACAACGGACAGCGAGCTCGTATCCGAGCCGATGGGGGTCGAGATGCACGCTCATCGGGCGACTCGTGAGGTTTCGGCCGTGTTGCGGCCGACCTGGTGGAGCTGGGCTCCGATATGCCGCGCTGGGTGCGCTCGCTGCTGTTGTGCGTCCATGGCAACCTAGCCGATTCGTCCGCCTGATCGGGAGACGACGGCGATTGCCACTGCCACTGCCTTCTGGCAGGGGAGGCGCTACCTATTGAGCCGCGTCGGCTGATGTTGGAAGAGACTCTACCGCGCGCCACGAGGGTGAGCAAGTGGCTGCGTCGCCTCAGCTCGAGCCCACATGCGACGCTCCAATTCGGGGTCCGGAACACTGAGCAAGTACGGTCGGTCCGGCTTGATCACAAAGAAGTCCTCCGGCCGGATCGACCGTCCTTGGGCACCCTCGTTGAGCAGGGTCAGCCACGGACTGCTGAACATGGCGCTCATCGCCATGTCCAGAGGGACCGAGGTCCGCTTCGTCGTGTGCGCGCTCGGCTGCTCAGCTCGCACAACTCCCCCGCCGCCGTCTCTGGCGTGATCCCAGAGCGACCTGAACCAGCGGCCGCTCTCCCCAGCCAGATCCGCGTTCCATCGATCCACAACCCCGGGGAGGAACTCGGTCAACAGATCGGCAGTCACGAGGTTGATGCGCTTGCATTCGGGGCAGCGCACCTCGGCGGGCAGCGGGGGTGTGATTGCGAAGAGCTCAAACCCATCTAAACGAGGCCGACGCCGATGGGTCGCGGTGATTGCAAACCGGTTGTTGTGGATGGCGTCTTCGCGCGTGCGTGCGCGCTGGGTCATCGCCCAGATCCCGGATGGGCTGGTTTGCTTGAAACCCTCAGGGAGGACGTACTCGACGCCGCATCGAGCCGTGGCCGGTGCTTGAGCTTCGATCAACGCTTGATACGCGGGTGGCGTGCCCGCGATCACTTCGGGCAGCGGGGCGGCGAAGGAGCGGCGAACGCCGCTCGTATGGAGCCGCCCAACCCGACCGTTGCAGCGCGATCGGCCGCAGAGGAGGACGGGGATCTCATTGCGCCGCGCCGGGCGCGGGACGACCGAGGTCACACCCGGTCTCCAGGCGACGGATGCCGAGCTGGTATCGCAGTCATTTCGCGATCGACGATAACGCTGATCCGACCGCTCAGGGGGGACCTTGCCCAAACTGGTTTGGAATGCCCTCACAGAGCACCGCGTTCATGCCCACGGTCGACAAGTGAGGTGGTGCGGCCCCACAAGACGCCCGGGTGATCGGTGACCCTGTGGGTCCAGCTGTGGAGGCGGCGGCGGCAGGCTCCAGGTATTGGGCAACTTGCTGACGTCGCGAGCTCCCCCTACGTGCGCGCGTTACGCACGCACGTAGGGGGAGCTGCTTAGATCCGCCTGCCCCCGGATTACTCAACACGCACTCTAGTGCGGCTCTTTCAGGGCCACAACGGTCACTGACTGTCTCAAGACAGGTAGTCTCTGGCAGAAGACGGTCGCTGGCTGACCCTCCAAAGGGTGATCGAAGGGCCTTTTCGGACTCTCAGGCGTCAGTCGACTGACGTTTCCCCAGGTCGGTCGAACTCGGCGAACGCATCGGCACATAAAACTGATGACGTGGCGAATCTTGTTCGCGGGTTTTTTGTCGTTTTCGTTTCTTCTCGGTAGCGCGGCTCACGAGATGGTCCGAAACGTGCTCAATGCGTTCGCCGAGGGCTCGAGGGTCGACGCCCTCCAGAATCCTCGCCGCATCGACTCGGAAGGCACCTGGCTTGGACACGCGGGCTGCCATCGGGCGGTCCAGAGGAGCTTCCGCCAAACTCAGCACAGCACGATGTGAACTCCGTTCTATATGGCAAACTTGTTATATGGCCGCTGCGAGGACGGTGTACTGACGGGTGTCTGGGGCCCTCCGTCACGCGTTGCTCGGCTCGCTGAGCCAAGAGCGAGCGAGTGGGTACGAGCTTGCTCGAAGGTTCGAGCGCACGCTGTGGCGCCACGCCTGGCATGCCCAGTACAGCCAGATCCGGCCAGAGCTCGATCGTATGGCGGACGACAAGCTCATTACCGTGGTCGCGACGGGTGCTCGACGCAGGCGCACCTACTCGATCACCCGGGCCGGCCAGGCGGAGCTCCAGCGATGGTTGCGCGCTCCCCCTGCGAAGTTCGTCGCACGGAGCGAGTTCGTCCTGCGGCTTTTCTTACTGTCGACCCTCGATCCCGCCGACGCCCGGACCCTGCTCGCTCCGATTGCCGATGCGAGTGCCGAGGAGCTCGCGACGCTGCGCGCCGCCGTCGCGACCGCTGGCACGTCGGCGGGTGCCGGCGCTCCGCTGTCGTTCGATCGACTGGCCGCCGAGTTCAGCGTGCGATCGGTCGCGGCGCTCCATGAATGGGCGAGGTGGGCCTTGACCGAACTCGACCGTTGACCGGGGAGCATGCCGGAACCCCCCGGGGGTGTGGGCGGCGTGCGACCCTCCTCCGCTGCGATGTCGGCCGCCCAATGCGCCTGCTCAATCGGACGCGAGAGCGTTTTAGAGAGCAACGGCAAACGTCAGGGTGATCAGTCGATGGCGGAACGCTGGAATCGTGGAGTCAACCGATGCAGATGAGTTCGCGAGCCCCGCTGCGAAGCGGCAAAGCTATCAGGACGTAACGCTGGCTCAGTCAATCAGAGGCTCGAATCCGCTCTCCCCAGCAAGCGTGACCGGACCCGACTTGAATCCATTCGCGGCAGACATGTTGGGGCGATATCTCCTCGGGGTGACCTCGATGGACAGCCGCTCATCCAGGGATGGATGACCCGGCCCCGTGGGCGGACCCAGTGGCGTCACCCGCTCTCATGCCGACCCGCCCCACGACGACGCCTCGTTTCAGCGAAACTCGGTCCGTGGCCACATGCCCGAATTGCGCCAAGGAGCTCCCCGGCGACTTCCCGTTCTGCCCGTTCTGTGCGGGGCCACTCCGCGAGGGTGACCCGGCCCCAGTCCGTGAGGAACGCAAGGTCGTCTCCGTGCTCTTTTGCGACCTCGTGGGCTTCACCGCCGCCTCGGAGCACGCCGACCCCGAGGACGTGCGCGCCCGACTCCGCCCGTACCATGCCCAGCTCCAGCAGGTGATCGAGGGCCACGGCGGCACCGTGGAGAAATTCGTCGGCGACGCGGTGATGGCGGTCTTCGGCGCGCCGGTGGCGCACGAGGATGACGCCGAGCGCGCGGTCCGGGCGGGCTTGCGCATCCTGGAAGCGATCGAGGAGTTGAACCGGGGCGACGACAAGCTGCAGCTCCAGGTCAGGGTGGGCATCAACACCGGTGAGGCAGTGGTCGCCCTGGGCGCGCATCCCGAGCGCGGCGAGGGCTTCGTGACCGGGGACGTGGTCAACACCGCCTCACGCCTGCAGGGCATCGCCCCGGTCAACGGGGTGGCAGTGTCGGAGCCGACCTACCGCCAGACCGAGCGCGTGTTCACCTTTGATCGTCTCGAGCCGGTGCAGGTCAAAGGCAAGGCGGAGCCGCTCCAGATCTGGCAGGCGCTGGCCGCCCGGGCCCGCTTCGGCGCCGACATCATCCGGACGAGTGCGACGCCGCTGGTGGGCCGGGAATTCGAGCGGCCGCAGCTGATCGCCACCTTCGAGCGGTCCGCCGCGCAACGTTCCTGCCAGCTGGTGACCGTGGTGGGCGAGCCGGGGGTGGGCAAGACCCGCCTCTGCACCGAGCTGTTTGCGTACATCGAGCAGCGCCCTGGACTGGTCCGCTGGCGCCAGGGCCGGTGTCTCCCGTACGGCGAGGGGATCGCCTTCTGGGCGCTCGGCGAGATCGTCAAGGCCGAGTGCGGCATCCTCGAGTCGGACTCCCCGGAGGCGGCCGTGGCCAAGCTCGACCAGGCCATCCCCGAGCACGAACCCGACCGGGCGTGGCTCCGGGCACGGCTCGCCCCGCTGGTGGGCGCCGGCGGCGAACCCGCTGCGCAGGAGGAGTCCTTCACCGCCTGGCGGCGCTTTCTCGACGGGTTGGCTGCGCAAAACCCCACCGTGCTGGTGGTCGACGACCTGCATTGGGCGGACGAGCCGATGCTCGCCTTTCTCGAGCACCTGGCTGACTGGTCCGCAGGGGTGCCGCTGCTCCTGCTCTGCACCGCTCGGCCGGAGCTCCACGAGAAGCATCCGACCTGGGCGGCGGGAGTGCGCAACGCACAGACGATCAACCTTGCTCCGCTCTCCGACGCTGAGACGGCGACGCTGATCGCCCTGCTCTTGAAGCGGACGGTGCTGCCGAGCGCGACCCAGCACGCACTGCTCGACCGCGCCGGCGGCAACCCTCTGTATGCGGAGGAGTTCGTGCGTCTGCTCAGCGACCGCAATCTCCTGGGCGACTCGCTCGCGGAGGTACTCCTCCCTGACTCGGTGCAGGCCCTGATCGCCGCCCGCCTGGACACGCTCTCGGCCGAGCGCAAGGGCATGCTCCAGGACGCCGCCGTGATCGGCAAGGTGTTCTGGGCCGGAGCTCTCGCCAGCATGGGAGAGCGCGACCCGCGCGACGTCGAGCTCGCCCTCCACGAGCTGGCGCGCAAGGAGCTGGTGCGGCCCGCCCGCAACAGCTCGATGCAGGGGGAGCAGGAATACGGCTTCTGGCACCTTCTGGTGCGCGACGTCTGCTACGCCCAGATTCCGCGCTACAGCCGGGCCGCCCGGCATCGGGCCGCAGTTGCCTGGATCGAACGCCAGGCCGGAGACCGCGTCGACGACCTGAGCGACGTGCTCGCCTATCACAACGTCCAGGCGCTCGAGCTGGCTCGCGCCGCCGGCCAGGGGCAGGACATCGCGGAGCTGGAGGCCGCTGCACGCCACTACCTCGCGCTCGCCGGCGATCGAGCCCTCTTCATGGACGTGGCCGGCGCCGAGGCCAGCTTCGCCCGAGCGCTTGAGCTCACCCCTGAGGACCACCCCGAACGGGCTGCCCTGCTGGAACGCTGGGCGCAGGCGGCGCACCTGCAGGGGGGACGCTACGCGAAGGCGAGGGCAGCACTCGAGGAGGCACTTGCGCTGCATCGCGAGGCGGGTGCCACCGTGGCCGCTGCGCGGACCCTGACTGCATTGTCGAAGGTGCTCCGGATGGCCGGCGATCCGACCTCGCGGGATCGCATCGCCGAGGCACTCCACCTGCTCGACGCCGAGGAGCCGGCAACGGAGCTCGTCAACGCATATACCGAACTCGCCAGCGGCCAGGGAATTGATGGGGCCTTCCCAGAGGCGATCGCTGCCGCCGAGCAGGCGATCCGTCTGGCGTCCGTCTTGGGCCTTCCTGAACCGGCCCGCGCCCTGGGTGTCCGCGGCATTGGTCGGGCGTTTCTGGGAGACGTGCAGGGCCTGGCCGATATGCGCCGCGCGCTCGCGCTCGCCATCGACCAGGGACTCGGCCGCGACGCCGCCGGCCTGTACAACAACCTCTCCCTGGTTGCCTGGCAGTTCGAGGGGCCGCCGGCCGCGCTCGCGCTTTGTGATGAAGGCATCGACTTCTGCGAGCGGCGCGGCATCGCCGGCCTGGCGACCTGGATTGCGACGCAGAGACTGACTTTCGTAGCTGCTTGCGGCCACGCAGACCGAGCGCTCGCCGACGCCGAATCCCTGGCGGCGCATGGCGAGGCGGCGGGCCTTTCGAGCGTGATTGAGGCTCGCTCAGTGCAGCTGGGTCTTCGGGGCAGGCGTGGCGAAGGAGTCGACACCGCCGCCGCCGAGCAACTGGTCGCGACCGCTCGCGAGACCGGCGGGCCAGAGTTGATAGCAATGGGGTTCTCCGCGGTGGCCGAGCTCATGCTGGCAAGCGGCCACCACGAGCGGGCGACGGCGTTGCTCGAGGAGCTGGAGCGGACCAGCGCCAACCGCGGCGACCCGTACTACGTGGCAGCGCTGCCCGAACTCGTCCGCTGCGCGCTGGCGCTTGGCAAACCGGCGCTGGCCGTCCGGCTCATGGCCGGTGTCGAGCCGCGAGCTCCCTTGCAACAGCACGCGCTGGCCACCTGCCGCGCCGCGCTCGCGGAGGCTGCAGGCGATCACGCCACAGCGGCGTCCGCCTACGCCGACGCGGCCACGCGGTGGCGTCAGTTTGGCGAGGTCCCGGAGCTCGCCAACGCCTTGCTCGGCCAGGGACGCTGTCTGGCCGCCCTCGGCACGCCCGGAGCTGACGGCCCGTTGCGCGTAGCTCGCGAGCTGTTCACCACCATGGGCTACGCCCCGGCCGTTATTGAGACTGACGCATTGCTGCGGGGGGCGGTGGCGCCAACGTCCCAATGACAGCTAGCGGCCATCAGAGCTAGGACCAAAAGCGATTGCCGGCGCGACCTTGGTGCTTGATGGGTACCACCTGGTGCTGTGGGTTCGCCAGCGGAGGAACGTGAGGACCAAACCTGGCTCCGAACACGCCGGGATCAGTTGTTCATCAATCTGCGCATCAGTGGGATAGCCGCTGGTTCCTGAATCCACGAACGCCGAGATGCGAGCAGGAGTTCAGAGTAGTTAACTTTGGCGTAGCTAATCTGGAGGTTCGAAGCTTCCTTCAGTCGCGTGAACCCCGACGGGGTCCGGTTATCGAGCCAACTCGGCTCCGATCTCTGGAGTGGACGCGTATGCGCTCCCCTCGCCCCACCTGTTCAGGTACTCCTCGGCCTCCAGGTCGCCACGACGCTGCAGGTATTCGTGCATGGCGGTCGCCGCCCTGCGGCCCGCACCCATGGCGAGGATCACCGTCGCGGCGCCGGTGACAATGTCGCCGCCGGCGTACACGCCCTCGCAGCTCGTGGCGCCCGTCTGTGGGTCAGCGACGATGCGGCCGTGACCGTCGACGTCGAGTCCGTAGGTCGTCCGCGGGACCAGCGGGTTCGGGTTGGTGCCGAGGGCGATGACGACGAGGTCGGCCTCCATTGTGAACTCCGAGTTGGGCACCGGAACCGGGCGGCCGCGGCCCGATGCATCCGGCTCGCCGAGCTCCGTGCGGATGCACTCAATGCCGCGGACCCATCCGCTCTCGTCGCCAAGGAAGCGCTGCGGGAGCGCGAGCCAGTCGAAGATCACGCCCTCGTCGCGCGCCCGTTCATAGTCCTCGGCTCGCGCACCCTTCTCCTTCTCGGAGCGGCGGTACACGATATGGGCCTCCTCTGCGCCGAGGCGGATCGAGCAGCGCACGGCGTCGATGGCGGTGTCGCCGGCTCCGATCACCACTGCCCGCCTCGGCCGCCGCACGGGTGTGTCGTACTCGGGGAACAAGTACGCCCGCATCAGGTTGACGCGAGTGAGGAACTCGTTGGCCGAGTAGATGCCCTTGAGGTTCTCCCCGGGGATGTTCATGAAGACTGGCGAGCCAGCGCCCGTACCGACGAAGACGGCCGAGTAGCCGAACTCTTCCATGAGCTGGTCGATGGTGACTGTCTTGCCGATGACCACGTCGCGCACGAACTCCACACCGAGTGCCTTGAGGTGCTCGACGTTCTCGTCGACAATCTCCTTCGGCAGGCGGTACTGGGGGATTCCGTAGCGAAGGACGCCGCCAAACGCGTGCAGCGCCTCGAATACCGTCACGGGGTAACCGAGCTGCGCGAGGTCGCTGGCGA
>PLZA01000028.1 GCA_003153505.1 Candidatus Dormiibacterota bacterium
TGCGCGCACAGACCCACTCCGCGGGAACAGGAACAAACGCGTAGTCGTGCAAGAGCACGGTGTTACCCCTGAGCCATCGAATTCGGCCATCATCCCGGAGATGGGGACGTCGGACTAGGGCACAAAGTCACTACTCGCCGGCGTTTCAGCGTGGGAATCGGCCCGACCACCGTCCACGACCGCGGTCGCGGGTGTGGGACCCCGAATTCGTCGGCGACGTTGGTGGTGTCGCACGTGGCGGCGTCTGCAGGTGACGCGTCAGCCGTGCGCTTGAAGTGACGCTCGGCGGCTCTGGTGTGCAAATTGCACGCTGGGGTGGCCGAGGGTGTCTTCACCGGCAACCCGCCGAACGCTTCAGCCACCGACGTCGGCTCCGGGGCGCACACGGTCAAGGAGCGCGTGGCCCCGGCCCTGCTGTTGGCCACGATGTCGAACCCTGCCGCCGCGAGCGTCAGCGCGAGCCGGCGGCCGTCGCACCCATTGGCGCGGGGACCGGCACCACGCGGTCCCTTCCCCCCGCCTTGGCTTCATACATGGCCAAGTCGGCGGCGCGGATGACATCGTCCAGCGTGGCGCCGTGCATCGGGAACACCGCCACGCCGATCGACGCCGTGACCCTCATGCCGTTCAGGACCGGCTTCCTGGCGGCGAGGGTCGCTCGTATCTCCTCAGCGACGCGCAGGGCACCTCCCGGACCACTGTCATGCAGCATAACCAGAAACTCCTCGCCGCCGAACCGCACCACGTCGTCGCCAGTGCGCACCACAGATCGGAGCACGAGTGCGACCTCTCGGAGCACCCTGTCACCGGCTGCGTGTCCACCCGTGTCGTTGATCTGCTTGAAATAATCGAGGTCGAGGAGCAGGACACCTATGTTGGAGCCACTTCGCAGACAGCGAGCCGTCTCCTGAGGTGCCGTCTCGTCCAACCATCTCGTATTACGCAGGCCGGTGAGCGCGTCAGTGTGAACTCGTGCCTCCAGCTCCCGGTAGAGTTGCGCGTTGTTCCACGCCGCGGCGGTGACGTGCGCGAACAGTGCGCAGTGCTCGAGGTCCCGATCACTGAAACTGTCGATGCCGCTCCGCCAGACGTCGAGAACGCCGATGCGATGGTCACCCGCAATCAGCGGGATCACCAACAATGATTCGGGCGACTGATCACCCCCGGTGCCGGGGATGGTGCTGGCTGCTGGGTGCGTGGTCGTATCGCCACAGTTGTAGGGCACGCCTCGTGCTAACGCCCACCCGGTGATGCCTCCGCTCATTGGAAAGTGCAGATCTCGCAGTTTCACGACCTCCGATCCGGCGAGCACGCGGGGGATCAGACAATCGCGTTCCCAGTCCGCCTCGAAGATTGCCAAGCCGGTCATGGGCAGCACGCGCTGGAGGAGGTCCCCTAGGACGCCGAGGATGCGGTCGGGATCGTGTTCCGCCTGGAGGACGCGTGCCGCCTCCCCCAGCGTCTGGGCGAAGCCGTCGGAGGCGGCCTCCGCCGACGTGCTTGTGGCAAGGCTCACCACCTTTGTCGGAGCCACAATCGAGCGGCCACGAGTGGCCAACGTGCGTGGCTCGTGCTGCCGGAACCAGGAGGGGCCGACCACCGCATCGCCGGCGATCGCCAGATCGTCGGCAAGTACCAGCGGAGGGCTGAGGTAGGCGCCGCTGCCGTGTTGCAGCCCGGACGTAGTGAGAGCGTTCGCAATGGTGGCGTCGTCGACGCCGCGTGCGACCAGGCACACGTCGAGACGTGCGCCGAACGAGTTGAGGCCGGCCAGTTCTGCGCCGGCAACCTCGCTGCGAGTGACCTGCGCGACAACCGGACCATTCAAAAGCAGGAAGTCCGGTCGCAAGGCCGCGATACGATCGTGGCACTCGCTCGCCCACCCGCTTGCTTCGAAGGCGATCATGAAGCCTGCTGTGCGAAGTTTGGCGACCCTGTCGTCGATAGAGCGACCAGCGCCGCAAGCCGCGTCGCTTGAGATGATCCATGCAATATCCGATGGCTTGGCGCCGTGTTCTGCGGCAAGGTCGGCCGGATCAATCCCAGCCGCGTGCAACAAATCACCGAGCATCGGCACGAGGAGCACCGCTGGAGTGGTGTGCCGCACCGCCGCAAGGGCGCTGCGCACTACCGACAGGTGATCGCCGCTCGCGCTCGGCCGCGGGATCGCCTCGTACGCGATGATCGCTCGGTCGGGAATGTTGAAGACCGGCAGCAATGCAATCGCCCCTGGAGCCGTCCGCCAGGAGGCTGTAGCCGACACCTCCCGGCGGGCAACGCTGTTCATACCGACAGCATCGGAGGCTGGCCTGAAGAGGCGGTGGTCTTAAGACCACGGTGGTGTCACATGCAAGGTTCAAAGCTCCGACACCAGGCTGAAGCGGATACGAGCCCGACGCTGTCTACCGCCAGGCGTATTTGGTTGGGGACTGAGAGGCTCCACTCCTCTGGCCCCTTCTCTCTGCGATCAGCCCGGCGGCGGCCGTGGCCGCCGATGGGTTTCAGTTCTGATGTATTAATTGCACGCTGGGGTGAGCCAGATTCGTGTCCCTGGACCGCGCTGCCGTAATCCTCACATGAACGTGCATACCCCTAGACGATGAGAGGGCTGCATCACCGTCGCGGCTATGCCGTGGTCCTCCCGCTGACCGAGCCGACAGCCGCGCCGCTTGCGTCCGCTCCGAGCGCATCGAGGACATGGCCGACGGCCTTAGCCGCGTCATCGAGACACGCGGCAATCCCGGTGACCCCTCGGGCGGAGCCCGAGAGCATAAGCCCGGGGCTTAGCTGTTGTGGAGCGCGCTCGGCCGGAGGCGGCGCAGCGGGCAGCGCCTCGGCCCAGCTGATCACGCTGGCATCCACCGGAGAAGCCTGAGTCCCCCACAGGTCGGCCACCAGCGTGACCGCCATCGCGACGAGCTGCTGATCGCTCCAGGCGTTGTGTTGGCGGTCAAGTACAGCGCGTGCAACGGCCACGTTGGGTCGCTCGATCGCTGCCGGCCACTTCACGTCGATCCAGGTCAAGCCAGTCACAGGCATGGAGTCGCGGAGCGCCGCTGATCGGAGGAATCCAGTGCTGCGGTTCTTCGGGACGTGATCACGCTCGTATGCGAGCAGCACTGCCTGACGAGGCGCGAAGCTTGGCCACGGGTACGAGCAGACATCACGTAGGATCTGCCGAGCCGCCCCCGGCGGGACGGCAACGATCACGGCATCGGCGATGATCTCCGCGCCGCCGACGAGGGATGTCACCCATTTCCGGCCGGCGGGACGCAGGTGTGCGACCCGCGCGCCGCATCGAATTGGCCCCGCGACGCCGATGAGTTCCGCGGCCAGACGCCACATCCCGCCACTGATGCCCACCACCTCGCGCGTTCCCGTGCAGGCGTCGCCGAGGACGACGCGTCGATCACCCCGAATCAGCTGCTGTGGCGCTCCCTGCGGCCGGACTACCGGCAGGCCGATGCCGACGGCGAGCAGCTTGCTAGTGAGTGCCTCGGGCGTGGCGGCGATGGCGTCTGCTGCTGCATCAACGAGCATGCCCGCGAACTCGACCCCCGAGATCATCCCGCCGGGGTGGCCGGCTGCTTCGAGGAGGTCCACGGTCACAGCGCTGCCCAGGTGTCGACGGAGGCCGCTGGCAATCGCTAATCCGCTGACGCCGGCACCGATGATGGTTACCCGAGTTGCACTCATCTCACTTGCGGCGATCAGCTTTGTCTCCGCACCTACGCGTAGGCTGCCGCCGCCACGACAGCGGCATCCACCAGGTCAGCGCAGAGGGTGATGAGGTCGGCGTCGGCGTTGAGCATCCGGGGCCGGAGAAGGTGTCGCCCGTGCCCCTCGACGATCCTCCGTGCCACCACGTCGATGTCGTAGAGCACCTCGAGGTGATCGCAGAGGAACTGCACGGGAGACACCACCACGGCATCGTCGGTGGTGGGGGCGACTTCATTCACAACGTCCTCGAGTGCGGGCCCCAGCCATACTTGGTGGGCGACGCGTGGCCTGCTCTGGAAGGCCACCGTCCAGCGTGTGTCGGGCAAGCCACACGAGCTGGCCACAAGTGCGGCGGTGGTGTAGACGGCGTCGGCATACCGATCGCTCCCCGCCATCGCCTGCGGGAGGCTGTGCGCGGTGAAGATGACCGGCGCGCTCTCGGCGGCGTCGCACAGCGCCGCGCGCAATCGTCGTGCCAACGCCGCAACGAAGTCGGGATGCTCTCCGAACGCGCTGACTTCCGCGACAACTGCGAGCCCGCGTCCCGTGGCCGTGATCGCCTCATCGAGGCGGACGCGGTATTGCCGGCGATCGGCGGAGTGCTGCGCAGAGAGGGGTAGCAAGACGATCGAGGACTCGTCAGGGATGGCGCGCAATGCCTCCTCGGGCGCGGGGCTGCCATGGCGCATTGCCACGTGCACGCTGAACCGTCCTGGGCCATGGCGCCGCCGCAGTTCTGACTCCAATCGCGTGGCCTGCAACGCGGTGACCGCCCCCAATGGGGAGCCACCAATGATCCGAAGGCGGTCGACCAGGTTCGTCACGTGATCCATTGCTGGATCGCGGCCGGTCACCTGGGCGAGATACCGGCGCGCGCTGTCGACATCCGGTTGGGCGCTCCCGAACGCCATCAGCAGCACCGCGGTCGGGGTCATGAAGCGGCGATGGCGGGCTCGGCGTACCCGGGCGTGGGGAATGTGGCCATGAGGCATCCAGGATCCGAACCGAGGACGTCGCCGTCGCTGTAGGCGCGGGCTCGCGAGCCGCCGCAGAGCAGTCGGTCAGGACACGTCCCGCACGGACCGGCAAACTCGGCGCCGCGAAGTGCGCGTAGCAGCGCACTGTCACGATAGATGTCGAGCAGTGCGCGCTCACGCACGTTACCCACCGTGATGGGCAGAAACCCTGACGGGTACACGGCGCCGTCGTGGGCAACGAAGACGACGCCGCTGCCGTCCCGGGTTGCCACGGTGGGGGCGTTGACAGGGTGTTGGGGCTCCCCGAGCTGCGCGACGAGGCGACTGCGCAGACGCTGGTAGAGAGATGAGAGGTGGAAGACCTCGGCGGCGTCGCGGTCGCCATGGTCACGACGCCAGCGGCGAACTCGCCGGAAGAATGGGCCTTCGACGGTGCGGATGGTCATGCCATATCGCGATGCATCCACGAGGAAGTGGCAGACGTCCTCATTCTCGGCGGGAGTGAGCTCCGCCAGCTGCGTCCCCCGACCCGTGGTGATGAGGAAGAACACCTCCCATGTCTGCACTCCATGCCAGTGCAGGAGCGCGGCGATGTCGGCCATCTCGTTGACGTTGGCTGGCATCACGGTGGTGTTGACCTGGACGTGAAATCCCAGGCGCACGAGATGGTCGATGGTGTCGACGGTAGCGTCGTAGTGACCGGGAATGCCGCGGATACCCTCGTGGGTCGTGGGGGTGGCCCCGTCGAGGCTGACCGACACCGACCGCACGCCAGCGTCGCGGAGCCGGACCATCGTCGCCGGCTCCAGCCGCGGGGAGACGGAAGGTGAGACGGCGACCGCCACCTCGCGCCGTCGAGCATGGTCGAGGAGGTCGAAGAGATCGGGGCGCATCAGACAGTCGCCGCCGGTGAGGATCAGCGTCGTCCGGGGGCGTTCGGGACCGGTGAGCTGCTCGATCAGGGCAATTCCCTCGCCGGTGTCGAGTTCCGCGGGGTCACGTGTCAGTCGCGCGCTGGCTCGGCAGTGGCGGCACGCGAGGAAGCAGGCCTTGGTGGTCTCCCAGAAGACGAGGAGGGGCCGTTGGTCGAACCGTCCTAGGGCAGCGCCTGCGCCGCTCATCGCCGCTTGCCTCCGAGTATGTCGACGGCTTTGTGCTGTCGCCAGGGACTACATCCTGACAGCTAACTCAAATCTCAATGTCAAGGTTGATGGGGCTGATCCAGTTTCGGGGGCGAGGCGCTTCGGACCATCGATCTCACCCTGAGCAAGCGGGCGGACTATGCGGGGCGTGCGGCGATCGCGCTGGGGCGGCAATGGCCCGAGCGGCGAACAAGCATCACCTGACCTCGCAGGACGGTCAAACGCAACGCAGCGATCTCGCCATTCAGATCGTCGATGTGCTCCGTGTCCATCATCGCTAGCAACGCTTCCGCTCGATCAACCGTGGCGGATGCTCTGGCCGCAGCAGGCGTACCGCGGAGTCCTCGGACGATCTCCCCGGCGACGGCGAGCTTCGCCGGATCGGACGCTATGGCGTACTCGCTGAAGAGCGGGTCGCGTTTTTCACTCGGGCCGGCAGGAGGGCCAACGACTGGGGTCGACTCCGGACGAAAGCCTTCAAGAAACGGCTACTCCTCCCACCTGAACCAGTGGGCTGCGGCCAGCGGCGCGAGGATTGCCCACGCGAGGAGCACCATCAATTCACCCACGGGGAAGGCCCTGCCTGCCAGTACGGCACGCACAGTCTCCGACAACGCCGCCGCCGGGAGCGCCCCCGCCAAGTTCTGGATCACGTTGGGTAGCTTCGACAGCGGATACGCCATACCGCCAAGGAATAGCAGCATGAGGAACAGCGCGTTCGCCGCCGCGAGGTTGGCCTCGGCGCGTAGCGTGCCCGCCATCAGCAGCCCGACACCCGCGAATGCGACGGTGCCGAGCAAGAGCAGACCCACCGCCGCGACGATCCCCGTCGGAACGTGCCATCCGATCACGATGCCCACCAGTACAACGAGCACGACTTGCACGATCTCGAACGCGATCACCGTGACCGTCTTGGCGGCGAGTAGTCCACTGCGCGACAGTGGCGTCGAGCCGAGCCGCTTCAGCACGCCATAGCGACGTTCGAAGCCGGTCGCGATACCAAGAGACACCATGGCCGAGGCCATCACTGACAGCGCGAGCACTCCCGGCACTAAGAAGTCGACTGGGTGCGCGTAGTCAGTCTTGATGGCATCGACGTTTGCGAAGAAAATCAGGATACCGAGTGGGATCGCGAGCGTGACCACCAAGTTCTCGCCTCGACGCAGTTGCAGGATGGTCTCGGCTCTGACCTGCGCAACGATCGCTGCGCGCCTCACTTCGCATCCTCGGCCGTCAGCCGAAAGTAGACCTCTTCTAGCGACGAATGGCCGGCCTCGAGCGCAACCAGCGTGACATCGTGCTCGCGTAGGAACGTTGCAAGATCAGCAATGCGTGACGGCGTGCTCACCGTGCTCGCAACGTACTCGCCACATCGTAGCTCACGAACATCGCTTTCGTTGACGCCCAACGCAGTCGCGAGTGCGCGAACGCTGACACCCGACGCAGTCACAATCCGGATCTCTTCAGTGGGGCCCCGTCGCGTCAACTCCGCAGGCGAGCCCAGAGCTACGATTCGCCCACCGCTGACGATCGCGACCCGGTCACACAGCTGCTCGGCTTCGTCCGTCGCATGCGTTGTCAGCAGAACGGTCACACCGCGCTGAGCGAGGTCACGAACAAGCCGCCACGTGGTCGCGCGGGCGCGCGGATCCATTCCAGCAGTTGGCTCGTCGAGGAAGACCACACTGGGCTTGCCGATCAGAGCTGTCGCGAGGGAGAGGCGTTGCCGCTGCCCACCCGAGAGCCGTCGAACGGTCGTCCGCGTGGCGTCACTCAGCCCGACGGTGTCGAGCAGCTGCGTGGGATCCTCGGGGTCGTCGTAGTAGGAAGCGAAGAGCCGGAGCAACTCCAGCGGTCGCAGGCCGGGGTAAAGCCCACCCTCTTGGAGCATGACGCCGATGCGGGGCCGCAATCGCGCAGCGTCACGCCACGGATCGAGGCCGAGCACACGTATCGTCCCGCTATCGACTTGGCGATAGCCCTCGAGTATCTCGACGGTCGTGGTCTTTCCCGCACCGTTGGGCCCGAGCAGACCGAACACCTCACCGCACACGACATCGAACGTCAGGCAGTCAACTGCACGCGTCGATCCGTAGTGCTTTTCGAGCCCCACGACTGAGATGGCAGTTGCGGCGGCTGCGGGCGGCATGGGGCAGCCAGTCTACGGATTTGGGCACCCGTGACCGTGGCGAAGTCTGTCGATGGGCTCCCGACCTCAGGGCGTCGGCAGCCTCGTCAACCGGAGTCACGTCGTGCTCGGCATCGATCAGGGTAGGGGCCCAAGTGCGGACCCCGTTCCGAGCCGCTCGTCGAGGCCACCGAGCTGCAGATGGGCAGTGCGCGTCGCGGCTCGGGTAGGATGACGGCGTCATGCCCAAGGTGACGGCGCCGATGACGGTTCGGGACGCGACCGCGCAGGTCCTGACCGCCCGCCAGCACATCCGCTTCTCCTTCTATCGCGTGCGTCCCGAGTGGCGGCTCCGCCCGGCCACCGAGCGAGCGGCTGATCGCGAGGAAGTCGCCGCCGTGGTCCGCGAGATCGGCGACCGCCAGGGCGTGCTCATCCGTCCGTACAGCCTGGTGGGCACGCGCGGTGACGCGGACTTACTCCTCTGGCTGGTGAGCGAGCGCATCGACGACCTGCACGAGTTCTCGGCGCGACTCAACCGCACCCGGCTCGCCGCATACCTCGAGTCACCCTACAGCTACTTCTCGATGACCAAGCAGAGCATGTACGTCGAGAAACACCAGCACGCCGACCAGGAGGGTCGAAGCAACCGGCTGGTCATCGCGCCGAGCGGTCGCCGCTACCTGTTCGTGTACCCGTTCGTGAAGACGCGAGCCTGGTATCGCCTGAGCGCGGACGAGCGGCAGCGCCAGATGAGCGAGCACATCGCGATGGGCCACAAGTACCCCGGCGTGAAGATCAATACGACCTATTCGTTCGGACTCGACGACCAGGAATTCGTGGTCGCGTTTGAGAGCGACTCCGTCGCCGACTTCCTCGACCTCGTCAACGAGATGCGGGGGAGTGAGGCATCCACCTACACGGTGCGTGATGTGCCGAGCTTCACATGCATCGCGATGAGCGTCGACGAGGTGCTGTCCGCCATCGGTTGACCCGGCGATCAGTCGGCAAGCAAGGCACGACGCGTTCGGCGGCCTTCGCTGATCGAAACCCTACCCGCTGGCTCCGGAGCACCCCGTCGTCGCCAGGGTACGTCGGCTAAGCTCACGCTGTCACGGTGTCACGTTTGAACCTCGCCTCTGGTGTGAAAGTTGTACGCCAGGGTGGGCGACCCGGCTGTGCTTCGAGACCTTACCGAGCCGGCGGCTCGTTTGGCATGACGACTCACGAGCTACCTACTGGCGCATCAGTGCGTCATCCGTCCGGCCCGAGCATTTGGAAACCCGATCCGCGCTCCCTCCTCGCCTTACCAGCTACGTTACTAGCCCCACCGCTATGCGGGGTGGGTAGCTGGTGTTCGATCGGCAGAATTCTGCGTCTGGGCGCCTCGGAGCTCCATCACGCTGTCTGTATAAACCGCCCATTCAGCAAGCGCGCGCCCCCACGGTGCCGACATATTCGCATCGTCGCGGGCGGCGAGCGAGATAAAGGCACCATCTCTCGGTAGGGGCTGGGTCCCGATGTAGCGGAGCCCGCAGGTGACGCATTTCGCGTTCGGGCGGACAGGTAGCTCGGACTGCCTCGTGCGCCGGGCGCCGCGGAATGTCAACGGTATCAGCCGGGCCCCACCGCAACCGACACAGCGGATAACCGGAGCGTCCGGAATCTGTCGAGTCACTGCCGAGCGTACCTCAAGGCGAATCCGCCGCTTTCCTTGCGAGGATGAGTAAGCGGTGGCGAGGGCGGTACCGCGCCACTCGTCGCGCCTTCAGTCCCCTGGACACACAGCTTACGCGGACGTGCGCTTGGTCGTTCTGTACGCTGACAGACATCTGGTGTGGGAAGGGCACGAAGAGCACCGCCGGCTCACTGTGCTGTGCCATCGCGGGAGTGGCAGTGATGACGGACTCCGGGACGACATGCGCCCCGAGCGGTGGCGTCTCGAAATCAAGGTCAACGCGGTCGACGATGTCAAGCGCTGGCTGCGACGCCACGCCCATCCGCCAACCCGTGCAGTCGGGTGAAGTACTGCCTATCGCTTGAGGTGTCACGATGTCTTCAGAGTGTTCCAGGGGCGGCACGATCCCCTACGGTCTACGTCACGCCTTCGCACCGGGCCGTCAACAACCCGCCGCCTTCGCAGGCCCATCGCCAAGCGCGCGACGTGCGGCCGAGCGGACCTACATCAGCGCCAAGGCTCACCCGGGCCCTCTCCGCCGACTGAAGGGGGACGGCGGCGCCCCCGCGCGTCGGGGGATGGCAGTATCGAGGGCGTCGCCGTTGGAAGGGATTGGGTTTCAGCCGGGGCACATATCGTCCGGCGTTCGGAGCGCCGAGAAGGTCTCGCTCGAGCCCCCGGGAGAGATGGCGGCAATCACCGGTCAGTGACGCTGCCCTGGTCTTGGTCATCGCCGAGGGTGCGACGGTAACGAGCTGGCGCGGTAGATCCGCGCTTGCGATCGCCATCTATACCCGGCCGACGGCGGCCCTGGCGCCGACGTTGTCTCATCTACTTGGCTATTTGGCGACGGAGTGGTCGCGACGTGGTGGGACGATCGCGCCGGGTCCAGGATGGACTCGGCGCAACAGAGCACCACTCGGCCCTGCACACGACCGCCGGACCGGCCACCGACGCCTGGAAGGACACACGTGCCGATCAAGTCTGCCAGTCACCAAGCCCACCGAAGCCTTGGGCCATCTGGTGTGATCTCGACTGTGCCAAGGGCGCGCAGCGGCAGCGCTCCGGAAGCCGCGCTCGGTCTCGACGAGATCGAGCGCGTCGCTCGCATCGGCTCGTACTCGCTCGACATCGCGTCCGGGCTGTGGGTGAGCTCACGGGGCCTTGACGCAATCCTCGGGATCGGAGCCACGTTCGAGCGGTCGATCGAGGGCTGGGTTTCGCTGATTGCCCCAGCCAACCGCGCCGCGATGGTCGCGTACCTCACCGACGAGGTGCTGGGCGCCGGCAACGCCTTCGACCGGCAGTACCGGGTGATTCGCGCGGATACCGGCGAGCAACGCTGGGTCCACGGCCGCGGCGCGCTGCAACTCGACGGGTCCGGGCGACCGGCGCGGATGCTGGGGACGATCGCGGACATCACCGAGGTCCAGCGGGCCATGGCGCAGGTCAACGAATCCGAGAGCAAGTACGCGGCGATCTTCAACGGCGCGATCGAGGCGATCCTCATCGCGACCCTGGCGACGCAGCGCGTGCGGTGGGTGAATCCAGCCGCCTGCGCCCTGCTCGGCTATGCGCGCGAGGAGCTCGTCGCGCTGTCGGTGCGCAATCTCCTGCCTTCCGACGGGATGACGGCTGGGCTGCAAGGGTTCAGCGACCTCGCCACCGGGCCGAGCTGGGTGACCAGCTATTCCCTCAGGCGCAAGGACGGCACCGCCGTCCTGGTCGACATCAAGGTATCGACGGCAGTGATCGACGGGGAACCGTCGGCCGTGGCCTTCCTCGCCGACGCCACCGAGCGCCACCGACTCGAGCGGCACGATCACATGCTGGCCCAAGCGATCGAGCAGGCAAGCGAGGCCATCCTGATCACCGACCTGACGCCGGCGATCGTGTATGCCAATCCAGCCTTCGAGCGGATCAGCGGCCTGGAGCGCGCGGACATCGTCGGGGGCCACCCATCTGTTCTGGGGGGCGCGCAGACGCCGGGGGTGATGGAGGCGATGTGGCGGACCGTCTCAGCTGGAGGGTCATGGAATGGGGACCTCGTCCATCAGCGGGCCGATGGGACGCGTCGAGTCGCCGAGACCACGATCTCGCCCCTCACCGACGCCGAAGGCTCGATGTCCGCCTACCTCGCCGTCGAGCGTGACGTGACCACCGAACGCGCCACGACGGCCGAGCGCGAGCGACTGTTCACCGCGTTCAACCAAACATCCGATGCGGTGATCGTCGCGGACCTCACGGGGAGGATCGAATACGTCAACCCGGCCTTCGAGCGCATCTCCGGCTATCGCCGTGCGGACGTGATTGGCCAGAACCCGCGGATCGTCAACAGCGGCAGCCAGTCGGCGGACTTCTACCGGGCCCTGTGGGGTCGGCTGACCCGTGGCGAGACCTGGTTCGGAACGATGACGAATCGCCGCGCGGATGGTGCGTTGTACGAGGTGGAGGCGAGCATCTCCCCGATCAGGGGCCCGGGCGGCGACGTCACCGGCTATGTCGGAGTCCAGCGTGACGTCACCGCGCTCAACCGGGCTCGATTGGACCTCACCGCCGAGTATCAAGAACGGGCCGCGGTGAGCGCGGCACTGAACCGGCTTCAGCCCGGCCCCACGCTCGAGACGACGGCGACAGCGATCTGCGAGGAGCTCCTCAGCCTGCCCGGCATCGACACGGCGGCGGTCATCAACTTCCTCGGCCCCGACCGAGCTGTGCCGCTCGCAGTGCTCGGAGCCGACGGTATGCCGCTTGCCGCCGGTCGACCCCTCCCCGCTTTGCGCGCAGCGTACCTATACGAGCGGGCGGCGAATGGTGCGTGGGCCGACGTGCTACAGGAGCGGTCCGACTACACGTTCCGCGAGGAGTTGACCAGGGTCGGTCTCCTGGCGGCGGCCTACGCCCCGATCCGTAACGGGGAAGGCTTGCTGGGCGTGGTCACCGTGGCAACGCGCGATCCGGCGTTTGTCCGCCATCTGGTCGACCGGCTCCCGGTGGTCTCCGAGTTCGCGGCGACCGCGAGTGCCCTGCTGAGCGCCCAGATCGAGGCTGGTCACCATGAGGTTCGGGCCCGGGAGCACATCGGGCAGGTCCTCGCCGAGCACGGCTTTCGCCCGGTGTTCCAGCCGATCGTCGACCTGGCGTCGGGCGAGCCCGTCGGCTTCGAGGCGCTCACCCGCTTCACCGATGGCACGCCGCCCGACCGGATGATCGCCGAGGCGCACCAGGCTGGACTCGGGCTCGAACTCGAACTCGCCTGCCTCAGCGCCGCGCTCGACGCCTCCGAGACGTTGCCGGCCGGCGCCTGGCTGAGCCTCAATGCCGCGCCGGTCGTGATCCTGCAGGCCAACGATCTCGCCGCGCTTCTCGCCGATCGGCCGCGCCGGCTCATCCTTGAGGTCACCGAGCACGCGCGCATCGACGACTATGCGGTGCTCCGCCAGGCGGTGGCCGGGTTCGGGGTCGACCTCGCGGTCGACGACGCGGGCTCCGGTTTCGCGAGCATGCGGCACATCGTCGAGCTCGCGCCCCGATACCTCAAGCTCGACGTCAGCCTCGTGCGCCACGTGGACCGCGACCTCACCCGCCAGGCCATGGCTGCAGGCCTGTGCCACTTCGCGAGCCGTATCGGCTCCGAGGTCATCGCCGAGGGGATCGAGGACGCCGCCGAGCTCGCCACGCTGCGGACACTCGGCGTCCCCCTCGGCCAGGGATATCTTCTCGGCCGGCCTGAGTCGCCTCCGGCCATGCCGCAGGCAACACACCAGCTCGGAGCAAAGGATCCCAGACCGGCACGGTCAGCGTGACCCCAGGTTCCCCGGGAGCTCCAGGGCCGCGGACTCAGCCCCGGCTGGTTCGAACGGTGCTCGGGGTACCTCGGACGCTGGGACGGCACTCCACCGGCGAGCGAGCCGACCAGCACCTCACTGCCCGCGAGGCGCTGGCGTTCCGTGCCGCGAACCGCCGGACTATGAGGGCCACGACCGGCGTCATGGCGATCACCGCAACCGTGTGCGCTGCGCTTTTCGGCGCCGGGACCGTGCTCCTGTTCCCCCGAGCGGCCCCGATCCTCGTGGTCGCTGCGATCCAGATCATGGTCGCCGTCAGCGCGTTCGTCCTCAGCCGCGGGCGCCGCCGGCTCCCGCCCCTCCCGATCGCATTCACCCTGGCCCTTTCGGCAGCCGCCACCGTGCTCAGCATGGTCGTGTTCGTCCCGGACACCCGCTTCGTGTCGTTGCTGTTGCTCGCCATGTTCCCACCGACGATGGTCCTGTTCCTCCCCTGGAGCGTCAGGGTCCAAGCGCTCTGGTTGCTCGCTGCCGCGGCGCTCCTGGCCATTGCCACCGGCCTTCTCAGCGCCGCCCTCCCGGCCCCCGAATGGATCGGCGTCTGGGTGGCGTCGGCCACCTCCGGCCTGGTGAGCCTCGTCGGCGGTGTCCTCGCCTCGAGATTGCGACGGGGAGTGTTCGCGCTCCACATGCAGGCGCGTCGCGCCAACGCCATGACCGTGGCTCGCGAGGCCGAGCTGCGTCGCCTCAACGGCGAACTGGCCCGGGCGTCGCGCACCGATCCCCTGACCGGCCTCGGCAACCGGCTGCGGATGGACGCCGAGCTCACTGCGGCGGCAGCGCGCTCGACCCGCTACGGCAATGACTGCACGATCGTGATGTTCGACCTCGATCGGTTCAAGGACTACAACGACGCACTCGGTCACGTCGCCGGCGATGCCGCCCTCCAATCCGTCGCGGCAGCTATGGCGGGGAGCGTCCGAGCGCTCGACATCGTCTGCCGCTTCGGCGGCGAGGAGTTCGTGGTCCTCATGCCCGAGCAGTCCCTCGAGGGCGGCGCGCGCGGCGCCGAGCGGATCCGGCGTGCGGTCGAGGCCCTCCAGCTCCACCATCCGACCCCGAACGGCCCTCAGGTCCTGACGATCAGCGCCGGCATCGCCCTCCTCGGTCGCGGCCAGGCGAACGATGAAGACGGGATCTTGCGCGCCGCGGACGCCGCCCTCTACCGCGCCAAGCGAGCCGGACGCAACAGGATCGCGGGCGCGCCCTTCTCCGCTGCCGGGAAAGTCGACGACGAGCAATTGAGGGTTGGTGCCGTGCGCTGAGGCGCGGGTTTCCGCCAAACACAACGCGCCCACCTCCTCAGCAATCAGCAGCCTCGTCGGATGGCGAGTGGATCGGTGAGGTTCTGCCGGGTCGCTCGATGAGAAGTTCATGCCGCTGACCTACCCGACGCGCAAGGGCGTCAGCCTTTGTTCCGCGCGCAGTTTGTTGGCTGTTGCGCTCGGC
>PLZA01000038.1:0-9730 GCA_003153505.1 Candidatus Dormiibacterota bacterium
GCGATTCCAGCGGATTCCATCACACCTGCTCTAGTCATCATTCCAACCAATTCCCCACAAAACCACTCTAAATCGAACTCAGCACTCATCGGGAAATTAGGACTAGTCTGGGGGAACAGGGGTCGCAGGTTCGAGTCCTGTCTCCCCGACGGACGCCCGACTTGAGTTCGCAACGAGAGGTTGCGCGGTGTGTTTGGGCGCCTGCGCGCCCACGTGGTGCAGTGCTCTAACCAGGTATAATGGCTTTTCCTTGCAAAAGGCATCAATCCCCACGGTTGAGGCCGGATGCCGCTGCTCATAGGAAGGGAGTGTGTCACTCCAGCGCATACATAGCGCTTACAGTTTTTGGCCGCCGGAGATCATGTAGCAGTCCGGCGGATACTTGACACCGCGGGTCCAAGAGATGCTTGACGGTGTGCTGCGCGTCCGCCTGATGCTTGACACCGCCGGCCTCCCTCCAGCCCGCTCGTCCGCATGGACTGAGCGCCATCGGAGGGACCAGGTTCGTGCTTGTGGGGTTGAACGTAGTCCACATCGCGTCTCGAGTCGCAGCGGGAGCGGAACAGAGCGAAGTCGTGTCTCCAGCACGCTGAAGGATCTCGGGCCGGATCCGGCCTTCGGTTCATGGATCTTGGCCCCCACTCGCTGAAGGGCGTTCCGGGAGAGTAGGTGCTGTCCCGGGTGGTGGAGTACAGATGCGGGACCTGAGCGCTACAGCGCGCGAAGGCCCACATCGCCGCGCCACTCGGACCGCGCGAGCAACACCTGCACGTCACTGACGCGGCGCTCGCGGAACGCGGCCTCGCAGTACGCGAAGTAGAAGCGCCACATGCGCAGGAACTGATCGTCGAAGCCGAGTGCGTGCGCATCCGACCGGCGGTCTTCGAGTCGACGCCTCCAGTCCGCGAGCGTTCGAGCATAGTGCGGGCCGATGTCCTCGAGGTCGATGAGGCGGAGGTCACTCGCCCGCGTCGCCGCGGCGGCGATGGCCGTCACCGACGGCAGGCACCCGCCCGGGAAGATGTACCGCTTGATGAAGTCCTTCCGAGTCTTGGCTCGATCGTACTCGCGGTCGTCAATGACGATGCACTGCAGGACCGCACGCCCATCCGGTCGCAGGAGCCGGGCGCACGTTGCGAAGAATTCGTCGTAGAGGCGCCAGTCAACCGCTTCGATCATCTCGATGGACACGAGGTCCGAGAACTGTCCCTCGAGGTCGCGGTAATCCTTGTTGAGCACGGTGATCCGGTCGGTCAACCCGGCCTGGGCGACCGCGCGCACCGCATGGTCGAACTGCCGCGATGAGATCGTTGTCGTCGTGACACGACACCCATATCGCGAGGCGGCGTGGAGCGCGAAGCCACCCCAACCACCGCCGATCTCGACGACGTGGTCGGCCGGTCCGAGGTTGAGCTTGCGACAGATCCGATCGAACTTGGCGATCGACGCCTCGGCGAGGCTGCTCGCTTCGGACTCGTAGACACCACACGAATAGGCCATCGTGGGGTCGAGAAAGAGTGCAAAGAACTCGTTGCCCAGATCGTAGTGCGCGTGGATGTTTCGCCGGTCGTCGGCCTTGGATGGAGGTCGAAGCTGCCGCGCGGGCCGCGCGGCAGCTTCGCGGAGCCACACGGCTCGATTCGTGAATCGGGTGAGCCGGTCGAGGTTCAACAGCAGCAGGCGGAGCAGGTCGACCAGGTCGTCGCTGTCCCAACCCCCCTTGAGGTACGTCTCGCCCAGTCCAGCGCTGCCGCGGGTCAGAACGGTCCTCCACACCGGCGGGTCGTGGATGTGCATCGTGGCGTGAATCCCGTTGCCGCTTCCGTGACCGAAGGTCCGGCGCCCCGAGCTCTCGACGATGGTGAGCGTCCCGTGCTCGATGCGGCTGAGCAGGGTCGTCGCCAGCCTGCGCGCCAATCCGGCGCGTTGCTCGGAGCCGGTGACGGAGCGCGCAGTGGCGTCGCTCATGCCGCCGCTCGTGGGTGAGGGACGTAGGGCGTCCGACGGAACCAGAGGCGGGCGGCATGCGTGTAGATCCCGGCGGAGACGCGGTGGGTCATCAACGGGTGGCGGACCAGCAGTCCGGCAACCGCCCTGCGCGTCAGCGGTCGGCGCCGCAATGACAGGCCGGCTCGGAAGACGACCGCTCCACCGCTCGTGACCGTGATGCCGAGCCCGCAGCGCTTGCCGGGCGCGGTGAGGCGGAAGTCGTAGGTGAGATCCATGGGCAGGAACGGCGACACATGGAGTTGCTTCGACTCGGTCTTCACGTCACGAAGCCCGCCCCGGACATCGAGGACGTACGCGTGCGACTCCCCCCACGGTGTGTTGGTCACGTCGGCGACGACCGCCTGGAGCGTTTCTGCTGCGTCGAAGCAATAGTAGAGGGCGATGGGGTTGAAGCACCATCCCCACGAGCGATGGTGCGCCAGCAGGCGCACCGGACCGTCCGGGCGAAAGCCGGCGCGGCGCTCCACCAGGTCGAGGACGGTCGCGCGAAGCGGGGTGTCGGGATCCCCCATGAAATCGCGCCGGCGGTACGTGATCGGCGCGGGGCGCTCCGCGCGCCACAGAGGCGCGAGGTCGGTGAGGCCATCAACCTCGTCGAGGTCGAGCAGCGGCATGGCGATCTTCCGGACGAAGCCGCTTCCGTGCGCACCCGTGCGCTGATGCATGACCGTGCCTTCGTACAGCGCGGAACGCCTCATCGCGAGAACGCCGCCTCACGCTGTGCCGTTCTCGCGAGCAGGCGTCTGGTTGTGGTCAGCGCGCTCTGGACCGCGTCCTCGTGGAAGCCGTACCCCCAGTAGGCGCCGGCGTAATGGGTGTTGAGGTGGCCGTCGATCTCGTCGCGGCGACGTTGCGCCTGCAGCGCCGCACTGTCATAGACAGGGTGCATGTAGTCGTACGAGGCGATGATCGTCGCCGGATCGACCGCGTCGTCGGCGTTCAGGGTGATGCAGTAGTCGGTGGCCGAGCGCAGCGTCTGGAGCCGGTTTGCGTAGTAGGTGAGCGTGGGAACCTGCTGGTCGGCCGCGACTCGCCGGTAATTCCAGCTCGCCCAGGCGCGGCGGCGCTGCGGAAGCAGCGTTCGGTCGGTGTGCAGCGTCGTCCGGTTGCGCCGGTAGCCGAACGCGCTGAGCAGCGACACCTCGGCGCGGGTGGGATTGCCGAGGAGGGCAAGGGACACGTCGGCGTGCGTTGCCAGGATCACCTTGTCGAAGCGCTCCCCGTCGGGATGCATCCCGCTGTGGATGACGACTCCCTCATCGTCTCGATCGATGCGGCGTACCGCGCAGCCGGTGCGAATCCGGTCACGCCACGGCCCCGTGAGGCGGCGAACGTACTCCCGTGACCCGCCGGACACCGTCCGCCACTGCGGTTTGGCGCCTGCGGAGAGCAGACCGTGGCGATGCAGGAAGCGTGCGAGCGGAGCCACAGGGAACTCGATGTATCGCTGCGGGTCCGCAGACCAGATCGATGCCCCAAGGGGGATGAGGTAGTCGTCCACGAACGGGCGCGAGTAGCGGCCCTCGATGAGGAAGTTATCGAGCGAGGTGGTGATGTCGCTGCTCTCGACGAGCCTGCGCGCCGCGCGATTGAATCGCGGGATGTCGGCGACCATCCGGACGAACGACGGTCTGACGAGATTGCTGCGCCGAGCCAGCAGCGTATTGAGACTGGTCGTACAGTATTCGAGCCCGGACACCAGGGATGAGACGCTGAAGCTCATCTCGCTGAGCTGCGTCGCGACGCCGAGTGCCTCGAGCATGGCGGTGAACGCGGGGTAGTTGCGCTCGTTGTAGACGATGAAGCCGGTGTCGATCCCGAGCGTCTGTTCGGCTTCGTGGACCGCCACCGTGTTGGCATGGCCGCCGACTCGATGGTCTGCCTCGAACACCGTGATCTCGTGGGTGGGATGGAGCACGTGAGCGGCGCTGAGGCCGGCGATCCCGCTGCCAACAATGGCGATACGTTGCATGTGCCTGAGTTTAGTGCTAAACTCCGTACCAAGTCAAGCAACCCACTCAAGCAGGTCGAACAATGCCCCGCTACGTCACCGTCATCGATTCCACATGGAACGTGTCGCAGGCCTTCGCGTTCATGAGCGACTTCAGCAATGCGGCGCGCTGGGATCCCGGCGTGCTGGCGGCGCAGCGGCTCGATGCGGACGAGGTCAAGGTGGGCTCATGCTTCGACCTGACCGTGGCCTTCGCGGGGCGGAAGATGACCCTTCGATACGCGGTGCGGAGCCTGAACGCTCCCCACCAAGTGGTGTTCGCTGCGTCGACGGGCCTGCTCGAGTCGGTCGACACGCTGACGTTCGAAGCACTCGGCGACGCGTGCCGGATGACGTACGACGCGGATCTCAGGTTCAAGGGAATCGCGGCCGTCGCCAACCCACTCCTCGCGCTCAGCTTCCGCCGCATCGGCGATCGAGCACGGGATTCGCTGCGGTCGGTGCTCACGAGCGCGCGATGACCACCCTCGACGGTGTGCGCACCGGCGTGGATCGAGCGCTCGAAGCCTCGGTGGCGGGCAGCTTCACGCGCATCGGCCCGGCCGTGCGGAGCCGTCTGTTCGGATGGGAGCCGCTTGCCGCGCATCGAATCGATGGAAAGACCTCGGTGGTCACCGGGGCGACCTCGGGTCTCGGGCTCGTCACGGCAACCGAGCTTGCGCGCCTCGGGAGTCGCGTCGTCCTGCTGGTGCGAGACGCCGATCGCGGCCGTGCCGTCGGCCGTGAAATCGCCGCAAAGACCGGAAACGCCGACGTCACCGTCGTCGAGGCGGACATGGGCGACCTTGACTCCATCCGGCGTGCTGCTGACTCATTGCGCCGTCTCCCGGGCGTCGACGTGCTGGTCCACAACGCCGGCGCGATGAGCGGGACTCGGCAGCTGTCACCCCAGGGAATCGAGCAGACGGTTGCCGCCCAACTCGTCGGGCCGTTTCTGCTCACCCATCTCGTGGGAGCGCAGCTGAGGAAGGCCCCTTCGCGAGTGATCTTCGTGACCTCGGGCGGCATGTACACGGAGCCGCTGCACGTCGATTCGCTCGAGATGAGCCCCGAGACATACGATGGAGTCACTGCGTACGCGCGGGTGAAGCGTGCGCAGGTCTCGCTCGTGGAGCGGTGGGCGCCGCAGCTCGCACATCTGGCCGTTACCATCGCCGCGATGCATCCTGGTTGGGCCGACACCCCTGGACTGCGCACATCGCTCCCGACCTTTGGTCGTGTCATCGGTCCTTTGCTGCGCACTCCGGCAGAGGGTGCGGACACGATCGTGTGGCTGGCCTCCGCGTCGGGCGCCGGCACCCCATCAGGATCGCTGTGGCTGGACCGCCGGCGACGCAGCCCTCACCGCCTCAGCCGCACCCGCCGGAGCGACACCGTCGCAGAGCGGGCTCGGCTCTGGACGTTCTGCTGCGAACGCAGCGGCATCACCGGTGACGAATTGGCCGCGCTGTCGTGACTGCCGAAGCGCCCTACGGTCTCCGCGAGGCCGCCGAGTTTCTCGGGGTCCACTACATGACGGTCTACCGGTACATCCGCACCGGCCGGCTTCCGGCGCGTCAAGCCGGGTCGCAGTGGGAGATCTCGGCTGCCGACCTGAAGCGGTTTGGCCGGGCCACGAAGGTCACCGGTGGGCGGGGCAAGCGGCTCCGCCTCGATTCGAACGCCGCCGAGCGATTGGTCGCCCGCCTGCTGGTGAGCGATGAGAATGGGAGCTGGGCAATCGTGCAGGAGGCGCTGGCCGGCGGTGCGGTGCCCAGGGACGTGTATGTCGAGCTCTTCGGTCCCGCCCTGCGCACCATCGGGGACCTCTGGGCACGAGGCGCGATCAGCGTCGCCGACGAGCATCGTGCGTCGGTGGTGGTACATCGGCTGGTGGGACGGCTCGGTCCGCTCTTCCGAGCTCGCGGTCCGCGAACCGGCACCGTGGTCGTGGGCGCGCCCGCCGGGGAGCGACACGGTCTCCCAACCGCATTCGTCGCCGACATGCTGCGCAGCCACGGCCTCGAGGTCATCGACCTTGGCGCCGACGTGCCTGCCGATGCCTTCGCTGCCTGCGCGGCCGATGCCGAGTCGCTGACCGGCATTGGCATCGCCGTGACACTCACGCGGCACCGCGGCAGCCTCGGCACCTTGATACGGACGATCAAGAAGGCGGGTGTCACCGCTCCGATCGTGGTCGGGGGCGCGGGGATCACCACCACGCAGGCGCGAACGCTTGGCGCAGATCACTGGGCTCGTGATGTTGATGATGCGGTGCGATTGCTCGCCGCACCGTGATGTTGGCGCCTGCACATCAACATTCCCGTACCAAACCATCGAGGCATCGTCGGGGTGAGTACTTGATGCGGCGATGGTTTTGGGGGCACACGACCAGTGCCGAACGTCTCCACATCTCAAGGACTCTGGCGCTGTTTCCTTACATCAGCGAGACGAAGTGGGCGAGGAGCTGGAGCCCCAACACTCCGCACACGGGCCCGCTGCTACCGGGCGCAGACCATGCCCGCATGCCCGTCAGTGCGCAGCGCTCGAAGCCAAGGTCGAGGCAAAGATCTGCCAAGCCAGCAAGCTCTTGGCGATTAGGGACAACGTTACATATGCCCGCTCGCCGACGAGATAGTCCTTCCACCGACCCAGCTGCTTGTACTGCAACCACTGATTGAGGGCGAAGCAACTGAAGAAGGCAAAGAGCGAGAAGAAGATCCCATAGACGAACCCTGGTGGATGCGCGTTGGCACCCGGTCCTAACAGATAGATGGCTATGGCGACCCAAGGGACAATGCCGGCGATGCAGCCAATCCAAAAAGGTCCAAGCCCCACCCCTGGGGCCTCGTAGCGCTCCTGCATCCAGCCAAACCCGATCATCGAGGCGTTGACCCCCACCAGGGCAACCAGGGCGGCGATGTCGTTTATGCCGACAAGCATGGCGATCAACACGATCATGATCGACGCGCTCAAGGAGTACTCCAACCAGCGGTAGGGATTGCGGCTCTTGCCCAGCTGGATCTGATAGGAAGCCCACCCAGGGCCCGCCACGGTGAAGTGCGCCAGAGCCGAAAGCGCGAAGAAGGTAGCGATAGCCCAGGCAAAGCTGAGGTTGAACAAGGTGATTGTCTGGCTTCCCACCGTCGGCCCAGGAGGACCTGTCATGTAAGTCGCCCGTACGGGCAGAGCGAAGCCGTGGGCCAACACCAGGATGGCCGCCGCTTGCACCAAGTGGAGGCACCCCGCAACGAGGTTGTAGGGACGGAGACTAGCCAGTGATGATGCGCCGTTTCTCACATGGACAGAATACGGCTGCGTGGTTCAAGGGCATCAGACGCCCGGCTGCACATGTCGTGCGGTGGCCCGGCCCTGACGAAGCCACGTTGAGGCTGACCGAATGTAGTCCAACATCGCCTTCCCGAGCGTCTTGGCCCGAGCTCTTCAGGGTCTTGATCTCAGGCTCCCTGGCGACACCTCGGGCAGGGTGGGCCCGCGCCTATGAGGACTCGGGCCACGATGGGTTGGATGGAGGACCATGCGCGCCGGTGGCATTATTGGCGGTATCCTCGAACGTGGCGGGAAGAGGATCGCGCGCCTTGTTTGGGAGCCGATCCATTCGGAACCGCTGGGATCCAACTCGGGTGTGCCACTCTTAGTCAGTGAATTCAGCTTGCGAGGGATCAGCGTGCGCGGCGCTGTCACCCGGCAAATGATGCTGTTGCCCACGCTGACTTCGGAGCGACTTATCCCACCCGAGCACACGATCCGGCGGGTCAAGGCGGTGCCCCCGGGGTGACGGATTCTCAGACATCGAGCAACGCTGCCCGAACCGTCGCCGTCACCGGCGCCACGGGCTTTGTCGGACGGGCGCTTGTCCCACGCCTTATGGAAGCCGGCTACGCCGTCCGTCGCCTTGGCCGTCACCCCGAGACGTTCAACAGGGTGGAGGGCGTCGAAGATAGGCGCTTCGACCTCGATGACGAACGACCGGACGCGGCAGCGCTCGTCGGGGTCGACACGGTTTTCTACCTGGTCCACGCCATGGGCGGCGGCGGAGGTTTCGCCGCACGCGACCGCGCGTACGCGCAGCGTTTTGTTGGTGCAGCGCGAACGGCCGGCATCCGCCACGTGATCTATCTTGGCGGGCTGTATCCGAAGGGGACTGCGCTGAGCCAGCATCTGGCAAGCCGTCGCGAGGTCGGAGACATCCTGCGGCGTGGGTGCGGTGCACTGCACGTGCGCGCGGGCATCATCCTCGGTGCAGGGAGCGCGTCGTTCGAGATGATGTGTGACCTCGTCCGGCGCCTCCCCGTCATGGTGACGCCTCGCTGGGTCGGCAACCGTTGTCAGGCGGTCGAACTCACCGACGCCATCGCCGCGCTCGTACGGGCGGTGGATGTCCCCGGCAATCGCGAAATCGATTTGGCTGGTCCTGATGTGCTGACATACCGCGAGATGCTCCAGCGAATGGCCCTGGCGATGGGCTTGCGCCGTCGCCTGATCATCGGCGTCCCAGTGCTGACACCCCGGCTCTCGGCACGCTGGTTGCGCTTCGTCACCTCCGTGCCTCTTCCGGTCGCGCACGCGCTGGTGGAGAGCCTTCGTCATGACGCGCTCGCGGATGGACCCGATCTGTTCGCCGAGGTCAGTCTGGTCCCGTGCGGCTTCGACGAAGCCGTGAGACGCGCACTCGCGGATCGCGCGCATATCGTTCACGTTGCATACACAGCGTTCTGGGACGGTCGTCGTTTTCATCTGACGCAGCGGTTTCAGCTGAGCGCGACGGCGCGTTGTGACTCGCGCCTCCTCGGCCGTATCGATGAGGAACTCCGCCAGCTGACATCTCGGCTCGCACTCGGTGTGCTCCGCTGGCACGGTGACGAACTCCGCCTCGCCGGCTGGTCGCTACTCCGGCTCGGCTCCCCGGTGCTAGACGCGGCGACATTGCAGCGCACGATTGACGGCGGATGGCTCGTTGCCGCTCCGGGCGGCGTGCTCAGCTTCTCGTGCCAGCCCAGCTCCGCGGGACCGGTGATCGAAGCGCGCCTCTCGGGTTACTCCCCGAGACTCCCGCGCGTGGCCTATGTCTTGGTCCAAGGGCCGGTGCATCGCACCTTGGTCACGTCAGCCGTCCGTCGTGCTGTCGACTCGTAGGAGCGGCGACGTCGCGTTGCGTTCGGCGCGGTCGTCACAGCCTTCGTGACGGCATCGTCAAGTTCCCACGGACGCTGATGACAGAGGGAGAGCCCTCGCTCCACGGTTTGGACTTCTTCACCGTCTGACCACGGAGGAGGACGCTCGGTATCCGATGCGAATACGCAGCTAGACTCCTTTGGCAGGAGAATAGAGCGGAGGGAGGCGATCGGGTCGGGTCACCCGATGGGGCAAACGGACGCATCTGGATGTCGACTTGGAAGCTCGTCACTGCGTGGAAGGAGCACGTCGTTGTCACTAGAACGGAATCAAGCGCCTGCCACGCTCGCCCGCGTTCAATGGCGGGCAGCACGCACACAGTCAGCAGAGCCGTGCCGAGGGCGAGCGATCAGTTCCGTCCAACGAACGCATGTAGACGTCGAGGTGATTCCAAAGGAGTCCAGCAAGCGCGCTCTAGTCGACATTCCAACCAATTCCCGACGAAAGCACTCTAAGTCGAACTCAGCCCGCGTCCGGAAACGAGTACTGGTCTGGGGGACCAAGGGGTCGCAGGTTCGAGTCCTGTCTCCCCGA
>PLZA01000038.1:9739-10058 GCA_003153505.1 Candidatus Dormiibacterota bacterium
CGCGTCGGCCATCGGGCGCGCGTGATACAAAAGGGACCGTCGCCCTCCCAGGTCGCAGTGGCAGACTTCGAGCCCCGCCTCGCTCATGGCCGGATTCGCACTGACCGGATCGGCCTTGATTGCGTCTTGAGGACGCTGAAAACTGAACTAAGGCCGTTCTCTCAATCCCCTCGCCGGCAAATCCACTGCGGTCGTGATCCGAGCTCGTGAAGTCGGGTCGGGCACGGGACACGCCGTCTCGGCGGTAGGGGGAGACAGCGCTATCGGTCCGTGCATCGAGTGCTCCCTGAGCGCCGTGTCCTCGGCGTTGCACACCTAG
>PLZA01000045.1 GCA_003153505.1 Candidatus Dormiibacterota bacterium
GTCAATTCCTCATCGAGGCGGCCACACTGAGTTTCGTCGGCGGAGTCCTCGGGGTTGGTGCCGCACTCCTCGCAGGCTTCCTCGTACCCCGGCTCGCGAATATCGCGGTGACCATTACGGCAACTCCGGTCATCATCGCGGTGGCAGTTGCGGCCGGAGTTGGCCTGATCTTTGGCGTCTACCCGGCTGCTCGCGCTGCCCGCCTCGCGCCCATCGCCGCACTGCGATCCGAGTGACCGTGAACACTGCCTTTTTGGGAGGAACCCCCTTATGAACCGTGCCTTTCTCGGCGCCATCGGCGTGGCCGCATGCTGCGGCGCGGTCGCCTGCGGGAGCGCATCGACCAACGGCGGCGCTGCAACCGCCACGCCGTCGCCGTCGGCCAATGGACCTCGCGGCTTTGCCGGCAATGCGGCCTTCGGTCAGCTCGTTCAGATCAATGGATCAACCCTGATCCTGAGCAGCAGCACCGGGGACTCGACCGTCACCTACGGCTCGACGACCGCGATCACCCAGACCGCGACCGAGACCGTCGCCGACATCACCGCCGGAGACTGCATCACCGCCACCGGCAGCAAGGGTGCCGACGGGACGATCACCGCAGCGTCGGTGACCCTGAGCGCCCCCACCAAGGGCTCCTGCACCGCGACAGGCTTCGGCGGCGGTGGTTCCGGCGGGGCAGGTGGCGCCAGTCCACGACCGAGTTTCTCCCCCGGCGCAAGCTTCTCGCCGCCCGCCGGGCTATCGGGACTGACGTTCGCTCGCGGGCAGGTGAAGGCGATCTCGGGCACGACGGTGACCATCACTGAAACCACCGGCACAACAGGGACGACAGCTACCACGGCAACCGTCACCGTGCCGACGACCGTCAAAGTGTCGGTGTCGACAGTGGTGACGTCGTCCGCCCTTCAGACTGGGCAGTGCCTGACGGCGATCGGCGCGAAAGATACGTCCGGAACCGTCGCGGCCACCGTGCTCACGATCTCGCCGGCTGGGGCCAACGGATGCACCGCAGGCTTCGGAGGCGGCGGGTTCCCGGGCGGCGGTGGGTTCCCAGGTGGAGGTGGGTTTCCCGGTGGCGGCGGTTTCCCCGGCGGCGGAACAACGGGTGGCTGACTGTACCGCGCGTCGTAGCACTGGGCCAGGGCAAAGGACTCCTTGTGGAAGCAATGAGTGAGCAATGGCGGGGGGAGGTTCGACGAGCTATCGTTCAACCGCGTCGCCGTCTTGGTGGGTGAGGGCTTCGTGGACGTGCTGCCAATCCCGGCCTCGCGGTCTATGACACCAGCTTCAACCCGGGGTGGATCGCGGTGGGAGGCATCAGCGCGTCCTCGCCGTTCATCGCCGGCGTAGTCGACCTGGCCGGCAACGGCACGACCGTGGCATCCGGATTCCTCTATCACCACCCCGGCGCTTTCTTCGATGTCGTCGGCGGCGCCAATGGATACTGCGGGAGCGGCACCGACCACCTCTGCAACAGGGTCAAGGGGTATGACGACCCCACGTGGGTGCGTGTTGACGGAATTCCAACGGATTCCAAAAAGCACGGTCTAGTCGTCATTCCAACCATTTCTCGACGAAAGCACTCTAGATCGAACTCAGCTCGCATCGGGAAATGAGGACTAGTCTGGGGGACCAGGGGTCGCAGGTTCGAGTCCTGTCTCCCCGATTCGCAGCCCATTGCACCGCAGTGCAGCCATTTCCACTCGGTTGCAGCCGGTTCCAACTTGCGGGGATCAGTCACTTTGCAGGGACTAGTACTCATTCCCTGATTGATGTTCTTTCCTGCAAAACCACTCTAAGTCGCGCGACTCTCGGCGGACGACAACCACCGCTCACGGTTGTAATGGATGACGAAGGCGTCGATCGCCGTCTGCGCCGCATCCTGGTTCCAACGGTCACCTCGGCTGTATCAGTTAGACGAGGGCGTCACGCGCCGGGCCTGTCACAGTTGGGGACGACCAAGGTTGAGGCAAGTATCTCCGCGATCAGCCCCGCAGGGCCACGTCAGCTGAGCGCGTCACCGATTCAAGGCCGCGCGGCGCGGCCAGTCAGCCTGTCCTTACCCACGGTCGCACGACGCGCTACTGTCGCGCCGATGCTTGGCCTTTTCCTGGTGGCCGTCAGCTTGGGCGCTTCCAATCTCGCGGCATCCATCGGCATCGGTGTGGGCGGCGTTGATAACCGGACCCGGCTGCGCGTGGCCCTCGTCTTCGGCCTGTTCGAGGCCGCCATGCCAGTCATCGGCCTGGCCGTCGGCCGCAGCGTGTCCCAGCGCCTCGGATCAGCCGGTCACGACCTCGGCGCGGGGCTTCTCATTGCTGTAGGCATCTATACGCTTGCAATGGGGGCTACGGACGAGCCGTCACGAGCCGCGCAGCACCAAAGGCTCCGGCCCGCTACTGCTGACCGGCTTTGCGCTGTCTATCGACAACCTCGTCGTCGGCTTTGCTCTCGGTAGCGTGCAAGTCCAATTTGCTTTGGCGGCGGCTGTAATCGCTATCGTCAGGGTCGGCATGAGCCTCGTTGGCCTCGAAATCGGTGGTCGCCTTGGCACCACGCTCGAACATCGCAGCGAGGTCATTGGTGGCGCGGTGCATCCTCAACCGGTAAACGGTCCGCTACTCCCGCCACGACCTCTGTCGGGATCGGAACGCGGGCTGCATTCTCCGAGGCCACCTGGCGAAGGCCCGCTTCGGGCTCGACAGCCAACACGCTGGTCACGCCCGGGGGGTAGTGCGCGAAATTGAGGCCGTTGCGGGCGCCAACCTCTAGTACCCGGCCCTTGAGCCCCGCGAGCAGTGCGCGGCGATGGTCGGCCATGCCGCGCTGATCCTGCTTGGGGCTCATCCAGAGCCAGAATCGGGTGAAGATCGGGTGGCTCACGCGGGCTTCAGGTATCTGTGCTCCCGGGAAACGTTGAGGGTTAGGTTAGGCCATTGCAGACTGAAGGAAGCGAGACGGGGTATGGACATTTGAGAAGACACCTCCAGACCGCCAGGCCGCCAACCGTCGAGCCCCAGCATCAATGAACACGGCGGTGGGCGCAGAGGTGCGTAAGGTCTGGACGACCAAGCTCGGATGGGGAATGCTCATCGGGTCAGTGGCATTCGCCGCAGTCGGGGTCATCAGCCAGATCGCCTCAAGCGGAGTCGCCGGTAGCTCAGCGTCGCCGCTCACACTCGGCGCCACTCAACGCTCGACTTTGCATCGGCCGCCGGCGGTGACATCTTTGCGTTGATCGTCGGTGTCATCATTGTGACCACCGAATTTCGACACCTCACCTCGCGGCCGACCGCGCCTGACGCAGTACCTGCAGGTGGTTGGATGTGTTGGTGATGCCCATGCCGGCACCGGCGACGAGGTCGTCGACGCTGCGCTCCGCCTGGGCGATGAGATCGAGGAGCTCAATGCGCCTAGGATTGGCGACCGCCTTGCCTCTAGTCCCTCCGAGCGCCGCTCGGGACCTATGGCAAAACCTCGGTTCACGTGTTTGTGTCTCCTTGCGACGATCTCCCGCATTGATCAGGAAAAAAGAGAGCGGAACGCCGCACGGCGTCCCGCTCTCGAGGAGGATACAGCCGCCGCTGGAATTGCCTTGGCTAAGAGACGGCCGGCTCTCCAGTCGACGGATTGAGAATCAGCGGAGTCGAGACCCGGTGCGTGAAGTTGACCAGGCCACTGAGGCTCCCGGCGATGGCGTCGAATGAGCCGCCACCGATGCGCGGCAGCGACCAGTTATCTTCGATGAATCGCAGGATCGAGGTGGTATCGGTGAGTGCGCTGTCGACGGAGTTCTCGCGTGCATACGGCGAGATCACGAGCAGCGGGAGACGCTGGCCGTAGCCGCAGCGATCCTCAAACCCACCGAGCGGTGTGCCGTTGCCGCAGACGCCGGTACCCGACAGCGCATCTTCGGCGGACGCCGAAGGGTTGACGATCGGCGGCATCACCTGGTCGTACCAGCCGTCCGAGTCGTCGTACGTGATGATGATCGCGGTCGACTTCCAGTACTTCGACTGCTCGATCGCGTTGATGGTGTTGACTAGGTAGGCCTGCTCATCGATCGGATCGGAGTAGCCGGCATGGCCGTCCTGGTACCGCGCCGCCTTAACGAGGCTCACCGCGGGCAGGTTGCCGTCGATCAGGCTCTGGTAGAAGTAGCTGAGGTCGTACTGATGATTGGCCTGTCCGTTGTGGCCGATCTCCGCCTCGGTTGTCGGTGGAAGGTGAGCACGGTTCGCGGTGCTCGCGTAGTACTCGAACGGATTGTGGTGCGCGCTGTAGTCGGTCACCGTCGCGCCGCCAACGTTCGTGTGGCTCGCGCCGCACACGACCGTCCCATTGACCTGGCTGGTCGGAGTGAAGCCGCCCTGGAACCACCCCCAGGTGATGTGCTGGGCGTTGAGTTCGCTGCCGATGTTGGTCCCTGACATGGCGATTGTCGAGCCCGCCGAGCACTCGTCGTACGTCGGATCAGCGTCGCCGTAGTCGGTGCCGTTGTCGGCGACGCCAGCAAGTACCGCCGGGGTTGCGCCGTGGGTCTGACCGGAAACCAGATTGAGCGCGCCCGGCGTGGATGGGCCGAACGTCGTGTCGAAGAAGTTGTCGCTCATGGAGAAACGCTGTGCGTAGTTCCAGAGCGCCGTCACCGTGTTGCCGTCGTAGTAGTCCATGACCAATCCGGGAGGTGCGGTATCCGGTGGCGAGCAGCTCTCAACCCCCGTGTACGTGGGGAACTTGTCCACAAGCCCCCCGTCAAGGGCCAACTGCTCCGGGGTGTAGTTATGGTTCTGGTCGCAGACGAGGGCGTTCGCAGCGCCGAGCCGATGCGGGTTGACGCCATTGGGGTTCGCCGTCAACAGCTCCGGGGTGAGACCATTTACCGATGGTGTACCCGGCTTCGCGGTGAACGGCGATCCATCGGCATTAGTCGCATATGGGTAAGTGCCGAAGTAATGGTCGAACGACACGTTCTCCTGGTAGAGCACGACGACGTGCTTGATCGGTGATGTCGTTTTTGCGCTCTTGTTTACTGTTGGAGCTGCAGCACTCGCCCCTGCAGTGGCGAGGGTTGCGCTAGCGATCGTGGCAGTTCCTACCAGCGCCAGCATGATCAATGGTCGTCTGCTCATGGGTCCTCCTCAACGAGCTCGAAGGCGTCTGAGGCTCAAGCTGATCGGGGCCTCGTTAAGCGCATCTTGTGGTTGGGGTAAGGGTTCACTAAGACCCGGCTAAGGCGGCCCTGTGATCATCGTGACCTACGCCACCGCAGTGCCACAGCCCAACCACGGCGTTTGCGCCTTGTCAGTCGGGATCTGGGTGGGCGCAGAGCGACGCGAATCTCTGAATCGTTAAAGGATGCCCACGGTGCAATTAAGGTAATGACATGGAAACGCTAAACACGAGTTAACGCTTTGCGTGCAGACGATTCCGACTTGCTTCCGGGATTGGCGACCCCGTAGTGTCCTTCGCGACGCTCATCTCGAACATTGGGGGAGACCACAGCGAAATGTCTAAGCAAGTAAACAGGGTCGCGCGCGCAGGAGTCGCGTTGGCGACGTTCGCAGTGGTCACGGCGTGTGGTTCAGCGACGACCACGGGAACCAGTTCCGGCGTCAACGCTGCAACGGCCACATCTGAGACCACCTTCGGCGGCCTGAACGCGCTGATCGCGGCGGCCAAGAAGGAAGGCCAGTTGAACGTCATCGCGCTTCCGCCGGATTGGGCCAACTATGGCGCGATCATCAGCGGATTCACGGCGAAATACGGGATCAAGGTCAACTCGGCGAACCCGAACGGCAGCAGCCAGGATGAGGTGAACGCCGTGCGGTCGCAGGGCGGCACCAATCGAGCTCCGGACGTTCTCGATATCGGCATGGCGGTCGCGCTCGCCAACACGAGCCTCTTCGCGCCGTACGAGGTCAGCGAGTGGAACGACATCCCAGCCAGCCAGAAGGACGCAGGCGGCCTCTGGTACCAGGACTACGGCGGGTACATGTCGATCGGGTACGACTCGAGCAAGTTCACGATCACCTCGGTGCAGGATCTGCTCAAGCCGACGTTCAAGGGCGCTGTGGCGCTGAACGGCGATCCGACCAAGGCCAACGCCGCGCTGAACGGGGTCATGATGGCGTCGCTTGCCAACGGCGGATCGCTCGACAACATCGCACCCGGCGTCGCCTTCTTCCACAAGCTCAACCAGCTTGGTAACTTCGTGCCGATCCAGGCGACCACCGCGACCGTGAAGAACGGTACGACGCCTGTGGTGTTCGACTGGGACTACCTGTCGGCGGCCCACGGGACGGACGTGCCCACCTGGAAGGTGTTCGTGCCACCGAACGCGGTGCTCGGGGGGTACTACGCTCAGGCGATCTCAAAGACGGCGCCAGATCCCGCGGCGGCGCGCCTCTGGGAGGAGTACCTGTACTCGGCGGCCGGCCAGAATCTCTGGCTGCAGGGCGGCGCGCGCCCCGTGGAGATGACCGCATTGACCACAGCCGGAACCCTCAATCAGACGTATGCCGCGGCGCTCCCGCCGGTGGGCGGGACGCCGGTCTTCCTGAGCCCGAGCCAGGCAACTACGGCTGCCACATACCTCGACTCCAACTGGGCCCAGGCAATCGGAAGTTGACAACGCTGGTGAGTTCAGCAGCGGAGCCCGCAGGTCCCCCGTTCCGGGGGCGCCTGCGGGTTCCAAGCTGGGTCGGCGTCGTCCCGTTCTTCGTCTACGTCGCGGCGTTTCTCATCCTGCCCACGGCGATCGTGGTGGGCGGGGCGTTCGCGGGCACCCATGGTCCGAGCCTCACCAACATCTCGGCGCTGACCCAGCCGTACATCCTCGATTCCTTTCTCCATAGCGTTGTGCTGTCCGCGTCGAGCGCGGTCATCGGCGCGGTGGTCGGTGCGGTGCTCGCCTACGCCGTTGCGAGCGGGGCGCCGAACGGGGTGATTCGACGAGTGGTCACCTCCGCGTGCGGTGTGCTCTCGCAATTCGGTGGTGTCACGCTCGCATTTGCCTTCATCGCGACGCTCGGAGGAGCGGGCTTCATCACCCTCTGGCTGCAGGAGCACGGCGTCAACATCTATGCAAACGGTGTCTGGCTCTACCAGTTGAGCGGCCTGATCCTCGTCTACACGTACTTTCAGATCCCGCTCATGGTGATCGTCTTCCTCCCAGCGCTCGACGGCATCCGTCCGCAGTGGCGTGAGGCGACCTCAAATCTCGGCGGGACGTCCTGGCATTACTGGCGTCATATCGCTGGACCGCTGCTGCTGCCCGCATTCCTTGGATGCCTGCTGCTGCTCTTCGCAAATTCGTTCTCCGCGTATGCGACGGCAGCCGCGCTGATCAATCAGGGCGGGCTCATCGTTCCGCTCCAGATCAGCAACGCCCTGAGCAGTGAGGTCGGCCTGGCACAGGCGAACCTCGCCAGCTCGCTCGCGCTCGCGATGGTCGTGATCGTGGTTGTGGTGACGGCGCTGTACTCCTGGCTCCAGTCGCGCACAGCCCGGTGGGTCCGATGAACCGGCGGCGGCACCGGCGCCTACAGCTCTTCAGGACCATCGTGCTTGTGGTGCTGGGGATCTTCTTCCTGGTGCCGATCGGCGCGATGGTGGAGTTCTCCACGAGAGGGGTCGGCATCAATTCCCCGAGGACGCTCTCATCGTTCACGAGCATCTTTTCCTATCCGGATCTCACCGGCGCGATCGTGGCGTCGCTCGAGCTCGCGGCGATCACATCGGCGGCGATGCTCTTGCTCCTGCTTCCCACCATGGTCTGGGTCCGGCTTCGCGTGCCGCGCATGGTTCGGGTCATCGAGGTCCTCTGTCTGGCGCCGCTCACCATCCCGGCGATCGTCCTGGTGGTCGGCCTCGCTCCCCTCTATCAGTGGATCAACATCAACCTCAGCGATTCGATACTCACGCTCGGGTTTGCCTACCTCATCCTGGTGCTCCCCTACGCGTATCGCTCCCTCGACGCGGGGCTCTCAGGCGTCGACGTCCGCACGCTCTCGGAAGCGGCGCGGAGCCTTGGCGCGGGGTGGGCGACCGTGGTCTCCCGGATCATCGTGCCCAACATGTCGAGCGCCGTCCTCAATGCGTGCCTGCTGTCGGTCGCGGTTGTCCTGGGGGAGTTCACCATCGCCAACCTGCTCAACTTCGAGAACCTCCAGGTGGCCATCGCAACCATCGGGCGCGCCAATGCGGGCGTCTCCATCGCGGTCGCGGTTGCTTCACTCCTGTTCGTGTTCGTGCTCCTGCTGGCACTGTCGTTTGTTTCCCGCTCGGGGTCACGCCGCCGCCGGGTGCGGGTCGGTGTGACGTGACGGCGCTTGTGACCCAGACCGACGCCGCCGCGCGCAGCGAATCGCGCGCCAGTGTCGAGGTGCGCCTCGAGGACCTGCGCCGCCAGTACGGGTCGGTGCACGCGCTCGACGGCCTGAACCTCACCATCGGCGCCGGGGAGCTGGTCGCGCTGCTCGGGCCCTCGGGCTGTGGCAAGACGACGGCGCTGCGTCTGGTCGCGGGACTCGAGGACGCCGACGGCGGCCGGGTCGTGATCGGCGGCAGGGATGTCACCCTGCTCCCCGCCAACCGGCGTGACGCGGGGATGGTGTTTCAGGCGTACTCGCTGTTCCCGCACATGACCGCCCGCCAGAACGTCGCGTTCGGGCTGCGCATGCGCAAGGTCGCGTCGCGTGAGCGCCTTCGACGCGCGGGAGAGATGCTCGAGCTGGTTGGCCTGGCGGCGCAATCGGATCGCTACGCCCACCAGCTGTCGGGCGGTCAGCAGCAACGGGTCGCGCTCGCGCGTGCGCTTGCCATCCGCCCGTCCGTGCTCCTGCTCGACGAGCCGCTGTCGGCCCTCGACGCCAAGGTACGCAGCCAGTTGCGCGACGAGATCCGTCGCGTCCAGCTCGAGGTCGGCACCACGACGCTGTTCGTCACCCACGATCAGGAGGAGGCGCTCGCCATCGCCGATCGGGTCGGGGTGATGCGCGCGGGCCGGCTGGAGCAGCTGGCGCCGCCGACCACGGTCTACACCCAGCCGGCCACGGCGTTCGTGGCCGAATTCGTGGGTCTCACCAACCGGCTGTCCGGCGTGGTCCGCGGCGGAGCCGTGGAGGTCCGAGGTGTTCGCATACCGCTGATCGCCGCGGGCGGCGCAGATGGCCCAGCCGTCGCGCTGGTCCGCCCCGAGGCGGTTTCCCTCTCGGCGGCGACCGATACAGCAACCGGACCGCTGCTCGGGACGGTGATCGCGCTCGCGTTCCTCGGCGCCTCGAGCCGAGTCACCGTCGACCTGGGTGACGCCGTCGTGCTCGTCCAGATCCCCACCGCGGATGCGGTCGCGTACCCGGCAGGGACACGAGTGCGGGTGGCGCTCCGCCTCGACCCAGTGCTGATCACCCGAGACGACGCCACTGTGACTCCGTAGGCCGGCGTGCCGCTCACGCATCTCCGGCGTCTCGGCTCGGGTCACGTGCTCGCTACCGGAGCTCATCTCCCGTACCGCGCAGTCGTGACCCAGCCAGGGGAACGGCACGTGGTTCGTTCCGAGCTGGCCGGCTCCTCCGTGGCGACGGTGAGCGTGGAGCGGCCGATCGCCTGCATCGCGCACATGACCGACCTCCACGTGACCGACGTGCAGTCACCGGCGCGCTTCGAGTTTCTCAATCGCGAGTTCAGTGATCCTCGCTTCGTCAAGCTGGTTCCGGTGCAACGCCCGCAGGAGGCCCTGACCCCTCACGCGCTCAACGCACTCATCAGCGCGCTCAACACTGGCATGACCGGACCGCTCACCCATGCACCGCTCGAACTGGTGCTCACCGGTGGCGACGCGATCGACAACGCGCAGCAGAATGAGATTCGCGCCTTCACGCAGCTGCTCGACGACGGGCATGTGCAGCTGAATTCCGGCTCGTCAACGTACGAGGGTGTGCAGTCGGCCGCCTGGCCCGATGACATCTTCTGGAGGCCCGACGGTGGTCCCGGGGAGCCGGATCTCTTCCGCCGCGACTACGGCTTTCCGCTGATACCGGGGTTGCTCGATCGTGCGCTGCGGCCCATCGACGCCACGGGGCTGCGCGTCCCATGGCTGGGCTGCCACGGCAATCACGAGACGCTCTGCCAGGGCGTCGGCGTCGTGACCCCCGCACTGGCGGCGGCCTTTGTTGGGGGCGATAAGCCGATCGAGCTGCCGCCCGCGATCGATCGCGACACGGCGCACGAGACGTTCGTCACACGCCCGGAGGCGTTCCTGGCGAGCCCGTCCCGTGTCGTGACCCCTGACCCGGGGCGGCGGTATTGCAGCCTGGAAGACTTCGTGAGTGCGCACACCGCGCCCGGGATGCCGGCGCGACACGGTTTCGACGACCGGAATCTCTCGAGCCGCACCGCCTACTACGCGCATGACACCGAGTCCATTCGGTTCATCGTTCTGGACACCGGATGCCCCGCGGGTTCAGCAGACGGGTGCATCGGTGACGAGCAAGTGCACTGGCTTGAGCAGCGACTGATCGAGGTGCACGCCAGCTACCGCGCGAACGACGGAGGCGACGTCGAGACCGGGAATGAAGACCGCCTCGTGGTGATCGTCTCGCACCACGGATCGCAGGTCCTCGGCAACAACCGCCCTCACGCCGACGGCTCCCACCATGGTGCCGGTCCAAGGCTGCTTCCCACGCTGCTCCGATTCGACAACGTCGTGCTCTGGCTCAACGGACACACGCACACGCACGCCATTCGCCCGCGCCCGGACCCGAGCGGCATCGGCGGCGGGCTCTGGGAGGTGACCACTGGGTCGTTCGTCGACTGGCCATGTCAGGCGCGCTTGATTGAAATCTTCGATGTCGGCGACGGCACGGTCGCGATCGCCAGCACCCTGATCGACCATGACGGACCCGCCGATCCGGCGAGGGCGGAAACCCAATTGGAGCTTGCCGGCCTGCATCGACAACTGGCCGGCAACTCGCCGTGGGCGGGGTTCGATTCGGGGAGAGCGGGAACGCCGCTCGATCGCAACGTGATCCTGCTCCGACACATGGCGACGGGGATTCCATAGTCCCGCTCCCGCCTTCCCGAAAGCACGTTCTGCAGCCCAGACCGTGCTCTGGGTCGTGGACGCCGCTCTCGGTCGTCGATCCTCACGAGGGCGGTCACCTGTGGACGCCCGGTACACAGCAACATGGTTGAAGAATCGGTCCAAGCCGAGGGGACTCCTGTAGGCAGTGTCGTGTACGAACGATCTCACGCTCCATGAGCGCGACGTGGACAGCCAGACCACCAATTGCACGCCACCCCAAGGGAGCGAAGACGGCGGCTACTGACCGGAGGTCATGCGTCTTCCGAGCGTCAGGCACAGCGAGATTGTCCCTGCTCGGAGAGCTAGGGCGATAAAGGGATTGTCTTGGCGCCGTCCTTCGTTCGCGAGCGCCACCGATGAATGGCGTGCCTAATGTCGCAGCGTTGTCAACCGACGTCTCAACTCAACCTCGTCGAGCGGCTCCTACCGGGTGGCCGTTGTCGCCGTGGATCGGGTCCTGGTCATGGCGAACAACGCCGTCGATGCCGACATACGTCATCGGACTTCGTGATTGGTCCACGCGAGCACAACATGATCGCCGGAGTCGAGGCTGGCCCAGGCATCTGGGGCGGCGGGGTCATTCTCGTTGACCAGCATTCGAATCGACGTGGTGCCCAGGTAGATCGCCGCACGAACTTCATTCATCTTGTCCGCAAAGATGAGGCCACCGCCGGCGTCGCGTTCATTCGCGTATGTCCGACCCCACGTCTCACGCGGAATGTACGCTGGCGGGCGGTCACCCGCTGTTATCAACACCCGAAGACTGCTAGGGTGAGCACGGAGGAACCATGGCCCCGCCGCGACATGACAGCGCCGCCTCGCGACCCAGCCGCCTGGGTGGATGGCTTCCCGTCGATCCCCGCCACTTGAGCAGGTGGCTGGAGAGCAACATCGCCGAGGCCGAGCAGAGAAACGCCACTTTCCATCCGGTGGTGCAGGAGTTCCGGGACATGATCGAGAACGATCCGGTCATGAACATGTACTTCACGTTGATGTTCGAGCAGCAGCCCCGTTCTGCGCCGAAGCCGGGTTCGGGTGACGTCAAGCTCGAGAATTACGAGCAGATGCTGGTCGTGATGAACCACATCCTGACGACGGCACCGACCTTCGACGTCACGGCAATGGTGGGGTGCCCGATCAACGCCATCTTGGACTACCCGATGATCACCGCGGCCGGGCTGGCCGCTTTCGCCGACCCGCGTGTCAACGAGATGGTGAGGAGGCTGCTCTCGGTCTGGGCGGAGTTCCTCGACAGCGAAGCCTCGCGCTACGTGCTGGACGATTCGCCTTCTGGCTGGCTGAGCCCGGTCGCAAGGGAGTCGCTTCGGCTGCACGAATTCCAGATCGATCCCGACGCCGAGTTCTTCGGGTTCAAGAGCTGGAACGACTTCTTCATCCGTCGCTTCAAACCCGGGAGGCGGCCCGTCGCCCGACCCGACGACCAGAAGGCCATCGTGAGCGCCTGCGAGTCCCAGCCGTATCGCATACAGACGCAGGTGAACGAACACGACACCTTCTGGATGAAGTCGGAGCCGTATTCCGTGCGGCACATGCTCAATGGGAACTTCGTGGAGCAGTTCGTCGGTGGCACCGTGTACCAGGCGTTCCTCAGCGCCGACAACTATCACCGTTGGCCCAGCCCAGTCACGGGCACCATCAGGAGGATCCAGCAGGTACCGGGAACGTATTACGCCGAAGCAGCCTCGGAGCGTTTCGACCCCGCCGGTCCCACCAACTCGCAGGGCTACATCACTCACGTGGCGACCAGGGCGCTCATCTTCATCGAAGCCGACTACAGCGGTATCGGCCTGATGTGTCTGGTCGCCGTGGGCATGGGGGAGGTCTCGTCCTGCGTGCTGGTCGACCAGGAGGGGAAGCCGCTGAAGGAGGGCCAGAAGGTCGAGAAAGGCGACCAGCTCGGATACTTCCAGTTCGGAGGATCGACTCATTGCCTGGTCTTCCGGCCCGGCGTCATCTCAGAGTTCGTGGTAGAGGCCATCCCTGAGGGTGAACACGGCCAAGCGTCCCCCGTTGTGAACGTCAACAGTTTGCTGGCCATCGCTTCGTAGGGTCGCGAGGAGTGACGCGGCGAGGCCGCCGCTTGGCAACGACATCGCAATGACCTACGCCATCGGACCTGTAGTCGACTGCTTGTCCGAGGACACACCCTCGGGCTAGGGGTGGCCGCGGGAGGGGAAAGGCGCGCAGCCGAGCGTCCTCTCACCAGACCCACGACACCACGCACCGTCGTAGCGTTCGGGGTACCGGCCCAATTCCTCTGTCTTGGGCCTGCCCCGGTTTGGCGGACACTAACAGTGCAGTGCGCACAACGTTGGAGGAGAACTTGACGCGGTCCTCTGTTAGCGGGTGGGTGAGGACGGCGGACTGTGGCCGTGCAGGAGCCGAGCGGTCGACGTTCAGATGGCTACCGTCCACTCCACTTGATTGCCCGATGGTGACTCGCGAAGGCCATGCGTTCGCGCTCGAAAATGGGGGTGGATAGACATCCTGAGGGGTTTATCGGGCGTAACTGAATACAAAAACCGACCGTCACCTTCCCAAGGTTGAAGCTGCGGGTTCGAGCCCCGTCTCCCGCTTAGCGTTTGGCGCGATCGAACTGAGATCCACCTCGATTCCGTGGGGCGCGCACGGCTTGTGAGATGCCGCGAGTTGATCGAGCTTGTGATAGAGCAGGCTGGCGTGGCAAAGGCGGACGCGTGTTCTCAACCTTGATCGGTTGACCGCCACTGTCGCCGATCGTCAACGTTCCGTTAACAATCGCAAAGGGCTGAAGCGTCGTTGACGCACCGTTGATGTTCAGGGTCCGATACTTGCAAACCGATGCCACTTGATCTGCTCGTCCTGCTGTGTTTCGCGGGGATGCTCGTCGCGGGCATCCTGATGATCGCCGGGCTCCGGAGGATCTGACATGGGAGACCTCACCGGCTACATTGTCGCCGCGATCATCGCGCTGATTGCGGCGATCTACCTGCTGATCGCGCTGGTCGCGCCGGAGCGCTTCTGATGGTCCTCGACATCCTCCCGGCGGTGATCACGTATGGCGCTGCCGGCGTCGCTGCGTGGTTCCTCGGCGGCTACATGGTCAAGGTGTACAAGGGTGAGCGCGTCTGGCTCAGTCGGGTCATCCGTCCCGTCGAGCGTGTCACCTACCGGATCATCGGCGTCGACGAGGACCACGAGCAGGGCTGGATCGCCTATCTGGTCTCGATCCTCGCGATCACGGTGATGGGCCTGGTATTCACCTACCTGGTACTTCGCTTCCAAGACCACCTGCCGCTCAACCCGCAGAACCTCCCCGGCGTCCCGGCGCCGCTCGCCTTCAACACTGCGGTGAGCTTTGCCACCAACACCAACTGGCAGGACTACTCGGGCGAGACCACGATGAGCTACTTCTCGCAGATCGTCGGCTTGGTGCTGCACAACTTCCTCAGCGCCGCGACCGGCATGGCCATCGCCATCGTGGTGATCCGGTCGATCGCGCGTCGCACCATGAATACGGTCGGCAACTTCTGGGTCGACGCGGTGCGGGGCACGCTCTACGTGCTCCTGCCGATCAGCGTCGTCATCGCGCTCGTTCTGGTCGCCAACGGCGCCATCGAGAACTTCAGCGGCTACTCGATCGTGCACACGCTCACCAACGGTGTACAGACGATCGCCCAGGGGCCGGTCGCGTCGCAGGAGGCGATCAAGGACCTCGGGACCAACGGCGGCGGATTCTTCAACGCCAACAGCGCCCACCCGTTCGAGAACCCCAACGGCTTCACGAACGCGCTGGAGATCTTCAGCGTGTTGCTCATCCCCTTCGCTCTGGTGATCACCTTCGGCAAGTGGGTGGGAAATGTGAAGCAGGGGATCGCGCTCGGCGCGGTCATGGGGATCATTCTCATCGGCGCCTTTGGCGTCGCCGCGTGGCAGGAGCAGCAGGGCAACCCCGCGCTCGTTGGCACGGGCGCGACCCAGGTGGCGTCGGCGCAATCGCCCGGTGGCAACATGGAAGGCAAGGAGGTGCGCTTCGGCGCCATCCAGACCGCCCAGTTCGGGACGGCAACGACCGGGACGAGCACCGGAGCGGTCGACTCCGCGCATGACAGCTGGACCGCGATCGGCGGCATGATCCCGCTTGTCCTCCTCAAGCTCGGCGAGATCACGCCTGGAGGTGTCGGCTCCGGCCTCTACGGCATGGTCGTCTTCGCGATCGTCGCGGTGTTCATCGCCGGGCTGATGGTCGGCCGAACCCCCGAGTACGTGGGCAAGAAGATCGAGGGCCGTGACGTGAAATACGCGGCCATCGCGATCCTCGTGCTGCCCGCGTCGATCCTCGGCTTCTCGGCGCTCGCCACGCTCACGGCGGGTGGGCAGGCTGGACCGCTCGCGACGCAGGGAACGCCGCATCAGCTCACCGAGATCTTCTACGCGTTCGCCTCCACCACCGGCAACAACGGGAGCGCGTTCGCGGGGCTCTCCGGCAACACGCTCTATTACAACCTGATGCTGGCGGGAGCGATGTGGATGGGCCGCTACCTGTTCATCATCCCAGTGATGGCGCTGGCGGGCAGTCTGGTGAAGAAGAAGATCGTTCCGGCCAGCGCGGGTACCTTCCCCACCGATGGACCGCTGTTCGTCGCACTCCTCGTGGGAACGATCCTCGTGGTCGCAGCCCTGACGTTCTTCCCGGCAGTCTCGCTCGGGCCGATCCTCGAGCACTTCAAGCTCATCGCGGTGCATTGATATGGCCCTCGCAGCCGCTCACCATCCCCGACGCCGCCGCAGCAGCGTCACCGACCCGGAGTTGCTCTTCCCCGCGATCGGTCAGAGCTTCGTCAAGCTGGACCCGCGCCTCATGGTGCGAAACCCGGTGATGTTCGTCGTCGAGATCGGCGCAGTGATGACCACGTATGTGTTCATCGCGGACATCTTCGGCGCGGGGGCTGACACCAGCTTCGTCGGGCAGATCGCCCTCTGGTTGTGGTTCACGGTGCTCTTCGCTAACTTCGCCGAGGCGATCGCCGAGGGTCGAGGCAAAGCGCAAGCGCAAGCGCTGCGCCGGACGCGCACCGAGAC
>PLZA01000044.1 GCA_003153505.1 Candidatus Dormiibacterota bacterium
TAGAGGTCGGCTCCCGCAACCGGGATCCGACCCTCAGTGTTCACGTGCGGATTGTGGTCGAGCCTGGCCTATTTGCGGGCGTCGTTCACGCCTGGCGCGGACGTTGACGCGGCAGGCCGAGATTCTCCATAGGGCCGTTACCCGAGCGGAGTGACTACCGAGTGTTCGATAGCGCCGTCTGGCCAGCCGGCGCTATTTCGTGCGGCTGGCGCGAATCTCCCAGAACTCCGGCTCGGGAGTGCCCGGTGGCAGAAGCGACCTCACGTTCGCGTCGAACCACTTGTCGTGTTGAGCTTGCGAATCCCAGATTTCAATAACGGTGATGCCATCGCCGTCAACGACGCCATAGTGAGCGACGAAGCCGTCAGCGCCCATCTGCGACTCAGCAACGGCCGCAATGACCTGGTCGTAGGCCTCAGGAGGCATCCCCGCGGCGTGATGCCGCTTCAGTGTCGTCATATGAAGACTCCTCGCCATGTTCGCGGTTACAACGGACGGGAGACTATCAGGTAGCCATTGCGCCCGTCTTGTGCGCTGGCCTGGAGACACAAGCGTGGGCGATCCGTGAGGGTGAGGGAGAAACACAGGTGGCTCCATATGTGCCCGGCCAGGAGCCGCCTATTGCCTCCAGATCGCGAGCGTCGGTCCTCATTGGAATGCGGCGTCAGCGTGTTCGGCAGACCGAGGTTCACGGTCGTCACTACGCCGCCAGGCTAACCCGGCCTTCCGTGGCCCCACTCTCATCTCACCGGGCGGAGAGATCGGGTTCGGGTGCTGCCCCCGCAGGCGACCCCTCGCCGGTGTAGCGCTGGGCGTCGGTGTGCAATCGTCAGAGGAACGTCACGCGGGTTGCTTCCTGCTTGCCTTGGGCGAAACCGGCACGGGCGGCGGGGATGCGGGTCGCCAGATCCATCTGGTTCGTGCCCATCGCGGCTCGGGAATCGGCGTCCGGTGTGATCACCTCGACGCGGCTGCCCTGCTTGCGCAGGCCCTCGACCTGGCCTGCCAGGTCCATGCCCCATTCCGGTGGTCTGCGCAGGCCCTCGAACTGGCCTTCCGGTGGTGTTCCGCTCCATCCGCCCAACGGCGAGAGCACCACGACGTGCGCATAGCCCGAGGCAAGGTCGGCGTTGTCGGGGGAGCGTACGCCGCCGTCGATGTAGCGCGCGCCGTTGATGCTGACGGTGGGGACCAGACCGGGCAGCGCGGTGCTCGCGGTGACCGCGTCCACCAGGTCGACGCCGGAATCGCGGTCGAACGCAGCCAACTCGCCCGTATGTGCGTTGACGGCGACCACGATCATCGGCCTGTCCGGCCATTCACGGCGGGGCAACCGGGCGGCGACCATTGCGCGCCGCTGTTCCGCCCCGGGTCCGAGTATGGAGTCGCTCTCCAACCCGAACGCGCCCATCGCACGTTGTAGATCGGCTGCCGAGGTGGCGGCGGCGCCGATGGCCCTCATCCGCTCGAACACCGTCGCCATTGGCAGAGACGGCGGCCGTTCCCGGTTCTGTCCGACCGGTTGAATCGGCGGGGACAGCACCGAGGCCAGCAGTTCGGCCGCCGGTATACCGCTGCGCACCTGCGCTGCCGCGGTGGCCCCGGCCGAGGTGCCGACCACCAAATCGGCGGCCTCTGTCATATCGAGACCAGCTTCGGCCAGGCCTGCGATGACACCGATCTCCCACGCATTTCCGGCAGCCCCACCACCACCGAGAACCAGAGCAACGTTGTGAACCATCTGCCCACTATTTCAGCCCGTGGACCCTCCTGTCCATCGAAATACCAAGACCGTGCCTTACGGCCGGTTTCGCTTCATCCTCCTCTGGACGATGTCGTCAGAGAGACCGATCATCAGCTTCACGGCGGAGCTGGAGCGCCAGGCTGGGGACTAAGAAGGACGCGAGGAAGATCGGCAGAAAGCTCTTTCCGGTGCATCGGAAGGCGACGGTCTGGCTCTCGGCGGCGTCGAAGGTCCGAGTTCGGCTGGAGTTTCGGCCACCGCGAACTTGCAGGGTGTGACGTCCAGGTTCGATTGGTATCTCGATCGTGTCGTTCATTTCGACCGATCCGGCAAGGTGACCGTCAACCACGATGTCGTACGTGCCACGTCGGACCTCGGCTCCGATTGCTTTATGCGTCACCTTCAGGGTTGCTGTCATCTTCGATCTCCATTGCCCGGCCCGGCTGAGCGGATCACCGCGAGCCATGTTAGGGGACCCGTCGGGGCGCGCCAATAGTGGCGCACGCGGTGGCGGCTTGTGGGTTGGGGAAGGGTTCACGTACGAGTGCTGTGCGGCACGCCAGCGTGCAATTAATCACCCGAGCCAATTTCGCGATTGCGAGATCGTGACAGATACCCGCACCGAGTCTCGCGCGATTGAGTGGCCGATTCACTCAATCGGGTGACACACTTTGATCTGCCAAGTCTTTCCCACCGGGAACCGAGACGCGTACGCGAAAATACCGTGGCCCCTCACGCTGTTCGGAAGATCGGCCAGCCAATCTCGGTTCGCCACGCCGAGCTGTCGTCGGTGTCGCGTGGTCCGACGTGGTAAATCTCGTGGACTGGCCCCGACACCTGGAGTGCTTGCCGGTTCACGTACGTACCAAGGGCCGCATAAGTCACATCGATATCGTCGTGCCGGCCACTATGCATCGTCGTTGCCAGGTCGGTGGCGTGGACGTCAAAGGGCTCCACCCTGCCTCGGGTCGGGGGCCCATCCACCGGGATATAGACCACCATCATCCCCCGCTCCTCGGTGAACAGCTCGTTGTCGTAGAGGCCACCCGGCGGCCCGATTGGCACCGCGCTGACCGAGCTGAGTACCGCCTCGAGCTCACTCATTGCGGCGTCATACCAGCCCAGGACGTCGCCGAGATTCACCACATCGCGGACTGCAGCAACCGTCGTCGCCTCCGTCCGGCGACGCAGGACCTCGCGAGGGGCTGGGTTGGGCTCGAGGAGTCTCCGGAGCGACACGACTGCTGCCCGAGTCTGGTCGAGCTGCGTCTCTACCCGTTGCAGGTGCTGGGAGATGATCGCGGCCCGGGCGTGTGGATCAGTGATCGCAACGAGTTCGCCCACCTCGCGCACCGGCATCCCGAGCTCGCGAAAGCGGTGGATGACTTGAGCGGTGGGGACCTGATCAAGACTGTAGTAGCGGTAGCCGGTGTGGCGGTCGACGGTTGCCGGCTCGAGCAGCCCCGCTTCGTGGTACCGGCGAAGGGTCTTGATGCTCAGGTGCGTGATGCGGGAGAACTTCCCGATCGCCAACACGCCAGACATGTCCATCAGTCTGGGCTCCGCGGACGAAAGAGTCCAAACCCGTCCTGCTGTCGCAACCTCGTCGCGAGGAGCCTTGACTCTCCCCCTGAGGGAGGCTCCACGGTGGTCTGCAGAGTCCGAGTAGACCCGAGTTCCCCCGGAGGAAATGGAGATGATGGAGCAGCCACAAAGCATTGACCTCGGTGAATTGCCTGCGGTCATCACGAGTTATCTCAAGGCACACATGGCTCGTGATATCGATGTCGCCGTCCAAAGCTACGTACCCGACGCCACCGTGACTGACGAGGGCAAGACATATCGGGGACGAGAGGAGATCAGCCAGTGGCTGTCTCGGTCGGCGAGCGAGTTCACGTACACCATCGAGATGACCGGTGCGACCAAGGTTGAAGCGAACCGCTACGTCGCTATGCACCACCTGGAGGGCAACTTTCCCGGAGGACGGGTCGACCTTCAGTTCCGCTTCACCCTCCGAGACGGAGCGATCAGTCAACTGACCATCGAGGAATAGCTGCATAAGGAGACTCTTGGTCGCCCCGCCTGGAGTCCCAGCCTCTCAGAGCCTGTAGCCGATTGAAAAGGATTGCGACCGTCACCAGGGCGTCATTCTCGGATGAGATGTCCGGGCTAGGCTGCGTCGCATGATCGCCGCGAAAGGAAGGGGCTCTGCGGACCAGTTCGCGAAAGCGGATCCCGCTACGCTGCTAGCGAGCCAGAAGAGGGCCTCAGCGAGCCCAGAGCGCGTACTCGTCAGGGACCGGCGGCAAAACGCTCCCGCTCGGAACAGCTCTTCCGCTGTGCCGCTCGCCAGCGTCGCCGAACAGGAGCTGCTGAGGGCTACCGTGACGGGTTCGCCGACCGCTCTCGTGGTGGCGGATCTCAACGGCGTCGCGCTGCTCTGGAACCCTGCCGCTGAGCGTCTGTTCGGCTGGAGCGCGGCCGAAGTCGTCGGCCGTCCGCTCCATCTCATCGAATTCAGCTCCCGCGGGGAGAGCCATCGGCTGCGTAGGGGAGCAGCGGCTGGCCGCGATGTGTTCGAGGTCCAAGCGCGGCGCCGTCACCGTGACGGGCACATGGTCGAGGTCGCCGTCTCGACGGTAGGGCTGCACGATCCCAGCGGCCGGGTCATCGCCGTCCTCGGAACCTATCAAGACATCACCGAGCGCAAAGCTGCGGAGGACGAGCTCGTCCGCCAGGCTCACCGCGACGACCTCACCGGCCTGGTCAACCGGCGTGGCCTGCTGGAGGAGCTGCAGCATCTTCAATCTGGCAGGCGGCGCCGGTTCGCGGTGGTTGCCTTTGACCTCGATCATTTCAAGCACGTCAACGACGCATTCGGCCGCGCCGTGGGCGACGAGGTGCTGGCGGTCTTCGCCCGGCGCTTGGTGAACTCGGTTCGACCTGGCGACGTGGTGGCTCGGCTCGAGGGGGCCCTCTTCGCTGTGCTGATGATGGGGGTTGAACCGCGCGCTCTTGAGTCCACAGTCGGCCGGCTGCTCGCAGCCGTCACGCAACGCTACGACGTCGCTGGACAGCAGACTGCGGTCAAGGTGACGGGCGGGGTGGCCGGCTGCTCCAGGCTCGAAGAGCCTGCCGAGATGGTCCGGCGGGCCGAGGTGGCGTTGCACTATGCCAAGCGGGTCAGCCGAGGCGGCTTCCAGGTGCTGGACGAGGCGTTGGACCGGGCCTTCCTGGACCGGGGCTGGCTCGCAGCCCATCTCCTCGACGCAGCCGACCGGGGCGAGTTGCGCCTCCATTTTCAACCCATCGTCGCCGCAGTCTCGCGCGAGATCGTCGGGATGGAGGCGTTGGTGCGGTGGATGCACCCCGAGCGTGGTCTGCTCGGCCCTAACGAGTTCATCGGTCTTGCCGAGGAGAGCGGCAGCATCTCATCCATCGGCCGCTGGGTTCTTCGCGAGGCATGCGCAACGCTCAAGCACTGGACCGAGGCAGAGCCGGCAGCCGCCCACCTGTCCGTCTCGGTCAACCTCTCCGTGGCCGAGCTCCAGGACCGGAACTTGGTCAAGGACGTCGCGGAGGCGCTGAAGCGCTCCGGGCTGGCCCCCGAGCGACTCCACCTGGAGGTCACCGAGAGCGTGCTGAGCACCGATCCGGAGGCCGCCTCTCGGGCGCTGGCGCAACTGCGCGACCTGGGGGTGTGGCTGGTGATCGACGACTTCGGCACCGGCCATTCCTCATTGACCGCGCTCCAGCGCTTCCCCTTCCGGGTGCTCAAGATCGATCGCTCGTTCGTCGGCGGCATTGGAATTCGAACCGCTGACGAGACCATCGTGACGGCCACCCTGGCGCTGGCCCATGGCCTCGGCCTCTCGGTGGTGGCGGAGGGAGTCGAAACCCCAGAACAGGCGGAGTTCTTGACCCGAGGCGGCTGCGAGGAGCTCCAGGGCTACCTCTGTGGACGTCCCGCGCCGGCCGCCGTCATCCAGCCGCTGCTCGGGTTGGATTGTCTGAGGCGGACTGCGTAGCGGAGCCCACCTAGTCTCGGCCACGATTGCTCTCTCCGTCATCGCCGACTCACGTCTCATCGTCGCCACTTGCACCAAGTCAGGCTCGGCTGGTGGCCGAGGCCCGGGCAAGAGGCCAAAACATCCTCGTGGCCACGGAGTCACGGCCTTCCGCTGGCTGTCCGCCGGGCGTTGGCAATGGCAGCCGTCGGCGGCGGAGAGAGGGGGGTCCTGTGATCGCCTCAGTATCTGGCAAAGGTTCGGCCTTGCCGTCGACGCTCTACAACGGTCTTCAGAATCCTAGGTCTGAGACGCTCACGCCAAGGGCCTTCGCAAGTCGACGGCGGTAGTAGAGACGCGGCAGTGTATCGCCAGCCTCCCACGCCTTTATCGAGCGCACCGAGGCTCCCACCTTTTGAGCCAGCCCAGCCTGAGTCCACTCGCTCGGATTCATTGCGTCCGCTTGCCGTTGAGAGCGAAGCTCCAGAATCTTGCTTTGCCCTGATCTCGTGGGCGACTTGCGATCCTGCACCATACTGCCCGATACTGCCAGTATGGTTGGCAACCGAGGTTGACGAAACCGCCTCGATGCCGGATGGTTTCGCCGTCGCGACAGACTGTAGTCGCAACCTGAGCCCCCCTCTCGGGCGCTCCGACGTATCGTACGGCGGAGCGCCTTTCCGTTGTCGGCCCGCTGTGCCCTCGAGGCAGAGCCGCGTCGCTCAGGCCAGGTTCCGCGCATGTACTGACTAGGGCTCGACCGCGCGGCGGCTCCTGGTGAAGGGAATGCCACGATTAGTTTCGCCTCGCCCTCGTGGGCGCCCACATTCATTGATCGCAGGGAGGTCGCGGAGCTTCGCTTCGCCTGATCCCCGATGGTAGCGCTGAAGCGCACTTCGAGCCGCGACCATCCAAATTCCGTACTCGCAGTCGGTGCGCGCCTCTCTACTGATCGGCGGCTCTCGATGGTGTCGTATTAACGATGGACGAGGTTGTCCACGTCGTTCCCGCCGCAGTGGCCCCAATGCACCAGGTAGTGCACGGCGCTCCAGTAGGCCGGAAAGGAGTGCGTACATCTGTGCAAGCAGTCGGAGGATGGGGGCGGAAGGTGTCAGCCAAGGTGTCACTGCATAGCCCAATCGGGTTGAAACATGGCCTGTTAGGCGTTTGTGATGGCGCGGCGTTTCCCACGTGTTGCGCTGGCGGTCGGCCTGCTCGCGGCGCTTTGGTACGTGTATTTGACTGCCGGCCTATCGATCTTCTTTGGCGCGATCGGCGGGCTTGCCCGGCACGACGGAGCGCCATCTCCCGGACATCTCATCTTCAGCCCGTCGTCCTGCCTCTTTTTCCACCCCGCAGATCGCGGGACCTTTGACGGCACACGAGGTGGCCTTTGGCTCTGTTCGCAATTATGGACAAGGCGAAGACTGCGATCAGGAGGTACCTGTGGTGGCGATCTCGGCGAAACCCCCGGTGATCAAGGGTGGGGTTGATGCAGGTGAGACGCAACCCAGAAACCAAAACCACCGTCATGGGTTGATCGCCACCCTGCCCCTGGCGGTCCTCCTGGCCGCCTGCGGCACGGGTGCAACACGAAGCTCCCCTTCCCCCTCCTCCCCAACTCCCAGCAGCAACCCCACCACACCCATCACAACCCTAGTCCCGAGCCCCAGCCCAACTGCGGTTCCCACCCCGGCCCCAGAGCCTCCCCTGGCTGTTCTCTCCCATGGCCAAGAGTTGAAGATGATCAACGATCAGGGGGTGGAGCAGTGGGAGCTGACCAATCTCAAAATGGAACAGATCTTTGGGTTGAGTGCCCAGCAGGCCGCATCCCAAGGATTTGGAGTCACCGCCGAGGAGGCTGGCCCCAACCTGGTCCTATTTGGCACCACGTCAACCCTCACCGACGTGGCGATCCCCTCCCATGCTGGAACCGTACTCGGCACCGCCTCTTTGCCCAGCCCAACCAATGGCTTCTACGTTTCCTCGCCAGATGGGACCGAGTGGGCCTGGAGTGTCGATCAGACCACCAATGCGACCGGCCAGCATCACGGTGTGATCGAGGTTGGCGGCCTCGGCGAGTCGGTCCGAACTGTCTACCACTGGTTGGCGCCCACCAACTTTACTGAGCAGCTGATGGGTTGGTACAGCACCGGAATCATCGTCCATCGTGTCGAATCCTGGGGCTCCGGCTATGACCCCGCCGCCGCCTGGTTTGCCCTCAACCCCACCACCGGAACTTTGCAAGAGCTGTTCACTGGAAACGAGCAATATCTGCTCGCCCGCAACGGGGTCACCGCTGCCGCCCTAATCAATGATCCCTCCGCCGTCCTTATCAACGGGATGCAGTACGCGGAGAGTAATCCCTTGATCGAAAACGCAGACCCAGCCGATATCAGCCCAGATGGGGCTCACGTCGCCGTCTCGCGCACCAATCTCAGTGGCGGCTCCGGGAACGACAACCCCAAGTTCACCATCGAGATCGTGACTGTCGCCGATCACAGCCACATCGATCTACCCAATTTGACCGACTACGGTTGGTGGAATAGCAACGAGATCCTGGCGCTTACCCCCAGCGGGGACATCTGGATCTACACCCTCCAAGGCCATCCGGTGAGTGAGATTTATGCCGCAAATTCGGGTTGGTCGTTTCACGGAGTCATGCTGTGAAGCTCGCTACCATCATCGCCATCACCATCGCGGCCGTTGGCCTCCAGGGCAGGAGCGTGAGCTTCAGGGCCGGGCCAAAGCGCAGGCTCGGAGCGAGTGGCTCTCTCATTCACCTAAGCGCGCGACCTTCAAACGAGAGCTGACCTCGCGCGAGACGATCCGTGTCGTCTGCGGCCTGCCGCACTGCAAGGCCGACGCGGAATCAGCAGTTTCGCTGATCGAAGGTCGTACGGCACCACGCGATGAGGACTTAGTCCCCTTGTCTCGTGCGATGGCGGCGGCGATCATCCAGGGTGGTGAACACGATGGCCGCGAAGCACTCCATACAAGGTCGACGCCTGAAGACTGACGTGACCCATCCGAAGGTGATCGTCGCAGCGATCGACGGGGGTGACCTATCGTCTCGAGTCCTCGCGACCGCCGTCGCCATGGCGCCGGTTTTCGGCGCGAGCATTGAAGCCGTACACGTGGTGGAGACGGATCGAGGTGCCGCGCGCGCCCGTCAATCGGCTGCCGAGGCAGGGATCGCGCTGCGAGTGGTCACGGGGCCCGTGCTGGAAACGCTGCTCGCTCGCGTGACGCTGCCGGACGTGGCGCTCATCGTCGCGGGTGCGTCGACCGGATCCGCCACTGATCGGGCACTCGGCCAACATGCGCTCGCTCTCATCGTGGCGGCACGGCGGCCGATGATTGTCGTGCCTGAGGGGGCCGAGGTTCACAGCGCGTTGCACCGCATGCTGATCCCGCTCGATGCGTCGTCGATGACGGCAGCGGCGCTACATGAGGCCGTTGAGCTCGCGCGGGCCGCCGACATCGATCTCATCGCCTTGCATGTCCACGCGTATCACGCACTGCCGATGTTCAATGACCAGCCGCAGCATGAAGTCCCGGCGTGGTCGGCCGAGTTCCTGCGCCGCTACTGGCCCGGGCCCGCGCCGTTTCCGACATTGCAGCATCGAGTGGGCGTGCCCGCCAGCGAGATCATGCGGGCTGTCGAGGAAACCGCAGCGGACCTGCTGGTACTCGCCTGGAGTCAGAACTTGTCGCCCGGCCGCGCGCGGGTCGTTGAGCGCGCTCTGCGGGAATCGAGGACGCCCGTCCTGCTCCTGCCGGACCGGCGCCGGCTGCCGACCGTCGGTGACGTCGAGCTCCGAGGGCGCGCCCGCCTCGAAGCCGCCACGGCTACCGTCTGACGAGGACGCCTGGCGCCGGATGGCGTGAGGGCCCACCGTCCCGGGTCATGGCGAAAGCGGAGGAAGGGCGAGCCATCTTCCTTCTTCGCCGAGCTGGGCGACGGCCGCTCGACGTGGCGACGTTCGCATTTCGATCCCCGCCGGTAGGTGCACCGTTATCGGGGCGGCGGCTTCGATCTCGAGCCGGTCGCGCTGGACGGTGATCCGCACCGCGTTGCCCCGCACCTGCACCGGCAATGTGAACGTTGTCCAGCTGGCTGGCACATGCGGGTCCAGCGCGACACCATCTGCGGTCAACTGTAGTCCCGCAACACCGAAAGCCAGCGCTTGCCACAAGCTCCCCATGGCGGCGAGATGCAGTCCACCGGCGGTGGTTCCTGTGACGTCGTCGAGGTCGAGGCGACCGACGAGCCGCAGGAGCTCCACAGCCTCATCCGGGCGGCCGAGGCGAGCGAGCAACCCCGCATGGACTCCAGGCGAGAGCGAGCTGCCGTGGGATGTCCGCGGTTCGTAGTATGCGAAGTTGGCTGCCAGGGAGCCCGCGGCAACCTCCTCGGGAACCATGTGGTGCAGCATCAGGACGTCGGCCTGCTTGACGATCTGCGATCGGTGCACGACGTCGTAGCCAACCAGCAGGTCCGCTGCCACGGGTCGATGGGGGACGGCCTGCGCCAGGTCGAATGGCGCGAGCGCGTAGAAGCCGGCGAACTGCTCGTAGAGTTGGGTGCCCGGGTCGTACCCGTCGACGAGGTTCGCCGCTGCGACGCGCCAGGCATCCACTTCCTGGTCGTCGACGTGGACAAGCCCTTCATCGTGCAACTGCAGTGCGCGGCCCAGATTCCAGCGCGCCATCACGTTGGTGAACGCGTTGTCGTTGACGATCTCATGGTATTCATCCGGCCCGATGACCGCATCGATGTGCATCCGGCCGCTGCCGTCACGCCGACAACGGGAGGCCCAGTATCGCGCTGTTTCGACCACGAGCTCGCCTCCCGGACCACCCATGAATGCGGTGTCGCCACTCCAGTCGGCGTATAGGCAGGCCGCCCAGGCCACGTCGGCGACGATGTGTTCCTCGTAGGTGCCCGTGTGGATGATCACCTCGCGCCCGGTCTGGTCACGCATCCTCGCCGGGGTGACATCCTCTCCCGTGGCGGCGGACTCCCATGGGAACCGTGCGCCGGCCTTGCCGAACGCTGCGGCGCGGGCGCGGGCCTCCGGCAGACGCCTGATTCGATACTCGAGCATGGCGCGAGCGGCAGGCGGGTTGGTGAGAGCGAGAAACGGGAGGACGAAGACGTCCGCGTCCCAGAAGATGTGACCGCGATACGCCTCTCCGGTCAAACCTCGGGCGCCCACGAAGGCCTCTGCGTCATCCGGTGCCTGACTCATGAGATGGAAGAGCGCGAAGCGGACGGCGCGCTGCAGTTCATCGTCGCCTCGGATGACAACATCTGCCTGCTGCCACCGTGCCGCCCAGGCACCACGATGCTCGCGCACCAACGCATCGACATCGACGTCCTCGTCGACGGCGGGCTCCCTTCCCAGGTCATGTCGCCGATAGCGCGCCACAAGATCGACACGAGGTCCGGACGGCGAGGCGAAGACGCGTGTCGTCGCCGACACCGTTACCGCGCCGCCGTCGCAATCGACACGCTGGTGGCTCGCCCCATCGAGAGCCCGATCGCGAGCGTCGGCCTTCGTCGGATGTCGATAGGAGACTATGGCCGGGTGCTCGTCAGCGTCGAGTCCCTCGACTGCCAGGGCGACCACACCAGCGTGGTGGACCGCGGCCAACCCCAACGCTCTGACGCTGTGGTTGGTACCGGACACATCCTGCCAAAGGAGTCCCGAACGTAGATCGAGCACTCGCCGCACCTCGGCATCGCTCGGCAGCGGCGCGGAGCTTTCCTGCCAGATGGGACAGCGAAGGAGATGGGATTCCTCACCCATCCCTTCGAAAGCGCCGGCGACGAACACGGTGGGCGTGACTGTCGGATGGCGGAGGCACGGTGCCCCCCCGCTGCCGACCGCCCCAGACGCGAGAGTCAGCAGCACCTGGTGGACGCTTTCCAGTTTGTGGTCGGTGCCCAGGACGGTGATGGACCAGAGCGGATCGATGTCGATGCCCGGCAGCTCGTGAGTCTGATGGCGGAGGGTTTGATCCTCGAGGAACGTGAGAAACGCGCCGGGTCCTCCGCCGACGTGCGCCACCTCCGGTGGGATGCCCTCGGGTTCGACACCGACGGATATCACGGACGCTCGCTGCGCCTCAGGAACGAGCATGTAGTGATCACTCCCTCGGACCCCGCCAAGCGGTCCCATTTCGTCCCCGGCGATGACGGCGAGACCCGACCCGATGCCAGAACCCCACCACGTTGCCATCAGCCAGCGAAGTGATTCGGACTTGTCCGTCAGGCCGATCTCCACGAACTTGCCGTCGGTCGTGACCCGCGGATCCTCGAGGCCGGCGTCACGCGCCGCACGGATCGCGAGTTCGACCACCACTGCAAGCGATCCAAGGCCGCAGGCGCGAATGCGCGCACTAACGGCATCGACGAGCTCGGCGATCCGGGCCTTGGGTGGATATTCCCAGCCGGGCGTGGGGATCAGATCAAGCTTGCGGCGATTGAACCGGCGCGTGATCGGCAGCGGGGTCAGTCCGCGCGCGTGCAACGCGGCGGCCGTGCTCTCCGCCGCGCGATCGAGGGCGACCTCCTCGGCCTCGGTCGCCGTCCGCCGTTCAACGAGGTGGACGCCGCTCGAATCGGCCTCGTAGATCTCGGAGCCGCGGTTGACGCAGAGATAGAGGTGGCCTGGTCCGGCCGGTCGCGCCTGCAGCTGGCCGTCGATGTTCTCAACATGGGTGCCGCTGATGACTCCCACATCCACCCCGAGGCTCGTGAGCTGTTCGATCTGCCGGCGGACGGGCGACGCGTCGGCGCGACGGTCGGGGACAGCGGTGCCATCCCAGTCAAAGGCGATTGCCTCGAAGCGCCGCTGCAACGCAACGGGCCACGCGTCAAGAACGGCGGTGTGCAAGGGGGCGGGCCCAGAGGTGGTCATCTAAGCAATCCTGACGCTCCACCTGGCGGTTGGGGGAACACGTGCGCACGGGGGGAACTGAGTCATCAAGCGGACTCGGTGACCATGGTCATAGTGATTGTCAGACCTAAGCCTCTGGTGCCGACCGGTGGTCGGCTCCAGCGTAGGCTTCGTGGAGCCTACCCACGACGGCCGTCGGCCACTACAGATCGCGCTCATCGCCCCGCCTTGGTATCCGATGCCACCGCAGGGCTACGGTGGCACCGAACTGGTCGTGACTCTGCTGGCCCGGGAGTTGCGTCGCCAGGGTCACGAAGTGACCCTGTTCGGTGCCGATGGATCCGAGAGCGGGACCACCGTCTGTGCGCCCGCGGGTTTGGCCGTCCACCTCGGACAGGACACGCAGGTGCTCCACGAGATGACCTATCTGTCGCGGGTCGAGCAGATGATGCGCGAACTGGGACCGTTCGACGTGATCAGCGACCATTCGGGCTTTGGCGGGGCGCTCATCACGAGCTTGTTGGCCGCACCGACGCTGGTGCTCCATACGGTTCATGGACAGATCGGCGCGAGTGAGCTCGAGTTCCTGGCGTCGCTGCGCACAAATGGTGGTTTCATCGCCATCAGCGACAGCCAGCGGCGCTCGGCGCCGCGTCTTCAATGGGCCGGGGTCGTGCACAACGCCGTCGACGTCAAGAGCCTTTACGTCTCGGCGGCGAATCGCGATCCGCGATACCTGCTGTGCCTGGCTCGTGTCTGCGAGGAGAAGGGCCAAGACGTTGCCATCGAAGTGGCTCGTCGCTGTGGCCTGCACCTCATCCTCGCGGGCAAGATCGAGCAGACGCCAATATCGCGCGCGTTCTTCCGTCGACGCGTTGAGCCATTCATCGACGGTGAACACGTCCAATACCTGCCCAACGTCGCTGGAGTGCTCAAGGCGCGCTTGATTGCCGGAGCCACGGCGATGCTTGCGCCGATTTGCTGGCCTGAGCCCTTCGGGCTCTCCATCGTCGAGGCCATGGTCAGCGGCACGCCGGCTGTGTCGTTTCGGCAAGGTTCCGCGCCGGAACTGATCGAGCCTGGTATCACCGGGTTCGTCGTGGACCATCTTCAAGAGATGGTCGATGCGGTGGCGTGGGCATGCGACGTTGATCCGTTCACTTGCGCCCGTGTCGCGCGTGATCGATTCAACCCGCAGGTGATGGCCGGATCGTATCTGCGCCTGTACCGGCGGGCGATGCTGACCAGGCCGGCGCCACGCGGTCACGTTGACGGACTCACCGCTTGACGGCGCAGATGGCTTGTCATTCGCTCGACACCGGGCGCCGCTGTCGCTGCCTCCGTTGCGGCTCGCTTCTCCGCGAGTGAGGAGACGCTGCCCGTGAGCGTGGCCACGAGGAAGGGTCGGCCGGATGGATTAGGGGTCGCTGCGCAGGGCGGATGGGGTCGGCCGGCCCACCAACCTCGGGACGATGGACCCTGGAGATGCGCTGCTCAGATCGTCCACAGTGAAGGGAGGATCGAACATTTCCAAAGCGAGGCAGCGATGGCCACCACAGTTGCAAGGACCGCCTTAGAGCTTGAGATCGGCGAATTGCGACATGCTCACAGCGCTCCGATCGTCACCACGTGCTATCTCAACGTGGACGGCGCTCTGCGGCCACGGCGCACGGACTACCTGGCGGCATTTGCCTTACTCGCGCAGCAGGCGCAGGGTGTGAACGTCGAGGACGCGGAAGTTCGAACGGCGCACGACGCCAACGTGGCGATGCTCGCACGGTGGCTCGAGGAGCATTTCGAGCGTTCGCGCACTCGCGGACTCGTGATGGTCTGCTGCTCGCGCGACTCGTGGTTCCGGGCCGTCCCGCTTTCTGTTCCGGTGCATGACCAGATTGCCTTCGGACACCGACCGCATCTCCTCCAGCTGGAGATCACCCTTGCCAAGGCCAAGCGCTTCGGCGTGGCTCTGGTCGACCACGAGAAGATGCGGGTCTTTGAGTATCACCTCGGCGAACTCTCCGAGTCCTCAGCGCTGTTCGAGGGCACTGCGCCGCACAGGGATCGACAGCGCGGCTGGAATGTCAGCAGCTCGCCCTCGGGGAGCGGCGACGCCGCCGCCCAGTGGGCATCGGCAGGCACGCATGTCGATCGCCGTGAAGTGGCGACCGCAGAGCGCCACCTCGTCAGGTGCGCGGCCGCGCTCACGGATCATCTGGATGAACACCCCGTCGATCATCTTGTCCTCGGCGGCCCGACCCCGGAACGGGAGCGTCTCGAGCGGCATCTGCCTGATCGCTACCGCTCCCGTGTCGTCGGGTTCGCTGCAGTGCGCGTCGCCGCGCCACTCGATGAGATCCATGCGGCAGTGTCGGCGATCGCGCTCGATGTTGAGAAACGAGACGATAAAGCGGTTCGGGGTGAGCTGGCGACGGCGTCCGGCACTGGCCTGGCCATTCACGGCTTGGAGCCGGTCCTCGCCGCGCTCTCCGACGGGCGCGTGAAGCAGTTGTTCATCTCGACAGGGTTGGAGAGCCGGCCGGGTTCGCTGTGCACCTTGTGCCAGGCGCTTTCCCTCTCAGAAGCGCGATGCCCCGTCTGCGGCGGGACCACAACACCGGTCGACGACATCGTCGAAGCAGCCGTCGAGCGGGCAGCTCACAGTGGGGAGTGTCGCTTCGTTCGCCGCGAGCATCTTGATGCCGCGATGGGCGGCGTCGCCGCGATCGTCCGTTACTGATGCAGTGCTCTGTGAATATCGGCTAGCCGGACATGCAGCGTCTCGAGCAGCTGGCTAGACGACCCCGGATGCCAGGCCTAACCCGCCACGAGGGTTCGAATCCCTCTCGCTCCGTGTTTCCCTTAGCGGATAAGGGATTTCCCCTCGATGTAAACTCAGGGGGAGCGACGCGGTCGCACCATGAGGAACTCGAGCCCCAATGAAGTCCCAATCGATCATGCAACTTGTCATCAGAGCTGACGCCCATTTTGAACGGCTGCTCGCTCACGCGGCACTCAGCTCAAACGTGGCATAAGGAGGTGACGCTGGTCTCGCGGCCCGCCAGCCGAGTTCGAGACCAACACGGGACTATCCAGCCGCGGCCGGCGGCCCTTCAGTGGCGGTCAGATCGGGCGGCCTCCCACGAAGGAGCACAGTCTGGATCAGCGCGGCTGCGGGTAGACTGCCTGCGGAAGCTCGCGAGGATCTCGAGCCGAGACACCCCGGAACAGAAGGAGAGGGCAGCATGATTGCCTGGTTCAGCATCGCTCCGGACGACGGCTCGGGCTCGTACTCCAAGCATGTGGCCGCAGCACTCGAGATGATCCGGGGGAGCGGTCTTACATTTCGCCTGGGTGCCATGGGGACCGAGGTGGAAGGGCCGCGCGATGAAGTGCTCGCGCTGCTCGTGCGCTGCCATGTCGCGCTTGCGACCGCCCCCGGTGTCCGTCGCACGAGTACGGTCATCAAGATTGATGATCGTGTCGATGTGGACAGCGATGAGATGCACCGGAAGGTGAGAGCTGTCGAGCAGCTGATCTAGATTGACAGCCGGCGGTTACGCGGGATACGTGCGGGCGACCGCACCCCGCATCGTCGCATCGGCGGCGACCAGACCCCGTCGCCGCCGCCAGATGGCTTCAGCGTAGATCTCGAGCATCTCCGACGCGACGCGATTCCAGTCATAACGCGCAGCGTCGGCAACCCCCAGCGATCCCATTGCGCAGCAGGGACCATCGAGCCGGCCGTTGAGGCGGCGCGTCCCCTGGAGATCGGTTGTCGGGTAACGTCAATCTGGTACACCCGAGATCCGCCACGGGTCTCTTCCCACGTCGGGTTCCACCAAACGAGGGCCCCGGGCGCACTGTGACGGCTCTGGTCGCGTAGGAGTCAGGATGTTCCGGTATTCGTCGGCTGACTCAATGCGCCGGCATTGAGGTCGGCATTCCGCGGGTCCCCCGTATCATCCGTCGGCGTTGCGCTGGCGTCCTTGTCGGGGTCCGTCTCGTTGCCTTGAACAGGATCAGGCGCCGTTGGGATGCCGTCCGTCTCTTCGCTCCGTGCCATCACTGTGTCCTCCGTGGCGGCCATATCAAGGTTTTGATGATCGCCGATCGGTCGACTCGCTGCCTCCCACCGACCGAGCTGCCGATGCCCGGGGCTGCTCGCCGTCGGTCCCGCAAGATGCAAGACCGCCCTCACACCCAATCACACGGGTGGGCCCGGGACCCGTACCTCGAACAAGCGAAAGTGTGCTCGCGCACCCCAGCGTGCAAGTGACGCACCAGAGCCGACACCCGGTTGATCGGGCGGAGGCGCGCCCCTGCTGGATCCAGAGCAGTGCCACGCAAGCCGCGAAGTCCGCCGGGAGCACGAAGACCTCAATGTCGGAATCAACCGCGTTTGGGGCGATTGTCACCCGGGATGGCAGCTCGGTGTGGTCGGTATTTCACGTGATGAGCAGGCGACCGGTCATGGCGATGCCGCCGCGTCGGTAGACATAACTGCCTAGGACGTGACCATGCTGTCCGCCCGGGTTACGTGTCCCGGCGCTCGAGTCCCATGCCAGCACGAGGCCATAGAGAATATGATCGGCGGCGAATGCCGCCCGCTCTGCGGGGCGGGTTGCCGTGGCCGAGCTCAACCCGAGGGCCGGAGCGATCCCGGCCTCAAAGCCGAGCCAGAGCAGGAGCCCATACGCGGGACCGGCCCAGTTGCGTCGGCGCAACGAGCGGGGCAGCAGGCCGAAGAGCGCCCCGCCCACCGCCCCGAACGCCCAGTGGGAGAGCTCGACCACGGCACCGCGGTTGCCGGGAGGAATCTGCTTGAGCAGCCCGCTTGCGGCCTGCCTGGCCACGGCCTCCGGCGGCGTCTCACCCACTAAACCCAGCTCCGTGGTCAGCGTCCGCGTCCCACTCATAGCCATCGCCCCTACGATGCCCCAGCTGCCGGCCTGCATCATCACGGTGAGCTTTCCCGGCTCTGAAGTCATGGGCATCAGTGTGTCCTCCTTGGCAACAAGCAGGCGGGGGCCCGGCGACCCCGCAGACGAACACTATGCGACGCGCGGACGAGAGATGCTTGCGGCCAACCGGCATTCACCCTCTCGGTCACAGGTGCCGCCTCGTGAATTGGAGACCCGCGTCAACAGGCCATCGTCAAGCCGCGGGGTTGTCGAGGCCGTCGATGGCTGCTTGCACCAAGTGCTGTTCCTCTTTGATCAGGCCGACAGAAATGCTTGTTGGCGCGGAACCCGGCGAAGGCGGCGCGCCTGGAGCAGCTCAATGGCGACGCCGACAAAGCCCTGGAGACGTTGCGTGACTCGCCTGGATCTACCCGCCGCTGCTTGCCGGGTAGTGGTGTCAGTGTCCGCGGGTCGCACGCGAGGGAACCGCGTGTCGCGCCTCACCGCAGCGCGCGAGCGGCTAGAGACTGAACAAGAGCAGCGTGACGGCGGCAGCCGCCATCATGCCCAGAACCAACGGGGATGCGAATTCTCGGTTGTGGGCCCTCAGATGGGTAATCACGGCGCCGGTGAAATACATCACCACGCCGACCCCGGCAGCAATGCCGAGTGGAGCGAACCACACGCCAATGATGAGCCCGGCCGCGCCGGCGATCTCCAACGCCGCTAGCAGCGGAAACAACGGCAGTGGGACACCGAGCCCGCCGATGCCCTCTACGATCCGAGGGTTCTTGGCGAGTTTGAGGGCACCCGACATCACGAGACCTACCGACAAGAGAATGGCGACCACGAGGTAGGCACTGAACATTGCGTCTTCGCCCCTAAATTACGGCTGGACGTCGAGCCGGCCCATTCGGGACCAGCTCGGCGCGAGGGATCCGGTGCCAACCTAAAGCGCCAGAAGGATGAGGCCAAGCGATGGAATCGGTGGTCACTTGTTCAGCATGGCTTCAATCTCGGGCTGGACATCGACCCTGTCGTCCGCGACGCCAGCCCCGGTTTCGGGCACTAATCCGAAGCGCTCCCGCAATCTGCCGACCCCCATCTCTCTGCCCTTCATCTCCGCGATGGCTTCCGGTCCGGCGATCTCGACCTGTCCGGGGAACTGACCCGCCCCGCCGTTGGGTCCTATGGGCACGGCGATGGCAGTGCCCCAGGACTTGTAGTGAGCAAGGTCGGATCGCCCTTGGGCGAGGGCGTTGATGTTGTCCGCAACGATGGTGGCCTGGCGTCCGGCGAGGCCTGCCATCTTGCTGTCCGCGGTGGAAACGTCGCCGAGAGCGAAGACGGTTGACTGCCCCGCCACTTGAAGGGTGGGGCCAACGTCGATGAACCCATCCGAGCGGCGAGCGGGGGCCAGTGCATCGCCAAGGTAGTCGCTGTTGGGAACGACTCCGTAGCAGCGGAACCAGATATCGGCAGTGATCTCGGTTCCGGCTTCGGTGGTGACGGTGAAGGTTCCCAACTGCGCCGGCCCAGTCGGCGGTGCCTGGCGCAGCGAACTCCCGAGGATCAGCTCGACACGGGCATCGATGAGTTGGCTTCGGAGCTCGGCCTTCAGCTCCGGCCTGTATGGGCCACCTAGAATCTCATCGGCGACGTCGAGCAGGACAATCGATTTGTCCGGCCAGACGTGGCGGATCTCTCCGGCCAGCTCGATACCGACTGGGCCCGCTCCGACCAACAGGACCCGATCCGCCTGAGCGAGTGCCCGATGCGCTTGACGGATCTGCTCCTGGGCGTGGGGTGTATCGACCAGGTCCGTCTTGGCGGGGAAGGGATACTGCGACCCGGTCGCCAGGACGACGTAGTCTGCGGAGATCTCCTCTCCGGACGCTGTTACCACGCGATTCGGATCGACCTTGACGGCGCGGTCTTGGACCACTCGGCCGTTGGCGAGCAGTCCACCGTAGGGGAGGAAGATGCTTGGTAGCCAGGAAGGGTCGGCCAGCGCCCGAAGGGCGGCGATGTTGTGCATGAACGCGTCTTTCGGTTCGACGAGCACGACGTCGCTGGTTTCGTCCAGTGCTTTGGCCACGGCGACCCCACCGTAGCCGCCACCGACGATCACCACCGTTGGCTTCCCCAACTCACCGCGCTCGATCATGCCGTCCTGCCTTCGTGTTCACGTGCCGGTCTGTCGCTCAACCATATGTATCGCAGATCATCAGTCTAGCAGAGGATCTTTCAAACAGCGCTTTGTCGGCTATGATGGGATGGTGGATGAAAACCTTGGTAACCGCTACGAGGTTGGGGCACCCCCAAGCTGCGTCGGCGCGTTGGCAGGCGACCTCGGCTGGGGCTTGGGTGTTGTCCTGCGGGCGTACGCCCTGGCCGCGCGCACCGCGGTCGCCGACCTTCCCGGCGGTCCGCGGGGCTACCAGGTTCTTTCCGCCGCGGCTCAGGGCACGGTGACGAGCCAGCTTGCCCTCGCCCAGCACCTCGGAGTCGATCGAACGGTCATGACTTACCTCCTCGACGATCTCGAGGCGGCCAAGCTGATCGAGCGTCGTCCCGATCCCAGCGACCGGCGGGCGCGCCGAGTCGTCGCGACGCAACTCGGCATCGAGCTCCTCGCGACCCTGGATGACCAGCTGCGGGCAGCAGAGGCCGAGGTGCTCGCGCCGCTCGACCGCGAGGCACGCGAGACGTTCCGTACCCAGGTTCGGTTGCTTGCGACACGGGCGGACCCTCTCGCCCCGGCCAACACTCCGTGTGACTTGGCGCAAGAGGTGGGCGCCGAGCCACCCCGGCCCGGTGAACGCCATCGTTTGGCTGGCACGCGATAGCGCTGGGTAGGGGACGCTCCGTTAGGGGCACGGCACCTACCTAGCGCGTTGGCGCTGACAGCGCAGTGCGAGATCACCATCGGGCAGGCCAGCATCCGCCAATGTCTACTTGACGGCGGGCCTCCGGGTGCGGCTCACCCTGTCGCAGAGGACGAGGTCAGACCGCGGCCGAGACGTTCGGCGACCATCGCCTAGGCTCGAGCCGTGAGCCAGGCCACGATGGCCGTGACGGTCTCGGGGTCCAGTGAGGCGTCGGCCGCGTTGTACTTCTGTATCGCCTCGCCCTGCGCGAGCTCCTCACGCGGTCGCGGCTCGTGCTTCAGCACGTGATTGGCATTCTCAGGAAAGAGGAAGCTGACGTCGGTCCGTCCTGCCGCGGCGCGCTGAAGCGGCTCCGCGTCGGCCTGCCAGTCGACCTGTAGATCCTTCTTGCCGATGACGATGAGCACCGGGACGCGCACCTCCTTCAGAGGAGCTGCCGCGTCGGCGGTCCAAAGCTCCCGCGCGAAGGGAAGGTTGAAGGGGCTCTCCAGGGCCGCGATCAAGCTGCGCACGTCCTCCGGCAGAGCTGGGTCGGGGGCGGCGGGCTCACCGGCAAGGAATCGGGCGACGGCGGCGTCATATAAAGCGAGCAGCTGCTCGCCATTGGGAAAGCTCTTCGCTTGGGCGGCAAGCTGTGACCGGGCGACCGCACCCACGGAGCGCCCGGGAGGCCCGGTCAGCACCAGGCCGGCGAGGGGGATGTCAGGGTCGTGGACCTGATAGTTGAGGGCGTGGAGGGTCCCTTCGCTGTTGCCGAGGGCGAAGATCCGCTCACGGCGGATGCCCTGCTGCTCGGCAAGAGTGCGCACCGCCCCGGCGAGCTCATCGACGTGGCTCTGCATGGTGATGGCGCCGATCAGGAGCGGTATCGTCTCGCGGACATGGGGGCCTGAGGCGCGCTTGTCATACCGGAGCGAGGCGAACCCAACTCGCCCCAACGCCTCCGCGAGCAGGCGACCGCTGCCATTGGACCCAGGAAGGAGTGGGGAGTCCCAATCGCGGTCCGTCGGACCACTGCCGGCCACCAGAACGACCCCCGGGAAGGGACCGGCTCCCTCCGGCATCACCACGGTGCCGTAGACGGTGGTGGGCCCGAGGGGCCAGGTGACCTCCAGGCTCTGCCCGTACGAGTCGCTCTCAGTCATCGTGCATGTCCTCCCGACGTGGGCAGGCCGCTGCCTGGGTCTGCCGCCATTTGACGGACACGCCCGTCAGGCCGAGCACACCGCGGCGTGCTGGGATTTGAAGTCTCCGGACTAAGATTGCCGAGCGTCGTGTGCCAGCGCGTCATACGGGTCGCTCGATCCATCAGACAAGACTCACATTCTGCTCGCAGTACAGCACTCTGAGGCACACGAGCGTCTTGTCACCAGAGGCCGTTTCGACAGCCCACGACGAGGGCTCTCAAGAGTCAGCAAGAGCCCCTTCGAGCAACCTCAAATGACACTTTGCCTGACACCTTCGTGCGTGGATGTTGGTGAGCAACAGTGGACGTGAACGCCGCGTAGGCTAGAAGTCGCGTGTACGCGATCGAACTCGTCTTCGCTGTCGGGTGGGTGGGGTTCTGGACGTACTGGGTCGTGGCGGCCCTCTCCATGAAGAGGGGGCGCCTCGCCTGGGCCCGCGAGCTGCGCATCAGGGCGGTGATCGCCCTCCTCGCGATCCTTTTGATCCGTTTGGGGGCCTTCCAAAATGACGGCCTCAACTCGGATCCGTGGCGCGCTGGCGTGGGGCTCGTCATCTTCGCGGTCGGGTTGGGGTTCGCCATCTGGGCGCGTAGACACATTGGGCGCAACTGGGGCACCCCGATGTCACAGAAGGATGACCCGGAGCTGGTGACCAGCGGGCCCTATCGACTGGTGCGCCACCCCATTTACTCGGGCATCCTCGTCGCCGGCGCCGGCACCGCCGTGGCGCTGAGCTGGGCGTGGCTGATCGCCGTGGCCCTCGCCGGGGTCTACTTCGTCTATAGCGCGACTATCGAGGAGCGCAACCTGACCACGCAATTCCCAGACAGCTACCCGGTGTATCGGCGCACGACCAAGATGCTCATGCCCTTCATCGTTTAAAGGCGTCGGCCTTCCACACATCCCGTCTCACTATCACGGCGGTTTCGCTGCCCAAGCGCGGCCTCGCTGCGTAGCACTGCGCCGAAGTGACCGACGTCGTCGGCTCCACTGGTACCGGATACTGAGCGGGACATGAGACTGGTGAACACCATCGTCCGCTATGAGTCCTCGGCTCGCCCGTGGCGCCGGCTGCTGGAAATAGCCGCTGACCACTTCCCTGACACACTTGCCGATCTTGCGTTCCTTCGAACGCGTGGCGTGAAACTCGAACTGCACGTCGACGACGACCGAGCCTCCTACGTTGTGAAGCTCGCCGGGCCGGACGTGCATGTCGTGGTCGAGGCGGATCGGAAAGCACAGGGACGAACCCCGCTCAGTGAGCCGCTCGCCGCACTGGCCGCAGACAGTCAGGAGCACGAATCGGCTGACGGCAGAAGGCTGGCTCGCGAAGTGGCGACGGGCGCGCTCAAGCTCCAGCATGCGCGGTGTCTTTGTGAGGGGTTCGGGTTTAAGAGCTTTGACGTGGAACTGGCTCGATATCGAGAGGAGATAGCGCGCTCCAAGGCCGCGGCGAAGAAGCGGCCGAGGTAGGGCAGATCCGGTGTGCGTTCAGCCTAGTCGCGAGTCTCCATGTACGGGTTGCAAGCGGACAAGTCCCTCTCGAGAGCGCGCCCCTACACTCTCGGCATGGGCGGCAGGGCAAGGGCGAGCAGAGGCAACCTGCCTGCTGAGTTCACAAGCTTCATTGGCAGACGCCGCCAGCTCCAAGAGGTCAAGGCAGGTCTCTCTGCTGGGCGTCTGCTAACCCTCGTCGGGCCGGGCGGTGTCGGCAAGACCCGCCTGGCACTGCGGGTCGCGACTGACCTCCAACGGGCCGTTCCCGACGGTGTTTGGCTTGTCGAGCTCGGCGGCCTCAGCGACGCTGAGCTCGTCGCGAAGGCGGTCATGACATCGATGGGACTCCGCGACGAATCGAGCGTTTGGCCGGTGTCCAGGCTGATCGACTACGTCGTCACGAAGCGGCTGCTGCTCATCCTCGACAACTGTGAGCACCTCCTCGACGCCTGCGCGATCCTCGCCGATGTGCTTCTACGCGAGGCGCGCGACCTGCGGATCCTGGCCACCAGCCGGCAGCCCCTCGGCATCGCTGGAGAGAAGGTCGTCCAAGTTGCCCCGTTGTCGGTACCAGACGCCACTGAGCGATTAGCCCCAGAACGCATCGCGCAGTCCGAGGCCGTCATGCTGTTACTCGAGCGCGCCGGCGAAGCAGGCCGAGCGTTCGAGTTGACCTCCGACAATCAGGCCGCAGTAGTCGAGTTGACGCGCCGCCTCGATGGCATCCCGCTGGCTATAGAGCTCGCCGCGGTGCGGTTGCGCTCACTCGGCCTCGCGCAGGTGGTCGAGCGGCTGAACGACCGATTCGGACTGCTCGTTGGAAGCAGCATCACGGCGCAGCCTCGCCACAGGACGCTTGAGGCCACCATCGCTTGGAGCCACGACCTCCTGGGCGACAACGAGCGAGCGGTGCTACGCCGCCTTGCCGTGTTTCCCGGTACGTTCAGCCTGGAGGCCGCTGAACAGGTGTGCGAAGGCGGGGCCGTCACATCCGCCAGTGTGATCGATGCCATTACGGCCCTCGTCGAGCGCTCCTTTGTCAGCAATGAAGGAACCAGTGTCCGGGCGCGATACCGGTTGCACGAGACCATGCGCGAGTTCGCACGGGTACGGCTCGTCGACGCGGATGAGGAGAACCTAGCGGCGCAAGCCCATCTTTCCTTCTTCGCCGACATGTGCCGCCGTACCGAATTCGATAGTGGCGAGGCAGATGACGAGTCGAAGCTCGAGTCGCTACAAACACTTGATGTTGAGGCGGACAACATCCGCGCTGCCCTCCGGCAGTGCCTCGCGGATCCTGACGGAGCGGACGTCGGCTTGGCGATGGCGGCCGGTCTCGGGCGCTATTGGTCGAACCGAGCTCTGAGCGAAGGCATCTACTGGATCGACGCCCTCTTGGAGCGGCGCGGCAGCGACGATGCGGCTCGAGGCCGTGCCCTCTTCGTGCGGAGCTACCTCGCCGTGACGCAGGGCGACCAAGCCGCCGGACTTGACACGGTCGCGGAGGCCTCTGCGATCGCACGCCGCCTTCAAGCTCACGAGTTGCTGGTGCGGATTCTCGCGATCCAGTCGGCCCTGCAGGTCATGGCAGGCGAGGTGTCCGCTGCTCGCGCGTCATCGGCTGAGGCGATGTCGCTTGCAGACGTTGTTGGCGGCGACATCCCTTTCGCCGCGGCGGCCCAATCCGAAGCTCTGATTGCCTTCGTCGATGGGGACTTCGTCCGGATGCGCGATCTCGGACTCAGCGCTGCGGCGCGCTGCCGGGAGCATCACGAGCTCTACATGCTCAGCACCCACCTCACCAGTGCCGGAGTCGGCTCACTCATGCTCGGGGATCACGCTGCGGCGGGGGCCGCGTTGACCGAGGCGCTGCGTGCATCGCTCGTCATCGACGACCGTCCTGGGCTCGTGCTACGGGTGCAAGCGCTCGCGTGCTATGCGGCGATGGCGGGGCAGAGGCAGCGTTCCGCAAAGCTCCTGGGTGCCTCGGAGATGCTGCGTCGCGACACCGGCGCCCTCATCAACCCACTGATTACTCCCTTGATGGAACAGGCGCAGCAGATCGCCAAGGCCGAGCTCGGTGATGAACGCTACAAGACCGCATTCGAAGATGGACTGCATCTCGATGCTGAGGCGGCCTTGGCCCTGGCGCTCGACGAGAAGGTCAAGCGAGACACTGGCCACGCGACCGAGGACACCACCGACCCGCTGGGCAAACGCGAGCGAGAGGTCGCCGCGCTCGTTTCCGGAGGACTCAGCAACAAAGAGATCGCTAGTCGCCTATTCCTTTCCGAGCGCACCGTGGAAACCCACGTCTACAACATTCTCAACAAGCTGGGCTTCAACTCCAGGGCCCAGATTGCCTCGTGGGTATCGACTGGGCGATAGCCGGCCTCTGATGCGTTCCATCTGCGAACAGGGTCAGCTCGGGCTACCGGTGACGGGGTTGATTTCGCGGATCCGCCCGGGAGGGAGGAACGCCATGCTGATGAGGCGTCTCACGGTCTCGAGGTCGGCTGCTTCTATGAGGCAAACCAGCTGGCCGCCGTCGGAACAGTGACCCGCAATGATCGTGCGGGTAGCGGCCGCTCTTCTCAGCAGCCGAATCTGAGCTGCGTCCAACATCCGTGCGGCCCGCTCGAGCTGCGCGGCATCGCTCATGAGGATCTCCACCAAGAAATGCGACATGGCGCCCATGATCCACAACGATCGAGGTCCCGACATCTAGGGGAACACTGAGCCTGTACGTAGTGCGCTCATGACCATGCGTTACGGTCGGTGTCGGGGACGGCACATCTCTGGTGACTGAATCTCCACGCCCGAGGAAAAGATGGTTCGCGGCTTCTCTAAGTGCCAGCTACGTACTCGCCCGGATTCGGTGGTGCGAGCGCCTTCCTAGCCTACGAGTACACGCCAATCGTCTACCGACAAGGAGATTCGATGCAGCAAGCCATCTCGTCCGCCAGGTCACAGGCCGCCGAACCCGTCCCGGACCGGCGTCGCCGCCTCAGCGTCACGGGTTCTCGGATGACGTATTCAAGACTGATCGGAGCGCTCTTCTTGTCGGGATTCCTCGTCTACGGAGTAGGCTCCGCACTCGCCACATCCGCGACCGGCGGGCCGCACTTTCTCGCGTCGATTGCCGCACACCCGACTGTCCTCATCATCGGAGCGATCCTGATGTTGCTCAATACCTTGGTGGACCTAGGCAAGGGGATCCTCTTCTTTCCGATTCTGGGGAAGCACAGCAGGCGAACTGCGCTCGGCTACCTGGCAACAATGATTGTTGAGGTAACCCTGCTTGACGTCGGAGCGGTCGCTTTGCTGATGATCGTTCCCCTGAGTGGCAAGCATGGCCTTGACGGGGCGACGGCCATGGCCCATGGATCAGCCCTCGTTCACACGAACGCAATGTTCTACCAGTTTGGCGAGATGACACTTGCAGCGGGATGCGTGGCCCTGTGTGCGCTGCTTTTCCGGACCCGCTTGATCCCCCGATTCCTGTCGATTGCGGGCTTGATCGGCTATCCGATTCTCATGGCTGGAGCCATCGCTGAAGTTTTCGGGATCCACATCGGCCTCATGCTCACGATCCCCGGCATGTTCTTTGAACTGGTGGTGCCTTTCTGGCTCTTCACCAAGGGTTTCCAGTCCGAGGCCTACTCGGGAGGAGCTGCGCGTCGGCTGGATCCGACAGTAGCAGCGTAGGTTTCTCTCGATCATCCCGGTCGGGTGCAACCTGGCCGGGCCTTCATCCTCCTTCATTGAACAACGTAAGCCAACGACATTCGGAGAGACCATGCACGCAACAACGCTCGAAACACCGACGGCGCCCACGACCGTCCTCGCCGCCGACACCATGAAGGCGATTGTCCAAGACAGGTACGGCTCAAGCGAGGTCCTCGAACTCAGGAATGTCGATAAGCCAGCGATCGGGGACCACGATGTCTTGGTTCGCGTTTGCGCCGCCGCAGTCAACCCCGGTGACTCGGCAATCATGAGTGGCCTCCCGTACATCGCACGTCCGGCGGCGTTGTATGGACTGCGCAGGCCAAAGAATCCTATCCGCGGAACGGACGTCGCCGGACACGTTGAAGCCGTCGGCGCCGGCGTGACTCGGTTTCGGCCAGGCGATGAGGTATTCGGCTGGTGCCGCGGCGCGTTTGCAGAATATGCGTCAGCGTCCGAATATGGGCTGGCGTTGAAGCCGTCCAACATCTCCTTCGAACAGGCAGCTGCCCTTCCCATGGCAGGCTCCGTGGCCCTCCAGGCACTCCGCGACCACGGCAAGGTTCAGGCGGGGCAGAGGATCTTGATCAATGGTGCATCGGGAGGGATCGGGACTTTCGCGGTGCAGATCGCGAAGTCGCTCGGAGCCGACGTTACCGGCGTGTGCAGCACGCCAAACGTCGACTTAGTTCGATCGATCGGCGCTGATCACGTTATCGACTACGCGCACGAGGACTTCACTCGACAAGGCGAGCATTACGACTTCATTCTCGACAACGCGGCAAACACGCCCTTGTCAAGTCTCCGCCGCGTGCTCACCCCGGCGGGAATGCTGGTGCCGAACGGCGGAGGGTTTGCCAATCGTTGGTTCGCCAGTGCTGGTCGACTGATGAGTGCAATGGTGTCATTTCGATTCGTGAGCCAGCGACTTGGGCGGTTCCTTGTGGCGAAAAAACATGAGGATCTGACCATCCTCAAGGACCTGGTCGAAGCCGGCGAGCTCACGCCCGTCATCGGTCGAACCTACCCACTGGACGAGACTCCTCAGGCGATGGATTATGTCGCCACCGGACACGCCCGAGGAAAGGTCGTGATCAGCGTCTGAAGCACTGCCAACGGCTGGGAAGGTCGCCCTGGCCGCTGACGTGCAGGTGCGCAGTCTCCCCCGCGGCGAGGTCAGCGCCTTGGAGCTCGTCGGACGGCCAAGGTCGGTATCGCCCTGGCTCGACCGACGTCGTATCGTATTGCCGATGAGCGGTGAGCACCCCAATGCGCTCGCATATCGCCGCACCGCAGACGCATTCCGGTCTGCCGATCAGGTCGCACTCGCTACCCTTATCGCCATCGACGTTGTTTGGCACGTTCCCGGAACGCACCCCATGGCGGGAGACATCCGGGGACGTGACCAGCTCGTCGCGTGGCTCACCCAGCTCCGGGCAAAGGGCTTCTGGCTCACCGAGCACGATGTACTGGGCAACGACGAGCATGTCTGCGCGCTGAGCATCATGGGTGCGCAACGTAACGGTGTCGACGTGCAGACGCGCGTGGTGAGCGTCTTCCACTACCGCGAAGGAGAGCAGCTCGAACGCTGGTTCTATCCGGAGGACTGTGCCGCCTGGGATCAGATCTTCGCGGAGTAGCTGCCGTCCGTGGCGATGGCCCCGGCGAGAAGCAGCGTGTCGTTCGATGAAGTCTAGGGGGGTGTCTTGGGGATGGACGACCGCCTCAGTGATGGGTGCGCGTTACAAGGGTGGTCAGGCGGACCCGACTGGCCGCGCTGCGCGGCGTGCGGTGGCGCCGTCCCGTACCAGCATCGCTTCAATACCAGCCGTCCACACCGTGCGACGCTGCGTCGTGATTGCCAGGGCGTCGTACCCGTCGATGCCGGCCACCCAGGCGGCGCCGCGCTCCCCCATGACGAAGGCTGCGGTGGAGTAAGCATCGGCAAAGGTGAGGCTGGGGCCCACGACCGTCATGCTCAGGAGCCCGGATGGGGGCAAGCCACTGCGTGGGTCAACGATGTGCTGGCCGCGCTCGTAGGTGCCGCTGGTGGCGACGGCTACATCCCGAATCGCGAGCACCGCGGCGACGCTATCGGCCCGCTCTGGATGACGGATCCCCAGCCGCCACGTACGGCTTGGCTCCGGCCGCCCTCGTGCGACGACGTCACCACCGGCGTTGATGAAGAAGTTACGGGCCCCGGCAGTTGCAAGGATGGTCGACGCCCGCTCCACCGACCAACCCTTGACCAGCCCGAGGGGGTCGATCCCGCCACTCCGTCGGATGTCGAAGCTGCCATTGCTGCACACTCTGACCTCCTCGCAGAGAGCGAGGACCTCCCGCACGTCGGGTGAGCACTCGTGCTCGCGGAGTTCACCTCGCGACAGGCGACTGATTTCGCTGTCGACGCGGAAGGTGCTGAAGGTTTCGTCGACGTCGTGGAACCACCCGAAGACCGCATCCATCGCCGCCTCGGGCAGGTCGCCATCGCGCACGTCGACTGTGATCACCGTGCCCATGACCTGCTCGGCGCGTACGTTCCTCGGCGGCGGTGCGAGGGAAGACACCATTCAGGCCCCGGCCAATGCTGACTGCACGGACTGTGTGTAGCTCTCGCTGGTGAACGTGGCGCCACTAATGATGTCGATTTGCGCGCTCTGAGCCTTGAGCACCTCGTCGTGGAGGTAGGGGATCGCCACGGAGCTGATGTACGCGGATTGCGGTCGGTCGGTCGGATACTGCAGCGCCTTGACGTCGGTGATCCTGCCCCCCGAAACGATGACCTGAACCTGGACATCGCCGTAAAAGTTGGGGAAGTCCTTGCCGGTAAAGGAACCGTCCTTCAGACCGGTGGCGCTGGGAGTCGCGGTCGCTGCAGGCGTCCGGCCGCCAGACGGTGGAGCTCCTGACGGTGTGACGGCCGGCGGAGTACTCGATGCCGAGGGCGACGACCGTGCGGGGAGTAGAGCCACTCCCGACCCGATGCTAGACGGTGGAGTGCGGAAGCTGGCCAAAAGGAAGAAGCCGACCACGGTCGCGGCGAGAGCGACGACGGCGCGAATAGGCATGTTGGGACCTCAGGTTAAAGAAATGCGAACCGCTCGCGATGGATCTGTTCGGCAGGAACGCCCAGCGCTGCCAAGCTCTCGTCAACACCCTCGATCATCTCCTTGGGACCGCAGACGAAGATGTCCCGCTCGCGCAGGTCTGGGGCCACGGTGCGCAGGTACTTGGGCGCGAGTGGATACAGATGGATCTCGCTGCCTCGTCGCCCAATGATGTAGTGGACCTCGCCGCCGCGCGCCTGGATCAGATCGTCGAGCTCAGCCTTGAAAACGACGTCGCGCCACGACCTGGCGCGATAGAGCAGGATGATGCCGTTCTTCCGCTGCGGCATCTCCTCGAGCAAAGCCCGAAGCGGGGTGATGCCGATACCGCCCGCGATCAGCAGCGCCCGCGGACGCCGGCGGCGCAGCGAGGTGAAGATGCCGTATGGCCCCTCCACGATCACAGGGGTACCCGTCTTGAGGTGCCGCACTGCCTTGGTGAAGTCGCCGAGTTGCTTGACGGTGATGCGCACGTATTCGCCATTGGGTGCGGCGGACAGCGAGAACGGGTGGACACGCCACCAGATTCCCCGTGCCAGAAAGCGGAACTTGAAGAACTGACCGGCCCGCATCGGCAACTCCGCGAGGTTGCGGCCGGTGATGTAGATGGAGATGACTCCTGGTGCCTCCTCGACCAGGGCGTCAACCCGAAGCCCGTGACGCACCATCATGCGGACGGGGATCAGCACCCGGAAGGTGAGGACGAGCAGCGCGGCGACAACGTAGAGCGCCAGCCAGTATCCGACCGCCGCGGGGTCACGCTCGAAGTCGGTGCCGACGGCGAGCTGGTGACCAAAGCTCAGTGCAATCGCCAGGTAGATGTAGAGATGGATGAAGTGCCACGTGTCGTAGGACAGCCGACGGCGGGCGGCCCGGACGGAGACCACGGCGATGAGGACGAACAGTGCGGTGGCGACATACGCCGGGACGAGGAACTGATATGTGGTGAGAAAGGTCCACGTCTCGGCGAAGAAGGAGTGCCCATTACTGACCGCGTACCCGGCCGTCGTGAAGACCACATGGCCGCAGATCAGGAAGACCGTGGCGAAGCCCAGCCAGCGATGCCATCCGGCGATGCGGTCGATGCCGAAGAGTTGGTCCAGCCACGGGCTGCGCGACATCAACACCACCTGAACCAGTGCGGAATATGTGCCGAGAAGTGCGGTGAGCTGCCCGGCGGCAGACAGCACCGCGCCTGCATTGCCCGGGTTGGGCAGCTGGCCATGACGCACCCACATGCCGACGATCAGCGAGGCATTGGCAAACACAATCAACGTGACGTCGGCGGGCCGGAGTCCCCAGGAACGAGGAACGCGGAGCGAGCGCCGGACGGCAGCGGTGGCCTGCCCTCCGAGTCGCGCGGGGCCGATCGCAACGGCTGCTCCGGCACCCTGGGCTACCTCCAAGGAGGGTGGGCTGTCGTGTTCAATCGCCGGCTCCGTACTCGGAAGTTGCTGATTGCTCATGTCGACGCGCGAGACGAGCGCACCGCGAGTCGAGGAGCTTCGGCGCCGTGATCGCGACCGCTTACCAGCGCCTCGCCCATGCCCTAATCCCATTGCAGTCGTGAATGCTTCACGGTTCCAAGCGACCTCGCACGGGCACTCCACGACGTGTTCAAGCGAGACGAGCCCGCGAATGCGAGCCTGACGTTGGATGGAGAGGTCCAGACGCAAGATCAGAGGCGCGACGAGGTGCACTCGACCGCTCGGTCCCGGCGCGAGTCGAGCGGCTCGGAAACGGGGATCTGGCGCCGCCGGCGAGGCCAACGATGAGCCCGATTGCGAGCGCTATCCCGACCAGGGCAATGCGGATGCGCGGCACGTTGTGCTGCAATGCCGCGACTCCGTCTCGGGCGACGGCTTGCAGCGAGATTGGCGTGCGCAGCAGCAGATGAAGCCCAACGCAGGCTCCCATGGCGAGCACCGAGAGCACATGAAGCTTCGCCCATGGCTGCGCCTCGCTCTGTTGCGACCACATCCATATCCCAGTGCCCATGGCGATGATCGTGCTCACAATCAAAGCCGGGGCTAGGAGACGTCCGGCCCATTCCGGCGCGCCCGCTGCTCGATATACCGCACGCCGCACGTAATAAGAGAGAGCCCGGTAGCTGGTGGTTCCAAGCTTCACGAGCAAGAGCGGTATGAGTGAGAGTCCGGCGATGTAGTGGAGCTGCCAGAAGTTACCGAAGACGAGGCCGCTGAGGGCAACGACTGCCAGCCCTGGGAGCAGGAGTAGCCCAGCCCACGACGTCAGGGCGTGGTTTCCGAACACTCGCGTAGCAATAGCGCCGTCGCGCCTCCCGGTCTCCCACCAGGTCCGTACCAGCGAGCGCAGCTCAGTTTCGAGCGTGGGTTCCCGCATAACCGCTCTACTTGTACCTGGGCATCCTTACGGAATGGTGAAGGTGGAACCCACAGGTACGTAGATTCGGCCATCGGCGCGGACCCGTCAGCTGCTCGTGCGCAGCCCATTAGTGCGATCCTCAGCTTTGGTGCATAAGGGAGTGGAGAAGGAGGGTGTGCCGCGGTTGCGGCGAGATCCGCTTTCCAGGATGACGCCGGATCCGCTGGCTGTAGGCCTTCGACGACCTCACGAACCGTCTTCGGGCGGACAGACGAAAGGTTCGTTCAAGTGACACAGTGGTGGTCGTGATCCTTTGCCCCACCTGCGGTTCGGATCGTTTGATTCGTTTGCACTTTCCCGCCTACCGGCTCGAGCTGGCAGCTGAGGCAATCGTTCGGCCTGTCGGCAAGTGCGTTCAATGCGGCAACCGGGTGTACGCCCACGTCGTGACCCACCAGCAGCAGCTTGCCAGCCAGGGTCCAACCTGAGCACTTGATTCGCTCAGCGGGGCGAAACTCAGCCGAGGAAGGCCGGAGCCCGGGCAACCCGAGAGACCGACACATCGGCCGGGCTGTTCGGACGGCCGAAGGGAGCGGACCGAGTTCAGGTGGGGCGTATCGCGTGGCTGTATACGACGTTGGTCGTTATAGCCTGTACGCAGCGCAGGCGCAACTCGCCCACCACCGCGTCGCGCACGGCATCGACCTGCTCCGGGGTCAGCGCATCGACGGTACCTCGATAACCGCTGCCGAGCACGATCTGCCAGAAGTCGTCAGATGTCAGCAACCGATGCGTGCCGCGCTCGGCGGTCACGACAACATCACCGATCCCAACGGATCGAAGCAAGTTATCGAGTGCGTCGGGGGTGACCAGATCGTCCCACGGATTGAAGGCGCGATCGAGGTCAGGGCGAAGCTGCCCAACCTCGTGCCAGAAGAGGCTATTGCCCGGCTCGAACAGATGCGGACCCCAGGTGGTGACAGCGAGTGCGCCTCCAGGAGCCAGGTGCCGCCACATCTCAGCAACAAAGCCATGCCGGTCAGCGGCGAAGAAGACACCGAAGACGCACACGACGGCGTCGAACGATTCGCTCGGTAGTCCCGTTGAGGTGGCGTCGGCGCAGCGGAACTCGATGTTGTCCAGCCCCTCGTCAGCCGCTCGGCGAGCTGCCAACTCGAGGAGGCGAGGGGAGAGGTCGAGCGCCAGGACCTGGCCAGAAGGGCCGGCGACTCGCGCGGCAGCGCGTGCGGAGGCTCCGGCACCGCAACACAGATCGAGGACGTGGGCCCCCGATCGCAGCCCCATGCGACGCACCGTCTCTGCACCGAACCTATCCCAGAAGCTGAGGGGCGGGGCCGTATAACGGTCACTGGCCGCGTTGTAGACAGCAGCGACTCTCGCCGCCGCTGCGTGCTGGTCGGTCATCCTGCCAACCCTAGCGCAGTGACCCTGTGGGGGTCGCAGAGCTCCTCTGCGCGCAGCGACGGATGGCCCGGGCTCGTCAACGCTCATCAGCAACGCGCACAGCAGTGCGCTCCCATCAGAGAGATCAGGCACCGCCACGAAAGGCCCTTCGGGGGGTCGTTCCCCGCCGGAGGCTGCCGCCAAAATGACCTTTCTAACCTGACACCTTCGTCGCTGGACGGTGGTGGAACCCTGGGGACGTCAGGCCGCGCATTCAGTGCGGCGAGTCAGCCGGGCTCGGTGCGCGGTTATTCGCCCACGCTAGGTCGGCGTCGGTGTCGGCGTCGGTGTCGGTGTCGGTGTCGGTGTCGGTGTCGGTGTCGGTGTTGCACTAGGAGCGGCGCTGGGGGTGGTACCGGGACTGGTCGAAGTCGCCGGGCTTGGTGTTGGCGATGCGGATGCGCTCTGGGTCGGGGTAGGTCCGACGCCGAACTTGGGCGCCAGCGTGCCGATCCGAGGGAGGTCCTGCTGCGGCCCGGAGAACGGTGCGTCGGCGCTTGGCGACAAAGCAACAAGGGCGACGACCGCGGCGGCTGCGATCGCCGACGCGATGCCGACCGGAAGAAATACGGCTGAGCGTCGCCACGCCGGACGATCGCCGGTATTTTGTGGCGAGCGAGAATAAGCCTGACGCTCCGGCGTCAGGATGATGCCTTCGGCGGCCATGCTGGCCCACGGCGCATTTGAATACACGAACGCCTCGAAGAACAGCAGCAGGCCGAGCACGAGTGTTGCCAGCGCAGGGGAGCGCACCACCAGGGCGAGGCCGCCGAGGACCGCGGCGACGGTAAGAGCCGTCTCCGTGCGGGACGCGCGAAGCGCGGAGAGCAGCGATCCGCCCTGCTTGCTCTTGGGTGTACGAAGGAACTCCGCTCTTTTCTGGACAAGTCCACGCAGGCAGGCGAGGGTCACGATCCACGACAATGCAAACCAGACGCGCAGTGCGGTCAGGGCGTCGCGATACGTGGTACCGCACGCCCGCCGCATCGCCCAGAGTGCACGCATGACGCCACTTGCCGCGAATGCCAACGGGATCGCGAGCACGGCGCCAGTCAACTGTCGCACCGGAAGGCGATGGTGCAAGACCGTCGCGAGCGCCGTGGCGAGCAGAAGGATCGTGAAGATCGCCGTGAGCACTTCCGCGAACCACTGCACGCTCCCAAGGAGATAGTGGATCCGCTGCGACATTGTCAGCTTCATTCGGTGGCGCGCCAGCGGGATCAACTCGCGCCAGTGGAACTTGAGGATCTGGACGCCGCCGAGCGCCCACCGAAAGCGCTGTTTCTTCAGGCCATCGAAGTTCAGCGGCATCAACCCCTCGCCGTACGCCGCGGAATCGTAGATCCCCTTATATCCGGCGCCAAGCATGCGCAGAGATGCCTCGGCGTCCTCGGTGATGCAGGCCTCATTCCAGCCACCGATCTCGCTAAAGGCCGATCGGCGGATCAGGCCCATGGTGCCGCAGAAAATGATCGCGTTTCGATGATTGCGCGCCGGCATTGTGAGATCGAAGAAGTAGCGGAAGCTGTAGAAGAGTCCGCGCAGGTATGGGTTATCCTCCCAGTCGCGGTAGTGCTGCGATGTCTGCACGAACGCCACCGCGGGATCGTCGAAGTGGCCAACGGTGTCCTGCAGCCATTGCGAGTGAACGCGATAGTCGGCGTCGACGATACCGAGGATCTCGACCTCGTCGGGGAGGTATTTCGTGGACTCGTTGAGCGCGCCAGCCTTGAAACCGGGCCAATCCTCGAGGTGGACGAAGGCGAATCTTGGGCCGAGCTCGTGGCAGAGTTGCTCGAGCGGCCTCCATACCGCCTCGTCAGTAGTGTTGTTGTCCACCACCTGGATGATGAGGTTGGGGTAGTTGACGTCAGCCAATGCCTCGAGCGTCGGCCGCACCACCTCCACCGGCTCGTTGTACGACGGCACCTGCAGCGCCACCCACGGCAGTCGAGTCAGCGGTGGGATGATCCGGACCTCCTTCCGGCGCGCTAATACATCGCAGATCTCGAAGGTGAACGAAATCGAGAGCAGCAGCGCGCACGTTTCGAAGATCAGAAGGATCACCGACGCGATCACTGCCACGAACGGAAGGCCGGCGAAAAAAGTCTGGAACGATGCGTAGACCAGGTACGAGAGTGACGCGACGGCCACAGCTGCGAAGAGTTGAGCACCGAGGAAGCTCCACTGCGGTTGGAGTCCCCGCATGATCAACGTGAGCAGAATGGCGCACAGCCCGAGTGCGGTCGCTCCCGGGCCATCGTGCTCGATGCCGACGAAGGTCGCAGCCGTTGTTGCGAGTGCCAGCGCGCAGACGGGCAACGTGACCCAGAAGCGCGCGCTGATCGTGCCCGGGAGCAGCGCGGTGATCATCGTGGTCACCAGCAGCAGTGCAAAGAAGATGACGATCTCGAGGACCATAGGTCAGGCTCCCTCGCACCGTGCGGTCAGTACAGCGTGCAGACCCACCATGGCAACGAAGTATCCGTGACGGTCCCATTTTTACGTGTCGCTCGATGGCTGACGACGAATCAGGTCGCGGGGCGAGGCGTGCGGCGACCATTTCCTATGCTCGAGCTCTGAGCCAGGCCACGATGGCCGCGACGGTGTCAGCCGGTGCCGTCACCTGACCGGCGGGGGCACGGTCAGGTGATGATGTTGACCATCTCGGTGCATTCCCCAAGGCCGCAACGGATGCCGTGCACCGGAGTGTTGCGATGCTGCACGACTTCAGGATGCGGAGACCGGCTGCGGCGTCGCCGTCGCGCGCCCAGGAGCCGGTCTCCGCCCACGGTCACGTGAGCCCGAGGTGCTCCGTGAGCCGCAATGTCCCGGACGGCTCCCCGACGCTGGTGAACGTGCCATAGCCCGCCAACGTGGCCAATCCACCGCCGTTGACCCCGCCGGAGGTCACGAGGAACATGCCGTAGGTCGCGCCACCCGCCGAGGTGCTGCCGTACGCTTCGATGGCCACCATCCCGGCACGACCGTCGAAGCGGCACTGGCACTTGTCAAAGGCCACAAACGACTGCGAACCGTGGGGATGGACCGTAATCGCCACGGCCTCACCGGTACTCCCCAGCGGTGAGTTGGGCACGACGGTGATGGCGCCGCGGAGGCCAGCTCCCGTGAGGATGACGTTGTTCAACGCGACCAGCAATTCGGCTCCTGAGGCAGTCGTCCCCAGGTCGATCGATGCGACACTCGCCGTCTGGGTGTGCCGCCCTGAGAACTCCCGCAGACTTGACGTGCGGACCGAGATGTGTTCGCGGACGCTGGGGCCGGTTGATGGGTTTCGAAGGACAACGTTGAATCCGCACTCGCCAAGCGCGGACCCGCGGACCATGTTCGGAGCGGCGAACGAGTCGCCGAATTGCGCCGCCGGCACATTGGCGAAACAGCCCAGGTTCCCGCCGATGAGATTGCTACCCAGCTCCATGCCATCGGGGTCGCTGGTGGCGTTGCCGGCGAAGGTGACGTCACCGCCGACGCGGTCGCGAAATGACGCGAGAAAGCAGGTCCGCACACCGATAACTGTGAGATTGCCGCCAATTGTGCTGTCCTCGAAGTCGGTGTATTGAGGGGTTCCGTTCGGGCCCTGGCTCAAGGCTGGATCCTCGGACCACGGCTTCGGTATGCGACTGGTGGGTGCGAAGCAGCCTCCGGAATTGGGAGGACCACCGATCACCCCACCCCCGCCGCCTCGGACGGTTGCGTCGCCGCCAATTGAAACCCCTTGCATCAACACGGCCTGCGACTTGATGGCGGTGAGGTTTCCCTCGATGCGGTCATAGGTGACGCCCTCGCAGCCGCCGGCTGGGGAGCAGCCGAGCACGAGAACCGCGCCGCGCCCAACCGTCACGTTCCCTCCGACCACCACTGTGGCCGGCAGGATCGGGCCGGCAGCCGGATCGCCCAGCGTGGCCGCGGCGTCGAGCAGAGCCCCCGGCGCAACTGTGAGGTTCCCCCGAACGACGATCGTCCCCGCTGGCATGTAGCAGACGCCCGCGATCGTCATCGACTTGTAGATGCCCGGGGGCACGATGCCACCCCGGTGGCCGTCGCATGTGTAGCTCTTATCGGTGTCGGCGGCTTTCGCCAACAACGGCGATGCGCTTACGGTGCCGGCGCCGATCAGCATCACGGACAAGGTCACACTCAGGGCAAGGAATCGGCGAAGTGCCTTCACGTCGTTTCCCCTAGACTGCACCCCCCAACGAAGGTGCTCGATGCGGACTCTACGTTGACGCAGGAACCACCGTCCAGAATGCGTCGAACGCTCCGAGTGTCATCGGTGGCCGACGCTGCGCTCTCCGCCACCGGCCGATCGCTGCAGCAGACCAGCGGTCGCACGGCGTGGGGGACGCGCGACCCAGCGAGGGCCTTTGACATCAGCCGTCGTCATCGAACCAATTCATGACACTGGTGGCAGCAACATCTGTCATCGGTCCTGATCGGACTCCCGCGCCACTCGCGCCAAACGGTCCTAAGTCGGCCGCCGACGAATCGCTGCCTCCATAGTGCGTGCAACCGCCGCGGCGGCGACGACGCCGGCTGCCATCGGCGGAAATGGCCACACGGCGCTGACGTTGATTTCGCAGAGGACATAGGTGTCCAGGCCATCGGAGGATCTCGGTCCGTACAGAAAGTCGGCGTCCCAGATGACCGGAAGCGCGTCGCGATCGATGCGGAGGACCTCCATCATCCGTGGCACCCATTCGGCCTCCATATGCCGCTTCAATCGTTGATAGTCCGGGGCATCGGCACCGACCATCGGTGAGGACGCCCGCTCGGGGGTGATGTGCTCGGCGTCCAACAGCCCTCGTGGCCGTTGATGGCAGAACCCCACGACCTCGTCATGCGAGAGATAGCAACGGATCATCCCGTCGCCCAACCGGTTCTGAAATGCCTGAGCGACGAGGCAACCGGACCACGCGAAGTACTCCTCACAGCGCGCCATGAACACACGGAGACTCGTTGTCTCCGTCGATCCATCGCGCACCCGAGCGTCCTGGACGCGAACGAAGGCGTCGGGATCCGCGCGGGCGCTTTCGTCGAGCAGTTCCACCTTCCACACGCCGTTGCCCCCGTTGCCTCTGCCCTGCTTCAGGACCGCGAGGCCTCGCTCACCCAGCCAGGAACTGAAACGCTCCGTGAATTCCGCCGGCGTGCGGTAGAGGTCGATGTCGCTGCCCCACCCAACAGTGGGAGTGCTGAACAGCACTTCCTTCGTGCCGAGCTTCCGGATCACGGCCGGATGGGCGGAGACCCACACGCCATGAGACGCAGCCTCGAACAGCAGTGCATCCAAATTGCTGCGGTTGGCGCCATCTTGAATCGGATTGACCCAGACGAGGACGCCGTCGAGAGCGAGCAGCTGGTCTCGAACCTCATCGATGGCGCCGTCCTCGAACACCAGGGGCCGGACCTCCACCGAGAGCTGCCCGAACGCGACGTAAAGCGGTGTCAGGCCGTGCCGAACATCAGGCGCTGACGGACTCACACTGCGGTCGCCGCGCCAGAGGATGCCGATACGTGGTGCCTGGTGCGCCATTGCGTACGAGAGGGTAGTCCCAGCGATCGCGATCGGGTTCAGGAATATCGCCGAATCCGCTGCACGGTCAAACCGGTGAGCTCCGCGATCGGCTGCCATTGTCGACCACACTCGACGCACTCAAAGCTGACGATGGACGTGCGGGGTGTGCCGCCGGCTGCTGCGATGTCGTGCTGGTGCGAGACCACCTCGGTTGACTGGCATTCCGGGCACTGGGGGATATTGTCATCGACCATCATCGACCACCGTGTGCTGACGAGCGGAGAGTGCCAGCACCCTACACCTTGCCCTCGGGTCTGATATTGCGGACCTGTGACGGGCGGAGTCGGCCCGGGCAGAGTGAGCGGAACCTGAGCTCGTAACCGTGCACACTCGGTGCGCGTCTTCGACATCCTTCCGTGCCGGCGCCGGCACGGCCAGTCGTAGGTACTCGTAGGATCCTAGCGGCAACCGAAGTACGAGCTTCGCGCTGATGTGCGGATCCACAGACCGGTCGGACTGCGTGGCGCCGGTACAGCCGCCATCGCTTCGATGGTTGCGGGAGGGGCGTAGGTCACGTCACGACAACTCGTATCTGTGCCCTTGGTCGCCCGACTCCGGTTCATTCGGCCCTAGCGCGGCGGTTGCGCCAGCCGAATGCTATGCGTCAATGGAACCTTGGAAGGCGGTCAGCGCAGAGAATGACGAGCCGGACCGGCGTCGTCACCTGCTGCGACCCACCCGGAAGGTGACGTTGCGGTCGTGAGGGTCTACCACACCAGTTCGAAGCGGCTCGAGCCAGAGACACCAGAGGAATTGTTCACACGCCTCATCGCGCGCATCGAGGCTGACAATGCACTCGACCGAGAGCGCCGTGCTGGAATCCACCGCTCGCATGCGGGGCAACGCGAGCTCCCCATGGAACGACCTGCCCCGACGGGGGATGACGAGCGACGGCTCTAGCCAGGGTCAGGGCGTACGAGCCCGCCCCACGACCAATGAGGCGTCGGTGCACCAGAGGGAACAGTGGAGTTGCGCGGTGAGTACCGGAGCACGTCTCGGACGGCCCACTCCATGTAGGCGCGAAGGCTCGCACGCAAGGCAGGGTCGTCGGGCAGGTGCGCGTCATCCGCGGCTTGCATGAAGCACGTGACGAAGCGGGCGCCCAGCTCTTCCTCGGCGCCTTGCCCCGCGTGGATTGCCAGCATCCCGAATGCCCGCCGTAGGATTCCGAGTATCGCGGCGGACCTCCGAAGACTTCGGCCCAGTATCGGGCTAACCGTTCGACGTGATCGGGTTCACCGGGATGTGAGAACGGGTGATTGAGGACCGGATCCTCCAGGCACCGCTCATGATGCGCGGCCGCGAGGGCGAGAAATGCCTCATCGCCACCAGCGAATTGGTAGATCGATGGTCGGGACACACTGCGGAGTCTAGTCGTGCTTCGCATTGTTGGGCTCGGCCACCTGGTGCATGCCGCCAAGGTTGGCTGCCGTCTCGGCCCGGAGGATCACAATTGAGGCGCTTGCCTCGCCGTTCGGTCTGCGGCAACCCTAACCCGCGGGCGGAGCCATCGGCGACGGGGGCGGTGACCGATGAGTCCCGGCCGGTGCCGGCGTTGTACTTCCATATCGCCGGTGGTGATTGGCCGGCAGCGCAAACCTATCGAGGAGGCTGAATCGTGAACTGGACGCTCGAACTCGTGGTGGTGCCCGTATCGGATTTCGACCGGGCCAAATCCTTCTACATGGAAAAGGTGGGCTTCGACCTCATCGTCGACCATTGCGCCGGCGAGGACTTTCGGGTGATCCAGTTGAACCCGCCCGGTTCGGCGTGTGCTATTGCGCTGACTGGCTCGGAGATGGCGCCCGGCTCGCTCAAGGGCCTGCACCTCTGCGTCTCCAACATCGACGCCGCCCGCGCGCAGCTCGTTGACCGCGGCGTGGACGTCAGCGAGGTGTTCCATTTCGGAGCGGAAGGACAGACGGCGGGACCTGATCCACAGCGTGCCGACTACAACTCCTTCGTGTCCTTCAGCGATCCGGACGGCAACTACTGGCTGGTCCAGGAGGTGAGCTCGCGCGCGTGATCGGTGCCAGGCCGGACCAGGAGTCCCCCTTTGCGACACTGAGCGAGCGCCAGCGTCGCGAGTTGCATGTGCACTGCTACCGAATGCTGGCCTCATTTGACGAGGCGGAGGACGCCGTGCAGGAGACGCGGCTGCGCGCTTGGCGCAGCCGCGACACCATCGTCGACCGGTCGCTGCCCCGGGCATGGCTCTATCGCATTGCCACCAACGTGTGCCTCGACATGATCCGGCGCAACTCGCGACAGGCGACTGCGGCGCGCTCCTCCGCCGAGGTTCCGTGGCTCCAGCCGTACCCCGACCGGCTGTTTGACGAGATCGCCCCGAGCGCGGAGGAGCCAGATGCGGTGGTCATCGCGAGAGAGACGATCGAGCTCGCGTTCCTCGCGGCGATGCAGGTGCTGCCGCCGCGGCAGCGCGCGGTCCTGATCCTTCGCGACGTCTTCGGCTGGTCGGCCACCGAGACGGCATCGCTGCTGGAGACGAGCGTCGCCGCGGCCAACAGCGCGGTGCAACGAGCTCGCTCCGGAACGCCCAGGGACTCGGCGACTGGCGGCTCGTGCCGACGTTCGCCAACCGGATGCCGGCGGCCGCAAGCTATCTGCGCCGGCCCCACGACACCGCGTACCGCGCCCTGAAGCTCGACGTGTTACGTATCGATGCCGGCCGGATCGCCGAAATCACCACGTTCGGGTACGCGCAGTTCCCAGCATTCGGCTTGCCCATGCTTCTCGAGGTAGGGGATGGGTCGCTCTTCAAAGAGTAGGCGGCAGTCGCCTACACCGGCTGGAAACGCACCAGGTACTCCGCTCCCGAACTCGACTGCGCCGACGACCAGATGGCGCCCGATCCGGTGATCGCGAGCGTCCCATCGGAGGCGAGGAGCGAGCCACCAACTGTCGGGAACGCTGCACTGCGATCGATGGTCCCGTTGGCGTTCATCCGGAAGAATCGATCAGGTTCGGAACGCTCACGTCCCGCTCGCCAGAGCGATCCGTCGGTGCTGACGCCGAGTTGATCGGGACCATTCAAGTTGATTCCCACGGGGAACAGGTAGGTGGAGCGGGTGGCGCCACCCGCAGTGAAGCCCGTAACGCGGAGACAGAACAAGGACGTCTGGCCGATGCAGAGGATCGGCCGCCACCCCCAGAAGGTCCCGTCAGGGCGAGCCAGCATGCCCGTGAGCTCCCCTGTCGGGATCTGAATGCCGGTCGACGACCCCGAGGTCGTGTACCGGCCCAGATGTTGGCTGGGGTAGCCGCCGAGGACCCAGATTGCGCCATCGCTCGCGAGCGCGACGGGGCCCGCCCTGACCCCGGGGGCGGGGGGCGGATACAACGTAACCACCAGTGCCGGCGTGACCTCCACGACGAAGGACACGCGCTGACCGCAGGTGCGCGAGCCGCATTGGTTGCTCAGCGAGACCCACAAGTCCCCGCTCGCGTCAGCGGCGGCACCGCCGCAGGAGCTCTGTGCCGCGACCGTGGGCAGGGTCACAGGGTGGACGACGTTGTCCGACGTCACTAGGTCCAGCACGCAGCTGCCCTTGCTGTAGATCGCGGTGTCGTTTTGGCCGTATGACCACACGCCCTCCGGGCCCGCGCCGGCGATGACGGCGGAGACATTGCCGTGTGGCAGCACAACGCCAGTGAGTGCCGCCTGTCCGCTGGTGCTGATCGTGCCGAGCTGCGACTGTGGAGTGACGAACCAGAGCTTTCCGTCGGAGCCCGTCGACAGCTGCTGAATCCCGAACGTCCCGGGTACGGCGAAGACGCTCAGCGAACCCTGGACTCCGGCATTGGTGTGGGCCGCCGCTGTCACGCTGCTGCCGGCCACCGCTGACACACTCGCCAGGACAGCAGCCGTTCCGCACGCGACGGCTCGGGATCGGCTCGACAGTGAGTGCATCCGCATCGCAGTCCCCTCCAATCTCGAGCCCGCATCACGCAGGCACGATCGTCTCAACACGCGGACTCTACTACTCCCAGCCTCGGTAGGTCGGGGAGGCCGGGAGGTTTGGTGCTGCGCATCTGTGTCCAGCTTGAGGGGCGCGCCCGACGGAGGACATGCATGCATCCTTGCCGCACCTTAATCGCGGCATGAATCGGCGTTAACCCATCGGTCGTTAGGCTCCACATTTGTCCTTGAAAATCTGGGGAGCTGATGAGGGATCGCATGTCGGAACACAGGGGTAACACGACCATGGAACTGCGCGCAGGTTCACGTTCGCGCGTCGCCGAAACCTTGACGCAGAGTCGACATCGCGCCACCGTTGTCAGCGCGCTGACGGTCGTTGCACTCGGGGCGTTGGCGGCATGTGGCGGCAGCGCTGCCAGCTCGCCACGGACGACCGCATCGACGACAAGCTCCGTGGTTCCATTGGTCGTCTATTCCGCGCAGGGGTATGACTCCGTGGTCACCAAGGCCTTTCAGCAGGCAACCGGAATTCCGGTGAAGCTTGACGACGACAGTACGGGACCACTGCTCACCAAAGTGGCGGCCGAACGCAACAACCCACAGTGGGGGTTGCTCTGGGTGGACGGGGCCACCGCCTTCGCGGCACTCGACAAGCAGGGCCAGCTTCTCGACTATTCGTCGCCGACGGCGCTGACGTCGGTCGGCGAGTCGCTGGTTCCGGCAGACCACTCATACGTGCCGATCAGCACGACAGTGATGGCGGCGCTGATCTACAACGCGGCGAAGGCGCCCGCGGTGCCGTCGGCATACCAGGATCTCCTGCAGCCACGATACAAGGGATTGGTCGGGATGAACGACCCGTCGCAGTCAGGGCCGACGTTTCCCTTCATCGCCGGGCTCATGAACCAGATGGGAGGGCAGTCCAACGGGGTATCTGCCGGCGAGGCTTACCTGACGAAGTTGAAGGCGAACGGCCTGCATGTGTTCCCCACCAATGGCGACACGCTGCATGCGCTTGAAACCGGCCAGATCGTCTACGGACTCATCCAGAGTTCCGCCGCCACCGGCGAGGTGCTGAAAGCACCGAAGAGCGCGAACTTCGATGCGAAGGTCGTCTATCTTCCGAGCGCGACCTTGCTCCCGGCGGCGATCGGGATCGACAAGGGGGCGCCGCCTGCCGAGCAGGCCGAAGCCAAGCGGTTCATCGAGTACGTCCTCTCGCCGGTGGGCCAGGCGGTGATGCAGACGGGAGACCCTAGCGGCGATTCCCTGTATTGGCCGATCGTCTCGGGCGTGAATGCATTGCCCGCGCTACCGCCCTTTCCGTCCGCGTATCAGACCATCGATCCGTATTTCTGGGGTCCGTTGGAAGGCCAAGTCAACGCCTGGTTCGACTCCAACGTCAAATAGAGGCGGCCGGCATTGCTCGACGGTGCGGCGGGGACTCCAGCGGTAGCGTGGCGTCAGGGCCGGAGCGACCGGTTGTGGCTTGCGCTCTCGCGATTCCGCGGAGCCCCGCTTGCCGGCTTCTGGGTGCTGATCGTTGTCGTCCTCGGCCTCCCGGTCGTTCTGTTCCTTGCTGTCGCGTTCTCTCCGCGACTGTTCGACCAGGGGCCCGAATGGTTCACGCTCTCCGGGTTCACGCAGGCTTTCTCCGGATCGCTGCTCCAAGGCGTCATCGATTCCCTGCTGATCGGGGTCATGAGTGCACTGGCAGCCACCGCCACCGGTTTCGGCGTTGCCTGGCTCGTGATCCGCACCGATCTCCCGGGGCGGCGGGTGTGGACCGGCGTCATGTTCGCACTCCTCCTGGCGCCGTCATACCTGGTTGCCCTTGGCTGGGAACGGCTGCTCGAGCCGTCTGGCGTACTCGACGTCGCGGGGATCCACCTCGATGGATTCCGGAGTCTCTTCTACGGCCCTTTTGGCGTCATCGTCGTCCTTTCGGCAAAGGGAATTCCCTTTGCCTTCCTGGCCATCTCCGGGGCACTGCGCGGGCTCGGCGAGGAGTTCGAATCAGCCGTCCGCGTCCATGGTGGTGGGCCGATCGCCGCGGCAAGGATCCTGGTCGCGCTCCTCGCGCCGGCGATGTGGTCGGCACTGGCAATCGTGTTTGCGGAGTCGGTGAGTGACTTCGGTGTCGCCGCCACACTCGCCAACGACGCGCACTTCCCGGTCGCAACCTACACGCTCTACAACGCGGTGCAGGCCTTTCCCATCCAGTTCTCCATCGCCGCAGCGGTGGGATGGATCCTGATGGGCTTCGTTGTGCTGGCATTACTTGCGCAGAACCGGGCCCTGCGGACCCGCAGCTATCGCGTCCTCAGCGGCAGGAGCCGGCCCGCGCGCCGCCTGAGACTCTCGCGCGCCGCCAGGGTCGCGGGGTTGGCTGCCATGCTCTTCGTGGCCACTATCGGTATCGGTGTGCCGGCGTTCGGAGCGGTCTCAGCGTCGCTGATCAACGGACTTGGGTCACTGATCACGAGCCACGGTCTGACTCTGTCGAACTACGGACGCGTCCTGAGTAGCCCGACCCTACGCGACCCTCTCGTCTATTCAAGCGAGCTCGCTGCGGTCACGGCAACGATCACCATCGTCCTGGCCGCGGTGTCGGCGAGAGTTCTCTCGCGGCGCGGCCGCGGGGTGAGTGCGAGGGTGCTCGATATGTCGCTCCTGGCGGCAGTTGCCCTGCCAGGCATCGTCTTCGCCGCCGGATACATCTTCACGTTCAACCTGCCCTTCTTCAGCGAGGTGGGCATCCAGCTCTACGGCACGACGATACTGTTGGTGATCGGCTACGTCGCGACGGCACTCCCGGCGACATCGCGTGTGCTCCTGGGCAGCGTCAGCCAGATTCAGGAATCACTTGCAGAGGCTGGTCGTGTCCACGGAGGCGGGCCGATCGCCGCCTGGAGGCGCACCGTGCTGCCGGTTCTCTCGCGGTCACTGGTCGCGGCGTGGGTGCTCGTATTCGCGGGAACCCTCCTTGAGCTGCCGATGTCCCAACTCCTGTATCCGCCCGGTAGTCCGACGGTGTCCGTTGCCATCGAGCACGCGCTGATGAACTACGACTTCGCAGGCGGGACCGCGATGGAGGTTGTCGCGGTGCTCGGCGCGCTTGCCGTGGTGGCGATCGTGTGGGGATTATTCCGGCTGCTCGCACCAGTGGGATGGCGCCGGCTCGGCAGCGTCCCATGAGCAGCGCACCGATCGACACCGAAGCGCAGGCGGGGCATACCATCGCGATTCGCGGCGCGGTCAAACGCTATGGCAAGACACGCGTGCTCGCCGGAGTCGACCTCGACATCCCGGCGGGTAGATTCCTTGTACTGCTCGGCCCCTCCGGCTCGGGCAAGACGACCCTCGCACGTTGTCTTGCCGGGGTCGAGCGGCTCGACGGAGGCTCCATCCACTTGAGCGGCCGGCTCGTGAGCGATAGCCATCACCATTTGCCGCCTGAACGCCGCAATCTGGCGATGGTGTTTCAAGACTACGCACTGTGGCCCCACCTCACCGCCCTCGGCAACGTGACGTATGCGCTCCGACGGCGCCGACTTCCGGGCGACGTGGCTCGTCACCGAGCCCAGAACGCGCTCGAGGAGGTAGGGCTCGCCCTCCTCGCCGACCGCTACCCCCACGAACTATCCGGGGGGCAGCAGCAACGAGTCGCGCTTGCTCGCGCCGTGGTCGCACGCCCCGGACTCCTGCTGTTTGACGAGCCACTCTCAAATCTGGACGCCGACCTGAGGGAGCGGCTCCGCGTGCAGATCGCCACCATCGCGCGGGACAGTGAAGCGACGGTCGTCTACATCACACACGATCAAGCCGAGGCTTTCGCGCTGGCAGACGACATCGCCGTACTCGACCAAGGTGAGATGGTCCAGATTGGACCTCCCGAGCAGATTTACCGCCAGCCCGCGACATTGTTTGTGGCGCGATTCACGGGAACTGCCGGTGAGTTGCTGGGGCAAGTGAAAGGTATCGAGGGCGGTCACGCGATCATCGACGTGGCCGGGCGCCGAGTCCGAGTGCGATGCTTCGGCTCCGTCGTGGTTGGGACTCGGGTCCGCATCCTGGTTCGACCGGCGGCGACTCGAGTGCTTCCGGGAAGCGAGATCTCCGCCAACGCGCTGCCCGGAACAGTCGTCGATGTGGCGTATCGGGGGCGCGGCTACGAGCATGTTCTGGCTTGCGCCGGGGGAACCTTGGCCGCGGTCTTCGACTCGACCCGTCGACCCCGTGGGAGCGAGGTGAGCGTCTGGCTCGACCCTGACGGGTGCGTGGCCTACGCGGAATGTCTGGATGCGGATATGGTTCCGATCATGGCCACGATTGGCGTCAAGTCGACCCCCGCCACGGCGGTTCCGGCGTGACCGTCTGGGCATTGTTCGCGTCCGTGTTTCTGGCGTGCGCGGTGGAGGCGGTCGAGGCGACGACGATCGTGCTCGCGGCAGGCACCGCCCGGGACTGGCGCTCGGCGCTCATCGGACTTTCATCCGCGGTGGTGGTTCTCGCAGTCGCGGTGGTCGCGCTGGGCCCCGCAATCGGCGCGCTGCCAATCCAGGCGCTCCGCCTGTTCGTCGGCGGCTTCCTGCTCGTCTTCGGGTTGCAATGGCTGCGCAAGGCCATCCTGCGCGCAGGCGGCTACAAAGCACTGCACAACGAGGACGAGATCTTCCGCAAGCAGCTTGCAGCAGCGCGTGCCGCAGCGACGCAGAGCGTCGGCATCGTTCCCGACTGGTACGCATTCACCCTGTCTTTCAAGGGGGTGCTCCTCGAAGGTCTCGAGGTTGTCTTCATCGTCCTGACCTTCGGAACCAACGACGGCAATGTGCCGGTCGCGGGTATCGCGGCCGGGGCAGCCATCATTCTGGTCGCATCAGCAGGGGCGCTCCTGCGCGCGCCGCTCGCGCGCGTACCGGAGAACGCGATGAAGTTCGCTGTCGGCACCCTGCTGACGTCGTTCGGAACGTTCTGGGGCGCGGAGGGCGCGGGAGCGCAGTGGCCCGGGTCGGACGCAGCGTTGCTCGCCATCATCCCGCTCACCGCGCTGCTTGCGGTCGGACTGGTAGCCGCGCTCCGCTTCGAGCATCGCCGGTCGTCGACGCTGGCGGCCCGTGGACCTGCCGAGCGCTCGGAGGCGCTCAGGTGATTGCGGGCAAGCTGAAGGCGTTCGGCGCGTTCTGGTACGACTTCATCATTGGTGATGACTGGCGCGTTGCAGTTGGGGTGGTGCTCGCGCTGGCAGTCACCGCCGCTGTGAGCCGGGCGAACGTGTCGTGCTGGTGGATCGTGCCGGCTGCGGTTGCGCTGCTCCTCCCCGGCACGGTGTGGCGGGCAGCACGCGCCAGCCGAACCCGCGCCACGGGCTCGTCGTCGTAACCGATCCTGGCGTCGCCTCGCGACTAGTCGGATCCGGTCTGCCCGAACGTCAGCGCCGCTGACGGATGTGTCCTCGCCAGCCGTGCCTGCGCTCTGCCCAACGCCGTCGGCGACAGCGTGCTCACGGTCATCGCTTCGACGAAATCGGCGCCATTGATGCGGTAGATGGTGCAGGGCATGACCGTCGTCACCGTTGCCGTCCGTGGGCGATGCTCCAGAAGGCCGATCTCGCCGAAGTAGCCCGGCGGAGTGAGGAGACCGAGAGACCTCTCCACGCCGGCCTCCCCCGCGGCCGTCACGCCGACCTCGCCGTCGATGAGCACGAAGAAGTCGTCCGCGTCCGCGCCTTCCTGGATGAGCACGGTGCCCGCGTCGATCCGCTGCTCGACCGCTGACTTCGCGATGCGCTCTATCGCGGCGCGCGTCGCGCCCGCAAAGATGTCGAGCGCCTGCAGGGCGACGATCCTTGGCTCGATCGCTGAGAGCTCGCGAGCCGCCCTGGCATCGAGGACCCGGATCCACGGATAGGCGGCAACCGTCACCGCCGGGATGGCAAATCCCATGATCAGGAGCGTTGCGTTCAGCCCCACGCTGCCGAGGAGGATGGGCATGAGCAGCGCGCCAAGCGAGATCGCTCCGAGCACGAGCGCGAAGAAGACACCAAAGACGCGGGCAACGACGTCGGGACGGACGAGCCGCTGCAATGCCGTGATCGCCAGGACGTCGACAACGATCGTGCCGCCGCCTCTGACAACCTCGAGCAGGAAGGCGATCCAGGGCGAATGCACAACCGTCAGGAGCGCGGTGGGAAGGCAGTACACGGCCATCCCGATCACGATGATCCCACCGAGGCGGCGGGCAGACGCGATTCGATTCATGAATCCTGCTATGAGGATCCCACCCACGCCGAGTGCAGCGAGGAGGTATCCGTAGCCCGAGCTCCCGGTGCCCAATTGGTCCCTGCTCACGACCACGAAGAGCACGGTGTCAGTGCCGTATACGAAGCTCGCGAGGATGCTGAAGCCCGCCAGCAGCGTTACTGACGAGGATGACACGAACGCTCGCATCCCCGCAGCCATCTGCTTGAGCGGACCGGCGGTGCCCCCCTCGGTGATGTCGGCGGCCCGGCTCCGCGTGTGCATGCGGCTGACCAGCACCGCCGAGAGACCGAAGGTGGCGGCATTGAGGGCGAACACGACGGCAGGAGGACTGAACAGGAGGAGCAGCCCGGCGATCGCCGGACCGACGATGATGGAGAGGTTCTCCACCGCTGACTGGGCGCTGTTGGCAGCGGCCAGGTGCTCCTCGCCGACCACCGCCGGCGTCGTCGCACGCGCGGCTGGGTCATAGGACGAGGTCGTCACCGATGTGAGCGCCGCAAGCACGATCGCCAGGACGACGGGGCCGTTCACGGCGGCGACAACCGCAAGGAGGGCCTGGAGCACGAGTGCGCCGGTGTCGAGTGTCACCATGTGGCGCACGCGTTCCCTGCGATCGGCGATCAGCCCACCGAACGGGCTTGCGACGAGAGCGGTGAGGAAGCGGGTCATCGACGCCGCCGCAACCCACCCGGGCGAGTGCGTCGCGTCGAAGACGAAGACCACCAGGGCGACGTTGTACGCCCACGATCCGCTCATCGAGATCGTCAAGCCGCTGAAGAGCAGCCGGTAGTCGCGGATGCCGAACAGCGACCGATAGCCGACTCGCGGCGTCGCACCATCGGGACTGCGCCCGGTGATCCGGGCGACGAAGCGCCGTCCGATTGACGGTTTTCTCTCCGGCGAGTCCGTCGCGACCTCGGTCGTCACGGGCAGCTGGGCAACCCGACGACGCGGGCGGCGCTCCGATTCATCCGCGGAAGCGTACTCGTGGCTGGTGACGTTTGCCTCGGCACCCCGCCACCGTCCACCGGGCGAGCGATGTTGCGAACCGCGGGGAGGCACCCCGATACTCTCCGCACATGCGGTTGCGCCTCTGCGGCACCCGAGGGTCGACGCCGGCGCCGGGCGTCGACTACGCCCGATATGGAGGCCAGACATCATGCGTCGCCGTGCTGTCGGACGACGGCGAGTGCAGGCTCATCCTCGACGCCGGCACGGGGCTGCGCCGCCTGCCCGCCGCATTGCAGGGACGGCCGTTCACCGGAACGATGTTGCTCTCGCATCTCCACTGGGATCACACCCACGGACTGCCGTTCTGCGCCTCGGTGGACAATCCCGACGCGCGCACCACCCTGTATATCCCGGAGCAATCCGGCGGCGACGCTGAGGAGATCCTCGCGCGCGCGATGTCGCCGCCGCATTTCCCCATCCGGCCAAGCGAGATGCGTGGGTCCTGGGACTTCCGGCACCTCGCACCCGGCGAGCACGCGATCGAGGGTTTCACTGTGCTGGCCCTGGAGATTCCACACAAGGGCGGGCGCACCTTCGGCTACCGCGTCTCGGACGAGCACGGGGCGATTGCATACATGCCGGACCACGCGCCGAACGCGCTCGGCCCCGGGCCTGAACAGTTCGGCCCGTACCACGAATCGGCCGTGGCGCTGACCGAAGGGGTGGACATCGTGTTGCACGATTCGCAATACACCCGCGAGGAATTCCCGGCACGGGCGCACTTCGGGCACTCCAGCATCGACTACGCGGTGGGCCTGGCCGCCCACGCAGGGGCCCGGCGGTTGGTGCTCTTCCATCACGACCCCTCGCGATCGGACGCACAGCTCGACAGCATCGTCGAGCAATGGACGGGCGCGCCACTCCCGGTCACCGCGGCCGTCGAAGGGGACGTCCTGGACGTTGACGGTGCCTGACCCCGGGGAGGTTGGCGTCTTCCCTGTACCCTTTCCCACCGGGCAACGACTGCGGGGTGGTGAATGAACTGTTCTCGATGCGGCGCGGAAAACCGGCCGGGCAGCAAGTTCTGCAAGCAGTGCGGCGCTGAGCTCGGGCGGGTCTGTCCACAGTGCGCACAGGCGGTCGACCCTGACGCGAGCTTCTGCAGTGAGTGCGGCGCAGGGTTGTCCAGCCGCCCTGCGCCCGGATCGGCGTCGGGAGCGTTCCCGCCGCCCTCGTATGCGGATTCTCCTTCCAGCGCGGAGCGCCGGCTGGTGTCGGTGCTGTTTGCCGACCTCGTCGGGTTCACCGCGCTCACCGAGAAGCGCGACGCCGAAGAGGTGCGCGAACTGCTCACCAGGTACTTCGACACCTGTCGAGCGGTGGTGAGCCGCTACGGGGGGGTGGTCGAGAAGTTCATCGGCGACGCCGTCATGGCGGTGTGGGGCGCCCCAGTCGCTCATGAGGATGACGCCGAACGATCGGTGCGCGCGGCGCTCGACCTGGTGCAGGCCGTGGCGTCACTGGGCGTCGAGATCGGAGAGCCGGCGCTGCAGGCCCGAGCCGGCGTGCTGATGGGCGATGCGGCCGTCACCCTCGGTGATAACGCTCAGGGGATGGTGGCCGGGGATCTGGTCAACACCGCCTCGCGGATCCAGGCCGAGGCTGAGCCGGGGACCGTACTGGTGGGCAGCGCGACTCATGCGGCCACGGAGGCCGCGCTGGTCTACGAGGAGGTCGGCGAACGCTCCTTGAAAGGCAAGGCCGAGCCGGTCAGGCTCTGGCGGGCGCTCCGAGTGGTCGCGATGATCGGCGGAGCGCAGAAATCCGAGGGTCTGGAGGCGCCCTTTGTCGGTCGCGAGCGTGAGCTGCGCTTGATCAAGGACCACTTCCATGCCAGCGCCGACGAAAACAAGGCCCACCTCGTCTCGGTGGTGGGGATCGCCGGGATTGGCAAATCGCGGCTCTCCTGGGAGTTCTTCAAGTACATCGACGGTATCGCCGAGCTGGTCTTCACCCACCGGGGTCGGTGTCTCGCCTACGGCGAGGGTGTGACGTATTGGGCGCTCGCCGAGATGGTGCGCATGCGCGCCGGTATCACCGACGGTGAGGACGGCACGTCTGCTCTGGCGAAGCTGCAACGCTGCCTTGTGGAATTCCTCCCCGATGCCGACGAGCGTCGTTGGGTCGAACCGAGGTTGGCGCAGCTCCTGGCGCTCGAGGACCGTGCCACCCATGAACGTGAAGACCTGTTCAGCGCGTGGCGGCTCTTTTTCGAGCGCCTCGCCGATCGTAATCCGACTGTCCTGGTGTTCGAGGACATGCAATGGGCCGACACCTCGCTGCTCGAGTTCATCGAGTATCTGCTGGAGTGGTCACGCAACCACGCCCTGTATGTGGTCACCGCGGCCCGCCCCGAACTGGTTGACCGTCACCCGACGTGGGGCGCCGGGAAACGCAATTTCACTGCTGTGTTCCTCGAGCCACTCGGGGCGCCCGCCATGGAGCAGCTCCTGGACGGCCTGGTGCCCGGGCTGCCCGATGAGATCCGTGAGCAGATCCTCCGGCGTGCTGAGGGCGTACCCCTGTATGCCGTCGAGACGGTTCGGATGCTCCTCGATCGCGGGCTCCTCGAGCGTGCCGGGAGTGTCTATCGGCTGACAGGCCCGGTCAAGGATCTCGAGGTCCCGCAGAGCCTGCACGGCCTGATTGCGGCGCGGCTTGACGGCCTGCGTCCCGAAGCGCGGCGCGTGCTCCAGGACGCGGCTGTGCTTGGCAAGACGTTCACCTCAGCTTCGCTCGCCGCAGTGAGCGGCGTGGCCCCCGCCGACGTCCAACCGTTGCTCGCCGAGCTGGTCCGCAAAGAGGTGCTCTCCGTCCAGGCCGATCCACGCTCACCGGAACGCGGTCAATACGGGTTCCTTCAGGACCTCGTCAAGCGCGTCGCGTACGAGACCCTTTCGAAGCGCGACCGGAAAGAGAAGCACCTTGCGGTTGCCGCATGGTTCGAGCGCTCATGGGGTGGCGAGGAAGCCGACGTGGTCGAGGTGCTCGCGTCGCATTACCTCGAGGCGTACAACCTTGCGCCTCAGGATCCCGACGCCGAGCAGGTCAAGGCCCGCGCCGCTGATGTGCTCTTCCAGGCCGGCGAGCGCGCGGCATCCGTGGCAGCCAACGCTGAAGCGGAGCGCTATTTCCAGCAGGCTGCGCTCCTGGTGCCGGACTCGGCGCGACAGGCCGAGATGCATGAACGCGCGGGACAGATGGCCGCGCGGGGCGGCCGCAATGTCTCCGCCATAGCGCATCTCGAGCGAGCGGTCGTGCTGTATGAGAGCGAGCACCTGCCCCATCCTGCCGCACGCGCGCTGTCCCGTCTCGGGCTCGTGGAGTCGGTGTCCGGTCAGCTGGACGGATCGATTCAGCGCATGGAGCGGGCCTATGCGGTGCTGGCCGACGATGCGCCGGACGAGGACCTCGCCACCCTGGCGGTGCGGCTCGCGTCGCTGCTGCATTTCAAGGGCGACACGGTGACAGCGGGCGCGCGCCTCGAGGCCGCGCTCGATATCGGCGAGAAGCTCGGCCTGCCCGACGTACTCTCCCAGGGGTTCAACATCAAGGCCATGCTCGCGATGCAGCGCCGCCACGACGAGGAGGCCATGGCGCTCTACTCGCATGCCTTGAAGCTCGGCCTCGAAAACGATCTGCCGACCGCCACCGTACGCGCCCACTTCAACCTGGCGGACCTGTTGTGTCACCGGGATTCCTACAACGAGGCGCTCGCTCACTATCGGAGCGCCCTCGCCCTCGCGCGAAAGATCGGCGATCGCTCGTACGAGCGCAGCACTCTCGGCGAACTCGCGTTCAACCTTGTGCGCGTCGGCGCATGGGACGAGGCAGTCGAATTTGCCGACCTGATTGCCGAAGACGAGGTCCGCAATGCGCCGACCGACACGCTATCCCTGCTCACGTTCGGTGATATGTACGTCGAACGCGGCCAGATCGCGGAGTTCGAAAAGATCCTGTCGTGGACGGCGCAACTCGCTGCATCGGATGACTGGCAGGCGCGATCGTGCTATCTCGTCTCACGAGCGGCCCTGCGACGGGGACAGGGCAGAGCCGCCGAAGCCCTGGTGGACGCCGATCAGGCCATCAGGGTTGCGCTCGAGTTGGGTGGCGCGGGGCATCAGAACGTGAAGGAAGGATTCTGGGTAGCGTGTGATGTCGCCTTGACCTTGCGGGATCTCGAAAAGGTCGACGAACTCCTTGGGATCGTCGATGCGCTCGGCCCGGGAGAGCGGCCGCGGTATCTGCAGGCGCAGGCGCTTCGGTTTCGTGCGCGCTTGGGAGATCTTCGGCATGGCAAGGAGCCCGTCGCAGCATCGTTCGTCGCAGCTGAGGAGGCCTTCACCGAGATCGGCATGCCCTTCTGGCTCGCGGTCACGCAACTGGAGCATGCCGAGTGGCTCCGAGCGAGTGGCCGGGATGTCGAGGCTGGTCCGCTGCTCGCCGAAGCCAGTCACACCTTCGAGCGCCTGAAGGCGCTCCCGTGGCTCCACCGCTTGACCCAGTCGGCGCCGGCGGTGGGCATCGTCTCCTGATGCGGTCGGGAGAATGAGCTCGAGTGGCCGGCATGGGATCGTGGGCAGCTCGGCCTTACTCTCGCGGCGCCGAAGTACGCTGCACCCGTGAGATGCGGCACGTGCGGGGCTGAGAACAAACCGGGCCGGCGATTCTGCGGGCGGTGCGGTGCCGCCTTCGAACGCATCTGCGCCGTATGTGGCTCGCCAAACGACTCGGACGAAAGGTTCTGCGGTGGCTGCGGAGCGCAGCTCGAGAGCGGTGCTGGAGGTGACGGCATTGCCGGTGTCTTCGCGCCGGCGGCTGGCGTCCTCACGACGCCGGTGGCGCGATCCCCGGCTGCCGAGCGTCGTCATGTCACCGTGCTCTTCTCCGACTTGGTCGGGTTCACGTCCATTTCCCAGCAGCGTGATGCCGAGGACGTGCGCGAACTCCTGACGCGCTACTTCGATACCGCCAGCACGGTGATAGCTCGATACGGTGGGATGGTCGAGAAGTTCATCGGTGATGCCGTGATGGCGGTGTGGGGGATCCCCGCGATCCAGGAGGACGATGCCGAGCGCGGTGTGCGGGCTGCGCTCGACCTTGTCGACGCCGTCGCTGCATTCGGTGAGGCGGTCGGTGCACCCGGTCTGCAGGCGCGGGTCGGTGTGCTCACCGGTGAGGCGGCAGTCAACCTCGACGCCAGCGGTCAGGCGATGGTGGCCGGCGACCTCGTCAACACGGCGTCGCGGGTGCAGTCCGCGGCTGCGCCGGGCAGCGTCCTGGTCGGCGAGGCGACGAGGCAGGCGACCGAGGCAGCGATCGTCTACGACGACACAGGAATGCACGAGGTCAAGGGCAAGGGCGAGCCGCTTCGGCTCTGGCGGGCCAACCGCGTCGTCGCCGCCCGTGGCGGCCTGATGCGCCCGACCGGCATCGAGCCGCCTTTTGTCGGACGCGATCGCGAGTTGCGCCTGCTCAAGGAGATGCTGCACGCGACAGGGGAGGACGGCAAGGCGCGCTTGCTGTCGGTCGTCGGCGTTGCGGGTGTCGGCAAGTCGCGCCTCTCATGGGAGTTCGAGAAGTACGTCGACGGACTGACGCAGAGCGTGTACTGGCACCGCGGGCGGTGCCTGGCCTACGGCGAGGGCATCGCTTATTGGGGGCTCGCCGAGATGGTCCGGACCCGAGCGGGCATGCTGGAGAGCGAGCCGCTGGAGGCCGCGCGAGCGAAGCTCCGCCGGACCGTCGACGAGTTCATCGTCGATGTCGAGGAACGCCGCTGGGTCGAGCCGCGTCTCGCGCAGCTCCTGGGACTGGACAGTGAGACCTCGAGCGAACCCCGCGACCTGTTCGCCGCCTGGCGGATGTTCTTCGAGCGACTCGCCGCCGATCAACTCACCGTCCTGGTGTTCGAGGACCTGCAATGGGCCGACAGCGGGCTGCTCGACTTCATCGAGTATCTGCTCGAGTGGTCGCGCAACAGCCCGATCCTGGTCCTCACGCTGGCACGCCCCGAGGTTGCCGAGCGCCGTCCGGGGTGGGGCATCGGCAAACGTGGGCTCACGTCCCTCTACCTGGAGCCACTCTCGGGCGATGCGATGGCCGCCTTGCTCAGCGGCATGGTTCCGGGGCTTTCCGAAGAACTGCGCGTGCGGATCCTCGAGCGCGCCGCGGGAATACCGTTGTATGCAGTCGAGACCGTCCGGATGCTGCTGGATCGGGGACTCGTCGTCGAGGAGGACGGCGCCTATCGCGCCAACGGGTCGCTCGACTCGCTCGAGGTGCCCGAAAGCCTGCACGCCATGATTGCCGCGCGACTCGACGGACTGCAGCCCTCGGAGCGGCACCTCCTCCAGGATGCCGCTGTGCTCGGGAAATCGTTCACGCCCGCAGCGCTATCCTCAGTGTCGGGGCGACCCATGCAGTCCGTCGAGGCGTCGCTCGCAACCTTGGTGGAGAAGGATCTGCTCTCGATCCAATCGGACCCGCGCTCCCCCGAGCGAGGCCAGTACGTCTTCGTGCAGGACCTCGTTCGCGGTGTGGCGCAAGGCACCCTCGCTCGAAAAGACCGGCGTTCCCGGCATCTGGCCGCGGCCGACTACCTGGAGGCGTCGTGGACAGGCGAGGAGGGTGTCGCCGAGGTCATCGCGGTGCACCTTGTGGCAGCGTATGAAGCTGAACCGACCGCAGTCGACGCTACCGGGCTCCGTGACCGAGCCCTGCGTGCGCTCGTCCGAGCGGGCGACCATGCGGGCTCCCTCGGAGCGCTCGACTCCTCGCAGCGATACTACGAGCGAGCCCTCGAGCTGACGGAGGACGACAGAACACGGGCCGAGATGAGCGCCAAGGCAGCCCAGGCGGCAAAGATGCAAGGGCGCGACGTGCAGGCAAAGGAACACTTCATCACCGCACACCGATTGCACGACCTGCTCGGGGATACGGCGGCGACGGCACGAGCGCTGGGCGGGATCGCGGGCATCGAGCTCGCCGAGGGGAAGGCCGACAGCGCTATCAAGCGGATGGAAGCGGCACTCACGATGCTCATGGGCGCAGATGAGTCGGAACCCGACCGGAATGCCGCCCTTGCCGATGCAGCGGCACGGCTGGCCGCGACCGAGTACTTCCATGGCGACCTGGACAGCGCGCTGGAGCACGCGGACCTCGCGCTGCAGATCGCTGAGACCTCAAGGCTTCTCGAGGTGGTGACCACCGCCCTGGACACGAAGTCCTGGATCCTCGCGGCCCGAGGGAGACGCGAGGAGAGCGAGATCCTCGACGAGGGGGCGCTCAAGCTGGCGCGCGCCATCGGGCTCAGCCGGGTTGGGACGATCGAGAGCAACCTGGCCGACACGCTCCAGGAGGCCGACCGTCTCGAGACTGCGGCGCAGCATTTTGAACAAGCCGCCGTTGCTGCACGGAGGGCGGGCGACCGACTCAGCGCTGCGTTCGCGGATCTTGCCGGGGCGCCGTCATTGCTCGACCTCGGGCGCTGGGACAGGTGCGCTGAGATCATCGACCACTACTTTGAGCACGACGCAGCGGACCTCGGCGGGCACGTCCCGACCGTGGGATACGCGGTGAGCGCAGCGTGGCTGTTTCTCTGGCGCGGCCATCTCGAAGGCGCGCGCAGGCTCGTTGCAGATGCTGATGCCCTGTTCGAGCGCGCCGGCGCCGAAAGCAACGTACCCGCCGACCTGCGGGCGCTGCTCGAGGCCGCCAGGGCCGGGCTGGCCAACGCCGAGGCCAGGCACGGTGAGGCCCTCGATGCCGCGCAGAAAGGCCTGGCGATGTCGATTGCGTCGTACCCGACCATGGCCCGACGAGCGCTCTCGGAGGCGGTGGAGGCTGCATTCGCGCTCGGCCGTAACGCGGAAGTCGAGGAGTTGATCGGCTCGGCGAGCAGGCATTTCCCCGCCGGGATTCAGCCTTCAGTCGATGCGCACACCCTCAGATGGAAGGCGCGGCTGATCGATCGAGTCGACGAGAACGACTCCGGAGCATTGCTGCGCAAGGCAGTGGATGCCTTCGAACGCCTCGGCAGACCGTTCTGGCTGGCGGTCACGCAGGCGGAGCTCGGTGAGTGGCTCATCACACGCGGCCGCGACGACGACGCACGCGCGACTCTGGAGCAGGCACGGGTGAGGTTCACCGAGTTGGGGGCTGAACCCTGGCTGGGACGTGTCGATGCTGCACTGCACCGCGGCTTGCCGATTGTCGGTCGCGCCCTAGGAGCCTCATGACACCCGTCTGCGGGCGGCAACCCACGTGGTTGAGCGCCGCCCGCGGAGCGACGTACCCTTGACTTCGTGATCTGCCCAGCGTGCGCTGCCGAGAACCGCGCCGGCATGCGCTTCTGCGGCCAGTGCGGCGCGTCGCTGGGACTCGAGTGTCCCGGATGCGGCGCGAAGAATGACGCCGGCCAGCTCTTCTGCGGGCAATGCGGAACGAAGCTCCAGGCTGAAGCCGCCGACCGCGTGCGGCCGCCGGCAGCGCCCTCGGCACCGGGCCGGGTGCCCGCAGAGCGGTCGCGCCTCGCTGCTGAGCGCCGCCACGTCACCGTGCTGTTTGCGGACCTCGTCGGCTTCACGTCGCTCTCGGAGCAACGGGATGCGGAGGATGTCCGCGAGCTGCTGAGCCAGTACTTCACCACCGCTCGGACGATCATCGGCCGCTATGGCGGGACCATCGAGAAGTTCATCGGCGATGCAGTCATGGCGGTGTGGGGCATGCGGGCGATTCACGAGAACGACGCGGAGCGCGCAGTCCGCGCAGCCCTGGAGCTGGTTGCCGAGGTGGCGGCGTTCGGCGAGCGCGCGGGGATCCCCGGGCTCCGTGCCCGGGCCGGCGTCCTCACCGGTGAGGCTGCCGTCAACCTCGACGCCGACGCCGACGGCATGGTCGCCGGCGACCTGGTGAACACCGCGAGCCGGGTGCAGTCGGTCGCAGAACCTGGCAGTGTCTTCGTGGGCGAGAGCACGCGAAGCGCGAGCGAGGCGGCCATCGAATACCACGACGCCGGCATCCATCAGTTGAAGGGCAAGCCGGAGCCGCTGCGCCTCTGGCGGGTCGCCCGGGTGATCGCGGGGGCGGGTGGCGCGTTGCGACCCACCGGCCTCGAGCCGCCGTTCGTCGGGCGCGACCGGGAGCTGCGGTTGATGAAGGAATTCCTCCACGCCACCTCGGCGGAGGGAAGAGCGCGGCTGCTCTCGATCGTCGGCCTCGCGGGTGTGGGCAAGTCGCGACTGGCGTGGGAGTTCTTCAAGTACATCGACGGGCTCACGGAGACCATCTGGTATCAGCGCGGGAGGTGCCTTGCCTACGGCGAAGGCGTCGCGTTCGCGGCGCTGACCGAGATGGTCCGGATGCGCACCGGCATCGTCGAGAACGAGCCGCCGGAGTCTGCTCGACAGAAACTGCATCGCAGCGTCGAGGAGTTCATCCTCGACGAGGAGGAGCGCTCCTGGGTGGAGTCGCGTGTCGCACATCTTCTTGGACTCGAGGAGCGTGCCGGCGCGGACCCCCGTGATCTCTACGCAGCCTGGCGCGTCTTCTTCGAGCGCATCGCGTTGCAGAACACGACGCTGCTGATCTTCGAAGACCTGCAGTGGGCGGATAGTGGCCTCCTCGACTTCATCGAGTACCTGCTCGAATGGTCGCGCAACTCGCCGATCATGGTGGTGACGCTGGCTCGCCCCGAACTCGGCGAACGCCGCCCCGGGTGGGGCACGGGCAAGCGCGGCCTCACCTCACTCTTCCTCGAACCACTTTCAGCGGAGGCGATGGCGGAGCTGCTCAATGGCATGGTGCCGGGACTGCCGCAGGATCTCCGCGCCCTCATCCTCGACCGTGCAGCCGGCGTCCCGCTCTACGCGGTTGAAACCGTGCGCATGCTCATCGACCGGGGCTTGCTCGTCGAGGAAGACGGAACGTATCGCGCCCAGGGATCGCTGGAGGCACTCGAGGTTCCGGAGAGCCTGCACGCGTTGATTGCGGCGCGTCTCGACAGCCTCGCGCCGTCTGAGCGATCGCTGCTCCAGGATGCCGCCGTCCTCGGCAAATCCTTCTCGGTCGCCGCACTGAGCGCCGTGACCAACATCAAGGAATCAGAGGTCGAGGCGGTGCTCACGGCGCTGGTCGGCAAGGACCTCCTGGCGATCCAGTCTGACCCGCGTTCGCCTGAGCGGGGCCAGTACGTCTTCGTCCAGGACCTCATCCGCAGCGTCGCTCACGGGACGCTGGCTCGCCGGGAACGCAAGCTGCGTCACCTCGCAGCGGCGACGTATCTGGCGAGCTCATGGGCTGAGGAGGAGGAGATTGTCGAGGTCGTCGCAGCCCACCTGGTGGACGCGTACGACGCGGACCCGACGGCCGCCGACGCTCCAGAGATCCGCGACCGCGCTCGGGATGCACTCGTGCGTGCCGCCGAGCACGCCGGGTCGCTCGGCGCCGCCGCGTCAGCGCAACGCTACTTCGAACATGCGCTCGAGCTCAGCGGCGACGATGAGACCCGAGCCGATCTGCATCAGAAAGCGGGGAAATCGGCCCGGCTTCAGGGCCGCGCCGAGGAGGTGCGAACCCACTTCGGCGCCGCCAATGCTCTCTACGCCGCGACCGGCCGTCCGCTGGGCCAGGCGACGACGCTGTGCGAACTCGCCACCTCCGAGTTCCAGGACGGCAACCTCGCCGGCGCCGTGCAGCGCGCCAACGAAGCGCTCGCCATCGTTCCCGAGACCGGCACCGATGATGACCATCAGGCAACGCTCGCCGGTATCGAGGCGCGAGTCGCGAGGTTCATGTATTTCAACAGCGAATACGAAACCGCACTCCCACACGTCGAGCGCTCCCTCCAGATTGCCGAGATCGAGGGACTCTGGGAGGTGCTCTGCCAGGGGCTTGACACGAAGGGCGCAATCCTGGCTGCACGTGGACGTCGCGCCGAAGCTGAGATCCTCATCCGCGGTGCGCTCACCGTTGCGCTGGAACACGAGCTCACCGAGCGCGCATCGGGGGCCTGTATCAGCCTGGCCACCACCCTCGAGGAGGACGACCGGCTCGAGCCCTCCCTCGAGCTGTACGCGCAGGCGGAAGCACTCCTGAAACGGCTCGGGAACCGCCCGAACGCGGCCGGCGCCCGGTTGAACCGCATCCAGGGGCTTCTCGAGCTGGGACGCTGGGATGAGGTGGCGGCCATCTTCGCCGACTACCTCGAGGCCGACGCCGAAGACCTCGGATCACGCATCTGGCCCGGCGCGGTCGCGATCAATGCCGCGTGGCTCTATCTGCTCCGCGGCGACACACCCACAGCGCGCCGGCTGGTCGAGACCGGCGCGCCGCTCGTTGAGCACGCTCAGCTGGAGATGCGTTCCCAGCATCAGGCGGCACTTGCCGGCGTCGCGAACGCGCAAGGCGACCACGTGCTGGCGCTGCTCACGGCAGAACCGGCGCTCCGTGCCTGCATCGACGAGTCGTTTCCGGTGGGGATGCGGTCAGCGCTCATCGAAGCGGTCGAGGCCGCCTTCCGCCTGGGGCAGGTCTCCAAGGTCGACGAGTTGCTGCAACTGGTGCGAGATAACTTTCGCCCCGGCCGCCAGCCATCGGTTGACGCGCACATTCTTCGATGGGAAGCCCGCATTGCCGCGCAGCGGAACGACCATGAGGAGGCTCGGAGCAAGTTCGGCGCCGCGATCGAGGCCTTCACCAGGTTGGGGCGACCGTTCTGGATCGCGGTCACTCGTTGTGAGCTCGGCGAGAGCCTGATTGCGCAGGGACGCGAGCAGGAAGCCGACGAGCTGCTGAACAGCGCCCGCGCAACCTTCGAACAGCTCGGGGCAACGCCATGGCTGCAGCGCGCGCGACTCGCCGTGCGGCGCGTCGGCGCTGTCCTGGAGCCTGCGACGCTCGCTCAGTGACGGCTTCGGCTGCGCGCAGCTAGCGGAAACGCTGCGCGTCGGTGGCGGCGTACCGGGTCACCACCCCGTCGACGTTCGCCGCCTGCTCCACAAGCCCGGTGACCTCCGCGGCCATCGCACCCGGAATGGCGCAGGTCAGTGCGTGCGCACCCATACCGGTACGAGCTCGGCTCAGGGCGCAACCGACGCTTGCCGCGACGCGGCCGCGCTCATGGGCGACCGCGATGATGTGGCACTGGGGCTTGCCCTCGATCCGCAGGTCCGGCATGGCGTCGGTCATCACCATCATCCCCTGCGCGTTGAGGCGCAGCAGGATGACGCTCGGATGCACCGGCGTTTCCGCGAGTGGCCCGTAGCTGATGGACGCAGGACGCGTCGCCACGGCCGGAATCGTGGGGAACACCTCGGGGCTCACCCAGCCGGATTCGACGAGAGCGCCGACGTCCGCATTGGTGGCCGCTTCCTCGAGACTGAGCAGGCCGTGCGTGTAACTGCCGACGCTGCAGTTCGCATGGTCGGCTGGAGCCGTGCTGAAGGTGCGCTCGGCGCCGTGCATCCAGAACACGCAGCCGGCCGCGACGCGCCCGGTTCGCCCGTCGGGCGTCGGCTCCGGCATCGCAGCCTCGAACGCCGGGATGTCAGCGCGTGGCGCGTCGAGGAACGTGATCGCGATGGGCGCCGCAAGGGGGTGCAGCGCGCGGGTCAGTCTGTCGGCGAGCTGGGGCCACGAGGTGCTGTCGATTGGAGTGCTGGTCACCGCGCCATCATGCCTGACGGTCGCGCTGTGACCGCCTAGCCGCCGAGCCGGACGCCGGCGCCCGCGAGCTGGGCCGTGGTGGGCTCGGCGCAGCAGAACCAGGGCTCGCTGAGCCGAGGCCGAGCGTGGCGCTCGGGCGGGAGTGTGGCGCCGGCATCGGGCCAGCGCATTCCCGCGCCGCTTGTCATCTGGGCGGTCAGCCGGCGGATGGCGGCGTGGGTCGACCTCGGCGCCACCCCGGCATCGGCGTCTGCCGCTACCAGTGCGGCAATCTGTGCCTGGAGGCGGTCCATCCGCGGGTCAGGATGCTGCCAGAGATGGCTGAAACCTTCGGGATCGTAGCCGTGCACATGCTCGCGCATCTCAGGCAGGGCGAGCAGCAGTGATCCGGGAGGCACCAGGAGGCGGATGCTCAGCTGCACCGGGTCGACGCTGTCGATGAGGTCGTTGGTGGCGATCATGTCGAGCAGATCGATCTGATCGCGGAGCGTGCTCCAGGGCGTGAACGGCAGGAGCGAGGGTCGCAGCTCGACCCCGAGTGAGCGGCAGATGCGCAGGGCGGCGAGAACGTCATCGGCCGTGTGTCCCTTGTCGAGGAGTTCGAGCACCCGCGCACTCGTCGACTCCACAGCTGAGACGATGAAGAGCAGGCCGAGCTCTCGGAGCTCGGCGATCACCCCGGCGTGCTCGAGGATGTGCTCCACCTTGGTGGTGACGTCGAAGGTGAGCTCGGGGCAGCGCTCATGGACTGCGCGGACGACGCCCAGCGCGTGCGGCACCGCGTTGAGAAAATCCGGATCGCCGAAGGTGAGGTGGCGCATCCCCTCGTTCCAGAGCCGGGCGACATCCTCGACGAGCACCTCGCGTTGCCAGACGCGCATCCGCCCGCCATACACCGCGGGAACAGGGCAGTGGCGGCAGCGGTGCACGCAGCCACGCGTCGCCTCAACGTAGCCGGTCAGGCGCTCCTCGCCGTCCGAGCGAAGCCGTGTGTAGCGATCGAGGGGCGGCAGCAGATCGCGGGCGGGCAGCGGGAAGCGAAGCCGATCGAGCACGATCGACCGAGGCTCTGGAGTGCCGTCCGCGATCCTGACCAGCGCCTGCTCATACTCGCCCCCGATCAGCGCGTCGACGAGACCCGCTTCGAGCGCCGGGCCGCAGAGCGGGGCGTAGAGGCCGAAGAGCACGAGGCGCACGTTGGCCCCCCGGCGAGCGCGAATCGCGCGAGCCACGGGAACGGCCATGCGCATCGCGGTGTGCATGGGGACCGCGATCGCCACCAGTTCAGCATCGTCGAGATTCGCCTCGGCGAGCGATTGCACGGAAAGGTCCACGGCACTGACGTGATGACCACCTTCGCGCAGGAAGGCACCCGCGGAGGCAACATGCAGCGGCTGGTGGCCGAGTTCGTAACAGGAGACCAGGAGCACCCTCATGAACCGCGGCTCCGCACCCCTGCGGGCATCGAACCGTGCGGCCGAAGGCGGGCTATTTCTTGGCCGCCTGGTAATACGGGTTGGTGCCCTCGGCGTGATTGGTTGAGTCGATGACCTCGCTGATATCGAGGAAACGTTCGAGGAGCGCCACCCGCACGCCCTGACCCAGGGTCACATCGGCCATCCCACAGCCCTGACAAGCTCCGCCCATGTGGATGTAGGCCTTGCCGTCGGCGACATCGAGCAGGTCGATGTGTCCACCGTGTCCGGCCACCATGGGATTGATCTCCGCATCAAGAAACGACTGCACCCGCTCGGCCACAGGGTCCAGCCAGAGCGGGTTGGGATTCTGCACCGTCAGGGCGCCGCTCGGGCGGTCGAAATCGAGCGTGACGCCATCGAGGTACGGGGCGCTGGCCGGCGGCGTGTGGAACGTGACGCCCTGCGAACCGTCGACCATCAGGTCGCCGTCGCGCTCCTGCCCGGCGAAGACGAGCGCCAGGTCGTAGACGAACTCGCCGTTCGACCGCCCGGTGATCGCGATCCGGACGCCCGCGTCGGGCTGCTTTCGATTGGCCCGGACCTGCTCGATCCGAATGAGCGCTGCGTCGGTCGCGCGAATCGTGGGTTGCTTCATGTGTCCCCGTCATGATGGCACCGGCGGCCGAGATGGGCGCACGTGCGGAGGTGGCGAACATGCCCGAGTCAGCACCAGGTCAGGGAGGACTTGCAGCTCATGTGGTCCTCGAGCGGTTGGCGACCATCCCCGACTGGACGCTCGACGACGGCAAGCTGCGCAGGTCGTATGCGTTCGCGAATTTCGTCGCGGCGGTCCGGTTTGTTGACCGGCTGACCAGGGTGGCCGAGGCGCAGCAGCACCATCCCGACGTGTGCATCCAGTGGGGAAGGGTCACGCTGCACCTTTGGAGTCACGACGTCGGCGGGATCACGGCGCGCGATTTCCGGCTCGCATCTGCCATCGAGGCCCTCGTCGCCTCCGAGGACTGACAGCCGCGTCAGCTTCTCCTTTCGTTCGCCGCCATCACGGCAGGCCATACGGGAAGCCGTTGCGCACGTAGAAGAGCAGTGTCCCGCTGCGGATCAGCCGGAAGTTCGCCGTCACGTAGTCGCGCAGCCTCGTGTCGGGTGGGATGTCCCAATCCGCAAACGGCGTGCTGGTCAGCAGGTAGTCCGCCTGCTCGACCATGCCGGTCCAGAGGCGCAGCGCCCCCGCAGACCCGTATCCGTACGAGAGCGTCGCCCCCTCCGGATCGATGAGAGCGTTGCAGTGACCGTTGCTCGCCACGAATCGATTGGTGGTTACCAGCTTGGACGGTGCGTCGGAAAGCGTGCATCCACCCGCCGGAATCACCGCGTCCACGACGCTGGCAATGTCGGACGTCGCCGACCCACTGATCGCAAACACCTGATGTGTGAACAGGATCGCGACCGCCGCCGCAGCGACGATCACGGCGATGCGCTCGGATCGGCCTTCGACGAGGCGTGCAACGGAGATGCCCAGGAGCAGACCGAGGAAGGGCGCGACGAACGCCGTGTAGTTGGCAAAGTAGTAGCTGGGGCCGAGCTGCGCGATCGCCGCGAGCACGGTGGCGGCGATCGCGAACCACTCAAGCGTCGATGGCCGTCGTCGTCGCACCAGGAACGCCGCCACCACGACCGCCGCAAGCACCAGCGTTGCGATGATCGCCACAGACGTGCCCCCGAAGGCGGACGTGCCCGTGATGTCTCCGAGCCGGACCGGGATCGACACGCGGTTGCCTGACGGAATGCTGCTCAACGGCGTGATCAACACGTCGCGGATGAAAGCGCCCGGCGCGAGGAGAAAGAAGGGAAGCGTCGGCACGCCGAATCCGGCGATGACACCTCCTATGAACGGAAGGAATCGGTGGCGAACATCCGAAAGGGAGAGCACCGCCAGCACGACGACGGGCACGATCGCCGGGGCCTTGACGGACCCGGCGATGCCGAAGGCGACGCCACCCGCAAACACGCGACGGAGCGATACGGCGACGGAGTCAGCCTCGAACATCAGCGCCAGTCCGGCCAGGCAGAAGAAGGCGACGACCGATTCGAGCAGCCCGCTGCGCAGTGCGTACAGCGCGGCCGGATACAACGCCATGACTCCGCAGGCGACGACAACGGCGACGCGGCCATGCGCGCGCACCACCTTGCCCATGAGGAGGACGCTCCCCGCCGAGAGCAGCGGGGTACAGAGCCTGAGGAGCGCCAGCGCATCCCGCGTGCCGATCCACTCCGAGAGCAGTGCCAACGGCGTGGCCAGGAGTGGGAATCCTGGCGGTTGGACCAGGTCGAAGTCACGGTATGGCAGCGCTCCATGAACCAGGCGGATCGAGCCGCCGAGCCAGGCCGCGATGTCCGGAGTGATGCCGAAGAGAAACCCCGGGCGAGTCAGCTGATACGACGTGATAACGGCTGCGAGCACGGCGATGACCCAGATGACACCCGTGGTGCTCGGACCGACTTCACGTTTCATGCACACCCCGAACCCGACTGCTGGGCCGGATTGTGCATCCGGCGCCGTGTGTCGAGAATAAGGGGGCGGCGTCCGGAGCGCGCCTTTCGGCGCCACCGACCGAAGTTTTGCCCGGCTCGTCGCTGGGCTGGCAGCCGCGTTTGCGGGGTGGGGCAACGGCCTACCGGCGCCGGTAGTCAGTCCGGAGGGGCCTGCGCCACAGACACCAGATCGAGTTCATGACGGGCCAGCAGGCGCAGCGCCGAAATGAGCGGCGTGTCGGCCGCCTGCTGCTGTGCCGCGTCGAGCGGGATGTCGAGTCTCGCCACGCCCGTGGAGCTGTGACGCACGCTCGCACCCAGGCTGCGGGCGAGGCGGAGGACGTCTTCGTTGTCCCACTGAACATAGCCGCAGAACCGGTCGATGCCGTTCTCCACGGCGCTCAGCGCGAGCGCCTCGAGCAGCACCGTCGCGATGCCGCGGTGCTGGTATTCGTCGATGACGGTCACGGCAGCCTCGGCGCAGGCGGGTTCGTCGGTGAGCCGGATGTAGCGGGCAATCGCCACCCCGGGATGTTCCGCGGAGTCGACGTCCCAGGCCCCCAGCGCCATGTGATTCGTGTAGTCGATGGTGGTGAGATAGCGCAGCATCGAGTCGCTGAGCGACACGGGCGGGTTGAAGAAACGCCGCACCCGCGACTCGGTGGAGAGACGCTCGAAGCCGCGCACGATCGCATCCTTGTCCGCAGTCACGATCGGGCGGATGCGAATCCTGCCGCCGTCGGCGAGCGCGACCTCAGTGGTGCACGCGGCGATGCGCGGATCGTCAACGCTCGCGATGCCGGTCGCCTCGAGTTGGACCGGCTGTGACCGCCGGCTGACCCGCGCGACGCAGGCCTCAAGAAGCCGCTGGAGCTGCTCCGAGACGACCACTGGCATCGGTTCCGGCTGGCGGATTCGCCGAGCCGTCTCCGGCAGGGATTCGACGTCCGCCGTGAGCCTGTCTCGCAGCGTATCGAGCGATTCGCGCGCCATGAGCCGCTCGCCGCCGAGCATCACCTGCACGAGCAACGGCTCGCGTCCGGCGATCTCCTCCTCCCGAATTCCCAGGACGTCCGCACCGCGACTCAGATTCCGAAATACCTGTTTCGGGCCGGGCAGGCTGCTCTTTCCGGCCGATAGCTTCAGGACCGGCCTGCCCGCATAGGCGACCAGCTTATACGCGCTCTCCAGTGACGGAGCGTCGGCCGAAACGGCAATACTGGTGCCAATCCCGAAGGCGTTGATCGGTGCCCCGCTCTGGATCAGCCCGTCGATGGCGTATTCGTCGAGGCCGCCGCTCGCGACGATCTGCGCGCCGGGGCACCCCGCGTCGTCAAGTTGCTGCCGGACGGCGCGCGCAAGGGTACCGAGGTCGCCGCTGTCGAGGCGCACGGAGAAGGCATCACCGATGCCCCGCTCGCTCGCGGCGAGGATTGCCGCTGCAACCCCCTGTTCGACGTCGTAGGTGTCGACGAGAAATGTCGGGTGGTCGGGGAAGTCATCGGCGAACGCTCGAAACGCCTCGTACTCGTGCTCAAAGGCCTCGATGTAGGAGTGCGCCATCGTGCCCGAGGTCGCCAGGCCATACCGCTGCGCGGCCGCGACGTTGCTGGTTGCCGCGAAGCCGGCGACCGCCGACACTCGTGCCAATGCCATTGCGGCGTCGGTGCCGTGGCTCCGCCGGAAGCCGAAGTCGATCAGCGCGCGCCCCCGGCTCGCGATCTCGCAACGAGCCGCTTTGCTGGCGATCGCAGTCTGGAACGTCACCTGGTTCAGCAGGTGGGTTTCGACCACCTGAGCTTCGGCAATCGGTGCCGTGACCTCCAGAATCGGCTCGTTTTCGAACACGATTCGGCCCTCCGGCACCGCCCAGACGTCCCCGGTGAAGCGCAGCCGGGCGAGGGCGCGCCCGTCGGCCGGGGTGAGGCCCTCAATCTCCGTCAGGTAGCTGCGCGCACCGCGCTCCGCGCCGAAGCCATCGAGGAAGCTCAGACAGTCCTCGAGGCCGGCGGCGACCAGGAAGCCACGCTCCGGCGGCAGATGGCGCACGAAGAGGCTGAACGTGGCCAGCCCCTCCATGCCCCGACGCAGGTAGCTCGCGGCCATGCGCAACTCATACGCGTCGGTGAGGAGGAGCCCGCCGGCTCTTTTCAATGCCATCTGAGCGTTTTCCCTACCCAGGCAAGCGCCCCGCGAGGTGCCCCGATCTCCAGGAGGTCGCGGGTACCGCGATCACGGGGCATCGCCAGGGCGATCTGAAGCGCGAGAATACTGTCATCGTGCGGTTTTGGACCGCGCGTGACCACTGCTGAATGTCCTCCGTTTCGTGCCGAACGTCCCGTGACATCGCACCGCTCGATCGTCGCGCGGCCGGGCCAGGAGAGACAGGAGGAGCGGCGAATCGATGATTCGCGGGACCCTCAGCCGTCTATCAGAGTGAGATCGTCGGCTGCTATCTGGAGGGACGTCATGCCACACCCCGTGACCACCGGGTACGTCCCGGTCAACGGAGTGGACCTGTACTGGGAAAGCCGCGGGAGCGGGGGGACCCCGGTCGTTGTGGTCCACGGTGGATTCGGAATGGCGAGCATGTTCGGTGGCCTGCTCGACGAGCTGGCCGCGGATCGGCGCGTGATCGCGATCGAGCTCCAAGGGCATGGGCACACCCGGGACATCGACCGCCCGTTCAGCTACGAGGCATTCGGCGACGACATCGCGGGCGTGATCGACGGGCTCGGACTCGGCTCCGCCGACCTGCTCGGGTACTCACTCGGTGGTGGGGCGTGCCTCCGTTGTGCGATCCAGCATCCCGGCCGGGTCCGACGGCTCGCGCTGGTGTCAGCCCCTTGCCGTCGCGACGGCTGGTTCGCCGAGATCCGGATGGGGTTCGATCAGATGAACAGCACCTCGCACGAGATGCTGCTGCAGTCCCCGATGTACACGGCGTGGCGCGCTGTCGCGCCCGACCGTGACGCGTTTCCCACGTTGATCGACAAGACTGGCGATCTGCAGCGCAAACCGTACGATTGGACCGACGAGGTCAGCAGGATGACGATGCCGACGCTCCTGGTCTACGCGGACGCGGACAGCGTGCCTCCGGCACATGCCGCGGAGTTCTTTGCTCTCCTGGGCGGCGGCCTCAGAGACGCCGGCTGGGACGGGTCGTCGATGACCCCGATGCGCCTGGCGATCCTGCCCGGGCTCACGCACTACAACATCTTTTCGGCACCCCAACTCGTGGCGGTCGTCTCCCCATTCATCTCGTGATCGGACGGGCGCAACCACGCTAGCCTCAGCAACGTGGACGTGACTCGTACGCACGATGGCACTGAAGCGGCGCAGTTGCTCGCAGGTGGAGGGCGGCTTCGCCGGCTCGCTCACGACATGGTGGCCGACCTCGAGCCGGCCAGGACGGTGGCGCTGCATGCGCGACCGGATGGTATGGCGATCGGACCGCTGGGCTCGGACGCAGCCGGGATCGCCGAGGCGGCAGCAGCCGCAACCCTGCCTGGGCACGTCGACCACGGGATCTGGTTGGGCGTGGATCGAGTCGAGTACTGGAGACAACTGCTCCACGGAGAAGGGCCCTGCGGACGGGTCCTCGCCGAACCCTCGCGCCTCGTGCGTGCCCCAGGCGGAGCGATCGCCGCCGCCGCGGTTGTGACCGCGATGCCCGCAACCGACTGGTGGCAGGGTGATCCGTGGATTCCGGAGATCTTCGTGGTTGCCGGGTTCCAGGGGCGTGGGGTTGGCGGTCTGCTCCTCGAGCATGCCCTGGGTGCGTGCGCCCATTCAGGGAGCCAACGCGTCGGGTTGACGGTCAGCGACGGCAACCCGGCGCGACGCCTCTACGAGCGTTTCGGGTTTCGGGCCTTCCGGTCGACGTGGTTCATTGCGCGCAGCCTATGGGAGTGAGATCCGGGTCCAGTGCGCACCGGCGTCACTCGTCCGCCAGAGCAGCGTCCAGCCGTTGTCCTCATTCAGCGTGATCGCGTATCCGACTTCGGAGTCGGTGAAGCCGGCCCACTGGTCGCCGGCCAGCTCCGGGATGGGCTGATACGTCCCGCCGCCGTTGCCGCTCACCGAGAGCGTGTTGCCCCCGCCTCCCACGAATGCGTGCTGCGATGACAACGCCGCCACCATCGCGCCGTTGCTGAACAACCCGCCGACTCCTCCCGCGGGTGTCCAAGTCGCGCCGCCGCTGCTGGAGACCCACGGATTCCCGAAGTTGCCGGTCGCGCAGAAGGCCCAGATCACCGTGGTGCTCACGGGGTCGAAGTTGCCGCCGAGATCGGGCTCGCAGGGCATCGAGCCGCGGTTCCAGAGCACGCCGTCGTCGTGAGAGATCCATTCGACCCCGGTGCTGCCCTGGAAGTACATCACCCACACGGTGTTCCCGTGGACGCCGATGGCCGGTCGTCCCGCCGGGTTTCCCGGAGGCGTGAGGAGCGACCATGCGTCGGAATTTGCATGCGATCGCATCAAGCGAAAGGTGCAGTTGCTCGCGACCGACGGATTGGCGCAGAGCTGGAAGACGGCATAGACGTAGCCGTTGGCGCCGGGTTCGAGTTGCGCGACGACCGCGATCGGTTCGCTGAGGAGGACCTGGTGCCATGCGGCGCCACCGTTGTGGGTGGCCCAGAGGGTGTTGCCGAATACCCAGCCGTCGGCGGCGTCGGCAAACCTGATGTCGCTGACGGTCGGACTGCCGGGCGTTGTCCCGTTGCCCGCCAGAAACGTGGCCGGTGGCGCGGCAATACGCTGGAACGTCTTCCCGGCATTGAGGGTGTGCAGGATCTCCGAGCCGCACGCCAGCGAGCTGCATTCCGCCGCGCTCAGCACCCAGAAATCGGTGTCACTGATCGCTGTCAGCGCTTCCGGCTGAAAACCTTCCGGGATGGAAGGGGTCGGCGTGGGGCTCGGGCTGGGGAGGGACGGCGTCGGCTGCGGCGACTGCGACACTGAGGGCGAGACCATCGTGCTCGGGCTAGGATGAACGATCGTTGAGGCGCAGCCCGCGAGCAGGGCGGCAGCCACGATCGCGATCATCGCGGATCTCGTACGGTGTGACATGGAACCCTCCAACTCCGGCGGCGCGCGTAGCGAGCTCGGCACTGCATCGAACGTGCGAACCGGGAATCCGGATACGGGATGGTTCGCGATACTTCAGCAGGGTGGTAGTCGGAAGAGAGCGTCAGCGGCCAACCAGGAGTCGAATCAGATGACCGAGCGCCAGGTCCCGAAGTGGTCGGAGATCACGCCGCTGCTGCACGCGCGATCGCCGCAGCGCAACGCCACCGACCGCCGGCTTGCCCGGACGCTCACGATCGCAGACCTCCGCGCCGCAGCCCGCCGTCGCGTCCCGCGCGCGGTCTTCGACTACACCGATGGTGCGGCGGAGGGTGAGATCAGTCTGCGCCGTGCCCGCCGTCTGTTCCAGACACTCGAGTTCTCGCCCTCTGTGCTGCACGACGTGGCTGATGTCGACATGAGCACCGAGGTTCTGGGGCGCGCGTCGGCGCTGCCGTTCGCGTTCGCGCCCACCGGCTTCACCCGGCTCATGCACCACGAGGGCGAGCCGGCTGTTGCTCGCGTCGCCGAGCGCCACGGCATTCCGTATTCGCTCTCGACGATGGGGACCACGTCAATCGAGGATGTCGCGGCCGCGGCGCCCGGTGCCAGAAAGTGGTTTCAGCTCTATGTCTGGAAGGACCGTGCCGCTGGTGAAGAGTTGATGGAGCGGGCGAGGGCATCCGGATTTGAGGCGCTGATGCTGACGGTGGACGTCCCGGTGGCGGGGAATCGTCTGCGCGATGTGCGCAACGGATTCTCGATACCGCCGGCGCTCACGCTGGGGACGGTTGCCGACATCGCGGCACATCCGTCGTGGTGGGCGAATCTGCTGACCACGAGACCCCTGACCTTCGCGTCGTTGCGGGCGTGGGATCGCACCATCGCCGAGCTCATCGACGAGCTCTTCGACCCGACGATGACGATGGCGGATCTCGAATGGGTGCGATCCTGCTGGCCGGGGCCGCTGATCATCAAGGGGATCCAGTCGGTCGACGACGCGCGGCGCATGGCGGATGCGGGTGTCGACGCCGTCGTGGTGTCGAATCACGGTGGCCGTCAACTTGATCGGGCCCCAGTGCCGTTGCGTTTGCTTCCGGAGGTCGTCGACACCGTCGGTGATCGAACCGAGATCTGGATGGACACGGGCGTCATGAACGGTGCCGATATCGTTGCGGCAGTTGCCCTCGGCGCTCGGGCCGTGCTGGTTGGACGTGCCTATCTCTACGGGCTCATGGCCGGTGGTGAACGCGGCGTCGAGCGAGCCACCACGATCCTCGTTCGCGAGATGCGCCGCACGATGCAACTCCTCGGCGTCCGCAGCATCCGTGAACTCGAACGGCGGCACGTCCGGTTCACATAGGGATAAGGACGGGGCGACGCGGTTGTTCAGGGTACGGCGGTGGGGAGCCGCGGCGGTGCCTCGAGAAAATCCTGTGAGGGCACGAAGAAGAGGGCGCCGGTGACCGCTGTCGAGAAGTCGAGGAGCCGGTCGTAGTTGCCGGGCGGGTCACCGACGAACATGTTGGCGAGCATCCTTTCGGTGATCCGCGGCGTGCTCGCGTAGGCGATGTAGTACGTGCCGAACTCGCCGCGACCGACCCGGCCGAAGGGCATGTTGTCACGCAGAACCTTGAGCTCGGTGCCGTCGGCGTCGGTGATGACATTGAGCGCGACGTGTGAGTTGCTTGGCTTCGTGTCGTCCGGGAGCTCAATGTCCGCGAGCTTGGTGCGCCCCACAGCCTGCTCCTGGGCCTCGACCGGGAGCGCATTCCAGGCGTCGAGATCGTGCAGGTACTGCTGCACGACCACATAACTTCCGCCCGCGAACAGCCGATCGCCAGTGCCGATGGTGACCGCGTCATACGCGGCCTGTCCGGTGGGGTTTTCGGTCCCGTCGACGAAGCCGAGCAGGTCGCGCTCGTCGAAGTACTTGAACCCGTGGATCTCCTCGACGACCGTGACGTGACCGCGCAGCCGGTTCATGATCTGGCCCGCGAGCTCGAAGCACAGGTCCATCTCGATTGCCCGGATGTGAAACAGGAGATCTCCCGGGGTGGACACCGCCCGATGCCTGTCCCCGACGAATTCGGGCAGCGGATGCAACTCCGCTGGCCTGGGTCCGCTGAACAGCCGGTCCCATGCCGACGATCCCACGCCCACGACGCAGGTGAGACCGCCGTCTGGGATCCTGGATCCGACCGACCGCTGCAGCCCCGCCACGTCGCCGAGCAGGTCGCGCGCTGTTGCCTCGCCTTCCGGCGCGATCGTGACGACGAGGAAGATCGCCGTCCCGGTGAGCGGGCTGAGCACCGGCTGGGCGGTGGGTCCCCTGGCGGAGTCAGTGGACACTGGCAAAATGGTGCGCTCCTCGAGGTCCGAGGCTGGTGACCGCCCCAAGTGTAGGTCGCGGCCGTCAGTCGGAGAGGAGCCGCCCGAAGGCGGCTCCTCCCAACACATCAGGTCAGCGAGGGCAGGGGTTGTGCGACAGGTTGTTCTGGTAGTCGTTGTAGGAGTACGAGGCCACGCCCCCCGCACCCGAGTAGGCGACCTTCAGCAGCTGCCCGTACTGCTGGTGCGCGCCGAAGTTGTTGGTGCTGAATCCGGGATACATCTGACCGACGGTCCACGCGCAACCACCGAGCGCGGTGCCCGTCGTGTAGTACGGGTAGAACTGCGCCGGCGACCCGTCATCGGTCGGCGGGATGATCGTGCAGCCCGCGCCCGTGGTGTTGTCGCAGGTGCCGAGCTGATCTTCGATGGCAGGCAGGTCCGTGTTGAACCCGACCGACGAGTAGTTGGAGTTGTAATGCTGCCCGGTCAGCGGGCTGGTGAAGATGAACGGTGTCGGGCGGGACGAGCTGCCGTTGGGCCAGTCGCTGAGGTACGAGGTCCCGTCGTAGCCGACGTTTGATCCCTCGCATCCGCCGATCTTGATGAGACCGGATGCCGATCCCGGCCAGCAGCCGGCGTCGTCGGAGTCCGCCGCCTCGGTCTGGCTCCCGACGCCCTCATTGCCGATGCAGGTGCCGGTCGTGGCGTCAACCGAGCTGCAGTAGTCGAAGTGTCCGATCTCGGTATCGAACGCCACGTTGTACGTTGCCGCCGCCCACGGAACCGTGGTCTGAGTCGTGGAGGTCGCGTACATCGGATGGAAGTTGTACGGGATGTTCTTGCACTGGGTCGAGGGGCTGGGTGCGAACTTGACCTGGCCGAAGCCGTTGGAAGCGCTCGCCGTCATCGATCCGGCGGTCCCGTTCGTGGTGTCCTTGACGACCGCCTGGAGACCGCTTGACGTGTCATGCAGGGTCACCTTGAACGTATCGCCCTGGTTGAGGAACTCCACCTTGTGCGGGTCTGGGGTACCGGAGGCAAGCGCCTGGAACTGCACGGGGTTCGGCGGGCCCTGCGGCTTGCCGGTGTGTGTCAGGTACGCGAAGTTCACGTACTCCTCACCGACGGTAGCCTCACACGTCGAGTTGAGCTGCTGACCGGTCAGCGAGTTCAGCGCGAGGCTGTCGATGGTCAGAGCGACGCACCACTGTGTGGGGGAGCAGCTGAAGCCGTTCCACTGCTGCACATAGCCGGGCGGATAGAACTGCAATTCCATGTATGCCGCGCCCGGGTGGTAGGGGCTCTTGACCGGGTTCACGATGTTGACATTGCTGTCCGGAACGCACGAATTCACGAGCTCCGGATACGACTGCGAGTCGCACATCGCCATGCCGAACCAGAAGGCTGGAGCGTACTGGAAGCTGTAGACGTGCTTGCCCGGGACGTTGGTGGCAGACGGCTCCGTCGGAAGGATGCCGCTGTACGACATCTGGTTGCCCGAGCCGCTCTGGTTCGAGTAGAAGAGCACGCTGGGTTCGTCATGTCCGACGTAGTGACCGAAGACCGAATCCGAGTCACGCACCTCGGTGCAGAGGAAACGGGCGCCATTGCTACAGTCGATGTGCGTCGGTGCCTTCGGGGCGGCCGACGACGCCGACGACGTGAGCCCGCCGCCCGCCAGCGCTGCCGGCACGGCGAGCGCCGCCACAAAGAGCGGGGTTGTGAACCTCAATCGGGGGTGTCCCATCGCGTCCTCCGTGAGTGGAGGTTTTAGAGGTCGCGGAGACCGGTCCCCCCTCAGTGAACGTCCACTCCTGCCGTTCCTGATCGCGCGCAGGCTAGCAGCCTTGTACCCGACGTCGCAACCTTTTGGCGCACGCCATCCTGGAACTGGCTGAAGCTCAGTCTTCGCGGCCGCGGATCTGCACGCGGCCGTCGAGCTTTCGCGCCTCGAAATGCGGCTGCGGAAATGTCGCAGGGCCGCCCAGCACAGCACCGTCGCGGAGGCGAAACCGAGAGCCATGCCAGGGGCAGACGACGTGGCCATCTTCCACGCTGCCTTCGTTCAACGGGCCGCCTGCATGGCTGCACGTGTTTTCGAGTGCGCACACGATCCCGTCCACCCGGGTGAGGAGCACCTTGCGATCATCGACGTCGACCACGGAGAGCACTCCCTCGGTCACATCGGTGTCGTCAGCCACGTCGGTCCATTCCGCCGGGCCGGAAAGCCAGGCGGTGTGGTTGACGGCAAGGGCTCGGTCGAAGACGAGATCACCACCGAGATATGCGGCGGCCGCACCGGTCGCGAGCCCGGCTACCGAGAGCAAGCGGCCACGCCCTCGCCGCCCGCGCAGACGCGCTGCCAGCGAGCCAACCTGCAACGCGAGCGCCGCGGTGTTGACCAGCCCGTGGGCCAGGGCGAGCCGCCGATCACGCCCGTAGGTGACCGACCAGTCAGCGGCTCCCGTTGCGGCGGTCGCGCCTGCCGCAACGCAGCCGACCGCGACCAGCATCGTGGCGCCGGTGTCGTCGCCGATCAAGTCGAGCACAGGAACGCTCGTCCAGAGTCCGAGCGGCACATCGCTCAACACCGGATGGAGGGCGTGTCCCAGCCAGCGACCCTGGAGCAGGTCCATCAGGGTTCGCCGCCGCGTGAGCGGGTCCAGCGCCTTGACGAGCCACTCGCTCAGGGGCTCAAGACCCGGTATCTCCTCGACGGCCGCGACGATCTGGGCATACGGCGGCTGCGGGTGCTCCTGCTTCATCGTGATTCCACTCGCAGTCTCATGGACACTCCACAACCGTTCACCGATCCGTCCGCCGCCGCTGTCGCACAAGCCTACATTCCATGTACCGCGCCCGGGCCGCCGCCGCCCATGAGCAAGGCACAGCTGGAGCAAGCCATCGAGCGCTGACGCGCAAGCGCACGTCCTTCGGCAACCTCCCGCAAGCGCGCGGGTCGCGTGCGACACTCGGCGGCGTGAACGCGCGCAATCGGCTGGCAGCTTGCGTAGGTGTGGGGCTGATCGCGTTCGCCGTCATCCTCGTCCTCACCGAGTGGCAGGTGGCCGTGCTCGCGGGGTGGGACGTCACCTCCGCCACCTTCATCGCGATCGTGTATCTCGGGATCCGCGGCAAGGACGCCCAGGCGACCAAGCTCGCCGCGGTCGGCGAGGATGACTCACGCGCAGCGTCTGAGGCGATCCTGGTCGGCGCGAACATCGCAAGCCTCGTGGGCGTGGCTTTCGCGCTGATCGCGGCGGGATCAACCCACGGTTTCGTCAAGTCCGCGATCACGACCCTCGTCGTGGCGAGCGTTCTTCTCTCATGGGCAGCCGTCCACATCGTGTTCACGCTTCGGTATGCCCGTCTCTACTACGCGCTCGGATCCGGCATCGATTTCCATGCCGACCAGGCTCCCGATTTCAGGGATTTTCTCTATGTGGCACTCACCATCGGGATGACCTTCCAGGTGTCCGACACCGACCTCAACGCCAAACCGATTCGCATGACCGCAATCCGGCACGCCCTGCTGTCGTACCTGTTCGGTGTGGTCGTCTTCTCGACCACCATCAACGTGATCGCGACGCTGCTGAGCAAGTAGGCGGGCGACCGCCCCCGCTGCCGCCGGGTGAGCGGTATCATCGAACGAATGTTCGGCTGGCTCGACCATCTCACGGATGCGCAGCGGCGTGCCGTGGCCCATGAGGGCGGTCCGCTCCGGATCCTCGCCGGCGCCGGCACCGGCAAGACCACCACGCTCACCGCCCGGGTCGCCTGGCTCCTCGCGACGGGCGCGTTGCCCGAGCGGCTCCTCCTTCTGACGTTCACCAGGCGGGCGGCGCGTCAGATGATCGCGCGGACCTCGGCGCTCATGAGTGCAGCCGGGCTCGACCGCGGCGCGGCATCCCCGGCGGGCCGCGTGATGGGCGGTACGTTCCATGCGGTCGCACACCGGACCCTCCGCCGCTACGCCGGCACGCTGGGGATCCCGGAAGGGTTCTCCGTCCTCGATAGTGCCGATGCCGCCGATGTGATCGACATGGTCCGCGACGAGCAGGGCCATGCGACATCGACGCGGCGGCGGTTTCCTCGCAAGTCGCTGCTGATCGACCTCTACTCGGCCGCGGTCAACACAGGGCGCCCCTTGTCAGCCGTGGTCCCGGAGATGGCGCCGTGGGCCGAGGACTTTGTGGATTCGATCTCCGAGATCTGCCGGGGCTACGTGCAGCGCAAGCGGTCCGCAGGGCTGATCGACCTGGACGACCTGCTGCTGTACTGGCGCGCGGCCGTCCAGGACGATCGTCTCGGTCCACGTCTCGCCGGCTCGCTCGACCACGTGCTCGTCGACGAGTACCAGGACGTCAACGAGATCCAGGTCGACATCCTCGCCGCCCTCCGCCGCGGCGACCCGCGTCTCACCGTCGTCGGCGACGATGCGCAGGCGTTGTACTCGTTCCGGGCCGCCGAGCCCCGCCACATCCTCGAATTCGACAAGGTGTTCCCTGGCTCGACGACCGTCATTCTCGAAACGAACTACCGCTCGAGCCAGCAGATTCTCGATGTCGCCAATGCCGTCGGCGCCGATGCGACGGTCGGCTTCTCTGCGGTGCTGCGGGCCGCCAGGACTGCACCAGGTGCCGGCCCGCAGCTGGTGCGGTGCGCCGATGAGGACACCCAGACCGACGCCGTCTGTGACCGTATCCTGGCCCATCGTGAGGCGGGAATCGCCTTGCATGAGCAGGCCGTGCTGGTGCGGGCCGCTCACCACTCGGCGCTGCTCGAACTCGAGCTTGGAGCGCGACGGATTCCGTACGTGAAATACGGTGGGTTGCGCTTTGTCGAGGCGGCGCACGTCAAGGACATGCTCGCCGCGTTTCGGCTCGCGGACAACCCGAGTGACGTCGTCGCCTGGTTCCGGCTCCTGCAGTTGCTCGTCGGAGTCGGTCCGGCGACGGCGCACCGCGTCGTCGCGGAGCTCGGGCTGATCGGCTCGGATGTTACGCCGGACCCGGCAGGGGTTCTGGGGGCGTGGCCGCGTGCATCCGGACATCTCCCCGACATGGTGCGTCCGGCGGCGGGAGACCTCGTGGCGGCGCTCGCGGCGCATCCCGGAGAGTCGGTCGCAACTCACGCGGAACGGCTTCGCGTGGCGGTCGCCCCGCTGGTCGAGGGCGCATATGCGGAGGCGCCGGCGCGACTTGCCGACCTGGACACGCTCGTCGCCGCCAGCACCAAGGCGACACGCCTCTCCGACGTGGCGGCCGACCACGTCCTCGAGCCGCCACGGTCGACGGGAAACCTGGCCGGACCACCGCTGATCGACGAGGACTGGCTGGTGATCTCGACGGTGCACTCAGCCAAGGGCCTGGAGTGGGACGTCGTGCACCTCTTGCACGTGACTGACGGCAACATTCCCTCGGACATGGCGCTCGGTTCGCCGTCGGGACTCGAGGAGGAGCGGCGCGTCTTCTATGTGGCCCTGACGCGTGCGAGGAACGCGCTCCACCTGTACGTCCCCGAGCGGTACCACCATCACCCGGGCGGCCGTGACGATCAGCACGGCTGGGCGCAGCCCTCGCGGTTTCTCTCCGATCGCGTTGTCTCACGTTGTGACCAGGTCACCGAGCGAGGCCGGCGCCCGGAGTCGTCCGACGCGATGCCGCCCGTCGACGCCTCCGAACGGGTCGGGGTTGCGCTCGACGCCCTGTGGTCCTAGGTTCGCGACGCTCGGGGCGCACCTGCCGCGGAGTGCGGAAGCGGCCTATGCTGCAATGAAGATGAGTACAAACCAGCAGGATCGCAAGCCCGAGGACGAGGCAACCAAGGAGCAGGGTCAGGCGGACGATCGCCGGCGTAAGGATCAGGCAGAGAAGCTCGAGCGCGATCGTGCCGACGAGGCAGGTCGGCGTTCCCGCGAGGGCACCTGACGCAGTCCGCCTGACGCTCAGGCCGGCCGGGCGGGGGCGGCGCCGCGATGCGACCGCGAGGGTGCGGACCCACCGCGGGCGAGCAGGAGCGAGCCCACGGTCGCGGGGATGAGGGTCAGGCACCCCCCGGCAACCAGCGCCGCGGCTTCAGCCGGGCTCAGGAGCCCGGTGCTGAGGCCGAGGCTCGCCGCCGCGGCGGGCATGCCCAGCTGGGCAGAAGCCGCGAGGCCTGTCGCCAGATATCGCTCGTGACCGGCAACTCGAGCGGCGATGAGGTGCGTGACCACCGTGGCGAGCGCAAGGCCGACCGCGAGCAGAATCCGCGAGGGTGAGGTGATCAGCGCCCGGAGGTTGAGCTCGGCGCCGAGCAGCACGAAGAACAGCGGCACGAAGAAGCCGTTCGCGACACCGGAGAACTGCACCACGAGGCGATCTGACTCGTGCAGGCGCACCAGGATCATCCCCGCGAGGAATCCCGCAACAAGCGTGCTCGCCCCGGTCTCCTGAGCGATCGCCGAGAGCCCGAGGAGCAGAACGAGCGAGATGCGCACCTGCCACGCCCAGCCACGCTGCAGCGACTCGTTGCGCATCTCGTGGACCTGTGCGACCCGCCGCGCTCGCGACGCTGCAACCAGAGCGATCACGCCGACCGCGATGATCGCGACGTCGCCACCGATCGCCTCGAAGGGGTTGCCCGACTTGGCGAGCGTGAGCGGCATGATCACCACGGTCACCGAGTCGGCGATGGCGACCCAGGCGATCAGGAAGGCGACGTTCGGACCGGCGAGGTTGCGCTCCTCGATGATCGGGAATGCGATCGCGGCCGAGCTGCCGGTGACGATCACGGCGATCAACGCCGGGTGTCCGACGCCGATCGCGTGGTCGAGCAGCAGACCGATCGGCACCGCGGTCACGGCCACCACTGCCAGTGCCAGCAAGCCGCGCGCGAAACCCTGCCGGATCGCGGGGGAGCCGATGTCCACGTGCGTTCCCGCGCTGAACATGAGCATGGCGAAACCGATGGCACTGAGCACAGGAAGCGGTTGCGTCGCCGCGTTGATGACGCCGAAGCCGGTGTGACCGAGGACGAATCCCGCCACCAGCTCGCCGATCACCACCGGAATCAGCCCGCGCCGGCCGAATGCCAGCAGGGGACCGGCAAGTCCGGCGAGCACGAGAATGGTCAGCTGCGCGAACATCGCGAGATCATGCCCCGAAATTCGTCTCTCGCGTCCATCGCGGCGGCAACCCTGAGCTACGAGCGGTGGGTGGGCGCACAGGTGCCGCTGGTGCGCTCCGACCTGGCGTTCAAGCACGAACAGATGGCGTTCGCGCCCTTTCCATTTCTCCGTTCGACCTTCTATCGCTGGGTGCAGGTCTGGAACGAGACCTGCCCGGAACTCGCGCGGGCGCCCCAGGTGCTGGCGGTGGGTGACCTGCACACGGAGAATTTCGGGACGTGGCGCGATGGTGAAGGCCGGCTGATCTGGGGGATCAACGATTTCGACGAGGCGTTCCCCATGGCATACACCAATGACCTGGTCCGGCTGGCGACGTCGGCGCGTCTATCGATCTCGGCGGGGACCCTGGTGCTCACACCTCGTGCGGCCTGCAGCGCGATCCTCGACGGCTACCACGCGTCCCTCGAACGCGGGGGCAAGCCATTCGTGCTCGCCGAGAAGCACCCGGTCCTCCGTCACGACGCGCAATCGGAGTTGCGCGATCCCGTCCGGTTCTGGACCGCGATGGCCGCACTTCCGCCCGCGCGCCACCTGCCGGCCGCCACGCACACGATCCTGCGCCGCCAGTTCAAGAGCAGCGAGGAGCCGCGCTATGTCACGCGGCGCGCCGGCCTCGGGAGCCTCGGGCATCCACGTGTCGTCGCGATCGCGGAGCATTCCGGGGGCTGGATCGCGCGTGAGGTCAAGGAACTGGTGGCATCTGGGGTCGCCTGGGCGACCGGCGCCTCGGGGTCGGTCGCGATCCACTATCCGACGATCGTCCGCAGAGCGGTGCGCTGCGCCGATCCCTTCCTCGACGTTCGCGGTCGCTGGGTGATCCGTCGCCTCGCCCCGGACTGCAGCCGGATCGAGTTCACTGTGGCTCGCCTCGCGTCGGAGCAGACGGAGTTGCTCCACGCCATGGGTGCGGAGACAGCCAATGTCCACCTCGGTTCGGGGGCGCGCCGGATCGCGGCGGTCCGCAGCGACCTCGACAGCCGGCCGCCCGGCTGGCTCAAGGTCGCGTCGCGCGCGATGGAGCGGGCGACCACCGCCGACTTCGTCGCCTGGCAGCACGCCCAGCGCGGCTGAGCGCGAGCACTAGACGCGCAGCATAGCGACCAGCGATCGTCCCGCCACGGTCATCTCCTCGCCGGCATGGTGGTGCCGCGTCGACGGCGTGACGTCGCGCTCGGCGGTGTCGGCGAAGACGGACCAGAGATCGCCCCACCCGCTCGGGATGATCCAGCCGACCGAGTTCTCGCCGGCATGGAGCAGCACCATCAGCGTGCCCCCGCGGATGCGCCGGCCGCGAGGATCGCGATCGGGGATCTCGTCGCCGTTGAGGATCATCCCCAGTGAACGCTGCCCCTCGTCGAACCACTCATGGTCGCTGACCTCGCGCCCGGAGGGCAGGAACCAGGCGATGTCCTTGCGCCCGGATCCATGCACCGCCTGGCCGGAGAAGAAATTCCGCCGGCGGAGCACCGGGTCGCTGCGCCGCAGCGCGACCATCCGCGCAACAAACCCGAGCATCGGCTCGTCGAGATGCTCCCAGTCGATCCACGAGACCTCGTTGTCCTGGCAGTAGGCGTTGTTGTTGCCGCGCTGCGTGCGACCGATCTCGTCGCCACCGAGCAGCATCGGGCAGCCCTCCGAGAGCAGGACGGTGGCGATCAGATTGCGGCGCTGCCGTGCCCGTAACTCGAGGACCGCCGGGTCGTCGGTCGGGCCTTCGAAGCCGCAATTCCATGAACGGTAGTCGTCGCTGCCGTCGAGGTTGTTCTCGCCGTTGGCGAGGTTGTGCTTCTCGTTGTACGCGACGAGGTCGGTCAGTGTGAAGCCGTCATGGGCGGTGACGAAGTTGATGCTCGCCGACGGCTGACGACCGTCGCCCTGGTAGAGGTCGCTCGAGCCGGTGAGCCGGTACGCAATGTCGCGAATGCCGGTTGCGCCACGCCAGAAGTCGCGCACCGTGTCGCGAAACGCGCCATTCCATTCCGCCCACCGCACCGGGAAATTCCCGACCTGGTAGCCACCGGCGCCGACATCCCACGGCTCGGCGACGAGCTTCACGCGCGACAGCACAGGGTCCTGGTGGATGATGTCGAAGAATGCCGAGAGGCGGTCGACATCGTAGAACTGGCGTGCGAGCGCGGAGGCGAGATCGAAGCGGAAACCGTCCACGTGCATCTCGATGACCCAGTAGCGAAGACTGTCCATGATGAGTTGCAGCGTGTGCGGATTCCGGACGTTGAGACTGTTCCCCGTGCCGGTGACATCGAAATAGAAACGAGCATCGTCGTCCTTGAGCCGGTAGTACGCGGCATTGTCGATGCCGCGAAAGCTGAGCGTCGGGCCGAGGTGGTTCCCTTCGCCGGTGTGGTTGTAGACGACGTCGAGGATCACCTCGAGCCCCGCGGCGTGGAGCGCACGCACCATGGCTTTGAATTCGCGCACCTGCTCACCGTTGGTTCCCGACGACGAGTAGCGTCCTTCGGGCGCAAAGTAGCCGATCGAGTCGTAACCCCAGTAGTTGACGAGGTTGCGTTCCACCAGCTGTGCGGAGTCGAAGAAGTGATGCACTGGCATCAGTTCGACAGCGGTGACGCCGATTCTGGTGAGGTGCTCGATCGCTGCGGGGTGGGCGAGGCCGGCATAGGTCCCTCGGAGCGCGTCGGGAATGTCGGGGTGGCGCTTGGTGAAACCCTTGACGTGCAGCTCGTAGATGATCGTGTCGGACCAGGGGGTGTTGGGGCGCCGGTCGTCGCCCCACGGAAACGACTGGTCGACGATGACGCAGCGAGGCATCGCCGGTGCGGAGTCGACGCCGCTGATGCGCATGTCGTCGCTGCCGAGGCGATACCCGAACAGCGAGCGCCCGTGACGGAATCGCCCCGCGATGGCGCGCGCATACGGATCGAGGAGTAGCTTGGCCGGGTTGTGGCGCAACCCCTCGTGAGGCGCGTACCGACCGTGCACCCTGAATCCGTAGCGCTGACCGGGGCCGATATTGGCGATGTAGCCATGCCAGACGAGATCGGTCCTTTCCACCAGCGGATGAGTCGCGAGCTCGGCACCACGCTCGTCGAAGAGCACAAGGTCGACCGCCTCGGCGCTCTCCGAGAAGATCGCGAAGTTGGTGCCCGAGCCGTCCCAGGTGGCGCCGAGTGGCGCGTCGGTGCCCGGCCAGGCGGCACGCCCATCAGGCGCGCGTCCGGCGGCAGAAGGCTCTGGAACAGTCATGACTCCACTCAGTTCGCTGATCCGGTGCTCCCGGCGTGAGCGGCGCCGTGGGGCGGGGCCGCCGGCCCTCATGGGGAGTCCAGAGAGAGTACGTGGATGCGGCAGGCGCGCGCCGGAGGGTGAGCGCGGCGAATCGGCGGGCGGTCGAAGCCTGCATGCGACCCATCGAGGACACGGGAGCGACTCCGGTGTTTGTCCGGCCGGGAGCCCGGCTGCCCGGCGGCGTGCTCCGGATTGAGCTCGAAGGCGGGGCTGAGTTGCCGGGCGGCTCCGCCCTCGACCGGGACGCGCCGTACGGTTACCACCGGCTGCTGATGCGCGACGGCCGCCGGCTGCCGATGGTCACAAGCCCGGGGAGATGCGCGCTTCCCGACGCATTGAACGGCTGGGGCTGGGCTGCCCAGCTGTATGCCGTACGGTCGCGCGAAGGCTGGGGAGTCGGCGACCTGGGCGACCTTCGGGCGCTCGGCTCGTGGTCGCGAAAGCAGGGTGCGTCGATGCTCCTCGTCAACCCCTTGCACGGGGTGCGGCCGGGGCCGCCCCAGGAGACGAGCCCGTATTTCCCCTCGAGCCGCCTTTTTCGCAATCCGCTGTACCTGCGCATCCAGGAGCTCCCCGGAGCCCGCGGCAACCCCGCAGTCGCGGGTCTGCTCCGCGAGGCGGAGCGCCTGCATGACGCGCCGACGATCGATCGCGACCGCGTCATGCCGCTCAAGATCCGCGCGCTCGAGGCTCTCTGGTCTCGGTTCGACGGGGACCCCGAGTTCGATGCCTACGTGGCTCGTGAGGGGCTGCTGCTCGAGCGCTATGCCTGCTTCTGCGTCCTGGCCGAGCGGCACTCGGGCTCCTGGACGACATGGCCCGTCCGCTACCGGCGCCCGGATGGCCGGACGCTGCGTGCACTCGTGGCGCGTAATCGATCGCGGGTCGACTTCTACCGATGGATGCAGTGGCTGATCGATACGCAGCTGGCCCGCGCCGGGCGCGAGGTGCCGCTGGTCCACGACCTGGCCGTCGGCTTCGCTCCCGATGGCGCCGACGCATGGCTCTGGCAGGAGGAGGTTGCATCCGAGGCGCGGATCGGAGCCCCACCTGACGATTTCAATCCGGCGGGACAGGACTGGGGCGTTCCGCCGTTCGACCCCGGCCGGCTCCGCGCGGCCGGGTACGAGCCGCTCATCGCGACCATGCGCCGGATGATGAGCGCCGGCATCGGCCTGCGCATCGACCACGTGATGGGCCTCTTCCGGCTGTGGTGGGTGCCGCTAGGATCCGGTGACCCGTCAGCGGGCGCCTACGTCCGCTACCCGGCGGGCGAGCTTCTCGACATCCTCGCCCTCGAGAGCGTGCGCGCCGGATGCGGTGTCGTCGGCGAGGATCTCGGCACCGTCGAGTCGGGGGTTCGCGCGGAGCTTCGCCGCCGTGGCCTGCTCTCGTACCGCGTGGCGTGGTTTGAATCGCGGCCGCCAGAGCGGTATCCGACGCAGGCGCTGGCTGCCCTGACCACCCACGACCTCCCGACCACGGCCGGCGTGTGGACCGGGGCCGATCTCGTCGAGATGGAGTCCACGGGCCGGCCGGTCAACCGGAGAGCAGAGCTCGGTGTCCGGCGGCGCCTGGGGCGTCTCGCGGGCGTCGTCGACGGTGACCCGGCGTCGCTCGTGGTTGAGCGCGCCTACGCCGCACTCGGTCGGGCCTCGAGCAGGCTGGTGGTGGCCACGCTCGACGACGCGTGTCTGGCGGTGCGCCGGCCGAACATGCCAGGAGACGTCAACCGGCCGAACTGGGCCATCCCGCTGCCGAGAACGCTCGAGCAGCTGCGACGCGACCCGCTCCCGCGGCGTATCGCGGCAGTGCTCAACCGCCGCGGCTGAGCCGGGACGTCAGGCCTGGGTGCCGACCTGGCCGGCCGGAACCGATGCGGCGGCCGCACGCGCCGCCGTGACCGTCTGGCTCGGATCCTCGCCGATCGGCGCGACCCCGGCGGTGAGCGTCAGGTCGAGGGCGAGACGGCGCATCTGCACGAAGACGCGCTCGGCGAGGGCGTGCGCTGAGGCGATCCCGCCATCGCGGACGAGGACCAGCGCCGCACCGTCGTCGAGCACGCACACCGGCTCGTCGGCCCGCGAGAACGCCATCACGAGTGACGCGTAACCACCGCGAGCAGCGGGCGGAATGGATGCGTCGACGACGAACGCGCAGCATGCACCGTCCGATCCGACCTCGCCTACCTTCTGGTTGAACTCGGCAAGCGTGACCTGCCAGGGGAGGAGCGATATCGTGCGCGGCTCGGTCATGACGACGATGGTGTCATGCGCGCGCAGGCGGCACTCATGCGCCCACGAGGAAGATGTGCTCGAGCTCCGCAAGCGCGGCCTCGCGCTCCGTGACGGGGCTGCCTCCGCTCTCGTTCCAGCCCACCAGGACCGCAACGGCGTCGAGGAGCTCGCCGGCCAGGAGGGGCTTGCTGAGGGCTCCGACGCCGGCCACAGGCCCCCGCCGAGCGCGGATCGCACCGGTGACAAAGCTGATCGGGATGCGCTCGAACGCGGGGTCGGCGAGGATTGCGCGAGCCAGGCGGATGCCATGCATGTCGGGCAGGATGCCGTCGATGAGAATCGCGGCCACCGGCGATTCGCGGAGCGCGGCCATCGCCTCCTCACCGGTGCGTACGCCCACGGCGAGGTAGCCTCCGGACTCGAGCGCTACGGTCAGGAAGCCGCGAACCCCGTCATCGTCCTCGACGATGAGCACAGCCGGCGCACCAGTTTCGACCATCGAGGCTGGATCATAACCGGCACTCCCGAGCGGCACGTCCGATCAGTGCATACCTTTCATCGACCCGTCACGGTCCGCGACCTGCGATGGGCGCAGTCATTGGTGTTGTGATGGCAGCCGCAGGTGTCCATGGTCTCGAGCAGCAGCAGGTCGCCGGCAGGGAAGTGCAGAACCGGCACGCCGTCCTGCGCGTTGCCATTCGCGACCCGGGCGGCCCTGACGTAGGCGGCACGTCCGTCACGCATCACCCAGGGGAGCATGTTGGGAGCGCCTGCGCGGACCATGCGTTCGGCCTCCTCGGCGGACGTCGCCTCGTCGAGCGAGCGGTGGCCGATGGTCGTCCGATACGAGGACGTCGCCATGTCGACGGGGATGCCCGGCGAGGCGTGCAACAACCCGTCCACCGCCTCGGGCAGGAGGCCCATCCCTGCCTCGACCAGCCGCCGGGTCAGCGTTCCGGCCGTGTCGTCGGGGAGGATCGGCACCCTGGCCTGGGCGAGGATCGGCCCTGAATCCACCTTCGGCGCAGCCTTGTGCATCGAGATGCCGGTCACCGGCGCCCCGTCGGCGATCGCCCAGTAGACGGGTTCTGGACCCCGATAGGCGGGGAGCAGGCTCGGATGGACGTTGAGCCAGCCATGCCTGGGAAGCGCGAGCGCCCGCGGGCCGACGATCTGGTCGAAGCTCGCCATCACCACGGCCTCGAGGCCAAGCTCGTCGAGCTCGAATCGAGAGTGCTCGTCATTGATGCGCCAGGCGCGGATCAGCGGGATGCCGAGATGGTCGGCGATCCGGCTCAGCGCGTTGTCGCCGAGGATCGCCGGGTGCGCGCCAGGGGACGTGATGATCCCGACCGGCTGGACGTCGAGCTGCAGGAGCCGAAGCAGGAAGGCGAGGCTGAAGTCCGAGGGGAATCCCGCGAACGCCACCCGCGGGCCACTCCCGGGGGTGATCGTGTCGGGCGGAGGCGGCAGGTCGCGGTCAGGGATGAAGGTGAAGACCTCTCGCGCCCAGAGATCCCGGCCGACCGCGTCGAGGTAGGCAGAAGAGGTGGTCACGTCACTTGATCCTAACCATGCGTGGGGTCGGACCAACCAATCCCTCGCGGACGAGGGTGTCGAGGACCAGCGCGATGTCCGTCGAAGGGCGCCCCGCCGCCGCGGCGCCCGCACGGGTCTGCAGCTCGTCGATGCTGCTCGGTGGAGGCTCGGCGAGCATGGCGCGGAGGACCGCGCCGCGCAGCTCGCGCGTGCTGCCACGGTATCGGGGCGAGTGCCGAAGCCGTTCGGGTGGCGCTGCCTCGAGGCGGCTCAGGGACGGGCATTGCGATGCGAGCGGGCATCCGTGACAGAGCGGTCGTGCCCTGCAGTGCAGCGCTCCGGCATCGAACAGCGCGTACGTGAAATCGCGCGTGCTCATGCCCCGAGGTCGCCCGTCCGTCAGCCACTCCTCGAGCGCGGCGTGACGGACCTCCCCTGGCTCTCTGCCCAGCGCCGCACGCGCGGTGACCCTCGCGATGTTGACGTCCTGGGGCGGGACGCCTGGCGCGCCGAACGCCAGCACCATCAGCGCCCTCGCCGTGTACGGACCGACCCCCGGGAGTGAGCGCAGGCCTGCCTCGGTGTCCGGCCAGCCGGCTGCGGCGACCGCCCTGGCGGTGACGTGGAGGGCTCGAGCCCGGCGCGGATAGCCGAGGCCCTGCCACTCGCGCAGCAGCGCGGCGAGCGGACTCGCCGCACATGCTTCAGGCGTGGGCCAGCGTGCGAGGAATGCCTCCCACCGCCCCGAGACCCTGGCGACCTGGGTCTGCTGGAGCATCACCTCGCTGACGAGAATGGCCCAGGGCTCGGCTGTTGACCGCCACGGCAGGTCGTGCCGACCGTGTTTCCGATACCAGCGCGCGAGCCCGCGGGTCCACACTCGGGGCAGTTTGTCAGACTGCCGGCGTCCGGCATGTTGAGGAGACCACCACATGGCGCAGCAGACGATCACGTTGATTCCCGGTGACGGCGTGGGACCCGAGGTCAGCGAGGCAGCACGCCGTGTGATCGATGCCACCGGCGTCGCCATCGACTGGGAGGTGCACGACGCCGGGCTCGGCGTGATGGACCAGTACGGTGACCCGCTGCCGGCACACGTGCTCGAATCCATCCGGCGGAACAAGGTCGCGATCAAGGGTCCCTTGACGACTCCGATCGGCAAGGGCATCCGCTCGGTCAACGTCGCCCTGCGTCGCGAGCTCGATCTCTTTGTGCTGATCCGTCCGTGCAAGTCCTACCCGGGCGTGCGCAGCCGCTACGAGAACGTCGACCTCGTGGTCATACGTGAGAACACCGAGGACCTCTATGCCGGAATCGAGTTTGCCGAAGGGGAGCCGGGGACGCTCGAGCTGATCGACGACATCGAGCGTCTCGGTGGGCGGAAGATTCGCGCCGACTCGGGGATCAGCATCAAGCCGGCGTCCATCTCCGCCACGCAGCGCGTGTTTCGCTACGGTTTCCAGTGGGCGATCGACAATGGTCGCCGCAAGGTGACCGCCGTGCACAAGGCAAACATCATGAAATACACCGAGGGGCTGTGGCTGCGCGTCGCCGAGCAGGTGAGCCATGAGTTTCCACAGATCGAGTTCGAGGACCGCATCGTCGACAACATGGCGATGCAGTTGGTGCAGAGGCCGGAGCTCTACGACGTGATGGTGATGCCGAACCTGTTCGGCGACATCCTCAGCGACCTGTGCGCGGGTCTCACCGGCGGGCTCGGTCTCGCCCCGGGAGCAAACATCGGTGAAGAGGTCGCGGTGTTCGAGGCGACGCACGGGAGCGCGCCCAAGTACGCGGGGCAGAACAAAGCCAACCCGATGGCGATGATGCTCAGTGGCGTGCTGATGCTCCGTCATATCGGCGAGGAGGCCGCCGGTGACCGTCTCGAGCAGGCGGTCGCGGCGGTCATCGCCGAGGGTCGAAGCGTCACCTACGACATGAAGCCCGAGCGCGACGATCCTTCCGCGGTGGGCACGTCCCAGGTGGCCGACGCCGTCATCGCGGCATTGGGGTAGCCGGCAGCACCGAATTCCGCCCTGCCCCGCCCCGCGCCCGGGCAACTTGCGACCGTTGCGGCTCCCCTCTGGACTTCACAAAGCAGTGAAGGTGGGGGAATTCGCGAATTCAGGCTGATACTGCACCGTGCCTTGAGCACTACGACCCTTGTGCTGTCGTGGGCTTTGGGGGGTGCCTGCATCGTGCTGGGCGTATTCACCGTGGACGGGTGGCTGCGCCGGCGTGATCGAACGCGCGCATTCCTGGCGTGCTCGATCGTGCTCCTGTGCGGTAGCGGGGTCGCCGTCGGGGCGACGATGCTCACGCGGGATCGGGTGCTGTGGACCAGCGACCTCTCGATCACACTCTTCCTCGCGTCCGGCCTTGCGTTCTTCGGTTTCCGCGCGGCGATGGACCGGCTGGCCATCGCTGTCAGCGTCGCCGTCGGGGCCGTGGTGGTCGCGACCGTCGTTCTCGTCGGTCTCGCCGGCGTCTCCTTCGCCGGGGCGCAATCGGAGGGGCAGGAGCTGGTCGTCGTGTTGCTCACGGTTGTGTGGCTCGGCTGTGTGGTGGAGCCTGCCGTCCGGTTGTGGAGTCTTTCGGCGGCGATGCCTCGCGTGCAGCGCGCTCGGCTGCGCTCGATCACTCTGGCCTACGCCGGGGTGGTGGTGGCGTTGCTGCTGTCCATCGGCAGCGCGGCGATCCTGGGGCGGGACAACGCGGAGATCACGGTCGCGCTGCCGGCGCTTGCGGTGCTGCCGTTCTTCTATATCGGATTCGAGCCGCCGCGTTGGCTGGTCGCTTTCTGGCGCCAGCGGGAGGAAGGGCATTTCCGAGAGGCGTTCACCGATCTCGTGCTCTATTCCCCCGACCGGCAGCGCCTCGCCGAGCGTGCCGTGGAGTGGGCGGCTCGTCTCGTCGGCGCCGACGGGGCGGTGATCGCCACCGACGACGGGGAGGTGCTCGCCGTGCACGGGCTCGACAGGACGGCCGGCTGGAAGCTCGTCTCCCAGATGACCGGATACGGAGAGACCCGCGCGGTCACCAGTCACCCCGCCAACTCGACGGGGGTCATTCGAGTGGTGCTCGATGCGCAGCTCAGCCGCGGCATCATGGCAGTGACCTCGGGTCCGCTGACCCCGCTGTTCGGCGACGATGAGGCCCTCCGTCTGGCTCAGTACGGCACCGCCCTCGCGCCGGCGCTCGACCGGGTCCTGCTCGTCGAGCGGATGCGCCGCACCTCCCAGCTCCTCGATCTCGCATACGACGCGGTGACCACGTGGAATGTGCGCACTCAGCTGATCACCTTCTGGAACAAGGGGGCGGAGGAGTTGTACGGCTGGAGCAGCAACGAGGCCATCGGCCGCAACCCCGGCGAGCTGTTGGGCTCGGAGCTGCCTGAGAGCCGCGACGCGATCCTCGCCGTCCTCCGCGCCGAGGGACGCTGGGAAGGCGAGATCGTGCAGACGACCAAGATGGGGAATCGCGTCAACGTGGCAGTGCGCTGGGCGTTGCAGAAGGACGGCGTCGGCCGGCCGGACGCGGTCATCGAGATCGGCCGCGATGTGACCGCCGACAAGGTCGCGGCGGCCGAGTTGCGCGAGGCGCGCGACATTGCCGAGCAAGCGTCGCAGGCGAAGAGCGAGTACCTGTCGCGGATGAGCCATGAGTTGCGCACGCCGCTGACCGCGATCCTTGGCTACAGCGACCTGCTCGAGATGCGCGAGCCGCGCGACGATCAGACCGAGGCGATCGCCGCCGTGCAAGAGGCGAGTGGCCACCTCCTCAGCCTCGTGAACGATGTGCTCGACATCGCCCGCATCGAGTCCGGACGGGAGAGCTTCTCGCTCGAGCCGGTCGCGTTGGAGGCGACGGTGGAGGAGTGTGTCCGGCTGGTGGCGCCATCGGCGCTCAGCCGGCACATCAAGATCACACGATCACTCGGCGACTGCGCGGGGGACTTCGTGCTCGCAGACCGGCAACGGCTCGTGCAGGCATTGCTGAACCTGCTGTCCAACGCCGTCAAGTATTCGGGCAACGACGCCCACATCTTCGTCGAGGCCTCGCGCGAGTGGGAAGCCGATGCGCCTGCGGGACCGATGCGACCGCGGGGAACCAGGAGCGAGTTCCTCCGTCTCGGGGTCCGCGATACCGGTCCCGGATTCACCGACGAGGACAAGGCGCGGTTGTTTCAGCCGTTCGAACGGCTCGGCGCCGAACGGACGACAGTCCCGGGCACGGGGCTCGGGTTGGCGCTGACCCGCAAGCTCGTACAGGGCATGCACGGCACCATCGGTGTCGAGAGCGAGCGTAACGTCGGGAGCACCTTCTGGATCAGGCTCAACCGCTCACCGATTGCAGCGCCCAAGCCGCGCGTGCGGCGCAAGCCGCCGGTGGCGATACCGGTCGTCGACTGCGAGCGCACGGTGCTCTACGTCGAGGACAACCTCACGACCATCGGACTGATGGAGGAGGTGTTCTCGATGCGGCCGCAGATCCATCTGCTCACCGCCATGCAGGGCGGGCTGACACTCGAGCTCGCCCGCGAGCATCACCCCGATCTGATCGTGCTCGACCTGCACCTTCCGGACATCCAGGGCGACGAAGTGCTCGCTCAACTGCGCGCGGATCCACGCACCGCGGGGATTCCGGTGGTCATGTGCAGCGCCGATGCCACGGAACGCCGTCGCAAGCAGCTGATCGCCGCCGGTGCTCGGGGGTACTTGACCAAACCCGTGAAGGTGCAACGGTTTCTGCGCATGCTCGACGAGGTGCTCAACAGCATTCCGGTCAGCCCGGCGTGAGCCGCTGAGCTGTCCCTGCCGACCCCGCCGCGAGTCGCAGTCGGACGATCACAGGTTTCTCCGCTGCCGTCTCGAGGCCTGACGTCAACACCCGACGGACCGTGTCCGCCAAGAGATCATCGACGCGGCGGCCCGTCTCACCGGCGCCGCGACGGGCCAGTGCGAGCAACTCGGGATTGCTTCGCAGAAAGCGGGTCGCGGCGTCGATGATTACGGCGTTCTCGGACATGCGCCCATTGTCGGACTGCCCGACGACAGGTGCCTGTCGTCAGTCCTCGGTCTTTTCGGACGGGGACTCGGTGCCTGCAAGCAGGAGATAGAGCTTGCGACGTGCCTCGCGGAGGACGGTTCGTGCCTCGGCGATGTGCCCCGCGTCTCCGGTTCGGCTGACCTGCCAGACGGCTGCGAGCAACTGGAATGCTTGATCGCGGAGGTCGCGGTGGTCGCCGCCCATTGAGCCCGCTGCCTCGGCCCAGGGTGCGGGACCGGCCGCCAGCTTGGCCGCCTCCTCACGTCCGGCGTCGGTGAGTTCGAAGACGCGCCGCCCGCCGTCCGACTCGACGGCTCGGACGAGGCCTTCGTCCTCGAGCTGCTGGAGAGTCGGGTAGACGGAGCCCGGGCTCGCGCGCCACGCACCATCGCTGCGCCGCTCCAGTTCCTGGATGATCTGGTATCCGTGTGACGGCTTCTCGGCGAGGAGGACGAGGATCGCGGCGCGGACATCACCACGCGCGGCGCGCCTGCCGGGGCCGAACGGCTGCCCGAAACCACCCGGTCCGCCAAAGCCGGCGGCGAAGTCAGGGGCGTCGAAAGGCGGCCACCCTCTGCGGTGGCGGTTCCGAGCCCCGTGCTCGAGGTGCTCTCGGACGTGATGGTGGAAGCGCGCGGCGGCGTCGCGATGCCCCCAGGCGCGCTCATCGGGGTGGGTTGGGTGGGGATGTTCCCGGGTCATATCGGTTCGCTCCATGGCGGTTGATTCGATGTGCCAACGATATATCGAGACCGGTCGCTTGTCAAATCCGATCATGCGCTCGCGGCCCAGTCCAGATCCATCTGAGCGAGCATCTCGGCGGCAACCATTGGAGCCGAGATCAGCTCGATATCGAGCTCGTGGTTGCGCGCAAAACCGCCACCTGACCAGTTCGCACTGCCGAACAACACCGATGTCGCGTCGGCCACCATCGCTTTGGCGTGGAGCAGCTCGCCGTGGCTGTGGTACCAGCGGACCTGGATTCCGGCGCTCCGCAAGGCGGCGTAGGACGGGTCGCTCGACGGCTGCGAGGGGTCGAGGAGCACGCGAACCGCCACTCCCCGGAGTGCCGCCGCCTCGAGCGCGTGAACGACGCCGGTGTCGGTGAGCACGAACAATTCGAGGTCGACGGTCTGTCGTGCTCCGTCGATGAGCCCGAGCGCAAGGGGGCGGATCTCGGCACCCGGAAGCGTGGCCGCAACATCGATCGACCGGTCGGCCTCCGCGTCAGGGACGGCACGGTCGCGGCCGCAGGTGACCAGGTCTCGCATGAAGACCCGATCCAGGTTGTCGACCGCCGGGCCAACGATTTCAGCGTCGTAGTCGTGGTTGGCCGGCGAGTTGACACCCCAGTTGATGCCACCGACGACCGCAACCCGCGCGTCGACGACCAGGAGCTTGACGTGGTCGATCATCTGCTTGCGCACCGGATAGTCGATGACGTCAACGCCGGCGGTGCGGAGCAAGGCGGCGGTCGCGACGCTGCTCACCTCCGAGGGATCGTCGATCACGGTGACCGCGACATGACGCGATTCGGCGGCGATGAGAGCGTCGGCAAGCGGGCGCTGCCCGAATTCATAGATCTCGACGTGGATGCTGACCCGAGCGGCATCGATCAGGGCGCCGATGCGGGCGAACGTCGCGCGACCGCTCCGCAACAACGCCACCTGGTCGGCCCCAACGAGGACGGACGGGGCGGGGCCGAGCAGCGCCGCGGGCGCGGGCGGCGGCACCGCCGAGGCCGACACCTGCGCACAACCCACAACCACCGCAGCGGCGATAAACGCGGCGATCGCGCACCGCCAGCCTGGTCCTCGAACAGTATGCAAGAGAGACATTTCGCGGACACACTACCACAAGAATGCGTAGCGTCGCGATGCCGGACGGTGCCGCCGTCCAGGGAGCGGACCCCGCCGATGCACCTATACTCGGCCGATGCAGTGTCAAGGAGGCGTTGTTGGGTGAAGACGGCTCTCACCGTGGCGCAGGTGGTGGTCGGGGTCCTCGCGATGCTTGGCATCCTTCTCCAGACCCCGAAGTCAACCGGCCTCGGCGGAACCATCGGTGGTGGAGGAGATTCCGGCGGCGGGTACCGGCGCCGGCGCGGGCTGGAGGCCAGCCTGCTGCGCTTCTCGGCAGCGATGATCGCGTTGTTCGTCATCGTCTCGGTTCTGGCCACCTACGTCACCAAGTAAGGTGGCTTCGCCGGCATAGGCCGATCGAGGTCATCGCCGGGACGGCCCTCGGGTTGCTGGCGATTGGCGCGCTCGGGTTCGCACTCTCGCTGCACTTCGGGCTGATCGGCGGCCCGGAATTCACCGAGGGCCTCGTGGTGAGCGAGCGCCCGATGTCACTCAACCCACTCATCGACGCGTCCGATCCAGCGGTCGTCGACGTTGGTCATCTCCTGTATCGCTCGCTCCTCAAACTCGACAGCACCGGCTCCCCGACCACCGATCTCGCGGACTCGTACTCGGTGAGCACCAATGGCCTCGTCTATTCCGTCGCCCTCCAGTCGAACCTGAGGTGGTCCAACGGCTCGCCGATCACGGTTGCCGATATCGCGGCCACCGATGCGTTTGCACTCTCAGCGCAGGCGAACGACCCGACCCTTGCCACCGCCCTCAAGGGCATCAAGGTCGCCACCTCGTTTTCCACCGTGACGTTCACGCTGCCGGCGCCGCGCTCGTCGTTCGCCGCGACACTCACCCAGATGCCGATTCTGCCACTGGGCGGGATGAGCGAGCCGGCGTTGCTCGCGGCCGCGCGACACCCGACGTTGCCGCTGCCGACATCGGGACCGTATGACGTGCAGTCGACGGCCGCGCTGGCCATCGTGCTACAGCCCAATCCGCACTCCACCGCACATCCGGCGATCAAGAGCTACGAGCTGCGATTGTTCGTCACCTTTGCGGACGCCGCATATGCGTTCTCGCACGGGACGGTTGGCGCACTCCTGGCGACGACGCCGGAGGAGCTCCAGAGCCTGATGGCGGTGAAGGGCGCGCAGGTGGAGAGCATGACGACCCCCGGGTTCGTCGACATGATGTTCAACGAGCACGTCCCTGGCCTCGACGATTCCGCCGTCCGCCACGCCATCAGCATCGCCATCGACCGAGCAGCGGTGGTGGCGGGAGCGCTCGACGGTCGGGGCGGTGTTGTGCAGACGGGCCCGTTCTCAGCAGGGATACCGTGGGTCGGACCACCCGCCACCGAAGCGGTCTCGCCGACCGCCGCATCGTCGGTCCTGCAGGCCAACGGATGGGTGGCGGGATCGGGAGGCGTCCGTCAGCGCGGCTCGACGCGATTGACGTTCACGCTCACGGTGCCGGACATCAACCCGCTCCCGATGGTGGCGCACGAGGTTGCCGCGCAGCTGAAGGGGATCGGGGTGCAGGTCACCGTCGATGCTGTCCCAGCTGCGAGCTTTCTCAGCGTGACGCTGGACAGCGGCCATTTCCAGCTGGCAATCGATCTGTGGAACCCGGTGCCGGATCCCGACGTCAGCGCCTTCTGGCGGTCAAACGCCGCTCCGCCGCACGGCTACAACGTCTCAGGTGGCACGCCTGACGCGTTCCTGGATGCGGCGCTGGACCTGCTCGCCGAATCCTCGGATCGAGCGGCGCGGATCACATCGGCCGCCCAGGTTGCCTCCCTGCTCGCCGCCGACGCGCCTGCCGTCTTCCTCTACACACCGAAGGTGTCGGTCGTCTTCAGATCACCGGCGCCAACGGCGCCGATCCCCGGGATCGGCCCGGAGTCAGCCAGATACGCCGACATTGCCTCGTGGGAGTTGCACTAACGCCCGGTTTGGCGAGGCAGGGCGCCGCGGCGCTGATACCATCGCCAGGCACCCGGCCGAGGTGGTGGAACTGGTAGACACGCAGCGTTCAGGGCGCTGTGCTCGTAAGGGCGTAAGGGTTCGATTCCCTTTCTCGGCACTCCGTTTCCGTTGCAGTGGAGCCAATTTCGGTTTCGCTGGGCCAATACTGGGCCAATAGCTCCTCCGAGAGGACACGCAAGCGCGGTCCATAGCGGGCGTCGATCGCGTCAACTAGAGCCTCCGTGCTGGCATGGGTGACGTGGGCGTAGAGGCGGAGGGTTGTGGCCACGCTGGCATGGCCAAGCATCGCTGCCACCACGTGCGGCGGCTGGCCGTCCTCGAGCGCGAGGGTGGCCGCAGTATGCCGCAGGGCGTGGAACGAGACTGCTCGTATGCGGGCTCCCTTGCGCATCGGTACCCAGCGCCGCGAGAACAATGTCTGCGCCGGCATGGGCTGCCCATCGGCACCGGGCCACACCAGATCACCGGCACGGGGGGTTCGGACGAGTGCATCGACGGCGATGCTTGGCAAATAGAGTGTCCGCTTGCCTGCGGCAGTCTTGGGGGCGGTCAGGACATGGGATCCATCGAGGGCCCGCGTGGCGTTGGTGGCAACCACCAGGCGACGAGCGTCGAGGTGCACGTGCTGCCAGCGCAATCCCAGCAGCTCGCCTTCGCGCATGCCCAAGGTCACGGCAAGGACGTAGAGGGCTTCGAGCGGGTCGCCGTATGCGGCTTTCAGGAGACGGTCAACCTCTGCGCGTGTGAGCGTCTCGATGTCCTTCGTGTGGCGACGTGGGGCGTCGACGGCGGCAAGCGCGTTGGAGACGCGGTGACCACGCTTGGCAGCACCATTGAGCGCCGCCTTGAGCGTCATGTGGACGTGATGAGCGGTGGTCCCGCTGACCCTGCGTGCGAGTGAAGCGTGCAGCGTGTCGATGTGAGACGGCGTGAGGGCGTCGATGCGAACGCGTCCGATCGCCGGCACGATGTGCAGGCGAGCGTGGGCTTCATATGCGAAGTACGTCTGTGGGCGCACCGTCGCCCGCTTGCGGGTCAGCCATTCGGCGAGCCAGTCGCGCAGCGTCGGTGAGGCTGCGACGCTCGGCGCCTCCGCCTCATGCGCCGCCGCGTCCGCAAGGGTCTGTGCCTCGGCCAGCGTATCGGCCGAGAAGCTGCGAAGCCTCCCAGCAATGACGACGCGAATCTGATGACGGCCGCGCCACATGCGGTGGCTCCCGGTCCCCCGGCGCGCTCGTTTCCGCTGTTTCGCCATGTGTTGCCGAATCCTAGCGCCGTCGCCGTTGGCCTACCAGCTCCGGCCACGGTGGCGACTGTGATGATCCGGCATGTCGGGCGACAAAGGCCTCCAGCTCGGCAGGGGTGAAGCGAACTAGGCGCGGTCCGAGCCTGACGGGGGTGAGGACACCGCTGGCGACGAACCGGGTCAACTGGCGAACGCTCACGTTCAGGGTCCGTGCCGCAGCGGCCTTGCTCAGTAGCAGCGATTCGGGAGTCTCGCCTAGTCGCGCGGCAGGATCCATGCACGTCGAGTGTACGCTCCGGGCGCTCACGTAGCGCTTACACTTTCCGATAGTCGAGCGGGCACCGGGTGAGCGACGCCCAGCCAGGTGACGTCAGCTATGCGCCAGCACGTCGCGCGGTGCCGGGTGGCTTAACTTGGAGACGGAGTCGATCCTTTCGCGGGGACGGACTGATTCCCATTACCTCCCAGCCACGAAGGGAGTATGACGTCGACTCATTGAGGGGAGCACCGGACGACCGTTGTTTCTGGCCGAGATTGGCGACGCAGATCCTTGTCGGCTATCGGCCTTCGCGCCGGCGCCGCTTAGCGCCTCGATCCATTCGCACAAGTCTCCGATGTAAATGCGCCGCAGCCGACCGACCCTGCATGAAGGGAGCTCTCCTGAGTAGATCAGGTTCTTTACGAACCGCGGAGACACGGCCAATGCCTGCGCAACTTGATCGGTCGACAGCAGGAGTCTCGGAGTGTCGGTAGAGGCACTCACGGGTGCGCCTCTGCGCAACAGATCCGATTCGTTGATATTTGGCGTCATAGTCGTTCCGTGCGTGGGCGTTCTGCGGCCCCGCGAGCCGCACTATAGCTCCGGGCCACCGCAAAAGAACACAAGTACGGCAGCGCTTGAGTTTGGGCGCCGGTTGCTTCCTGAGCTCGTGCGATCCCACCGCGGGGACGACGAAGCCGACCGGGACGCGCGGCGCTAAGTGGCCACCGAGTGCGGTGAGTGTTGACTGAGGTCCGATACCCTCCCGTTATCGGACGTCAAAACAACCCGCAATGAACCCCGGCGCCATACCAATGTCACCGTGACGACAGCCGCGGCACGCCTCCGTGCGTCGACAATCGCAGGCTCGAATGTTCGATACTGGCGCTGGACAACAGCAGCCACGTGGCGGTGGCGGCGCGACCAAACCAGCGGGATCTACTGTTACCCGGAGGTCTGTCGGCGGCGCTCCGCTGGTGATGAGGACAGCGAGCGTCATCATGCCGCCCGTGTGCCTTGCGGCGACTGCAAGGTGATGGCTGTGTGGGCGTCTAACAGTAGAATCGAGTTGCACGCCAGATATACAGGAGACGCGCCGTGGTGCTTGGGATGTGCATATGAACCACCGTGCCGGGAGATATCCGAAATGAAGGCCGCAGTGCTGGACGATTACCAGGGGGCGGCTCGCTCGATGGTGAATTGGGACGCGATCTCTGGCGATGTGCAGGTCCACTTCTTCGAGAAGCATCTCGACGAAGCAATGCTCATCATCGAGCTCGTGGACTTCGAGATCATCGTCGCCATGCGGGAGCGAACTCCATTCCCAGCGCGAGTATTATCCAAGCTACCGAAGCTGCGCCTTCTCGTAACGACGGGGATGCGAAACGCCGCGATCGATCTTGTCGCGGCCGCAGACGCGGGGATCGTGGTGAGCGGGACGAACGGGTATACATGGTCCACCGCTGAGTTGACCTGGGGGTTGATTCTCGCCTCGGCGCGGAACCTCCTGACAGAGGATGCGTCGATGCGGCAAGGAGGGTGGCAACGCACGATTGGGACGGATCTAGCCGGTCGAACACTCGGTCTCGTCGGGCTGGGACACCTCGGGGCGAGGGTCGCACACTACGGACGCGCCTTCGATATGCGGGTCATCGCCTGGAGCCCCAATCTCACGGAGGCACGCGCCGCCGAGCATGGCGCGATATTCGTCCCGAGAGAGCGGATATTTCAGGAGGCCGACGTGATATCCATTCATCTCGTGCTCGGTAGCCGGACGCGTGGCCTTATCACTGAAGCGGACCTGAGACGAATGAAGCCAACGAGTTATCTCATCAACACCTCGCGCGGTCCAATTGTTGACAGAAGCGGGCTGATCCGCGCCTTGCGCGAGGGCTGGTTTGCAGGGGCTGGGATTGATGTGTACGACGCGGAGCCGCTTCCCACCGACGACGAGTTGCGCCACATCCCAAACACGATACTCACGCCGCATATAGGATATGTTACGAGTGACACGTATGCAGCGTTTTTCGCGGGTGTCGCTGAGAATATTCGGGCCTTTCTTGCAGGGGCACCCATCAGACGCCTACTCCCTTCGAACGACCATTGAGCAAAAGAAGCAGCGAGCGATGCCATCCAAAGTGATCACCTTGTCGTTACCCGAATCGTTTTCGGCTTTCCCCCGGCTCTGAAGACCCTGCTCGGGAGTGGATGGCCGATGGCACGTGAGATAAAGCGGGACGCATCCATAAGTCGCTCGAGGTCGATACCGTGTGAGATGCCTAGTCCATCTAGCAAATAGACGAGGTCTTCGGTGGCGAGGTTCCCGAGCGCTCCAGGTCCCGCGAACGGACATCCGCCTAGGCCACCGGCCGCACTGTCAAAGATGTGAATGCCATGGGCTAAGCTGGTCATGACGTTGGCGAGCGCCGTCCCCCGAGTGTCATGAAAGTGCATTGCCCACATTTCTGGCGGCGCTAGGGATAACAAGGCATCCAGCAGTAACTCCACCTCGCGTGGGGTCGCGGCACCGACAGTGTCGGCCAAACAGATCTCATCTGGCCCGACTTGGAGAAGCTGCTCGCATATTGAACGTACGCGATCCGGGATGATCCGGCCTTCGAAAGGACACACGAAGGCCACCGACACGTACACTCGGACCCAAAGTCGAGCACGGCGCGCTTCACTCACGAGATTGCGTACGTCGACCAATGAATCGGCGACGGTGCGGTGGAGATTTGCGTTTGCAAAGCTCTCCGATGCGGCCGTGACGAGCGCAATCTCCTTAGCATCCACCGCGAGCGCGCGCTCCAAACCGCGCAGCGTCGGAACCAACACCGGGTAGTGCGCTCCTGGAGCCTTGCGAATGACGGGGAAGACTTCATCGGCATCGGCGAGCTGAGGGACTATGTCGAGTTTGACAAAAGATGTCGCCTCCACCATCTGGCAGCCGGCAGCAGAGAGCATGTCGATGAAGCGCACCTTGGCGACTGACGGTACTTGAGATTGCTCGTTCTGCAAGCCGTCGCGCGGAGCCACCTCGACAATGCTGACCTTGGTGGGGCGACCCGTGGACGTCATCATTGGCTTGACCCAACCGGCTGTGGTGCCCCGGCACCCCGAGAGGGCTCATCCCGGTGACAGGCAAATTGGAGACGTCTTCTTCGAAACGCCGTAGGCAATGTGTCCAGGTAGTAAGTAGCCTCCTCAGGCAGCCAGCACAGGCTCAGCGGAAAACCAACCTCTGGATTCGCCCAATGCGGCAATACCACGTTCTTCGCCGTCGCCTGGCATCGGCAAAGGCAACCATCAAAATCCGTAGACGTCATAGTCGTCGCGTACAATCTTCTGGCAAAGTGACAGCACAGTTTCCGCATGCTCGACCGGAACGAAGCAGATTCCGCTGTCATCGGCTACGACTAGATCGCCGGCCGCTACGTGAACGCCAGCAATAGTGACAGCGCCGTTGATTTCCACGGTACCTATTCGTCCTTTACCGGTCACCGGAGTGATCTCACGGACCCAAAGCGGGTAGCCCAGGCGGCGGGATTGCCCTAGGTCTCGGACGGCGCCGTCGATAATGGCGCCGACCTCGCCGTGGCGCTGCCCTAGATATTGTGCATATCCACCCCCGCTGGAGGCGCCTCCGCAGCTCTCAATGACCACGACGTCGCCCGGCGACGCATGTAAATGGACTGCCATCGGCGCCAATGGAGGAGCTGAATCCTCGCCGGCGCCTTGGGCCGCGCGAGTCCGAATCTGCCTCACGGTGAGCGCGGGTCCAACGATTCGAGCCCCCGGTATCGAGGGTGGCAGCACAGTAGCTGCGATGACGTGGTCCATGATTCCGAGTCGATCAAGTGCGTCGGAAACAGGTCCAGTTGGGTCCTCCAACTCCTTGAACCCGGTGACTATGCGTTCAGGGATATGCGACGTGATGTGGTTGATGCTAGCGACCAACGCGGTCTGGTAAGCGAATGCCTCTCGAAGGGCGCTGAGCGACTTCATCCGACCGCGTGGTGCCGACACCGTGAGCACCCCATATGGCAGACGGACTGCCCAACAAAACCGCAGGTAGCAGGGCGCGAGCCGGAGCCTATGAGGCCATTGCAGACGCACGTCGGCGACCGGGACGTTCTCTGGCTCATGACTCGGGAGAAAACAGGGCGGTCATCGCGTCATTCGTACATGATTGACGAGCTTACCTAGCCCCTCGATCTCGGAAATCACCTCGTCCCCGTCTTGAAGCCATACAGGGTCGAGAGACTCGTTCTGGACTCCACTCGGAGTGCCAGTCGCGATGATATCTCCAGCCTCGAGCGTAAGACCACGGGATAGGTCTGCAATGATTTCGGGCACATCGCGAGTCATCTCGGCCGGAGTTGCGGACTGTTTCACTTGACCGTTCACTGACAAGGTCATCTGACAGTCACGGTAGTCCGGAAGGAAGTCACGCGGAACGATCCCGGGACCCATGGGGAAAAAGGTGTCCAGACCCTTGCCGCGTAGAAAGTCAGTGGTCGGCTTGGCAGCTTGGATATCACGAGCCGATATGTCATTACCAACGCTATACCCGAAGACGTAGTCCATGGCTCGGTCTACGGGGATGTCACGGCCGGTCCGACCGATGATGACAACCAGCTCGAGCTCATAGTCGAGCTTTTGGGTCAAGTCCGGGTCGAATTGAATGTCGTCCAGGTTGCCAATAATAGAACCGCTCGGCTTGGTGAAGAAGATCGCCTGCTTGCGCTGGCTATAGGGGATGCCCGATGCCCGCTCACCGGCCAGGACATGAGATTGATAGTTGCCAGCGATCAAGAAGGGATTCCGCCGGGGGCGCGGAATTGGTGGTGCCAATCGATACTCGGCGAGTGCCCGACCAGCGCCATGCTCCATCCTTGCGGCGACTTCGCCGACGAGGCTGCCCCACGCTTGCCATTCATCGATCACGTCGTTCATCGTCAGTATCGCAGTGCCTAGGAACTCTTCCAGATTAATGACGCGATCGTGAACGACGAGACCCACATGCTGAACTACATCCGTGTATGTGACAAGCATCGGTCGCGTGATCAGGGGGGCACTCACCCTTGTGACGCTCACAGCGCGACGCGGCCGACTAGACGGCCGTCGATCTCCGTATAGCTGACGCTTGTTCCGAGGCCTTCGGAAAGGCTCGCGATGCGCGTGACGATCGCCTCCCCGACATCGCGTGGCGCGAGTCCTGGCACGCCCCGACGGGAGCGTACGGTCCCTCTATTAAGCGCCACCGGCCAAAGATCGATGCCAACTAGGCGGCCATCGTCGTATTTGCACATCGGGACAACCGTTTGCCAGTATTCCACTTGGTGCGCGAAGCCCCGACGACCTGCGTCGGATCCGCCTTCGCGAAAGTCGTGGAAGTCAGCCGCAGTGCTCCGGGCCGGAAGGCCCGCGGCGCTGAGAAATTCGGCGGGGAGGATATCAATGGTTTCCACCATAAAAACAAGATTACCCAATGAGTGAAATATTGGTTTGCCATGATAGATTTCGATCGCAGCCAGTTGGTGGGGGCCATGTCCAACACAAATGTCTGCGCCCGCATCGATGAAGCTACGAGCGGCCTCGACGGCGAAGTCCGCGATTGCGTTTCCGTTGGACGTGCCGTTTGGGCCTTCGTGACAGTGGAAACTCACGATCACGAGATCCGACTGGCGGCGCGCCTCGCCAATCCAACGCGCCATTTGCTCGAGGTCGGCGGGGCTTGGGCGTGTGTGAACTTGCGGCGCGGTGCCCTCAACAAAGTCGACGTTAAGAAACCTGAGGGTCGCCGCCGACGTGTGGGCACCGTCCGGCGCGCCTAGCACCAAAGACAAGGCATGTCGGGCTCGCGACCCCGCTGCGGTGCCTAGGGCTTCGTCCAGGGAGGAAAGGAAGGCAAATTGGTCACTCGTCACTTCGTACTGCGTCGTAAAGCGGACGGGGCTGATGCCAGGGCGGCCATCGAAAAGGCCGTCTGGGTCGGAGGCGCATATCTCATCCGCATCGGTCGAGCATGCCGCCAAGAGAGATGCTCGAGCTCCCTTCGCATTTACGTAACGAGGGCGCCGAGCTTCGGAAAGGGTGGGTCCTGCACCGGCGGTGACGAAGCCCCTCGCATCCAGGGCGGCGATTGTCTGGATCAACCCCGTGCCACCAAAATCCATCGCGTGGTTGTGAGCGAGGCCGACCAATTCGAATCCCCAGTTCTTAAGGTCATCGAGGACTCGCGACGATGCGTTGACGTGGATTCCGTGCAGTCGAGGTCGCGGCACGATTGGCGGTGAAGCGCAGACGATCTCCAAGTGGGTAAACGCTAGGTCAGCGCTGGTTATCAGACGCCGGAGAGCTGCAGTATCGTCCTCCTCTTGAGTGGGGAATGGGCGGGTGATTAACGACTCACCGGTCAGGGCAACAGTCACCCCACTCATGCCGCGGTGGATCGCTCCAGGAAATCTGATATAGAATCGCCTGCGATGAGGCCGAAGGTTCCCGCGACGCCTAAGCCGCCGACGTAACCGCCGCGTGGACCCCCATGGACACCTCCAGCTGCGCTGCCCGCAGCGTAGATACCGGGAATCCTCCCGTCCACCTCAGACATGACTGCGCAGGTGCTATCGATTAGTGGACCTCCCATGGTGAAGGTGATGCCAGGTACGATTCGAGCACCGTAGTAAGGAGGGCTTTGAATTTGGATAGAACCTGGGCGATGGTTGTGCGCATCAATGGACTCAGCCAATAGTCGGGGCGACATGTCGAGGTTCCCAGCCAGCGAGCCGATATCCGTCGCGACGCTCAAATGACCGTGGCGCTCCGCGAGCGCAGGATTCGGCACGGGTGATCCATAGGGATCATCGGTGCCGTCCTGCTCCCAGACGTCGCGGTCAAAGACAACAGTTTGGCCCAGTGGATCTCGCCCGCTTGCTAGAAGGTTTACGAGGCCAATTCCAGTGGTCTCTGCGTGCTGAATTAACTTGCCCTGTCGGTCGATCAGAGCCCCTTTCAAGCTCAGCCGATCCATCGCCGGATAGGGCCAAAGGTTGTCGTCGGTGAGCGCTGTCGCTGACAACATGTGTCCATAGACACGGCCAAGCCCGACGGTCTTCGCACGCAGGGAAAGCAGCATTCTCAGACCGTCGCCTGTCCCTGTCGGTTGAGCTCGGAGCAGGCAACGATCCGCATGCGGCCCCACATAGCGACATAACAGCTCGGAATTGGCCTGAAACCCGCCGTCCGCGACTAAGACCGTGCGGGTCTGCAGTTCCGCAGCGCCTCTTCCTTCGCATGTCACGAGCCAACCTGTCCCGTCGGTGGCGGGTCGGATGGCCGTCGCGCGGGTTCCCTGCGAGAGTGCGCCGCCATCTGCAAGGTACCTCGTGTATAGGGCAGTCATCATCAAGTCTGGCCCAAGTTCTCGCGCGATCCTTCGAGGTTGACTTTCGAGCCAGCCGCGGGAGCCGCTGTGTCGTGGGGGCCAGACGATGTCCCATGGCAAGGTGGACTTGCTGTTCTGTCTGGTTTCAACTCCCTCTTCGTGCAGCCAGCTCCGAAACTTGCTCGCAGCGCCGGAGAGCGACCTGGCGAGTGGCAGAGAGATCTCGCCGCTTGTCTCCGCAACTAGACGCTCGTACAAGAGGTCAGGATCGGTGTCGAGCGCAGCCCAGGCAATGTGTACCATGCCTCCCGAGATCCGAGCATTACAGTCGCCGCCTCGTTCACGGCCCTTCTCCAGTACCAAGGGGCGATGGCCACGTTGCTGCAGTCGGCGTCCCGCGACCATGCCCGCCAATCCGCCGCCGATGATGACGCAGCTTCGTTCAAGCGACTCCACGATCAAATCGCCTTCGAATCGGTTCGCTTGCCGCGGCTACGGAACGCTTGAGGCTTCTCTGGATTCATCCAAAATCCGAGCGTGGCAAGATGCTCAATAACCATCTCACCTGAGGCGGTCACATGCCGCTCGGTGAGTTCCCGCGCCATATGGGTGTCCCGCCGAGCAAGCGCCTCGATGATCCCGGGATGGTCTGTAACGGCCAACGCCGACCATCCCGGAATGTCCTCATAGACATTGCGCGGTACGTAACTGGTTACGGCGCGAAGAAACCAGATGAGTCGATCCGCGTCCACCATTTTGTTGATTGTCCGGTGGAACTGGTAATTGAGATCGCCGATTTGAGACCGGTGTTCGCGATCGTGCCCGTCTTGGGCGACTCCTTCTAGGGCGAGTTGAACATGCTCGAGCCGTTCGAGCTCGATTTCAGTAATCACGAGAGCTGCGCGCTCGGCGAGAAGGCCGGCGACGAAGGCATGCAGCTCAATGATGTCTTTGACATCCTGGCGCGCAATACGGCCCACTGAAAAGCCGCGACTCGGCAAGGCGTCGAGCAAGCCTTCGTTCGCCAATGCCACGAGAGCTTCGCGTACGGGCATTGCGCTGATTCCGAGCTGGTGAGCAACATCATCCACGACAAGCCGCCGCCCGGGCTCGTATCCCCCGGACATGATGGCGTCGCGAATCTTGTTAGTCACCTCGAGGCCCAATTTGGGCCGGAGCGCCAGCCGTTCGAGATCCGCGCCTTGAGCGTGGTGATCATCACGCTGAGAGCCCGACACCCTACCGACTGACATCAGATGACCCCATCCGAGCGCAGTTGAGCGAGTTCTTCGGCAGTCATGTGTAAGAGGCCTCCATACACCGCGTCGTTATCTGCTCCCATCGGTCTGCCTGCGTGGCGTATGGTACCCGGGGTCTTGGACATTTTCGGCACCACTCCGGGCATCCGGAGGGGGCCTACGCGTTCGTCTTCCACGCGTACGATGGAATCCCTCGATCGGAACTGTGGATCGGCGAAAATATCGACGATCGAATTGATTCCGCTGGCGGGTACTTCGTGCCGATCCAAAAGCGCAATAAGGTCGGCCAGCGTTCGCCGACTTGTGAAACTGATTACGATCTCATCGATTTCCTGTCGGTGGGCGACACGGTCCGCCACGGTGAGAAACCTCTGATCAGAGATGAGAATGGGGCTCTCCATTGCGATGCAGAGTCGCGCATACAGCTTGTCGTTCGTGCAGGCGACCGCGACCCATTTACCGTCACTAGTTGGATAGTGGCTATGGGGTGCCGCGTGGGGTGCGTCGAAGGCAGAGCGCTCACGTACGACCCCTAACTTGTCGTAGACAATGGCTAGAGTGTCCATCAGGCGGAACATGCTCTCGTACAGCGAGATGTCGATCTGTTGGCCCTCGCCCGTGCGGTCGCGGTGCTGCTTGGCGACAAGGACGGCGAAAGCGCCGAATAGCCCGGCAGCGTAGTCGGCGATTGTGGCCGAACCGGGAACGACAGGCGGCCGATCAGGATATCCTGCCAAGTACGTCAGCCCGCCGAAGGCTTGCGCAATTCGACCGAAGCCGGGCTTCGCAGCGGAGGGGCCAGTCTGACCATATCCAGAGATGCGAAGCATGATCAAACCTGGATTCGTCTGGGCCATGGAATCGTAGGTTAGGCCCCAGCGCTCTAACGTCCCTGGCCGGAAATTCTCCACGAGGACGTCCGACTCGGCGACTAACCGGCGGAGAAGGTCTTGGCCGGCGCTCACGCGCAAATCGCAGGTAACGGTTTGTTTGTTACGGCTTTCTTGAAGCCACCAGAGTCCTTCCCCGCGATACTGTTCGGCCAATCGGCGAAGGGAATCTCCTTCGCGTGGCTCCTCGACCTTGATCACCTCGGCGCCGAATTCGCTCAAGAGGGTCGCACAGAAGGGGGCCGCGACGAAGCTCGCGGCGTCAACGATCCGGAGGCCGCTGAGCGGTGCCATAGCAGGCGCCTCAACCACGAAGCTTCGACCTGGTTCGAATCTGGGTCAGCAATCCCGTGCTCCTTATCGCCTCCGAGCTCCCACAGATACATGTGACCGCCGTTCCTTCGACCGCCACCTGGTTCAAGAAGGGGCCCTTGCCCATTGCAGCGTCGAGGGTAGTTGATCAGAAATCCAAAAGCAACTATACTCTCGCAAGGGATCACTGCCACGGGCGGAAGACGAGCCTTGCGGAGACCTGATCATGCTAGGGAACCCACATCCCATGAATGCGCGCGTGGGCACGGACAGTAGTGCGGTGTCGCGGCTATCAATGGGTGGCACGCGGGCGTCGTGTGGACACTGATGGGTCGCGATCGATATCTGGTTGGCGCAGATGACTATAGGCGCTTAGCACGACGCAAGCTGCCCAGACCAATCTTCGATTTTGTGGACAGCGGCGCCGGCGGGGAGGGCACAACCCGTGCTAACGAGCAAGCGTTTGACGTAATTAAGTTCCGTCCGCGGGTACTCGTCGACATCTCGGAACGGAGCCAAGCGACCAAGGTCTTGGGGCGGGAGATCGAGATACCCGTCATGTTGGGTCCAGCCGGCTCAACGCGCTTGGTACATCGGGATGGCGAGCTTGCGGCAGTGCGGGCTGCTGCGCGCCTCAAGACGGTCTACGCGCTGAGCACGGGGGGGAGCTGTTCCATAGAAGAGGTCGCCGATGCTGGGAAAGGCGCGGTTCTGTGGTTCCAGCTCTACATGTGGCGGGACAGGAAGCTTGTGGGATCGCTCATTGAGCGCGCAAGGCGATCGGACTACCAGGCCCTGGTTCTGACGGTGGATACGGCAACGTCGGGCCGAAGAGATCGCGATGTCCGCAATGGTCTCTATGCGCCGCCGCGCCGAGATCGGCAGGCCGGTAATCACTCCCGAGTATCAGTTGTTCCTCGCCTCACCGTGCGAGCGATCACGGATATGGGGCTACACCCAAGCTGGCTGGTCAAGGACTACCTGTTGGCGCCCCCAATCACCTTTAAGAATGTGACAGCGCGTGACCTGAGGTTCGCATCGACTACATGGAGCGGCCCAGGTGCTGGGCAGAAGCGTATGAGTGAAACTGCTACCTGGGATGAATTTCGTTGGATTCGGAACAAGTGGAGTGGCCCCCTTGTCCTAAAAGGCGTCCTCACTCCCGAGGATGCCGTCAGAGGCTTCGAGTGCGGAGCCGACGCCGTCGTGGTCTCAAACCATGGAGGTCGCCATCTTGATGGTCTTCCGGCGACGATCGATGTCCTTCCGAGGGTGGTGGAGGTCGCCGAACGAGCTGGCAAGCAGGTCTTTCTCGACGGAGGGGTGAGGCGCGGCATTGATGTCGTGAAAGCGATGGCACTCGGCGCCCACGCGTGCCTTATTGTTCGGCCGTATTACTGGGCCCTCGCCGTGTCCGGTGAGGACGGCGTGGTCAGACTGCTGACCCAGATGAAGGCCGAAATCGATAGTTGTCAGGGTCTGCTCGGACGGCCACGGCTCGAGGACCTTGATCGGAGTGCCCTCGACTTTACGATCGCCGCGTGGCACCGAGACCTTGGCACGGCACGAGGCGGTGGCTGAGTGGCACGCTTTGAAAACACGCCCGTCACGGATCTCTTGGTCGTTGGCGCGGGGGTAGCTGGATTGTCGGCCGCTCTCGAGGCCGCGGCGATGGGGCTCGAGGTAGTGGTGGTGGATGCTGAGGCCACCTACGGCGGCGCGTCGGCGATCAGCGGTGGCGGATGCTTGCTGGTTGGGACGCCCGTCCAAGCAGCGTTGGGCATCGAGGATAGTGTTCAACTCGCACTTAGCGATTGGTCGGCGTGCGGAGGGCCAACCGCTGACCTCATCTGGGCGAAGCATTATCTGGAGCACAGCACCGGCGACGTTTACGACTGGTGTGAGAGCCTCGGCATTACCTGGGCGCAGGACCTCGTCTCGCACGTGGGGAACTCGGTTCCACGCTTTCACAAGCCGATCGGAAGTGGCGCGCGAATCGTTGCCGCTATTTGTGGGCGCCTACGGCAGCTTCCGATCGGATGGCAACTGGACACGCGTGTCGTTCACCTCGAGCCTGGCGGCGGCCGGATACTGGCTACCTTGAGCGCTAGTCGAGGGCAGCGTGGCACGATCGAGGCAAGAGCGGTTCTGGTCGCGACGGGGGGATTCGCTAGCAACTTGTCGATGCTGCGAGCGCAGCCGAGGCTTGCACGACTTGACAACCTCCTTTGTGGAAGCAGCTATACATCTGACGGTAGCGGCCTGGCCCTGTTGGAGGAATTTGGCGCGCAGATTGTCAACCTCGACGAGGTTTGGATCTACCCAATCGGAACACCTAATTATCGATTCCCCGGCATGAGCCGCGGCCTCGCAGTCCGTGGTATCTACGACGAAATCTGGGTCAACCGCGACGGTCGCCGGTTTCATGATGAGAACAATCGCGGCGGCGTCGCGGGGTCAGCGGCGCTACTCGATCAACCGGGGGCGACAGCGTGGGGGATCTTCGATAGCCGCGAGGCTGAGCACCTTCTTCTCCTGGACGATGGCTACTTCGGAACGAGCGAATACATCGCTCCACACAGGCGGGAGGAGTTCTTCAGTCATTCCCCGTTCGTCTGGCGGTCAGACTCGATCGCAGGTTTGGCGGAGAAGGTGGGCATTCCGGTGGCACCACTAGAAGATGCGGTGAGCGAGTTTAACCAGGCGATTCGTCTGGGGCAAGAGGTGGACCCGGCGACTGGACGCGACTTGCGCGACGCCAGGCCGATTCAATCGCCACCCTTCTACGGAATCCAGTATCAGCCGTTGGCTCAAAAGACTTTTGGCGGGGTCCGCACCGATCTCGGATGTCGCGTTCTTTCAACCGCCGGTGCTCCGATTCCAGGACTGTATGCTGCTGGCGAAGTCGCGGGTATGGCTGGCGGCCACATCAACGGAACCGCGGCGCTTGAGGGGACAATGTTCGGTCCGTGCCTCTTCTCAGGTCGTGTTGCCGGCATCACGGCCGCGGCCGACCACCGTGGGAGGTTCAGCACCGGCTAGACGTCGACGCTCAAGGGCGGAGGGCTGCCATGACCACTTCGGGCGGGATTCTCGGGCACGCCAACAATCGCTGGCGTCGCCGCCAAGGTCAACGCTGCCAGAGCGATGAAGATCACTGGAAGTAGCCGCGCGCCGGAGGGACTACTCGACATGATCGCAGCGGCAACCGAGATTGATACGATGCCCCCGGTCTGGCGAAACATCGCGCGGAGTCCGACAATGGCGCCGACCTGCGCAGGCATCAGTTGAATGTTCGCGTTGTTCGAAGGCGGCCCGGCGATACCGACGCCGAAGCCGCACACCACTGACGAGAGGCACAGCCATGCAAATGGAGACATCCCGGGTGGCGAAACGGACAGCATCACCAAGCCGGCGGCAGACAAGATGAAGCCTGCGATCATTGGCGCTCGATACCCAAAGCGCTTCAGCACGACGATCGACGTAGCTGCGGCGACCACGGCCATCGTTCCCGCGCGAATCGCGAGTAGTGCCCCCGCCTGCAATGGCCGCAAGCCAAATGACGTCTGTGCAAAGAGCGGAACAAGACTGAATATGCCGAACGTCCCCGCACCGTACAGTATGTTCAGGCCGTTCACGCGTGCGAATGCCCTCTGCTTGAGAAGGGCCGCTGGAAATATGGGATTCACGGAGTGCCTCTGCCTGAGTCCGAACACCACGCCGAAGAGCGACGCTACAAGCAGTAGTGTCCAGCCTTCTACTGAGGCGAAGTTCGTTTGCCCGAAGGCGCTGAGCCCTAGCATGAATGCCAGAATCGTAAGCGTCATGAAAACTGCGCCGATGGCATCGACCCGTATTGCGCTCTTTCCGCGTGGAGGGTCTGCCGGCACGAATCGCGCCAGCAGCCCCATGAGAATCAAGCCGACGGGGACGTTAATGAGGAAGATCAACCGCCACGAAAAGTACGTGACGATCACTCCGCCAATTGCCGGCCCGATGAGGGCTCCCAATGGGAAAATACTCGTCATCAGCCCGATGGGCCGGTCTCGGTCGCGCCCGAATTGATCGGCGACGATTCCCGTAGCTGAGGGGACAAGTCCGCCACCTCCGAGTGCTTGGATGAAGCGAAGGATGATCAAGACGTCGATGTCATTAGCCAGCCCACATAGCATGGAGGCCGCCGTGAAGATCGAGATGAAAACGAAGAACATTCGCTTGCGGCCGAGCTTGTCGCTGAGTTGCCCGGCGAGCGGTGTCGCGGTTACGGAGCCGAGTTGATAGGCGGAGATGGTCCACGCACTCCACCCGACGCTGGTGTGTAGGTTGGCAGTGAGGGACGGTAGCGCCGTCGCGACGATAGTGGTGTCGATGGATCCCATCAGGAGGGCGACCGAGGTGGCCGCAAACACAGCATTGCGCGATCTTGGCGGGGCCGAGTTGGATCCACTTGTCCACTGTTGCCGGCGAGGGCGGCTATCTCGCCTCATGGTATGGGGACAGCGCCAGTCCGAACGGGGACGTCAGGCAGAGGAATGCAGGACGGGCGACTCCGGTAGCTGACTGATCTGAGCTGGCTACGCGACTGGCGACCAGATGACGAAGCGACGCCACTGGCCGCGGTCGGAGCGGAGTGGCCTTTGCCGCCTCGTCGATACTGGCGTGGGGGCCGACGAACAGCTTCGTGGTCGAATACAACACATGACGTGCGGCGCAATTGTGGGTAGATCGCCTCCGGCGAAGAGGGGACGGTCAGATATCTCTCGCCGTGGCATAGCCTTGGTAGACGGCCTCGGCGATGCCGCGGGGTGCGACACAATCACCGATGGCATGGAGTTCTGGGACGCAGCCGCGGAGCGCAATCAGTAGGGAATCGTCAGCACGCTTGCCCCCATAGACGACGACCACATCAGCATCCATCTTTCGCTCTTCAAGCGTGTGGAGTGTCTCGAGCCGAAGCATGTCATAGACCAGAACCCGCGATGGCTCGATAACAGAGACAGCAGTTGCGGTCGCAAATCGAACTCGGTAACGACTTAACCTGTGGACAAGAGCCGTGAGAGATTCCTCTGGTATGCCCGATCCAATGTGGATACTTGGTGTGACCAACTCGACCTGTATGCCCCTAGCGGCGAGATACTCAGCTGCGCTGTACGCCTCCCATGTGCCACTCCCGTCGTCCACAACGACAGCAGAGGACGCATTGAGGAGAGCGGGAGAATCGTTCACTGAACCAAAAAGCTGCCAAATGTCAAGCACATGAGGGAGTTCGATACCGTCGATTTCTGGCCTGTACGCCCTAGCGCCACTCGCCACGATCACCGCATCTGGTTTGTAGGACAGAACGCCTTCGACCGTCGCCTCTTCATTGAGTTGGATTCGGACCCCGAGGCGGTGTGCCTCGGACGCGCGATAGCTCGCAATGCCCTCCAACTCGGCCCGGTTGGGGGCCCTGGCAGCTAGGCGAAGCTGTCCGCCGAGGTCGCGGCCGCGGTCGATAAGCGTGACGGAGTGTCCGCGACGCGCAGAGACAATCGCAGCCTCGAGACCGGCTGGGCCGCCTCCGACAATAACCACCACCTTAGGCGTGGGAGCAATGGGGAAGGCGTCCGGGTCCCAGGTGGTCTCGCGGTACGCTTCGGGGCTGTGCACGCAGCCTCGGCGTGTTGGGTTGCGGCATTCCTGCATCGAACCGACGCAGGGGCGAATCTGGTCCGGCCGTCCCTCTCGGGCTTTGCGAGCCCATTCATGATCGGTGATGAACGAGCGAGCCAAGCCAATGAGATCCGCGGCGCCGCGTGTCAGGATGTCTTCGGCTAGGGTCGGGTGCGTTATCCGCTGGCCAACTAGTGTGAGCAATTGACTGGCGGCTTTCAGGGCGGCAGCTGCCGGCACGGCGGCGCCAACCGGGACCGACATATCCTTCACATAGGCGCCGCGCACTCCGACGGTGACGGAGAGGTAATCGACGTTTCCGGTGGCCTTCAACGCCTTTGCGATTTGGATACTGTCCTTAAGGGTGAGGCCGCCCTCGATCCCTTCCTCACCGCTTAGTCGCACACCAAGGGCGAGGCCCGCACCCGCCGTCCTCCTCACGGCGCTGACAATTTCGAGGAGGAACCGCATCCTCGCGTCAAAGGAGCCACCATATTCGTCGTCTCGCTCATTAGCGAGCGGAGAGAGAAACTGGGCCACAAGATAGCCGTGATTCGCAGCTATCTCGATGCCATCGTACTCAGCCTCAGCCAAGGTGGAAGCCGAGATCGCATAACTGGCTATCGTCTCACCGATCTGATCGGTCGACATGGCATGGGGGACATGTCGGTTATGCGCAGAAGGAATGGCAGATGGCGCCCAACCAGGATCCAGCTTTGATTCGCGTCCTCCGCTCTCCCTGCCGAGATGGGTCAGCTGGCCGAACAACCGACCGCCTTCGGCGTGAACGACGTCAGCGAGTCTCTTGAATCCTGGGACCGTGTCTGGCCGAAATGGCTCGAACTTTCCTTGACCGGGAAGACCCAGTGGATGCGCACTGGTGCCACCCGTGATGATCAGGCCAACGCCGGTTCGAGCGCGGGCTCGATAGAAGGCAATGTCGAGATCGCTGGGCTGCCCATTCTTTGCCGCGCCCGTACCCATCGGCAGCATCACAAGCCGATTCGCGAGGGTTGCAGGTCCAACCTCGATGGGACTAAACAACCTCGGGAACGACGTGCTCACTCCCATCTCAATGGAGTCTCGTGGGCTGACGACGCTCGGGTCGCATCAGCTCGCGGGACCGCTAACCGGTGAGGCCGAGCGCTTTGGCAATTGCCAGATCCTGTTGCGCAGCAGTAAACTGATGGACGGTCAGCCAGCGGCCGTCTAGGGTAATTGCGCCCTGGCCGCGGGCCCTTGCCTCCTCGAATGCTTCAACAACCCTCTGCGACCAAGCGACCTCCTCGGGGCGCGGCGTCCTAGACTCATTGATGATAGGAACGTGGGAGGGATAGAACACCATGACGCCTGAGAACCCGAAGAGACGCGAGCGATGGGCGAGCCTGCGCACCGTCTCGAGGTCCTTGAGGTTCGCCAAGAACATGCCTTCCACCGATTCGAGTTGGAGGGCTCGAGCGACAACGTGAGTCTTGGTGCGCGCATAGAGCATTCCGTCGGTGAATGACTCGTCGCCATCGAGAAGTGAGACGCCCGTTTCGAGTGCGAAGTCGCCCGGTCCAAATGCGAGACCCGCGACGCCAGGTACCGATGCGATCTCCTCGAGGTGGAGAATCGCTTGCGGGGTCTCGATAATCAACATCACTTCTGGAGTAGCTCCGTGACGATGGAGGATCTCCATCACCTCGTGCATTTCATCGGTATCACGCACCTTGGGATAGAGCACGAATGGAGCATGCGCCTCTGCCATCGCCTCCAAGTCCTCTCGCCCCCATGGAGAATTCAGGTTGTTTGTTCGGCAGATGAACTCCCGTCCACCAAAGTGCTCCGGATTCTTTATTAGCTCAACAACCTTCTCGCGGGCCTTCTCCTTAAGCGAGGGCGGTACGCTGTCCTCCATATCGGCGTAGAAGACATCGGCAGGAATCTCAGGAATCTTGGCCCATTTGCGGTCATCCATGGTGGGCGTCTCAAAATACGACCGCCGAATCGTTACTCCATTAACCTTCACAAGCGCTTCTCCTTCGACTATTTCCGTCCATCAGACGGTTGTGCAGACGGCTGTGCCGGGTGCACGCCACCGCTCATCTCGGCGCATAAGCCTTGGCCTCGGCCTCTAGGTCGCTGAGTCCCAGTTTCTCGAATGCCTGAGCCATCGATTGGAGCTCACTCTCTGGGGGAAGGAGATATGGCAGTCGCAGCACCCCGTTTCCGATACCCAGCACCTTCATCCCCATCTTCACCCAGCGGGCGGTAGATGGAGCCCACCGGCTGACGATGTTGAGACTACGTTGAACGGTTTTGGCGGCTTCGGCGACTCGCGCATTGTCTCCGGCAACGTACGCGTCGGCAATATTCTGGACGACATACGGAATCAGGTTGTTGATGGGGTTGATACCGCCAGCGGCGCCAAGGGCAGCAAACTGCACGATGTCGGGGAGGGCGCAAAAGAATCGGACGTGGTCGGGAATCGCGTCGCGCAGCTCCATGAAGTACGCGGTCGAGGAGCCAACCAGGTTGAAGGCGACGATATGGTCGTACCTTTTACAGAGTTGTTGTAGGAACGGCGTAGGTGCCTTGAACTTCGCGTCGTAGTGAATGGAAAGGGCGACCGGATGACGAATCGTTTCGAGGAGCTCAGTCCAATATGCTTCCTGTTCCCGGGGGTTTGGGATCATTCCGTGGCCATTGTCGAGCTGGTACATCTGGAGGACGTCCACGCGAGCTGCAACCGCTGCCTGCGCGATTTCGATAAGATCAGCGGCGCTGCGCGACTCCCTCAGACCGGCGTAGACTGGCACCCGTCCAGCGGACTCGTCGACGCCGATCTCGTAGACGCGGCGCAACTCTTGCGGGCTGAGGACGTGCGCCTCGCCGGCGCCCCCGCTTGCAAGGTAGAGACCCTGTCGGGCGGCAATTAGCCGGCGGAGGTGATTTCTGAGGGCGGGCTCGTCGAGTGAGCCGTCGTCTTGAAAGGGGGTTGGCACCATGCAGAAGATGGTCAACTCGTCAGCCGACAAGGCTACACCTCCCGATCGCGTTGCGCACCACCTCGCACCTCCCGCATCCTTGGGCCGCTCTGATAAGACGGCGCCACGATAACCGATCAGAAATCCGAAGTCAAACCCGGTGAGCTTTTGGCGATCATCGGCTCCTGAGGGCTCGTCAAGGTCTTGGGCGTTTGTCGTGGCGTCAGACCTTCGGTCGCGGCTTTGGGCAGGATCCCCCAGCGACGTGAGTTGGCAGCCGTTGCCCCCGGTTGGACCGTTCGACGAATGATCGAAGACTATCTCCGTACCCAATTCGAGCCGCACCGCCGATCGACGATAAGAGATCGTGCTCGGCGTCGGCGTTCAGGTGTCCCGAGATCGTCCAAGGTTGGGAGACGCTGAAAGTGGTACAAGTGCAAGTTGCCCCTCCTCGGTACCCGTTGGGGAGAAGGGGGGCGACGGCCGGGTTCTGCGTGTGCTTTTATCGCAGTCGCAGTCTATACGGCCGAGACGGCGGTTACTGCCGCCTGCCGACCAAGAACGAGGGCGACCGCAAGGCCACCCGCGTAGGCTCTGTGGTAGACGCCGCCGACATCTGCGCCTGCCGCAAGAAGGCCGGGAATCGGGAATCGTTCGTCGGTGAGCGTTCGCGCGTGGCCGTCTACGGCGAGACCCCCATGGGTGAATGTGATCGCCGACTGGACCTCGAGCGCGTGATACGGAGGTTCGCAAAGCCGCTCGTGAAATCGAGTGCGGGGAGGGTCACTTGCCAACAGTGCCCCGGAGTTGTATCGCAATACGGTTCGCAAGAGTGCATCGCCATCAATGCTCCACCGCTTCACAACATGAGCCAGCTCCTGTAGCGATGAAACACGCACGTAGCGTCCTCCCGCGTCGACTGCCGCTGCGAACCGATCGAGCCATGCCGTCCCTTCCAAATGGGGCACAGTCATGTGGGTGCGCCTGACCTTTTCATCGACGAGGAGAATCGCCCGCGCCTCTGGCTGACAGACAACGGCTTGCGCATTGTAATGGTCACCAACCGACTCATCGGTAAACCGGTCGCCGTGGCGGTTGACGAGAATACCGAGGTGGCTCTGATATTGACTCAACCTGCCGTAACTCCACGGAGTCCACTGCTCGATTGGCGAGCAGACCAAATGTCCGTAAAAGCCATTCATGTACGGCGACAGCGTTGCGCCGACGCTTTGTCCCAAGATGAGCCCCGCTCCGGTACTGTTAGGGTTGGCTCGGAGGAGCATGGAGCGGGCGTTGGGGTGGATATATCTCGCCCTTAGCTCCGGACTACCTTGGAATCCTCCCGTCGCCAGTATCGTTTGCCGGGCTTGGATCTCAATTGGCGCGCTCTCACCCTCATCACGGACGACTGCACCGATCACGGCTCCGGTGGGATCTCCGATCAACGAGTGCACGCCGACGTTGGTGACGATGTCACCAGACGACGAGACGATGGCCGAGCAGCGTCGGATGAATGACCGGATGTCAATCTGGCGGCCGCGCCCATAATCGTAGAGGGATATTTCCGGGCCCATATCGACGTTGAGACTTCCGACCCAGTCGAGATCGCGGCTTAAGTTCTCTACGACTAGGCGCCGAAGGGACGCATCACCATCCGGGTTCGCGCTGCTCATGGCGGCAACGGAGGATGCCGTCCATAGATAGCCACCTGACAGAAGGGCGGAACCGCCGACATCGGATGACCTCTCGAGCACCAGAACTCGAGCGCCGTGCGCAGCTGCGGTCGCGGCAGCCGATAGTCCGGCCATGCCCCCGCCGATGACGAGGACATCCGTTTGGAGGTGATTCACTTGTTCGTCGGTAGCACCGTTGCTCATCGAGACGTGCGGAGTCGGACCGGCGTCACGCTTACGGCCCGCGACTTTTCACCTGTAATGTACTCTTCGCACGCCGCACACCGCGGTTGAGTGGCGTGACCTACCCTGGGCCTAGTTGAGGACACAGACGATGTTGAATATTGAGGACAAGCTGGCCATCCACGACCTGTACGCGCGCTACTGCTGGGCAAATGACGCCGGTGACGCAGAGGCATTTTCCGAGACGTTCTTGCAAGGCGGCGAGTACCATACCGAGGGTCGTGTGGTGACCGGTCGAGGAGAAATCCGAGCCCTGATGAGCACACGGATCGCAAACCGGCCCGCCCAACCTTTTGGCAACCCTCAACACTGGACGGGAAACCTGCTGCTCGATGGAGGTGATGATGGGGTTGCGAGCGGTCGGTGCTACTTCGTTCGGTTTGTCCGACTCCGAGATTCGGGACGCCTGGAGGTGGAGGCGGCGGGGTGGTACGACGACGAACTGGCGAAGGTCGATGGCGCGTGGGGGTTCCGAGTACGCCGTGTGGTACGGGACATACCCGGCAGGAGCGGCACGATCGCGTAGTTCTGGCAACTGGTCCCGTCGGGACTGCATCGGAGTGCCCTCTTTCGGCGCTGCGAAGCCTTCGCTGCTTCGCTATCAGTCCCGGTCACTTGGTAGTGGACGGCGTGCGGCGTTCCCAGAAGGCACTGATCTCGTGCCCGCGCTACTCGCTTGCATCTAGGAACCTGATCAGCACGGGGGCGTTCAGGCGCCGTCCTTGACATTGGATCTCTGATCAGATACTGTCCCCCCGTCCGCCAAGCCTTGGGTCCAGTGAGGAAGCACAGGGGTATGCTCATGAAGCGACTGAAGCAGACCGACAGTCTTCTTCGACTCCTGCCCGCGACATTCGAAGGCTGGGCGCCGGCATGGGTCCGCAGGTCTTAATCGGTGACTGATTTTCTCCACGCCGTCGGTTTCGGCCTCGTCACCGCGTCGATTCTCGCGCTTGCGACCGTGGCCATCTCCTTGCAGTTTTCGGTCACCAGCATCCCGAACTTGGCCCAAGGAGAGTTCATGATGATGGGGGCATATGGGGGGTTGGTCGTTCAGTCGGTGATTCAGAATGTCATCGTCGAGGCCTTGGCCGCGGTCGTTGTCGGGGCTGCAGTGAGTTGGGCCGTCTATCGCTTCTTGCTGCAACCTTTCGTCAGAGCGGGGACGCGAAACACAACGCTACTGGTTGTCACTCTCGGAGTGTCGCTGATCCTCCAGAACGTCCTTCTCGCTGTATTCGGCGGCTCATATCTCCAGTTGAAGGTTCCGGCGAGCGCGCCAATCACCGTCGGACCTTTCCTGTGGACGATAGCGGACGTCATTATCATTGTTGCGGCTCTCGTGTCCCTCAGTGTTGTGCACATCGTCCTCAGATATACGAAGTTCGGGAAGTCACAACGTGCAGTTGCGGATAACCCTGAATTGGCACGGGTCACAGGCATTAATTCTGGGCAGGTGATTCGCCTGACCTGGCTCTGGGCTGGCGCTATGTCGGGGCTTGGTGGCTTTGTGCTCGGCGCTCAGATAGGCGGACTTGAGCCATCTCTCGGCTTTCAATTCCTTCTCGTGGTATTCGCTGCCGCAGTTGTCGGAGGTATTGGACAGCCATATGGCGCCATGCTTGGCGCCCTTCTCATCGGCATTGCCATGGAGGTGAGCGCGGCCTACATCCCGGCCGACTACAAGCAAGGAGTGGCCTTCGCCGCACTGATATTGACCCTGCTCTTCCGCCCAAATGGCCTTGTGCCGTCGAGATCTCGAATAGTGGCCGAGGCCTAACGTGCTGCAGTACATCATCAGCGTTTTGACCATCGGCGCGATTGTTGGCATTCTCTCCCTGGGACTCAATGTCCGCTGGGGATGGGTCGGAGACCTCGACCTCGCCTACTACCTCTTCGTTGCCATGGGAGCCTATGTTGGGGGGGCGCTTCAAGCGGGACCGTCGCAGAATCTTGGTGACGGCAGCGGCTGGATCCTTGGAATGACCCTTCCCTTTCCGGTTGCATTGCTCATTGGGGGGGCTGTGGGCGCCGCGTCGGCCGCGATTGTCGGAGGGATCGCACTGTTCCGGCTTCGCGGGGACTACTTCGCGATCACTACGCTGGCCTTCACGTTGATTGCGGTCGAGTTCCTCAGCCAGAACCGCAATATCTTTGACGGATTCAATGGGGTGTATGGCATTCCGCAGCCCTTCGAAAGTCAGCTTAACTTGAGCCAAGATGACTACCAGTGGTTCTTCCTTGGCCTCTGTTGCGTCCTCCTCATCATCGTTTATCTCATATTGAACCTCCTTTATCACAGCGCCTTTGGAAGGACGCTCCGCGCCGTGCGCGAGGATGAAATCGCCGCTGCGGCTTTCGGGCGGAACGTGTATTCACTGAAGCTCAAAGCGTATGTAATCGGCGGTGCGTGTGCTGGGCTAGGCGGAGTCCTTTTTGCCGCATATCTCAGTACCTGGAACCCGACAGTGTGGGCGCCCGCCGAAACCTTCCTCCTTTATGCCGGAATCTTCTTGGGGGGTCAGGCGAACTCCAAAGGAGTCGTCATCGGGACGATCATCGTGGTGGTCGCGATTCCTGAAGCTACACGGTTCTTGCCAGAGATCCCGGGACATGGCGATCTCTTTCCTGCGCTGCACTTGGTGTTCGTGGGGATCGTTCTAATAGCCGTACTGAGGTTCCGACCGCAGGGATTGCTCCCGGAGCCACGTTCACGAGATCGAGATAATAGGTGGCGTCGCAAGCCGCCGCCACCGATCGTGGAAGCAGTCAATGGTTGAAGTGGTGGCACCGAACCTCCTCGAGGTGCATGGCGTCTCGAAGAGCTTCGGAGGCGTACAGGCGGTTCGGGATCTCGACATCGCAGTCGAAAAGGGTGCAATCGCCGCCATCATCGGACCGAATGGCGCAGGTAAGAGCACGGCGATCGATCTGATTTCGGGCTTCAAGAAACCCGACAGCGGCACGGTCATGTTCGACACTCACGTCGTTCAGGGCCAGCCGGCATATCGCATGAGCAGGCTGGGCTTAGCGCGCACGTTTCAGACTGCCCGCGAATGGCCGCGGCTCACGGTAATGGATAACATGCTGGCGGCGGCACCCCAGTTGGGGATGGACACCATGTGGCGCGCCCTCTTTGCACGGCGACGTCTGGCAAGCAAGGAGCTGGCAGACCGTCAAAACGCGCGACGTCTGCTCACTGAGTTTGGTTTATTTGACCTTCGCAATGAACTAGCAGGAAACCTGAGTGGTGGCCAGAAGAGACTTCTTGAGTTCGCTAGGATAGCGATTGCTCGCCCTCGAATGGTGCTCCTCGACGAGCCCCTCGCCGGCGTGAACCCGGTCCTCCAAGACAAGATCCTGAGCGCCGTGCATGCGCTCAATCGTGAGGGCATCACGATCCTCTTGATCGAACACAACCTTCCCTGGGTCGAGGCAGCTTCGGATCGCATCACTGTTATGGCCGAAGGCACGGCCATCGCGTCAGGACGGTTGAGCGAGCTGCGTGCTCACAGAGGCGTGATCGACGCGTACCTCGGGGAGGTCGTTGCGAATGGTTGACAATCAGGTAGGGCTGCCTGTCGCTGTGGCTCCCCATGCTGACCCGATTCTCATCGCTGAAAACGTCACTGCGGGTTACGGAGGACCGCCGGTCATTTCGGACGTCAATCTCAGGGCGGCACGCGGAGAGATTACCGCGATTCTCGGGCCAAATGGGGCAGGGAAGTCGACCCTATTGAAAGTGATCGCGGGTGTCATAAGGCCAACGCAAGGAACTATCAGCTTGCGCGGCGAAGACCTTTCGATGCTCCAACCTCAAGAGCTCGTCCGCACGGGCCTGTCGTACATTCCGCAGGTAGCGAATGTCTTTCCCTCGCTGACCGTATATGAGAACCTCGAGATGGGCGGATACGTCCTGCGTACCGGCGTCAAGGAGAGAGCGGAACGTCTGTGCGAGATGTTTCCAAGCCTCAAAGCTTGCCTCCGTAGACCCGCACGGACACTGAGTGGAGGGGAGCGGCGCATGCTCGCAATTGCGCGCGGCCTGATGGTCGATCCCAGCGTCTTGTTGCTCGATGAGCCCACCGCCGGACTAGCCCCGCGATTTGTGCAGTCCGTGTGGGAACACCTGATTGCCGTCAAAGACCAAGGCGTGGCTGTGGTCATCGTCGAGCAGAACACGCGGCAAACGCTCACATATGCGACGTGGGCTTACGTCATGGCGTTTGGTCGGAATCATATCGAGGGCAACGGAGGTGACCTATTGAACGACGCAGCCTTGGTCGACGCTTACATCGGTAAGGGTTGAGCGCTTCCAATCGGATCTATTAGGTCTTTGTAAGAAACGGCGAGAAATGAGGAGATAGTGAAATACATGTTGACAACGCGCAGATGGATCGTCCCGTGTGCCGCTCTTGGAGGCTTTCTTCCCTTCGCATTAGGAGCCTGCGGGGGCGGCGGGGCCTCGAGCAGCAGTGGCCATCCGAGTTCACCGGTGGTTTTCGCGGTCACCACATCACTGACAGGGCAGTATGCCGACTCTGGGATTCCAATTTTGGAGGGCGCGAAAGCCGCTGCACTGGAGATCAATGATGCCGGCGGGATCCTCGGGCAGAAGCTGCAACTCGACACGGTTGATACTCTGGCGGACCCGGGGGATGCCGTACCAGCCGTGAATAAGGAGCTTGCGGTTGGGCATCCAGTGGCTCTCGTCGGGATGAAGACGGGTGAGATTCATGCGGTGGAGCCAATCTTCGATCGCGCACACATTCCGGATGCGTGGATGGGCGGTGATACCGCCTTCACGAAAAATACGGATCCATGGATGTGGGATTGCGTGGCGCTCGATTCGCAGCTCGGACTTGCCATGGCCCTCGAGGCTCGAGATAAGGGGTATGCGACGGCGGCCACCATTATCTCGTACGGCGCGGATACTCAGAGTCTTCAAGATTCGGTCACGCAACCCTTTACGGCGCTCGGCGGCAAAATCGTCGACAGCGAGCAGATCACGTCAAACCAGACCTCGTACCTGTCCGAGGTGCAGAAGATCATCAACGCTCACCCTGCGGTCATTTTCGCCCAGCTCACCCCGAGCGATGCCGGAGTGGTCTTCGGCAACTTCAAAGAACTCGACAACCTCGGGATTCCCTTCATCGGTACCGACCAGATGGGGTCACCGCCGGTAATTCAGGCGATTGGCCCCAGCGTCGCGAAGGCGCATGTCATCTCACTCCAGGGGAGTACCGCCCTTAGTGGTAGCGGGCAAGAGTTCGCGATGTACTATCAGGAGGCGAACGGTCATGCGCCGCTGAACAACTCCGCACAGTCCTACGACTGCACGATTGCCTTCGCATTGGCGATTACCAAGGCCGGTACGACTGATCCAAATGTCTGGACCAAGGATATGACGGCGGTGACTAACCCACCCGGAACCCAAGTAAGCGATTACAAGACGGCAGTGGCGGACATCAAGGCTGGGATGAAGATCAACTACGAAGGAGTGAGTGGACCACTCGACTTCAACCAGTATCACAATGTCGCCGGACCGTGGGACGTCGTCCAGGCGTCGGGAAGCGGGACTAATGTCACCACCCTGACGACGATCACAGCTGATCAAATCCAGACGGCAGCGAAGCAAATCGGATCTTAGAGCGGCGAACACGCGGGGGAGTTTCCCGCCTCACGCGGGCAACTCCCTCGCCGCGTCCGATATGGCGTGGTATCGCCAGATTTGGATGTGTCGATGCCCCAAAATGTTTAGCGCCGTTCGATGCGACGCGTCGGCCGGCATCAGCGTCTATGGAGGATGACTTCGATGGCGAATAACTCGCGACCGACGCCCCGCCTGTCGCGGGACAGCCAACAATGGTTCTTCGACTGGATGATCCAAGAGACGGGCAAGACATTTCACTTCCAGACTGAAGGGCGGGGCAGGCTCCCGCGCGCCGTTCGGCGGCATGCGATGATCAGTAAGCACATGGGGCGGTCCGCTCAGCGGATGCAACGCCTGGCTGAGGAAGAGGCGGCCGCTGGCCACGAAACAACGGCACTCGCGAGATACTTCGATGCAGCAACGTTGTACGGCCACGCTCAGCATCCGATCTTCGAGAACAACGAAGAGAAGAAGTTCCTTCACTCGGCTTCGCTCGAGTGCTTTGCTCACGTTCGCAGGCTCGCGCCATATCGAATTGAACATGTCGACTTCGAGTGGAACGGGGCTACCCTTTCAGGCAACCTGCATCTGTGCTCCACCGAAGAGCCCGCGCCGTGCGTCCTCTACATTCCTGGCTGCGATCAGACCAAGGAGATGCACCCGAATCCGCTGATGAATCAAGCGCTCCAGCGCGGCATGCATCTGTTCTCGTTTGACGGGCCCGGTCAGGGTGAGAGCAATCTGAGAGGAGTCAAGCTGACCGCTACGAATTACGAGGAAGCTGGCAGCGCAGCGATTGACTATCTCCTCACACGCCCAGAGATCGACGCCGCCAAAATCGGAGTGTATGGTTTCAGCTACGGGTCCCGTTGGGGCATGCGCCTCGCTGCCCGTGACAGCCGGGTTGCGGCTTTGGCCGCAACCTTAGCGTCCTTCGGGGAGAGCTACCACCTCATGGACGAGGAGTCACCGCGTTGGAAGCAGCTCTTCATGTATCTGACAGGCGCCGGCTCGGAAGCCGAACTCGATCGGATCATGGCTGCGACGAGCCTCAGGGGAGTCGTGAAGGACATTCAATGCCCGACGCTCGCGGCTTCGGGGGAGTATGACCCGCGTAGTCCTCTTGAGGAGGTGTATGAGCTGTTTGACGAACTCACGTGCCCGGCAGAACTGTGGGTTTTTGCGGACTTGCATCACGCGCTGTCTCTAGTCAGACCGAACGGCGAGGGCGGCCCGATCTGGCAGTGGGATATGCATGATATGGCCTGCGATTGGCTCCGTGACCGATTTGAAGGCAGATCTCAGGTGAATCGGGGGAAAGTCCTGTACATCGATCCCGGTGTTGGCGGCCCGTACTCTCCGAAGACCTCCGAGAAGCGTCACTGGTATGAGGCGGACAGCCGGCAGGCTCAGGTGTAGCTACGGGTGGCAGGTACCCCACTTGCGCTCCGACGCGTGCTCCTCTCGCGCTTGGAATCGCGTGGTAGTCTTAAGCGGGCCCTTGAGCCGCCCGGGCGAACTGGCTTCCTATGGGGAACAACGCATGGCTCGTATCACTGGGCACTAGCTGAGGCAACGATCTGTGATCTCCTCGCGCACTCCAGATTCACTGGGCCAGCCGAAACTGGCTCGAATCCGCCAGCGCCGTCGGCTCGGAGACGAGGTTGCGCAACAGGTGCGCGATGCCATCATGTCGGGCACATACGTCGCTGGCGAGAAGCTGGTCGTGGAAGACCTCGCGTCGCAGCTTGGAGTCAGTACCATGCCGGTGCGAGAAGCTCTGGTTGCATTGGCTCATGAGGGAGTTCTTCAGGTCAGCCCGCGTCGAGGTTTTGGGGTCGCGCGGCTTGGCAAACAGGACATCGAAGATATCTTCCGCGTCCAAGCCTTCCTTGCTGGAATCCTTGCCGAGCGTGCATCTCAGACGATCGACGAAAAAGGTCTCCGCCGATTGCAGCGCATACAGGAGAAGGTGGAACGTGCGGCGGCGAACGGGGACACAGGCGCCTCAAGCGCGCAGATTGAGGATTTGAACTACGAATTTCACTATTCACTCAACCACGTCGTGGACGCCCCTCGCCTGCGGTGGTTTCTGCGCGTGGCAACGCAGTATGTACCCCGTCATGTATACGAGACGATCCCCACGTGGACACGCCTCACGGTCGTTGATCATCCACAGATTATCGAGGCGCTGGAAAGTCGTGATCCGACGGCGGCGCGCCGACGCGCGGAGACGCACGTGATGCGCGCCGGAATGCAGGTGGTGGAGAATCTAGAAGCCCGCGGCTTCTGGGTGTAACGCTCCGCATTTCTTCAGGTCGCCACCGACGCGCCGACTCGGTTCGTAGTGCCAGCCGAGTCGAGTGCCTATGCCGCGCCGGGTAGGGGATTCGGCGAACAGCGCTTCGCCACTGCCGCCAAGCCCAGAGCCTACAGGTCTCGTTCCGCCTAGGGCGTCGTCTCGAGCCGCCTTCTGAGGTGGCGTGTTGCTTCGAGGTCGACGCCGAACGACTCAGGATGTATCAGCACCCCATACGCTGTGCGAGCCCGCTCGACTGTGATGTAGCCGAGGCGGACATCCTCCGCGACCAATTCGGCAGGTCGTTCGAGAGGGTTCCCATAGCCTCCACCGCCACCAGTTCTAATCAGGCATAAGGTGGAGGCGCTCACGGGGACGTGCTGTGCTTTGAGAACGGATTCGGCTTCTTCCGAGGGCATGCGCTGAAGAAGGAAGTCATTCGAGAGAGCCTCTTTCCCGCCGTCGACGCCCCAGGGGTGACACTGATGACGCTCAACTCCCACGAAGAGCTCGGCGTCCGCTTGGATGCGATATGCGGCCTCGTATCCGAACCCGCCCCGATATTTCCCGGCGCCTTCGCTGTCAGTGCGAAAGGTCGCGTACTCGGTAAGAACGGGAAACTGATGTTCCTCCACCTCAACGGGGATGTTCATCATGGCGCCCTCGTGAAGGCAGTTCGTACAGCTTTCTCCGTCCTCATACGACCTTCCTCCGTATCCCCCTGGGATGGGCTGGAAGAAGATGAATTGCTTATTGTCGTGTCGAGGGTCCCGGCCGGAGACCATGATGAGCGGAATATCTCCGAAGTGCGCTGCTGGGACCAGGAGTGGCACGGCCTGAGCGAGTGCCGACAGGACCGTGTCGATCGTTGTATTGGTGACCTTGGACCACCAGCAGGTGGGGGCAGGAGACTGTGCGCTGATAATCTTCCCCGGGGGGATCGTCACGTGCAAGGGACGGAAGTGTCCCTCGTTGGGGGGTTCATGGGGGGTGGTGATCGCTTTGAATGCGAAGGCGGCGATTCCCTGCGCGGATGCGATGCCCGTGTTGATTGGCCCAGCTACCTGCGCGCTCATTTCCGAATAATCGACCTCAAGGTCAGCACCGTCAATGCGGACGGTCACAACGATGGGAACGTGGGTATCGAACGACACGCCATCATTGTCGAGGTATGCCTCAGCTCGATATTCCCCGTCCGGCATTCGCGAGACGGCCTGTCGGGCCAGTTCCTCACCTTGGCGGAACATTGCGGCTGCTGCGGCGTCAATCACGTCGGTGCCAAACTTCTCAAGAAGGGTCACCATTCGGCGGCCGCCCATCTTCGCAGCAGCAACTTGAGCCCTCATGTCGCCCAGGACAGTCTCGGGAAGGCGAACGTTGTCAGCGATGAATTGCATCATGTCTTCGACCGCTTCTCCGCGATCAAAGAGCTTCATATGGCGGAACTGGAACCCTTCCTGCCAGATATCGCGGATATCGAACGACTTGCCTCCGGGCACTGCCCCACCGGTGTCGATCCAATGTGCCCGAGTGGCGGTAAAGGCTACGAGCCGGTCTTCAAAGAAAATCGGCGAATACATGCCCATGTTGCTGGAATGGGTGCCGAGGACATACGGGTCATTCGACGCGAAAATGTCGCCTGGCTTCATTTTCTCAGCGCCTACCTTCTGGAGGCCATCCCTGACAATCGCCCCTAAATCGACGAGCATCATGGGACTCCCTGGCGCTAAGGCGAGCGAATTCCCTTGCGCGTCGAAGAGTCCTGTCACGCAATCTTCGACCTCGTAAATGTGAGCACCGTACGCGGCACGCTTCAGGCTCACCATCATTTCCTCCGCGCCGGCGAGCAGCGAGTGGCGAACAATCTGCAGGGTGACTGGGTCCATGATCGGCGTTTCGACAGCTGTCGACATTTTAATTCCCTCCCTGGAGGCTGATGTGCAGGTTGCCGAACTCATCGACGCGCGCTGTCTCTCCTCTCCCGATGGGGATGACGGAGGCGCTCTCTTGGATGATGGCCGGCCCAGCGATCCGATTCCCAGACTGAAGCAGTTCTCGTTGAAAGATCGCGGATGCTACTTCGGTTCCATCTTCCCATGTCACCCTTCGCATTCCTAGCCGAGCGCTGTCTGGAGGAAGATCCGTGCCAACATCGATCCTAGGGAGCGCGGGCTTGGACAGCTGGATGATGGCGGCCAGCCGCAAATTAATGATTTGGGTCGGCTCGCTCAGGGCTGCGTGTCCATAACGGGCTTCGTGAGCTTGATGGAATCGGGCGGCGAGACGGTCCATGTAGCTGTCGTCGTATGGGCCGTCGGGAAGAACGACCACGAGCGTATGGAACTGTCCGACATAGCGCATGTCCGCACTTCGGACGAATCGAACGTTACCGGAACCGACGTCATTTGCCAGCTCAGCACGCGCCTCGGTTTCGAGGGCGCAGAATCGGTCGTCCAACTCTGTCGCCGCCAGATTGGCCGTTGCCGAGGGGTACGTCTGCGCAAAGTCGTATCGGAAGTCGGTGGTCAACATGCCGAGCGCGCTGAACTGGCCGGGTGCTTGAGGAATGATCAATCGTTGCACCCCAAGCTCCCTCGCGACGGCCGTTGCGTGCATTGGGCCCGCTCCGCCGTACGCAACCATTACGAAGTCACGGGGATCGAACCCCCGCTCGACGGTCACTTTTGAGATCGCTGCCGCCATCATTGCATTCGCAATCCGAAGAATGCCATTCGCCGTATCCACAGGGGTGAGGCCCAGCCGCTCACCCAAGGCGCTGACAGCTTCGAGGCCACGGCGTTCGTTGAGCTTCATTTCGCCCCCGAGGAAGCGCTCGGGGTCGAGCTTTCCGACCAACAAGTTGGCGTCGGTTACGGTGGCGTGTGCGCCGCCGAGGTCATAACAAGCGGGTCCGGGCTCCGCGCCTGCGCTGTGTGGTCCGACGTTTAGAGCCCCGACGGTGTCGACGGTCGCAATGCTCCCACCACCAGCTCCGATCTCGATGATGTCGAGAAATGGAACTTGAACCGGGTGGCCCGTGATTCGTCCACCGATATAGTAGTCGGTGGTCACCTTTGCTTGGCCGTTCTCGATTAGACATGCCTTGGCGGTCGTGCCACCCATATCAAAGGCGATCGCATTTCCCTCGCCCAACATAGAGCAGAGCCACAGAGTGCCTGCAACGCCTCCAGCCGGGCCGGACTCTATGATCCGAACGGGCTGACGCGATGCCGCTTCCAGTGTCATCACGCCTCCGCTCGATTGCATAATGAGCGTGCGGCCCTCGAAGCCAAGGGTCGTCATGCGGCTGTCGAGTCGCCTGAGATAGGCGCCCACAACTGGTATCAAATAGGCGTTTATCGCGGTAGTCGACGTACGCTCGTATTCTCGGTATTCTCGATGGATATCGCTCGACAGCGTAACGTATGTCGAGGGCAGCGCATCCTTGATGATCGCGCCCACACGCCTCTCATGCTCAGGATTCGCGTACGAGTGAAGGAGGCACACGGCAATGGAGGCGGTATCCGTCGCCTCGATCTGACGGAGAGTGGAACGCAGATCGTCTTCATCGAGAGCGATGAGTACGGCCCCGGTTGCGGCGAGGCGTTCGGTAACTTCGAAGCGGCGATCGCGCGGCACAAGGGGTCGAGGGCGGCGGAAGAGCAAGTCCCAGATGTCCGGGCGATTGCGCCGCCCCATCTCATATACGTCCCGAAACCCTTTCGTCGTAACGAGCGCGGTAATGGGTCCCGTACGTTCGATGATTGTATTTATGCCGACGGTCGAGCCGTGAACAAAGAGATCCACATCGCTCAGCGTGACAGCGACCTTGTTGACGCAGGCAACAACGGCGTTGGTGAGCTCTCGCGGTGTCGTTGACGACTTGGTAAAAGTCAATGCCCCCGTATCAGTACGATATGCGACGAGATCGGTGAACGTGCCTCCAATGTCGATAGCGAGGCGTTCGCTCAAGGCTCTCGCCCTTCCTGGGGCGCTGCGATAACGGGATTGCGCATTTCTCCGAGTCCCTCAATGCTAGTCACTACGACGTCACCGTCTTGCAAAAATTGGGCCGGCTTACGATTCATTCCGACGCCAGCGGGCGTTCCAGTGAGGACTATGTCACCGGGCTCGAGGGTCGCAACTTGTGAGATGTATGCGAGCAGCTGGGGGATGTTGAAGTGCATAGTGGTCGCGGCATCTTGCATCACTTCTCCATTAACTTCGCAGCGCAGCTGCAGGCTATATGGATCTTGGAGCGAATCTGCGGTCACAAGCACCGGCCCCAGCGGGAGGAAGGTGTCGAAACTCTTGCCGAGGGTCCACTGACGAAGTGGCTTGCGGAGTTGCCAATCGCGAGCGGTCACATCGTTACAAACGGCGTACCCAGCCACATGTGACAGGGCGTCAGACTCCGCAATATCGCGCCCGCGACGTCCGATCACGACGACCAACTCTGCTTCCCAGTCGACCTCGGCGCCGACCCGCGGCAGGATGATCGGATCGTAGGGACCGGTCAGCGTGTTCTGGAACTTGGCGAAGATGACCGGTTCATCAGGCAGTGCCACGCCGACCTCTGCCGCATGATCAGCGTAGTTGGTCCCGACGCCGATAATTTTTCCCGGTGTGAGCACGCACGAGTGGATGCGAGGTCGGCTCACTACATGCCGCTCACCCGCTGCGCCCGTGAAGTCATCGAGAGTGGTGAGAGCCTCCTGAACGACCGGAAGATATCCGGCCTGGAGGAGTTCGTCGACTGTATTTGGCAGCATCGGCCCGTCAGGCCTGAGCTGCACGAACGTTTCCCTAAGGTCGGTGAGCTTGCCTTCCGACCCTTCGAGTCCGATATGAACCTCGCCATCACCCAAGCTGTAGTGAACCAATCTCATGGAGCTAATCTCGCAGCAGGAATCGCGGATACAAAACTGGGCGCCAGCCGCACCCGGGTCACAATAACCGATCAGAAATCCAATGTCAAATGGACGCGCACGTCGTGCGCACAGTGTCCCGCACGAGTCAAGCTGGAGTTAGCCTGACAGATGCTTAGCACGCCCTCCCAAGGCCGCCGAAGGCTTCGCGTCGCGCCGAAAGAGCTGCGGAATCCCACTTTTGCGTCGGGTATGGGTATAAGGAGCCGCTATGTGGGGCAAATGGACCGGCGTGCGATCTCAAGTGACGCGTCAGAGGTGATGTTGCAAGTGAATGGCGGCGTTTTCGGCGAGGCCGTCGCTCTCCACGAGACTCAGGTGGCGAACTCGATCCACGATCTGCAATTCGGCCGCCGGGATCGCTGCCGCCAGTGCTCGCGCCATGCTTGGTGGAGTCGCGTAGTCCTCGGCGCCGACCATGACGAGCGTGGGGGCCATTATGGTCGATAGGAGAGGTCGCGCATCCAAGCCGCCGAGGGCCTTGCAGGCGAACGCATGTAGGCGGGGGTCGGTAGCCAGAAACTCGGCGCAAATATCATCAACGATCTCGGGACACCGCTCGCGAAACGACTCTGTGAACCAACGCGGGATCTGGAAGTCAAGCAGGGCTGTGCGTGGCGATCGGAGTGCATCTTCTGCGCGCTTGTTCCAATCGTCGACGCGGCTCGCCCCGTACCAGGCTGTCGTGTCGGCAACGACCATTGACCCGATCCGATGCGGCTGGCTCGCCGCGAGGACGAGGGCGACACTTCCTCCCATTGACATGCCAACCACGCCTACCCGAGGGACGTCCGCCTGGTCAAGAAGAGCTTCAACGTCGCCTGCCATATCTGCGATCGAGAACGGCGAACCGTCCCATCCGCTCCGGCCGTGTCCGCGGAGGTCGATCAACCAGACTTCGAACTCTCGTGCTAGGGCTTCAGCGAACCCTCCCCAGATTCGGGATGAGAGGGCTAGCGGATGAAGCAGCAGTACGGGTCGACCCGCTCCGATGCGTTGCATCCAAAGGGTCTGGGTGGGCATGGACACTTACTAGATATCACACTGCATGCCTCCGGCTGCCCTATCGTTCTCGTCGGAGGGCAATTTGATGTCCTGATCACGAATCTTCGCCAGGCGCCGGTGGCGTGAACAATACGAAGTCAATCGGGGGAAGCTGGTGGGTCAGGGATAAAGACTGAGTCGCACTACGTCGCGGCAATTCTCCGATGCCAATGCCGAGACCAACCGGAGGTCGGAGCCAGTCGGTCGCTGTCGGTCTGACCGGCCGGTTTGTATCCAGGAGACGGTCCCAGTCAGCGCTGGTCAGGCCACGTGGGCTTTCCGGAAATGCTTTCGCCAATCGCAGCGTTCACGATTCGAGAGTTCTCGAGGGTCGATGTCGCATCAGTGGCGGCGTGGTCATGCTCACGATTCGTCTGTGGCACGGTCGCCGGCAGGTCTAATCAGCGACCGAGTCGAGGGGAGGCGCGTCACGATGCGTGCTCAGGCACCGCTGAGCGATGTGTCGAGCGGATTCTGTGTTGACTCGGTGCAGGGCCCCACTCCATCGGATTGCCGAGCTCGGGTCGGTGGCCAGATCGGTGCGGAGGGCAACGTGCCAGCGACGGAGCGACTGCATCTCGAACACCAGACCTTCGTGGCGATACCAGCAGCTCGGCCAACGTTCGGAGAGGTCGAATGCCATCGCCACCCAGTTCACCCAGGCTGCTAGGGAGGCCAGCTCGACGCTCTCCTGGTCGCCATACGATGGCGGAACGATCGCGTCCGCGACAACGGACGCGGCGGAGTGCTCGGCTGCGTTGAGCAGACGGTCTCGCGCCTCGGCCTCGGACGTGGTGAGAGGACGCTCACGTGCGCCAATCGTCAGGCTGTCGACCAGCCATCGGCGGGCATCTGCAATGAAGCTGTCGATCCCTTCAAGGCGAAGCTCGATCGCCGCCAGCCGTCGCTCCGCCTCGTCTGCTCGCGCTGTCATGGAGACAGTTCTCCGGGGGCGAGCGACGCCTCGTACTCCAGCTGGGCTGCTTCGAGCATGGCGTCCATGGTTGGCGTGATGACGCCGGCAGTCTTACTGCTCTCGACCATCTTGCGCACGTCGGCCGCCTTGGCCTGACCCACATCGTCCGCGGCGCGCCGGATCAACGCATGTGCCGCGTGCTCGGAGACGCCCATGTCACGCAGCCAGCCCTCGAGGCGACGACCCTCTCGCTCAACGAACTCGTGGTCGATCTCCAACGTCGCATCCACCCAAGTCACATCCTGAGGAAGTTCAGACACGCCGAGTATCTCCAGCAGGGCTCGTTGCGCGTCGGTCGCGGGCGCGTCGAGGTTGGCAGCGCCGGCAACACGGTCGCGGTCTTCCCGCTCATATCGATCGGGATAGTCGAGCGCCGACTCCTTCTCCTCGCTGCGGCTCCAGGAGTGCACGGTTCGTTCCTCAGCGGTCGGTGATGGCTCCTTCCAGTGCATGATCCCGAGGGGGTCTCGCTCAAGGGGCGTCGCCACCTCGTAGTGGTGCGTGGCGAGGGTGGCCCTCGACATCGCCGTGTACGTCCACTCGCGGCTGGCGCCATCCGAACCCACCACCATCGCGATATCCGCGGTCATGCCCTGGGCCTTATGGACGGTGAGGGCGTAGCCGCGGTCGAGAGCGTCGTATTGCCTGGTATCGATGGTCACCTGGCCGTGGTCTGGACGCTCGAGGGTCAGCGTGCCCCGTTCAGGATCGACGCTGGTGACGACGCCACGGGTGCCGTTGCGTACCCCGGCGTGACGATCGTTGGTCAGGCAGACGATCCGGTCGCCCGCCTGGTAGTCCTTGTCCCTCACGCTCAGCGCCGGTCCGTGCACGCGTCCGTCCTCCACAGCCCTGGCGCGGGCGAGCTCGTTGAGCGTTTCCACCTCGTCCCGACGGCGGGCGAGCATGATCGCGTCGAGGCCGCTGGCGCTCAGAGCGCCGTGATGCGCGACCATCTCCGCCCGACGTTCCGGTGCCGACGGTGCAATGTGGACCCGGTCGTGTCGCATGTACTCGCGGTACGCCGCGCGCGCTTCGGCGTCGCGCAGCAGGGCGAGCGTCGCCCGTTCCCACGGATCCACTTGGCGAATGTTCTCGGTGAGCTCGACCTTGCCGATGCGCTCGCCAAGCGTGCGCAGCGGCGCCCCGGCCTCAATGGGCTGCAGCTGTTTGGGATCGCCGACCAGCACCAGCTTGGCGTCGTCCCGCGCCGAGAGCGAGACCAGCTCGGCGAGCTGACGGTCGCCGAGCATCCCAGCCTCGTCCACTACCAGCACACCTCCAAAGGGGAGGTGGTCCATCTGCAGTTCGTTGAGCATTCCCGCCACCGTCCACGACGGGATGGCCGATCCCTCCTCAAGCCCCTGGGCCGCCTTGCCGGCCAGCGCACAGCCGACAACTTGAATGCCGCTCGCCTGCAGGGCTTCGCCGCACGCCTCGAGCGCATACGTCTTGCCCACCCCCGCCGCGCCCTCGATGATCACGACGCCGGCGGACGTGCGGCAGACGGCATCGACCATCGTCCGCTGATCGCGGGTCAGCGTTGGCCGCGATGCAACGGCCGCCGCGATGTGCGCATCGCGCGCCACACCGACGTCGGCGTGAGCCCGCTCCTGGGCGGTGCTGAGCATCCGCTCCTCGAGGAGGAGCATCTCCGGCGTGGTGTAGCGGAGGTCGCGGCCGGACTCGATCCAACGCATGATCGTGTCGACCTCCACCTCGCCGTCCCGCGCGCTGGGGAGCAGTGCCACCACCGCATCGCGGTCGGCCAGGATTTCGTCGGCCGTCGTCTCGATGCGACTCCGGCTCATGCCCAGGGGTGCGTGCGCGGCAATGCCGCGGATCAGTTCGCGGCGGGTGAAGGTTGCCGATTGGGCGGTGAGTCCGTGGACACCGAGGATCTCGGTGGGATCGCGCACGTCGAGCTGGCGAGGCAGCAGAGCATCGGGTTCGCGGTGCATCAGGTCGCCCACGCTCGCGCTGTCGAGTCCGACGCTGCCCGCACGCTCACGCCATCGTGCGAAGAGATCCTCGGTGGCAACGATCTCGCGCTTGCTCTCCCGAGTGTCGAGCGTGGCCACCTCCCGGCCGCTGGCCGACTCGATGGCCATCGCCCTTGCCGCGGCGTCGATCTGTTGGGACCGCCGCGAGAACTCGCGGCGCTGCGCCTCCGTGATCCCGACGACGGCGAAGTATCCCTTGCCGTCGACCACGGTCGAGATCCCCAGTTCCCGCACCAGGCGATCGCGCCACTCCGCCTGTGCGATCGCGCCAGCCGCGGCAGCGTGGCGGTACACCGGTTCGCTGTACAGCTGCCCCCAGGTGCCGTCCAGCCGCTGCGCCCAATTGGGCACCGTCAGGTGGGTGTGCAGCTGTGGATCGACCGTGACAGTGCCGGTGGCCGGATCGGTCACGGGACGAGCGGTGCGGTGCACGAACTCGGCCATCACCAGGCGGGCGCGCACCGGTTCCGCGCGTTTGCTCACGGCGTTGAACTGCCGCGCCCAGCCGGCGTGCGCCTGAAGGTACTCGGCGGCAGCGCGCACGCCCTCGTCGTGGATGCGCAGGATGGTCGTGCGAGTGTGGTCGTCGCCGAGCGCGTAGAGGATGCTCACGTCCTTGGGTGCGGAGACTGCGACGTCGAAGGCGACCACGTGCTGACGCGACCAGTGGCGTCCCAGATCCTCCGCGGTGTTCGGATGCTTGCCGCTGAGGACCGCGGCGAAGTCGGTGTCGGTGACCTCGCCGCGCAGACCGAGCGCCTCCGCCCCAAGACCGCGCCAGCGGCCCGGCGACTCGCCACGGGCGGTGTAGTACTCGAGTTGCTGATCGGCCACGGCCTCGCGCAGGTAGCGCACCGCCTGCTCGACGCTGGTGAGTTTGCCGATGGAAATCACGCCTCCGAGCGTACTGGCAAAGCGCTCACAGATCGCTTACACTTTCGGTCGAAAACGGGGTCAAAACCGCAGGTGAAAGTGTGTGTGAGATATAGGCGTGGGGCAGTGCTGCAGGGATGAGGAGGGCGGAGATGATGGGGTGTCGGATGAATGCGAGGCGTGAGGAGTTGAGCTGGTGATGGCGGTGGAGATGGTGATGCCGGCGACGCTGCATGGAGTGGCGGGGCTGGAGCGGGACTGGGAGGGCCCGGGTCCCCGCTTCGTGCAGATCACCGCGCGCTATCACAACCGCTGCGGTGGCTGCGACGGTGAGGCGCCGGTTGGCACCGGCATCATCTACGACCGGCTCGAGCGCCACCCGTACCACCCGGGATGCGCGTGGGTCGCGATCGAGCAGCCCCCCTGGCTGATCCCCGTCTTCGCCGGTGATGCGCCGGCCCCGGGGCAGGTGGTGGCACATCCCAGCTACGGCTGGCTCGTGTGCGTGCGTGTGGCGGGGCGGACCTGGGCGGACAACGGCGTGAGCGCTGGGAGCGTCGTCGGCGTGGCCGCTCGCCGGGCGCTCCCCGAAGAGGTCGAGCTGGCGCAATGGCGGGCGTACGCTGGCATAGGCGATGAGGCCGAGTGGTCCTGGCTGCAGCCAGAGCACGTGGGCGACATCGCGGAGTCCGTCGCGGAGTTCACGGGCTGGCCGATCGCGCGCATGGCGCGCGAGCCCGCACACTTCGTCGCGCCTCACCCCGGCGGGCTGTTCGTGTTCGGCGAGGTCACGCCGCTCGATGAGACCGACCGCTGGATCGCGGCGGATCCCGAGGAGCGCTCGCTATATCAGCGCGGCTATCGCTGGTGCCGCTGCTACTCGGTGCAGTGCCTGACCGGTGAGGAGGGCCATGTCCAGCTCGGCTCGGTCATTCCCGTGACTCGAGCCCAGTTCGACGCGGCCAATCAGCGGGGCTGGACGCTGCGTTAGCCGACCGTCTGTCCTCTGCGTGTACGTGTCGTGACGTGGCGCGGTGCTCGCGACTGTCGCGGAGGCAGCGATGCGTGCGAGGCACGCGGGGACCGCGAGGTCCGCGACATTGCGTCAATGCGCTGCCCGCGCGAGTGTCGCAATACGCGCGAAGGGGGCGAGGCAGGGGCTGGCAACGTCATGCCCGAGATGCGCGACACATGCGTCATCAGAGGCGTGCGCACGGCCCGCGGAAGGCGCACGCTCCGCAAACCTGGCGACATTCGCGAACGACGCGAAGTGCGCGGAGCCCGCCGGATTGAGTCGATGCGCGCGACGAGCGTCCGGCGCGCAGCCCGCGGCGCACGCCGGACGCGCAGCAAACGCGACATCAGCCGTGTGCGAACCATGGGGACAGATGCGCGCTTGAGCGATCTCGTGAGCCACACCCGGCCAGCGCGCCGCTCCGCGGCAGCGTTGGTCAGATCGTCTGTGCTGTGGAGTCCTCGGGGTTGGTGCCTAGCGCCCGGACCGGGCGTCGGAGGCTTGCCTTGCCGCCACGTGTTGGGAATGGCCGCCCGCGCTCGTACTCCAGGTCATCGACCGCCGCAGCCAGCGCCTGGGTTGCGAGATCGGTCAACGTGAGCCCCGGAGTCCAGTACACGGCGTTGCGCGCGCGCTCGAGGACCTCGGGGTCGAGTGACACCCCCACCGTGATCGTCCGAGCGGAACGCGACACTTCACGCTGCGCCGGCGGCGCCGTGGAGGTGGATAGAAACACCGCAGCGAGGGGGTCTGCTCCCAGAGTGCTGTCACGCGGCCGGCGCATGGCAAATCTCCTGCGCGATCACCTCGCAGGCGAGGCTGCGGTAGTCGGCGGCGCCGCTGCAGCGCGGGTCGTATTGGGTGATGGGCTGCCCGAACGACGGACACTCTGCGAGGCGCACGTTCTCGCGGATGACCGTGCTGAAGACCAGGTCGCCGAAGCGTCCGCGCAGGCGCTCCACTACCTCGGGACCATGCCGGGTGCGGGCATCGACCCGGCACGCCACGATGCCGCTCACGCGCAGCCGGGGGTTGACGCGCTCACGGGCGGCCTCGACGCCGCGCAGCAGTTGGACGAGGCCGGCCACTGCCATGACGTGTGCCTCAACCGGGATGAACAGCTCCTCGACGCTGGCGAGGGCGTTGGCGGTGAGCGCACCGAGCGCCGGCGGACAGTCGACCACCAGGTAGTCCCAGCGGTCGGGGAGGTCGCCGATGAGCTGGGCGAGCCGGCCCTCACCGGCGCGTATCTCGGCCAGTCTGCGCTCGGCGCCCAGGAGCCACATCGACGACGGCACGATGTCGAGCCCGAGGGTGCCGGTGTGGTGGACGGCATCGGATAACCGAATTCCCCCGAGGAGCGCGTCGAGCAGCGTGCGCGATTCCGTAGGGGCGGCCACCCACGCCGAGGCCGACGCCTGCGGATCGAGGTCGATCAGAAGGACGTGCCGTCCGGTCTCGGCCAGCGCGGCGCTGAGGCTGACGGCGGTGGTGGTCTTGCCGGAACCGCCCTTGTGATTGACGGTGGCGATGGTGCGCATGGCTGCGATGCCTCCCAGATCGTCGACCTCGCGAAGCCCGCGCGAGTCGCGAACATCGCGGGACCCGCGGAGTCGCGAGATTCAGCGAACACGATAGCGTCCGCGCGCTCACAGAGCGCTTACATTTCTATCGGGTACGCACCGTGCTCGGCTAGGCTGAGTAGGTGAGTGTCAATGCCGTGTGTCTGATCGGCTTGGTGGCTGTCCGTCCGATGTGGGACCGGGAGTCGTCGTTGGCATCGGTGCTTGTCGTCACCGCTGGAGGCGATGGAGCGTTCCGCGAGCGCCATCGGGTTGTCGTCGACGGGTCGATCGCAGAGGTGGCGCTGGCGCTCGGCGTGGGGCAGCAAGTCTTCGCGGCCGGCACCGTGCAGCGCGATCACAGGAGCCGCGTGATCATCGTGGCACGTGACCTGTGGCCAATCGGGGGCGTGCCGAGGGAGACGGCGGTCGGCGTTGCGATTGGAACGCATGCGTCACCTCGCGAGCACCAGCGAGCCGGGCACTGGCGTCGTATTTCGATCGGCGGTCCTCGAGAACGCCTGGTCTGGGTACGGACGACCACGGTCAGGCGTGGTCGCTGACGGCGGCCGGCCCAGCCCGGGGTGCACCGTTCGCAGCGCCGTCAGCGAGTCGATCGATGGGATCTGGAGTCGATGCTTGCGGCATCGCCGTCGTGGCGATGGAGAATGGGGTTGTCCCGGTTCAACTCCTCATCAACCCCTGCGTCAACGCAGGCGCGGCAGAAGAACCGGCTGGTGCGCGCCCCGCCGCAGGCGATGCACTGATTCCACCATTCGGCAGCGTGGTCGTCGGGGATGATCGTTGCGGTCATCTCGGGTCTCCTTCGTGCGGTTGATGCATGCAAGCTCTCGGCCCGGACGCCGCTGCGCTGTCAGGGGCGCGGTTCGTGCGTCAGCTCGAACCCGGTGCGCAGCACGTCACCCTTGACAGAAGGAGCAGCGGCGGGAGGGACCCTGCTGCATGCGTCGGCCGGGCGGAGGAGCCGCGACGCGATCGCGTGGCCGAGCGCGCGCTGCCCGCGAGCGTGCTGGCGTCTCGCCACGACGCGCAGGCCGGCGCCTCACTCCCACCCCTCCTCAGAACGGAAGGAGAAGTGCTCGGTGTCGGTCACGATAATGTGATCCAACAGCGGGAGGCCGACGATCTGCGCAGCATTGCGCAGCGCCGCGGTGACGACGCGATCCGCACGCGACGGTGTTGCGTCGGCAGATGGATGGTTGTGGCAGACGATCAATCCCGCAGCGTTCGCGCAGAGTGCCGGCACGAGCACGTCGCGGGGTTGCAGGCGGGCCGCATTGATCGTGCCTCGCGCCACCTCGGCGTAGCCGCTGATGCGATTCCGGGCGTTGATGAAGAGCACCAGGATGCACTCGGTGATCTCCTCACCGATGATGTGCCGGGCGATGTCGACAGCCTCACGCGGACTGTTGACCGGCGCGTGGTTGGGATACGTCGGATCAGCGTCGCGGACGACCGAGAACGAGTAGCGGCGGGTGGTGACGCGAACTGCGGGCATGGTGGCTCTCCGTTGCTGTGGATTCAACGCCCACGGGCCGGCAGGTGTCGCCGGCGCGGAAGAGGCCCGAGCCGCAGGCGAGCTCGTCTTGGGCCTTGCAGCGCCAAGAGGCGGCATCTGCCACGGTGGCGGAGGTGAATCCACACCGAGAGTCCACGCATATCGGTTCGCGGCTCCGACCAGCGATTGCGGAAGGTCGGTCGCATATCAGGCCCCGCGCGCACGAGCGACGTCGATCCACCCAATCCAGGTCGTGCCGACATCGGACCGTGTCGGCTGTTGCCCCGACAACTCGACGCATCCGAACGTGCGGTGTCAGCCGGTCGCGCGAGCGGCGTCTTGCGGCGCCCCGCTATCACCGTCGGCGAGCCGTTCGAGCAGGCGCTTGCTCACGCGCTGGATGCGCTGCGCTGAATCCCTGATCCCGGCGATGGCCGCATCACCACCGCTGGCCCATGAGGCCACGTAGGCGAACGAGTACCCGTCTGAAACAATGCCGACTGCGTCGCAGCAGATCCACGCAACGGATTCCGCCTCAAGCTCGGCGACGCTGCGCGCACCGAACGCGCAGCCGCCGTGTTCGAGTGCGATGTGCGCCAGCTCGTGGAACATGGTCTTCACGCGATGCGCGGGTGAAAGATCATGTCGAATCGTCACCGTCCGCGTCGCGAAGTTCGTCTCTCCGCACTTGCTCGGGGAATCGAAGGAGTCGAGAGCAACCTGGTAGCCGAGCTCCCGCGCTTGATCGCAGAGCGTGTCGAAGCACCCGGCGGGGTCGTCGCCCAATACGCGAGCGATCGGCAACTCAGGCAGAGGTTCCCCGTCCGTCTGCTCGAGCGCGAACACGACGGCAACGCGAAAGCTGCGCACGGTGTCGACAAGGTCGGAACCGTCGTTGTCGTTGTCTCCGTCACGTGCCGTGCGATACCGGCAAGGCGCGAGAATGCGGATGCCGGTCTCGCCCTGGCGCACCTGGCGGCCCAACTCGAGCCAGCGCCGGTATCCCGCAACCAGTGATGCATCCGGCCGCTGCCAGGCGATGAGCAGTGTGTTGCCGAAGCTGTACCGGTGGAAGCGACTCTGGAGGCGCATCCAGCCGATCCATGCCTCGGACGTGGTGAGCCGGCGGATGCCCTCGGTGAGCTGGCTGAGCAGATCGTCGCGGGTCACCGCGGCGTTCACAGGAGTCCGCTCCCGTAGTTGACCGACTGGTCCTCAGGGGCGGAGCCGTAGTCGGCGGCGAATCGAGCGATGCTCTCCGGCTCGGTCGAATGACGGCTGTCGTGAGGCAGGCTGAGGAGACCGTCGAGCTCGTGACGCCCGTGCATCCGCTCGACCCGTCCGGGGTGGTCGGCGAGGTCTTGCAGGCGCGCCTGGATGGCCGCGATCTCCGACGGGCTGCGGGGAGTACGTGTTGTCGCCATGGGATGACCTCCGTGCGGGGCCGGCCTGTCCGACCCTCGAGGGCCTCCCAGGACCACCGCCGCCGGCCGGCGTCAAGGGCGCCCGTGGCGGCGAAGCCTCCCTTGACGCGATGAGGACGGCGGCTGTGGTGGGATGGCTCCATCGAGGGCGATCTGTGCCGGCTCGCCGTGGGTCTTTCGTGGTCGAGCCATCTGCGTGCAACGACGGTGGTCGAGCGTCAGAAGTGCTTCCTGGACCCGGGTTGCGCGTCACCCGCAACCTAGGTCGCGACAAACGAATTTCGTCACGCGGGCACTCGGCCGAGGGCCACTGCGAGTTCGGGATTTGATTCCGAGCTTTGAAAAGATTCGGTAGAGGTGCGTACTAATCGACCAGATACTTTGAAACGGCTGCGGTGCCGTGACGTCGTTCGCGTCGGTTGACGACGTTGCAGCTTGCCGTCGACAAAGTGCTCGCGGGCGAGTAACAACGTGGGCTGACACTCGAACCCTTGTTGGCGTGCCAGTTGGTGCACAGCCGGGTCACCAGTTTGAACGCGTGGGAGAGCGCCTTCTCGCGCAACGCGCATGCGCTCGGTGGAGCTTCGAAGGCGCCAGCGCGCGCGGCCCCCAGTGACCGCAGCCTCCGGCGCCGGAGCGTCGCGCTCCAGCTCGGCCAGCACGCTGCGGTCGGCCTCGCCAAGCTTTGCTGGCTCAGGCGATCCCAGGCCTCGGCGATCACCGCTCCATCGCGTCGCGCGAGACGGTGAATCCGCAACTGTCTGATCCGCACGTCGATCAACTGCTGCATCGTCGCCGCCGACCTTGCGTAGGAGCTCTCCGTCGCCAGCCAAAGCGTCGCAGGGGCGATGCCCAGGCTGAAGTGCTCGCCGGCGTCGAGACCCAACCGCAAGCACTGACGGAGTGGCAGAAAGCGTGATCGAGCTTGCCAGCACAACGTACCCCGGGGTTCAACCAGCGTCACTGGACGGAGGTGCAGGCGGACCGCGAGGGCATAGAGATATTGTGGTCCCTACGCCATTTGGATATACTCATGAGAGGAGGGTGTAAACATGGGACCGATCGACCGACCCATCGCAAAGGCGTGGCGCGGATGCGCACGACTGGTCACGGCGACCAGCATGTTCGTAATTCTCGGCTTCGCGCCTGCCGCTTCAGCCTCCGCGGCAGCCGTTTCGTGGCACGTTGTCCCGAGTCCCACGACGGCGAACGACGTCACATGCGTGGCGGCCAATGACTGCTGGGCCGTCGGGTCGTCGATCATGCACAACGTTGGGGCCGGCTGGGTCACGGTCAGCAGTCCCACCCCAACTGGCTCAATCAATAGCCACCTTGATGGCGTGACCTGTGTGAGCAACACGGACTGTTGGGCTGCGGGTGGCTATCTGGCCCCTCCTTTCAATGAGCTGACCTTGGTCGAGCACTACGACGGTGTGAATTGGAGCATCGTCAGTAGCCCATCACCTGACCCGAATAACAGCCAATTCCTCAACATTAGGTGCACCAACGCAACAAATTGTTGGGCGGTGGGGATGACCGTCACCAGCGCCGGAGACGAGTATCCCCTCATCGAGCAATACACCCAAAGCAGCTGGGTTGTCGCCAGTAACCCGAGCGGCACCAATCGCGGGGCGTTGCGAGATGTCGCCTGTTTGAATGCAACTGGCGTCTGTTGGGCTGTCGGCTGGCTCGACAACCCGGCGAATCAGCCCTTGGTTGAGTACAACCCGGGTACGGGGTGGGTCGTGATCCCCAGCCCTGCGGCTTCCACTGGCCAGTTGTACGGTGTGACGTGCATGAGCGCCACTAATTGTTGGGCGGTGGGCTCGTTTGACAGCTCAGCTCGCAGCACCACTTCGACGTTCACCGAGCGCTACGACGGAAGTCGTTGGAGCATCGTCCCAAGCCCGAATGTCGGCAGTCGCCATCCGAACTGGCTCAACGACGTGAGCTGTACCTCTGCCTCTGACTGTTGGGCGGTCGGAAGCGACGGAATCTCCGACCAGAAGACGCTGATCGAGCACTTTGCCGGCGGTCGGTGGCGAACAGTTGCGAGCCCAACGGGAGCGTCGAGTGGGAGCCTCGTTGGCATCAAGTGCGTTGCCAGATTTGATTGCTGGGCTGTGGGCGACGATAATCCCATCCTGCAGTACACTTAGCAGGGAGCTGAACCGCGGGCCGCGATGAGCGCTTGGGTGGGCGTTGGCCCGCTCGCATGGTTGTGGTGTCGGCGATCGCGGACAGAATTCGGACCTGTGGCCCCCTAGGTGTAAGCGTTCGCGAGGTTGGTAACACTCACGCCGCCTGCAGTTGAGCGAGACGGGTCCACGGGCTGAGTCCTCCCAGGGCTCGGTGAGGCCGGTGCTGGTTGTACCACTGGAGGAAGTGAGCGAGGCCGTCACGGCGTTGCTCGGAGCTGTGGAAGACCTCGAGATAGAGGCACTCGCTGAGCACAGTGCGGATCCAGCGCTCCGCCTTGCCATTGGTCTGCGGGTGGTACGGCCGGGTGAAGCGGTGTCGGAGTCCGACGACACGGCACACCCTGCGCCACGCTTTGGAGCGGTACGGGCTGCCATTGTCGGTGAGCAGGCGGTCCACGGTCATGCCCTGCTCACGAAACCAGCGCACCGCGCGAATTAGGAAGTGGGCCGCGGTCCGGCCCCGCTCGTCGCTGAGCATCTCCGCATACACCAGCCGGCTGCACTCGTCGATCGCCATGTGGAGCACTTCCCAGCCCACGTGCCGGTGCCGTTGCCCCTGGTCGCCGTGGATGCGATGCCCAGGCCCACCAACGATCCGGCCGAGCTTCTTGGTGTCGCAGTGCACCATCGCGCCTGGGGTGTCGAACTCGTAGCGAATCACCGGCGGCCGTTCCGCTTTGTCGCGCCGCAGTCCCTGGCGCCGAATCACCCGGTGCACTGTGGCCGCAGGCACGCCGCACAGCACGGCCAGGCGGTCGGGCCCCCACCCGGTCTGTCGGCGCAGCGCCGCGATCGCCGCCTCCTGAACCAGTGACAGCCGCTGGGGCGAGCTCCGTGGCCGGCTGCTGCGATCGTGCAGCCCGAGCTTGCCCTGAGCGTCCCAGCGCGGTCGCCAGCGGTAGTACCAGCGCCGCGACACCCGAAAGGCGAGACACGCGGCCGAGACCGTCATGCCCGCTTCGACCGCCGCAAAGACCTGCGCTCGCCCGCCTGTTGTCAGCCGTGCATTGGGGTGAGAATGCATCCCAGAGCCCTCCTCGGTTGGGTTGGTGTTAGCAACCTCACCTTGCCGAGTTCAGGGCTCCTTTTGTGTCACCAACCTCGCGAGAGATCTCACCTAGGGGCCGGTCCTCGGGGCATGTTCCCCATTTTCACGCCCCGGTTTGGCCAGCAGTTTCGACATTCGCACACGTAATACATCGTGACCGCGAGCGCCGCCCAGGGTTGATGGCGGTCAACCCCGATGCATCAGAGTTTGGCCCTCCGCGGCGGGGGTACCTCGGTACTGCGACCTTCGTGGCCCGGTAGCTGTTGATAACGCCTCCGTGTCGTAGGCCGCGTCCGCGGACACAGTTCGCCGGCGGCTTGCACCTTGGCGATGCAGCATGCGCAGTGTAATGTCCCGCTCCGCGCGACCGTCTGGCGGCGCGACCTGCACATCGACGACTAGGCTTCGCCGGTGGGCACGGCACGGGCCGCGGCCTCGGCGTCGATGAGGTCCGACTTTCCCCGGTTGCGACGGTGCTGGCGTGACGGCGGCGACACCTCGACCACCCGCACACCTCGCGCTTGCAGCAGCGCGCAGAGGGCGCTGCCGTACGAACCGGTGCCTTCCATTGCGACCACGGCCACGCTGCCGTGCTCGAGCGCCCAGGCCACCAAACGCTGGTACCCGGCTGGTGACGCTGGAATGCTGATGTCGTCGCAGCGGTGACCCAACTGGTGAACTGCGACGGCGACGTGCACGAGATCGTGGGTGCCAACGCCAATGACCATCTGCTGTGCCAAGCTCTTTCCAGTCACCGGTTCCTCCGAATGGGTGGCGACGTCGCCAGCGGCCGGGCAGACCTGTGACGGGGACGTCAGGGGTCAAGCTCATATCAAGTCACGGCCCGTTTGGCGGCGCCCCGTGGCCAGAACCCTCGCTCGTGGACACATCCCGGGAAAGGCACCTCCGGCGCCAGGCGGTTCACGAGTCACACGAGCGAGGGCGGGACTCCCATATCCTCACAGGCGGTTCACGGTCTAGGGACAGGTTACCGAAGTGAAGTTGTTGAGCGCGATCACTTGGGCCAACGTGAGGGTGCTATATCCGGGGTGGGCGTCGTCGGCCGAGAAACCGGACGGGAGTTCGACGTGCAGGGCAAAGTAGCCCCCGCTAGCCGTCGACTCGGCGTTCTCGATTACTTGGCAAAGCGTCCCAGTCCCGGTCGAGGAGAAGTGCGAGGATGTGTCTGTCGCAGTCTGGTAGGCCAGAGGAATGCCGGCTGTGACGAAGTTATCTCCTGTGCCCACGCTTCCGTTGTACATCTCTTGGTCCTCGACTGACAGGCTGCCGCTCAGCGAGTTGTTCTCGATGCTTTGCGAAGCGCTGTAGTTGCGGATCTGTTGTATGGCTTCCGCCGTATCAGTTGGGCTAGCGCAACCGCTATCACTCGAGTCGAGGCAGATGCTGTGGTCGTCTGAGTCGGGTCCGCCAGTGTCCGGGGCAAGGACCTGATCGTAAGGGTTAAAGGTGGAGCCGACCGGTGTCAGTTTCCAGACGGTGGGAATCCACTCAGCGTCGGCTATCGTCGCCGCGACATCGCTCGAGGCGCTCCAGCACTGCGATGAGCACGAGCCTCCGTTTGCCGTAGTCATATTGAGGCGGAGGCCGCAGACCGTGGACGGAGGACCTATCGAGTACGCGGCCAGCCCCGAGGGCTCAGAGGGAGACCAGGTGCCGGTTAGAGTGTTGGAAGTGTTGGAGGTGACGGTGAAATCGTACGTCACGGGCCAGGTGGCGCTTCCGGCCGTCGCCACGTAGTTCGCCCATTGATTGGTCGCCCAGGACTTGCTGGTGTCCTGGATTGTGGTCGAGCCGAGAGTGACCGTTCCACCGCTGCCTGAGTCGTAAGTGCAGGCCAGCCCTCCCGCGGACTCGGGTGCGTCGTTGACCTGACGTAGGTACGGCTCATCGTAGATCGTGGCGTTACGGGACGCAACTATCTCACCGATCTCGGGCGCCGTGTCGTACTTGGAGGCAAGCCTCGTCATGAGGTCCTGCCAGTCGGTATTGAAGGCACTCTTCCAGAACTGCGGGCAGTTTCCAGCCTCGCCGTTCTGGTCGATGTCGCGGCAGGGGAAAGTCGTCCCGGCAGCATATGCGGGCGTGTCGATGCCAGCCATTACGCGAACCTTGAGTACCTGCTTGATGCCCCCAGCCGGGCAGTTGGTTGCCAGATTTGTGTTCCACCCAGTGGTGGGATCATTGAGTTCCTTGATCGCAGTGTCGATCGGGTTGTTGCTCGTTATGGTGCCGCCGAAGCTGGTCAGGAGCTCGTTCCAGCCAACGCCGTTGGCAAGTCGATCGTTGCCCTGCACCACGTAGCCAGCCATCGCGCATCGGATGGCGTTCGCCCCGTTGGCACCGCAGCTTGTGGAGCAGGACGGAAAGTTCGCCCCGTTTCGATTTAACAACCCGCGGATGAAACCCTTGGTCGCGGATCCGCTCCCGGCGAAGAAGACGGTGATGCCAATCTCGATCTTGCTTACATTGAAGGTCGGGGTTTCTGAGTCGATCGAAGAAGTCGACGGGTTCAGGTGATAATCCCCCCCTCCGTGCAGCTTGGTGTTGGAACCATACCAACTTCCCTGGGTGAAGCTCCCGCTCTTGGTTTCGGTAACGGCTGCGGCCGTAGCGTCGTATTCGGTAAGGGCGGTGACAGTTATGCCACCCGAGCTCGCCGGGTTGACCCCAGTTGCGCCACTGCACGAGGTTTCCAGAGGCGCGGTGGACGGCGACATGCCACACCACGCGCCGGGAACAATCTGGACGCTGCTGTAACCGTTGCTCTGACCTTGCCCAACGACGCTGACCTGGGGAGGGTTGTCGAGAGCCACTCCCGAGAACTCTTCAACCGAGGCGACCATTGCTGTCGCGCTGCTGTTCGTAACTGTTGCTACGGCGTCGTTACCAACTGTCACCATGAACCAGACTTCGGCTTCGACCAAATCGCTACCCGTTTGGTAACCGGTTCCGAAGTACCACCAACACCCCGGCACCGGACCGGTCCGAACCGAGCACAAACTGGTGGACCAGTTCGCGTTGCCACCGCCAAAGCTGCTGACTCGAAGCACGAGGAGGTCGTTGGCTGGGACCTTACCGCTCACCAGCTCGTCTGAATGAAGTGCCGGTGTGATCGAGCCGCTGCCAGCGCTACCAGTCCATGTGTATTCGGTTGGCTGCGACGCGGAGACCTTGGCGATACTGGCAGCCTGAGCTTCGATCGGCTTCAGTGGTGCCTCTGGCACGATGACCATCCCGATGGTCAGTGCCAAGAGGGCCGCTAGAACGAATGGGACCTTGCGATTTATCATGTGCTCACCTCTGAACAACCTTGTGGTCGGCAACCGGCGAGGTATGCCCTCGTGTGTGCGACGGACTGCGAAAAGCGCTTTCTCATCGTCGTGACGAAAAATGCGGACATGCGTATCAACGTGCGGTTCCACCTCCTGCTCCAACCGGCCCAAGCGAGTGGTCCGATTCCACTTATTCGCGGGTTGTTAGACCTAGGCTGGTCAACGAGGTCTCTTCGGTGTACGCGGGCGCAACCACCCTGCCCGCCGTCATCGACCCACTCGACAACGCCGTACCCGCGCGCCACTCCAGGGGTGACCGTGTAAGTCTTGGTCGCGTTCATGAACACAGGAAGCTGCAGGTGCGCTGCGTCGGGCGTGGGACCGACCTGGCGGGACGCCGTCTCGGCGACGATGTAGTCGCCCGCCGCGTCGCAGGTCTGGCCGCTGACGGTGACGCAGATCCCGAAGTCGATCGGATCGATTCCCGATGCCATCGCCAAGGTCAGGTTGGCGGTCACGTACGTCAGCACGTTGACGGATGGGGTGAAACTCTGAGTCTCCGAGCCGATGGTCTGCCATGCGGTCCCGTCATCACCAGTCCCAAACGCGCGCGTTTGCACAGCGCTGGCGGCGGTACTCAGGAGTTCGCCGTCCGCGGTCGGTGTCATTTGCGCAATCACGCTCGTCAAGGAGTACCCGCCTTCCGTGCCACCGCTCGCTCCCGCGTCGATCGTGTGCGCACTCTCGGCCTGCCAGAAGATTCCCATCGTGTAGGTCGTGCTCGGGGTAAGGGTTGCCGTCGCCTCGACTAACGCGGCGATTGGCATCGCTAAGGCGGCCGCTCCACTCGTCTGCGCTGCAATGATGCTCTCGCCCGTCCTCGTGCAGGTGGCACTGAGCACGCTCGCGGCCGCTAAGCAGATGCCCATGTCGGCGTTTGCTTGGGGGGACACCGAGTACAGGTCGGCGCTCGCGGTCAGCAGGGTGCTGTGGTTGCCACTTCCCGCCGGCGTCGTGAAGCTCTTCTCAACCGTGCTATCCATCACGTGCCACGAGGTGCTGTTCGTCGAGAATTGCGTCGTGCCTGTGGAGGGCTGCGCGGCCACGAGGTTGTCCGCTGTTGGCGTAAGCAGGGCATTGAGCGTGGTCGGCGAGAAACCTGGACCATACGGTGGCACCGGATCTCCAGCCTCAAGGAACACGCCCGCTGGCTCGGCCGTCGCCGGTCGCCACATCAGCTCGAGCGTGTACGTCTGTCCCGCATTCATCGTCATGGCGTTTTGGACGTATACCGGATCCGGTGAACTGCCGCTGTACTCGCCCCCGTCCTTCCACGCGACCACCATGCCGCCGACTGCGATGCCCACTTCCGTATTGAGTGTCGTTGAGCTCTCGACGTCAGCGAAGGCGGTGAGGACAGCTGTCGAAGTGACAGACGGAGTCACCGAGAGCACGCGTTTGCTGGGATCCATCGCCTTCCACGGCGGAGGATCGTAGCGGTCGTATCCCCCTCCAAGCGATACATCTGCTTGCTGGAGGCGTTCCAACTCGTGCGTTGCGCCGTGTCCGCATGTGCGACGAGTGCGGGACTGAACAGGAACACGCCACTGAGTGAGGAGGCGAGCGCTACCAAGACCGCTAGCGGTCGCCGTCCCTGCAGGAATCGCGCGGATGCGTGACGCCGAGCAACACCACGATGGTTTGACCGGGTGCTCTGCCCGTTCATTACAGCTGCGCAGTCAGATTGACGATGGACGCAGACACAGAGACAGCCCTCCCAGTAGCCAAGGCTCCAATGCAGCACTCCGTCGCAACGGAGTTTCAGTGCCGTCATGCTAGGCACGCAAACGCCTGGTATGTGGTGATGGTGTAACAAGCGCTGCTGCACCTAAAGCAGGCTCGGCCAGTGCGACAGGGGAGCAGATGCTCGTGCACTTCGCATCGATGCAAGCGGCTCAAATTACCGTGGGTTGACTGCCGGTGGTTCCCGCCGTGCATTCGACGCTGGCCAACATGCGAACGTGAGCGGGTCGATCAGCCGATCTCCGCATCGTGTAGCGAACCGTGCGATCGCGTGGCGTTCCTCGGACGACTCATCATCATCCATTCCATTCGTGTGGAGGTGTAGATGACCCGTGTTTCCGATTCGACGCCCAGAGCTGTGCGTCGCGCGACCACGCGCCTACCTTTCCATCGAACGCCTGCGAGGGCGCTCGTAGACCTCACATGTATCCTGCTCCTCCCCTTGGTGCTCGCCGGCTGCGCGAGGAGCGGTTCGCACGCCAACCTAAGCCGGCCGAGCAGTTCGCTGTTCATATCGACCCCATTACCGGACCCGACGCCGACCCCAGTGGCGGCGCACACCGTCCCGGTACCAACGTGCTGCACGGCTTCAACCCCGACGAGCTGGAGCACACCGACGCTCATTGCCAATGGTATCTACGGCGCCGCCGATCCCACCAACAGATTGGCGGCGACCTGGCAGGTGATCGGTTCGGCACGGAGTTGCCCGCTGGAGCCGGCCGCAATGCTCGGAAGCCTCGTTTCTCCAACCCAGCTCTCCGGCGATGTCATCACTGCCGTTGATGCGATCACCGTGAACGGCAAGCATGCCACCGTCTACGTGACCGTCCCCAGCACCGGGGTACCGCGCGGCTATCAGTATCTGAACGCCGACGTGGTTGTCGGAACCATGTGCGTCGATCTCGGCGGCGCGGAATACGGGGTTGCGAATGCCTCGAATGTGCATGCGCTGCTCCAGATCCTCGCCACTACGCGTCCCGTCACGTCCCCGGAGCGTCCGTAAAACTTCGACGCTGCTCGGCTCACACGGTTACGCCTCCACAGCTGATCGACGTCGATGTCAGCTGGAAGAGAACCGAGGTTGCGTGTTTCGACCGCGTTGTACTCGGCAAGGGAGCCGTTGCGAGTCCAGGGAGTCATGCCGAACACGCGCTGACCGACGGTCAGGCCGGTGGTTCCGTGCCCCAGTTCGACGACGACTCCCGACAGCTCGTGGCCAGGCAGGCTCGGCGTCCGGTCGTGGCCATCCCGGTCGGTCCACGTCGACGGCCACTCCAGCTCGCCTGGGGTGAACCCCGCGGCATGCACCCGCACGATGACGTCGTTCTGAGTGGCGTCGGGGTAGAGATTTCCGTCAAAGAGTGTCCGCCGACACCCGCGGCGCGATCTCGAAGGGTGATGGCTTGCGTGACACCTCCTTCGGCGTCGGGATTGTTGAAGCTTGCCGGCGGGATCGAGGCCGAGATCGGGTGATTATCCGGTCGCCTCATGCCTCCGCGCAATTTTCCATTCCGGCCTGACCACCGATTGTGATCCCGCGTTAGACAGGAGACTGGCGACGAGTGGACATGCGTTCACTTGCGACTGAACTCTCGGCGCTCAGTTGCGAACCCGCGCACTTGGTCGGCCGACCAGGATTTCGCCCGGGCGTTTCGCTGAGGATGTATTAGATCCCATAAGTTCTTGTCAAGCTGATCCGGCCGCTGCCATGCGCCGGGTCGAAATCCTTGCCGCCGCGCCACACGCCCCAGACGATGGCCAGTGCTTTGCTCATGTAGTGACCAAGGGCGTTCATCGCTGACTTGCCCGCGGCCCGCTTGCGAGCGTAGTGGGCGCGGAGGATCGGGTTGTGCTGCACGCCGACCACGGCCATCCGGTATGCGGCCGCGCGAAGGTAGGCGTTGCCGGTCTTGGCCATGGTCCAACTCGTCTCCGGGTTCGCACCTTTCTTCCCTGAGCTCTGCTCCTTGGGATGCACCCCCGCGTAGGCGAGTAACTGGTCGACATCGGTGAAGCGCCAGATGTCACCGATCTCGGCCATGAGCGTGGCCGCGGTGGAGGGACCCACCCCGGGGATGGAGAGCAGCCGCTGCGACACTTCGCCATCGAGCAGGGAGGCGATCCGGGTGTCAGCGCTGGCGATCTGCTGGTCGAGCAGGTCGTGCTGGGCGATCAGCAGGCGCATCTCGAACCCCACTTGCTGCTCGAGTTCCGGCGCCGCCACCGAGGTCTGAGCCAGCTGCTTGAGCTGGCCGGCCTTGAGCGGTCCGATCGCACGGCCACCACTGCCCGGACGCTTGAGCCGACCCAGGCGGTCCTGGTGCATGCGCGCCACTGCTGCTGCGGTCGGCGCGTGGCGAAGCACCGCCAGGGCGCTGACGCAGGTGGGGTCGTCCCAGACGTCGCGCAGCTCGGGAAAGCCGATGTCCACCAACCGCTGAATGCGCTGGCAGACCTGTGCCTGCTCACGCACCAGGCGCATCGCAAACCGCGCCGCCTCCTTGAGCTCGGCCCCCACCAGGGGCTCGCTGATCCGCGGCTGGTCGTGCGTTCCCAACGCCGCCAGTGTGCGCGCGTCAGCCGGGTCGCTCTTGCTCCGCTGCAGCCGGCTCTTGGCGAAGTACTTGGCCTGCAACGGATTCACCACCGCCACCGGATACCCCTGCCGGCGCAGATGACTGGCCAGATTGAACCAGTAATGGCCGCTCGACTCCATCACCACCACGTCGATCGGCGCTCCCTGCTGCACCATCCACGCGTCTAGTGCAGCGAAGCCGCCGCGCTGGGTCGTGATGTTGAGCACCTTCCGCTCCGCCTCGCGCTCACCCTGGCGACACACCGCCGCCGCGCACTTGTATGCCCCTACGTCGATTCCCACCGCCAGACTCATACGCACCTCCTGTGTCGGGTTGCGACCTCAGGGGTCCTCGCCTCGCTTCGCCACCGCGTGGGCTGATGCTCCATCACCGGTCATGCCGTCGGATCCCAATCACCGCTCGAAGACGAAGCACGAGGGCCGGTCACTAATACCATCGGTCGCGGCCGGATAGCGAAGCGCCGGTCTCCCCGTCAAGGTCAGTTTCCGTGCGATTCTGACCCCGCCAGGAGATATATCAGCGATATACGAGGTTGTCGAGGTTGGTGTCCCGCGGTGCCCCAGAGCAGAACGCCATGGTCGTCGGTCCACACATGACGGCGGAATGGTGGGCGGCACGACGAGGTCACGCTCGCGCGGCCGAGGTCGGCGGGCTTCAGAACGTACTGCGCAGCCAGGGAGCTGAGCGCGTTTATGTGACCGACAGCCACTTTTCGCGCGCGGCACTCGAGGCCGACAGGGTATGAGGAACGGGGCCGGTCTCCCGGCCCCATTCTCAGCTAGGCCTCGGCCTCGCCGGTGGGTGCGGGTCCGAGCAACTGGAAGCTCTCGACCACGAGGTCGAGCTGCTTGACGCGGTGCCCCTCAACGTCGCGGATCCTCGAGGTGATGCGCCCCTCGACGTGAATCTCGCGACCCTTGCGGCCGTACTGGCCGATGATCTCGGCGGCCTTCTCCCACGCCACCACATCGTGGAACTCGGCGAAGCCGTTGACGTTGGTGGCGATGCCCAGGTTGACGACGGCCTTGCCGCTCTGGGTAAACCGCTGCTCCGGGTCGGCCGTCATCCGTCCGAGGATGCGGAAGTGGTTGATCCCGTACGACCGGGACTTCGCCGGGGTGTCGGTGACGTCGCCGTCGACGTCGGCTGCGAGGTCGGGCTTCCGGGCCATGCATGTGTCCTCCGTGAGGTTGATCGCGTGGCTTTCGGGGAGCGGCGCGCACAAGGGCGGAGCGGAAACCCCTCGCCGCAGGCGACTCGTCTTGGGGGTTGCAGTGAAGGCCGCGCGGTGCTCGAATGCCATGAGAGCGATCAACAGCTCACCGATAAGGGGGACACCTCGTGGTCGCGCGGAGGTTCGGCCTCGTGGTCGAGGGCAGCGGGTCGGTTAGAGCCATCTGTGGTACGAACGGCCCGGTGATCTAAATGCCCAATGCGGCGAACGGATAAGGATGCGAATGTGCAGCCGCCGTGGGCCGCTGGTGGGGAATGCGCGGGAACGCGAGCATCCGAATGGTTGCAGTGGCTTGTGCGCTGACGCGAGTGCGGAGCCCTCGCTGAGCGGCGTGGGAGCGGCCACCGCGCGGCAGCCGCCCCCGGGCGGGTGGCTACGAAGCGCCCACGCGCTCAATGTCGGGGTTGGCGTTGGCGTCTTCCTCGCCGACGGTGATGTCCTGCTCACGAATCACGTCGAGCTCCAACTCCGTGGGCTGGTACCCCAGTCCCGTCAGGTAGCGGAAATGCTCGGCGACGAGTGCGCGCTGGTCGGGCGAGATGTACTCCCGTCCCGAGTAGACCTCGGCGCGCCCCATGGCCACGGCGAGCGCCACCTGAGCCAGCTCTCCCGGGTTTGCGGCCACTCGAGCGGTGAGCGACCGCGCATGGCCGTGATACCCGTCACTGCCGCCGGTATGGCCGAGCAGCTCGCAGGCCACCGATGCAACCGCCTCGTCCACATCGAGCACCGAGATGCGCCGTGCGTGGTGGTTCGCAGCAGCAGTGTCTTCGACGCTCTGCAGGTGCCGCGTGAGCAACGCACGGCGTTCTGCGAGCGCTCACCGCTGCGCCTGACGCTCGCTGCGTTTGGCAGCACGCTCGGCCTTCGCATCGGCGGGGGCCTGGATGCCCGGCACGACTCCGACATGACGCTGCACGTCGATGCACACGAAGACGATGTCTCCGGTGTGCTCCTCGATGTATGCCGCGTGGCACGCCTCCCGGGCGTGCTTCGCCTGCGTGAGTGGGATGCATCCCCAGCCGTTGCCCAGGCGCCGCACTCTCGCGCGCGGCGAGAAGCTCTCGCGCGGACGTTCGATGATGGGAACGCCGCGCTGCTCGAGCTCCACTCGGCTCGACTCAGTCTTGCGGTCCAGCTCACGCGCGTGCAGCTCGTGCTGCACCGCGGAGGTGAGGCTCGATCCGTCGCGGGTGTTGTGCAGCGCACGGGTGAGCCTTTCCGGGGTGTCGGCGAGCTGCGTGAGCAACAGCGCCGTCTGGTAGTCGATCGCCCCGCCGGCAAGTTCGCGACGCACCTTCCTGGGGAGGCTCAGCAGGGACGTGTGGTCGCTGACCTGTTGTGCCGACGTCCCGGCGAGGGCGGCAACCTCTTCACTCGCGATGCCGAGATCGAGCAGCTCCTGATAGGCGGCGGCGGCCTCAAGCGGCTCCAGATCCTTGCGGTTCAGGTTCTCCATAGCCATCGCCTTGCGACTCTCGACGTCGGCGTAGCCGCGCACCACCGCCGGGACGGTGCTCAGTCCGGCGAGTCTCGCGGCGGCGAGGCGTCGCTGCCCGGCGACGAGCTCGTAGCCCCCGGCGTCGCGCTGACGCACGGTGATTGGCTGCACCAACCCGATGGTGCGGATGGACTCGGCGAGCCCATTGAGATCGCCGAGATCCTGGCGATGGTTACCGGGCGGGATGGTGATGTCGTCGAGGGACACCTCGATCAGCTCGGCGATCTGGACGTGCGACGCGCTCATGGCATCTCCTCCGGTGGGGTTGATCCGACGCCCACCCGCAAGGCGCGCCGCGAGCGCGCGGCAAGGCCGAGCCGCAGGCGAGCATCAGGCAGCCTTGCCGCGACCGAGCGAGCGGCGCAGCCAGGGTCCGGGGTGGCGGATCCTCACCGGAGGTCGATGCACCGCCCGCCTCATGCAGGAAAAGTGAGACCCCCGGCGCGGCCAGGGGTCTCGTCAGGAAGGGATTTGGGTTTCGAGATATCGGCACCTGCGCACGCCGGGGCCGGCCGCCATTACTGCGCGATGTTGCGGAATGGTACGTCAGCAGTGATCGTTCTTGTTCGAGCGAACATCAAGTGCGTAGGCCATCGGTGCGCTCTTCACGCCGGCGCAGCGGTCGGCCATCGGAGGCATAACCGAGTTGCCGAGTCTGGAGACCGCGGCGCTCGCCGGCGGAAGCCCTTGAGTTGCTCTGTGCGGCTACGGCAGCAGGATGATTCCGCTTCCGTCGCTGAGTCGCCGGGTGATAGCGTCGTCGCGGTCGGTGTCGGCCACGTGGATGGCGATCCGTCCGTCGCGCATGCGGAGGTCCGCGGTGAGCCTCGACGCGAGCACAGCAACGAGCGCGGGGCTGGGCGCGGCAGCCCCGGTGAAGCGGCCCGGGAATGGTGGTGCAGCGACAGCATCGGCGGCGCTCGGGTATCCCTCGTCGAACGCCGCCGGGGTCACGCGGTGCGCGGGGTCGCCGAGCAGCAGCGCGATCACACCCGCCAGACCATCGATGCGGGTCGCGAAGGGCTGCGGTGCATCGAGGAGATCGCGCTCGTGCTCCAGGCCACGGATGACGTCGCGCGCCCTGTCGGCGGTGCCCTCCGGGGGGATGGCGATCCACACGGTGCCCTCATCGGCACGGGCGCGCGCGCTTCGGGCGCGCTGGATGACCCCTGGGGAACTCGACGCCGCATCCACCAGCCGGCTCCAGCGCTCGGGGAGCCGCGACCCCGGAGGCAACTGGGTCTCCTCGTCCCATGCCGGCGATGCCGCATCGACGACGCCATCGCGGATCGCCGCCAGGGGAAGCTGCGGTCGCGGCGATGGGTCGACCGACAGGATGGCGGCCACCCGGCCGACTCCGTCGAAGGCGGGGGAGAGGGAGACGCCGCCGAGCGCGTCCATGGCCAGCCTGACGAAGCCGAGTCCCCAGCGGTCGCGGTCGGCCTGATGGCGCGCGGTGCTGATGCCCTGGGGCGGAAGCTCGCCGTGCCAGCGGACGCGAAACATCGGTCCGGGATCGATGTCGATGGTGACCGCGGTCGCGTCGTCGTGGCGGCGGGCGTTGATCACCAACTGGAGCAACGCCAGCGCCAGCACCGGCGCATCCGGAACCGCCCCGGGGGTGTGCGCGCCGATGGTGACGCCGTGGGCGCTGACCGTCGACAGCAGTGCCGCGAGGTTGTCAAGGACATCAGCGGTGCTGCCCCCGTGCAGGTCGGGGATCCCGGCTACTAGCGCAACGCTGCTTGCCAGCGCACCGAGGCGGAGCTTTTGTGCGCCCGCGCATGCCTGGGCACCCTCGCGCATCGCGGCCACCAGCTCGGTCAGCAGTACAGCGATGTCGGCATCCTGCTCGTCGCATCCGACGGCGAGCGACGCGGCGGGCAGGCGGTAGACGACGGTCCCGGGGCCACCCCCGGCCCACTCCGCAGAGCTGGCGAGCAGCGCCCCGTCACGGTCGAAGAGCGCCACCGGAAGGGGCAGCGCGGCGACGTCAGCGGCGCTGAGCCGCACGACCGGACCGCGTCCCGGTGACCTCGAGGTGATAGAAGCCGGCCCCTTCGGATTCCAGCGAGACCGTGGATTCAACGTCGCGCAGCCAGACCCCGAAGCGATACATGGCCATGTACGGCGTCGTGTGCCGCTTTGCCATGGTCGCTTGCGGATAGCCGCAGAGCAGCCGCACTCCCCACTTGTTCTGATAGCGGGTGCCGCTGGGGACGTGGACCACGGTGCCGCGATCGACCCGGAGATCACCCACCTTGCGCTGCAGGAGCTGGCGAACGCGTACGAGCAGGCTGGTGAGTCCCTGGTGCTTGTCGTGCGGGATCGCGCCCGGGTGCGCGACCGCGATCCGATTCTGCAAATCGAGGTCACTGCCTGCGCGCAGTGCGAAGACGATGGTGAAGGTCTCGGGATGATCCCGGGCCAGGGTGCGAAGCACGTTCTCGGCGGTCCGCTCCGCATCCGGCGACAGGCGCATGTTCCAGTCGAGGATCGCCAGGACCGGGTCGTTGGCGCGGAGCAGGCGGATCGCCTGTTGCGGAGAGCGGGTTGCCAAGGTGTCGAGCCCGCAGGCCTGGGTGACGGTGACAATTTCCTCGAGTTCGGTCGGGTTGTCCTCGAGCACCAGGACATCGGCTCGCTGCGTCACCCCGGGATCATGACGGACGGAAGGCGAGAGCGCGCGACCTTAGAACTGTAAGCGGATTGCAGACGGCCGCTCCTGACCACGTCTCCAGGCCGCGAGACGCCCCGCCGTCGCATGTTTCCAGGTCGATGTCGCTCGCCGCGCGTGCACGAGATGAATCGACCCCGGTGGCCAAACTGCGGGAGCGCGCCAGTTCGGCACGGCTTGTCACATGGATAAGGGAGCTGTCGCGTCGAAAACTGTAAGCGCTCTGTGAGCGAAATCCCCCTAGGGTTTCGCTCATGCACATCGTGCGGTTCACCGCCGACGTCTCGGCCATCCGGCAGTTGCGGCACCGGCAACCCCTCCAGCCGGCCCACGTGACCACTGCGCCGCAGCAGCCGCCTGCGGGTGACCCGTCGCGCTCTGGCGGTGGGCCCACGATGTGCACCGACGACACCGTTGCCCAGGACGCCCGGGGGTGATCGCATCCATCCGGGCGCTGCTTGCCGATAGCAGCTCCGGCCTGGCCGAGCTCTTCTATGCGCATTTCCTCGTGCCCTTCGCCGACGTCGCCCAGGTGCTCGTGTTTGTCGCCATGATCGCCACGGCCCTGCAGCGCGGGCTGGTCCAGCAGGACGAGCACTGGGGCAACGCCATCCTGCGCCCGGTGGGCATCGGCCTCGCCGGCCTCGGCGTGATCGAGGTGTGCAAGCTGGCCGCGAGCGCCATGCTCTCCGGCTCGCTGAGTCTGTAGCGGGCGAGCGTGGCAGCCACAGCAGTGCCGGTCTTGCTCGGCGCCCAGATCGTCATCCCGGTGCCGTCAGCGAGCTGCCCCGGCGTCGGGGGCAGCGGCCCCGACCTGAACCCCATCGACTACGTCCCGGTGATCGGCGATGTCGCCCACCTGGTCAGCGCGCTGACCGGGATCCTCGGCACCGTGCTCGGGTGGATCGCGGTCCCGGGACACGCCGCGCACGACATCCTCGGCTGGATCACCTGGAACACGGTGGGCTGGAACCCGGCGTCGCCCAACTGCTACGACCCCACGTCGGCGTACGGGTTCGCCCGGTCGGTGATCGGCGGCGACGTGCAGCTCGACGCGTCAAGCCTGTATCACGAGGCGTACTCGTCCCTCGCCCTGGTGTCCGTGGTCATCGTCTTCGCCGCGGCCATCGCCCGGATCGTGCGCAGCAGCCACGACCAGCGCAACCACTGGGGCACGGGCGTCGCCGAGACCGCGCTCCGCGCGGTCGCCGGTATTGCCGCCATCCAGCTCGGCTTTGGGGTGCTGAGCTGGCTGATTCCACTCTTCTCCGCACTCGCCGCCGAGGTGTTCCTCACCTTCGTGGGACTCGCCGTCCCGGATCCGAGCGGCTTCGACCCGCTCGGGGCGCTGCTCTTCGCCGGGCTGCTGCGCCTGCCGCAGCTCGGTCTGGTCGCGATCGTGCTCATCCCCGTGCTGCTGTTTCAACTCATTCGCTTCGTGCTCCTGATGGTGATCCGCTTCATCGTCATCAGCTTCGGGATTGCCGCCGCCCCGCTGTTCTTCGCGCTAGCCGTCTTCGACCACCAGGCCCAGGTGGTGCAGTGGTGGTGGCGGCTGATGCTCGGAGCCCTGGTGGCCCCGGTGGTCGCGCTCGGCATGCTCGGGCTGACCATAGGGCTCGCCCTGCGCACCGCGGTCGAGGGCCAGTCGCTTTCGAGCTCCTTCTTCGGTCCGCTGGTCTCGGTCATCCTGGTGATCGGCGGGCTCTGGCTCACCGGCAAGGCGATGCGAGCGCTGCTCTTCGGGCTCGGTGGCCAGCACGGCTCGATCGTTGCGAGCGTCCGCCACGCCGCCGAGGCGCTGCTGTTCGTGCCAGCCGCGGTGGCCAGCGTGGCCGCCGGAGGCGCCCTGCTCGCCGCGGGTGCCGGCGGCGGGGGTGCGTTGCTCAGGGGGCTCAGCTCGGGACGCTTCGGGTCGGGCGTGGTCGGCAGCGCCATGGCCACCGATAACGCGCTATCGCGCGCGGTGGGGCTCCGGTTCTTCAGCACCCCGACCCAGGCATTCTCGGCATTCAAGGCAAGCCCGGGTGGGGATCGCTTCATCGGCGAGGTGACCGCAGGGCTGATGCCGCCCTCGGCGCCTGCTTCGGCCCGCTGGGCGGCGGTGGAGCAGCTCCCCGGGATGGACTCGGCCATGCGCCGGCTGCGTCTGTCCGTCCACGGTCAGTCCACAAGCGCGGGCCGTCTCGAGGTGCCCCCGGTCGCATGGGCCGCCTTCGATCACGCGGTCACGAGCGCGTGGCCGCAGCGATCGAGCCGTTCGACCGAGCACGGCTCCGAGCCGCCGCCCGCGAATCCGGTACGGAGCGCCCAGCGCGCCCCCGAGGTACGCGAGTGAGCCGGATCCGTGTGCCCCTGGCCGTCGACGCCAATCTGGGCGTTGACGTCGGTCCGTTCCGGCTTCCGATCCGCGCCGTCGCCCTGATAGGGGTGTGCCTCCTCCCGGTGATGCTCTGCCTGCACGCGCCGCTCCCGTTCGGGCTTCGCCTCGGGCTGGCGAGCGCGCTCCTTTGCGGGGCGCTGGTGGTGACCGTGCCGACCCGGCAGGGAGTCTGGATCGTCACGTACTGGACCTTTCTGATCCTCGGCCGTGTGCTCCCGAGCCAGGTGCATCGGCATCAGCCGGCGCGCGGCACGGTGCGCTTTCTCGAGGAGGGTGTCGTCACCAGTGATCCGCGCCCATCGCTGCATCTGCGTGGCCCGCTCGCAAATCGCCTGTTCGTGCCATGCGTGGCCGAAACGGCCGATGGGTTGTTTCACGTCGAGGGCGTGGGCTGGCGCGCGGTGGCGCGCGTGGAGGCTCCGCTGGTCGCGGTCGGGTCGGTCGCCCATGCTCGGTTCTGCGAAACGCTCATGCGCTGGCTGGTCGGCGTGGAGTGTCCGGCGCAGGTGATCGCTAAAGCCGGGCACCTCGACCGCAGTGAGGCGGAGCACCTCTGGGAGGAGGGCGTCGACCGCAGGCGCGTCGGTGGACCGCTCCTCGAGCTGGAGCGCGAGTTCGCCGGAGAGATGGCGGCCGCCAGCCTTCACCTGACCCAGTACGTAGTCTGGGCGCCGCGCTCGGCGCGCGGCGACGGCGTCCCATTCGGATCCGGGCTGCTTGGGACGGCGGTACGCGCCAGCCGCGCCGACGCGGAGCGAGTGCTCGACGCCGCGCTTCGACTGGCGCGCGACAGCGGGCTGGAGGTCACGGCGCTCGAATCCGCGGAGATACATGAGCAGCTGCTGCAGGGATCGTTGCTCGGCTGCGCTGAGGCGGCCGCGTCGTCTCGCGGTCTCTGGATGGGGGATCACGTCGCGGTCCTGGCGGTGACCGCGCTGCCACCCGACGTCGATCACGGCGATGTCGTCGACGTGCTCCAGCGCGCCCGAGCGTCCGGGACGTGCTCACTCCACCTGGTGCCCGCACGCCAGGAGGTGGTGCGGCGATCCCTGCGCCGGCACCGGTCATCGCTGCGCACCTCGCTGCGCGAGGGCCGCGGCGACGTCGACGCCGAGGTGGCCCTCGCCGACGCCGACCGCCTCCAGGCGGAGCTTGCCGCGGGCAACGCCACCGGCTTGCAGCTCGCCCTGACCCTGGCGCTGCGGGCGAGGACACGGACTCAGTGCGAGGAGAGCGCCGAGCGCGTCCGTGCCCTGCTCACCGGCCGCGGCTTCGCGGTGGTCCGGCCCACTGTTCCCGGGCTGCTCCCCGCGCTCGCCGCGTCGCCCGGGATGGCGCCGCTGCGGCGCAGTCTCCAGCTCACCACCGACGCGGTCGCTGCACGTCTGCTGCCCGTGCTCGGGACGCCCTTCAGTGACGCCGGCCAGCCGATCGTCGGCACCAACCTGCGCACCGGGGCGACGGCATACCTGTCGGTCTGGACCCGGAGCAACCACAACGCCCTGCTCGTGGGCAGTTCCGGGGCGGGGAAGTCGACCGCGGCGAAGACGCTGCTGGCCCGCCACTGCATGGCCGGTGCCACCGCCGTGGTGCTCGACCCTGACAGCGAGTACGAGCCACTGATCACGCTGCTCGGCGGGAGCTACGTCGACCTGGCCGACACCTCCATCAACCCGCTCGCGGTGGGACGAGACCTCCCCGTCGATGAGGCGGCCGAGGTGGTGGTCACCGTCCTGTCCATCCTCGGCGGCGACACCGTCGCGTATGTCGGCGGCCGTCCGGTGCGACGCCTTCCCGGTGAGGACAAGGCGTGGCTGCATGGCCAGGTGGCGTCCTTCCTCACCGCTCATGGCGCTGGCGACGCCGAGCCGCTGCTCGGCGATCTGGTCGATGGTCTGCGTATCTCGCTCGGCGAGGACGCGTCGCTCTCCGACATCGAGCGCGACCGCTATCGCCGGATCGCGCTGCGCCTCTCCGGCTATACAAGGGGCTCGCTGGGGCGCATTTTCAACCGCCCCAGCGCGTTGCACATCGACGGGCAGGCGCCGGTCGGGATCGGCTTTCGTAGCCTCTCGCTCCGCTACGCCTCCGACCTCACCCCGGCGCTGGCCGTGGTCCTCGCCCATGTGCTCGGCGTCCTGAACCGGCCGCACCGGCCGCTGGTCGTGCTGGTCGACGAGGCCCATGTCCTCACCGCCGACCCGGATGCCGGCCAGGTCCTCGAGCAGCTGGTCCGCCGCGCCCGCAAGAGCGGTGCCGGCGTCTGGATGGCATCGCAGCGCATCGAGGAGTTCGTCTCCACCGACCTGGGCCGCACCCTCGCCTCGACGGCGGCGACCAAGCTGGTGCTCGGCCACGAGGAGACCGTCGCAGCACAGGTGCGTGAGCTCTTCGATCTCGCCGACGACGAGGCGACGGCACTCACGCCGCCGGTCGCCGGCCGCGGCGTGCTCATCGCCGGCGGGGAGCGGACGGTGGTAGAGGTGACCCCGAGCCCGGTGCTCTGGCCCTGGGTGCGCTCCGACCCCGAGGCCCTGGAGGCATCGGTGGCGTGATCCGCACGCTGACCTGCGGCTGTCTGATGGCCGTGCTCGCGCTCGCCTTGCTCCTGTTCGGGGTCGTGGGGGCGCTGGGAGCGCTGCTGCCGTCGTTGCCGAACCAGCCGACGGCGACCCAGGTGGCCGCCGGCCGTCCGTGTGCCGACCCGATCGAGACTCAGGGGTACATGCCTGGCCCGGGCGCCTTCGAGCCCCACCACACCGGGATCGACTTCGCCTGCGAGGGCAACCTCACCCTCACCGCCGTTCTGGCCGGCACGGTGGTCATCGCCGACGGCGGACCCTGCCCCAACACCTACTACACCTCGGGAGCCCGGACCTTCGGGTGCAACGTCGACATCGAGACGCACCTGGACGGTCGCGATCTCTTCGCCCGCTACGGACACATGGCTCCGGGGTCACTCGACGTCCTGGTGGGGGAGCGGGTGGGGGCCGGGGATGTCCTGGGCACCGAGGGCGAGAGCGGCTATGCCACCGGCCGGCACGTGCACTTCGAGATCGACCTGGGAGCAGCCTCCACGGCGGACTGCACCAACCCGGTCCCGTACCTGGACCCGACGATCGTCCACTGCCCATGCCACAACTGATCTGGCGGCGAGCCCATCCGCGAGAAGGGTCTGGTTGGATTGATACGATGCGGACGAACAGGCGCGACCCATCGCGCCGGCAGGGAGGCGGGAGTGCGCGTGGATAACGGCGATCGCCCGCGCATGGCCGTCGCGCCGGTGACGCTGCTGCTCCTGACCGCCCTCATGACGGCGTGCGGCTCGCCTCAGCCTGGTTTGTCCGCGAGTGCCCACGTGGAAACGCCGACCGCAAAGGCATCCGCGACGCCGATCGTGACCGTAGATCCCGGCGACCCGACGCTGCTCCCGGTGCCGGCGGACGTGGCGTTCCTTCAGGCATCCATCGCCATCCAGAACGAATGGCGCACGTATTACGCGACGGGAGCGATCACCGTGGTGCCCAACAGCACGGTGCCCTTCACTCGTCCGGCGACGCCGCCGGTGGTTGATGCGACCAACGGTGCGGTGAGCAGCACGACGGCCCAGCAGTGGGGTGACGCGCTGATGCGCGAAACGGCTTGGGAGAACTGGGCAATTACAGCGAACCAGGTGGGCCTCTTCGACAACGGAATCGTCAGCGCCTCTCAAACGGAGCCGGGGTTGGTGCTCCCGCAGGGTGCAACCGGCTTCCGGATAGTTGGTCCTCGGTGGCCGTCGTCCCTGCGCTTGATCCCACTGTCGTCGGCGTCGCAGACCTTCCTCGGTACCACTGACGCGTACGCGCTCGTCTTCACTTTCAACGCGGGATGGTCCGTCCAGGCCGTGTTCCCCAACGGGACAACACACGCGATCACCGATCAGAGTGCGGCGGCCGGCACCAGCGTGTTCGTTGCTGGCAAATTGACCACGGTAGCCGACTTCGGTCAACTGTGGTACGGGAGCGCCTCCTTCGTCTGCAACACCAATGAGCCAGCACCGGTCCTCAGAATCTGTGCGGAGTGAGCGATGTCGCGTCGGAGATTGAGCGTTGCGACGCTGACGATTTTCACGGTGATCATTACAACCACCGTGTCTGCACCCACAGCTGCTAAGGCTTGGGGAACGGCCCCGGCATGTCCCGGCGGCACTGCAGCATGGGGTGGTACGCAGCAGGGACCAAGTGCGCCCGTCGTCGTAACCGGTGATGCGCAGATCACCTGCCCAACGCCTCAGGTGACCATCACGGCAGGATCGACACGTCATCGGCAGACGTCGACGACGCAGCCGCAGAACGGTCAGCCGTGCTACGAGTACGAGGACTCCAAGGTCGCAATAGGCCCCGTGTCGGGCGGACAGCGACCGATCTCGTGGTACGACCCGGGTCGAGGATCTGTCTGGACGCAGGAGACCCCGGACAAGCCGTCGAGTGGCATCCCCGGATTCATTCCCTCGGACGCGAGCGTCCTCTATGCCTCGTTGATCATGGGCAGCGCCGACATGACGCTCCACTTCGAACTGGACGGGACGTGGTCGACGGCAACAAAGAGCTGCGACGGCATCTGGTTCATCCCTGCGGACGGAGGCAAGGACTATTTCTATCCGATAGCGTCGGTGACGCGCCTAGCACCGCTGACATATCAGACCCCGCCGTCGATGAACGTCGAGCAGCTCGTGGCTACTGCCACGGCGACCTTCCGACAGGTCTACACGGCCGGCCAGGTCACGTCCTCACCGCCTGCCGACAGCCAGATCGTCCACTACACATCGTGCTTCAGCGAGGTCGGGGCCAATGTGCCACCCACCGTGGGTTTCAGCATTCGCGACCCGCAGCCGGGAACCGGGCGGGTGCTGGTCGTGAACTATGTCGTGCAGGCAGCGGTCGACGAGACCTGGTGGGACTTCGGGGAGCCCGAGAACCCGGTGACCACTCAACATGGGGTAAACCCGGCGGCGCCGTGCTCAGTGCAGCACACCTATGCGCACGTCAGCGCCGATGCATATAGCAGTAGCACTGACCATCACCCACCTCCTGGTGTCCCGTGGACGTTCGGAAACGCTGAGCCGGCGCCGGACATGGAGGCGGTCGAGGCGTGGGAGCACGTTCACTTCAGCGTGATCGCCTACTACCAGGAGCCCGACGGTACACAGTTCGCAGTCCCGCTCCCAGTGAACAACGGACTGGACGACTTCTGGCTCGCGGCGACGCCAGAGTGGGTGCGCGTGTATCAGATTGAGGGCGTCCCTGAGAGTCGCTAGCCGGGCCAGGGTCATAGATGGCGTGAGGCGGTCGAGCTTAGGCGGTCGCGGTCGCTCGGGCGATGATCGGACAGACCTACGCCGTGATGAGGCGTAGGCCGTGAGTTCAATCCTCGCTTTGCCCTCGCCCAAAGTACATACGAAGTACATCTGGAATGGGCGTGAAGGCGATGCCCAGGACGCGACCAGCGCCTAGTGAAAGGGCGAACGGAACTCGCGCGTGCTACTGAAGCGAGGCTCGTTCCGTGGCCTGATTTCGCGCTAGAGGACGAGCTTGACCTCGAGTTCTTCACCGGTCAGTGTCGACTCGAAGACGATGCCAGCGTCTACCAGATCAATGACATCGGCGTGTGCGTGAAGACGCACCGTTGCGAGCAGCGTGCCATCCGTAAGGTCCCGGACGGCCATAACTGCCGGAGGAGGCTCATCCGGATCGCTAACGAGCGTGACGCTGCGACCTTCGGGAGGTTCAGCAGGCGCATCGTTGTCACCAACATGTGTGAGTGTGACCGGCACCGTGACCCTCCCGGTCTCGAGCAGCGGCCGAAGCAAACCGCTCCGCCGTGATCGCGTGAATTGGAGCAAATCTAGCAGCTCGGAGGACGAAGCTTCGAACCGCGCCCTCCAATCCTGGAGTTGCATGCCGCTCAGCCACTGTCGCAATTCTCGAAGTGGGATGTTCTCGGCCTCTGCTGCCCGGGCAATCCTCTCCGCGAGTACACGTGAGCCCACCCCAGATGTCATTAACTCAACCGCGGCAATCCGATCTACCCCGTAGCGAAGAAACGCAGGCAATGGTGGGCATAGACGCTCAGGGACTCCCATCTCGCCCAACCGCTCGTTCACTTGGTCCATCAGCGTACCGACCGTCCAGGAGAGGAAGTGCTCGAAGAGTTCCGTGGTCGTGTCTACCATCTGGGTCAGTCGCCAGTCGAGTGGAACAGTGGCAGGTAGCAACGCGCTCAATAGCGGGATCGGGGTGCCAGCGATCCACGCAAGGAGTGCGGTCTTCGTCTCCACTTCGAGGCTGTCGTCGATCCGACCGTTGGGGCGCCTCCGAAACCCCCATTGTCGTGGGCACTCCGGTAGATTCAGCAAGTGCTGGAAGGTTTCGACTTCGTTGAGGAGGTGAATGGCGAGCACAGGGTCGGAGAGATCGACGATGTCATCTCCCGAGGACTCGGCCGGATCTTCCCGTACGGCCCCAATTCGACCGATAATCTGAGCGATGATCGTGCTTGCGATGTCGTCGAGATGGCGGCTGCTGGCGATCGTTGTCCCGGTGCGCGCCCATCGGCGTCTGGCCCGGGGATCAGTGTTCGCATAGACTTCCCGAACACGTTCAGCGATAGCCCGCCATCGGTCACGATCTGGATCAGCGAGCTGCGCGAAGCCGAGTGTGGAGCCGATCGCTTCGATCAGATCGGCGTCTTGAGGCGTCCTTCCCAGGGTATCTTCGGAGCTGAGCACGAACCATACGAAGGCGACGAAGTCATTGAGGATTTCGGCTCCGAAGCCAAAGATGGCGTCGGCGCTCCTGCGGACCGACTCCTCCGAGGCTGCGAGCAATTCGAGAGCCTCTGGCGTCGCCAGACTCGAGACCGCCGTAAGCGCCTCGGGTCCAACGTCCGCCCAGTCGAACTCGTGTTGATTCTCTCCTGTCGGAAGGACGTTGACGATCCACCCCTCACTTTCGCGTCCGGCACGGCCCGCGCGTCCCATCGCGTTGATCAGCCGAGCCGGACCAAGCCGCACCGCCGCCGGCTGCCCCTCGTACACGGTCTCCGATATCACGACCGTTCGCACAGGAAGGTTCACACCCTCGGTCAGCGTTGACGTGCACGCCACGTATTGGAGAACGTCTTGGCGGAGGGCTTCCTCGATAGCATCGAGAACATCAGTCGGCAGACCCGCGTGATGAAATGCGACGCCCTTCGTTAGCAGTACCACCAAAGGATGCTGATCCCCGAGCCGCGTGCGCACGAGATCGGCTAGTGGCACGGTTCTTTGTGATTCTGGCAGTAAGTCGGCGATTGCCGTGGCAGTGCGCACAGCGCTATCACGCGTCGACGTGACGATGAGTAGTGCACCCGCATGGCCAAGTGCGGTGGCCAACCCGGCAACGGTGCGGTACTTTGGCGTCTGGCTCTCGTAACGGGAGTGACCGTCTGCGTTTATGCGAAAAGCGATCTCACCGAGGCTACCCGAGATGCTGAGGCGAACGTTGTGTAATCCTTCGGCTGTGCGGAGGCGAATCGCACCTTGGAGTGGGTAAACAACGCGAGTAGGTTCGATCGAGCTCCTCACAGGCTCCCGGCGCAGTTCCTCCCGTTCGGCGATGGTCGTGTTGAAGACCGCATGCAGACGACGAGGGCCACGCCATTCCGACGAGTAAAGCGCCGTTAGGTTGCCGCCGTTAAGCCACGTGACCACCTGGGCGCTATTGCCGAGCGCTGCGGACAGGAGGACGATACGGTGGTTTGTGGTCTGCGTACGCCAATGTAGGTAGGCGAGCACCCACTCGAGGAGGAAGCCACGACCCGGCTCGGCGAGCATGTGGGCCTCGTCGAAAATGAATAGTCCGTAACTCCCGAGGACGTTCTCCGGGTCCCGACGCAACAGACTGGAGAGACGCTCCGGCGTCATAACGTCGACGTCCGGCTCTTGAGGCTCGAGGAGAGTCGAGACCTGGAGCGGGGCGATCGCGGCCAATGCTGAGTCGGCGACCGCTACCCGATCCGGAAGATCTCGGCCGACTTCACGCTGCAGGAAGCTCAAGCGACTGCGAAGAGCCCTGCGGATCTCACGAGCGAGGCTGCGGAGAGGCGTGACGTAACAGACTCGCGTCGTTTGGGTCGCCAGGTGGGTCACGACCATCATTTGCGCCATGAGTGTCTTACCAGCACTCGTCGGAAGGGCCATTACGAGGCGACGCTGCTCCGGAGCCAAGGGCGATGGGCGATCGGCCGGGTTCAGCAGATCGCGCTGCGGTGGCCACAGGATGTACACAGACGGCGACGGAACTGCAAAAGCCTGCCTTACGGGCGTCGGCACTGTTGGAGGGAGCGCCGTCCATATCGACCCTCTGTCGGCATCGTCGCAAAACGACAGGAGATGGGCGGCTACCCAACGCGCGTCAACGTCACCTAGGCCTGCGACACCGGACACCACCCCCGCAAATCCGGCCCTCGCTGCGTCGAGTTGCGAACGTACCCCGGTTCTGAGGAACTGCAGCAGGTGATCACAACCTTCGACAACAGCTTGGGCGCCGCCGAACAGCGTCCCCTGAAGATTGCCCAAACGAACGGTTTGCGCGAAGCGGGATAGCGCGGCACCCCATCGGTGGTAGGTGGCTTGCATGCCGGGTTCGAAAGCAAGAAGTCCGACGCCGGCTTCCACCGCCAGGGTCTCGATTCGCTCGTGAATCAGCGTCTCGACCCCGCGCGCATCCGATTGAGTGTCTGTCCGGACCATGCGATAGACCGCGCTTGCGTTCGGATCCAGGCCGCCGCGACGGTAGCCGATCTCGGCGGCGAAGGCCATCTTCAGCCGCTGGGGGCTACCCCAGCCCCGTTGTTGCAGGGCAAGGTCGAAGGCATGCGCTGATACTTGAAACGCTCGCTGTCTTCGAATCGGTGTAAAGACGCCGAGCGCCTCATTCGAGGAGGCAACTGCATGCAGATACCAAGCTGTGCGGAGGAGTTCGTCGGGCATGGTCGGTCGACGGGTGAAGAGACGCACCTCAAGATCACTCATTAGCCGCTGTAGTTGGCTCGCAGTGGGTATGCCGGCCGGCTCAGAGGGTGGTTGGTCCCCCAAAGCCTCGAGAAGCAGAGCGAGGTCTAACGCCCGCTCCACGCGATCTCCCGCACGCGTTCACAGAAATCCGAATAGTCGCCGAGTGCCACGATCAACCCCTCGAGCCTTTGGGCGGCCGCCATCGAAGGGAAGGCCCTCCGCAGTGCGCCAAAACTTCTTCGGGTGGGGGCTTTGACGCGCGAGGTGGCGATCGCAACGCCGATGCCGGCGCGCTGATCATCGTCCCGCCAGAGCTCGGGGAGCTGAGCATACAACGCGGCGATTTCCGCATCCTCCGATCGGGAACCGTACGCCGTGCACTTCGCAAGGTATTCGATGCCGTTCGATGACAACTGCGATGACGCCTTTCTAATCGTCGCGGAGACATGCGATCTTCCGGTGGTTTTCTTGATCTCCCACAGCCTGAAAACAAGCACGCCAGGCGCGACTTCGTACACCGCGAGCCCATCTCCTCCGGGTTCGGTCGTTGTCCAGCTCGGTGGGTCGATGTTGCGTAGCGTCCGAGTTTCGTCGGTAAATTCCAGGGTCAGGAGGTGCCACAAGGCCTCGGCGATGTAGCCCTGCAAATGATCGTCTGGCCTGGGGTGCTCGGGGAGGCCGAAGGCGGGCCTGATGAAGGCGTCGACCACGTCTCGATCGCGATCGGACAGTGTGATGCCCGGAGACGTCGTCGCCTTCGTCAGCCACAGGGCGTAAGCCGCAGACCCGTTCGTGCGCGTCTGCATGATGTGGTCTGCGACGATCCATGCCGCTCCATCGAGAACAGCCGCTGGTTCGCGGTCGCAGGCTGCGAGGCGCCATTCGCACTCCGCACTTGAAGCGGGTCCGGGGTGCGGATTCAACAGGGCGCTGAGCGTCATCGGTGCCGTGGAACCGTACCGCGTGAGCCGTCTTCCCGCGCTCGCGTGCCAGCTTGGGCGGGTTGACGGGGCCGCGAGTAGCCCAATCGCACGAAGACAAGGGGTCGGGCGTTGTGACGACGATCACGTCCCTGCCACCACTGGACACCGCCCACCCGCCACCGTATACTCTGGGCATGGCTAAACTCACTGTCTACCTGCCTGACGAGTTCGTGGCGCGACTCCAGCCGTTCCGCAACGAGTTGAATCTGAGTGAGATCGCCAAGGCCGCGATTGAGGAGCGTCTAAGAAACGAGGAGAGCGCGGTCGAGGGGGACGTCCGACTCCAGGTACTCACTCGACTTCGCAGGGGCGACCTCGACAAGGCGGCAATGCGAGCCCGCGGCTTCGATGCTGGGCGCTCGTGGGCCAGGGACGTCGCAACGTGGCCGGAACTGAAGCAGGTTGCGAGTTGGCCGGAGGTCACGGCGTCTTGGCAAGTGATGCCGGCCAAGCCGGGCAACGTGCTGGGAGTGGTAGGGGCTGGCCTCGCCATGATGGCTGTTTCGAAGACCTACGTTCCAAAGATGAGTCACTGCTTCGTGCCGCTCTCAGTCAAGAGCGGACCCCCGCCCGGGACGAAGGAAGACAGGGTGGTTCTGTATTGGCAAGGTTTCGTGGCAGGCGTCATCGACGTGTACGGGCTCGTCAAGGATCACATGGATCGGCCAACTGAATAGGGCAGCAACGCCGCCGCAACTGAACCTTGATCGCAGGGAAGAACACTCGGATGCTCGGCGAAAATGGAGGAAATAGCGCATGCGAACGATTGTCATCGAGGGGCTTGAGCGCGTTGGACCCGCACAAACCGAGGGTGCCCATTGGTTCGTACACGGCTACGTCAAAGGGAAGCCTGAGGTACGCGTCACCGTCGAGTTGAGAGACGGTGAGGGCAAATGGCGAGGTTCAAACGTGATCGGGCAGCTGATGGATGGAGACACTCAAGAGGTCGAAGTGGATCTTCAGCAGCGGACTGTGTGGATCTCTATTCAAGGCGCCGAGTCAACAAACCCACCTCGGTACCTCAGCTCGCGCAAGTCGTAGGGACTGCACCTTGTGGCCGCGGGGATTAGCGCTGCGACAAGGAGATGGTCAGCGAAGCCCCTCACAACTGGATCGGAGCCGCCTCCAAATACGGCGTCCTGACCCCCCCATTCTTGAAACGGTGAGGGGAGGACCAAAGCTCCCGTCGACGTCAGGAGCGGGTTCTCCACTGCAGGCGGAGCGGCCGTAACGGCCCTGCCACGCTATCGCCGGGCCGCCGGCACCTACGTTGGCGGTAGCTCGCCACCGGTCACGCAGCTCTACACAAACACGGAGACGACCGGTGCATGGCAGACGGCGCAGAAACTTGGCATATTCCAACCATTCGAGGCGCCGGGACTCCACTACTCTCGATGTTGCATTGCTCGCCAATCTCGAAGTGTGAGGCAACAGGTCTATTTACTAAGACAAGAGCAGCCTTCACGGGGATGCTAGTGACGACGCGTGGCATCCGAATCTGGTCTGATGAGACGTCGGCTTCCGTCGGCGGTGACTCGTAAGCCGAGCCCCGCGGCGAAGCGAGGGATAGAATCAAGCCGCGCGGTTCGGCAGTCACTTCAGGCGGCACTCGCGGTGGTGTCATACGTCATTTGGAACACGGTATCGGCGAGCCACTTCCGGAATGACTCGTTATCGTTGAACTGCTTGAAAAGTTCCGAGTCATCGCGGAACAGGCCGCTGATAACGCGAAGGAGTGCCTTATCGTGTTCCACTCGCGCATTCTGCTTGTCACTGTTCTTGATCGCGTTCTGGTAGGCTTTGTCCGCGGCTACTCGGGTGGGTATCTCCTCGGTGATGAGCTTGCTGACGCGGTCCGCGTCAGTCCAAGAGACGTTGCCGAAGAGATCATTGAAGACTTTGAGGATGTTGCTCAGCCGGTCAAGCTCAATCTCGGCTCCACGTCCACCCGCGGATGTAGGCACGGAATCGATCTCGGCATCGTGCTCCGCTAATGTGATCTTCATAGTGGCACGCTTCTCCGCTCGGTACGTATCCATATCGATGGTCTCGAGAATGCCCCGGGAAAGGTCTTCTTCCACGGGCGCCGGCAACTTCAGGATAAGGAAGTTCAGAAAGATCGAGAGCTTCTCCCAGCCGGGGTTGACGTACGGAAGAATGATTGAGAGAAACGCATATGTCCGAACAAACGCCTTGGCCTTGCCCTTGAAAGCGACCTGGGCATACTCTGTGAGGGCCTTGTAGGTGGGGACGCACGCGTCGAGAATCGGGTCGAGTTTGTCGCGGTCCGCGCCGGAAAGGTAGATGAACGCGAGGTCGTCGACTGCCGCTTGGGTATAGACCTCATGAGCGTCAAGATCGGCCTGCAGATCGTGCAGTTTGTCGGGATCAGTCTCCCCACTCAGGATCGTGGTCTGATAGTAGTCGCTGAACGCTTCCTCGATCACGTGCGTATCGTTCATGAAGTCGAGGACGAATACGTCGGACTTCATCGGATGAGCGCGGTTCAGACGTGAAAGGGTCTGCACAGCCTTGATGCCGGCGAGGGGTTTGTCGACATACATCGTGTGCAGCAGGGGTTCGTCATACCCGGTCTGAAACTTGTCAGCGCAGATCAAAAAGCGGTATTGGCCCTGGGCAAACTCGTCGGCGATGTCTTTGGAAGGGAATCCGTTGAGCGTGGCTTCGCTGACCGGGTGGCCGTTGAAGTCATGCTCGCCGGAAAAGGCCACTACCGCTTGGTACGGGCTCTTAGTTTCGCTGAGGTAGTCGCGGATGGCATGGAAGTACTGGATGGCTCGATGAATGCTTCCGGTTATCACCATGACCCGAGCTTCGCCACCGATCTTGCGTGGGGCCGCCACATGTGCGCGGAAGTGATCCACCATGATCTCGGCTTTGACGCGGACCGCGTGGTCGTGGCTCTCCACGTAGTGACGAAGCTTCTTGTTTGCGCGCCGAACGTCAAACTCAGGGTCGTCCTCAACCTTCTTGACCAGCTTGTACCAGCTGGCCACAGGGGTGTAGTACTGAAGCACGTCGAGGATGAATCGCTCTTCGATGGCCTGCTTCATCGTGTAGACGTGGAAGGGTCGGTGCTTGGCGTGGCCGTCCTCTGTGGATGCCTCGCCGAAAATTTCAAGTGTCTTGTTCTTGGGAGTGGCTGTGAAGGCGTAATAGCTCGCGTTGGCGAGCAGGCGGCGAGCCTGGACCAATTGGTTGATGTGGTCTTCGATTGCTTCTGCGTCATCGAACCCTCCGGCTTCGGAAAGCGCCAGGCTTACCGCCCCGGAAGCCTTGCCTCCCTGACCGGAGTGCGCCTCGTCGATGACGATGGCGAACTGCCGGTTGCGGTGCTCGTCGCCAATGTCCTTGAGGATACTTGGGAACTTCTGCACCGTGGTGATGATGATCTTCTTACCTTCTTCGATCAGGCGGCGGAGATCGCCCGAGTGCTCAGCGTGGCCAACGGTCGCACTGACCTGCGTGAACTGCTTGATTGTGTTCTTGATTTGATCGTCGAGCAAGACTCGGTCGGTGACCACGATGATGGAGTCAAATACTCGAGCTCCGGCGTGCTCGATGGCGATCAACTGGTGAGCGAGCCACGCAATGGAGTTGGATTTGCCGCTACCTGCAGAGTGTTGAATCAGGTAGCGGTGCCCAATCCCGTGCTCCTCTGCATCGGCGAGCAACTTGCGCACCACGTCCAACTGGTGGTAGCGGGGGAAGATCTGCGTTGACCGAACCTTGCCGGTCTTGCGATCTTTCTCTGAGACGATCTGCGCGTAGTTCTCAATGATGTTTGTCAAACTGGTCGGCGACAGAACCTGCTTCCAAAGGTAGTCCGTCTTGATCCCGCCCGGGTTGGGTGGGTTGCCGGCGCCGGAGTTCCAACCCTTGTTGAAGGGGAGGAACCAGGACTGCTTGGCGCGCAATTCGGTGCAGAACCGAACTTCCTGATCGTCGACGGCGAAGTGCGAGATACACCGTCCGAACTGGAAGATGAGCTCGCGCGGGTCGCGGTCTCGCTTGTACTGCTCGACGGCGTCCTCCACCGTCTGCTTGGTCAGGTTGTTTTTCAGTTCGAAGGTGTGAACAGGCAGTCCGTTGATGAACAGACACAGATCGAGCGAAAGCTTGGTTTCATCCCTGCTGTAACGGAGCTGGCGGGTCACGACGAACCGGTTCGCCACATTCCTCTCGACCGCCTTCTGATTGTCCGGTGACGGAGTGCCGTAGAAGAGTGCGATCTCGTGAGGACCGTGCTTGAGGCCAGCTCGAAGGACGGCGATCACTCCGCGCTTGGTTATCTCCCCCTGGAGGCGGGCGAGGAAGGAGCGACGCTTGGGGCCGTCGTACTCGACGTCGACAGCGGTTGCGACTTCCGGCTGAGTGGCGCGCAGGAAAGCTGCGAGCTGGATGAGATCGAGAGCGTATTCGCGATCAAAGTCTTTGGGGTTGCCAGGGAGCCAGCCTGCCACGGTGGCGGTCATGTCTCTGACGATCAGGGCCTCGAGGCCACCCTCGCTGGTATCTGTGGTCATTCACCCACTTCCTCGAGTTGGGCCTCGGTGTCCTCCGGGTCGACTGCCCTGTCGAGGCCGTGACTTGCCAGATCGGCGGTGAGATCTTCACTCTCGATCACTTCATCTGGCAGAGCTGCGGCAGCTGTTCGGACGTCGAGCTTACCAGTGACCACATCGGCGATCAGTCGAGTGCGGAACTCGCGAATGAGGTCCAATTCGCGGCGTAGTCGCGAGATGCTGAGATCGATACCTGCTGTCAAATTCGAAAGATATGCTGCGATCGCTCTCTGCTCGTCGAGTGGGATCAGGGGGAGATCGACCTGACGAAAGTTGTCGTATGTCAAGTCTTGACCGTCTCGGATGAAGTCGGCGGTCGCCTGCAACGCGCCGATGTAGCCCTTTGACTTGAATAGATAACTGAAGAACTCCACATCGACGATCGGTATAGGCTTGAGAACAATATACGAGGATCGGATGGCCCCCGACACCCAGGCACGTTCGAGGCCCCCTTGGAAGCTCCTCATACTGATAACGAAGTCATCCTTCTCTACGTGCTTCCGCCTCTCCAAGTGCATGGATATCTTCACGACCCGTCGGCCAACCCTCTCTTCGTAATCCGACTGCCGGATTACCCCATATGCCTGTGTTGCGGATAGCTGCACATCATCCGGTCCGGCGAGTTCCTTCCGAACTGAGAACAGACGCCTGCTTCTCGATAGCGTCCAGTGCTGGGGAATGTCGCCGAGCCAATCTACGCCGGAGGACTTAACTGGCACAAAAGGGTCGAGGCCCCGGGTCACGCTTTGATAGATGCTTGCCTGCTTCTGCTCGTTAAGGAGGTTGATCAACCGTCCCTTGGCACGAAGGTAGGCCCCTATGCGTTGCCCCGTGTAATCGAGGAACTTCACGATGGACCTCTGTTCCGCCATCGTTGGTACGGCGAATGCGAGGCGCTTGAGTTCGCTCGCGTATATGTGTACGACAGTAAAGCCTCTCCCCATCAGGGATTTCTGAGCGACGGACGGCCAGCTGTCGAGCGCGTAGCCAAGAAACCGAGCATCGAGTCCTTGTCCGGCGGGACGGAAGACGAGAACATCGCCACCACAGCAGATTTCTGATCTCACGAGAACGACGGCGGACTTCCCTATCTCTTCGATGGTCTCGCCAGATGCCGCAAAGAGGGCGTCTCTATAAGTTACGCGAGTGTAATCTTGTGCGCGTTCTGGGCTTATAGACGCGCGAGTCTGCTCGATGAACTGTGTGTGGGTGGTGTAGAGGTCACCGTAGCGCACGCATGGCACACCTCCGACGACCTCGTCGTCCTTGCTGCCTCCCTTGCCCTTTGCAAGGCGCCCGAGCTGCCCGAGCTCACGCAATGCCCAATGCGCTGGAATATCACCAACCAGGGGATGGCCCGAGGCAATCATCTCAGGGTAAGGTGCTACGCCCACACTCACATTGAGGCTCCGAGGATTGTCGCTAACAATCCTTCCGCCTCTGCGTCGACGGCCAGAATGTCTGCGCGGATCTCGCCGAGTGATCTCGGGATCGATGGCTTGTAGAAGTGTCGTGTGAAGCTGATCTCGTAGCCGATCTTGACGCTGTTGGGCAGATACCACGCGTCGGCCGCGTGCGGGAGGACCTCGCGTCGCATGAAGCCGTCGATGCCGGCATCCTCTAGCAGGGGTACCTGCTCAGTGTCCCGCAGGTCGGGGTCTGGTTCGTACTCAACGACCCGTGGCTCACCTTGGATGGTGCATTCGAACAGTCCGCGAATCGGGTCGGCAGCGACGCCCCGCATGTGAATCTTGTTGACGACGGGCAAGCCATCCTCGCCGCGGGCGGCACTCTCTTTGAGCGCTTTGATCTCCTTCGCTGCATACGACCGCCCTGGGTCAACACCCGCGAAGCGAAGCGGCCGCTCGACGGTGCATTTCCAGTAGCCGAAGGCAGCATTCGGAAAGATCTTGGACTGCTCGGTTATCGTGAAGGCAAGGAACGTAGCGCAGATCTTCTCGATGTCCTCATCGGACAGTTCGCAGTTTTTCTGGCCGAGGTTCTTGCGTAGCGGTTTGAACCACTGGGTTGCGTCGATAAGTTGTACCTTCCCGCGCCGGTGCTCCGGCTTTCGGTTGGACAGCACCCAGATGTAGGTCGCTATGCCGGTGTTGTAGAACATGTTGAGCGGTAGGGCAACGATTGCCTCCAACCAGTCGTTCTCGATGATCCACCGCCGGATGTTGCTCTCCCCCTGGCCGGCATCGCCAGCGAACATGCTCGAGCCGTTGTGAACTTCAGCGATTCGACTACCAAGCGCGGTACCGTGCTTCATCTTGCTGAGCAAATTGGCAAGGAATAGCATCTGCCCATCACTCGAGCGAGTAACCAGTGAGTATTCGGATTCACCCCCGTGCCGGGTGGTGAAGCGCGGATCCTTCATCCCATTCTTGCCACCCATGCGCTCGAGGTCGCCGCTCCAACTCTTGCCGTAGGGCGGATTTGAGAGCATGAAGTCGAACTCGCGAGACGGAAAGGCGTCGTTGGAGAGTGTGGAGTACTCAGGGCCACCGATAATGTTGTCCGCTGCCTCGCCTTCTCCCTTTAGGAGGAGGTCTGCTTTGCAGATGGCGTATGTCTCGCCGTTGATCTCCTGCCCGTAGAGGTGGGTCGACACCTCCTTGGCCCGCTCAGTCGCAAGCTCTTTGAGCGTGTCCTCTGCAACGGTCAGCATCCCGCCCGTCCCGCACGCTCCGTCGTAGAGGAGATAGGTGCCGGATTCGATCTTGTCGGCGATGGGCAAGAAGATCAGACGAGCCATTAATCTGACGGCATCTCGAGGCGTCCAATGCTCGCCGGCCTCTTCGTTGTTCTCTTCGTTGAACTTGCGCACGAGCTCTTCGAAGATAGTGCCCATGGCGTGATTGTCCAACCCGGGCAACTTCTCCGAACCGTCGAGGTTCTGGACTGGGTAGGGGCTCAAGTTGATGGTTGGATCCAGAAACTTCTCGATCAACGAGCCAAGCGCATCGGCCTTTGAGAGCCGAGGGATCTGGTGCCGGAACTCGAAGTTCTCCAGGATGTCCTGGACGTTCGGCGAGTAGGAATCGAGGTAGGCCTCGAAGTCATCCTTGAGTTGCTGCTGGCTCGTGCGCGCCTGAAGGTCTCGCAGCGTGAATGGTGAGGTGTTATAGAAGGCTTGATTCGCAGCTTGACGCAGCGCCATGTCTTGATGAGTCACCCCCATCTTGTCCAACCGCGCCTTCATGTCGAGAACACCGGCCTTGGTGGATTCGAGAATTGCGTCGAACCTCCTCAGGACCGTCATCGGCAGGATGACGTCGCGGTACTTCCCGCGCACGTATACATCCCGCAGGACGTCGTCAGCGATGTTCCAGATGAAGCCGACAATCCGACTGTGCTGCTGGCCGTTCATCGAGCGGCTCCCCGGCGTTCCGTATCCGGCTGGCGCGCCACCGACTGATGCCTTGACGGGTCGTCCGAGAGCCAGGTCACCGTGTTTCTCATGGCCCTGGTGGGACCAGGCAGATACTCCTGGCGGATGAGCCCACTCGCGCGGCCATCGTGAAGTGCGGCGTACAGCGCGGCTCGCATGGTCGCGCTCGGAGTTTTCCCCTTGGGGGTGATGAGCCGTCGCTCGATGGCTTGTTCAGTGAGCTCGAGGGTCGTTAGCGGGCGCTTCGCCGACTTAAGGACCGTCGCCGCGGCCTCAAGGTAGGTCATTGGGGTGGATGGTAGGGCAAGCCGAGAAGAGGGGCGGCAGGGCGCACGCAAGCTGGGCATGTCACCGAACGGATGTACGGAGAAGTTTCAAGGCGCCGGGAGCTACCGATCCTGCTGCGCCAGAAGCCACGCGCGTGGCCTGACCAACGGAACCAAACTGCGCGGTCCCCACTTGCCCGGGTTGCGGTGGAGGCGGCGAGCGCACACGGACGTCGGCTGACTCGCACAGCGGAATACACCCACGAGACCGCGGCGACCCATATCGCCACGAGTTCGGGGATCTTGCCTGGATCGCTTTCCATTCCTCGCCTCACCGTGGGAGCCCGTAGGTCGGGTCATCGCAACAGTGGTCCCGAAGGATGTGGCGGGGTGTGCGACCTAGCCTGAGTAGAGTCGTACGCTGGCAATCTGTAAGCGCTATGTAGGCATCTGATGAAGTAGATTGCTTGAGACATGCGTCAGGGGGCGGGGAGGGGAGACGGTCAGGCGATGGTTGAGTTTGCCCTTGTTCTGTCAGTCGTCCTCGCCCTGTTGCTTGGCTGCACGCAGATCGGTTTGTACGCGCTCACGAGGGGGACTGCCATCACCGCTGCGGAGCGAGGCATCTACATCGCCGCCGGCGCGACGGGGAGCCCGACCGGCCCTCCCGCCACTGCCGACGTGTATCCGGCGATCCGCTCAGAGTTGCAGAGCGGCCTGGTCGGCGCCACCCCTGCCCCCATGTCCCCGGTGGACGGTGCGTGTCCGCCGCTCGGTGCCTCCTGGCCGGTGGGCATCGTGTACGTCTGCGCCGTGGCGCATTCCGCCGCCGGCACCGTTGAGGTCGCCATCCGCGGCTGGGTCTCGGCGCTGGTGCCTCCGGGGTTCGGGCTCGGCTCCTGGCGGACCGGCGCGCTGGCCATCAACATCGACGATGTCGTCCACAGCGCGGTGTTCGCCCCATGACTGCACGTCACAACGGTCGCCGTGGCGAAGGAGCGCAGAGCGTGGTGGAGACGGCGCTCGTGCTCCCCTTCCTCATCGTCCTGGCGCTCGGCTTCGTCGGCGCCATCTTCGTGCTCGACGCGACCACCGAGCTGCGCTCCGCAACCGGGCTGGCCACATCGGCCGCATTCAGCGTTCCATACGGAGCCACCAGTCAAGCGCTGTTCAACATCGACGACACCTTTGCGCGCAGCGTGTCTGGGCCGTTCCTCGAGCCCGGATCGCTGCGCATCACGTGTCCTCCGAGCGAGGGCAACCAGTACCTGTACTCGGCGACGTACCAGCCGGACACGGTGGTGTCCTGCCAGGGGACCGTCACCGTCTCGTTCTCCAACAACCTGATCGGACTCGTGTGGCGCTGGAATGTGACGCTGCAACAGAACGCGCAACTCGTTGCACCGCCGTTCCGGCAGTGCGCACCGAGCGTCACGTGCTGAAGCGCCGCCGAGCCGGAGAACGCGGCCAGGTCATCGTGCTCACTGCGCTGGTGGTGACCATGGTGCTCGGCGCGCTCCTGGTGGCGGTTGCTGACCTCCTTGTGGAGAGCAGCGAGGCGACCCGCGCCGACACGGCGGCGTACCTCGGCGCCCAGTCGGGTGCGGACTCGGTCGACACGAGCCAGTTCCCTTCGGGAGTGACATCGAGTGGGCAACTCCGTCTCGGTGCCGATGCGATCACCAACTGTGAGCAGGCGGTCGCCGTTGCGGACCCCGGCGCGGTTGCGTCGTGTGTCGTGAGCGGGGACTCGATCACGGTGATCGTGAGCAAGCGCATCCAGCTGCCGGTGCCGTTCGTCGGTCTCGGCACCACGGTGCGAGCCGTCCATCAGGCCGGTGCTGCGCTCGGCACCGTGCATCCGTATTAGTCGATAGGGGGAAAGAAGGGGATGCGACGCGGGGCGTTCGTGCTGATCGTGGTGCTCTCACTCGCAGCCGTGAGCGCGGTTGTCTTCACCGCTTTGAGCATCGGTGGCCGGCACATCACGGCTTGGGCGATGAGTCAGAACGCGAGTGCCGGCACGCGCCTAACGGCCTCCGTGGTGCGCCCGGTGACCATCGCACAGGGCTCGGACGACTTCACCGTCCTGACCACCAATCCCGCCGGCGAATACCTCGCGCACTCCGTCTCGGGTGGCGATGTGCTCCGGCCCGACGATCTGTTCGCCCAATCCATGGTCACCGTGCCGCTCGCCTTCAAGAGCATGGCGCCCGGCCTCCAGGCGGGTGACAGTGTCGACATCTACGGCCCGAGCTCCAGCACCCTCAGTGTGGGCACGCCGGAGGCGCCCGAGGCAGCGGCGGCGGCCGCGTCCGGGCAGACCGTGCAGCTGTATGGGCGCGGGATCACCATCGTCGCCGCCGGCAGCGCCACGGCCGTCCTGGTCCCCGCCGCGTATGAGGGGTACTGGGTCGACCTCTCCGTCTCGGGTATCGACCTGGTCGCGGTGCAGTCCTCGGGTGTTCAGGTGCCCCGCGGCGAGACGTACACGCTGCAGCAGGCCGAGCAGATGCTGACGGCAATCGCCAACGGGACCGCAGGGTCCACACCGGCCGCCGACCAGGCGGCAGGCTGAAAGTGGCGCCGCTGCGCGTCGGTGTCGCGGGCGTCCGAGCCGGCAACGGGGCGACCGGATTCGCCGCCGCGCTCGCCTGGTCGTCGGCACGGGATCGCGGGACCATGCTTGTGGATGCCGACGGCGCCGGCGGCACGGTGGCGTCGATGCTGGGCATCGACGACACGCGGTCCCTGGCCAACGTGTATAGCCCCCACGGCATCGCCACCGCCGAGCTGGAGCGTCAGGCAGTCACGCTCGGCTCGCGCCCGCGGCTTCGGGTGGTTCCCGGGTTTCGCGATCCCGGCCGCCCCGGCTCGCACACCGCCGAGCTGCTGGTGCCGGCCCTCGAGGGCCTCCCCGAGGAGCTGGTCGTCGTCGACTGCGGCACGCCGTTCGCGTACCCGGATCTGGTCGATGGCGATGCCGCGGCCCGGGCACTGGGCTTCGCCCTGCACGCGGTCTTCATCGTCGTGCGCGCGGAGTCGGACCTGCTCGACAACGCGGTGCGCACCCTGCGGACGCTGACCATCCCGCGCGCCCGACTCGTGCTTGTGCGCCCGGCCCATCGTCGCGGCGTCTCGGAGGCGACCGAACTGCTGCAGGCGGCGCTGCCCGGATATCCGCTGGCGAGCGAATGGGAGTGGAACGCGGATCGCTGTGTCGCGGCGCGAGCCCGCCGGGAGCCGATCCAGCGCGAGGCGATGGCCGAGGAGCTGGGTCTCTTCGGATCCGGAACGATCACCTCCGATACCACGCGTCGCCACCGATGGCCGCTGACCCGACACGGTGCGCCGGTCCGGCGATGATCGGCGAGGACCGGCCGCGGATCGATGCCCGCCGGGTGGCCGGGAACGGGATGGCCTCGCGCGCATGGCCGGAGATTCCCGCGGAGATGCTCCCGCTCGTGGAGCAGCTCTGTGGCGTGCTCCATCGCGAGCGGGGTGACGAGCTCTCCACCACATGGGAGGAGCGCCTCCCCGACCTGGTGAGCGACCTGGTCGAGCGGTCGGTGCATCGCGGCGGCATGGGAGTCGCACCGGTGCTGGCGGCGCGTCTCGCCGGGGATGCCACATGGCGCGCCGAGGTGGAGTGGGCGCTGCTGGTCCGAGCCAGCCTGCTCTGGCCACTCTCCCTGCTCGTCTATGAGGATGTCGAGGACATCCAGTGTCTCGGGGCGGACCGCATCCTGGTCGAGGCCGCGGGTAGCAAGCAGCTGCTCCAAGGGTGGGGACCCGAAGCATTCAGCGCTCCCACCCGCCGGGAGGCGGACGCCAGGCTCGAGGAGTGGTTTCGCACGCTGCTCAGCTACGCGGGCGTGCAGCCCCGTACCCAGCTGACCCGTGATCAGCCGCGGGCCGTCGCCACCATGGCGACCGCGGTGGGACAGGTGCGCATCGCCGTGGTAGTCGCCCCCGCCGCGGTGGGGCGGAACAGCGTCTATGCCTGCCTGCGCATCCCGCGCGTGAGCGGGCCGAGCACGCTCGACGAGTTCGTGGCCAACGGCACCATCCCGAGCGGAGTGGCCGCCTTCCTGCGCGAGTGCGTTCGCGCCCGGCTGAACATCATCATCTCCGGCGGCACCGGCGCGGGCAAGACCACGCTCATGCGCGCGCTCTGCGCCGAGGTCGCCGACGACGAAACGCTGCTGGTGATCGAGGACAGTCCGGAGCTGGCCCTGGCCCAGGAACGCCCCGACGGCCGAATGGTGCACGAGAACACGATCACCATGGCCACCGTGCCCGGCGCCTGGAAGGAACAGGAGGCCCGGGTGAGCATGGAGGATCTGGGGCGCGACGCCCTGCGCTTCCTGCCGTCGCGGATCATCGTCGGCGAGGCCCGCGGCGCGGAGATGGCGGACGCCGCCAATGCGATGACCACCGGCCACGAGGGATCGATGGTGAGCGTGCACGCCAACAGCGCCGCCGAGACGATTCCCAAGGTCGTCAACTACGTGATGATGGCGCCGCGCTTCGCCGGCCAGGTCGAGCTGGCCACGAGGGTCGCCCACCAGGCGATCCACCTCGTGGTGCACCTCCGCAAATCGCAGCGGCTCGGCAGGCGGGCGGTGACCGGGGTGGTCGCATACTCGGCTGACGGCGCCGCGGTCGACGTGTACCGCACGGACGAGCACGACGCGCTGGTCCGCCGCGTGCATTCGATCGCCGACCTGCCCCGGCGACTCCAGGAGGCACTTGGCGAGCAGCTGGTCGAGGTGCCGGCGCCGTGATCGCGCTGCTCTTCTTCGAGGTGCTGGTCATCCTCTGCCTCATCGCCGCGATCACGGTGTGGCAGCGGCCGGGCGTGCGTCCCGACGCGGGCGCTGCGGTCACGCGCCGGGTCGCTCCCCTGCTCGACGCGGAGCGGGATCTGGCCGCGTCGCTGGGCGTTCCGTTCGCCGTGTGGGCGGCGATTCGGCTCACCCTGTTCGCCCTCGCCTTGCTCGTGGGGTTGACCAGTGGCGTCGTGGTGATCGCGGTCGTCCTGCTGCTGCTCGGAACGCTGGGCGTGCCCTGGTTGGTGGAGGACGTTGCCTCGGCGCGGCGATCGCGCGCATATCGCTCGCTGGTCGCGACCGTTCGCGACCTGGCCAACGGTTTGCAGCGCATGGGCAATCTCGACGCCGTGCTGCGCGAGGTGGCACAGCATCCGCGTCCCGAGCTGCGCGAGCTGCTGACGCCGCTGCAGACGGCGCTCTCGATGGAGGAGGGGCTGCTCGACATGGCCGAACGCTCCCGTTCCGCATTCGTCGAAGACGTGTGTGTGCTCCTGCTCGCCGGAAGGAGCCGCGATCCGCGCGAGCTCGTCCACCAACTCCGCGACCAGGTGATCCCGGAGCTCGAGGAGGACATCGCGCTGCTCGACGCCACCCGCGCCGCGGTGGCGGTGCAACGACGCAGCGCGCAGATGATCGGCGCGGTGCTCGCGGTGCTCATCGGCGCCTTCAACACCGTCCCGGTGCTGCACGACTTCCTCGTCAGCGTCCAGGGGGAGATCACGCTCGTGATCGCGGCGCTGATCTTCGCGGGCTCCATCGCCATCATGGGCACCCTGCTGCGCACGCCTCGCCCGGCTCGCTGGGATGTGCGCCTGGTGCGCGCGGAGCTGGGGCGGATCGGTCGTGGCTGAGGTCTGGCTGCCGTCGCTGCTGCTCGTGACCACGGCCGCATTGGCTGCGCTGGTCCTGGCGCGCAGCGGCGCGCTGCGAACCGCCGAAAGCGCCAGCATTCGCCGAGTCCGGGATCGGTTGATGCCCGATCACGGCCGTTGGGCGGCCGTTGTGGCACGCAACCCGATGGCGCGTGCCTTGCAGGATCGATTTGCGATCCGGCGGCTGCAGCTGGCCGCCGGTCGCGGCGAGACCCAGGCCTTCACACGCCGGGTGGTCGGCATCGCCGCCCTCACGGTCGCCGCCTGCAGCGTCCTCGACGGCGTGACCGTCCTCGCCGGCGACGGCCTCGTACTCGCTCCCGCGTTGATCCCGGTCGCAGCCGTCGTCGCGACCGCTCTGAGCGTGGCGAGCCTGCAACGAGAGGCCCGCCGCCGGCGTGAGACGGCCTCCCTCCAGGTGGCCAAGACCCTGCTGCTCTTCGGGCTGCTGCGTGTGCCCCCGGTGCACAGCCCCGAGGGGCTGGGTCCTGGAGACCCGCTGCTCGCTCTGGCGCGAAGCATGCGCGACCGCACCCTCGCCGAGATGCTGGGCAGCGAGCAGTGGCGTCAGACGAGTGACGTCCCGCCGCACTCCCGAGCCGAGCTGCTCGAGGCGGTGTCCGCCGCGTACCGCCTCCCCGTGCTGGCGCAGCTGGCTCAGGTCGTGCGAGCGGCCCAGGAGTATGGAGGCGGTGATCCAGCGACCGAGTACCTTGCCGCCGCGCGCTCGTTCACCGCGCAGCGCCTCGCCGACGCGCGGGTCCGCTTGGGTTCACGCACCATCACCGTGCTGGTGCCAATGGTCGGCCTGCTCGCAGCCATCTTCGTGGTCATCTTCTCGGCGGTCGCCTACGCCAGCGCCAACGGCGGGCTCTGAGTGCGCCGGCACGCCTCCGTCCTGCTCGCGGTGGTCGGCGCTGTCGCGGTTGCGGCGCTGGTGCTCCCCCGGCCGAACCTCGCTGCGGCCATGGGATTCGTCAGCGGTGCGGATCAGACCGGGTTGGCCGCGCTGGCCGCCGCCGAGCTGCTGATCTGGGTAGCTATCCTGGCCGGTATCGTCCTGGTGCTGGCGCGCACGCTTGGCAGCGTCGGCCTTCGGGTGACCTCGACGCGCGTGCTGGCTGGCGTGACGCTCGCGGTATGTCTCGCGATCCTCGGCGTCGGAGTGGCGCGCCACAACAGCAACGCATATTCGATGTGCTGCGGCAGTATCAGCCAGGCTCGTCAGCAACTCGCGAAGGCACCATGAGCACCACCCGGATGCTGGTCAGCCTCCTCCCCGCCGAGGAGTCGGATCGGCTCCTGCGCGCGGTCCATGCGCTCCTGCCACCCGTGGTCGACGGCACCATCGCGCTGCTCCGCCCCCCGGAGCCGCATCTCGGTGATGCGGCACTTGGGCTCACCGATGCGGAGATCCTGATCATCCGCAACGCGGATCACGACGGAACGGCTGTACGCGACGCGGCGGACCAACGCCACCTGGTCTGGTGCCGCAACGACGTCGAGGCGGCGGGCATCCCGGCCGGCACCGGGACGGCCGTTGTCGCCGAGAGCCTCGAGGCGCTCGCCTGGGAGCTGGTGCGACGTCTGAGCGGCGATCTGAGCCCGAGCGGGCATGCACAGCTGGTGGCGATGTTGCACATGTCAGGCGTTTCCGACGACATCGCTCGAAGCCGCGAATCTGGCGAGGCATCCTCCACCGCAGCCACCTCACCGCAGCGGCGCAACGGGAGGGTTCCGGCGCCGCCGGCGTGGGCGCGCGGCGTGCTTCCCGGCAACGGTCCGGGCGCCGCCGCGGGTGTGCAGACGAGTCGTGAACCGGAGCCGGCGTCCAGCCCTCCGACCGCCGACCGTCGACCGCCATCGGAACAGACCGGCGCGCACGCACCGCGGTTGCCGGTGACTCCGCTCGCGGCCCTCGCGGGAGTGAGGTCCGACCAGCCGTACCGCACGGCTACCGACGACAACCCGTTCGGGGCGCTGGAAACACAGGATGCGTCGACCCATCTTCTGCCCGCGCATGGTGGCAGCCGCCTGCGGACGCTCATCGGGCGCGTGACTTCGTCGCGCCCACGGCTTCCGGCGCCCGACCTGGCCGGACTCGGCCAGGTCCTGCTCCGGGCCCACTCCACAGTGGTCACGGTCGGCACGCCCAAGGGCGGCCCGGGCAAGACCACCGAGGCGGCGGCGATCGGTGTCCTGGGGGCGCGCGCCGTCGAGCCACACGGCGGCAGCGCCGTGCTCGTCGACGCCAACCTCAACAACCCCGACTCCTGGCGTCAGCTCGCCGTCCCGACCGACGCGCTCACGGTGCGCGAGGTGGTCGAGGCCCTCAATCGGGGCGCACTCGTGCCCAACGGTGAGTTCGCACGCAACGAGCGCCTGCGCGTCCTGCCCGAGCGCCGCTCCGCAGGGTCCGCGTACACAGCGGCGGAGATCGACCGGCTGGTGACCCACCTCCGACTCCGCCACACCCTGGTCGTGGTCGACCTGCCGAACACCCTGCCCAGCCTGAGCGAGGGCGCCAAAGAGGCGGTGGTCGCCCACTGGTTGGAGCACGCGGATGTCGCGGTGCTGCCGATCGACCTTGGGGAGGCGTCCTTCATCGCAGCCGGCGAGATCATCGACAGCATCGATGCCATGGTCGCGGGCTCCAACGGCCGCCTCCCCAGGCCCGGTCTGGTCGTCCCCCTACTGCTCCCCGGCGACGGGCACCGTGCGCTCGAGCTCCCGGCGATCGCCGAGCTCCTCGACCACCTCCGCGCCGCGGGGGCCGAGATCGTCGAGGTGCCGTTCACCGTCGACGTGCAGACGGCGAGCCACCGGCGCAGCCCCATCGTCGGCGCCTCGCCTCGAACCGATCGCGCGTTCGCGGGCGTGCTGCGCGCGGTGGTTGCGGCGCGAGCGCGGGCCTCAGCAACGACCCCCCATGGCTGAACGTCGACACGCAGCGTCCGTCACCGACCAGGACGAACGTGTGCGGCGCATCACGGCCCTGTCCCTGCGCCTGCTCACCGATCTCGCCCGGGGCGGATACGGCGAGCGGCCGGAGCTGGACTACCTGACCCCGAGCTGTGCCGCGAGCGTGCACGGAGCGCTGGCCGCGATCGGTGGTGATGGGTGGTACGTGGAGACCGACTACGGCGATGCGGTGGCGGGTACCGCCGACCTGGACGGCACCGATGGCGCGGTGCGCGTCGAGCTCCTCGTCGACGACCGCTCCCTGGCCCGCGAGCCCGGCGGTCGGCCGGTCGCGCTCCCGCCGGCGCGCTGGCGGCTGACGCTCGCATTGGACCCCCGATGCACCAGCATCACGGCACTCCGGATGGAGGCCGCGTGACCACCGGTCCGCACGCGCGCTGGTTTCGCGCCCGCCTGGCGGGGGCCGGCATCATCGACATGGGTGCCGGGGAACACGCCAGCCGGGTGTGGCGGTCGCGACGTCTGCGCCGAGCTCGCACATCGGCGCTCGCCGCGGGGGTCGTGCTCGCCCTGGGCTGCGCGACGGCCGGGGTCGTACTGTCGATCCTCCCGACCGGAGTATCGGTCGCGATGACGGCGACCACCTATCGCATCGGCGATGCCACGCTCCAGGCGGTTGGCTCCGGCGTCTACTCCGGCGCGGGGACTCTGGTGCTGGGCCACAGCGGCCCCGACCTCACCGCCGGCGGATCCGCGGTCGTCGACGGCGCGCGCTGGGTCGCGGTCTGCGAGGTCGCCGCGGACGGAGCGGCGGAGACGTGCCGCCTCCAGAGCGGGATGCGGACGCTCACCGCGCGCGACGTATGGTCCGCGGGCACGTGGCAGCGCACCTACAGCGACGGTGTGCGCGTTGAGATCGCCGCGTCGCGGGGCGTGCCGGTTCCCTTCCCGGTAGGTCGCTGAGCACTCCGCGCGTACGCACGTTCGCTTCGCGCTGCGATGCAGCGTCGGTGCCACACACAATCGACGCGTGCGAGGAAAGTGTAAGCGGCGTGTGAGCGTTTCGTCGGTACGCTGGATGTGATGAATCCGGGCATGTTCCTGACGCATTGACCTGCGTTCGCGGGGAGTGGGGGAGGGCGCTCGACGAGCCGCCCGCCTCAGGCCCGCACACAGCGCGGATCGACTGCTAGTGGCGACCATCGCCTCTCTTCTAGGCGTATCGGCGATGCTCATCGTCGTCCTTGTACTCGGATGGCGGACGCAAGCACGCAGGCGTCGGGGGCTGCTGCCCCGCTGGGGACTCCCGCGCGAGCCACGCCGAAATTTCGCGTCCTGGGGTGAGGTGAGATCACGGCTGGATGGCCGCGTCGCGCGGAAGGTGACGATGATCGTCGACCCCAAGGACCGTGACGGCCGGAGCGAACCTTGATCTACCTCGGTCGCGATGTCGCGACCCGAACGTGGTTGTGGGGGAGCCCGGAGAACGCCTACCTGCTGCTCGCCCCGCCCCGCCGCGGCAAGGGCGTGAGCGTGATCATCCCCAACCTCTTGGACTGGCCGGGCCCGCTTGTGGCCACCTCGACCAAGGACGATCTGATCGTCCATACGGCCTGCGCGCTCCGCCAGGAGCGGCCGGTGTACGTCTTCGATCCCACCGGCTTCAGCGAGTGGCCCGACCCGGTCGGCTGGGATCCGGTCGCGGGCTGCGAGGATCCCCAGGTGGCGATCTATCGAGCACGTGCGCTCAACGCCGCCGCCGGCAGCTCGCAGGGCATCCAGCACGCCGACTACTTCCAGTCGTACAACGAGGCGATCCACCGCTGCTACCTCCACGCTGCGGCAGTCTCCGGACGCGATATCGCCACCGTCCGGCAGTGGGTCAACCGGGCGGAGAGCCACGATGCCATCCGGTGTCTACGCGAGAGTCCCGCCGCGTCGGCATGGGCTGACGACCTCGAGGCGATCACCGGCATGCACGACCAGGCGGTCACCAACGTGTTCAGTGGTGCGCGGCGTGCCTACGACTGCCTCGCGGATCCCCGCGTCCTGCGCGCCTGCCAACCCGGCGCCGGGGCAGGATTCATCGCCGACCGTGTCATCAGCGAACGAGCAGCGCTCTTCATCGTCGGCACGTCGGGCGCCCAGGCGAGCATGGCGCCGATCATCACCGCGCTGATTGAGACCATCGTGACTGCGGCCAAGCAGATGGCGGCGCGATCGGCGACCCGGAGGCTGACTCCGCCACTCGGGCTCTTCCTCGACGAGTGCGCCAACATCGCGCCGCTCCCGTCGCTGCCCCAGCTAGTAACCGATGGAGCCGGCCAGGGCATCACCACCATGATCGTGCTTCAGTCGCTGGGCCAGGCGCGGGCGCGCTGGGGGGTCGACGGGACCGCCGCCCTCTGGGACGGATGCACCGTGAAGATCGTCCTCGGGGGATTGGCCGACACCCGGGACCTGGAGACCGTGAGCCGCATGTGCGGCGATATGGACATCGAGGTGCCCGGGCGCAGCTATACCGCCGCAGGCGAGCAGACCCGAAGCTTCTCGCACCGACGAGTGCCTGCCTTCGCGCCGGAACAAGTCCGGACCTTGCGCCGGTGGCACGGACTGCTCTTCTACGAGGAGCTGCGCCCCATCGAAACAGCCCTGCCCGGCTGGTGGGACCTGCCGCGCTACCGACAGCGGGTCGAGCAGGCCGTGAACGCGTTCGCGATGTCGCGCGCGGTGGGAGCCGTGTAGGTGACCGGCATCATGCAGCTACCTCTGCCGAGCTAGTGCGGCAATGGGCTCGACGACCTCGCCGTTGCCATGCCCAAGTCGAGCGATGCTGAAGCGACACCGGACGGCGACTACTTCGGCACCATTACTTCGATCCGGACTAGACGTCACCGTGTCGAAACTCCTCGACGGTAGGCTCGGCGATCTCTACGAACCGAGCGCTCAAAGAGTGGGTGACTGTGACTGTCATTTCACTCCGTCAACCTACGTCGGTAGACTGTGCACGATCTCGACGGCGAGGTGTATGGGCCATATGTGTGTCGGATCGTGGGTGCGAGTTCATGCCCACTTTCGGGTGTAGTACCGGCGGTATAGCGGGTCAAGACACTCGCAACCGGACCGCTTGTGAAGAGTGGTGAGCCATCCTTGATGAGGACCCTTCAGGACGTTGGCGCCGACCACGTTCAGTGCCGGCGACAGCGGGCCCTTGTAGCCCAAGGAGTGCTTGATCACTTCACCCGCGAGGAGCACGCCGGGTGCAGCCGAAAGCATTGGTGCGCTGACCGCGGGTTCATCGGGCAGTGGTTGCACTCGGGCACATACAGTCGCGACCAGGTCGGCACCGCGGACTCCGCGCACCTGCTCGCGATCCTCCGGTCTAAGGGCGTCCACGACATCCTCTGGGAGCGGGATGTTTGCGCTGATGACATCGTTGAGACGCGCGGTGGAGATCCCCAAACGCCGAGCCGTGGTCGCAAGCGGACCGCCGAGCAGTGTGCCGCCCGGGGTGATACAGCGCAGACAGGCGGCGTTGAGGAAGTCGTGATACGTGACCCGGTAGTAACCGGTGTCGCTGATGCCCGCGTTGAGGATGACCTGGGGCAGGTCGAGCTGGAAATCACGTCGCACCGCACCATCGTCAACCGAGACGACTCCCGTGCGAACTTCCAGTTTCTCGGCATCGGAGAGCCTGTTCCATTCGCAAATGCGTGGCCGCGGTGCAGCTCCCGCAGCGCCCAGAAACCCAGCGAGCAGCGTCGCTTTCGGGTCGCCGACATTCTGGAGCGTGGCAGTGAGGTGACGATTGAGATTGGTCCCCTCCTTGTCGATGGAGTCGTGATCGATGACGAGTGGGTCACCGAGCAGCGGGAGAAGACCCAAGGTCCAGGCGGTCGCCGACGCCACACCCCCGCACCCGACGATGCCGAAGCCACTGAGGTCCACCGGTGATGTGATGGTTGGTCCGAGGATCGGCGCAAGGCTGTAGTCCCACAATGAGACTGCGCCGCGGAATGAACGCAGCCGAGCTCGGCTGCCGGCGAGGCGGAACCCAACCTGGAGCGCCTCCGCGGCGGCCAAGACACCAGCGAACGCGGCGGCGACGGGATTGCCAGCGACCTCAGGGAGTTCGGCATCGAGCGAGCAGGCCCACGCAGCCGTCCTGACATGCAAACCCGGATCTGCAGCACCATCGAACACAAGGCGCAGATCAGGGCTGGGAGCTGGGCCTTTGCGGAAACGCTTCGCCGCGTCGAAGCCTTGATGGACGTGCGCCAGTTCGTCGTAGAGATCATGCTCACCGAGCAGCGGCAGCTTCACCGAGCGCGTCTGCGGCACCGTCAGATAGAGGCGCGGCGCAGCATCTTCAAGGCGGAGCAGTAGCATGGCAGCCAGAGCGACCGCGATCTCCGCGGCGGGATCGAGGATGTCGGCGACGAGCTCTACCTCGGTGGCCGCCATCCGCGTGATGACGTCGTCGACGTTCTGCGGATCACCTTCGACGGATGCGATGTACCGGCGCGTCCGGTCAGCCGGGCCAGTCATTGACAGCGTCCTTTTTTGGAACTTCGCGCCAGTCGCCGTCGAACTCGACGTAGCAACGCCACCCGTCGCCCGGCGCGTCGGTCGCAAAGTTCGGGATGACGAAGGCGTAGAAGCCGTCGCGGGAGCTGAATGGGCGCTGGCGATCGATGTCGGAGAGAAACGCCGCCTCGGGGTGGGTATGGATATCGGCAACGGCGAGTAGTTGCTCACGGCGAAGGTATGCGGCGATCGCGGTGCGCTCGGGGAGCGAGATCGTCAACCAGTCATGGTCAGCCTCCACGACCGGGGTGATGACATGGCTGACGAGCACGGTGGACGCGTCACGCGGCCGTCCTGCCCAGAGCGTCAAGGCCTCGCGGGAGCCGTCGCTCTCTGTGCGAAGCACCTCCTGCGTCGCCTCGAGGACACCCGGCCCAAGCGAGAGCCGCAACGGCGGCGCGGGTCGCGCAGCCGGCACGGGCAGCGTTGCATCGATGCGGAAGACGTCCATCACACACCTCGGCCGACAAGACGGCCCATGCGCAGAAACCAATGCAGCCGGCTCGCCACCACCGGCAGACGCCAGCTGCTTTTCGGATGCTGCTCGGCGGAGTGACTGCTGTGGATGTGATAGCCACGGGTGCCGACGACGCAGAGGATGGGGAGATAGCGACCGTCGTAGGTCACCGAGTTGTAGGGGGCGCCCTCGATGTTCGGCCAGTGCACCCTGCCGAGGAGCGCTGGATCGGCGAGGTCGGCGAAGTCGAGCACCGGCGCGATCGCGTCGTAGTCGTCGCAGAGCAGTGCCGCGCAGAACTGCTCGGTCGTGCCGGGTGCGGTCACGACGACGTCAATACGGGTGCCGTCGCGTTCGGGCCAGCCGAGCTTGAGGCGCCCGACCTGGGTCGTGAAATCCTCCCAGTCCCGATCGATCAGCGCGTTGGACAGCGCAGCGTCCATCAGCCGCGGTTCACGTCCTTGAGCATGATCACGACTTCGGAGTGGTCGTGGAGTCCGGCGGCCTCGAGGGTGAGATCGAGGTTCGCCTGCACCACGCCGCCGATCAGCAGCTCGTAGTCGTCTGCCTTCGCGTGGGCGCCGACGAGATCGTGCACGGCCTGACGGCGCAGATGCTCGAGGCGGGAATCCTTGGCCTCGTGAAGCTCGACGCTGTCGCCCTCTCCGTTGGCCGCGACGATCGTCCAGGTGTTGCTTTCATCGGTCACGATGGTCTCCTTGCCGCCCTGTTGGCCGGCGGTTGCTCAACTCCGATCCCCGTTCTGAGCGATGCTAGCAGGCTGGGTGAGCGAAGGGTAGTTCTGTTACCAACATAATCATAACACGTGCGCGTTCTGGTGGGAGCCTATACTCACACCCGTCAATTTGCTCTGGAGGTGAAGTATTGGGGCGAACACTCGGCGAAAGCATCCGGCGGTACAGGCAAGGCAAGGCCTGGACTCTGAAAGACTTGGCGGCGGCCACCAATCTGTCCGTTCCGTACCTTTCAGACCTTGAGCGCAGATCCGGCGTCAACCCAACCTTGGAGACGCTCACCACCGTCTCTGAGGCGTTGGGGTGCTCGGTAGGGGAGCTTCTCGGAGGCGGTGAGGCAGAACCGGACGAGGGCTTGACGCCGTCGTTGGCCCGGTTCGTCCGCGGCGAGGAGTTTGCGCGGCAGGTGCACCTCATCGCGGACCGGAGCCAGCGTCCGGCGGAGGAGGTTAAGCCGGCACTCATCAGCTTTCTGGCACGAGCTCCGAAACGGAGTAATGGGGAACTATCGCCGACGGATTGGCAGCGCCTCATCGACGTGTATCAGGTGATTACCGGGGAGACGTGAGCCGAGACTGGAACGTTTACGCAAAGCGGCTCGAGGCGGCGCTCAGCCCGGCAACGCGCCGCGAACTCGCCAGCTCACCTCTCGCCGGGGTGCGCGGAGCGGGGGTACGCGTACGCGCGGTGCCGAGCAGCGACGCCACCGATGCTTGTTCTTGCGATGGCGCGTATTTTTACGATCAGCGAGCCATCTGCTATGTCGCCACACCGCGAAGCCGGCGTGAGAACTTCACGGTGCTGCATGAGTTCTGCCACCACCTGGTGATGTCCGATGACGACTTGTTGTCAGAGCTGGCGGATGCGGATGCAGAGGGGGGAGTGGCAGTTGAGGAGCGCATCTGTGACGCGTTTGCGGGACGGATCCTGATTCCTGATGAGGCGGTGGCCGCCGTGCTCGTCGGCCGACGACCTCGAGCTGCAGATGTCCGAGCGCTCTACGACGCAACCGCCGGCTCGATGGAGGCATGCGCCGTCCGACTTGCCGAGCGGATCAGTTGCGAAGGGTATGTTGCATTGCTCGATCGAGATCGGAGGCAGGTCCGCTTTGCATCGCAGTCAGGGGAGTTCGACTACGTTTGGCGTCGTGGATCGCCCCTTCCCATCGACCATCCCGCGTGGGGGGCCGGAGCCGACGGGACCTACGTGGGTGAGGGAGACGTTATCTGGTCAAGTCGATACCGGAAGCGCTTTTGGCTCGATACGGTTGGTGCCGGTGCGATCGTGATTGCGGTCTTTTCACTGGATCGCTACTGGCCTGCCGCTGGACTCAGCCTACTCGGTGAGCCGGGGGTTACGCGGTCGACGCCTCAGGTGTACTCCGGCACGTGTCGCCACTGTGGAGGGCCAGCGTACGGAACTTGGGCGTGTGAGGTCTGCGGCGATGCTCGTTGTCGCGTCTGTAAGCGCTGCGGCTGCGGTGCACCAGCCCCTGCCACCAAGACCTGCACGAAATGTCATCTGACGAAAGGAAAAGCACAATTTCGTGCGGGAGCAGCCGTTTGTCGTGAATGCGACGAGGGATGAGCGACGAATCAGCGCTTGCATGTCGCGCGAACGGTGTCAAGACGGTTGACTCGAAGGCCCGACCTCGTCGTCCTACTCAACGTCGTCAGCGTCGTCGTGCTGCTGCTATGGGTCGCGTCGTCTCGGTAGTCATGGCCGTGCAGCAAGTACAGTCGCGACCCGGCTGACGGAGTCGACCCAAGCGCCCACGCCCGGATCGATGTATGCGGCCAATTGCAGAAGGTCCGCATGCCGTTTGGCAAGGTCGAGGTGGTGTATGGGTTCGTGATGGGCGATGCGATTGCGCAGCGTGCCGAGGTCGTCCACGATGCCATAGACCACCGCGCGGCTCTGTGGTTGTAGCCCAGGAAAGGCGTGGCGTAGCGCCTGCGCCCAGAGCGTGGTCTGATATCGACCGCTCAGCAGGAAGCGCCAGAAGCCGAAGGGCAATTCCGCAATTACGCGTCCGTGCGTTTCGGCTTTGCCAGCTCTTGCCAGTCTTCCGTGGGCGGCCTGGACGTCGTCCGTGCGGTATGAATCAAATAGGTGCAACGGATCGTCGTACCACTCACCAGTCAGTGGGGTAGTGCTGAACCAAACGCTGAGACTGCGATCCATGGCGTTGCGCATCACGATCTCTAGGTGTCCGAGTACCTCGAGGAGTGCCGCCCCTATTTGGGTGTTCCATTCGTATAGTGGTAGTGCAGCATCCAGATCGCCGCCCACCGCCCCACGGTAGGGGGCGAGTCGCTCAGGGGTAAGAAAGGGCTCGAGGCCAGCCTTGCTTGCCATCCCCGGCATTTTGGTATATGCTGCCTAGCGAACACCCCGGAGCGATCCCCGGCCTAGGCCACATCGCCGGGGTTTTGACGTTTAAGAAGCGCTAGTTCCGTCGTTCGCCTGAGAGATCAGCGTCGGCTCGGTCGTAGTGACAGTTGCTGTGGCTCCATACAAGTGATCCCTCTGCCAGGCCAGCATCCGTAAATGTCGCTAGAGGTCAGCCGCGCGCAGGGATTCTTCTGCGAGTGCAGTGAGATTCCGGAAGTCCGGCCATGCGGCCTCGGCGGCGTCAGCCGCCTCCTGTGCTCCTGGCGTGCCTTGGCCGCGAGCCTCGGGGACGCCACCTGATGCGCGGTAGAGCGCGTCCGCACACAGATCGAACGCTCCCAAGACACTCGTCGAGACCAGAGTGAGCGCGACCACTTCGATGAGTTCGGGGAGAGGGGTCAGCATCGTCACGAGCGTGTCTGGTTGCTTGCGGAGGCGCTCGAGGAGTGGAACCGCAACCTGGGCGGCGCCAACTTTGACGATCGCCCAATCAAGCACGACATCGGGGGTTGGATCAGTTGATTGGCTCCCGCGTAGGAGGGCGGCGCCAATCTCGCCGACGAATGTGCCGGCGAGCTCGAGGGGCGTGCCCCCAATGGCGGTTTCAACCGCCCATCTATTGATGATCCCCATGAGATCGTCCGCCGGCGGTTGGGGCTGCCTATCTGCTTCGGCGTCGCCCCCGGCCGGTGGATTCCCTTCACTCACGGCGGCTACTCTAGGCGTCTATAGAGAGTCCGATTGATACATGCGCAACTACGGCCGGGAATCGTCCCGTTGCCGCCGCGCAGTCGGTCGGCCGCATCCTCATCGAGAGCGGCAGCGAGCCTGCTCAGCGGGTCTCCGCGCCGGCGGCGGAGGGCGGCCAGGGCGTCGAGGTCTTTGGCGGCCTGCTTCGGATGGTTGCGAGCGAGCTCCGACCAGGCAGCGGGATCACGACCTTCAAGCTTGGTGGTCATGGCGTTTGTCCTTGCTTCCCGGTGACCGCTCGTCCCATGTGGCGCGATCTCGTTGTGGTCCCTACGGACGGGCTCTCGCCCCGGGGGCCAAACCGTTAGCAAGAAGCGTATCGCGCCCGGGAAGATCGGTCAAGCAGCAAGCGGTCGAGGAGTCCACTTCAGGAGTTGGCGCTTTTCGGTTGCGCTCACAATCGGGGCATGAGCGGCACGCTGCCCCCGATCCTGCTCTTGCAAGAGCAAATACTTGCGCACCCAGGGAAACGGATCGTCGATGCGCTACAGCTACTCGATGATCCGGTGCGGCTTCTGCTCGCTCCCAACGCCAAGCCGTTGGACGCCCACCTCGCCACGTTCCCTTTCGACGCGGAAGGCAACCTGGTGTTCGATGCGATGCGCCGGGAGCTGATGGACGACTACCTTGGGGAAGCGCTCCGGCTCATGCACAACCTCGTGGCTGCAGTGGGCACGGTCATCGACCAGACCAGAATCGTTCTCGAAGCGAACTGGCCGGATCCGGCAAACCTGGTGCGGGTTCGCTTCGCCGATGCGCTCCGAAGATTCCGTGGTGATGGTCGTTTGCTTGTCGTGCGAGACCTTCGCACCTACATGCTTCACCTGCGGTTGCCGGGTATCAGCGGAACGTTAGGGCTCGGCCCAAACGGGCTGGAAACGTCGTCTGTGAATCTGATTTGTGCTTCGCTGCTCGAGTGGTCGGGATGGCGTCCCGCAGCTCGGACCTATCTACGTTAAGCAGGCGATGTCATCGAACTGCGGCCGCTGACGGCTGACTATCTCAGAGCCGCAGTGGAGCTCCATCTGATCGTCGTCCAGGCTATCAATGCCGAGGAGTACCAACTCCTCCAGGGATACCAGGTGCTCGCGCGGTAGCATGACGACCTGGTCGGTGAGTCCCTACGCAGCGCAACTGAGTCCATGAATCGGTTCAGGGAGGCGAAGCGTCCGGGGGGAGTAGCCGCGACACGACCCCGAACCTGGGGGCTGTCAGACTACCCATAGGCGCCACGATGCTCGGCGCACGGAGGCAACTGCGTGGAGGCACGTCACTATCGCATCGGCACCTGTGCCAACTGCGACAGTCCGGAGATCACGCTGCAGACGCCGCTGTTCTGCTCGCAGCAGTGCCGGCAGGCCGCGGAGTTGGTCCGCTATGTGCGCGGCTGCCGGCGCGATGGTCGCGACCAACTCACCGACGTGCAGGAGGCGATGCGGATGCGGCTGGCGATGGTGCTCGGAGGCGGGTATCCGGAGCGGGAGCGGGTTGTCGGGGCGGGAACTCGAGCGGAGGTGTTCCGACGAGCCGGGGGACGGTGTGAGCAGTGCGGGCGGGTGTTGGATTTCGATCAGAGCAGGGGTGATCCGGATGCCATCGCAACGATCCAGCATGTGCACGGTGATGCAAACGAACTCGACAATCTGAAGGCCTTCTGCCGGCGATGCAACATCGATGATGCGCAGTCGAGGTTCGTGCCGTTGCAACGAGGTTCGGCGGCGGCGAAGATGGCAGCCGAACTCGAGCGTCGGTGGTCAGCTGCGGAGCCACTGCGCTTGTGCGACGACGAGCTGGAATGGAAGACGAACTGGCAGCGGTTGACCAAGGCGGCGCGCGGATGGTTGCAGACAAAGGCGGACGCATGAGCTTTGCTGTCGATGCGCCGATCGAGCTGTGACATTGGCGCGCAGCGCGAGCTCGGAGGTATCAAGCGGTCTCCCGGGCGATATCTTCGGAGCGCGGATGGCGGATGAAGAAGTCGGCAATCAGCTCGGACGCATCAACAGAGGCGTCGGGACTCCCGGGCGACTGCGCAGGGCCGGGCCACACGTGGGCACCCCCGATGATGCTCAAGAGTTCGACGGCGACGCCGCCGGGGGCTCGCCATCGTTGAATCGTCGAGGACGCTGAGCTCTCGATGTTCTCGGCCTCCGAGCAGCGGTTCACTCGCCGCCAGTGCGCAACCACATCAGTGAGCGGCGCGTAGGAGATGAGGTCATCCTCGACAACCACCAACTCCGGCCGTGCTTTGAAGTACGCCAGTTCATCGGGCCCGACACCACCTGAGATGGGAACGTTGCGGTCATCGGTTCCGTGGATCGCAAACAGAGAAACAGGCGCCACCGGGCGGCACCGCAGTGCGTCGATGCTGCCGTGCCTATCGCTCATGTTCCCGGCGACGACCGCGATCGCGGCGACACGATCCGCCAACTCGCATCCCAAGCGATACGCCATCATGCCGCCGCGAGAGAACCCCGCGATATAGACACGCAAGCGGTCGATGGCATGGTTCGTCGTGACGGTGTCGATAACATCGCGAATGAACGTGACGTCATCCACTCCTGGCTGCGCGCAACAGGCGTGGGCATCCCAACCGCCGTCGGGTCCAGGGTTGTGCGCATCTGGATATGCGGCGATCCAGCCCAACCGATCGGCCTGCGCATCAAAGCCGGTGAGGTGAGCCATCTCGTCCCCGGACCCAACGGCGCCGTGGAGGAGAACTACCAGACCGGCGGATTTCACACCGTGTGCGGGTCTGTAGATCCGAGTGTTGCGGACGAGGTGAGCTTGTTGCAATCGCAGGATCTCAGCTGTGCCGCCGGCGGACGTCTGCGGACGCTCGCTACTCATGAAGGCGTCGCTGGGCACGCTCAAGGGCGTGTCGGAGTGCGATGTGTTTGCGGTGTTCATGGGACCGCCAGGCATCGACGAGGCCCACGAGCAGCGCGGTCTCGCGCCAGTTGAGGGCAGGCGATTCGGGGTCGGGCACGTCGTCCGCCTGCAGACGATTGGAGAGCCGCAGATAGAGGTCGATCGCCTCGGGTGGGGCGAGTTCGGGAGCAAGCCTGGCAGAGGGTGGCATCAGTCCAGCGTACGCGCCGACCCGTACTGGCTCACTCACTTGTCCGCTTTTTCCCCGAAGCCTCAGGTTATTCCGTGGCGCCGGTGGGTTCTCATTCCATCCGGAGTTGCCCACGGGCTACTCCTGCCGGCTTCGCCGATTAGCAGGCACATACCGGTACGAGGACGATCAGTACGACGAGCGAGATAATTCTCGCGGATCCAACCTTCCCGCGCCCAAAGCTATCCAAGGCCAAGGTGCGACCTTCCGATACCGACGGCGTTCGCGATGACCGCACTCAAGGTCATGTTGCCCACTGTCCTTGCTGCGATGAGAACGCGCTCCAAGCTCGATCGCTTTTGGGGATCAGCCTCCTCGCCGATGGCCCGCTCGAGCGCGGCGCAGAATGCCGCCGAGAGGTCCTCAGCCGGCCAAAGTCCCGCTTGGCGTAGACCTTTCGGCAGCAAGCGCACGCTCGCAGCTCGCACGGGGTAGTCGGCCTGGCCGGGCTGGACGAGAACTGCGTCGATGTACCCGTCCTCTTTGAGGCTTCGGAGGGCGTGCATGAGAGGTGGTACGTCGAGGCCGGTTGCTTCCTGCAATTCTTGGTCGCCCATGGAAGTACCGTCGCCTGCCGCCAATGCCTCAAGGATCCTCTGTTCGACGCGCTCCCAGCGCCTTCCATCAGTCACGATACCTCGAACTCTAGAGCAAAGGCGGACGCGCCAAACTCGTCGGGCCGATAAGCTCGTTCGCCGCGTTCGCGGCCAGGCAATTGACCACGCCAGGACAACATCTTTCGCGCGTGTTGGCGCCCCCAGCGAACTCCGTGACGGTGCGTCGTTCGCTTCGACTGCGTCGCTATCCGCGGCACTGCCTCTGCTTCGTCATCGACAGCGCATGCGCGAACGCGTCGTTCTCGCTCCGGCGGTGTGAGCTGGGATAACTTCCGGATGCCACGCTTCGAGTTGCGTTGTCGGGCGCGGGTGGCCAGCGGCCGACGCGGTGCCATGATTCGTGGGATGCCACCGAGTCTCTATGAGCCGGAGCCGTTGTTCGATATGGCTTCGCACCCAGTCTTCAAGCCCGGGGCACTTGACGGGTCCATCGATCGATTCATATATCACTACACGCGCTGGGAAACCCTGCTCGACATCGCGCAAAATGGGCTGAAGTTGAATTCGCTGGATCGCATGAACGATCCGCGGGAATCAAAAGAATGGTTCCTCGGCATCACCAGCGGCACCGACGACGATACTTCAGGGGTATGGCGAATCGCGCACCACTATCGAAAGCTCGTTCGAGCCGCAACCTTTTGTTCGGACGAACACATCGACGAGGAGGAGCGAAAGTCGGTGCGGCGTGGATACGCTCGGCCGCGCATGTGGGCGCAATACGCCGGCAATCACACCGGGGTGTGCGTGGTCTTCGATCGCGCCCTGCTGTCGGAGCGCGTTGCCGACACCTTGTCAGAGCGTCCTGGCGGATGGCTGGTCAGCGGACGCGTCTCCTACGTCACCGATCAGAAGGACGATCCCGCGTACCAAGGAATACAGGTCATCAGCATCCCTGCCGAGGAAGCGGTATCGCGGTTCTACGATCGGCATCGAGACCGTATCTTCCTGGTTAAGCAGACGGACTGGCGAGATGAGGCGGAGTTCCGGTTTCTTGCGTATGATCCTGTAGCTCCTCTTGATGCCGACGATCCGACCGATGAGCACAGCGCTTTCGTACCGCTCAACGGATGTGTCGCCGGACTCGTGTTGGGGACTGACTTCTCAACCGCCCACATTCCTGCTGCACGCGAGTTCATGCGCGCCCTGGACGCCGGCGGAGCCGTGGTCCAGTGCATGTGGGATCGGTTGTCCGCCCGCCTCATACCGCTTGGAGATGACAACGGCCGATGGGTGGTGTGCCGCGATCATCACGCGGTCGCCGCGCATCTGACCTTCGGCCCGGTGAGACCGAAGCCGCGCGAGGGCCCGGAGTCCGCGCCGATAGCGGCGGGAGAGTGATGTCTGCTCTTGTCGTACGTAAAGGAACCGTCCAAGACCTTCCGGTGATGCTCCAACTCGCCGCAGAAAAGCGCCGGCAGTACGAGAGCTATCAGCCCGTCTTCCATCGTCGGGCCAGCGACGCCGCTGCCAAGGCGGCTCAGGAGCAGTACTTTGCGGAATTGATTATGCGGGACGACATCATCGTCCTCGTCGCGGAGACGGCCGGGACGGTCGTCGGTTTCGCCACCGCGGAGATTCATACCGCCCCAGCGGTGTACGACCCCGGTGGCCCGGCGGCGATTATTGACGAGTACTGTGTCGCGGTGCCCGAACTCTGGGACACCGTCGGGCGGCAACTCCTCGAAGCCGTGGAGGCCGAGCTCCGGCGCCGAGGCGTCGCGGTGGTGGTCGTCGTCTGCTCGCCTCGCGATATCGCGAAACGGGCTAGCCTGATCAACCGAGGCATGTCCGTCGCCACCGAGTGGTTCGCCGGGCCGCTTTCCTGACGCTCATCAACGGGCTGAACGAACCATCTCAACTTCAACGGGCGGCCCGCAAGAAAGCGCCACAGACTGTACTCGACGCATGGCAAATATACAGGAGGGCATGCGATGCAAGTGATTGGTCTCGATAGCTATCCCGGTGTCGCCATCAACGGATACGGAAGCGTCGGTGCGTCGTTTGCGCGAATCGCTGACCTCGGGACAGGGTCGGCGGCAAGCGTCGTGCGTGTCGCGCCTGATGGCGTCCTCGGACTGCATCCAGCGCCGAAGCCGCAATTGATGATCGTCATCCACGGCGACGGCAGCGTTCGGGGCGACGACCAAGCCTCCATCAGCATCCACCCAGGCGTGGCCATCCGGTGGAATGCCGGCGAGCAGCACGAGACCCGGGCGGACCCTTCTGGACTGGTCCTGCTGATCCTAGAGGCCAATGATTCCAACCTCGGCTTCCAGCACTAACCCACAGAGCGCTGCTCGATGGCAGCGGCGTGCAAATGCAAACAGTCAAGAGGCACCCGCCTTTCCACAACTCAGGTGCCCGCGCCTATTGGAACGTGCAGACGTTGTCGGCAAGCCGATTGGGATCCAGAGTCACTGCTGTGGGCGAGCGCGGCCACGGAAGGGGATATGGTTACCACGGGCGTCGGCGATGGAAATGAAGGTGATCGCATGGGCGAGCTATCGAGCGCCCAAGGATCCGGACCGCCGCGCAGAACGTGCGCGTAACTCGCGTGGGAGCGACATGAGTGCTGCACCGTTCCGCCGGCGACGATACGCTCGAGCCCGACACGCATCACCGCAGTACGACTTGTCTGAGCGCGCGACTTCCGGCGATACCTTGAACCACTGCCGGCACTCGGAGCAGCGACGATAGTTGGTGCGTGCATCCATCGCTTGCGCGAATTGCAACCAAATGGCGCCGGCGAGGCTGTTGGGAAGGGTGATCAGGACCGTCCTGTTCACTGCGGGGTCGAAGACAACCATCGATCCGATGCGGTGCGCAAGGTGTGCGTTCGTTAGCGTGTTGAGCACGATGGAGACCTGCGCCCGGGGGGACTTGTCTGCGGTCACCGTGTCATCCGCCTCAAGCTCCCAGGCGGCAATCTGGCGACCGTCAAACGATTGACGCACATGCAACGGACCGGGCAGCAGCTCGGGTTGTTGGCCTTTGGGGGCATACGCCAATTCGTTGGGGAGGAAAAGATCGGTAGCGAAACCGGGGCCATCCGGCTTGCCGATGACGCCAGCGATGGTCCCAACCTCGCCGGGTGTGAAAGGCATGGCCTTGTTGATCGCTCTATCGCTGTCGCCGCTCAGCTTCCACAGCTCAAGTGCCGCGCGCATTGACGCTATCTCGTTCCGCCACGCATCAAGCGGTTCCCCAGCGTGAAATACGGGCCTCGTCGGTTCGCCGGTGCCCGGAGCTTCGTCGCGAAATCCAATCTCGAGATCCCCGAGCAGCCCGTGTTCGTTGGCGAAGGCGAGGATAGCGTCCGCACTCCCATCGAGATCGGCGAAGCGCAGAAACAGCGCAGGTTCTTCTGATGGGACGGTCTTCGTGTACTCCTCGGGGAACAGGTGCTCTGCTTCCTCGAGGACAAGGCGTCCGATTGCATCATCTGGGAAGGAGAAGGTCTCGCCCCCTGGCGGCTCGATGTCTGGGAGCGGGATGCGAGCCTCTCGCCAGCAATACCCGCGAGGGTTGACGGCGACTTCGAGCTTGTAGTCCGTTTCGCGCACAGCGACCAACTCCGGAATCACACATGCGTCACGGCTAATCGTGGCGATCCGTGACGAGTGTCTCTATTCTAAGCACATTCACCGGCGTTCGGAGTTGGGGTGATCCGGACGCCGGGGCAACTGGCTAGCTGTGAGATCAACCGCTTCGTGTCTATCAACCTCGCCTCGCCACAAGCCTGGCTTGCGGAGCCCTACGTCTGGGTTGCCATCGGCTCCATGGCTGGGCTCACCCTGGTCAGGATCTCCGCCGAACTCCGTGCCGCGATCGACTGGTGGATGACCCGAGAGAAGCGTTGGCGGCGGGGCACTACGAACAGTCAGCGTCGCCGGCAACGTCGCTCCTTACAGCGTCCTCGATCTGACTGAGCGGGAAGGAGTTGCGGTGGACGTGGGCGAAGGCAGCAAATCCGGCATCCGGCGTAGAGTCGGATCGTTCGTCGTGAAGCGCCCCGCCCCCATCCCAGGGCGAGGATGCATCCCGGCCCGTGGCCGGTTCGGACTCAGGGGCACAGCTTTCCATTGGAGATAACCATGGCCACGGACGACATCGGCTCGACACATGTGTACGAGTTCGCACCCGACAGCTGGATGCCGGAGGGCGATTGCCTGTATCCGCTGACCGGCGTCTCCGTCGTCGCACAGGCCGACCTCGCCGACGTGGTGGTCGGGCACGAGCGGACAGCGCACGGGACGTCGCTACACAGCACGGTGGGGATGCCGGTCACCGAGGTACTCGGTCGGTCGCGCCCCGAGGTCATCCGGAAGGCGCTGGCGATGGTGGCGGGCCACCGCTAAGGCGCCCATATTTCTGGGTCGGGGCCACCCAAGGACGCAGCTGGACCGAAGCGATTACAGAGGGGATTCACGTGAAGCGGGTCGCCGGCCTCGGAATTGCGGTTGGCGATGCTGGCTGCTGCATGCGGAAGCACATCGGCGACGCCGACCGCGATCACAGCGACACCGACGCCGACGGCATTCGAGCCGACAATCCCCGCGACCCCCATCCCGACCCTCGTCCCGACCACGCTAGTAGCGTCCGTTGGCTTCACCGGAGGCTGGGGACACACGGCCCAAAACCCCGACGCGTCCTACAGCTGCGTCTTTGCGTACGAGGCGTCGGGTGGCCGCGTGATGGCCTCCATGTCCGTGGCTGGGATCGACACAAGCTGGCTCTGTTCGATTGCATCGCCGAACAACGTCTGGAAGCCCGTCACCGTCGTGACCGTGACCAGTGGGACGGCAGATTGCTGGGAGTCCTCCCAACCGGAGAGACCACGATGAGGATATATATGGCTCCCGCGGGGGCCATCGTGAACACAGGACTCGTCTGCTCCCAGGAGTTCAAGGACGACGGAGTTACAGACCCCGCCAACTCCTGATCAGGTCGGCGGAGGCGTTGTGATCGTTGCTGTAGCGTCGTCGGTGTCGTCGGGCTGCACGACGTACATCTGCGGCTCCTATTTCAGCCCGCACCCCGTGGCGCTTGGGGTGCTGGGCCAATACTGGGCCAATATCTCTGGCCAGCTACGGCGTCACGTGGCGCTTCCTGGCCGCTCCCTCGAATTCGGACGGCGCTGCTTCCGATCGTTTTGAGGAAGCTTAGGAGGGTTCGATTCCCTTCCTCGGCACCCGCGTGCGTCGCGACCTTTCCCGAGCCTTGTGCATATGGGCAATCGTCAAGGCAAATACGCGCGGGAGTGGTGCTGGCGGGCTGATGAGTGCGGTTTGTCAGCGATTACCTTCGCTCGACGGTTTGACATTTGCGACGATGCCCTCGGTGTCGAAATCCGACGACCTGTTCGAACGAGCCGTGCTAGGCGTCGTGAGCCGCGTCTCCGGGCGCACGGTGACCGGGCTAGCGCTGCTCCTTTATCCGGGTGTCGGGCTGATACTGCCGCTTGCGCTGCACTGGTCGGTGACTGCCTTGGTCGCAGCCAACATTCTCGGTGCTGTCTACGCAGCCGTAGTGAGTATGGGCTGGTTGTTCATCCAAGTGGCGGCCCGCGATCGGCGCCATCTAATTGAGTGGACCACGAACCTGCGTCTCCTCAGCGCCGAGGAGTTTGAGTGGCTAGTCGGAGAGTTGTTCCGACGTGAGGGCTGGAAGGTTGAGGAGACTGGCCGCCAAGAGAGTCCCGACGGCAACATCGACCTTGATTTGGTTCGTGCTGGTGAGCGCAAGGTCGTCCAATGCAAGCGTTGGGGTTCGTGGCTGGTCGGTGTTGATGAGGTGCGAGGATTCGCGGGCACTCTCCTGCGCGAAGGACTGCCCGGCAGCGCCGGCATTTTCGTGACGCTTTCCGATTTCACCAAGCCAGCACGCTCCGAGGCAAGGGCAACCGGCATCGCCCTGGTTGACAATCGCGACCTCAACGATCGCATCGAGAAGGCCCGTCGCGTCGAACCATGCCCGGTCTGCCAGGCTGCGATGGTGCTTGACCGCTCAGCCCGCGGCTGGTGGTTACGGTGCATAGCGCCAGGTTGTGCGGGTAAGCGCGATCTCAGCGGTGACCCTGGTCGAGCTGTCGAGTTCCTGACGCGACCGCGGTGATCGTAGCGTGCAACAGCGTGCGCTGGTTCTCCGGGCCAGTGGCGTCATCGCACAGAATCCAATTGGCCGCAGTACACGGACTCATACCCCTGCACCATTCTCGAAGCGCTGAAGTTGCGGCGCACTCGGTCACGACAACGCCATGGCTCGAGGTGTGCAGCTTCTTCGATCGCAGCCGCAAGCTCCGACGGAGAATCGCATACGACCCCCGTCTCACCGTCCGTCACAAGCTCGGGGAGCGCTCCAGCACGCAGGCAGACGACTGGCGTCCCGCACGCCATCGCCTCGATGACGGCGAGGCCGAAGGGTTCGTGCCAGAGCACCGGGCACAGGAGGCACGCGGCGCCGGCCAGGAGTCGCTTCTTCTCGTGGGGTCCCACCTCGCCAAGCCACTCCACCCCCGGGCCCAGTCGGGGTCGCACCTCGCGATCTAGGTGTGCAACTGACGATGGCCGATTACACAGGGGCCCCGGTCTTTTGGCGCAGTCGCTCGTAGGGAGTTTGGCCACCCAAGCCTCCATGCGGGCGGTCGAAATTGTAGAAGTCTTCCCACTCCTGGAGCTTGGTGGTGAACAGCCGGGCGTCGTCGAGCACGACGCCATCGAGGAGCCGGTAGAACTCGTCGGCGTCGATCCGATGTGATCGTTCGACCTTGCCGTTGAGCCGGGGCGTGGCCGGCTTGATGTACACGTGCTGGACGCCGCAGTCGAGGACGTGCCAGTGGAAGGCGGACTGGAACTCCGCGCCGTTGTCGGTCTGGATCACCTCCACCCGGAAGGGCAGCTTCTCGAACACGTAGTCGATGAACTGGATGGCGGTCTTCTGGTTGAGGTGGTCGTCGACACGCAGCACTCTGAGCCGGGTGCAGTCGTCGATCGCAGTGAACTGGTAGTGCTTCCTGCGCGTGCTCCCGATCGGCGCCACGAACTTCACGTCGACCTGGACCCGATGACCGGGCTGGGGCTTCTCGTAGCGCTTCCAGCGCTCCTTGTGGCGTTTGTAGCGCTGTGACGCTGGCAGTCGGCTCATGTCGAGGCGCTTGAGGATTCGCCAGATCCCGGATGGGCTGACCTTGATCTCGTGGTACCGCTCGAGATACATCGCGATCTTGTGTGGCCCGAAGTGGTAGTTCTGGCGCAGGTAGATGATCTTGCCGACGACCTCCTCCCGAGTGGTTCTCGGGCTCAGGTGCGGCCGTGAGGAGCGGTCCCGGAGGCCCTCAACCCCGAACTCCTCGTAGCGCCGGAACCAGACGTAGTAGCACTGCCGGGTGATCCCGTAGTAGCGGCACGTCAGGGCGACATTGCCGGTGACTTCCTGGACGTGGCGAATGATCGCCAGGCGTCGAGCTGCTCCCCTCGCCAGTTCTCTCTCGGTCACACGTGCCTTCTCGTGAATTGGAGGCCCAAGTGTCAACAGACTCCGTCAGTTTTATAGGTGGCGTCGCTTCGTGGCGGAAGGCGAGGTCGGTCTCATCGACCGGAGCTCGCGGCCGCGGCGCAGCCCACGCCGGACCCCAGCGCGAGTGGAGCGACAGATCGAGACGCTGCGGCGACGCACCAAGCTCGGCCCGGTCCGGATCGCCGTCCGCCTCCACATGCCCGCCTCGACCGTGCCCCGCGTGTTGGTGCGCCGGCAACTGAACCGGCTCGCCTGGATGGATCGGCCCACGGGGCGCGTGATCCGCCGCTACGAGCACGAACACCCTGGCGACCTGATCCACGTCGACGTCAAGAAGCTGGGTCGGATCCCGCCGGGTGGTGGCTGGCGCATTCACGGACGCCTTGGCCATGACTCCACCGGGGTTGGCTACGACTACATTCACTCCGCCGTTGATGACCATTCACGGCTTGCGTACTCAGAGATCTGCAGCGATGAACGTGCTCCAACCGCAGCTGCGTTCTGGACCCGGGCGACAGCGTTTTTCGCCACCCACGGCATCGCGGTCCAGCGCGTCCTCACCGACAACGCCCAGGTGTACCGCCGTTCCTTCGCCTTCCGGACCGCCGTGCTGGAGAGCGGCGCGGTGCAGCGCTTCACGCAGCCCTGGCATCCCCAGACCAACGGCAAGGTGGAGCGCTTCAACTGCACCCTGCTCGAGGAATGGGCCTACGTCCGCCCGTACCCCTCCAATCAGCGCCGTGCTCAGGCCTTGACGGCGTGGCTGCACATCTACAACTATCACCGTGCCCATACCAGTCTCGGTCAGCTCCCACCCATCTCACGCCTCAACAACGTGTCTGGGTATTACAGCTAGGTACTCTGCCTCCGAGGGAGCGGTTGCGCCTCCGGCGATAACAATGCGGCGGCCGGCGGCGCGGGCCGCGTCGATGGCGACGTGCGCGCCCTTATGGGGGCTAAGCCGGCCGAGGTAAACGACGTAGTCCTCCTTGGCGGCGCGGAATGGGTAGTCGTCGACCGGGATGCCGTGGTGAATAGTCGCAGTCCAGTTGAGGTTCGGTGCTTCGAGGCGCTGCGCCTCCGAGATTGCGACAGGACAGACCCACTTCGCCACTGCCTCAAGCCACTCAGCGTGTGAATCGGGACCACTCAGCGCGGAGTGCACGGTCACGATCGTCGGCACCTGTCGGGACGCCGCCGTCAGTGGCCCCGCACGGGTGTGATCATGCACGACGTCGACGTTGACGCCAACGAGCGCCGAGGCCGCCAACGCGGCATGAATGATCTCCGTCTCCGCGTCGTTTGCGGTCGCCTCCTGTTGCGGCTCGGGGAACGTCTGGATGAAACGCGCCCGCGTCCTCGCCTCGCCGGCGGCGACCAGTGTGACGTCGTGACCGCGGTCGACCAAGCCCTCGGTAAGCGCGTGGCACATCAACTCGATGCCGCCGTACGATGTTGGCGGGACAGAGTAATAAGGCGGCGCCACGATGGCAATGCGCAGTCGACGCATCGAGTGTCCGTTCATGCGGTCCGGTCGCGCCGGCTTTTCCTCGCTCCGAGAGCGGCGTGCCAAAAACTGATCTCCGGGTAGCATCCAGGATGGCTCCCCGCAGCGCGCGCCCATATGATGGGGCGGTGACAGTTGAGATCCGTCGAATAAGGGCAGAGGAGCTCACGGGTTTCGCTTCCATGCTCGACGAGAGCGCCCTCTCGATCAAGCGCCGCCTTTCACAGGTTGTAGTGGCCACGGGCTCGCGAATGGTGTTAATCGCGGGCTCGAAGGCCGTCTATGAATGCGGCTCCTGACCTCCCGTCGACGACAGTGCCAATCTGCGGATTATCCGTAATCAGTCGGCGGTCGTCCATTCGGAGGTATTGGTCGAGTCGGCCGTGAAAATGGATGATTTCATTCCTGAGGGGAAAGCCCAGGAAGTCCGTGTAGTTGAAGGTGATGACGTCGAGGCGGAGCTGCTTGACACGATCGTAGAAGCACGGCTTCGGGCGAATGGACGATGCGGCGCGCACTTGCAGGAACGCCCAGAGCATCCAAGCGATATACAGATAGGTGCGTCGCTCCGTGAATCTTTCCGGCCGCGGTGAATCTCCCAAAGTACAGTGACAGCAGCGTCTCGATGTTGGTACTGTCGGCAACGAGCTCCTCGAGGAACTCGCGCTCTTTTGGTGTGAAGTCTCCACCCAACATCAAAGCCTGCTAGAAGGCGCGCCTGACGGCCGTGCGCACGAGCGGGGTGAGTGCGAGCTTGTGGGCATCGAGAAAGGTTTCACTGGCTTCCGACTGGTCAGACCAGTTTATTGCTTTCGCGAGGCGCGCCTGGAGCAGGGGCGGGACGCGGTTGCCAGCGGCCATAAAGCCCAAGCTCTCCAGTACATCGCCGACAGCCCCTTTCTCCGCATCATCGCCGAGCTTCTGCCAGATAGCGGAAAGGGTCGGGACGGTATCCTCGGGGTCGTCAAAGACGCGCGAGCAATGAGATCGTCGCCCCCTCGGGCCGCGGCCCTGTTGAAGCTGAACTGCAATCGGGGAGTTTTCCCCGCAACGTGGCGTTGACCGCCTTACCGTCGGGGTTAGAGAACTCGGCGAGTTCGCGCACAAGGTTGGGAATTGTCGGAAGCTTGAAGGATACGTCTGCCCCCGCTCCGAGCCCCGACCACGCCCGTCGGCGTGGCTCCTGTCGTGCACCGTTCTTAGCTATGCCCCCGAGCAGTCAGTTCCATCGTCCAACACCAAAGTCGGCACCTGATAGTGGACGGTGTTTGTACTGTTGTAGACGTACTCCGGTATACCGTATTGAGCGACGTTAGGCGAGTTCTGGATCAGAATGCAATCCACGGGGTTTCCGGGTGACGGATCGATCAGCTCCCAGTCAGAATTCTCCACCCACGCCATCGAGTTGCGAGGGAACGTGAACGACGAGCCACACTGCCCTGCACTGCCGTCATTGATAAGTGCAGCAGCGTTGCCGTAGGAGCAGGTTGTCGGGGGGGTCTGAACCCAATTGAAGGTTGTCCCGGTATTCTCGCTATACCAGTACTGCAGCCAATCACTGCCGGCGGAATGGCTGCCGAACACCCCACTGCCGCTTGACACAAAGATTCTCTCGTAGCCGTTGAAGCATCCGTACCCAAAACCGTTGAAGTAGGTTGAGCTGAAATAGAGATTCAGTACAACAGTTGCAGTGTTAGGCCCAAACGAAAAGTTCTTCGATACTGTTTTGGCGAAGGGGCAGGTCCCTCCCGGCGGCGGAGGTCCGAGTTCAGCCTGTGGTTTCACGACCTGATTTGCGGCGGTGCCGGCGGCCGGCTGCGCTGCCCGTACCCCCTTTGGAGCCAATCCCCCAACCGCGACTGCGGAAGCGCCTACAAGACCTGCTACGAGCCCAATGGCGAACCTGCGATACAGTCTTCGCATACCTTCCTCCAAACCAATAGGGCGTATAGGTTGTGCGAGTACGGTATCACAGGACGGTGAGTGACGTTCATCGAACCAATTGCGGCAAAGCGGCCTAGTCGAGGGTGCTGGTTCTTGTCGTTGTCGGCCGCCTTGTGCGACGCCCTGCGCCCAACCCTGCTCCCGGGTGGCGGAGCCTGGAGGAATCGTTGGCTACGAGATGTGGGGGATAACGCGCGTGAAGCGCTCCACGATCGCTCAGCTCCCCGCTCTTCTAGACCCCATTAGTTGTTGTCAAGCTGATCCGGCGCCTCCATACGCGGGGTCGAAGTCGTTGCCACCCGCGCCACACACCTCAAACGATGGCCAGCGCCTTGCTCATGCAGTGAACCAGCGAGTTCATCGCTGACTTGCCGGCGGCACGTTTGCGAGCGTAGTGGGCACGATGATCGGGTTGTGCTGCACGCCGACCACGGCCATCCGGTACGCCGCCGCACGCAGATACGCGTTGCCGGTCTTGGCCATGGTCCAGTTCGTCTCCGGGTTCGCACCTTTCTTCCCTGAGCTCTGCTCCTTGGGATGCACGCCCGCGTAGGCGAGCAGCTGGTCGACATCGCTGAAGCGCCAGATGTCCGCCGATCTCAGCCATGTGCGTGGCCGCCGTGGACGGCCCGACCCCGGGGATGGAGAGCGGCCGTCGGGCCACCTCGCCGTCGAGGAGCGAGGCGACTCTCGCGTCCGCACTGGCGTCTGCTGGTCGAGCAGGTCGTGCTGCGCGATCAACGGGCGCATCTCGAAGCTGACCTGCTGCGCGAGTTCCGGCGAGGCCACCGAGGTCTGGGCCAACTGCTTGAGCTGCGCTGCCTTCAGCTGTCCGATCCCGCGTGCACCGACGCCCATCCGCGGCTTTCGGGGTCACCCCGGTCCTAAAATTCAGGGACATGACCGCCGGGGCATCACCCAGTTTCCTGTCGGCATTCTCAGCCCAGCGGCGGCCTGTGTAATGTTTCGCCACACCTCGAGCGTATTCATCTCATGACCACCTCCGCGACCCTCGCCTCAGTGGCTGCTGAACGAGCATCGCCGCGTGACAGGGCGATGCCACTTTCGGCCAGCGAACTCTGCGAGCGTTACGCTGCCCGCGTTTATCACTTCGCAAACATGGTGGCAGGCAGCGACCTCGAGGCCGAGGATCTGGCGCAGTCTGCCCTTGAGCGTGCCCTCCGCGGTTTACCGCGCTTCGACGGTCAGAAGGGTGACGTGGAGGCGTGGCTGTGGCGCATTGTCGTCAACGTCGCGCGAGATGCAGGACGGGCCGCAGCGCGCCGGCAGCGCCTCTGGGAGCGACTTGTCCAGCTACGACCTGGTTGGACCAGCAACGACGACATTCCGCTCGGGATCAGCAACGAACGGCTCGTTGAGGCCATTCGCACGCTCACGCCCCGCCAACGCTCGGTGCTCGCGCTACGCTTCGGCGCCGATCTCGACTACGCGGGTGTGGCGGCCGCGCTGGGAATCTCATCGGGCACCGCTGCCGTCGCTACACACCGGGCCCTGATGGCATTGCGGCGGAAGCTGCTGGAGGACAGTCGATGACCGAATCGCAGTTGTCGGAATCGTTGAGTGACCGGCTGACAGCCTTGAAGAGCCCGCTCCCAGACGGCTTGATCGCACGCGCCCGAACGGAAGCTGACGCCCCCGCGCCGCATGTCACGCGGAACCTGACGCCCAGCCTCGCGAACTTCGACCCGCCCGTGAACAGTCCCAGACGCAGAGGGCTGAACCTGGTTGCCGGGCTGGCTGGTTTCGCCGTTGTTGCGGCGGGACTTGGAGCCTTTGCGCTCGAAGTCAGCGGCCGTCTCCATTCCCCGGCATCGGCGCCAGCCGCGAAGGGTGCCAGTCACAAGCTCGACGTGGCGCCGGGCTTTCAAGGCTTGAGCCCAGTCGTGCCTGCGAGTGTCCTTCCTCTCTTGGTCGGTGACACCTACGGCGAGGGCTCAGAGGTCCTGCCGACATTCGTTCCGACCAAGGTCTATGGGATTCAGTATGCCTGCCTTGGCACCGCGTCGATAAGCATTATTTCGTCCGACGGTTCGGCGCTGTTCACGTCCGGGGTCTGCAGTTCGCCTGGCCTCCAAGGCCTATTCGTGCCAAATGAACAAGTCAGTTCTACGCCAGTGTCCCTGCGGGTGGAGACGACACCTTCGACGAGCTGGGAGCTACGCGTTGAACAGAGCAGCATCGGCGCACCGCACCCTTACGAGACAACGCCGCCCTCGCCGTTCCCCGGGTAGCCAGACACAACCCAGAGGTTGCTTTTCGAGTTTCAGAGGAGACAAGCGACATGACCTCCGTTCCCGATTTTCGCGCCGCCGCACCGGTGCAGACCCTCATCCAGCAGCTCGGACCGCTCAGCGAGCTCCCGGGTACGTGGAAGGGCCACGGGTTCAACCTGATTGCTCGCCCTGACTTCGAAGGCGGCAATGACATTTTTCTCGAGCTCAACCCTACGGACGAAGAGCTGAAGTTCAGCGCCATCGGAGGGGCGATACCCAACCGCGGCTCGGTGATGAACGACATCGAACTCTTCGGGGTCACCTATCTCCAGCAGATCAGCGACCACGACACCGGGGGCGCGATCCACATCGAACCCGGCATTTAGCTGAACATCCCGGCGACGACCGCCCCGGCCCTGGATGCGAGCGTGGCGCGACTCGCGACGATTCCGCACGGCAACGCCGTCGTGCTCGAGGGTAGGTCTTTGCAAGTCAACGGTCCACCGCAGTTTACGCCCGCCAATACCGTGCCTTTTCCAATCGGCGGTGCTGCACCACCACCCGGTACTGCCAACGGCTTTGCTCCGTACAACCTCGGCGCTCCAAACCCGTTCCGCACTGCTTTGCCGACGCCAACCCCGATAACGCAGGAGATGGTCACCAATCCAAATTCGGTGCTCGCAGGGGACGTAGCTACTGAACAAATCAGTGCGACGACAGTAATGATCGTGGCGGGCGCTGAACAGGACGCGAACAACATACCTTTTCTTGTCACCAACGCGGATGTGGGAGCGGTCAGCGCCACGTTTTGGATCGAGACTGTCCAACGGCCGGCGCCCTACGCCGCGTTTCTGCAGCTGCAATACACCCAGACGGTGCTCTTGAACTTCTTGGGCTTGAGCTGGCCTCATGTCACCGTCGCGACCCTCTTGAAGGTCACCTAAGCGCCGCGGAAGCACATCACTATGGCTCATGAGGAGCGCTTCGACGTTGTCATCGTCGGTTCCGGATTCGGCGGGTCAGTGATGGCCTACCGGACGGCCGCCGCCAAGCTGAGCGTCTGCCTCTTGGAACGCGGGAAGCCGTACCCACCCGGATCGTTTCCGCGCAGCCCTCGCGATATGGCGGCCAACTTCTGGGACCCCAGCGAGGGGGGCCACGGTCTCTACCAGGCATGGGCTTCGCCCGGGATTGAGGCGGTTGCGTCGGCTGGTCTTGGCGGTGGATCCTTGATCTACGCGAACGTCCTGATTCGCAAAGATGAGCGATGGTTTGTGCAGCCCAACCCGGTGACCGGAGCCGCGGAGGATTGGCCGGTCACGCGCACCGAGCTTGACCTTCATTACGAACGAGCCGAGCAGGTCTTGGCGCCACAACGCTACCCACTGGACGTTGAGCCGTACGCGTCGACCCCAAAAACGCTCGCGTTTCGCGGCGCCGCACAGCGAGCTGAGTTGGATTGGAGTCTACCGAGCTTAGCGGTCACGTTCAGCAACCCCGGGCATCCCGCAGTGCCAGGAGAGCCGATTGCGGAAGCGGAACCTAACCTCCACGGTCGTCCGCGGTATACCTGCCGCCTGGTTGGCGAGTGCGACGTTGGCTGCAATTTCGGCTCGAAGAACACCCTCGATTTCAACTACCTGACCATGGCCCAACGAGAAGGCGCTCTCCTGCGAACTCGTTGTGAAGTCCGCAGCTTCGGCCCACGCCCTGACGGAGGGTTCACCGTTTGGTATGTCGAGCATTCGCCCGAGGACGAGGGCCACAAGACCAATACCGGCGGGCTTGAGCAACGGGTGGTCACGTGTGATCGCCTCGTGCTGTCCGCGGGGACCTTCGGCAGCACGTATTTGCTCTTAAAGAACCACGCCAGCTTCCCCTTACTCAGCAAGCGGCTCGGCACGCGCCTGTCCGGGAATGGTGACCTTCTCGGCTTCATCCGCCGGCCGAAAGGCCGGGCCACAGGCGGGCGCGTACTAGGTCTTGCACCATCACTGGGGCCGGTGATCACCAGCACCATTCGCGTTGCGGATACAGTCGACGGTGGCGATGGGCCCGGCTACTACATCCAAGAAGGCGGTCTGCCCGGCTTCGCCCAGTGGGCGCTTGAAGCCGCCGATATACCCGGCGAGGCTATCCGGGCTGCGCGCTTTGCAGCGCGAGAGGTTTGGGGAGCCGTCAGGCATACTCCGAAGAGCGACCTGGGCGGCGAGATCTCGATCCTGTTGGGTGGAGGACAAGACTCCGACGGCCTCATGATTCTCCTTGGCATGGGTCGCGACACCCCGAACGGCGTGATGTCGCTTCGCGGTAAATGGTTGGAGTTGGCATCGGATGTATCCCAATCCAAGACTTACTTTGATCGAGTGAAGGCAACCATGGCTCGGTTGGCCCATGAGCTCGACGCCGAGTTCGAGATCAATCCGCTTTGGTACCTGCGTAAGGTGATCACCGTCCACGGGCTTGGCGGCTGCCCCATGGGCCGAAATCCGGACGAGGGCGTCGTCGACTCTCATGGGCAGGTCTTCAATTACCCGGGCCTCTTCATTGCCGACGGATCTGTCATGCCTGGGCCGGTGGGACCCAATCCGTCTCTGACCATTGCGGCCCTAAGTGACAGGTTTGCGGACGCTCTCATTGATCAGGCTACGCATGAGGCCAGTTGTGTGAGCCGCTGACCCCAAAGACGCACTGCCAGTTTAATTGGTCGGGTACCGACGGACATCAGCGAGGAGCTCATCCGTCTAGGGAGGCCTTGTCACGAGGTGCAGCGATGGAGATTGAAACGCCGTTCGACGATCAGGACAGGCAACGGCTTAGGCGAGCGATGGGTGGGGACCGCGATTACGACGATCTCGCCCAGCTGATCGCGCTAGCCGGAGCCCGGGAAGCGATTGATCAGGCGACTGGACGATTCGTGCCGTCTACGATCGCGGAAGAGCGCTCCTACCGGATCTTTTGCTTACTTCGTGAGGGGCTGTCGCTCGCAGACGCTTATGCCTTGATCGCCGGCATATTCCAGACGGAGCCGGCAACGGCTAAACGTTACGTCGATAGTGCTATGGCCCGGTTTCGAGTGGAACTCGACGAGGCGATGGACGCAGCGATCCGGGCCGCGTTTGCTGACGACGCCGCGGGGACTGAATTCATGGATTCCCTCTGGTGGGTCCGCGTCCCGGATTCGCTGATCGGACGAGTGCGCCAGATCGTCCACGATGCGGGTCAGCCAGAGATCGCATCGGCGCGAAAGGGCAACGTATGGAAGTTCGCGGACGAGAGCTACCAGGCGGTCCGGGCTGCGGTCGCGCTGACGGTACGGCCCCTGCCGAAGAAGAGATGATTGCCGCCGAATCCCTGAGCTCCCAGATTGACGACGTTTTCAGCCTGTTAGGCGTGCTCCTCGTGTTCATCATCGCTTTCTACTCATACCTTCTGACACAGATCGAGGCGTTGATAGCGAAGCCACGACCGGTGGTGGATGCAGAGCGAACGCAGCTGATCGCGAAGGTCGCTGCGAGCAAGAGACTGCTTGCGGGGCTCGGCGTCGGCACCATGGCGATCTTGTTGTTGCTTGCGCCGCTCTCGTACCAGGTCATTCGGGATTTACTCTCCGGGCCCAGTGGCTTTCCAACAAGCGAGGTCGGGCTGCTGCTAGTTGACGTCTTTCTAGTCGTCGTTGTTGTCGCTATCCGATGCTTGTGGTCACGGGCGCGACGTCGCGCCGCCGAGCTGCGATGAAGACTTACGGGGAGCAAATCGTGAGTCGTTGCGACGGTTGCCCTCAGGTGACTGGCGCCTGCAGGGTCGGATTGCTGGGAATGGAGTCTGGCCTGCCTGACACAGCGTTGTCTCTATGACAACGAGCAGCGCCGCGACCGCCGCTGAAATGTGGGAATTCCTGGAAAAGAAGGGCGGTCTGCAACCGACTGACTATGATCAACGCCTTGTCAGGCAAGTTGCCGACAGTTTAGGGCTGCGCGCTAATCGCGCTCTCGGCACCGAGCTGCGGACGACAAACATTGGAATCGAAGCGTTCGTGAAGGCATTCTTCGAAGCAGTTCAGCCACTCGTCGTAATGTGGTCGGACTTATTAGCGTTCTTCGAGGCCGCCGCCGCACGGTCAACCGACAACAACCTGCGGGTAAGATACTCCTTTGACACGGCTGACCATGTAAGTGCCTCATTCGATCTGGAAGCCTTCCGAGAATCTCTTAGAGTGGCGGAAAAGCTGAGCGCGCGGTTTTGGTTCAGTACAGGATCCGGCCAATCATTTTGGAACATCTCCGAGGTCTTTCGGCTTCCAGGAGTTGGATTTGTTCACCAGCCCACAGCGCCGGCAGTAGTGGTCGAGTTCAACAACGCCTGTAAGCAAGGCGCCTGGCCGACACGGTTGCCTCCCGAGCCCAAGGCACAGAATGCGACGCTCGAGAGGCTTCTGGGGGAGACGTGGGCTCTGGCCGGGGTATTCCTCGATGGCCTCAGGCGTGTCTCTGGCAACCACGACATGCTCATGACTATGCGGGGTAACGAGAGCGTCTTTGCCGGACTCACGATTGACCTGCTGCGTCAAGTCGAAAGCGACTTTTGGCTCCCTACCCTGGTCGCCACAGCATCGCAGCGAATCGCCGAGGCCGACGCAATTGAACAGTCGCAAATGGCGAGCCGGCTCGACCAGATCCTTGCCGTCTACCGAAACCAGGATGCGAATAGGCACGTGGTCCGTGACCGACTGCTGGACTTCCTTCGGCTCCCGATCTGGACGCACCGCTACGAGTTGTACTCGAACTGGGTCTGCACAAGGGTCGTGTCCTCGCTTCAAGACCGCGTGCCTATACTGCACAGCGCGGCGGGTCAGATTCTTTTCCTGTTCTCAGGGACTCACGTTGCGACGTTCGATGGATTCACTCCCAGACTTCACCTTTGGACCGAACTTCGATCCCCGCTCGCTGACCCTGTCGGCAAGGGACGCCGACGCAGTATCCAACCTGATATCACGCTCGTGGAAGATCCGATCACCGCGCTGCGGGTGCCCTTAGCTGTCGAATGCAAACAGTACCGAAAGGCTGACAACCGGAAGTTCGCCGAAGCCGTCACCGACTATGCTCGCGGACACCCATCGGGAACGGTCATTCTTGTCAACTATAGCCCGGTGCGCGAAGAAGCCGTTTATCAACGCGTGGACAGCGACCTCCGCGGACGAATCCGCACGATCGGCGATCTCAACCCCGCTCACCTAGAGCAGCTCGATGCGTTCCGCACCGCCGTCCGGCACGCGCTCGGTATCGAGGATCCCCAACCAGCCGAATCGGCGGCTGACGGAGCCGCGCAGTCGGAAGGACGCGAGGATTTTGCAGCCGTTGGGACTATCGAACTGCGCTGGGGAGCGGTACCCACCGACCTCGACCTGCACCTAGTCGTGCCTTCGATGAGTGGTCGCGATGAGGTGTCTTGGCAGTCGAAAGGAGAAGGGAAAGATCCTCCCTACTGTCAGCTCGACAGAGATGTCACCACCGGATATGGACCGGAAAGAATCAGGATCTTTCGCTGGCTTCCGGGTACGTACGAGGTCATCGTCCGGGGCTACTCCGAGGATGCGCCATTGCGAGAAAGCGCTGCGAGGATATTGGTGGCAACGGCTTCGCAGACGCGCGAATTCGAATGTCCCACGGATCTTGATGGCCAAGTTTGGAACGTATGCACGATCGACGGCGCAACCGGCGACATACTCGAGCTACCCGCACCCTGAGACGGGCTCAGCGCCCTTCCGGTCGCTGATCGAAGGGCCCGCACCAGCACAACAACGGCGCCAACAGGCCGCTTAGGTCGTAGTCGGAGGCGGATCGGTCAGATTGAACCGCCCCGGGTTTCATAGAGACTCGCGTTACCGAGTCCCAGCCACCGCGACTGGAGTTGACTGATGGTAATGGGTCGCCTCGAGCTCAGCCGGCGGGACCATGCCGATCTCGCCGTGGAGGCGACGATGGTTGAACCAGTCGATGTACTCGAGAGTCTCGAACTCGACGTCATCGAAGCCGCGCCACGGTCGCCGGTGAATCAGCTCGGCCTTGTACAAGCCGTTGAACGATTCGGCGAGCGCGTTGTCGTATGAGTCGCCGCGTGAGCCAACCGAGGTGACCGCGCCTGCCTCTGCGACGCGTTCGGTGTACCGAATGGCGAGATATTGCACGCCGCGATCCGAGTGGTGAACGAGGCCGTCGAGGTGTTCGCCACGGCGCGCCCAGATGGCCATCTCCAGAGCGTCGAGGGCGAGGTCGGTGCGCAAGGAGCGTGACGCCTGCCAGCCGACCACGTAGCGCGAGAAGACGTCGACGATGAAGGCCACGTAGACCCAGCCGGCGTGGGTCTTCACGTACGTGAGATCGGCCACCCACAAGCGATTGGGTGCCGCTGCGCGGAACTGCCGGTCGACCAGATCCGGAGGTCGCGTCGCTGCCTCGTCGGGGAAGGTGGTGCGGACCGTCTTGCCGCGGACGACACCGCGGATCCCGAGATCGCGCATCAGGCGCTCGACGGTGCAGCGCGCCACCCGGACACCCTCGCGGCGCAACTGCGCCCACACCTTGTCGGCTCCATACACGCGCCGATGCTCGTTCCAGATACGCGTGATCTCGCCTTTGAGATCGTCGTCTCGCAGGCTTCGCGCTGACGCTGGTCGAGCTTTAGCTGCGTAGTACGTGGCGGGGGCGAACTGCAACACCGTGCAGATCGGCTCGACCCCGTACCGATCGCGTTGCGCGTCGATGTACGTGGTCATCTCGGCCGTCGACCGTCGAGCTCGGTCGCGAAGAAAACTGAGGCGCTCTTAAGGATCTCGTTGGCCCGGCGCAGCTCGCGATTCTCGCGCTCCAGCTGCTTCAGCCGTTCGCGCTCACTCGTGGTCAAGCCGGCGCGCTGTCCCGCATCGACCTCCGCCCGCTTCACCCACTCATGGAGCGTGACCGGATGCATCCCGAACTTGCCGGCGATCGACTGCGTCGCCTGCCACCCCGACGTGTACTCACCGCGGTGTTCCTGGACCATCCGCACCGCCCGCTCCCTCAGCTCCTGGGGATACCTGCCCTGCTTGGCCATTGCTTGCTCCTTCTAGCGTGAAAGAGTCTCCAGGATTCCTGGGGCGGTTCAGATAGTCGTCCAGGGGTCAGCCAACGCCCTGCCGATGAAACTCGGGCGAACAGATTGCAAACCGCCGCGCCTTGGCGCATGATGCCGACGCGGCGGCGCCGTCATCAAGATCGAGGGTACTGCTCACCGTCGCCTCTATAGGGAGGAATGGCAATGCCGGGCTTGGCGTACCTCTTCGGTGTTGGCGTCCTGGTGGTTGCTGTCGTAGTCACATTTGTGGTGACAGGCGGCAAACCTTGGACGGTCATCGACGGCGCAGATGGCCGGCCGAGCACGTCGAAGTTCCAATGGACCATCTGGACCGCCGTCGTCTTGTTCTCCTACAGCGCGATCTATTTCGCTCGTGCACGAAACGGCTTCTGGGACGCTCTCCCTGATGTGCCGCCCAATATCCTCATCGTCATGGGCTTCAGTACGACGACGATGGTCGTCGCCAAGGGGATCACAACCCAGTACGTCGCCAACGGACGTGTGGTGAAGCCGGCGGGCAACCAGGGAGGGTTGTTGTCGGACGACACCGGACAGTCGGATCTGAGCAAGGTCCAACTGGTCATGTGGACACTGCTCGCGATTGGCATCTACCTGGCCATAGTTGTCAAACAGGTATCGGCGGTGGCAGCAGGGTCGAGCGTTCAGGGCAGCAACGTGGGGCTGCCGGACATTGATGCATCACTCATGGTCCTGATGGGTCTCGCCCACGGTGGCTATCTCGGGAAGAAATTGGTGACTGCTACTCAGCCGGCCCCGACGAGTGTGTCTCCGCCCCGGGCTGCAGCGGGTCAGGTGATCACCGTCGCTGGCTCGGGCTTCGGCGCTCTCCAAGGTACGAGCGTTCTCACGCTCAACGACAACCCCGTGAACGTCTCCGCCTGGTCCGACACGAAGATCGTCTTCGCGCTTCCAAGACGACTTCCGGACGGCACCGTTGTCGTAGCGGGCATAACGCTGCAAATTGGGCTGTTAGTCAATGGTCAGCCGGCCGGGCAATTGCTCCCGTTGCCCATATCCATCCCGGCCAACGTGACTGGTGTGAACCCTGGGTCGGCGGCCGTGGGCGATCCAGTGACAGTCACGGGAAGCCGATTCGACAATCAGCAGACCGATAGCGGAGTGACTTTCGACGGCATTCATGTACCCGTGGTTTCCTGGAGCGATTCCTCGATCGTTGTGGTTGTGCCGGCGCAACTCTTGGACGGCAGCGCTATGACGTCTGGTCGCCAAGTGACCGTGGGTGTTGATGTGCATGGCCAACCGGGGGTGGGCACTTGGCCCTTTGCGGTCATTTAGTCCGAAACTTGCGGGTTCACCGTTCGCATATCAATCACGCAACCTGGCCGCTCAACAGGGGGGTCGCAGGGCCGCGTGGTGTTAGCCAGACGCGGGAGACCTCACGAGGTTGAGGTCGTTGTTCTGTCGGGTGTCCTTGACGATCTCGACCAGGCTGATCACCTGCAGTGCAACGGTGCGGACCTGACTAATGGCCGCACTCAGCGGGTTTGCCAGAGGCGTCTGGCCGAGACAGTCAAATACCACGTTGAGCAACGGAGTGCTCAGTGACGGCTCGAGCTCGGTCGTTCTATGTGTCGCGCGCAGCGCTTCAGTGCCAGTTTGAAGGCAGCCGAGCGTGTCGAGCATCTCCTTCGCCTGTTCGAAGCCGGGAACGACGAGTCGCGCGACCGTCACTAATACATCGATCCCGAAGGTGACGACTGAGGGTCGGATGGGGAACGTCCAGTTTCCTGCGGACGCTGGGATGACGAAGTCCATCTCCTCACCGGCGGGAAGATAGGAAACGGTCGGTGCGACCTGACGGAGAATCCACTGTCGGGCTGCGTCCGCGAGCGATTCTCCGTGAGTCTGGCCACGGTGGAGAGCGTCGGGAGCCGAGATCAGTAGGGCATAGCCCCGGTTGTCGACGATCCGGAGCGTGCCAGGCTTCGAAGCCGAACCTTCAAAACAGGCGAAGACGATTGATGGGGCGGTGACCGTCGCGCGCGCATCCATGGGCGCGCAATGGACCGGATATGCTCTGAGGCCAATGGCTTGGGACAAAAGCCTAAACGCCGTCTTGGCTTTCGCACGAAGTGCACCAAAGTTCCACGTCCATACCTTCCACCAGGAGGTATGCATGGTTCTCACCCGGAGCACGGAGAGTCCGCGGTCGAGCTGGGAGTTGACGGGTACCCAACTCCCCCGCGAGTCATCGTAGTAGGCCGCGAAAACCTGAGAGGCAGGCTGCGAGCTTGTGGGTTCCGAAATGGGAAGAGTCAATGTCAGCGGCTTGAGGATCGACGTGCCGGTTACGGAGAACAGGTAGGGATTCCCAGCTGACATAGAAAACGGGATGGTCGGCGGCGGCGGCACGGGGACTCCTGCAGACGCGTCGGCCACCTCAATCGTGGCGTCTCGGGAAGTCCCCAGAGGAGGCACCAGAATCGTGGCGTCGCCGTCGGCGACGAATCCACCAACCCTGGCGGACAGGTAGGCTTGAAACGTATGCGCTTGCGGAAGGCTGGATGCTCCTAGCAGGCCTGCGGCCAGAAGGGAGGCGACGGTTAGGAGCGACAAAGCAGCCACACCCGCGCGGGACCCGTAGCCCATGCGGCTCATCCTATGCCCCTGGTGCAGGCACGACTGGGTTCAGCACATCCGCAACCTCAGAGGTTGCTATACGAGTTGAAACTCTAACGGTTGCCTCTGTCTACGGCCCCTGGCGCACTTCGAGTTGAATGCCGGGAACAGACCGCCCAAGGTCGACAGGACCTCGCGCCCCCCGGCCCTCGGAGACCGGGAAGGGCTTTAGCCGATGCCTGGGGTTGAGTCCGCCGACTGCTGACTTCTCCGGGCGTTGGCTCGCCCCGGTTTCACCGGCACTGGCTCAGGCGCGGCTTGGGGGGCTATGCGTGCCAGGCGTGCGAGCGCCTCGTCGAGATCCGCCCTTCCGAGGGTCAGTCCCGAGCGCACGTCACTCCGTACGAATTTCTCGTCTGCCCCTAGTGTGCCCCGGGTTTCGTGGAGTCGGATTATTGGACTGCCATGGTGCTGTTCCACGAGGAGGACAGCATGGGACGAAGAGGTATCCGGCGGAGTTTCGGCAGCGTGTCCTCGAGCTGATTGCGTCAGGCCGACGGGTCGCCGATGTGGCCCGCGATCTTGGTATCAGCGATCAAACCGTGTACGACTGGCGGCACCAGGATCGCGCTGATCGGGGCATTGAGCCCGGCCTCACTTCAGCCGAGCGCGTAGAGCTGGTGGCGGCGCGTCGCCGGATTCGAGAGTTGGAGACTGAGCTGGCCATCCACCGCGCCGCGGCTGAGTTGCTGAAGGGGACCACAAGCCCAAAAGCAGGTTCGCGGCAGTCGAGGTGATGGCTCGACGGAGATTGCCCGTCCAACTCGCCTGTCGCGTCCTCGCCGTCTCCGAATCCGGGTACTACGCGCGCCGCTCTCGGGCACCGTCGCCGCGCTCCATCCGCCATGCCTGGATCACTGACGTCATTTGCCAGTTGCACGTCGCGTCACGGGGCACCTACGGCGGTCGACGCATCCACGCCGACCTGACGCTGGGACGCGGCATTGCCATCGATCATGAGGCTGTGGCGATGCTCATGCGTCGTGCTGGGCTGCAAGGGATTTCCGGCCGGCCACGCTTCCGGCATGTCCCCGGCATTGCCACGGCGACCGACCGCGTCGAGCGCCAGTTCCACCGTGACCACCGCGACGAATTGTGGGTCACCGATATCACCGAGCACCCGACCCGAGAGGGCAAGGTGTATTGCGCGGTGGTGCTCGACGCTTGGTCGCGCCGGGTGGTCGGTGGTCGATCGACTCGACGCCCGGTACGGCGCTGGTGACCAACGCTCTGGGGATGGCGATCGAGCAGCGTCGACCCCGAGGCGCCACGGTCATTCACAGCGACCAGGGCACGCAATTCACGTCCTGGGCCTTCACACGGCGCGCGATCGACTCCGGATTGCTGCCGTCGATGGGCTCGGTGGGCGATTGTTTCGACAACGCAGTCATCGAATCCTTTTGGAGCCGCATGCAGGTCGAGTTGCTCAACCGCAAGCCTTGGTCTACGCGCATCGAACTGGCCAGCGCCATCTTCGACTACCTCGAGATCTTCCACAATCGCCAGCGGCGTCACTCGTCGCTGAGTATGCTCATGGCAGCGCTCCGGGACTTTCGACTCCGACCTATTTGGGCGACTGCGACCCGAGGCTCAGAAGGAGATCGAGGGACTGCTACCGAGGCCGCCGTGACGCGAGCCTCGCTGCTGACATGCTCAAGGGACATTCCCGGATGCTCGCCTGGGGCGAGGTGCTCTTCTTCCAGCGGTCACGAGCGTCGTAAAGGTGCCGCGTGGCAGGCGGAAGGGTTCTCACTTCGCCACCTCCGTGATTTCGATCAGGCCGGCTTTAGCGAGGCGCTCGCAACGAGGCCGCTGTGCCGCCCGAATCGCTCCCTCGGCAGTCTTAGGAGCAACCCCAGCGCCTTTTCGAATCACGCCCACCAGGGATAACCTCCAGCACCCCGGTGCATACGCTCCAGTTCTGCTTGCCCTTCGGAGAGACGCGTCAACCGCTCCTGGATCTCACCTCGGTAAGTTGGGTCAAGAAATCGGCGTCTCTCAACGTCTTCATTCTGGTCCCGCAACACGTGGAGCACGTCACGCAAACTCACAATATCCTCGACGATCATCGGCCACGTTTCATCGACTATCCGCTGCTTATCGCTACTCAACAGCCGCCGCCAAAAATTGTTGAGAAACAGGCCGTTGACAGTAAGCCTCACATCCGGGTGTGGATGAGTCATACCGTCGTACCTTGAGATCCTTGTCTGCGAGGTCCCGGCGAACGCCCAATAGAGCGCGTTAGTAGCGATGAACCACAGCCTGAGTTGCAGGCTTGGATCTTTGATGGCGCTTTCTGAAGCTTGGTATGACAGGAGATCGCCTGAGTGACCCCAGCGCGTCCATACAACAGAGGCTGCGTGGCAGTCGGCGTCTATCTCAAGCGCCTGGACCACGGGTGTGGGTAGCGCTGCGGCACGGTTCAGTGCCGGTGCCTCAAACAAGGGTTGCACCTGAGCATCTTCCTCAAACAAGCTCAGGTGACCTTTCACAATATGGCCGATCTCGTGACAGACGATAGCGTCCCATGCCACGGCTAGGCAAACGTAGTACGCGGCCCGCCTCACCGGGTCAATGGGTTGGCCCATAGACCGAATGCGCACGGTCGGCCTATCTGGAGGCGCGGAAGAAGCATCGCCTTCGAATGAGGGCTCCCAATTGATCTCCTCGCTATCGTGGCTCGCCGATGAATAGCCGCCGCGCTCATCGATAAGGATCGGCCCATCATGACGCTCAACACTTGCGTCGCCGATGCTGCGGAACAGATCCCTGTGTCGAAAGATGTTGTTGTAGATTGTCGAAAGCGTAAGTGAGAGACCGGTTGTAATGCCGATCCAGCAGCTGTCGACACCGCGACCGACGACACAGGCATTCATACGCATGTCATCGACGATGCCAAGGTCAACCTCTGCCTCCGGCGTCGCCTTACCAAGCTTCTCTTGACCGAGCTGGTACCCAGCCAGCTCCGAAGCGCCAGTCTGACCCATGCGAAGCAACATGGACAGATAATTCTCTTGGTCAGGGTTCGGCAGATTGGCTAACTCAAGACGTCCACTGCCAACTGCTCGTCGCATAGCGGCATCGAAGGCTTCCTTGTCGGCCAAGTTGGCACTAGTGTTCAGCCGTAGTGGCATCTCGGCTCATCGTCCCGCTGAATCCGCTCGATGCCCGTCCGAGTTCCATCCTGGTGCCGCCTATTCACTCCCATAGGACACCGTCCCCTTCAGCGGCAGTGATGTCCCGTAGTGTGGTGTAAATCCGCGGTGGCCTTCTTTGTCTACCTCGTCGGCAGCCCTGAGGTCACCCCGGATTTACACCACACTACGGGACATCACTGTCTTCTTGGCTCTCGCGGCGAATATGGCGTGGGCGCGAGTGGTCACCGCTGGGCACTTGCGACCGCTTGAGGGTAGTGCTCTTAATCCCTTGGTCACAGGTTCGAGTCCTGTGGTGGGTGCCAACACGGACTCGAACCGCTTTCTCGGTCAGTGACCGGACAGGGCGTCCCAGCCGCCTACTGGCTGAGCCGAAGGGGTGGAGTCTCTACGACGGCCGAAAGGTTTGCAATGTGTAAGGCGAGGCCAGCCTCGGAGGATTCGAACCAATCCAGAGTCTATGCAGCCGCGCCGAACCGGTACGAGAAGTCGATGCTCCCGTCCGCGGTGGCACTCGCGCGGGAGACCCCCGTCTCCCGCTGTCACAGCCAGTTTCGATCTGGATCGGATCAGCCTCGATGGCGCCCTAAGTAGCCTGTAAGTTGAATTGAGACCGTTCTCTCAATCGATTTGTCAGCAAATCGACTGAGGCGGTGATCGGATTGCGTGAAGCCGGGTCGGGCACGGGACACGCCGGTTCGGCGGACAGGGAGGAGACCGCCCCGCTCGTCCGCGCATCGAAGTACTCCCTGGGCTGCTATGCGCTCGGCCTAGTGGAACGTCTCACTAATAGGTAGACAATGGCAGCGGGCTGTGCAATGCTGCTCACATGTGGTCTCCAGCAGCACCCTTACCGGTTTCTCCTGAGCAACGCCGCAGCCTCGAAGCCTGGACCCGAGCGCACAACACACCGACCATCGTGAACACGCGAGCGCGCATCGTGTTGCACGCCGCAGACGGGTGGTCCAACAACGCGATCGCCAACCAGTTGGGCGTGACCCGCACCTCGGTCATCGAGTGGCGCCGACGTTTTGGCGCTGAGGGCCTCGACGCACTCGGCAAGGTGCGTCCCGGCCGCGGACGGCCGCGCAGCATCAGCGCGGCGATGGTCGCGAAGATCGTGCAGTTGACCATCAACACCGTGCCCAGGGGTGCGACCCACTGGAGTTGCCGGAGCATGGCCGCGCAGGTTGGGGTGAGCCCGGCCAGCGTGCAGCGCGTGTGGCACGAACATCGTCTCTATCCGCACCGGGTGAGCACCTTCAAGGTGTCCAAGGATCCGCAGTTTCTCGAGAAACTCACCGACGTGGTGGGCCTGTACCTGAACCCGCCCGACAACGCCGCCGTGCTCTGCATCGACGAGAAGACCATGATCCAGGCTCTGGATCGCACCCAGCCCGGCTTGCCGATCAAGCGTGGCAAGGCCGGCACCATGACTCACGACTACAAGCGCCACGGGACCATCGATCTCTTCGCGGCGCTCAACGTCCTCGACGGTGAAGTGGTCGGCCAATGCAGCGCACGGCACCGCCACCAAGAGTTCCTGCGCTTCCTGCGCAAGCTCGACCGAGAGTTTCCAGAATCCCTCGACCTGCACGTGGTGCTCGACAACTCCTCGACCCACTCCGAGGCCAGCGTGCGCGCCTGGCTGGACGCCCATCCACGTTTCCAGCTGCATTTCGTGCCCACCAGCTCGTCGTGGTTGAACCTCGTGGAGAGTGTCTTCGCCGACCTCACCAAGCGGCGTCTGCGCCGCGGCACCTTCCCGAGCCTTGATCACCTCATCAAGGCCATCATCGAATACCTCGAGCAGCGCAACCGGGATCCGAAACCCTTTGTCTGGACTGCGTCAGTCGACAGCATCCTTGCGAAGCTGCGCAGTTGTATGCCCATTACTGAGACGATCCACTAGCAAACGTGTCCGTCAATCCGGGGCAGCCCCACGATGGTCAGGGAGGCACTATGGTCACCAGGCATCCAGCCCGATAAGGAGGTGCCTTACATGGGGACGCTAGTGTGTCATTTGTCAGGCGTGGCTCAAGTGGAGGAAGTTGAGGATGTCGGGGCGTTCTGGTTTGTGCAGACGAAAAGCGGAACGCTTCTGAGTTATCGAACCCGGACACAGCCGAAGCGTTTTGGGAACCGGCCAGGCGTCAAGTACGTGGTCCCTCAGGACCCGAACGGCTGGGCACTGTTCGGCCCTGCGGGCCGGCCTTGGTGCGGTATCGATCAGAGCAAGACGCTCGAGGATCTTGAGCTGTAGGCGAACCGTCCGATCCGACCGTCGAGGCGCTCTCGCGGGATGGTCGACTGAGCGGCACGATCGGCCCCGGCAAGACGACCCCATCAACCGCCCACAACGCAGTGCCGTATCACCAGCGCATCGCGGGTGCTCCGACACAGTGGAGGTGGAAGTGGTCTCTACCCCCCACCCGGCGCTTCGCTGTATGGATCTCCAGCGGGCGATCGCACACCATCACGAAACCACGGTGCGGTCACCACCATCCCGCACTGATCGCGCACTCTTCCAGCGCTACGGACCCAGGACGCGGCAGTCGGTGGCGGCGCGATGCCGAGCACATCCCGTTGCGAATGACCACTGAGGCGGAGTCCGATTCTTGGACTGATGCCGCCGTCGTTGGTTGATGACGCAGGCGCTTGATGGGCGCATACGCCTCGTTATCGGCGGGGAGTGGGTCACGCGAAATGGTCCCGGTCGTCGCAATCGGCCAGTAGTGGTCAGGTCGTCGGGCGGCTCGAGGTTTCGAGGCCGCGGGGGTACGCTCGTCTGCTCGACGGGTTTCGACACCGAGTTGACCCTTAAGGGAGAGATCCCTTGTGCTTGCTACGCTCGAGCACGGATACGATGGCCCCGATCGCGCCTGCGGTCAATATATGTTTGCCGGGTCGGATCAACGGCAACAAGTCCGACGCCCCGGTGACTGTGGCTCTCGGGAAGTCGATTCGACCATTTGGGACGCGCGCTTTGGTGGAGACGACCAGGACGTTGATCCAGCCGACGCCGCATCCAGCCATGTCGAGACCGCGGCGAACCGTCGTGGCCCTCGCCACTGCTTGATCCACGGAGTTCGTCCGCTTGATGCCATTGCAGAAGAGGTCCCCGCCTCGTTGTTCAAATCGGCCCCGCCAGTTCTTGGTCTCGATGACCCAGATGCCGGTAGGTCCTACCACCATGTGGTCGATGTTGGACTTCTTGCCGTGCGACGCAACGGTGACGTCGTGCAGGGTGTGGAAGGAGTCGGGGAGCATGTCAAGGAGCGCTGCGACCATCCTTTCACCGAAGTAGCCGCTCAGCCAGTTGTCTGGGTTGAGCCGCGTTCTGTCGAGAACGGGTAGGCAAAGAAGGGCGATCGCGACGCACCCATCGATGACGAGACCAGCCGTCCCACCTCGCCCGAGTGCGTAGCCGACTCCGAGGAATGCGAGCGCGATCACCACCGCGGGGACGTACAGTCGTCGGAGTCCCTGCTGGAGGACGTACGCGCCTGGCTCATGAGGCTCAAAGGTGGGCGGGGGCGGGTCCTTCATCGCGCATCGGAGGCTAGAACACTCCGGACGGTCTGGGGGATGTGAACTTGGGACGGCTTTCCGGGCTTTCTGGACGACCCTCCGAACTGCATCCCAGCTGAGGCGGTCAGCGACGCTCCGGTTCACCCGGGTCGTTCAGGTGCTCAGGCTGTCGTGAACACCGCTGCCAGGCTCGCCTCCTCCCATGCTCCAAAGGAGCTGCTGTCGGCGAGGAACCGCGCCCAGGCATCGAGCAAGATCTCCGTAACGGTACCGGTGCGTGCTCGGGTCGTCATGGAGTCGGTGATGCCGATCGCTCGGCATGCTTGAACCACCTCAGTGGCCACGAAGTCGAGCAGATCATCCGGATAGCAGAGGTGATAGGACGGCGATCTTGCTCTCAGCTGATGCGCAGCGAATCGGTCCCACAGTTCCTGGACTGCAACGACATCCTCGACGGCCCCAGACGCCTGCAAGGCAGCGAGAACGATTCGCATCCGGGCATCATGGGCAGGATGGGTACGCCGGGCGCGCAAACCCCAGCACTCGCCGGGTTACCTCGCCTAAGCATCGGTGGTGCCGCCGATGCTCGCTTACCTTCGTACGGCGGCGACCCGCCCAAGATCGCGTCGAACTGGGGCACGACCGTCGTCGGGTCGTCGATTTCGACCCGGGTTGGCGCATGTCTTCAGGGGAGAGTGGCCGCCGCAGCCGGTGGTGTGCCCGCTGAGGGGCCGCCCGCCATGATGGCGTTGGCGCGTTTATCGATCGTCTGCGTGAGCGCCTGCTGCCCCACCCCGAAGATGATCGCCCACGCCACCAAAGCAGTCCCCGACTGGGGCGTGAGGATCCCGAGGATTCCGTGCTGCAGCACGAAAAGACCAACCAGAGAGATCGTGGCTCCCGCGGGAAGCTTGAGCACCGCTTGGGCAACAGCGAGGGTAAAGGGGCCCCCTGAGATGCTGACGCTGAGCAGCAGGATCAGGGCACCAACCGCGCCGACGACGAGACCTGCGAAGCCGAGCAGGAAGATGTCGCCGGAGCCGGGCGCGGCTCCACTGGGGCAAGGCGGTTGTGACGTCGCGTTCGAGGCGCACAAAGAGAGGAAGTTCGGATCTATCCAGCCAATCAACGAGAGGAGGAGGAGTCCTGCGCGAGGGTGGCCCAGTGAGGGCGTCCGAGGACGGGCGGCTCCGGATGCATACCCTGGCGGGAGGGCTCACCCTCACGGTGCTGTCACCCGGGCAGGCACAACTGGCGAATCTACGAAAAGAATGGCATCGTGTCCTCACGGCGGCCGGACTGGATCCGACGCAACCGCAGGGGTAGGCGGAGGCTCAGCGGCTCGCGCAGCTGGCTGCACGCAAGGGCGTTAACCTCGATATTCTCGGGAGTTATGCGCCGGACGTGCACACCCTCGCCGCGCTGCCGTTCGTTGGCGACCGCGCGGTCGCCAACGGCAGCAGCATCGTGGTGCTCGCCGAATACGAGGGCAGGAGCGTGCTCTTGGGCGCGGACGCTTTTCCCGAGGTGGTGGAAGCGAGCGTGAATCGACTCGTCGCGAGTCGCATGACCCACAACCTTCGTATCGACGCCTTCAAGGTCTCCCATCACGGCAGCAGGCACAACACCAGCAACGATCTCCTTGCCGTGCTCGATTGCCCCCGCTACCCCTACTCCACGAACGGAAACATCTTCGGTCACCCCGACCCCGAGGCAGTGTCCAGGGTCGTGGTCAAGGGGAGCAGTGAGCCGACGTTGTGTTTCAACTACGTCAGTGAGCGAAACGAGATGTGGGCAGACCCGCTGCTCATGCGAGCGGCGGGGTTTCACGCCGTCTTCCCATCCGCGGGCTCATCTGGAGTGGTGATCGAACTCTGAGAGGACGTGAGAAACAGGTCGTTCCGAGGGAAGGGCTGAACGGCGATATCGCATCAAGGAGCGGGGTATGCGTCTCGCTAAGCCGCCGGCCGTGACCTTCGCCTTCCGCGAGCGTGGAGGCCGAGTAGGCCCGAAACAGACGTTTGCTCTCGATCTGCGGGTATGAGGCAATCCTTTCGACTCGTGAGCATTCAGAACGCCGCGATGTAACGAAGCCTCCGACAGCCTCGGGACCGAGGTCTTCCCGCCATAGAGTTCGAGCTCACCATTTGAAGAACGCGACGCAGTGGTTGATTCCAGCGGAGCCTTGATGACTCAAAAAGGCTGAATCCGAAACGATGTACAGCGCAGTCCGGTTCGTGATGCAACGACGTCGGGGGGCGTCGCAAGCGGGATCCCCGGCGGGACGGAGCGCGACGATGGCGTTGTCGACCTCTCCTCCAGTCTCAGACCTGCCGTACCGTACTCCACGCGGCGCAGCACCGCCGAGTTGATCGTCTCGTCTGTGAGCTCGAGTGCCATCGATCCGTACGACTACCCGACCGGGGGTACCCCTGAAACTAGAGAGAGCGCCACCCCGAGTGACGCTCCCCAGCGGCTACTAGTTTGATCAGCTACCGAACCATGTATTGAGGTTTGCGGTGCTCCCGAGATTCGTGTACCCATACGCTGAATCGATGCTCGCAAGAATGTTAGTCTCGTCACCAGTAAGTGTCTGACCGCCTTTGCCCGAAGCGTTGTTGCTGACGATGACTACCGGAACCGATCCACCCTTTATGGACTGGTAGGAGGACTGTGAATCGCCCTCGTCCATCGTGATAATCACGGTCGCGGGTGCGCTACCGGTGAACCAGCTTGACGTGAAGATCGGGTCGATGTTGTTCTTCAGCCACGTGTCACCCTGTGTGACAGCGGCATCCGACCCTGAGCGTCGGTGCAGGGAGCAGAATTGCTACCGTGCATATCGTCGCAGAGGTTGGGAGCCACGAACACGAAGTCAGGAGCGCCTGAACTTGTGAGCGCAGTCTTGAACGCAGCCGCACCGGGATAGGCGATGTCGTGGGTGGCGCAGCCGTTGTTGAGGGTGTCATCCGTGTAGACGAACGGATTGTGGCGACGAACGTACGGATTGGTGGCAACATTCTTAGCACAGGCACTGGGAATGCTCTCGATGTACGCAGTCCACGGAACGCTATGAGCGAGAAGCTGGCCGCCGATCGAGGTATTCGATAGACCAGTTGTCGGATAGGCGTTAGGAACGCAGGCGTCCACCGTACCGCCCATCGAAACTATGCAAGCCGCTGACGGAGAGTTTGTGCGAGTGGTCGTGTAAGAAGCACCACACGCTGTAGTTGTGACGCCATCGCAGGTGTCCTGACTGCTAGTTGTCAGTGCGAGGTAGTTGGGCAGCGATGGGTGATTGAACCCGACAAACCCGTTCGTGGTGGTGTCGTGAACATACATGTTGTTCGCAGCGAGAGAACAGAGGTATGGAGCGAGTTGTGTGGCCACAGCGCCAGTGTTGGCACCCGCAGTGACGCTCGACGCACAGGTGTTAGTGGCCGAGAAGCCGAGGGTACGCGAGTATCCAGCATTCTCTAGCATGACCACCATAACGTGAGGTGTCGTCGCAGTCGTTAGGTGATATTGAGAAAGAACCTCACCGTGCAGCGATGATGAGCTGAGAGTTGCGGTGAAGGCGGTGCTACCAGCGGATTCACCCCCTGACAGATTGCCAAGATCGAAGTCAAGATCACTCACAGCCAGTCACTCCGATGCGCCGGTCTCGGTCGCGAACACTTGTTCGATGATATCACACCTCGCGCCAATCCAGTCTCCGTCTGAATCGAGATTGATTGGGGCGGTGGCAAGGCACGCCTCGAACTCGGGGGCACGATCCCTGCCGACGGCGACCTGTGGGACCAGTTCGTCGCCGGGCGCGATGGGTTCGGGTGGGACCAGGCGATGATCGGTCTTGGCGCCCACGTGGCGACCGGTTGCGACGGTCGACCGCGCCGAATCGTTGGCGTGGCCGGCGTCCGCCGGGGCCAGGGCTTTCGTCGATCGGAGCAGCGTCGACTGGGCGCGCGCGTCGATCAGGGCGGGGTCGGATCCCGCTGCTGCTACGGCAGCAGCGTCCCGCACTACGGTCTTCTACACAGGCGACGAGTGATGCCGCGACCTGCGGGCAAGATGCACGCCTTCGACGTGCTCGGTGATCCGGTGAGGCGGCGGATCCTGGGGTTGCTGGTCGACGGGGAGCACAACTCGGGCGATGCCGTGGCCGTGATCGAATCGGAAGACGGTAGCGGTTTCGGGTTGGGGAGCTCTTCGAAGAGATATTGGCTGCCGCTCCAACTTGGGGTGCCCCGGGAGTTGGTCGCTATTGGACCTGTTCTATGGCTGGATCTCCGGAGTACCCTCGGTCCACTCGCCGATGCCGTGGACTGGCTTTCAGCGAGAGCTATGGTCGGCATACCGGCGGCTGGCGAGCCGGGCCACCAATGTTCGGATCAACTCAGGTGCCAGCGCAACGATGAACAGGAAGATGAGCACGAAGTTGACCATGGCGGTGAAGACGAAGACGATGAAGTCGATCAGCCGGATCAGGAACACGGAGGTGACCGCCACCTGAAATCGCTGAAGAAGGAAAGCGGTAGACGAGGTACGAGCCACCCGATCCAGGCAGCGACTTAGCAAGGCTCAAAGACCTTTGCTAGGGTGAGGACATGGTCGCGAAGGGACAGGCCGCGTGGAAGCTCCGCTTCTACAAGGACTTGGAGACGGGTGCAGTCCCGATGCGCCAGTGGCTGGATGCCTTGCTCGATGAAGACGAGGCAAAGGCAGTGGCCGTCACTGAAGCCTTGAAACGGGTGCTCGCCGTCCACGGCACCAACGTGTGTGAATCGGAATGGGGGAAGAACCTGGGCGACGGCCTGTATGAGTTTCGGATTCGACATCCAGCTCCGACCATCGCCAACATGTTTGCCCTTCCCAGCGACGCGGCAGCAGGGTCCGATACGAGCGAAAAGAAAGCTCCGAAGGTACCGGCGGCTATCATCTTGCGGATTTTCTTCACGACCTACGGCGAGCGGGTGATCCTGCTCTGTTCAGGGTTTGACAAGGCTCGCGACCCTCACAAGGGGCGGCAGCAGCGCGAGATCACGGCAGCGCGCCGCATGGTGACCAAGGCGCACGCTGGTCTTCGGGCGCGCCTGGCTGAGCAGAAGCGCCGGTAGTGGGTCAGTTTCGAAGCGCCACGCCACTTGACACCAATATGCGCACCAGGCATAATGCCGATATGAACGCCGTAACCGTGGAACCCGAGACTGAAATGGCCCTAGGCGAGAGCTTCGACGACTACCTTGAGGACTTCGAGGCCAAGCTCTCTCCACAGGGCAAGGTTCTCCAAGCTCTGCTCGCTGCCCAGTACGACCTCGCTAGTCAGGCGTTATCACTGCGAAAAGCTGGCAAGCTGACCCAGTCCCAACTGGCTGAACGCGCCGGAGTGAACCAGAGTGATATCAGCCGGCTGGAACGGGGCAATGCCAATTTGACGCTGGCCTCACTCAACCGAATCAGCCGCGTCCTGGGCATGCGGGTTGGCTTCGTGCCACTCGCCCGTGCGTCCCGCCTCACGAGCGCGAGGGCCGCGTCTAGCTAACCGCGGGGACCAGGGGTCGCAGGTTCGCGTCCTGTCTCCCCGACAGGCGCGCAATTTGAGTTCGCGGCGAGCGGTTGTGCCGTGCGCGTTGGGCACCTGTCGGTGGGCCGGATCCAGCTGCTCGTAGCAAGAGATTGTGGCCGTCAAACGCATACATAGCGCTTACAGTTTTGACCCCACTATTCAGGTGTGACTTCCTCGCAGAAGTCGGGCAGGTACTTGACACTGCGACCCCGAGGTGACTCGGCTGGCACGCGTGGCGCGTCCACAGCGCCGGCGCTACGCTCGCCCAGCGGGTGTCCGGTGTGCGTCCCTCGGCCCTCGGCTGGGTTTGCGCAGGCGCGGGCGGATCTACCGCCTGCGCCGCCTGCGAGCTGCGCTCCGCGGCGCCCGCTGAGCCGTCGCACGACTAGCTCAGAATGGAGGAGCTATGAACGACACACAGTTGGTGAAGATGCTGGGTCCGTCGAAGCGCCGGGACCCGCGGGCAATCGCGGCGGACGTGGGTGTCGGGGACGCCACCCGAAGCCCGGTAGAGCGCGTCCGCACATAGATCGCACGCTCCCAAGACGCTTGCTGACGCCAGTGTGGGAGCGACCACCTCGATGACGTGGGGGATGGCGGGGAGCGTGGCCAACCGGGTGGTGGGATGCTCGCCGAGATGATGGAGGAGGGTACCGCGACTTGGCCATGATGGTCGCCCAATCGAGCGGGAGCTCAGGAGTTGCGTCAGTTGATTGGCTGCCGCGTACGAGCGCGGTGCCGACCTCGCCTACGAAGGTACCGGCAAGCTCGAGGGGTGCCTCCGAGTCTGTTTCGAGCATTCACGGATGTCAAACTGGTGCAACGCCCCTTGGTGGCTCCCCGTGACACGGTGAACCGCCTGAGTCTGGTGCAGCCCTCCACCCGAACGAAGGTCGCCACGCGGATCATTGGCCCATGACGTGGACGTCGAAACGCACCACCTGGACGTTCTTCCTCATCGTCGTCTTGGCGCCACTGGTGGCCTTCGGTCTTCTGACGCTCCTCCACCACACCCCGACGCCACCGGCGCCGACGCCGACGCCGACGCCGGGGAGTCCGCTCTTGCAAGGCGAGGCGTGCGGCCTGGGTTCGACCTCATCCGCGACCGCGACCTCGGAGCCCGTACCAACCCTGGGGCCAGAGCTGCCGACACCGCGTGAGGGAGGAGCCATGGGCTACGATGGTGTTGCCAACGATATCGTCATGCTCGGCGGCCAGACCTTCCCCGCGAACGGCGGCGCCGGCGCCAGCCGGACCCTCAACGACTCATGGACGTTGGATTCGCTGGGATGGCACCAGGACCATCTCGTCCCGAACCCCACACCCGGCGCAATCGCCCAAGACCCGCGCACTGGGCACCTCATCATGGTTGGCAGCCCCTTGCCAAGCGAAGAGGCTCAGCAGACCTGGAGCTGGGATGGCAACGGCTGGAGGCGCCTGGCCGACCTCCCAGCGCCGCCAACCGTTGTAATGGGACTCGCGCCGCTTGCGGATCAACTGTTCCTGGTCACTCAGAATTCCCAGGTCACAGGCACGCAGACGTGGGCGTGGACGGGCTCCGTTTGGGTGCTTCGCCATCCCGCCAGCAACCTTCCTCTGGGGGCAGTTGGACCGGTGATCTCTGCCGATCCGCTCCGCCACCGCGTTATCGCGGTTCTCACCGCCCTCCCAACAGCGGGCGGCGCGACCCAGACGTGGGCATGGAATGGATCGATATGGCGGCTCGTGTCCTCGACCTTCAAGCTCGGCCTCGACCCCACATCGGCCAATATGGCGCCGGACCCCCAGACCGGAGCTGTCCTCTTGTACATGCACCCGGTCGGCTCGATGGCCTGCACCTGGACACTCAATGGAGCTGTCTGGCGCGAGGTGAGTTCCAGTTCACCGGGTGTGGACACGGATTTCGGCGGCGCTTTGCTGCTGAGCGACACGCATATCGGACGGGTGATCCTCATCGGCGGCGCGCCCGGACCCAATCCACTGAACATGTTGTGGGTGCTGAGTGGCTCCGTGTGGACGGCCGAGCCAGCTTCCGTCCTCGGCGCAGCACTTGGGTGACGCGCGCGAAGGCGCCGTTTGACGCTGATCGTCATGGACGACCTGCAGTCCCGAACTTCCGGCCACGTCCGATCACCACGGACGCCCAGGCCGACCACAAGTACAGCCCTGCCAAGTGCCTCGGTTCGCATGCCAAGCGCATCAGCGGGACCCCCGGAGTTTGGCCGAGATGGGCACGTCACACGTCGAGCGTCAGAACCTCACAATGCACATAAGGATCGACGCTTCACTCGGCTCACCAACGCGTTCTCCCGCAAGCTGGAAACCTCGCTGCCGCCGTCCCCTTGCACTTCAGGTACTACAACTTCGCGCGGCTCGACATGAGCCTCGCGACCCCCTATCCGCGCACCCCCGCGATGGCGCCTCGCGTGAGCGATCACGTCTGGAAGATCGAGGAGACCTACGCGTTGATCGACCTCGACAGGCGCGAAGGCATCGGCCCTTGCTCGGAGAAATTGGCCATGTTGGGCCCTGCACATCCAACCAACGCCGAGCGGCTCTGAGCTTGGCTGGGATTGTCCGGTTCTTTTCGAGGTCGACGGCCACCGCCTGCAGCCGCTTGGCTCGTGGCGTGCTGCGCATTCGTTCGCCGGTCATCAGGTTGGGCTGCTCGATCACATGATCGATGCGGAGTTCGAGAACGACGCGGAGCCACACTGAGCGTGCATTTGGAAACTGCTCCAGATGTGCTTTGGATGCAGAGTGCGCCGCACCACACCGTAGCGCATCAGGTAGAGGCCATTTGTGGGAAGCCCGAGTCAGCCTGACAACTGACACGGACGTTCAGCCGACGCAGCGTGCGGAGAGGCCCATCTTTTCGCTAAGTCCCCTTCTGTCGCCGCGCAACAGGGTTACATATGGAGGATTAGCCAAAGCGGTATTGATCGTCCTGCACGCTGGTGGCGCATGGGCAATGTCTACACACATCCCTAAACAAGTCGTTAGGACCTAACACGTCGATCGCGGCGCGTGCGCCTGACCATATTGACCGCGGCTCGCCAGACACTGTCGGGTTCGTAAATCTGCTTATTGACAGCCTCTTCCGCTGCCGCTATGCTCACCCGCGTCAGGTGGTTTCCAGGGGCGTGGACCGAGCTGATACTGATGGCTCGGCCAGAGCACCCGGAGGATGCGAGGGTTAGCCGACGGTGGCGCAAGGGGTTGCCTATCCATGGACGACTCGGATCATCAGCCGGCCAAGACTGGTCAGTGATGTCGGACCAGCGCAGCCGAGCCAAGGGACTGTAGAGCCGACTCACATGAGCGCGAAATGTTTGTCCCCATAACCGCGGCGCCCGATATCCTCGCAGCCGACACGCTGATCTTCGCCTCGGTCGGAAAGTTCACTTCGCCATCAGCCTTGGGTCGTGCTCTCGCCGATGTACTTGCGCTCAACAACCCGGTGCGTGCCGGCTGGATACGTGCTGTCGCGGCGGTCGAAGCCCTGGCGGCTGCAACGCTTCTCGCCTCGTCGGTCCTGGCTGTCCCCATTGGCTACATGCTTCTTGCGGCCTGTGGAGCTATTTTCGTGGCCTTTGGAGTCCTGGGTCGGCTGCGCGCGACCACTGCGCCCTGCGGATGCTTCGGCGCGCAAGGTCGAGAGCCTCTCGGACTCAGCAACATTGCGATCGGCTCCGCGTTTCTGGTGGTCTCCTTGCTCGGTACGTTCCGATTCCTGACGCCTGCGACCGCTGGCTCGGCCGCGACGGATCTGCCAACGATCCTATTGATGGCCGCGGCGGGTCTCGTGGCCCTCACGCTGCTATCCAACCGAGCGTTGATCCGTAGGCTGTCAGTCCGTTTGGGAGATGCACCTAAATGATAATCGCACTGGTGGTGACCCTCTGTCTGCTATCTGTTGGGGTCGTGCTTCTCTTCGCCATGATGGCCGAGCTGTGGTCCCGCCTCGCACCTCTCGCGCCCCTGAGCGGCGTGGTGACCGCCATCAGACCCCTCGACGAAGCGCGCATAGGCGCCAGTGACATCGATTGGCCGATCGAGCTTTCTCAAGTGCCTTTGCTCGCGGACGCTACCTTGGTCGTGTTCAGCACTTCGTGTGCGACTTGCCGCGAAATCGCCGGTCAACTTTCATCCCGCGGGAGCGGCGGATCGCGCCTGCTGGACAGTCTATTCATTGTCGTTTCATGCCCGCAGGAAGAGATAGGCGAGGACTTCATTCAACGCTATTCGCTGAGAGACGCGCCACACATTGTGGACAGCCGCGGGGAGTGGACCAGAACGCAGCTCGGTGTGCAGACCAGTCCAAGTGCTCTGGTGTTTCGGAATGGGCGACTCGAGAAGGCCTTCACGTTCGGAAGCGCGGAGGCTTTGCCACTCAACCAAAGCGGAGGCGAGCGCGAAGCGGCCAACGACAGCCACGCGATGGCCCTCGCGTCAGGGCGCAATGGAGCGCGGGCGAAGGAGGCCGGATGAGCAGCGGAGAACGACCGATGATCGAATTGCGGCGGCATGAGCCACTAGAGGCCCCGGCGCCCCTCAAGGACCCGGGACGCGGGATGAAACGACGCACGTTCCTTCTTCGCATGGGCGCTGCGGGCCTGGGTGTGAGCGCCGCATTGTTTGGCAAAGAAACCCTCGCGAGTGCTAGCAACATCTTCTGCTGCGACTTGGCATATCCGAACAACCTCAATTCAGACTGCTTCGCTGACGGTCCTACGACGACTGGAAAGTACAACTACGTCTGGTACTGCAGCTACTATGGCAAAACATGCGCATGTTGCGAGGACTATCCAGACCACCTATCCGATTACCAGTGCAACCCGTGTGTCAAAGGACGGGACTGCTAATTGGCCAGATGTTGTTGCACCCGACGCGGTGGACTTCCCCTCTCGCCCGACGAGAACAGGCCCGCATCAGTGGTACTTTGGAGGGCGCATGAGTGATCGTTGCGTTCGGGGCATGGGCAGCTATCGGGGTACTCGCCAGCGTGGTCCAATCATGGAGTCCTTGAGGGATGTCGATGGCCGGAGTTGCCGGTCCTGCATGGCGCCGTAATCATAGGGCTGCGCGCCGTTTCCTCCTCGGCTTCGCAACTGGCGAGGCGCTGTCGGCAGCCATACTGGCGTCGGCGATGGTGGTGGCTGGAACGGTTGCCGCGGACCTCATGCCGGGCGACGTGCGTTGGAGCCTCTTTGCGGCGGGCTCTATTGTGCTGGGATTGGCTGACTTCTTCGACCACACGCCCCAGTGGCCGCGACAAGTACCAAAACAGTTGAGTGGGCGACTGCGCCCTTTCGGCCTCGGGGCTGTGTGGGGACTCGACCTGGGCATTATCGTAACGACTCGGAAAGTGAGTTCGGTTACTTGGATTTCGATGTTTGGAGTGGTGCTCCTCTCGCCCAGTGGCGCTCTGCCCCTTCTCCTGGGATGCGCCTGCGGCTCGCTGGGGGTCCTAGTCTTTCGAAGCGTCATGCAGGGCGCTCGCCGGGTTCACCTTAGCAGTCACGTTCGAAGAGTCATGATCATCCGACGACTGTCCGGTGCGCTCGGCGTCGCGGCTGGCTCTCTCGTCCCCCTGCTCTATGTCGCCTTACATCCATGAGCGAGGCATCCGGTGGGCATGGAGGCGAAGTGGTCATTACGCGCTTCGAGTGTCGGACCCTTACCAACCTGGCGATTCTGCTGGTGGTGCACGTGGCCGTGAAGCGAGAGGCCCGGAGGCGCTGCGAAGGGCTGCTGTCGAGCAGGGCAGTAGTGAATTGGCGGCGGCGGTCGCTCCTGAGTATCTCGCTCTGGCGACAGAGAGACGATATCTTCGGGATGGGAGAGGTGCATCGGCATATATTTGCCGCCCGTCTTCCGCATCAGCTTGCGATCGTGACGGAGTGCGGCGTGTACAGCTACGCGGGCGACTGGCGAGCGGTCATGTTCGGTTGGGACGTGCACCGGCCGGCGCCACTGGATCTACCTGTTAAGTCGGAAGTATCCAAACGGCCTAGGGCATCGAGGAGGAGTACCTAATGGAAACGCCACATGACGTCGGCATTGCGAACGTGATCGATGAAGGGAACGGCCAGTTGACGGTATATGTCTGCGCGTCTGTTGAGCGCGGTATGCCCAAGGGAATACTTGCTGTGCACCGACATGCACGGCGACTCGTCGTCGGGCCCGCGGTGACTTTAAAGGTGGACCACAAAACACGGACCACTGAGACGAACGTGATCGTATTTGGCGACGGAATGGGGACGGTTCACATCCTTCCTCCAGGAGCCGAGGAAAGGCTGGTCGTGCGTAGCGGAACCATCGGGGTGGAGCAGCAGTAGCGGGATACACCTCACGCGGTTCGGGTCCATGAAGGGCTGGTTTGGCGGACGACGTGCGGCAGCCTGGGTGGGTTTGGTTGTCGTAGGCTGTGCCGGAGCTACGCCAGGCAACGGGTTGCACTCGTCGCGGGGCGTGCAGACTTCTCTGCCGTATTCCGGAAGCTCGGGATGTGGGGGCACACAGGTGATCACGGGAGCTGGCATGCCGACGTGGGGAAGTGTCGGCGCCGGGACTATCCCTTGGACACTCGGGCAACCGCGTGATGTGGTCGCGGTCTTGTTTGCCACGGAGCTGGTGGCCGGGGGGGCGCGCCCAGACGGAAGCACGAACAAGATACTTTGGCTCACCAGGGCACCGGTCGCGTCGAATCGGATAATGCTGGCGGCGCGACCGGTTGGGGCGGAGGTACCGGTGGTCACTCAGGAAGTCCCGGGAACCCAGGGTTACGAGCAGGGGCGGCAGTTTCCATCCATCGTTGATCTGCCGACTCCAGGCTGCTGGAGGATAGACGTCTCAGGGGGTTCGTTGAGGTCGGGGTTCGAGCTCAATGTGCTGGCCAGCGGCTCGCTTCCTCGTAGACCGTGAGGCCCTCCGCGCCCGGACGTTGGGTACCACGGCACTCGCCTGGTAGCAGGCGCGGAGCCCGCCATCCGGGTCGCTTGAGCTGCCGCAGACCCTCGTGACACTCCCTAGTAGGCCGGGATAGGTTTAGGGAGCTATAAAGAGACGCATTCGATGAGATCGCCTGGACCCCGTCGCTCGCACCGATTTGGCAATTACAAACAGTTCCTACGCGCAACCGATAGGAGTCTCGTGTCAGATCTCCTAGACAGCACGCAAGTGTTGAGCGAAATTGGTTTACGTGGAAGCGGAACAGCGGAGCCTACTCTCAACGAGGAAGACAACCGCGTCTCCGCATCAATGCGCCGAGCCAGAGACGAAAGACTCTCGTTCGAATGGCTGCGCGCAAACATGTGCGCACTCACACGAATGCTCGTCATTACTGTGGCGTTCGGAGTCGGCTTCTTGGGTGTTTTCGGGGAGTCGTCTTCGACAACAACGGCGGGACCGCCGCCCGTCCACACCGCCGTGCTGATGCCGAAGACCCCAGGGCCGGATTCAAACTGACCCACAACCCCCGGTAGAGCGCAACCGAGAACAGGAGAATCGCAGCGACAACGCGAACCTCTTCCACAGCGGTCAGCGTGGCATGCAGGCGGAAGTACGGCGTCACAGTTCGTAAGCGGCCGATCACGATGTGTCGGTGCGCCGCGTCCCGGTCGCGGTGGCGAGGTACGGGACCGCTCTCCAGGCGAGCATCCGTCAATGTCTCTTGAGGGCGAGTGGTGTCATGCATCCACCCAGTGAGTACAGTGAAGGTGAGCGGGAGGCGTAGAGCCCTCGCACCGCGGAGGCACCATGTTTCCTATGCCTTCGGGCGCGTCGCTTCCTGTCCGGCATCGTAGTTGCGGTATACACCACCACCTCACTACCGGGTGCTTGATCCTCGCTTAAGCTGCACTCGACGTCGGATGATTTGCGTCCAGGCAACCTTGATCGGCGGACGGTTACCGCCGACGGCTGCTTGGCAGCGCTCGAAAATGGGGGTGGATAGACATCTAGAGGCGGTTATCGGGCACGGCTGAATACAAAAACGGACCGTCACCTTCCCAAGGTTGAAGTTGCGGGTTCGAGCCCCGTCTCCCGCTCCAGTACCACTACCTGAAAGAAGCGCTGCCATGCGCCGCGCGGTATGGCGATGAGCTTGAGTCTCCGGTCCGGGAGTGCCTCAGCTTCAACCGAGTCGAAGAGGCTCGCGAGGAGACGCGACCGCTGACCGTCATCAGCAGAATCCCACGCCGCTAGCAAGTCTAGGATCTGGGCACGACACCACTCGGGGTCGTCGACGCTTGGCGCGGCGGCTGCCTCGTTGCGTAGTCGCTGTTGCTCTTGTTGGATCTGAGCGCGCTTCTCCATGAAAGTGTCCCAGTCGTATTCACCGAACTCAAAGAGGCGCCGGCTGCGTGCCAGCTGCTCATCGAGCCGACGGATCGCACCATCGGCAAGAGCCCGAGGATCATGAGGCCGGTTGAGTGACCGGCCCAGCTGCTCGCGATAGGCGGCGTGCATCACATCACTGGGGGCGCAGCGCCGCAGTTCGTCGCGAATCGCAGTGTCGAGATGGCTGGCCGGAATCCAACGCGCATCGCACTTCGGGCCGCGAGGCATCGTTGCCGAGCGATTGCGGCGCGCCGCGTGGCACGCGTAGTACGCGGCTGTACGCCTGTTGTTGCTAGAGATCTCGCCATGCATCGTGCTGCCGCAGCGCCCGCAGCGCAGCACCGGCGTCAGCGGATAGCTGTGTCGCGTCCACGTCCCACTCGTGTTCCGGCGATTGCGGCGGCGCACCTCAAGGCAACTGGTCCAGGTCACCTCGTCGATGAGCGCGGGATGTTTCGCCTCGATCAGCTGGCCGTCGATCTTCACCTTGCCCAGGTAAGAGGAGTTGTCGAGGATGTCCTTGAGCACGTCCCCGGTGAAGATGACCGCGGCAGGCCGGTTGTGCCTGGATTTGCTGGGACCACGCCGGGGGCGAATGCCGAGGCGGTTGAGGTGATCGGCCAAGGTTTGGAAGCTGAACCTGCCGGTGGCATAGAGCTCGAAGATCTGTCGGATGACCGGCGCGACCTCCGGATCCTCGACGATGGCGCCGTCGACGCGGCGGTAGCCTTGGGGAATCACCCCGAGTAGGTGTCCGGTGCGCTTGAGGTAGCGGAGGTTGTCCCGCACCCGGCGGGCGACCTTCACCCGCTCTTCCTGGGCCACGATCGCCTTTACCTTCCAGGGCAGCTGATCGACCGCGCTCACCAGCCCGCTGCTATCGAACACCAGGATCCGGCGCTCGGCCATCTCGGCCATGAAGCGGAAGAACTCGAGATCGTTGCGATGCAGCCGGTCGATGTCGTAGCTGGCAACAGCGGCGATTTCGCCCGCCGCCGCGCCCTTGATGCGCTCCAGCATGCGCAGGTAGTCGCCACGGCGCGAGGTCTCCTTACCCGAGCGGTCGGCGTCCTGGAAGACTTCAGCGCACAATCCTGCGAACTCGGAGCGTTGTGAGACTGAATCCACCTGCTGCCGAAGCGAGGGTCCCCGGAGGCGACCCTCTGCGTCGAAGTCACTAACCGACTGACGCGCGTAGATGAGGACAACGCGTGGCTGACCAGTGTGATTTCGGGCGGCGCGAAGGCTGGCGAGGGCAGCCGCTTCAGCCTCAGGCGTCCACTCCTGGCTGCTCATGCTGCGTGCCGCCCGTGACGTTGCTGAAGCGCGATCTCGGCAGCGACCACGATCACCTCAAGTACCTCCGGCGGGAGGCCCTCGACCGGCTTGCTGTCGGCCTCATGGGTTGGAGGAAACCTCGACGCGTCGGTAAAGTCAAGCTCCCCACCACCGCTGCCCACCCGGGCACCGCCGCCCCGCGGCCAGGTCCGGCGCTGGAAGCGGTGCCACGTGGCGCTGGGGGCCGCTGCGCGGCGCTTGGGCGCCTCCCTCGCTGGAGACGCCGGGGCGCTGCCATGAGGGCGCCGTCATGTCGGCTGGGGTGGCAGGGGCGCGGTACCTTCCCACGGCCGAAGCTGCGGCCGTCTGATCCCGTTCACTCCTGCGCGAGCGCTCTTGCGAGATGTCACGAGCGGCGGCACGCATGCCGATGCTCGCTGGACCTCGAGCATCGCCCGCGTCGTCTGAGTGCGTGTCGACCTGCATCGGAACGCGCCGACCGGCCTCCGCGCCGCCGATGCACGTCGCTGCGGCAACCCGGCGCTGGAGTGCCGCGCAGCGTCGGCCACGATCCCGCCGAGATCGACGAGCTCCAGACAAGGCAATCGGAACGTGTCGCAGCTGCGTCGAGCCGTGATCTCGCTCGAGTTGGGGCGGGCGTGTTGACCGTCAGCGCTCAGTCGCGGGACAACGAGTGCCCCGAGAAGTTCTGCGTCCATGACAACCTGGCCGCTTCGTCCGCCGGATCGGGGGACGTCGGCGATTGCCACTACCGCTGCGTTCGGGCAGGGGAGGCGCTCGATCTATGGAGCCGCGGCGGCTCGTGTCAGATGAACTCTAGCGCAGGCGTTGGCGGGTCGCAAGTGGGGGCGTTGCCTCGGCTCGAGCTAGGAGCAGACGGCGATGTTCGGGATCGGGGACCTGCTGCAGGTAGGGTCGGTCCGGCTCGATCACGAAGAAGTCTTCGAGCCGGATTGGGCGCCCGCTCAGCGCTTCGATGAGCAGGGTGTGGCGTGGCATGCTGAACATGACCGTCATTTTGAAGTCGATCGGCAGCGAGGTCCGCCTCGCCGCGTGGTTCCCCGGCGGCCCATCCTGACTGACCGCGCTGCTGTGGCGGGGCTCATCCCAGAGCGATCTGAGCCAGCGGCCGGTATCCCCGGCTAGGTCCGCGTTCCACCGATCCCTGACACCGGGAAGGAACTCGGTCAGCAGTTCGGCGCTCACGATGTTGATACGCCCGCATTCGGGGCAACGCACCTGGGCGGGTAGCGCGGGAGCGGTAGCAAAGAACTCGATCGCACCCGCGTGAGGTCTGCGACGATGAGTGGCCGTTATGGGGAGCCAATCGTTGTGGATGGCGAACCGACGCTCGCGAGCGCGCCGGGTCATCACCCATACCCCGGATGGCCTGGACTGCTTGAAACCCTCGGGAAGGACGTACGCGACGCCGCATCGAGCCGCCTCCGGCGCTTGCGCCTCGATCAACGCTCGAAGAGCCGGTGGATCTCCGGGAAGTTTTTCGGCTAGTGGGTACGGAAACGTGCGGCGGACGCCGTTCTCGTCAAGCTCTCCAACCCGCGTGCCGCAGCGCGGGAAGCCGCAGTAGAGGTGGATCGGGATCTCAAACTGACGAGCCAATCGCGGGGCGACCGATGTCATCGCCGGTCGCCACGCGACGGGCGCGCGTCAGCGTCCGGCGCCCATGACGCCGCCCCTGCGGAGGCGTGGCGAGGCATGACCGTCTCTGGGTACCAGCCCGCGGTGGACATCAGGCCATCCTCGCTGCCTTCGATATGTGGCGACAGGATGCCGGAAAGACATCGGCATTGGAAGAGTGTCCCCACCCCGCGCAGCCGGTGGGCGCTGTGCCTGGCACGCCCAAGCCAGCGAGAGCCGTTCCGGATGGCGGCAGATGGCCTTCTGCTCACGTCGGACCCGGTGCGCATCTCCCTGCAGCTCTCCCTACCGAACTCACGACGGTGCTACGAACTGCTGAGGTGGGTGCCGCAGCCACCTTTTTCAAGGTGTCCACGCAGTGCACACGGTCCGTGTGCGCACTGCACACGGTCCGTGGACGGAGCATGCTTAGAGCGTCGGACAGCTTGATACCCGGCATTACCATGGCCGAACCCCGTACTCGTACGCTCACCTTTCGGCTCACCGAGTCGGAGCGGCAGACCATTGACGCCGTTGCCCGCCGGTCGGGCGTGACGCCCTCGGAAGTCGCTCGTCGGGCCGTGGTCGGCGCGGCGATCGTCTCGGCGCGAACCCTCGAGGACGCTCGGAATGAAGTTCGCGCCGAGATGGGTCGAGAGCTTGTGGCGACGCAAGGCGCTCTTGCCAAAGCCACCGAGGCAGCTGCAGCGTCGCTGAGCCGGGCCGAGACGCTCGGAGTGGAGCTTGCAGCCACACGAGAGCGGCTTGCACGGGTCACCGAGGCCTACTCCGCGTCGCGAAGCGAGGCCGAGTCCCTCGAAAGGGAGATGCATCGTGCCCCCGAGGAGCTCCTGGTGGCCGTCAGGCAACTGATCGCCGGCGCCCCAGATGCGCGGGCAGAGGTGGCCCAGCTGTGGGCGCGAATCCGAACGTATCCATTCTCCGAACGGGAGCAGATCTTACCGATCATTGCGGCCGAAGTTGCCGACGCGATCGAATCGATCGTCTCTCGGTTCCCGACCCATGGCGACGCGTTCGCACGGTGGCCAGTCCTACGGCGACGGATCGAGTGGCTCATTGACGGACTCCATCCAGACGCAGGCAAGGGGTACCGTCGACGCGGCATCGCGGACGCGGTGTGGCAACCGGTCGTCGATGCGCTCGACCAAGCGGATGAGGAGCGACGTCGATATGCTCCCGACTTTGTGGACACCTAAAGGGCCGTCCCGATGCGTGGACTGATCGTTAAGGAGCGCCGACTCGATCGCCGTCGAGGGCGAATGTGAAGCGGGAGCCCTCCAGGCGTCTCGTGAGGCGCTGACGTCGTCTGGGATCGTACGGGCTGGCATCGCTGAACCCTCGACGGCCAACAGCGGTGCAGCCATGGCTCCTGAAAATCAGGCCCGCTCCCAATCGTCGTGGTGCTAGCTCGAGTGGGCGGCGGTGAACCAGCGTGAGGACATGGACGAGTGGTCAAGGACCCCGGGGCCCGGGATCAGTCGCTCCTGATGACCGGGGATGCCCACTCAGCCGATGCCAATCAGTTCATGAGCACCGAAATCGGGAATGCCACGTGGAACGCCTAACGCTGGCTCAGCCGGTCAGCAGTTCGATAGGGCGGCCATCGCGGCGCGCTCTTCCACGAGGCGCGGCGGGCCACGCAAGTGACGACCCTGAGGGACTCTCGGTAGCCCTCAGACCCCCCTGAGAGATCTATTCGACGCTCGGCACCCCGCCATCAACTCCGCGTCGAACAGCATCGATCCCGCATGCCCTAGTCGGTGGCGTACTTCTGTTTGAGATCCACGAGCCATGTACCCGCCCCACAACACAACCTTCAGGAGCTTGTTCCTTGGCCTGTACCTATCACGTGAGAGCCTGCGCATATTGAGGTTTGGAACGGCTGTCCGACCGAGGTGGCATATATTTTCCAGGTCTGGTTCACGATCGGGAGAATCCCATCCTCGGTCACTGTCACCACGCCATTCTTACCGCTGACGCCTGTCGACACCATGACGATTGTGGGTCCGTCTCCCTTCAAATAATGGGTCACTTGAAGGCGTGCCGGTGACAGGGCCACACTATGACCTCCTACGGTCGCGACAGGCCCCGGCATGACTACGCCTTCGAAGATAACCGAAGCGCCGGTCGTGCCCACAGCGCAACTGACCTGCGTTGAGGTATTACCGAGACCCGAGCACGCAGCTGCGCCCAAGCCAGTCACCGAGAGCGCGACGACGCCGGCTACCCGTTGCCACCAGGGACCGCATCGCACGAAATGAGGCTTTCGTCGACGGGCCGACTCGAGCCCCTGGCCCGCGCTTCTCGCCGTTATGGTCGGCGCCCGATCTTTGCCAGAGGCTTGATGACTAGCACCTCTATCCATAACTGGCGCTCACCAATCTCTCGCAGCCGTTGCTCAAGGCCCTGCCTCCAACTACGGTACTGCTTGGATCAGCGTCTCCATCGCGGCATGACTGACGGATGCCGGTAGCGCAGGCGATTCCGTATCGAGACGCGCGTATGCCGAACCCGAGTCTTGGAATAGGCCGGCTCCCACCCCGACTATGTAGTAATTGCCGTCCGGCGCCGGAGTGAGGAACACCAAGTATTGTCCCCCACTCGCCATCAGCGGCCCCGCGCTCGCGCTCGTGTCTCCTACCTGATCCACCACCAACATGTTCGGTGCGCCTGTACCGCGCAGCACACCGTCTACCGCAACCGAACTCAGCGTGAAGGGAATTCCTCCGATTGTAGTCTGCGTCTGGCTCTCCACGGTGACATCGGCAACTAGGCTGGAGTCTGCTACGAGCTCCGCTATCGACGCATAGGTCTTCACCCGACTAATGTCGATATGTTGCGTGGTCTTCTGGGACGATCTCGGAGCATTCGCAGACCCCGGCGCGCTACCGCATCCGGATACTCCAAGAGTCAACGCAACTAGCGTGCCCGCGAGCGCCGATTTTCTTGTCACTTGAACGGGCCCTTTCGATCAGGTTGCCGACATACCACCGGTTTGACCTTCTAGCACTACGCCTATGGGTAGATGGCGTTGATACCGTTGATGTCGTCTTGTTGGGGTGTGTAGATGCCACAGGTAAAGTAGCGACTTGACGATGGATACATCAACGTATAACAGTTGCTGTTGTTGTGCCCCAAGCCTAATGAATGCCCGAATTCGTGTGCCTGGACCTGCTGGCGGCCTGTGCTCGAATAGTCAGCGGTATAGTAGGTATTGAGAGCCGTTTCGACGTGCCCGGAGAAATATCCGGCGGAACAGGTGTAGTAGGTGATGCCATCAAAACCGGTGTTCCCAAAGTTGTAGATGTCGACAAGCACGTTATACGTGTTGGTCGTCACGCGCACCATGAAGATCTTCGTAGGGGTTTGGGTCCAGGAGTTACCGGCATTGGTGATAACAGTCGCGTAAGGCAGCGCGGGCGCATAGATGTAGTAGTCGATAAGGTAGCCGTGCCAGCGACAACCCTCAAGACTGTATGCAGCCGCGGGTGTCGCAGTCGCCAAGTTCACTCCGGCAGAAAGCCCTGCAAGGAGAATCGCGAGACCGGTGGCCGCTGCCCGGTGCCGTCGGCGTGCTGAGCCTCGTGCGAGGCGGTGTCTGAGAGCGAACTGACGGATGGTTGTCATAGCGAAACTCTCACGCGTTGCTCCAGATGTGGAGTGCTGAAGGGGCCGGAGGCGTATACGAACGCCGTGTGGAAGGCCGCGCGGCACCGCCGGAACCCCAACCGGGCCGTTCCGATACCGCCGAGAACCTGCGACAACGAGCCACTGTTCCGACCTCCACACCGAAGCCGCGATCACCATCGTCCGCCCCGGCACGTGCGGTGTCAAGGTCGGAGTTCTCGGGGTAGTGGGTCGTTGGTCACTCGCCCAGACGCGGGCTCCGAAACCGAGGCGGTACGATCGATTCATGCCTGAGCGCCCAAGGAAGTGACCCACTGATCTGAACCGGCTCGCCGCTTCCATCGTGGAAGAGGCCACCGGCCACGCGCCTGATCCTGACGCGGGGAAGAACCGGGTAGCGGCCGGTAGGAGCGAAAGAGCAAGCCAGCGCCACGGTGGAAAGACACATGGCACCCAAGCTCGTTGGCGCTGATTGGCGCCAGTTGCCGCTAGTCGGGTTCTGCATCGGCGGCGGGCTCGCGTTGCTCAGCGTCGGATCAGGGTTCGACGCCGCGGCAGTCAACTACGGTCGGCTGTCATGTCATTTTGACCAGGCTTCGCCGACGCTGCCCGGTTGTCGCCAGCTATGGGGGAAGGACGGTACCCCGCGGGATGCGGGCCGGCAGGCTCGACGGGGCCATGACACGAGCGGGTGCGGTCGATGACGTGAAGGAGTACCCGGGCGCTCCGTCCGCTGTTCCGGGTTGGCATCCGACCCAAGCCCGCAGCCTCAGCCGACGCGTGGCGGCGCATCGACGAGTTCTTCGCCATGCACCTGGAATAGTCCTCCCATGTGCCGGAGTCCTCGCTCGCTCGCTGGCACCTTCCTCACGACCGACGAGAAGCGGCCCCAAGAGGTCGCCGTTCCCGTCGCGCCCTCGTTGCCGTCCGCATCGACCGCCGTGTGATCCGTGTGGCGCCCGTGTGATCAGCGTCGATACGCATGCCTATTCGGGGTACGTAGTCGTGCCGGGGCCATTGGCGGCATCTCCCGAATACAGAACGAGGCCCCAACCTCGCCAGCGCGCCGCGATCACCGCGGCAGCGATGGGAACTCTCGTGGCATCCAGGACGTTCAAGATATATGACTAGGCATCGCGGGTCCATCATCGGACTGTTAGCTATAAGCGTCGTGCTCGCAGGGTGTGGTGTGGCAACAACCAGTCCCGCCCCACCGACGACGACCACAACCCTGACGGCGATCGATCAGGGTAAGACCGTCCTGCTTGTGGTGGGCGATTACCTCAACGTGCATCTGCACGGCGGCGCAGGGGACCCGTGGTCCTCGCTGAGGATATCGAACGATGGAGTCCTCGCCGACCAGCTGACCGCGCTGCTTGCGCTCGGGGTCGGAGACGCGGGCGGGGCCTTTCGCGCGATCGCGGTGGGTTCGGTCACGCTGACGGCCGTGCAGACCCCGGTTTGCGCTAAAGAACACCCGGCGTGCGCGCAACCCAGCCGCGCCTTCGGGCTACACGTGGTCGTGGCGGCCTATTCCTGACCCGACCGCTCGCCCCGAGCTCCCTGCGGTGGGCTTCGGGTATTGCCCAGCCCCGTAATGGTCATCGGCCCACGATGCGGTCATCACCGTCATTGCCAGCTAGGATGCTATCAGCTCCTGAGCGGCAGCATTCAACGGCGGCGCAATCGAGTGGGCGCACGGCAGTGATGTCCCGTTGCTCCTATGTCAAGTGATAGGGGTAGCGGCGCTGATTCTTGCGAGGCGTGGTCGGCAACGAGCGCCCGATAGGCGACGCCCGAGAGCCGCCGTTTGAGGCAGCGCCTTGCCTCTGTGGTACTGCTTCTAACTCCTCGACGCGGGGGGTGGGGTGGGTTTTGGAGCGGTGCAGGGATTGCCCCCAGCGTTGTTCAGTATGACCACGATCTGATTCTTCTGGCAGAGTTGATCGATTGCGTTGAAGAGAGACTCGGTGAACCAGCTCGGCCGATCCCTGACATCGTAGGGGTTGCCCGCGTAGATCAGGATGTGCCGGATCCCATAACCCTGGGATGACTTCGACAACAACTGGACGATGTCGTACCCGCCCGCATCATGGATGGGCGTCCTGGTGTAGTCGCCAATCGCGAGCTCTTCCACCGCCGTGGCGAAGGCGGGATCGTAGGTCTTGAGTTGCGCTCCCGTGAGCACGCCGAGATCGCCGCCGTTGTCGCTGGTACCGGTGTCGTCCGACCAGTTCTTCGCCGTCGCAATGAAGTTCGCACCGTCGCCCAGAATCCCTTCCACGGTCGCGGCTCGCGACTGTGCGAAATGATCCTCAAGGCGCATCTCATTACCCTGGGACGTGATTTCGTCCTCAAGCTGTGCGACAGAGCCGCCGGCACCTGCCAATTCAGTCACCAGTGCGCTCATGCCGCCCGCTTGCGTCGCGTCCGTTGCAACCTGCTTCTCGACCTCCTCGGGTGTCACCTCGAGGCCGAGTTTGGTCGCCTCCTCGTTGATCACCGTATCGGTCAATAGACTGCGCAGCACCTTGGTCCGAAGATTGGTGGTCTGCGCGGGATCGTTGCTGGTCGCGCCTCCCTGCTCGATGGCTACCAGTGCGCTGTTGTAGCGCACGTTGAACTGGGCGAGCGTGATAGTCACCTGCCCCACTCGCGCGATCACGGTGGAAAGGACAGGCGGCATCTTGCTCATGCCACACCCGCCCGCACCCACAACCAGAGAAGAGCCGAATGCTACCGCCCGCCAGCACCGCCGATGCCAATGCTCGGGGCACTGTATCCGGCGACGCGGCCCTTCAAGCACGACGGCATACGGTCATTCGCTCACTAATGCACACCTTCGTTTCAGGGCCGATTAACCTCACAAAACACCATGCTGCACTCCGTGACCAACGCGAGTTGTTCGACGACACGACGCGAAGGGTCGTGACGCGCATTGGACGTTCTCGAAACAGCTTCCTGACTAGCAATGATCCGAGCCTTTGAGCTAGAGTCCGGCTCCATCGATCAACTCGATCGAATCCGGCGACGACTGCAACTGTGCCCATATGTCGCCAGCGCCATCAGTATCCACCATAAGCGGCGTATCGGGACAGGTTTGCGCCGCAGGGGAGGCGCTCGGTGTGAATCCATGGGGGAACGCCACGTTTGAAGAACTGCAGCTCGTGAATGGCAAGGAAATATCAGCAGCCTGACCGCTGCTCGCGTTGACTGCCATGACCCCGTCCGAACTTGGCACCAGCACACTGCCATCGGGCAGTACGCTGACCGGTCCTTGGATGACGGGCGTTGGAGCGCGTCCGCCACTCCCGGGGTCTGCCGCGACTGGAACCGAACTGGTCACCTGCGCCTCAGCGTCGATCGTCGCAATACTGCTGGCGATCGTCAGGAAGTTCGTGCCGTTACTCGCCAAGTCCCAAGCCGAAAGTGAGGCGCTGTCAGTCCTCAGACCGGCGGTTGTAAAGGTAGCAAGCTTGTCGGCATTGTGCGTGACGAAGTCGTTTAAGGCGACACCGAGGATGCCATCGCTCAGGTACGCAACATCGCGGGGAGTGGTATTCGGAGGGAGATCCCATGCGGAAAATGCACTCCCACTGAACATGACGACTTGTGACGAGGCGCTCAGTGCCAGCGCTACGACGTCCGAGGTACTCACGGCGACTGCCACGATATCGTGACTTCCTTTGACAAAGGCGGGCTCATAGCTGGCGGCCGCCGAGCTCTCGACCGGATTGGGAACTTGATAGGTGACCACGGATCCTGTGGTAGGAACGAGATGTATGAGCACCATGCCCACCCCGGCCCAAACGGTGCCGTCAGGCGCCACGGCGATACCACTGTCTGCGCCAAGGGGATAATGAGCGCCAAGCGACCAGGAGCGATCCTCCGAGTTGTCTGGGCTGACGAAGAAAATCGTACTGGTCGTGTACGTACTCGATAGAAACCAGACACCCTGGCCAGACGGACTGCCCGCAAATGACGACGGCATCGTATACCCCACGGGCAGCGTGTACGTCGTGCGTGGTGTCACTTGTGCTCGCGCCGCCAGATGGTTCGTTGCGATCGGCACTTGAAGAGCTCCGCAAGCAACACAGAGTCCAGCGACGCAAACAAGCACGGTCCGAAGGGGGATGCTGATCATATCCTCACCTCAGGGTCCTTGATAGCTAAAAGCCGTGAACTCGGTGATGGTGTTGAAGCCGTAGTATGTCGTTGGCTGAACCAGTTCGCCGTTGGAGGTCCATGGGCTGAAGGTCGTTGATACCTTGGTTTGAATGCCGGAGAAGTAAACTGGGTTCACCGTTGCGCAGGTGCCCGGGTTGTTGCCCTCCTCGCCAAAGACTTGTTCCTCGGAATTAAGCCCATCGATCAGGCCCGAACGGCCCAAAACAATGTTGCCGCTTCCGACCTGGTTGTTGAAGTAGCTGATGTATTGCGGATTGCCCTTACTGTCATTCAGTCCATTCCAAGAGGTACTCGTATTGTTAACGTCGTTTATTGCGCAACAGTGGACCCCAACCGACGTATCGAAGTATACGAAGTATCCTCCGTCATCGTTGCGCTCGAAGTAGGGGCGTTGAGAGGGTCCCGAAGAGGATGAGTGACCGGGAGGGCCGACCGTCCCAAATCCCCATCCACTTTGGGCCCAACATACATAGTCAGGCGCCGGACATTGGCTGAAGCCGGTTAGGTCTGGGGTGGAATCCACATACTCGACGATATAGCGCCCGGCGCCTAGAGAAACGGCGGCATCACTGAGTAGCGCCTCAGTGCCATCGTGCGAATAACCGGAGGACTGATATCCGGTGTCGTAGTTGGTGAAGATGCATGACGACGCCTCTGCTGTCATCTGGGTCGAAACGAGCAGCCCAGCCAAGGCCAGTAGAGGCACCGGCGCGGACAGGGCGCGGCGAAACCGCCTGGTGGATCTGCGCATCACGTCTTCATTGGTCTCGGGTCTTGGCGGTCGGCGGGAGACCACGAACTACGCTCAGGAGGGATGAACACGGCCGACTGCACTGCGGATTCAGCAACTCCGGCCGCGTCCGACCAGGCGCTACCGTGCAGCTTGAATCTCATACCAATCTGGGGCGGACGCTACTCCCATTCGAGAGGGATTACAAGACAAGACGTGGCCGAGGCTACGGGATCGGCGGTCGCGACCTCATCAGGTCAACTGAGAAGACGCTCGAAGCTCGCTCTGGCCGGAATCTGGCATCGCTCCGAGCGTCACGCGCGCCGACGGCGTCAGGCCGAACTCGTCGCCCGCGGTCACCGTGTGAGCCCGCAGTTAGACCTACCTTAGTCCTCCCCTAAGAGCCTGAAATACGTTGGCCCATGAGCCGTGTGCGGCCGATTCTGTATTCGAAATCGCCGATTTTCCGGCGAGCATCTTGGTAAGGCGTTCTCACCCTGAAACCCCATTCTGAATTCGAGGCCAACGCGTTGGGTCGTTTAGGGCAACGCCTTGGGCTCCTTGAACCTCGATGGCACATGGAGGGTAGATACGGCCCGGAGTAGACAGCCCGGACTTCCGCGACCGAGCGCATGTTCGTCTCGCTCCGCGGTTCAGGCTCACTCAAGCCAGTCCGGATTGAAGCGATTCGCCGATAGCAATCCCCTTTGCAGCGCCTCGGCGCGCTCGCGAATGCGCTGATCGCCACTCGCGTGGCCGGCACGAAGGATCGCCGCGATCGGCTCGCGCGCGGCGTACACGCCCCAGTTCTGTGAGTCGACTCGGACAACTCCCTCGAGGCAAGCAAGCACGCGATCTTGGAGATCTTCCCGGGCCATCGCATCGGCGACGCGCTTGAGCACCTCTTCCAGGTCCGTCACCAAGCTGTCTAGCGCGAGCAAACGGTTAAGGGTCTCGATCACCCACTCGATCGGAACGCGCTCGCTTACGAGCACGGTCCCAATGGCTTCGAGGTCGGCACGCTTCTCATCCTCTTTCTCGCCCCGGTGCCGCTCGGCATAATCCAGCATTCGGTCGACCAGCTCAGCGACACGTACCGGCACTTCTGCTTGCACGGTCTTGAGATCCTGTGATAGCGGATAAACGGTGCTCGCTCTCACCTGAACCGACGCGGCTTCCCATCCGGCCCACAGGATTTCTAGCACGTCTTCGGGAGCCCTAAATCCACCGACGTGCAATGCCATCGCTAGGCGTAGCGACTGGGATAGCGACTCCTCGCTCTGCTGCCATTCCGGTGCGGTCAACGCACGCTTCAACACCGGAAACACGACTTCTACGGTTGCCGCCCCTAAGCGCGTGAAGCGCAGAAAACCGGTCCATGCTTCGCGACCCGTGTGATCGTCGGTGAACAGAGCTTCCGAAAGTCTCTCTCGGTCCGCGACTTGCGCTTCCACCAGGGAAAGGAAGTGCATCGCGAGTGCCGTGCGAACTGAGGGGGACGGCTCTCTTTCCGCATCGAGTTTTGTTAGGAGCGCCGCTTTTAGCTCGTCGGTGACTCCGTTGAGGCGACCGTGGCGTCTCAAGCGATCGAGCAAGCTCGCAGCGGCATGCACCGCCTCTCCACGCACCGTGTTGATCGAGTAGTTGACCGATCCCATGCCCGTGCCATAGCGAGCCTCGTCGTCTTGAGTCGGATCCGCGTCCTCGAGCAGGAGGATCGTGCATCGGACGGCTGCGGCGGCCTGCGCAGAGTCGACGAGATCCTCGCTAGACAGGGATTCGAGCAGGTGCGCCAGCTCCAGGCGGCTTCCTCTCCAATCAGGACCTTCATCCAAGTCAAGTTCGGTGGCCTCCCGTTTCGGGGTGGGCACTCGGCCCTCGACGATGCGCAGTCCCAGCCGCAGCACGGGGTTCAGATCGACACCTTCAAGTTGCGCAGCTGCAGTCCGCAGCCCGCTAAGCAAGCTCCGCGCGTATGTGGGATTCAAATCGCGGAATCCTTCAGCGCGCGCCACATATTCCGCCGGGCGTGACTGCACGTCCACCATGAAAGCGCGGCCCAAACCCTCGCGCGTGGCGGCATGCCACTCCCGGGTCGGCGCCCACGTCCTTAGAAATGTAATCACGTCTTCTGCTGATCGCTCGGACAATTCGGCGGCGGTCAGAGGGCTCGTAGGACCTACCCATGACTCGAAAGTTCCCGTCAAATGGTCGGCTTGCCAGTCAGGCTCGCCGAATCGTGCCAGCAGCTCTTCGTATCGTTTGCGCGCTTCCTCAGGCAGCGAATCTTTGACCGCCGTCAGTCGGTTGAAGCGCCACCTGTCCTTCCGCTCCTCGTCTTCGGTCACGAGACCGGGCCCTTCTTCTATCCAGGACAAGTACTGGTTCTGCTCTTCTGCAATAAGCAGCGGAAAGGTTCGATGCGCCAAGCGTGCGTACTCGTGCACGTAGGCGAGACCGTCAAATAGTGCGCGATCGAGGAGAAGCTCTTTCGCCAGCGTTGGGGACGACTCGGCGGTCTCGGCGACTGTGAAAATAGCGACGCGCGAGTGGATAAACCATGGATGCCCTCGCAACTCGGTCACTACTTCTCGACCTCGCTCGACGCTGCCCGCGGCCGCGCGGAGCGCGGCGTCGCGCAACCATGGAACTAGCGCCTCTTTGTACCCGAACACCGGCTGTTCAGCCGGCGCCTCGACCTCACGACACCAGCTGTATGACACGTCGCGGCCGCTCGCTCGCTTCTCCTCACCAAACTCAGCAAGAAGGAAGTCATCCAGGATGGCCGCCAAGCGCTGAGCAGTCGCCTCCGGGGACCGGGCAATCAGTGTCGGCATCGTCCCACTGAGGAAGCGGTCGAACTCCCAATGTTCTAGAAGGGCGACGGGTTCTTGTCGGATCTGAACCATCTGGCCGTTGACTTCGACCTCTCTTGCCGCGCGTGGGGTCACGACCCCTAGCACTGCGGACGCGAGATCCAGCGCTTCGTCCTCGAATCCGCCTTCGGCTAGCCGGATTACAAGCTGCGCGACCTCACTGAACATGAATCGTCCGGCATGTGCTACACCGATCCAGCTCCTGACCTGTTCGATGGCTTGCACCGCCGCCTCGGCGGGTATGGCGACCAGCGCTCTAATCAGGTTCGGGTAGATGACAACGTCATCCGTCGTCGACACAGACTTCACCGCCGCCAACACGTCGGCCGGATCGGCCCGAGCCGCGACCCGCGCGAGGTACTCGCCCTGCGGCCAACCTACGAATCGCAGAGCCTCTCCTTCTTGAACTGCCTTGGGCGGCCTTTGAAACAGTCCTCGTGCGACCGCTGGCCTCAGCCAGAGCGGATCACTGGCCTGACCGAAGAATCGGCTCACTTTCGCGCCGGTGTTCAGCTTCGCGAACAGCGCATCGACTCGTGGATCGCTACTCGCCATTCTCAACCGCCTTCACGATTTCATCGATTTCGATAAGCTCATCGAGCGCGGTGCCTGCGAAGACTTCGCGGAGGGTGACCGACAGTCGCTCAAGCCCGTCACGGAACGCCACCTCGTCGGTATCCCCTTGATCGTGCGCCACATCGATGAAGTACCTACGCATCTTGAGGAGCTCCCGGATCCCGATCTCATAGGCGCTCTTATCCGCCTTGATAGGGCTGGGGTCGAATCCGGGCGCGGCGTTGATAAGGAGCTCCGACGGGACCGGCAGCTGCCTGGCATCCGCGATGATCCGATGAACCCTTGCCAACACAGCTTTTACCCTGGCCTTGCTACACGCCACATCCCAATCGACGGAGGCTTTCCAAACCTTGACGTTCCAGTCTTTGACGTCCCAGGCTTTCTCCCACGGTTTGGCCAGCTCGCGCACCGACTCCGAAATCTGGCCATGGCCCCGCGAGTCCTGAGTAACTGCCGAGACAGTCGACACTTCGTGCAGGCGTGATATCAGCTCACGCAACTCATGAGCAGCCATTGAAAATCTGCGCGGAATATCAGCATCCCCCGCGATGGCGATCGCGGAGTAGTACTGGCGTGAGTACGACGCTCCGCAGCGATCGTGCAATAGCTTGTATGTGCTCTCGTACCTCGGATCAATCTGTCCTGCCATCAATGCGATTGTGATCGAGCACGAGGGCTCATAGAGACGGACTTAGAAGCTACCGCTCTAGCAGCGTCGGGTCGAACGCGCCGATCGCAGCAAGTTCGGGCCTCAACCGCTTCGCCCTCGGGCTATGCAACCGGCCGATCGACTGAGTCACGATCGCATCCTCGACCAGCTGCTAGCGACTCCGCCGCTGGTCTCCATGTGGGACGCGATCGACCGCACGTGATCCACCTCCCAGCATGCGGTGGCCATCGTTGAGCGGCCGCTGCTGGCCGCGTCGCCCGGATCAGTCGATGAACCAGAGCGGGGCCGTCAGGTCAGCGTACCCTCCGGAATTCAGCACTCCTGCCGCCCGGCCCTGGGGGTAGAGCGGCGAACTCTGGCTCAGGCAGTCATCGAGCTCGGACCTCGGTTCGAGCCAACCCGAACTCCTACTAGGTAAATCGGGAGCGGCCTGCTGAGAAGATCCCGTCGACCCTTCAACCGGACGGCGCTACCGCACGCTTCAACAAAGCAGTCTTGAAAACCGCAGGGGCCGCCAAGCCCCCGGGGGTTCGAATCCCTCTCCCTCCGCCAGCGAAAGCCCTTGATCTACAAGGGGTATTCGTTGGTTGCTGGCGCGGGTGCGACGTGCGTCTCGAATGGAGCATAGACTGGCTAACAGCAGTTTCTCACAGCAGTTCGCGCGGTCAGTCGCGAATGGAAGGCGATGAAAAGGGGTTCGTTCATGGATTCGGCGGCGGTCCTCTTTGGCAGCGCTGATGTGCCTAGTGATGAGAGCGGACAGGGGATTGCTTTGGTTCGGCTGGGGGCAACGCCTGAAGGTCGAAGCACAGACTGGTCTCGGGCGCGGTGCGCCTCCACCGATCACGGTCCTGACGAGCATCAGGCTACTGTCACACGCTCCCGATGTATCAGTCAGTGACACCCACGCACGAACCGGTGGACCGTGACGCCGAGTTGCACGCGGCGATCATCGCCGACAAGGAGGACGCCTTGGCTGAATTCGAACAACGCTACCGCCTCCCCTTTATTGCCCGAGGGGTCGCCAAGGGGATGTCGGTCGAGGATGCCGAGGACGCCTTTCAAGACGTATTTCTGTCGACCGCTCAAAGGGCCTCCACGTTGGAAGGGCCACTGGGCCTGAGCCTCAGGAGGTACGCCAACGGTTCTATGGGCTTCCGGATCGCTGAGTACCTCGATAACCGTACCCGCAGACCCAAGGTAATGAGCATTGACACCGTCGGAGACGACAATGCCCAGCTGGCTGCGCCCGAACCTGCGTCGGTGGAGCCCCAGTCTGACGAGCACATCCGAGCCGCAGTGCGGCGATGCCTCGAGGGGCTCTCCGAGGGCGGCCGAGCGATTCTGGAGGTGATCTATTTCGGGCAGCTCTCCCCCGAGTTGGCAGCCGAGAGCCTGGGTGTAGCCCGCAACACGGTCTACAAGGCAAAGACTCGAGCGCTGGACAAGATCCGACCCTGCTTGGAAGAGGCTCTCCACGTCAATGACTGAGAACCCTCTCGATCGTGTTCGCGCAGACCTCCAGGACCTCGACGATGCAGACGTGGCGAAGGATGACGCGGGCGATGCGCTATTGCATCGTGCTCTACGACATCTCCAAAGCGACGATCTCCTCTCTCTCAGCGTGGACCTAATGAACGCCGTACTGGGCACGGTCCAGCTGCCCCCTGGGGAAGAAGAGCGGGCTCGTGAGCGTGTCCGTCGCGCAGCCGCTCTGATACGTGAGCAGTCCGCTGACGCCGCAACGTTGTTGTGGGAAGGCCGCGAGGCAGCCGGAGTTTCCGAACAGGAAGCGTGCGAGGCCTTGACCCTGAGCCGCACGGCACTCAAGCGCGTGGAAGGGGGTGGTGGTGTCGGCGTCCTGATTACCAAGAATCCGCACCAGGTCGGCGCCTACATTCGGCGACTGGGCATCGACCCACGTCTCTTCCTGGCCGCACTGTTCGCATCGGCTCGCCCAACTCTCATTCACAATGACCTGCAGCGAACCAACTACCCAATCAGCCCTCGTCTTGCAGCTGCATATCCGAGCACAAAGGACTCCGACAGCACATGGGCGCTCAACTTCCTTCAGAGCGCCGAGACCCATCGCTGATGTCCAAGTCTCCATCTGATTGACTGATTTCGTTCGTGGTCGCTATCCAACCCACCGCGGCGATGTCGCGTGCGACGCGTGTCCGCCACATCGCAGCAAAGGCGGTGGTCGGCGATTGCTTGGCGCCCGTGCCTTCGGTGCGACGGACCCGGACGACGCCCGGAGGCCCTGCTCGCCCCCGATGTCCCCGGGCCCCGGAACAAGACGGTTGCCTGTGTCACACCACACGGATGTACCCAGTGAAGGGCCTGATCGAGGTCCACTTTCATGGAGGACATCGTGGTCACCGACACCGACACCGACGCGCAGACTGACAGCGACCATCATCCCGAGCGCCATCACTTCAAGGTCAACGAGACAGAGCTCCGGACTACCGCCGATCGTTTGACCGGGCTGGAGATGAAGGCGCTGGCCATCGCCGAACATGTTCCCGGTGTGGAGCTCACGGATCTTCTCGAGCTCCGCAAGGACGGAATGAAGATCGCGATCGGGGACAACGAGCCAGTGGTCATCGAGGATGGGCTGCGCTTCCGGACGTATCCCGGCGGGAAGGACAGCTGATGACCCGGACGGATGCGATCGCTGAACTCAAGGAGGCGCTCGGCCCTGTTGCCGAGCGACCTCTTCTGGAGGAGCCTGGGATCACGCTCGTCATCATCGAGACCAGGCAGCAGGTGCCCGGCAGCGAGCAGACCACCCAGGTGGCCTTTAAGCTCCCCGCCGACATCACCTCGCGGCCTCCCCACTTCGTTGAGCCCCACCTGGTCCTGCCCAACGGCGGCCAACCGAACAACGCGAGCAACCAGGAGCTCGCCGGCCGGGTCTGGAAGACCTGGTCGATGGCCACGCCCTGGGATCCACAGCGACACACCCTGAGCCAGCTCGTCGACACGGTGGTCAAGCAGTGGGACCGATAGGAGCCGAGCTTCGTGGTGGGTTCGCCCTCGAGGACGCCCGCCACTTCCTTCTCGACTCCCCGCGCGAGGAGTTGGTCGCGCTCTTCGGGCGCGTGGCTCACACCGAAACCGGCCTGCTCTTCCTGGTGCAGGCGGCCGAGACCGCGCCGGAGGACATGGTCTGGCGCGACGACGAGGGGCTGCATTGGATGCCGGAGCTGACACGAACCTGGACTCACCGGGCCGAGGACGCCGATCAAGGGGTCGTCGTTCTCCATGCACACCACCACGCTGGTCCCGTCGCGCTGTCCCCAACCGATAACGACACCTGCACCCGAATCCTCGGCCATCTCGGAGCGGTCATCCCGAGCCAGGCACACGGATACGGCGTCGTCGGCGATACAGCCATCTCCGCGTGGTTCTCCTGGCGTGGCGAAACCCTCCCGTGGGTGCAGATGACGACCGTCGCGTGCCCCATCCGGAAGTGGGCGGAGAACCCAGTTTCGGTCCCACCGCCTGCACCACCGATGTCACGACAGGTGGCTGCGATCACCGACGTTGGCCAAGCCCGCATGGCCGCCGCCACGGTCGCCTTGATCGGCGTCGGCGGTGCCGGCTCTACGGTTGCCGACCAGTTGGCGCACATGGGCGTGGGCACCATGGTGCTCTGCGAAGCGGACATCCTCAAGGATGTCAACCTCTCGCGTCAGACTGGGGCTGGTCCCAGCAATATCGGCGCCCTGAAGGCCGACGTTGCGGCCGCCGCCATCCGCCATGCCAATCCCGCGCTCGCCGTGGTCATCATCCCGGAGAGGTTTCCGGGCCCGCGGAGTCACCTGGCCTTGCGTACCGCCGACGTCATCGTGTCGTGTGTCGACAGCGCCGCCGCTCGCCACGAGATCAACAAGTTCGGTCGTCGGTTTCTCATCCCAGTGATCGATGTGGGTGCCACTATCCGCCGCAGCGCCGCCGATGAACTGCAGATGATCGTGGGCCACACCGCCCGGATCCTCCCCGATGGCGCGTGTCTTGAATGTGAAGGGCTCACATCACCGGGGCTTCGCGAGGCTGAACTCGATGGCCACGGCGTGCCCTACTGGGAGCGCGAGGACAACATCGGCGTCCCCCAGATCATGTCGATCAACGGGCTCCTCGCCTCAGCGGCTGTGACCGAGGTCCTCCGCCTCATTGCCGGATTGAGCGAAGACCACCAGTCGCGGCACTGGCGCTACGAGGCGCTCGAGGGTGAGCTCTACGCCCGCGAACCGGTGTCAAGCAGATGCGCAGTGTGTGGGCTGCTCGGTCGCGGCGACGAGTACTGACGTGCAGATCGACACTCCCACGACCTCACGCGGTGCGCACTGGCCAGTCTGCTCCAGCCTTCCCTCGACGGGGCGTTTAATGGCTTCGGGTACGGCAACAACTGTGAACGTATCTCTCCCGGACCGACGAGCTTGTCAGTCGTGCTGGGGTCCGCAAGAAGGCAGTCTCGCGAGGAAGGAAGATGACGAACGGACAGACTGAGGTCGAAGGAACTCCAGAAGAGTCGATAACGGAGCGACCTGCCGTCCACCTGGTTGGTCGCACGCTGGAGGGTGGCTGGCGCGTGACGCGGCGCTACGATCCCCCGCCCGGCAGTACAGGCGGCGCGTTCTCGGTGGGATACCTTGCCGAGCGCGACAACCTCAACCTCGAGTCCGGCATCGAGCTCGCGTTTGTGAAGGCGCTCGACTACTACAGGTGGAGAGAGATCGACGCGAGCCAGGTTGTGGCGCTCAACATCATGACCGAGGCGTTCCTCTTCGAGCGCAACGTCGTGGCCGAGTGCGCCGGACGCCGCATGACCAATGTTGTGCGAGGCAAGGGCCACGGCTCCGAGACAATGGGCGGCGGGGGCGGTCTTGATCAGGTCGACTATCTGATCCTTGAGCTAGCCGATGGCGACGTGCGGAGTCGTCTTGATGCAAGTGCGCACCTCGATGCCGCCTGGGCACTGCGAGTCCTTCACAATGTTGCCAACGGTCTCAGACAGCTGCACAGCGCCGGTATCTCGCATCAAGATCTCAAGCCGTCGAACGTTCTGATGTTTCCCGAGGTCACTAAGGTTGGTGATCTCGGACGCTCGCACTGGCAGGATCGTGAGTCTCCGCACGATGGGCTGGCTACTCCAGGCGATCCTTCGTACTCGCCTCCCGAATGCCAGTATGGCTACGACGATCCAAACCAAGTTATGCGGGCGCGTGCTGCGGACGCGTACCACCTCGGCAGCATGATCGTGTTCATGTTTACCAAGGTCAGCATGACCTCCTCATGGATCGTGAACCTGGATGTAAATCTCAGACCGTCAGCATGGGGCGGCTCATTTGTCGATGTCTTGCCCCACGTCCGAGAGGCATTCAACGACGCACTTGATGATTTCGCTGTTGCGCTTCCTGAGGAATGCCGGGAGGATCTGTTGTTGCTCGTTCGCGAGCTGTGCGATCCGGACCCGAGTATCCGGGGCAATCCTCGTGCGGGGCAGCGAACTGGGAATCGGTACTCGATGGAGACCTATGTGTCGAGGCTTGATCTTCTTGCCTCGCGCGCGAATCTGCGGCTGAAACGTAGCCTGCAATGAGTGCCACGTATGGTGTCGACAAGCGGGATGTCGTGCCGCGCTGGCGGGACGTGAGGCGGACATTGCTGGCCGGCGAGCTACCGGTGCACCCACCCACACCAGCGAGTCAAGGGCAGCTGGAATTTCTCGAACTGCGCGAGGACGAGTGGCACGAGCATCCCACGGAGACGCGGGCACTGGAGTTTGTCAGCACTGCACTGATACTCGGACAGTTGGATCGAGCCGCTGATGCTCTCGCGTTCCTGTCAACGGATTCGCCTTCACGCTGGGTCTCTCAAGTTCGAGCCAGTGAGTGGCCAGAAGCTCAAGGGGCTCCACTCGATCCGGCTCAACCTGACTCGGTAGCAAGTGTTGGTGGCCAAAGAGCCCGCATTGGTCGCCTCCGTCGCCGCGTACGGCGGGATCCGCGACAAGCATTGGCGTGGTCTGAACTTGCTCGATGCTACACGTCACTTGGATTACTTCCCCAAGCGCAGAAGGCGCTCTTCGTGGCGTTGAGGCTCGCCCCCAGTAGTCGCTATGTTCTCCGTAACGCCGCTTCGTTCTATATTCACACAGGCGATCCCGAACGAGCCCACTCGGTCCTAACCCGAGCCGACGCTACTCCCGGTGACCCATGGCTCGTTGCCGCCGAAGTTGCCACCGCGCATGTTGCAGGGCGTCCTTCAACGTTGGCGAAGCGCGGCCGTCGCATGGTCGAGGGTGGCGATTTCTCCGCCTTCGATCTAACTGAGCTCGCCAGCGAGCTTGCAACGCTCGAACTCGCAGCCGGTAAGCGGCAGGCTCGGCGCCTCTTTGAAAAGGCATTGCTTGACCCGAACGACAACAGTCTAGCCCAAGCTGAGTGGGCCTCTCAGCACGCGAGCGGTATCAATGTATCGCCGGAGCAGCGGAGCGAGCAGACGGCGGCTGAGGCGCGGGCCTTACACGCGTTTCATGAAGGACTCTGGGAGGAGGCATTTATCAACGCGATCGTCTGGCAGAAGGATCAGTTCTTTTCGTTGAGCGCAGCGATGGCCGCTTCATTTGCGGGCTCCGTCGGCCTGATGCGCTGGGGAGAAAGCTTTGCATCAGCTGACATTGGGCTGCGCGTTCATCCGAACAACGCCGGTTTGCTCAACAACGCTGCGTACGCACTCGTGGAGATTGATGACTACGTAGGGGCACGTCAGTACCTTGATCGGATTCCAGACCAAGAGACAATCGACGAGTCGTGGATTACATCTGTGGCGACCCGAGGGCTGCTGGCATTCCGCACCGGAGAAATCGAGGCTGGGCGAAGACTGTATTCGCGAGCGATCCGACTCGCGCACCGGCTGGCCCCCGGTTCGGCAATTGAAGCAATGGCCAATGTCATGCTCGCGCGAGAGGAGGTGCGTATCGGCTCCGATCAGTGGGCGGCGCCGCTCAGTGTAGCCATCCAACTCAACCGATCCGTTGCTAGCCCTGGGACGGAGGCTTGGATCGCGAGAGTTGAAGCAACTCTTGAGAGTCTCATCCGTGCCCCGTAAGCTGTGTCGAAACGCAGGCTTTACAGCCCTTCAACACCATCATCCTTCACGGTCCAAAGCGGTCCATCGGGGACTGAATGAGGTCCAAGTGACCGATCAAGGTCGGCTCCAGATCCTACTTCGCCCGTGCTCCTGGGATGACCGGAACCTTATGGCCGATCAGCTCGACCTCATGCACGGTCCCGGAGTCGGATGCGGGCGACTGCACCGATGCACGGAAGCCGATTTGCCTACGGCTGGAGCCGTCGCACGCTGACCAGCTGAGCGCATCCTCGGCGGTGACGAAAACACTCACCCCGGTCTCCATGCGCAACCGGAAACCACGGCTCAACACCGTCTCCAGTTGGGTCTGGAACTGTCGCATCCCCGGGCTCGCCGGGCTCCCATCGAGCAGTGCCGGGATGACCCCACTCGCCAGCCGCACCTCGTCGTCAAGTCTGAGGCGACGACGGAGCCGGGGCAGCAGATGCATGGTTCCGATAAGGATGTGTTCCGTTCTGCTGTACGCCGGCAAGACCAGTGGTTGCAGGCGATCAAGCAACGGCGGCGAGATGTCAGCCAGGTTGTTTGCTGTGCAGATAAACAAGCTTTTGGAGAGGTCGATGTTCACCGCGTCGAGGAAGTGATCACGAAAGTGTGCCTGCTGCTCACGGTCAAGCAGTGCCAGCAGCACTGGCACAGCTGAGTTGGTCTTGTCTGGAACCTTGTCGATCTCGTCCAGCAGAGAGACAAGCTCGCTGGGGTGCCGCCCTGATGCGCGGATTTGGCGTGCAATCTCACCGGGACGTCCACGCTGATACGCCTGGTCGGCGCCGATCAGGAAGACATCGTCGACACCGCCCATGGGCATCCGGATCAGGGTGCGTCCCATCACCTCGCTGACGACTTCGGCAATCGCAGTCTTGCCCACCCCTGGCGGTCCAAGCATGCAGAGCACCTTGCCGGGACCTTCAGCGCCGTGTTGGCGCGACCACTCCCACGAGGCGAGGTAATCGAGCACATGCTCCTTTAGCGTCGCCATGCCATAGCACGCCGCATCGAGCTTCGCCTGCGGGGCGCGATACGGTAGCCGAAGGGAATTACCTTGAGCGAGGTAAGCGTGGCACTCCACGTCGCCATCGCCTGAAACAGCCTTTCGCGGCTAGCGGACGACAACATAGATCTGAACGAGCGCCTCCGATTCCGATGACCCGCTGGTCTGGGCGGTCACGGTGGTTCCCCCGGTGCCGACGGCTGTGAACACGGCAATTGCGCTGCCCCCAGGACAGGCAGCCGCTCCGTTCCGATATAGCGGCCCTGGGTAACGGGCCTGCGGCGGCGTCCAGAACGCGTCCCCACCCTGAGGTGTGCCGGTCCACGTGGGACGTCCGGGGAACCCGGCCTCGACGACCAAGCGCTGTTGCCCCGACGGTCCCATCAAGCCGCTCATCGGATGGATCGAACCCCGTCAGCGGTAACAGCAGAACCGCGCTGTCGAGTGACTCGAACCGTACGACCTGACGTAGCTGCCCAGTTCGGCGCTGAACCCCCGCTCACGTACTTCGGCGGCGATCTCGTCACGGGTGCTCTCCCAGGTGGCCACCTTCTGCCGCGCCATTCGCAGCGCCCGGCCGCTTCGCGCCGCTCGGTCCAACGCGATCCACGCCCAGACCTTGGAGTGCACGTGCTGACGAGGATCCTCGCGCACCTCCCAGATGCCAGCATCACGCCGGCGCCGGGGGTCGAATCGAATACACCGAGCCGCAACGGTCATCCAATGCACCCGTGGTGGCCTCGTTACGATGCGGCCGAGTTCGAGGTACGAGAACAATGGGGAAGAGGGGAGATGGGGTACGCCCAATTGACCTCTGTAGATGTCGACGCGATTCCAACGGATTCCAATACGCGCGCTCTAGTCGTCATTCCAACCATTTCCCGACGAAAGCACTCTAAATCGAACTCAGCACTCATCGGGAAATGAGTACTAGTCTGGGGGACCAGGGGTCGCAGGTTCGAGTCCTGTCTCCCCGATTCGCAGCCCATTGCATTGCAGTGAAGCTGTTTTCACTCAGTTGCAGCCGATTCCAACTTCCGGGGATCAGTCACTTCGCAGGGACTAGTCCTCATTTCCTGATTGAGCACCTTTCCTGCGTTCACCCTCCGCCGGACTGGACTCCCACGATCGCCACGACGGTGATGATGAGGACGGCAGCGCAGACCGCGGTTGCCCCCAGACCGACCAACCATCGCTCCATCATCCGAGGTCGCCTGGTCAGCAGGAGCGCAACTGAATTGATCACGATGACGGCCTCTGCAAGGCTGGCGAGCACATCGGGCACGGACACGCTCTCGGCGATTCCCGGAGTCGGACCGATCGGCAACCCGACCGTTCGAGAGAGTGCCCACACGATGATCACGAGGCCGTTGCCGACAGCGACGGCGAGGAGCAAGCGCCGATCCCGGCTCACCGTCAAGGCCATCGCTGCGCCGAGCTGCGCGATGGCAGCGCCAACAAAAAACGCTGCGTACAGGGTCGATTCCTCGAGGTGCGGGCCGACGACGGAAAGATGGATCAGTGCGGCGCTGACCAGAAATGCGATCGCTGCGGTGACGGGAACAGTTCGTGCATCGGCGCGCCCGGCGATCGCTATCCCACTATGATTTCTCCCTTCAGTTGCTCGCCCGAGCTGTGGGACGAGAATCGTGCCAAGCGTCAGAAGGCCGCCCCCAAGCGCCACGAAGGTCCCGCTGCCGAGACTTGCGACCACAAAGGGGTCGCCTTGGAGCTGCTGATATGAACCGATCAATTGCGACAGCACCCATGCGGCGAATCCGGAGACGGCGAACCCGAAGGTGGCAAGTGCGTACTGGAGCTGCTTCGACGGTCTCGCGGCGTAGAGCAAACCGACGGCGAGGCTCACGACGCCGGCTCCGAGGAGCACACGACCATTGGTGGCATCGATGCCACGGATGGTGTCAACACCCGCATAGAGCGAGAGCCAGGGCAGCAACGATCCGGCGATCAGGAGCGAGCCCCCTGCGACTCCAAGCGACGCAACCAAGCTGCGAGGCAGCCACCGGGTCCGGGCGGACTCCATTGCGCCAAAGCGAAGTGTTCCTGCATCCATGGTCACACGACCTCCTATGTGTCTCTAAGAGGGGCGGCGGGACCTCGGACCTTGCGGGTTGCGTGGCCGAGGGCTCCCACCGCCCGGAGTTGGTTCGAGCGGGGGTTACGCCTTGTCGGCTGGCTTCACAGAGAAGTACAGGAAGAGGTTTGACGCGATATCTTTCGTGCAGGCGGCGCTCGCCTGGCACGAATGCACCGCGCTGATGCTCTTTCCATCCACGATGCTGTCCCAGGCGCTCTGACTGGTCACACCGACGACGATGATTCGCCACCATTCGGCAACGCCGGAGTTGGCAGTCGTCACCACGTGGCTATGCGGCGGCAAGAGGGTATCGGAAGCGGTCGATCCAAAGACACGCGATAGATCGATGTCATGGGGATGGTCGATGCAGCGGCCGGCAGTCGGGCACTGCAGCGTGTTCGCCGGGGGGGTAAAGCCGATCGGCACCACAACGTAGAGCGGGTCGACCTGCCCGGTGACCGGGGCGAAGTTGGCATTGGCACCGCCCTCGCAGAACGTCGGCGCGGCGCTCGACGGGGGAGCCGCGCAATAGAAGTTCTTGCTGTAGGTGAACTCGACGGTCTTCCCATTGAGCCATCCCGCGGTCGATCCGTGATCGACATCACCCTGGCTTCCGGTGTGGATGCAGGGATTATTGATGGTGCACTTCTGCTGCTCGACCGCGTGACCGGCGGCACTGACCGTGCCCAACGTCAACGTGAAAACACTGGCGACGCCGATGACTGCGCCAATTGCGGCGCGCCAAGGGGTCAGATGAAACCGTGGCATTGAAGCCTCCTGAATCGGTGATTAGTCGCCCGCTGAACGGGGACGATCGACAGGTCATGACGAGGTCGTTTCGAAGGGCTGCCTCCTTTCTTCGTGGACCCGTGCGATGACAAGTGCTGATAGCAACCACGTGTCAACAGGTCTGATCGGACAACTAGGGGTTATTACGGCCCTGTACCCGGGGCGGATCACTGCTGACGAGGCGCAGCCATACATTGCTGCCACATGTATGGGCCGCACCTGCAAGCCGTGCTGTCGCCGTCACCGCAGCAACGGCGAATCACCTACTCGATTTAGTGTTCGATAGCGTACGGACAATGACGAGACGTGTTGTCCAGCGTGCGCGTTCGGCGGTTGCAAATGGTGACTTGCGTTCCACGTTAGGTACGTCCCAGCCAGATGAAGACGGCGTCGACCCCAGCCAAATTGGCGACGCTTTCGTATTCAGTTCAGAGCGCCGACCCGATTCGGTGGGCTAACGCCGGGATGTACCTTGTTCACATGCAATTGGTGACGCCTCGTCGAGAGGTGACAGAGCGGTGAGGGTGTGGCTCAGCCTCCCGCGGACGGCGCGAGGGCCGCTTGTACAGCAGCGCTCGAGATGAGCGGCAGGCTGACGGCGAAGCAAGGGGATCCGTTGTCGCCCTCATACCATGCGTCTCCACCTTGTGCTCGGGCCAAGCCGCGAACGATATAGAGACCGAGCCCAATACCCCCAGCTGTTGACGTCCCTCGGGACCGCGAGAATTTCTCAAAGAGTCGAGGTCGCAGATGTGGACTCACCCCTGGTCCCGCGTCCCGCACGCAGATCTTCACCGCATCGTCCGCGACTGTGAGATCAATGACGATCGGAGGGCGACCATGTCGTTGTGCGTTCGAGATGTAGTTGCTCAAGATCTGCGTAAGCCGCAGACGATCACCGCGAGCGACGAGACGATGGCCACGTACTTTGACGGTCGCCGCATCCGAAGGATCGAGGCCCGCGATCACTGATAAGACTACGTCGCGCACGTCGACGTTTTCAAGACTCATCGGCAACTGACTTCCGTCCAGCCGCGCCGCTGTCAGAAGGTCATCGATGAGGTGAGCGAGGCGCTCTCCCTGAGCAGAGATCGCCTTCACCGCGTCGGGACTATTGACGACGGGATCGCCGCCCGCCTGATCGTGTATCAGCATTTCGGCGTATCCGCGTATGAGCGCGACAGGGCCGCGCATCTCATGGGCGGTCATGGAGAGCACGTCCGCGAGTTCGTGGCCCGCAACCGTCAGTGCCTCGTTGGATTCGGCGATCCTTCTTGCCGATACTTCCTGGTCCATCTGCGCTAGACGCCTGGCTGTGAAGTCACGCGTCACTTTGGCGAAACCGACCAGTGCCCCCTCCCGCCGGATCGGCGTAATGATGACGTTCGCCCAGAACTGGCTGCCATCTTTGCGCACGCGCCACCCTTCTTCCTCGTATCGACCCGTCGCTATCGCCTCGTCGAGTTCCTTCTCGGGGTGACGTGCCCTTTGGGCCTCAGCTGTGTAGAACACGCGGAAGTGCTGGCCGATGATCTCGCTCGCGGCGTAGCCCTTGATTCGCTCGGCGCCTGGGTTCCAGCTGGTTATTACGCCGTGCGGATCAAGCATGAACAGTGCATAGTCCACAACGGCATCGACGAGGAGCCGGAACTGCTGCTCAGACGCCATCAGCGCCTCCATGGTCCGCCTCTGCTCGGACAGATCCTGAACCTGTAGGAAGAGGTAGAGGGGGCGAGCGGCGGCGTCCCGGATCGACGCGATCGTGCTTAGCACCACATACCGCTGACTGTCACGCACGATCACATGCTCAAGCTGAGTGAGGTTCCGGGTGCCCTTTATGACGCAATCGACGGCTTCTCCGAAGGCGTGCGCCTCGAGTGGCTCGAGCAGATCGGCGTAGCGCTTGCCGGCGAACTCGCTGACCGGTGCATTGAAGATTGCCGCCATCGCCGAATTGAGCCGCACGAATCGACCGCCCAGGGTCAGGGTTGCCATGCCAATTGCGGCTTCGTCGAACAGCTCCCGAAAGCGCTCGATTTGGTCATCAAAGGTGTCCATCTCGGCTTGTTCGACGGGCTCTGGCAGGTCTTGCGCAGGCGGCGAGGAGAAGTCTGAGGATGCGCCCAACAGATTGAGGATTTCCAACGCGAAGGTCTTCAGTGGTGTCGACTTGTCATAGAACGCCACCGCACCGAGTGTCCGGACCTGGCGCTCGACGTCCGAGCCCTCGAAGCCGGAAAAGATCACAACGCGCGTCTCGGGCGAGGCCTCACGCACGAGAGGAAGGGCCTCGAGGCCGTCCATCTCAGGCATCGAGAGGTCGAGGACCAGCAGGTCGGGTTGCTCCGCACGGGCGATCTCGATCGCCTCACGGCCGTTTTGCGCCTCACCGACGATTTGGAGGACGCCACAGATTTCGAGACGCAGACGAAGGAGGTCGCGGACGTCCTTGGAATCATCAGCCAAAACAACCCGCCACATGCGGGGCGCGGGGGTATTCTGTGACATTCTCATAGTAATAGCTCATGGTACCGTCTATGTCGCTGTTTAGGTCATCATCTTTGCTAACCGCAGGTCGAGTGCCGAGCCGTAGCGAACGCGCCGAACGTTCCAAAGCCAATCTTCCTATGCTGCGTCCGGCTGCCGAGTAGCCGTTCTGTCGATGGCTTCACGACCGTCGCCAGCCTCGCCGACTACCTGCATCGCGCTGGCAGCCTCGAGATGCCGGCGCCTGAGATCGGGAGATCCTTGGAGCCGTCAACGAGGGAGGCAAGGGCTGGGGTACAAGGCATGCGGGCGTGCCATCTTCGTGCGTGTAGGTCGTGGTTACTCGGTGCCGTGTGTCTGCAGGCGTCTCGTCCGGGTATCCGGCAACAGACTCAGCGACAGCGCGATGGACAAGGCGCGCAGTGCTGCTCGCGCTCTCCCCTTAGTGGTCCCCAGCGGCGCACCCATGATGGTGGCAATCTGCCGCTGGGAATATCCTCCGAAATATGCCAGCTCAATGACTTGGCGTTGGGCCGGCGGCAACTCGGCGATCGCACTCGCGAGTCGCCGCTCCTCATCTCGATGGAGCACCTCGTCGAGGACGCTTATTCCGCTGGCCGCCTTCACGCTGATCGCAGCACAATCGTTTGGCCGGGCCGCATCCGACCGCAGTCGGTCGATGGCACGGTTGCGCACGATTGCGCAGATCCACGCTTGGGGTGATCCGCGCTTCGGGTCATATCGTGCAGCGCATCTCCAGGCCGACAGGAACGCGTCCTGCACCACCTCCTCGGCCGTGGCGTGGTTACCGACTATGCGGAACGCCACCGCGAGGGCGACGACACGGTACTCGTCATACAGGCGGCTCACCTGAAGCCCACATACCCCCGCCGTCAGGGAGTCCTCGGTGTGCGAGGTCCGTTGCCCCCGGGGACTGGTGAGGAATCGACTGTCCTGCGCCGGATCTTTGCTCAATCGAGGGGTGAGCACGCTGGCCGGCAGTTGGGCGGCCCCTTCGGGCGCCGCGGCCGGCTTCGGTCGGCCGGACCCACCACGTCGGAAAGCGCTGGTCTTCTGGGGCATACCTCTTCCTGAGTGATCCTGACCTAGAGTTGATAGAATCAGTGTCAGATTATGCGACTGAGGTACTGCCAGATGTGGGGAGGCTCAGATGCATCTGAGCGCGCTGCTGCAGCGACCGGCTCCATCGATGGACGGTTCGAATGGACCGGCGCGATCATCAAAGCGCCAACGCATGCAAACGCTTCGAACCTTCAGACATGGTTCAGAAGGTGCCCACCGGTGCAGAAGGTCGCAATGCCCCAGGGCGGTGAGGCGAGCTGTAGCCCCGATGGACCGACCTCGCGGGGTCAGCACAGAAGCATCGGATCCGATGCCGATTGTTGACCGAGCCGTGGCGAATGATCCATTCCGGGCAGCCAGCCGTAGGTGTCAGATGTGAACATCCCCAGCGACAAAGGTGGGCGCTCTCATGCGCCGGCTCTTGTCACGCGTGGCAGTTATTTCGGCGCTTGTCGCAACAGAGTGGGCGCCGCCAGGATCGCATACATAAGGTGACCTCTCTTTGACATCAACGGCACGAGTTTTGTTATTAGCGCGCCCCGTTCCCTGTCGCAGTCCGCTCATACACTCACCTTGGAGGCATCATGATTTTTCGTTTTCTGTATAAGCTCGGCATTCCGAGCGACGCGTTCTACGTCGCATCCCTCGGATCCATCGCCGCAAGCATCATCGCTTGGGCGGTTCGCAGCGGAAAGGACGTCGGGAACGCCGAGCGGCTCGGCATCTTTATCGGGCTGTGGGCTCCCACGTTCATGCTCGTTGGCCATGGTGTGCATGAACTCGAGGTTGCGAAAGGCTTTCAAAGCAAGACCCTCGGCGACATCGCTGATCGGGTTGAGGCCACGGGTGAGCGGGTCCGCTCGACAGCAGAATCCGCGGTCGGACGCTAACACGGCGTCGCTACGACACCACTCTCTGCCTACCACGATTCGGGCACTCCATCAAGACCGCGATCCGGAGCGGCGCATGTCCCGCGCAACTCTATGAGCACTGGACTATCGTCAGGTGCCCGCTGTGGCTGAGCACCTTGCTTTCGGGTTCAGCCGTCTACCAAGAGCCGGTGTGTCAGCGATAAGGGATCACATGGGTCACGGTTCGTCGGCTTGATCGTCGTCGGCTGCGGCGCAGACAAGGGCACCGTTGAACCCGGCGATCGCCACCTCAGCCGGAACCGGGTAACCTTGCTGTCGTCGAGTGCGGTGAAAGTTCCAGTGTCGGCGTCAGGGTCGCGGCTTCAGCGAGTGGTCCGGTGCGAGGATGTCCAGGTCGCCATCTGCCGTGCCTGCGCGCTCAACGCGGCCGCCGGCAGCTCGCGGGTATCCAGTACGCCGACTACTTCCAGTCGTATAGCGAAGCGATCCACCGCTGCCACCCGCACGCCGCCGCGGTCTCCGGGCGCGTCATCGACGCGGCGCGCTAGTGGGCCAACTAGGCTGAGGGCCACGACGCCATCCGAAGTCTGCGCGAGAATCCCCGTCGCGCCGGAGTGGGCCGACGACCTCGAGGCGACCCATGGCGCGACGACGTCTTACGGAACCACCGCAATCGCCTCGATGGAGATGAGCAGGCCGCGCGGAAGCTTGACGATCGGCGACGAGCGCGCCGGAGGGTTGGTCGGGAAGTACTCCGCGTAGAGGCGATTCGCGGCCTCGCCGTTCTCCAGATCAGTGAGGAATGTCGTGGTCTTGACCACGTTTCTGTCACTTCGAGTCAGGGGTCATCCCCGAGATGTCGAAGCTGCAGGGATTCCGGGGAGCCATCCTTCTGGTCGACCGCGCGACAGGAGAGGCAATTGCCTTCACCGTATGGGACAGTGAGCGCGACCTCGAGGCGAGCTCAAGCCAAGCCGGCCCGGTTCGTGCCACGGCTGCAGAGGCGATGGGTGCCAGCGATCCTCAAGTTGAGAGTTACGAGGTCGCGTTTGCGGAGCTTCCCGCGCCCGTCGGCACGTAGGAGAGGAGGCGACCGTCCCTCATCCCAGTACAACTTTGTTCCTAGAGCGTTTGACGCGATCGCGCGTCATGGGGCACGTCTGAAAGTGCCATAGTGACCCGCCGCAGTCAATATCGTTATGCGAGGCGAGACCGATGGCTCAGGTGACAAGCGAGCATCCCAACGCGACCCTGTTCCGGCGTGGCTACGAGGCCTTCAACGCGGGCGACATGGACACGATCCGCGAGCTGTTCGACGAGCACATCGTCTGGCACAACGGCGGCCGCAGCAGGTTCAGCCACGACGCCAGTGGCATCGACGAGACACTCGGCTTCTTCATGGAGCTGGTGCAAGCCTCAGAGGGAACATTCCACCTGGACATCCATGACATTGTCGCCAACGATGACCATGCCGTTGCGTTGGTCACGTCGCACCAGGAGGTTGGCGGCGTCAAGTACGAGGACTTGGGCTCCCATGTCGTGCATATGAAGAACGGCAAGGTGACCGAGTCGTGGTTCTTCGCCTGGAACCCGTACCAGCAGGACGAGCTCTTCCCGGCCTGACGAGCCGACCACGACCGTCGCGCAACCGAGAGGAGCCCCGCGTTCCTCGCGGGTGTGGATGTGACGAAAGCGAGGAACCCCGCACGCTCCAGCGCGCAACAAACACACCTGAACGACGCGGAAGACGGGACGAGGCGCAGGCACGATGATTCCCATCAACTAACACGCGTGCCAAGAGCCGTCCAGAGATTCGTCACTGCCTCGGCCTCGGCTTGGTGCCATGCGATCGGGGACCGGGCCGTCCGCCATTTGTCTGTCGTCGCACCGAGAGGTCGAGCGTGTCGGCCGACCTTGGGTGCCCGGCTTCGCGGCAGGCACACGGGGTGGCTTGGTAGGGGGTCAGTTTGATTGACGCGATCTCGGAGGGTCGTTACGAGATCGTCGGCAGATCCGCGCTCCGAACGCCGGACGATATCTGCCCCGGCTGAAACCCAATCCCTTCCAACGGCGACGCCCTCGATACCGCCATCCCCCGACGCGCGGGGGCGCCGCCGTCCCCTTTCGGTCAGCCGAGAGGAACCGGCGGTGCTTTACGTGCCCTTGCCACACCAGATGTCTGTCAGCGTCCCGAACGACCATGGGTACGTCCGCGTAGGCTGTGTGTCCAGGGGACTGAAGGCGCGACGAGCGGCGCCGCGCCGCGCGCCACGGCGTACTCACCCTCGCAAGGAAAGCGGCGGATTCGCCGTGAGGTACGTTCGACAATGACTCGACAGCTTCCGGATGCTCCCGTCGTCCGCTGTGCCGGTTGCGGTGGGACCCGGCTGATACCGCTGACATTCCGCGGCGCCCGGCGCACGAGGCACTCCGAGTTCCCTGTCCGCCCAAACGCGAAATGCGTCACCTGCGGGCTCAGCCACATTGGGACGCAGCCCCTCCCGAGAGATGGTGCCTTGATCTCGCTCGCCGCCCGCGACGCTGCGAATAGGTCGGCACCGTGGGGGCGCGCGCTGGCTGAATGGGCGGTGCTTATCGACAACGTGAAGAAGCGTCCAGGCGCCGAGACGCAGAATCCTGCCGACCGAACGCCAGCACCCCCACCCGGCATGCTAGCGGTGCTCGTAACGTAGCTGGAAGGCGAGGAGGGAGCGCGGATCGGGTTTCCAAGTGCTCGGGATGCACCCGTGACGCAGTCATGCGCCAGTAGGTAGATCCGTGAGTCGTCGTGCCCGCCGGCTCGATCAGGTCTGGAAGCACAGCCGCTTCGCCCACCCCAGCGTGCAACTTGTTTCTTGAGCGTTGAGCGCGATCGAGCGTGACCTGGGACTGCTACCGCGTCGGTCCTAGGTCGTTGCCGCCGTAGTCGCCGAAGATGCCCTGCCTTGAGCTTCGACCATGCCGCCCGATATCGCTTTGTCCGGTATGACGTGGGCCTTGAGCTTGGACCAGTTGGCCCGCATCGGCTTCTCGTGGAGGCCGGTTTTCTGGATCGCGGCACCCAGTTTCGGCATTTCGGCTTCCTGAGCCTCCCGCGATTCCCAGATCTCAATGACGATGAGTCCTTTCTCGGTCGTGGCCGCCGTATGTGAAATCAGCCCGTCCGGCCAGTCTCCGCCGCCGTTTATGTCGACGCCGCGCTCGGCGTTGACCTGGTCCTATTCCGCCTCGCCAATGCCGTCGATTTACGTGATAAGCAGCTCCGCCATCTC
>PLZA01000051.1 GCA_003153505.1 Candidatus Dormiibacterota bacterium
CGGTTCCCGCGCACCGTCGCGCGAGACAGCCAAGGCGGATGACAACGACGACGTCGAGGGCCACCGGCTCAAGAGCTAGGCACTGACGAGTCAGTCAGGAGGGCGACGGGCCCCTTCGGATCGCACCGATGTGGCGGCGGTCCGGAGGGGCCATCGACGTTTATGGCCTAGAGTCTTGATCCATGCGGGCACTGCTTCTTGACGCGCCGCACCCCGTTGCGACTCGCCGAGATGCCGGCTCGGCAGCCAGGTGCGGGCGAGGTTCGCATCCGGGTGGCGCGTGCGGCGTTTGCCCTACCGACCTCCACGTGGTCGACGGTAAGCTCACCCATCCCAAGCTGCCGACATCCTCCCTCGGATGAGGGCATCCGGAGGGTTCAAGTGGTCCCCGAGCAAAATGAAGGTGGCCGATTGCAACAACCCGAGGGTCGCCGACTCGTTCACCGTCACCGACGACACCGCGGTTTCGCAGACGCTGGACTACGGAGGCTCGCCGCTCGTCACCATCGCACCAGCGGGAGGCGTTGCTTTTGCGGGTATGGGGAGCGCACCCAGATCGTGCTCACATTGGACGCTGATCCCAGCGCGGTCTTCACCGCCACCGTTCAGCAATAGGCAAGGCACGGCGGGTGCAGTACAGCCCAAAACCCACGGCATCGCTTCCAACCGCTCGGTGATCGCGGTCTCCTCGGGTTGGATGGAGCCGGCGTGACCTGCGCGACGTTCGCGCGGGGTCGGGACCACACGTTCCTGATCGCGTCTGGACCAGCAGGCGCAGCGCTCGCGAGCAATCCATTCCAACTCGCCGCGCCAATACGCACGGCCGGGTGACGACAACTTGAGCAGGGATGAACTTGGGGCGAATCAGCTGACCACTGAAGTCACGGTCGGTCCAGCGAGCGTGCGAGCGGGTGATGACAACTTGATCGCCAATGTCCAGTTCGAGATCAATCTGGGCGCCGCGGGCAGCCGACAATGGCGCGACAAGGCGCGAGGTCGTAGGCTTCGCCCCACCAAGACAAGAGGAGCCGCCGGTGACCTGCGCCAACTGTGGCGGTGAAAACGAGAATGGGCGGCGGTTCTGCGGCAACTGCGGAGCGCCGCTTGCTGTGGCGTGCCGTGCCTGCGGCGCTGCCAACTCGCCCCGGGCGCGGTTCTGTGGCGATTGCGGTGAGCCGCTTGTCGCGGCGACGCCTTCGCCAATCGTGGGCCTGCAACCGGATGCCAGGCCCGCCGCAAGCCCTGCAGGAACGGCCCTCTCTGCGCGCACAGAGCGCCGCCATGTGTCGGTGCTCTTCGCCGACCTCGTGGGCTTCACGACGCTGTCGGAAGCGCGCGATTCTGAGGAAGTCCGCGAACTTCTCACCAGGTACTTCGACGCATGCCAAATGGTAGTGGGGCGTTACGGCGGCGTGGTCGAGAAATTCATTGGCGACGCCGTTATGGCGGTGTGGGGAACGCCCGTAGCGAGGGAGGACGATGCGGAGCGCGCTGTCCGAGCGGCGCTCGACGTCGTTGACGCGGTGACCCAGCTCGGCGGTGAGACGGGCACACCCGAGTTGCGGGCGCGGGCGGGTGTCCTCACCGGCGAAGCGGCAGTGAACCTGGGCGCCACCGGGCAGGGGATGGTGGCCGGGGATCTCGTCAACACAGCCTCGCGCATCCAGTCGGCGGCGGAGCCCGGGTGCGTGCTCGTCGGCGAGCCCACGAAGCGCGCGACTGATGCCGCGATAGCGTATCGGGACGTCGGCATGCATACGCTGAAGGGCAAAGCTGAAGCCGTGCATCTGTGGCAGGCCAACCGCGTCGTGGCCGGCGTTGGCGGTCTCATGAAATCGGAAGGGCTTGAGCCGCCTTTCGTCGGGCGGCAGCGGGAGCTCAAGCTGGTCAAGGACCTCTTTCTCGCGAGCGCTGACGATGGCCGGGCGCATCTCGTCCAGGTGACTGGGATCGCCGGTATTGGCAAGTCCAGGTTGAGCTGGGAGTTCTTCAAGTACATGGACGGACTGCAGCGCCTGTTCCGCTGGCATCGCGGTCGCTGCCTCGCATACGGAGAGGGCGTCACCTACTGGGCGCTCGCCGAGATGGTGCGCGGACGTTCGGGCATCACTGAGGGCGAAGACCGAAGCACGGCGATGAACAAACTTCGCGAGACCGTCGAGCAAGCGGTGCCCGATCTGACCGACAGGAAATTCGTCGAGCCGCGTCTGGCGCACCTGTTGGGGCTCGAGGAGCGTTCAGCCTCTGACAAGTCTGATCTCTTCGCCGGGTGGCGCCTCTTCTTCGAGCGCCTAGCGGCGAGCGACCCGGTTGTTATGGTGTTCGAGGACCTGCAGTGGGCCGACCCATCGTTGCTGGAGTTCATCCACTACCTGCTCGACTGGTCGCGTGCCTTTCCCATCTTCGTGATGACCCTGGCGCGTCCCGCCCGCGACACCGGCGTGGGCCAAAAGCGCAACGCAACCTCGATATCCCTGGAACCGTTGCCGGCGCGTGCGATGCGGCAGCTCCTCATGGGGCTCGTTCCCGGCCTGCCCGAGGAACTCACCGTCAAGATCCTCGACAGGGCAGAGGGCGTGCCGCTGTACGCCGTCGAGACCGTTCGCATGCTCCTGGACCGTCAGTTGCTCGTCCGGGAAGGCTCGGTGTACCGACTCAGTGGCCCGGTCGAAGATCTCGAAGTCCCGGAGACTCTCCATGCCTTGATCGCTGCCCGGCTCGATGGTTTGACCCCAGCGGAGCGGCGCCTCATCCAGGAGGCCTCCGTGCTCGGGAAGACGTGTACCCCGGCAGCACTGGCTGCGGTGTCCGGCCTATCAGAGCGCGACATCGAGCCGGTGCTGGCCGCCCTTGTGGCGAAGGAGGTCCTCACGGTGCAGGCGGACCCTCGATCGCCCGAGCGGGGTCAATACGGGTTCCTGCAGGACCTGGTGCGTACCGTCGCATACGAAACGCTGCCAAAGAAGGACCGCAAGGCGATGCACCTTAGCGTTGCGTCCTTCCTCCAGGTCGGGTGGGGATCGGAGGAAGGGGAACTCGTGGAGGTGGTGGCGTCGCATTTTCTCGAAGCTCACCGTCTTGCGCCCGATGCGGAGGATGCGCCGCGCATCCGCGACCTTGCCCGCGGGATGCTCATTCGTGCCGGTGAGCGCGCCGCCTCGCTGGCTGCTCCGGCAGAGGCACGCGCTTACTTCGAGCGTGCGGCCGAACTCACCGATGCGCCCACCGACCGCGCGGCGCTGCTCGAACGTGCTGGCAGAATGGCACTGCAGCTTGGTCAGCTGGAACACGCAGCAGGGCTCGTCCTGGAGGCGAAGGGGCTCTTTGAAGAGGCGGCCCAATCGCACTCGGCCGCTCGCGCCGAGGCAACCCTGGCGGAGATCGCGTTCCAGCAGGGTCACCTCGACGAGGCCATCGAGAGCGCCCGACGTGCCCACAGTGTGCTCGCCGGAGATGAGCCGGACGCTGCGTTTGCTGTCGTGACCGGTCAGTTCGGGCGATTCCTTGCTCTCGGCGGCAGAGCGGAGGCGGCTCCGGTGCTCGAGGAGGTGCTTCGAATCGCCGAGCAGCTACAGCTCGACGAGGTGTACTCCCAGGCTTTGAGCAGCCGCGCGGTGTCGATCATGCGAGAGGGACGGCTCGATGAAGGAGTGACTCTGCTCCGCAGGGCGCTCGAGGTGGCCCTCGAGAGCGACTTCACGCATGCTGCGTTTCGCGCGTGGAACAACCTGGCCGTGGCGCTCGAATTTGAAGACCGTTACGAGGAGGTGGTTGAGCTGACCGCCCAGATGCTGGAGTTGTCGCGCCGCAAGGGTGACCGCGCCAGCGAGCTGACAGCCCTCCTCGGAAACGCGGGTCCGCTCGTTGCGCTGGGTCGCTGGGACGAGGCAATAGCGTTCGTTAAGGAGGCTGAGGCCGCCGAAGAGCTGGAGGCCATGCAGTGGGCATCCGTTCGCGTGGCTGAGGTGGTGCCGATTCACGTCCGCCGGGGCGAACTCCAGTCTGCACGCCGAGTACTCGAGGTGGCACACGTCCGCACCGATGAGCACAACGACGAGATCCGGGCTCGCGTCGGCTCGGTGGAGGTCGAATTGCTCAACGCCGAAGGCAAGCATGCCGAAGCTCTGTCCCTAGCGAAGCAGCTCCTTGAGCTGCTTCCTGCCCTCGGATTGATGGACATCGGTCTCAAGCGGGTTATCGCCCACGGTGTCGAGGCGGCGCTCGAACTCGCGGACCTCGAAGCCGCTGAAGCGATCCTGGACGTGGTGCACCGGGCAAGTTCCGGGCTAGTCACCCCTTCGCTGCGCGGTCAGGTCGCACGCCTTGGGGCACGCGTCCGCGCGTTGAGCGGTGGCCACGATTTAGTTGAGGCAGGCTTCATCGCGGCGATCGCGGAGTTTCACGATCTCCGGATGCCGTTCGAGCGGGGCGTGACGCTGGTCGAGCTCGCCGAATGGCTTGCCGGCGAGGGTCGCCACGAAGATGCGGCAGCGTTCGCTCTCGAGTCGCGTGCGCTGTTCGAGCCGCTCGGGGCACGCCCATGGCTTGATCGGGTTGAACGGCTGCTCGCAAATGCATCCTCGATGTCTCTTGCCGCACGGGGCGCGAGCATCACTGGTGGGCGATGAGCAGTCTCCGGTAACGCCTCCCGCTGCTCAGGGATCAGCGTACCGGCCCACCCCAGCGTGCAATTAACACTGGGATCAGCCTCGAGCGCGATCAGGAAAGTTCTAGTAGTGTTGACTGCGCCCCGCCGGGCCGTGGACGTCTGGTGGACGTAATCTCAGCCCACGTCGCGCCGCTGAGCATGCTCACACCCGTCGAGTTCGAGGCTCGACATCAACCCACCACGGCAGCGTGAGTCCTAGAATGCGGCTCCGCCAAAGTCGGGACACCCCACCAGCCAACAAGTGAAGGGTCCAGCCAGCGGCGTAGGCTTCGCGCGATGACTCTCTGTCCAACGTGCGGGCATGAGAACCAGGTCGAGGCGAAGTTCTGCTCCGAGTGCGCGACGCCGATGGGCGCCGCGGCGCCCGTTACGCGCGAGGAGCGCAAGGTCGTGACGGTGTTGTTCGCCGATTTGGTGGGCTTCACTTCGCGCTCCGAGAAACTCGACCCAGAGGACGTGCGCGCTTTCCTGTCTCCGTACTACGCCCGGCTGCGGACTGAGC
>PLZA01000053.1 GCA_003153505.1 Candidatus Dormiibacterota bacterium
GCGGCGACGTCGGCTTCGGCAAGACGGAGCTAGCGGTGCGGGCGGCATTCAAAGCGGCCATCGAAGGCCGCCAGGTCGCCATGCTCGTGCCGACGACGGTGCTCTGCCAGCAGCACTTCATCACGTTCACGGAACGGCTTGCGGCCTTTCCCATCACGGTGCGTCAGCTGTCGAGATTTGTCAGTGACGAGGAGATCGCGCGGACACTCGCAGGGCTGCGCAGCGGCGCTGTCGATATCGTCGTGGGGACGCACCGGCTGCTCCAGAAGGACGTCGAGTTCAAGAATCTCGGACTCGTCGTCATCGACGAGGAGCAGCGGTTCGGCGTGCTGCAGAAGGAGCGATTCAAGGAGCTGCGCGTCGCTGTGGATGTGCTGTCGCTCTCGGCCACACCGATCCCGCGCACGCTGCATATGTCGCTTGCGGGGATCCGCGATCTCTCCGTCATCCAGACCCCGCCTGAGGAACGCCAGCCGATCAAGACGTACGTGACGGCGCGCGAGGACTCGCTCATCCGCGAGGTGATCACGCGTGAGCTTGCCCGCGGTGGCCAGTGTTTCTTCCTGCACAACCGGGTCGCGGGCATCGAGGCGGTTGCCGATCGCCTCCGCGCGCTCGTCCCGGAAGCTCGCGTCGAGGTCGCGCACGGGCAGATGCAAGAGGGGATGCTCGCGTCGGTGATGAGCCGCTTCGGCGACGGCGACGTCGACGTGCTGCTGTGCACGACCATCATCGAATCCGGTCTCGATATCCCGAACGCCAACACGATCGTCATCGATGATGCGCACCGGTTGGGTCTGGCCCAGCTCTATCAGCTGCGCGGACGTGTGGGACGCGCCGGGCAGCGCGCGTACGCGTACATGATGTATCCGCCCGCGAGGTCGCTCACCGAGAAAGCGGACAAGCGGCTCGACGTGATCGGCGATCTGCAGGACCTCGGTGCGGGGTTCAAGCTGGCGATGCGCGACCTCGAGATTCGCGGGGCGGGAAACCTCCTGGGCGAGGAGCAGCATGGAGAGATCGCAGCGGTCGGCCTCGAGCTGTACAACCATCTGCTCGCCGACGCGGTGACGTCGCTGCAGGGCAAACCGGTGCTGGAATCACCGGCACAGGTGACCGTGACGCTTCCGGTTGCAGCATTCCTCCCCGCTGACTATGTCTCCGACGAGCGCCTTCGCCTGCGCTGCTACCAGGAGCTCGCCGCATGTGTCAGCGAGACCGAGCTGGATCAGCGTGCACGGGGACTCGTCGACCGATTCGGCCCGATGCCCACGCCGACCGCGGCGCTGATCGACTCGCTGCGCGTCCGCCTGCTCGCAGCCGCCGCCGGGGCGCTCGGCGTCGATACCGAGCGCGGTCGAGGCGTCGTCATCCGTCTCACCCTTGATCACGGGCTCGACCTGCAGAGCGTGGCGGCGCAATTCCGTGGGATCACGACGACGCCGTCGCAACTGCACCTCAGTGACGCCTGGCAGACGACGCTCACGCCGGTGTTGCGCGAGCTTGGCCGAATGGTGCGCGCTCGGCAGCGTGAGCCGGTTGCTGCGCTGAACACCCATGCGTGACGAGGCCGTCGAGGCACTCAGGGCGCTCAATGAGGTGGTCGAGCGGCTGCGCGCGCCTGGCGGGTGCCCCTGGGACCGTGAGCAGACGCATCGCAGCCTCCGTCCGTACCTCCTCGAGGAGACATACGAGGTGCTCGAGGCGATCGACAGTGCGGCGCCGGCGACGCTGCGCGAGGAACTCGGTGACTTGCTGCTCCAGGTGCTCATGCACAGCGCGATCGCGATGGAGGCGCAGGACGGCTTCGACATCGGCGATGTCGCCGACGAGGTGCGCGCCAAGATGATCCACCGCCATCCCCACGTTTTCGGCGATGTCGCGGTGGATGGCCCGGCGGGGGTGGTCGTGAACTGGGAGAAGCTCAAGACCGCGGAAAAGCGCGAGCGCCTCTCGCTCCTCGACGGGGTGCCGGCGGCGCTGCCCGCGCTGGCCCACGCGCAGGGAGTGCAGAAACGTCCGGCGCGCGTCGGCTTCGACGAGACGCCGACCGTCCCGGTCGCGCTCGACGCTGTCGAGGTGGCGCTCGAACGGGTCGCGGAGGTTGCGGGCGGTCTCGCCGAGGCGGCGCGCGGCGAGGACTGGGCGGCGGAAGCGGGCGACCCCGAGGTCGCGATCGGCGATCTGCTCTTCGCGGTGGTGGCACTGGCGCGACGGCTCCGCGTGAATCCCGAGGAGGCGCTGCGCGGACGTGCAATGGGTTTCGCGGCTCGATTCCGAGCACTCGAGGCCCGCGCTCGAGCGGACGGCGTCGACCTGCACGACCTTGACGACGTGAGTTGGCAGGCTCGGTGGGAGGCGACCGCCTCCTGACCGAAGCCCCCAGGGTCCTTGTCAAATCCGCCCCTGGGCCGCATCCTATTCCGACACCCGGCGCCACACGTCACTGCATTCGTCTCACCAGACGCCGGAAGAAGGTCGAACCATCCGTCCCACTCCACGTCCCATGATCGACAGCCCGATCACGCTGCGCCGGATTGCCGTCGTGCTGATCGCGGGGATCTGCGGACTGGTGGCGTTCGCGGTCTATGGACAGGTGGCACAGAGCCGTCACCTCGACTCCCAGGTGAACACGCTCGCGACCCGGAACTCGGCACTGACCCAGCAGATCACCGATCGTGAGCGCGAGATCGCCGATGCCCAGACCATCGCCTGGCTGGAGCAGCAGGCGCGCCAGCTCGGCTACGTCTTCGCTGGGGAGCACCTGTACGTCATCGTCCCTGCAGGGGCGGCTCATGCCTCGACGGGCGGTGTGTCGGTGCCGATCCCGACGTTCCCGCCGCCACCATCAGCAACCGCCACACCCTCCGCGACCCCGAAGCCAAGCGCGCCGGCCAGCCCAAGCCCGAGCCACGCGTCCACTCCTTCGCCCGGCCCCACGCTGACGCCGCACTGACGCCGATCCGCCCAGGAGGATGGTGCCGCGTGCGGTATCCTCTGAGGGCGGCGTGGAGCAGTGGAAGCTCGTCGGGCTCATAACCCGAAGGTCGTCGGTTCGAATCCGACCGCCGCAACCACCCCTCTTCACGAAGTTTCCCGGACGACGCTATGCTCTGGGGAGTACCGCTCGGTATGGGCGACATTCAGGGGGGAACCGATGATCCGCAAGCGATTCCTTGCCGCGGGCACGGTGGCGCTCGCGTTGCTCGTGATCCCGCCTGCAGCGATCGTCGCCGCGAGTACGAGGAGCGCCCACGCGACCTTCGTCAGCGCGGTGACATACCTGAACGGTGTGACCTGTCTGACCTCATCGCAGTGCTGGGCCGTCGGAAGCCAGCGATCGATCAATTCCGGACTGTATGTGCCGCTGATTCAGCGCTGGGACGGAAACTCGTGGGCCAGCGAGAGCTCGCCGGCACTTGCCGGGTTGTCCGCCGCTCTACTGGGGATCACGTGCGCCAGTGCCTCGGAGTGCTGGGCAGTTGGTGGCGAGAGCACGGTGGCCGGCGCTTCAGGCGGCTTCATCGAACGGTGGGACGGTCTCGCATGGACCCTGGTCACTCCATTTGCCCCAAGCGCGCTTGCAAGCGTGACCTGCGTCTCGACCGCAGACTGCTGGGCGGTCGGAGAGACGCCCCCTGCGGCGCCGGGCGACCCTTCTTCCGGAGTGATCGAGAACTGGAACGGGAGCACCTGGAGCGTCATCGCGTCGCAGGCTCAGGGGATCCCTTGGCTCGAGGGCGTCGCCTGCGTGTCGTCAACCAATTGCTGGGCGTCCGGCTCCGGCTTCGAGCACTGGAATGGAGCCGCCTGGACGCCGGTGCCCGTCTTCGAGACCGGCCCCTTCTCAAGCGTGGCCTGTGCGTCGCTGACGGAGTGCTGGGCCGTTGAGAGCCGCTACCACGTCATCGAACGCTGGAATGGAACCTCATGGACCGGGATCACCCTTGCTGACGGCAACCTCCAGCTGAGCGGTGTGACCTGCGTCGCGGCAGCCGAGTGCTGGGCGGTGGGGACCGATTATTTCGGGCAAACGTCGAAGACCGCCGTTGAGCGCTGGAGCGGCACCACCTGGGCTCCGGTGGCATCGCCTGACCCCATCCCCTATGGCTCCATCGGCTCTGGCTACGGCGACGGGCTTTCGGCCGTGACCTGCATCACAACATCGACCTGCATCGCGATCGGGAGCAATGTCGCGGGCTTGCTGGCCGGGGTTCACGAAACCTGGAACGGCACGTGGTGGACGGCCACCCTGCAACAGGACACCCCCGGGGTCGTCTATGACCGGTGGGAAGCGGTCGTCGACCAGAGCGCAAGCGGCGGGACATTGCGTGAAAGCGAGATCGCCGGCGAGACGGCATCGTTCCGCTTCTCCGGGACCGCGATCACATGGCTCGCGGAGGCGAGCGGATCCCATGGCATCGCAGCGGTGACCATTGACGGCGTCAACAAGGGAGACATCGACCTGTTCAGGGCCTCAACACCTGGCGTGGCCGTGTCGAATACATTCGCCGGATTGGCGCCCGGGCCGCACACCATCGTGATCACGGTGACCGGTACCAAGAACCCGGCCTCCAGCGGCGTGGTGGTGGACATCGACGCATTCCAGGTCGGCACATCGATCACCCAGGACTCGTCCCCGCAACTCACCTATGACTCATGGACGGGATCCACGTCGGCACTGGCCTCCGGCGGCTCATATCGGAGCAGTTCGGAGCCGAGAGCGGTTGCGAAGTTCACCTACACGGGAACCGGTGTCGACTGGATCACCGCAACCGGGCCCGCGGGCGGAATGGCACGGGTCACCGTCGACGGCTCGCTCGTCGCGATCGTCGACCTCTACGCGGCGACCGCGGCATCACAGGTGGTGGAGTCCTACCAGGGGCTCGCTCCCGGTTCGCACACCCTCGCAGTGACGCTGGTCGGTTCGAAGAACCCACTGTCGACAGGGCATGAGGTCGTCATCGACGCCTTCGTGATCCACGAGTAGGCGCCTCGACGTCCTCGATCGCCTTGTCCAACGTATAGTCGGGCCGCGTAGGATGACTGCCTGCCGTACGCACGTCCCAGTGCCGGCGCGACCTGTTCCCCCAGCAGATTGCTTGGCGGTTTAGCTCAGGTGGTAGAGCACCCGGTTCATACCCGGTATGTCCCTGGTTCGAATCCAGGAACCGCCACCACGCCCGGCCACGGCGGCACGCTGACGCCACGCGAGCGTACAGCCGCGGTGGCGCGGGTGCGGCGGGCGGTCGCGACCGCTGCGGACCGGCGAGGGATCATCGCCCCCGGCGAGCACGTGCTGATCGCCTGCAGTGGAGGACCGGACTCCACGGCCCTGCTCGATGCGCTCGCACGGTTGGCGCCGCCTCGTGCATGGCGCCTGTCCGTCGCGCATGTCGACCACGGAATCCGGGCCGGGTCGGCGCTCGAGGCAGGGCTCGTGGAGCGCCTCGCCGCCGCTCGGGGCCTCACATTCCGCGCGCTCTCGGTCGAGGTCGCAGCGGGCGGATCGATGCAGGATCGCGCCCGAGTCGCGCGCCATCGGGCACTCCGCGCCGAGGCTTCGAGGGTCGGCGCCGCGGTGATCGCGCTCGGCCACACCGCGGATGACCAGGCGGAGACCGTGCTCATGCGCGCGCTTGCCGGTGCGTCCCCGGCGGGCCTCCCCGCGATGGCGGCGCGTGAGCGCGGGCTGATCCGTCCGTTGCTCCGGGTGTGGCGGGAGGCGACCATCGCGTACTGCTCGGCGCTCGGGCTCGAGACCATCGATGACCCGAGCAACTCCGACCCGCGGTTCCTGCGCAGCCGGGTGCGCCACGAGGTGATTCCCGCCCTGGAGGCGGTGTTCCCCGGGGCGCGCCGGAGGCTCGTCGTGCTCGCCGAGCGCCAGCGACGGCTGCTGAATTCGGGAATCGCCGGCGCCGGGCCGGCTGATGGCGCCAGGGTTGGGATCGTAGACCCCTGGTAGACTGAGTTCGTGCCCACGTCGCGCCGCAGCGTCACCTACATCGTCATCGCGCTCGCCGTGGTCGTGCTTGCGGCGATCCTGTACAAGACGTTCCCGAGCAGCAACGCAGCCACCGCACCGGCCGGCACCCTCGACCAGGCGATCCACAACTACTCGGTCAGCGGAGCCTCCCCGGGTCAGACCATCAGCGGCGTCAAGGCACAAGCGGCCGAGATTCAGAGCGACGGGCAGACCGTCGTCTGGTGGTCCGGGAGCGGGGCGCAATACACAACCGTAGAGTCGTCTGCAGACGTCGTCTCGAAGGAGTTCCAGGATGCCGGCTACTACAACTACAAGGTCGACTCCGCCGGTGGGGGCAACTTCTTGCTGAGCGTCATCCTTCCCAACCTGATCCTCTTCGGACTCATGGCGCTGATCCTCCTCTGGATCTTCCGCCAGACCCAGAGCGGCAACAACCAGGCGCTGTCCTTCGGGCGCAGCCGCGCTCGGCTGCTTGCCGGCGACAAGCCGGCGATCACCTTCGTCGACGTCGCCGGTGTTGACGAGGCCAAGCAGGAGCTGAACGAGATCGTCGAGTTCCTCAAGTATCCGGACAAGTTCGTCGCGGTGGGCGCCCGGATCCCCAAGGGCGTGCTCCTGGTCGGTCCTCCGGGAACCGGCAAGACCCTGCTGAGCAAGGCGGTCGCCGGCGAGGCGGGGGTGCCGTTCTTCAGCATCAGCGGCTCGGAGTTCGTCGAGATGTTCGTCGGTGTCGGCGCAAGCCGCGTCCGCGACCTCTTCGACCAGGCCAAGAAGAACTCGCCGTGCATCGTCTTCGTGGACGAGATCGACGCGGTGGGACGGCAGCGCGGCGCCGGCCTCGGCGGTGGTCACGATGAGCGCGAGCAGACCCTGAACCAGCTCCTCGTCGAGATGGACGGCTTCGAGACCAACCAGCACGTCATCGTGATCGCGGCCACCAACCGGCCCGACGTCCTCGACCCGGCGCTGCTCCGCCCCGGCCGCTTCGACCGGCACGTCATGCTCGACCGTCCCGACATCCGCGGCCGGCGCGCGATCCTCGAAGTGCATTCGCGCAACAAGCCACTCGACCCGGGCGCCGATCTCGAGGTCCTCGCCAAGCAGACTCCGGGATTCAGCGGCGCGGACCTCTCGAACCTCATCAACGAGGCTGCCATCCTCGCGGCGCGCGGGAATCGCAAGGTGATCGTGATGAACGATCTCGAGGAGTCGATCGCCCGCGTGATCGCGGGTCCGGAGCGGAAGAGCCGGATGATCAGCGACAAGGAGAAGCTGACCATCGCGTTCCACGAGATGGGCCACGCCCTGGTCGGCACGACCCTGGAGCACACCGACCCGGTGCACAAGGTCACGATCGTCAGCCGCGGTCAGGCACTCGGCTGGACGATGAGCCTGCCGATCGAGGATCGCTACCTGGTCAGCAAAGCCGAGCTCGTCGATCAGCTTGCCCAGATACTCGGCGGTCGTTGCGCCGAAGACCTCATCCTTGGCGAGGACAACATCACGACCGGCGCGTCCGACGACATCCGCAAGGCGACCAACCTCGCTCGCAAGATGGTCACCGAGTGGGGGATGAGTGACAAGCTCGGCCCGCTGACCTTTGGTGAGCGCCCGGAGATGGTGTTCCTCGGCAGGGATCTCGGCGAACAGCGCAACTACTCCGAGGGTATTGCCTCCGAGATCGACCAGGAGGTCCACCAGCTCGTCGCTGACGCGTTCCAGCGTTCCAAGAAGGTGCTCCGCGAGCGTGAGCACGTGCTCCGCGCGCTGGCCTCACGGCTCGTCGAGGTCGAGACCATGGACGCACCCGAGATGGCGCGGATCATCAAGGAAGCGGAGTCGCGCAACGGTGTCGCGCCGGTCAACGGCAGCGGGCCGCCGCCTGAAGCCCCTCCGGCGCCCCCGGATCTTGTTCCACCCGCTGAGGCAGCAGCCGGAGCGTAGGGGTACACTCACGCCGACCGGCCACACGCGGCCGTCGACGGCTGCAATGCGACCCGGGGACGCTCGCCGCGCCTCGAGGACCGCTGCCGGCGACGGGAAAGGGTGACCTGGCTCGAAGAGCGCTTGGATCCATCCAGGAGGACCGAGACGTGGAGGGAGCTGTCGCGCCGGCTCTGGCGATCATCGGCGCGGGCCGGGCTGGTTCCGCGCTCGCGATCGCTGCGCATGACGCCGGGTATCGCGTCGCCGCGGTTGCCAGCCGCCGCGGAGAGATGGCGGCGAGGCTCGCCGGAACGGTCGGCGCACGCGCCGTCGCCACCCCACTCGCCGCAGCTGTCCTCGCCGACGTCACGCTGCTTGCCGTGCCCGATAGCGCGATCAGCAGTGTGGCGGCATCGATCGCGGCCTCGGGCGCCTCGCTCCACGGCCGGGGAGTCGTCCACCTCGGGGCGAGATTCGGGCCGGAGATCATCGCCTCGCTGCGCATCACCGGTGCCGAGGTGGGCGTCCTCCACCCACTCCAGGCGCTCGCCGGCCCGGACAGCGCGTCACTGCTGGAGGGCGCCTTCTTCCGCGTTGACGCCGCGGGCATGCTCAGGGAGCGATTGCTCAACCTGATATCCGCGCTCCGGGCCACGCCATTGGAGATCGATCCCGCTGCCGCGCCGCTCTATCACGCCGCGGCAGTGCTCGCCGGCAACGCGCCCCTGGCACTGCTTGCCGAGGCAACACGCCTCCTCGAGAGTGCAGGGGTCAGCGCCGAGACGGCGCATGCGGCGCTGGCGGCGCTCCTCGAGGGCGCGGCGCACAACGCTCGGCGGACCGGACCGGCTGCCGCGCTCACCGGACCGGTTGCGCGCGGAGACGGTGACGCAATCGCGGCTCACCTCGACGCGCTCGCGGGACATCCCCAAGCGCGCGAGCTCTACGCCACGCTGACCCGGGCGATGGAGTCGCTGCTCGCGACTCAGCCGCTCGCCGGCGACGACGCTGTCCAGGTGGCCTGATCATGGCGGTCACCATCAGGGACCTGGCGGCGTGGAAAGCAGAGGGACGGCGCTTCGTCATGCTCACCGCGTACGACTACCCGACCGCGCGGCTGCTCGCCGAGGCCGAGGTGCCGGTGCTCCTGGTCGGCGACACCCTCGCTGACAACGTCCTCGGGTATGCGAACACGCTCCCCGTGACCATGGCGGAGATGCTCCACCACGCCCGTGCGGTGGCTCGTGGGGCCCCCGACCAGCTGCTCGTCGGGGACCTCCCTTTCGGCACCTATCAGCGCTCCTGCGCGGATGCGATCGACAACGCCGTCGAGTATCTGAAGGCGGGAATGCACGCAATCAAGCTCGAAGGTGGGGGATGGGTTGTCGAGACGGTCGCCCGGCTCACTCAGCGAGGGATCCCGGTGATGGGTCACCTGGGGCTCACGCCCCAATCGGTGAACGCCTTCGGCGGCATGAAGGTGCAGGCGCGAAGTGCCCCCGACCGCGAGCGGCTGATCGCGGATGCACACGCGCTCCAGGATGCGGGCGCTTTCGCGATCGTCCTCGAGGGCATCCCGCGCGACCTGGCCGCGCAGGTGAGCGGGGAGCTGGTGATTCCCACGATCGGCATCGGTGCCGGGCCCGACTGCGACGCCCAGGTGCTGGTGATTCACGACCTCCTCGGCATCACCGGTCATCTCCGCGGCGCGGCGCCGAAGTTCGTCAAGGCGTACGCCGACCTGGGTGAAGCGATCGTCAAGGCGGCCCGCGCGTACGTCGACGACGTCCGCGCGGGCCGGTTTCCTGACGATGCCCATTCCTTCCACTGAAGCCCCGGAGCTGCTCGCCACCCCATCAGAGCTCCGGAGCTGGTCGGCGCGATGCCACGCGGCGGGGCTTTCTGTCGGCATGGTCCCGACGATGGGAGCTCTGCACGCCGGTCACCGCGCCCTGATCGAACGCGCGGTCGCGGAAAACGACAGGGTGGTCGTCACCATTTTCGTCAATCCGGCCCAGTTTGGTCCCAGGGAGGACTTCGCCAGGTACCCGCGGACCCTGGATGCCGACCTCGGCTTGCTGGGCGATGTCGGGGTGCACGCGGCGTTCGTGCCGAGCGTCGAAGCCATGTATCCGCCAGGTCTCGTGACCCGGCTCGACATCAGCGGGCCGCTCGGAGAGCGGCTCGAGGGAGCGAGCCGGCCTGGCCACTTCAACGGCGTTGCCCTGGTCGTCACCAAACTGCTGGTTGCCGGTCTCCCCGACCGAGCCTACTTCGGCCAGAAGGACGCGCAGCAATGCGCGGTGGTGCGCCGGCTCGCACGCGACCTCGACACGGGCGTCGAAATCGTTGTGTGCCCTACGGTTCGGGACACCGACGGTCTGGCGATCTCGAGCCGCAACCTGTACCTCAGCCCCGAGGAACGCATGCGGGCATTGGCGATTCCCTCCGGCCTGGCCGAGGCGATGGCGCAATTCGACGCCGGCGAGCGAGATTCGTCAGCGCTGGCAACAACTGTTCGGTCCTGCCTGGAAAACAAAGGACTGGACGTCGACTACGTTGCCGTGGTAAAGGCGGACACCTTCTCTGAGGTCGAAACCGCAGCCCCCACAAACCAAATCGTACTGGCTGCTAGAATAGGGAACACACGGTTGATTGATGTCGTTCGGCTGGGGGTCGACACAGCGCCCGTTGGACGTGGCGTCTAGGGGAGATCATGCAGCGGGTCATCATGAAGTCGAAAATCCACCGTGCCACTGTGACGCGAGCTGTGGTCGACTTCGAAGGGTCGTGCGGCATCGCGCCTGAGTTGATGCACGCCGCCGACATGGTGCCTGGGGAACAGGTGCACGTCGTCAATGCCACCAACGGATCTCGTGCAGTCACCTACGTGATCGAAGCCGCTCCCGGTGAGGTCACGCTCAACGGAGCGATGGCCCACCTGGGCAATGCCGGTGACCTCGTCATCCTGGTCACGTACGCGCATATGGACGAGCGCGAGCTGCGCGACTTCAAGCCGGCGATCGTGCAGGTCGATGCCCGTAACCGTGTCCGCGAGCCGGCGGCGATCGCGTGATCAACCGGGCTGCTCCAACGGATTACGACGTGGTCGTCGTGGGGAGCGGCATCGCCGGACTCTCCGCTGCGCTGAGTGCGGCGCCGCGCGCGCGGGTCGCGGTTGTGACCAAGGGCGCGCTCGATGACGGATGCAGCCGGTACGCACAAGGCGGCATCGCCGCAGCCGTCGGCGACGGCGATGACCCGGAGCTGCATTACCAGGACACCATCGCAGCGGGGCGGGGCCTCTGCCATCCTGAGGCGGTACGCGTGCTGGTCGAGGAAGGACCCGCGCGCGTCCGCCAGCTGATCGAGTGGGGCGTCGCCTTCGATACGCAGGACGGCGAGCTGTTGCTTGCGCAGGAAGCAGCGCACTCGCGACCTCGAATCCTGCACGCGCGCGGCGACGGCACCGGCCTCGAGGTTGAGACAGCACTCATCCGGCGCCTGCGCGCGAGTGGGGCGCGGGTGATCGAGCATGCCGATGTCACCGGGGTGCTCACCACCACCGACGGTGCTGCCTGCGGCGTGTCGATCACGACGAATCCCGCCGAATCGCATACGACCACGTTGTCGTCGTCAGCGGTGGTCCTCGCAAGTGGCGGCGCGAGTCGCCTGTGGCGGAACAGCACGAACCCCGAGTCCGCAACCGGCGACGGCGTCGCTCTCGCGTACTCCGCCGGCGCTGACGTCGCGGGAATGGAATTTGCGCAGTTCCATCCGACGGCGCTGGCGATGGACGGAGCGCCGCGGTTCCTCATCAGCGAAGCGGTCCGCGGCGAGGGCGCCTGGATCGTCAATCGCGATGGCAGGCGCTTCGTGCTCGACGTCGATCCACGTGGCGAGCTCGCCGGTCGCGACGTCGTCGCCCGCGCCATCTGGGAGGAGCTCGAGCGCAGCGGCGAGCCCTGTGTGTACCTCGATTGCTCCCCGATCGGTGCGCGAGCCGCCGTGCGCTTTCCGACGATAGCCGCGACCTGCGCGCGCTACGGTCTCGATATCGCCCGCCAGCCGATCCCGGTATCTCCAGCCGCGCACTACATGATCGGTGGCGTCAGGACCGACCTCGACGGCGCAAGCACCCTCCCCGGGCTGTACGCCTGCGGTGAGGTTGCGAACAGCGGGGTGCATGGCGCCAACCGGCTTGCAAGCAACAGCCTGCTCGAGTCACTGGTGTTCTCACAGCGAGCCGTGCACGCGGCATTGGGGTGGGCATCGGAATCGCCGCCCGGTCAACCCGGTTCGATGACGCGAACCTCCAGCCCGCGTGCATCGCTGCTCGATCCCCGAGAAGGCTGGAGCACCCTGCGCGACGCGCTGTGGACCGGCGCCGGCGTGGTGCGTGACGAATCCGGTCTTCGTGCCGCGTCTGGCAAATGCGAAGCGGTGCGCGTGGCGACGTCCGGGGCGACCACCCTGCCCACGATGCAGCTGCACGCAGCAGCATCCACCGCGTCGCTGGTCTGCGCCGCGGCCCTGGCTCGCGAAGAGAGCCGAGGGTGCCACCTCCGTTCTGATCTCCCCCAAGCAAGCGATCAATGGCATGGCGATCTCGTCATGCACAAGGACAGAGGAGCACGCTTTGACCGTCACCTTTAGACCCATCACCGAGGCGCTTTCGTCGGAGAGCATTGACCTGCTCATCGAGTCGGCACTCGCCGAGGACGTCGGAGCTGGCGATGTCACGACCCAAGCAGTGATTCCCACGGATATGACCTGCCGCGGGAAGATCGTTTGCAAGCAGGATGGCGTGATCGCCGGCCTGAGCATCGCGCAGCGCGTGTTCCAGCGCGTCGACGAGCGCATCCAGTTCGATCCCAAGACCAAGGATGGAGAGAAGGTTCAGGCGGATCAGATCGTCGCGCGCCTGTTCGGGCCTGCCCGCGGCATGATGACCGCAGAACGCGTCGGCCTCAACTTCCTCCAGCACCTGAGCGGCATCGCGACCATCACTGCCAAATATGTCAAGGCCGTTGACGGCACCAAGGCAGAGATTCTCGACACGCGCAAGACCTCTCCCGGACTCCGCGCCATCGAGAAGTACGCAACCCGCATGGGCGGCGCGGTCAATCATCGGATGGGGCTGTACGACGCGGTCCTGATCAAGGACACGCACCTCGCGCTCGTCGGCGGCATCACGCCCGCGCTGCGAGCCGCTCGCAAGGCGTACCCGGAGATGGAGATCCACGTCGAGGTGAGCAACCTCCAGGAGCTCGAGCAGGCGCTCACGGACAAGGCGTCGCACATCCTGCTCGACAACTTCTCCTGCGGCCAGGTCCGCGAGGCGATGCAGTTGATCCGCGGGCGCGCAACTGTCGAGGTCAGCGGCGGCGTGCAGGTGACCAATGCGCGTGCCTACGCGCTCGCGGGAGCCGATTTCATCAGCGTTGGTGCGCTGACGCACTCCGCGGTGGCGCTGGACTTCTCAATGAAGGTCACTCGGTACTAGCACTGCGCAGTGGTGCGCGGGTCCTGTCACGGCGGGGAGCACTCGGGAGTGTCCCTGCGCAGTGGTTAGCGGGTCCTGTCACCGCGGGGACCCCTCGCCGCCGCGCTTTTGGGCGCGTCGGCGCTGCCCCCCGCGGTGCCACCCGCAGGCTGCGTAGTGTCAGGCCTCGTTAGGCTGAGGCGCGTCAGGCACGCACTGCGCTTGACGATACCGTCCTCTCGGCTGCGCTAGCTACCAGATTTCTATGCAGACGTTTCTTGATGGGTCTTCGCAGGCGCTGCATGCGTTTGCGATTTCGCATTCTTGGGTGACGCCCATTGTTATCTGGGGGACGGCGGGGTTTATTGGATTATGTCCGGTTGGGTTTTTCTTGATGTGGGTGTGGGATGGGCGGCTGCGGCCAGGGGTTGCGGCGCTGCTGGGACTGGGGTTGACGCAGTGGGCGAGCCATGAGGTGGGGAGGCTGACGTATCGGGCGCGGCCGTTTGTGGCGATGCATTTCACGCCGCTCTTTCCGCACGTCCCGAACAATTCGTTTCCGTCCACCCTCACGGCATTCGCGGCGGTCGGGGCGGTGATCGGGGTGCTGGCGTGGCGACGGGTGGGACTGGTGTTCGTGGTGGGCACGGTCGTCGTGGGATTCGGCTGCGTCTACGTCGGGGTGCACTACGCGAGCGATGTGATCGTCGGGGCCGCCCTCGGCGCGGTGTGCGCGGCGGTGACGTGGCTGGTCGCGGGGTTGCCGCCCGTCGCCTACGTGCTGGGTGTGGCGGAGCGCCGGCTGCCTCAGCGACGGCGGCGTGGTGCGCCGCCTCGAGTTGCCGCTACAGCAGCGAGTTGACCAGAGCCTCCAGCTGACTCAGTGTCGCCGGCGTGTACGTCGCGACGATCGAGACGACCGTCGTCCCCTTGGCGGCGACCACGCCCTCGTTGTTCCTGCCGGCGCCGAGGGATTGGAAGAACGACCGAGCCTCATCGCCGACTCCCGAGACCGGCTTGAACGTCACCGGGAACTTAGCGCTGAACTTCGATATGTCGGAAGCGGGGATGTTCTGGAGCGCGGTGATGAGCACGTTGTCCGACGCTCCCTTGTAATCGCACACGATGCCGGTCGCTCCGGCTGGGAGTGTTGCCAAGCTGGCACCGACAACATCTGTGGCATCCGGAAGCGTGATCCCGAGCGCGGATCCGACGGTCGCACCGCTTGGGCACGTGGCGGCTGCGGTCGACGCCGTCGGCGTCGGGGCGGCGGCGGTCGGGGTCGCGGCGGCTGACGATGAAGTCGAGGCTGTCGGGTTGGTGCTCGACCCCCCGCAGGCGGCCAGGGTTGCGGCGAACGGCAGCGCGATCAGCGGAATCCAGCGGTGGTTGCGGCCAGTCACGAGAAAGCCCTCCGTCTGCAACGTCGAGGGTGTGAGGCTCTCGACAGGCGCACTATGCCCCAGTTGCGTCCCCGCTCGCGCGATCATTCATACACGGCGCAGCTCGGCCCGGGGGTCGAGGTCCGCCGGAGGTGTCCCTGAGGGGAAGGCACCCCGGGCGGCATCCATAGATCGTGTTGACCGAAGCAGCGGCCCATGCCGCGGCTCCCGAGCGAGGCGCGTGGACGAGTCACATACTCTCGGTTCGTGGTCGAATCGCGAGCCTTCGGTGACCTGGAACTCGTCGACGACGTCAGCCCGGCGGATTGGATCACCGCGAGCGTGCGCAACTTCGAATACGACGTCGGGTCGCTGCTGCCGGTTACGTTAGCGGCGTACGCGCGAGTCCTCCATCCCGCGTCGCGCGCAACCGCCGATGGCGACTCAGTCGACGTCACATGGTCGGAGGTGGCGGCGGCGAACGGCCGCGTCGCCCACGCGGCCATGGAGTGGGTCGCCATCACGGGCGACTGGAAGTTCGAGCAGCACGCCACGCAACCAGGGGTGTGGGACCAACCGCCATCAACGGGGTCACTGCCTCCACCCACCGCCGTGAGCCTCGCCCGCGTCCTCGCGCGTTTCACCGCGACGCCATCCGACTGCTGGTTCGGCGTGTGGGAGGGATACGGCAATACGCCATTCCGGCCTGGGTCGGTGCCGCTAATCGCATTGCCGCAGCGGAAGATGGCTTTGCTTCGCGGCCCGCTGCACGCAGCGGGGACCGCGTTCTCGCGAATGGGCTGGCCCGACAGTGCGAGCCTATGGTGGCCGGACGACCGCACCTGGTGCGTGGCCACGGACATCGACCTGATGAGCACGTACATCGCCGGCAGCGCGCAGTGCACCGAAGCCGTGCTCGCCGATGAACGCCTGGATGCGTATGCCGTCACCGTCGACCAGGCGGTGCACTGGCAGAGCGACACAGTCAATCCAACGCCGGATCCGCCGGCCGTGCCGAAAGCCATACCGCGCCGGGTCTTTCCCCGGCGGCCACGGAGCTCACGGAACTCCTCGATCGTTACGAGTCGAGGGCCGCGACCAGCTCCTCCTGCAGATACCCCAGGGCGATGAGCACCCCGTACTCCGGCTTCTGCTTGGTCGCGTCAGTCGCCGTGTCCTCCCAGCCGTCCCCCTCGATGCCGAGGATCTCGCCTGCCGCGACCCGGAGATGGTTGAACGCACGCAGCCAGGCGAGCGTCTGCGCCTCGGTGAGCGGCAGTGTGTCTTCACCACCGCTGAGCGCGTCGCGGACCATGGTGAGGTCGACCTCGCGGCCCTTCTCGATGTCCGGCCGCACCCAGCGGTCGTACTCCGCCTGGAGCTTGGCGTCGTCGTAGGCGCGCGGCGCTGAGGCGAGGGGAGCGGCGAGCCGCGGGCTCAGCGAATCGATGATCCCGATGAGCGCTTCACGCTCGCGCTTGTCGACCTTCACCTGGATCCGCCCACGGCGACGGAGCACCTGGGCCACCCGGCGGCCTACGGACGACCCAGGGTCGCCTGGAGTCCAAAGGAGTGGAGCTGCGCGACGGAGACCTCCGCCTGCTCCCGGGGCTGCGTGGCAACCACGGCGCGACCCTCGTTGTGCACCTGGAGCATCAGCTTGGTTGCGGTGGCGTGGTCATACCCGAACATCCGCCGGAGCACGAGCACCACATACGACATGAGGGTGATCGGGTCATTCCACACCATCACGTTCCAGCCGAACTCGCGCTGGTCGCGTTCCTGACGGCCGGGGGCTTTGGCGGGAGCCGGTGCCTTGGTGGGCGTCGGCGCGGAGGTGGTCGCCATGACAGCTAGCGTAGCTCAGGTCCCGTCATCAGGATCACCGCCGATCGGTTCCTCCCGTCCCCCCTCCTCAAGCTGCCGGCGACGGGGCTCCCGGAGGAGCGACGTCGCTCAGACTGCGCGGAAGTCGACGACGCCCGTCCACGCGGACGGAGTCCGTGAAGGCTGGGCCGCAGGAGCCGTTGTTGGCGATGCCACGCCGTCGAGCACCGCTTGCAGGGGGAGCTCGCAGTTGTGGCACACGATCCAGATGGGACCCGGCTCGCTGACCCGCCGTTCGAGACGGTGGCGCTCGCCGCATTCCTCGCAGGTGATGGTCACTCGCATTTCGTGGCGCAGCGTCGCACGGCGGCTGCGACGCCTCGCTGATGGCGCTGTCGCGGCGCCGCCAACGGTGTGCAACGAATCGGCGAAAGGGGACCGATCTGCCTCGGGTGATACACTCGGCGAGATCGTGATGGCATCGGTGCAAACGCGCCATTCAAGCCCCCAATACGATCATTTGAAGGCGAAAGCCCGCAACCCTGACCGGCGAGACGGATTGTTCTGAAGGCAGGAGTACGAGCAAAGGAGTGCATTGACCCCGACGACGGCCCAGGAGCCCGAGACGCTCACCATGGAGGACCTCCTGCGGGAGGACCAGAATTCGATCAGGGCCCTGGCCCACGGTGACATCGTGGACGGTGTCGTCGTCCGTGTCGATCCCGACGAGGTTCTCGTCGACATCGGCGCGAAGAGCGAGGGGATCATCTCCAACCGCGAGCTGTCGGCACGCGGCGAGCAGACGGTCACCCTCAACTCCGGTGACCAGGTCAAGGTCTACATCATCCAGCCCGAGGACGAGCACGGCAACGTCGTGCTCAGCCTGCGCAAGGCGCGCGCGGAGGGCATCTGGCAGGCCGTCGCCGAGAAGGAGTCGGAAGGCGAGATCCTCGACGCCGAAGTGCGCGAGCAGAACAAGGGCGGTCTCATCGTCAACATCATGGGTCTGCGCGGATTCCTGCCCAGCAGCCAGGTGGCGCGGCAGTTCAGCGGCAACCTGATGGAGCTGGTCGGGACCAAGATCCCGGTCAAGATCCTCGAGGTCAATCGCAAGCGCAACCGGCTCATCGTGTCGCAGCGCGCGGCCCAGGATGAGGATCGCGCGCGCCAGCGCGAGGAGCTCTTCGAGAAGCTCAAGGTCGGCGATGTCATCACCGGCAAGGTGAGCGGCGTCACCTCGTACGGGGCGTTCGTCAACCTGGGTGGTGCCGACGGCCTGATCCACATCAGCGAGCTCTCCTGGGACCGCATCAACAACGTCAGCGATGTGCTGACCGTCGGCGACGATCTCTCGGTGAAGGTCATCAAGCTCGATCCGGAGCTGTCGCGCATCAGCCTCTCGCTGCGCCAGATGTCACAGGACCCCTGGGACACCATCGAGCAGCAGTTCCCGCCGGGGAAGGCCGTGCCCGGCATCGTCACCAAGACAAAGAAGTACGGAGCGTTCCTGCAGATCGCCGACGGGGTCGAGGGCCTGCTCCATATCAGTGAGCTGTCGTGGGATCACGTCGAACGGACCGAAGACGTCCTCAAGGTCGGCGAGGAGGTCGAGGTCATGGTGCTCAGCGCGGACAAGGTCCGCCGTCGCATCAGCCTCTCGCTGCGCCAGCTGCACGGCGGCGGTCCGACCGGCGAGGGTGACGAGATCACGCCACCGTCATACGACTACCCCGAGGATGAGGACGACGACAGCGATGCCGGCGAGAGCCCATCCCCGATGGCCACGGCGCTCACCGATGCCGGCGTCGAGGGAACCGCTGCCGCAACGGCGGACGGACCCGCGCCGGCTGCTCCCGAGCCGGAGTCCGAGCTCGAAGCCGAGGTCGAGGAGGCCGCGACCGGCGCTGACGATGCCGAGGAGAGCGGCGGCGCTGACGCCGCGGCCGGCGTCGATGTCGAGGCGTCTGCTGCCGAGCCCGGCGAAGCTGCTGATCCGGAGGCGGACGAGCCCGAGGCGTAGGGCGCGGGCACCAAGCCCGCGACCGTCAGCGTTGTGCGTAGCGACGAGGCCGTTTCGACGGAGCTACCAGCCCGTGGTTACAAAGTTGCTTAGCTGTCGGCCGACCCGGGCATAATGAGAGACGTTACGGCAGTGCCCGGGGTCTGACCCTTTCCATCCACGGGGGGGCCGGAAGGGCAATGGAGGCGGTTTTGTACCCGTTCGAGCGCTTCACCGAAAGGGCGAAGAAGGTGCTCACGCTCGCGCAGGAAGAGGCGGAGCGTTCGCATCACTCGTACATCGGCACAGAGCACCTGCTGCTTGGTTTGCTCCGTGAAGGCGAGGGTCTTGCGGCCAAGGTCCTCAACAATCTCGGCGTCGAGATCAACAAGGTTCGCAGCACGATTGAGTCGGTGCTCGGTCGCAACGAGCGGATCATCATCCAGCAGATCATCCCGACGTCGCGCGTCAAGAAGGTCATCGAGATCTCCTTCGAGGAAGCGCGTCGCATGGGCAACAACTACGTGGGCACCGAACACCTCCTGCTCGGGCTGCTCATCGAGGGTGAGGGCATCGCCGCTCATGTCCTCGAGGACCTCGGCGCCAACCTCGAGAAGGTTCGCGGCGAGATCGACAAGCTGCTCCACGAGTCGGGAATCGACGAGGAGTCGAAGGAAGCACAGAAGAAGCCTTCCAAGACCCCGCTGCTCGACCAGTTCTGCCGCGACCTGACCGACCTCGCCATCAAGAACTCGCTCGACCCGGTGATCGGACGTGCGATGGAGATCGAGCGCGTCGTGCAGATCCTGAGCCGGCGTACCAAGAACAATCCGGCGCTCATCGGTGAGCCTGGCGTGGGCAAGACGGCGATCGCCGAGGGGCTCGCCCAGCAGATCATCCTCGGCAACATCCCCGAGTCGCTGATGGGCAAGCGCGTCCTCACGCTCGACATGGGCGCGCTCGTCGCAGGCACAAAGTACCGCGGCGAGTTCGAGGAGCGTCTGAAGAAGATCCTCGACGAGATTCGCGCCTCGCGCGAGGTGATCCTCTTCATCGACGAATTGCACACGCTGGTTGGAGCCGGCGCCGCCGAGGGCGCGATCGACGCAGCGAACATCCTCAAGCCGGCGCTCGCACGCGGCGAGATCCAGTGCATCGGCGCGACAACGCTCAACGAGTACCGCAAGTACATCGAGAAGGACGCTGCGCTCGAGCGCCGCTTCCAGCCCGTGTTCGTCGACGAGCCGTCGCTCGCCGAGACCATCGAGATTCTCCACGGCATCCGGCTGCTCTACGAGAAGCACCATCGCGTGAAGATCACCGATGACGCGCTCAAGGCTGCCGCCGAGCTGTCGGTGCGCTACGTCAGCGACCGCTCCCTTCCGGACAAGGCGATCGACCTCATCGATGAGGCGAGCGCGCGCGTGCGCATGAAGCTCACGACCACGCCTGAAGAGCTTCGCTCGATGCAGCGTGAGATCCGTGAGCTGCAGACGCAGAAGGAAGAGGCGATCGCGGCGCAGGACTACGAGACCGCGGCCAACTTCCGTGACAAGGAAAAGAAGCTCAAGGACAAGTACGTCTCGGAGGAGACCAAGTGGCGTGACGAGCTGGGCGCGACCGTCCCGGACGTCACCGAGGAGCACATCGCCGAGATCATCTCGTCGTGGACCGGCGTGCCCGTCTCGCGCCTCGTGGAGGAGGAGACCTCGCGCCTGCTCCGCATGGAGGAGGAGATCCACAAGCGGCTCATCGGCCAGGACGACGCCGTCAAGGTCATCTCGCAGGCGGTGCGCCGCGCGCGCGCGGGCCTCAAGGACGCCAAGCGGCCGATCGGTTCGTTCATGTTCCTCGGCCCGACCGGCGTCGGCAAGACCGAGCTCTCGCGCGCGCTCGCAGCGTTCCTGTTCGACAACGAGGACGCGATCATCCGCCTCGACATGAGCGAGTTCATGGAGCGCCATTCCACCGCGCGCCTCGTGGGATCACCGCCAGGCTACGTCGGCTATGACGAAGGCGGCCAGCTCACCGAGGCAGTGCGTCGCCGCCCGTACTCCGTTGTCCTCTTCGACGAGATCGAGAAGGCGCATCCCGAGGTCTTCAACATGCTGTTGCAGATCCTCGAGGACGGCCGGCTCAGTGACGCCAAGGGCAAGGCGGTCAACTTCGCCAACACCATCATCATCATGACCAGCAACCTCGGCGTGCACGGGCTGAAGCTCAACATGTCGCTCGGTTTCCAGCCGGCGGTTCCGGACGAGCGGGCGTCGTCGTCGGAGCACGGCAAGATGCGCGACAGCATCATGGACGAGCTGAAGAAGCAGTTCCGCCCGGAATTCCTCAACCGGGTCGACGCGGTGGTCGTCTTCCAGCGCCTCGACCATCCGCAGATGCGCCAGATCGTCGACCTCCTGCTTGCCAAGGTCGCCATGCACCTCGCCGCGCAGGAGCTCACCTTCACCGTCTCGGACGACGCCAAGGAGAAGCTCGTCAATGAGGGCTTCGACAAGATCTACGGTGCTCGTCCCCTGCGGCGGGTGATCCAGCGCGTCATCGAGGACCCGCTGAGCGAGGAACTGCTCCGCCTCAAGCACGGGCCGGGGGATGCGGTGATCATCGAGGTGGTCGACGGCGAGGTCAAGATGCGTCTCGTGCCCAAGGGCCCCCGCCGCGAGAAGAAGGAAAAGGCCGAGGCCGTTGCCGGCGCCGCGGCCGGTCCACCGAGCGCACCTCCCACGGAGTAGGCCGCTCTGCGGCTTTTGGACTGGAAGGCGGGGTGGGATCGATCGCTCTGGCGCGTGCTCATCGGATATCGCGGTGTCCTACCGAACAGATGTTTGCCCGTTGTGGTAGAGTGCCGGGGCTCGTGACCGGGATGTTGTCCGCCACCGCCCCTTGGGTACGCTAGAAGGTCAATGCCCAACGATCAGATCGTGATTCGCGGTGCGCGCGAGCACAACCTCAAGAACATCGACCTGACCCTGCCGCGCGACAAGCTCATCGTGATCACCGGGCTGTCGGGGAGCGGCAAGTCGTCGCTCGCGTTCGACACCATCTACGCGGAGGGCCAGCGTCGCTACGTCGAGTCGCTGAGCGCCTACGCGCGCCAGTTCCTCGGGCAGATGGAGAAGCCCGACGTCGATCACATCGAGGGGCTCAGCCCGGCCATCTCCATCGATCAGAAAGGCACGAGCAAGAACCCGAGGTCGACGGTGGGCACGGTCACCGAGATCTACGACTACCTGCGCCTTATGTATGCGCGCATCGGGCATCCGCACTGCCCGAATTGCGGGCGCGAGATCAGCAAGCAGTCGATCGAGCAGATCGCCGACCAGGTGCTGCTCCTTCCCGAGGGGACTCGCCTGCTGATCTCCGCGCCGATGGTGCAGGGCCGGAAAGGCGAGCATCGCGACGTGCTCGACGAGGCGAAGCGCCTCGGCTACGTCCGAGCGCGAGTCGACGGGGTGCTCCACGACCTCTCCGACCCGATCACGCTCGACAAGAAGTTTCAGCACGACATCGAGGTCGTGGTCGACCGAGTCATCATCGGCCCGGAGCTGCGTTCGCGACTCCACGAGTCGCTGGAACAGGCGTCAAAGCTCAGTGACGGCCTCATCCTGCTGATTCCCGCCGACGCGGACAGCGGCATGCAGGAGATGCTCTTCTCGGAGGAGTTCGCCTGCGTGTACTGCGGCATCTCGATGGAGGAACCGGCGCCGCGCAACTTCTCGTTCAACAATCCGCACGGTGCATGTCCCGCGTGCACGGGGCTCGGCGTCCGGCTCGAGGTCGACCCGGACGCGGTGGTGCCCGACGGGTCGCTGAGCATCGACGAAGGAGCGCTGTCGGGATGGACGCGCGGCCCGTCGCAGCACTGGATGATGGAAGTGCTGGAGACCGTCTGCAGGCGCTTCAAGATCCCGCTCAACGTGCCCTGGAGCGACCTCGACCCGAAAGAGCGGCGTCTCATCCTCTACGGGCTTCCCAAGGACGAGACGGTGCGCATGCGCTACGTCTCGCACAGCGGTCACGCGAGGAGCTTCGAGGCGGGCTACGAGGGCGTGATCAACAACCTGCAGCGACGTTATCGCGAGACCGAGTCCGAGTGGGTCAAGCAGGAGATCGAACGCCTGATGATGCAGAAGGCGTGCCCGACATGCAACGGCGCGCGTCTCAAACCGGAATACCTCGCCGTGACCATCGATGGCATGAACATCGCGGAGTTCTGCAAGAACAGCATCAGCTCCGCGTTGCGGCGTCTCGACTCACTGCGGCTCAGCGAGCGCGAGCAGACCATCGCCCGCCAGGTGATCAAGGAGATCAAGGAGCGCCTCGGCTTCCTGCATGACGTCGGTCTCGACTACATCACCATCGACCGCGGCGCGGCGACGCTGTCCGGCGGCGAGGCGCAACGCATCCGGCTGGCCACGCAGATCGGCAGCAAGCTGATGGGCGTGCTCTACATCCTCGACGAGCCTTCCATCGGGCTGCACCAGCGCGACAACAACAAGCTGATCAGAACGCTGATCGCCTTGCGGGATATCGGAAATACGCTGATTGTCGTCGAGCACGACGAGGAGACGATTCGCGCGGCCGACTGGGTGGTCGACATCGGTCCCGGCGCCGGTGAGCATGGTGGGCTCGTGATGGCGTCGGGGACGGTTGAGGACGTCCTCGCCGCGCCGGCGAGCATCACCGGACAGTTCATGCGCGGTGAGCGCAGCATCCCGCTCCCGTTGATACGCCGCCCCGCGACCGCGAAGCGGCTCGTCGTTCGTGGTGCTCGTGCGAACAACCTGCGCAACGTCGACGTCACGTTCCCGCTGGGTTCGTTCATCTGCGTCGCCGGCGTCAGCGGCAGCGGCAAGAGCACGCTGGTCAACGACATCCTCTACCGCAAGCTCGCACAGTCGCTGTATCGAGCCAAGCAGCGTCCGGGCACGCACGACCGCGTCGAGGGGATCGCCCACATCGACAAGGTCATCGACGTCGACCAGTCACCGATCGGCCGGACGCCGCGCAGCAACCCGGCGACCTACGTCGGCGTGTTCACCGACATTCGCGACCTCTACGCCAAGCTCCCCGAGGCGAAGATTCGCGGGTACAAGCCCGGTCGTTTCTCCTTCAACGTCTCGGGCGGCCGGTGCGAGGCCTGCGCCGGCGACGGCATGATCAAGATCGAGATGCACTTCCTGCCGGACATCTATGTGCCGTGCGAGGTGTGCAAGGGGCGCCGCTACAACCGCGAAGCGCTCGAGGTGAAGTTCCGCGGCAAGAGCATCGCCGACGTGCTCGAGATGACCGTTGACGAGGCGGCGGTGCTCTTCGAGCACCAGCCCCGGATTCTTCGCAGGATGCGCACGCTGCAGGACGTCGGGCTGGGCTACATCCGTCTCGGCCAGCCGGCGACGCAGTTGAGTGGCGGCGAGGCGCAGCGCGTGAAGCTCAGCACCGAGCTCTCGCGTCGGGACACCGGCAGCACGCTCTACATCCTCGACGAGCCCACGACAGGGCTGCACTTCGCCGACGTCGAGAAATTGCTCGCGGTGCTCCACCGCCTCGTGGACGCGGGCAACACCGTCATCGTCATCGAGCACAACCTCGATGTGCTCAAGACCGCCGACCACATCATCGACCTCGGCCCGGGTGGGGGCGATGGGGGCGGCGAGATCGTTGCGGCGGGGACACCCGAGGAGGTGGCGGCCAATCCGCGCAGCGCCACCGGCGAGTACCTCGCCCGCATGCTGCCGGCGCCGCGCGTCGAGGTCACGCGCGTCACCGGCACCCGCGTCGTGACGCCGCGGCAACGGAGACGCGTCCCGGTTTCGACCTGAGCGCACACCGCAATCACATCGGGTGCGCTAACGTGAGGGAACGATGACCTCCATGGATGGCGAGGATCGCCGCCTTCGGCTCCGGCGTCTCGACGACTGTCTCGACGTGCTCGAGCAGGCGCACGAGCTCAATCTGACCGAGGTCAGCGAGCGGATGTCTGAGGCACTGAGCGAGCGGGTCCCGACGGTCCACCCTGGGATGCTCATCGCCGAGGCGATCGAAGAGGTGCTGCGCCAGCAGGAGCCCTACATGGTGCAGATCCGCCCCGAGGTTTCACGCCGGGTCCGGCGCCGTCGCGACCCGTTCGATGTGAGGCTGCTGCTCCAACGCCGCTGAGGATCAGGCGTCGGGCGGACGTCCCGCAGGTACACTCGTTCCGTCCATGAGTGCCTTCGGCTTCGATCCCGAGCAGATCTTCGCTCGGCGGCGCTCCCGCCCCAGGATTGTTCGACCCCCTGGACAGCTCCGGCGCCGGATCATCATCTTCGCCGTCATCGCGGCAATCGTCGTGCTGCTCATCGTCGCTCGATGGCTGCTCGGCCTTCGTGCCGACTACCTCTACTACAAGAGCGTCGGGCACACCAACGTCTTCTGGACGCCGCTGATCGCCCACATCATCCTGTTCTTCGTCGGCTTCGCGATCGTCGCCGTGCTCTTCGGAGCAGCCGTCGTCGGGTGTGCGATCTCGGCGGCGAATCTCGACCGGCGCGGCCGAAGCATCGCCCTCTGGGCCGGTGCGGTGATCGCGGTCATCGCCGGCATCGCCGGGGGGTCGACCCTTTCCGGCCAGTGGCAGGACATCCTGGTCTGGCTCCACTCGGTGCCGTTCGGGGCGACCGATCCGGTCTTTCACCAGGACTACTCCTTCTTCGTCTTCACCCTGCCCGCGGTCGACGACTTCATGGGCTTGCTCTGGGGGGCGGTGATCCTCGGGCTGCTCGCCGCGATCGCGATGGCGGTCATCTCGATCACCGTGATGAACGCTCCCGAGGAACTGCCGCTCCCGCTGGAGCCACCACCGGGACGCACGCCGGAAGGCGCCCTGCGCGCAGCGATCATCACCGGCGGGATCGGGCTGGCGGCCGTCTTCGTGCTTGCCTCACTCGGGGCGCATTTCGGGGTCTACCACCTCGCCACCAGCGCCCACTCGCAGGGCGGAAATTACGTCGGGCTCGATGCGACGCAGCGCGCGGTGATCCAGCCCGTGCTCGGTTTCCTCCAGGTTCTGGCACTGGTTCTCGCCGTGGTGATGCTGGTGCTCGTCGGGCTCCGCTGGCGCCGGGCTTCCACCGGCACCGCGATCGCGTTCGGCTCCATGCTCGGCGGCTGGCTGCTGGTCGCCGGTCTTGCCCAGGGCATCCCCGCGGCGGTCTACCAGGCCACGAGCGTCGGCCCGAACGAGCAGACGGCGCAGACGCCCACGATCGGCGACTTCCTGACCACCAGCCGGTACGCGTGGGCGATCCAGGACGACGGATCCAATCCGCAGGTCCAGAACCGCAGCTTCGGCACACCCCACGCGCCGACCCTCACCGACCTCGGGTCGGATCTCGGGACGCTCCAGAACGTCCGCATCCAGGACCCCACCCAGCTGCCCGACACCCTGGCCCAGATCGACCGGAGCCGCAGCTATCAGACGTACTCGACCATCAGCGTCGATCGCTACCCGGCCGCCAACGGCGGGGGCGATGTCGAGGTGATGCTCGGACCGCGGGAGATCGCCGAGGCCGACGTCCCCAACCCCTCGTTCGTGAACACGTCGTTGAACTACACACACGGCTACGGCATCACCGCGGTGTCGGTGAACGCGGTGGGCGGCGAGGGGAAGCCGCAGGTGCTGGTCGGCCAGCAGCCCATGGCGCAGGTCAGCACCACCGCGCCACCCGATCTCTCGTTTGGCACCGCGACCACCACGGACCCGAGCATCTACTGCGGCCTGGACACCACCCAGAACGTCGTCTCCGGCACCACCCAGCCCGAGTTCAACTACCCGTCCGGGAGCGGTGACAACACGGTCCATGCGGACGCGAGCGAGGTCGGGATTCCGATCACCAACCCGATTGACAAGCTGGCACTCTCGCTCCAGGACTTCGGCGGTTTCAACCTCTTCCTCAACAACTCGCTGACCACGAACAGCCGGGCGCTGGTCAACCGTCAGATCAAGTCGCGGATCACGTCGCTTGCGCCGTTTCTGACCGTCGACTCCGATCCCTACATCGTGGTCGACCCTTCGTCCGGTCACCTGATGTGGATCGCCGACGCGTATGTCAAGACCTCGCTCTTCCCCGAGGCCTATCAGCAGAGCGACGGCACGTCGTACATGCGCAACGCCGTCAAGGCCGTCATCGACGCCAAGACCTGCTCGATCAAGCTCTATGCGGTCGACCTCAATGAGCCGATCACGGCAGCCTGGAACGCGATCTACCCCGGGTTGTTGTTGCCGCTCGACCAGATGTCGACCTACCTCCGCTCGCATCTGCGCTACCCGGAAGACCTCTTCAACGACCAGGCGCAGGCATACGCGGTTGTGCACATCCACAGCGCGTCGGTCTTCTACCAGGGTGCGGACCTGTTCAACATCGCCCAGGAGAGCCTCAACGGGACGAATCAGGCGACCACCGCGTACTACGTTGAGGCGACCCTCCCGGGCACCAGCAGCCCGCAATTCGTCCTCCTGCAGACCTTCTCACCAGGAGCAAACGGAGGTGGCGCGACGGCGAACAACATGACGGCGTGGCTTGCCGCCGAGTGCGACTACACGGGAACGAGCGAGCCCAAACTCGTCGCCGTCCGCCTGAACAACGCCGACAACGTGCTCGGTCCCCTGCAGTTCGACAACAACATCAACACCAATCCGCAGATCAGCTCGGAGATCACCCTGCTGAGCCACAACGGGTCGCAGGTCACGCTTGGCAACGTGATCATCCTCCCCTTCAACAACGATTCCTTCCTCTACATCCGGCCGCTCTACGTGACCGCGGCCGCCAACGGCGGCACCGCGTTCCCGCAGTTGCAGGAGGTGATCGTCGGGGATCAGAACAGCGTCGCGCAGGGCACGTCGTTCAGCGCAGCGTTACAGGCGCTCTTCAGCACAACGCAGCCGATCCCGGGGTTGACCAACGGCGGCGGGACAACAACACCGACGCCCTCGCCGTCGCCGTCGACCTCGCCCACCGCGTCGCCGACCCCGGGCACGACCCCGACGCCCACCGCGACCCCGAGCGGCTCGCTCCAGCAGCAGATCATCGCCCTGGACAACAAGATCGTCGCCGACAACGCGGCCGCGAATGCCGCGCTGGCGGCCGGCAACTTCACCCTGTACGGCGCCGAAGAAGCCAAGGTCCAGGCGGACCTGCAGGCGCTGGTGAAGCTGCTCGCCCAGCAGTCGCCGTCCCCGGCGCCATAACGCGATCAGTCCCAAACCATGAGCGACGCGGTTGACATCGCACCAGGAATCCGGCAGCTCGACACGCTGCTGGGCGGCATGGAGCAGCTCACCGCGGGATTCCTGATCGACGGACCGATGCCCGCCCTGGTCGAGACGGGGTCACAGTCCAGCGTCCCCGCCGTGCACGCGGCGCTCGACGCGCTCGGCCTCGGACCGCTCGATCTGCGCTGGATCATCGTCACCCACATCCACCTCGATCACGCCGGAGCGGTGGGGGACCTCGCCAGGGACTTTCCATCCGCCACGGTCGTTGTGCACGAGCGCGGCGCGAGGCATCTCGTCGATCCGACCCGTCTCATCGACAGCGCCTCGCGCGTCTACGGCCCGCTCCTCGACGATCTCTACGGCAGGATGATCCCGGTGCCCGAGGACCGCCTCGTGGCCGCCGGTGACGGCTACCGGGTCGACGTGGGCAACGGGCGGGAGCTGGTCCTCGTCGACTCCCCAGGCCACGCCAAGCACCACCACGCGGTCCTCGATGAGCAGACCGGAACGCTGCTGGTCGGCGACGCCGTCGGGGTGCTGCTGCCGGATCTCGGTGTGCTCCGTCCCGCGACCCCGCCCCCCGACTTCGACCTCGAGCAGGCGACGTCCAGTCTCCGGCGCTTCGCGGAGCTCCGCCCGGAGCACATGGTGCTCACCCACTACGGTCCGGTCGCCGATGCGCAGGCCACCCTCGCGGAGGCTGAGGACATGCTGCACAGCTGGGTCGGCGTCGCGCAGCGGGTCATCGAGCAGGCCGCGGACGCGGGCATCGACGACGTCGCCTCGGCCCTCGCGGAGGCGTTCGCCCTGGACCCGGAGACCCTGCCCGCAGGGGTTCGCGAGAAGGCCGAAGTGCTCAACGGCGTCCACAGCAACGCGGCCGGCATCGTTCGCTACCTGAGACAGCGGGCAGCGGCACCCAGCGAATGACGACGGCCGTCCGGCCGCGCGACCGGCTCATCGCGGCGGTCGTGCTGAGCGCGGTGATCGGCCTGGTCGGGGGCGGTCTCGCCGCGTGGGGCATCTACGCGCGGTTCGGCCCCGTCGAGCGGGTCACGCAACAGAACATCGTCGGCGGCTCCGGAGGCAACAACGGCGCGCTCAGCGTGGGGTCGATCGCCCAGTCGAAGTCGGTGTCGGTCGTAGAGGTGCTCACCAAGCCGGTCACCCCGGGTTCGCTCCTCGCCGGCTCCACGGGGATCGTGGATGGATTCGCTGTGTCGGCGAACGGGCTTGTGGTGTCCAGCATCCACGCCATCGAGGGCGCCGGGACGCTCCGGATCGCGACCGCCGAAGGCCACAGCTACCCGGCGACCATCGTTCGCGCCGATCCGACCCACGGCGTCGTGCTGCTCCAGGCTGTCGGAGCGCAGGGGCTCACCCCGCTGACCTTCGCCACCGTGACTGCGCGGGTCGGCGACCTGGCGATCGCGGTGGCGCGTGCGCCGTTCTCCCCGGTCACCCTGGCGACTGGGACCGTCAGCTCGATCGGCATCAGCGTGAGCCTGCTCGATTCGGAGCCGCCGTTGCGCGATGCGCTGACCGTGGATGCGACCCCGGATCCACGTCAGGACGGGGCGCCGCTCCTGGACGGCAACGGCAACGTCATCGGTGTCGTGGTCGATGCCGGGAATTCGGCGCCCGGGGTGGTGGCCCTTTCGATGACCTCTGCAGCGAACCTGCTCGCCGCGGCATCCGGGAATGGCGGCAACGCGGCGGTTCCCACCCTCGGGGTGCAGTCCCAGGTGCTTGACGCGGCGACCGCCGCGGCCGCGGGGGTGCCGGTGGGAGCGCTGATCCTCTCGGTCACCACGGGCAGCCCGGGGGCGGCAGCCGGACTGCTCCCGGGGGACGTGGTGACCGCCGTGGGCAGCACGGCCCTCGACGCGACGCACCCATTCGACGCGAGCGTGCTGGGCCTCGCCCCAGGCGAGCAGGTGACCCTCACGGTCTCCCGCAACGGTGCGTCGAAGACCATCCAGCTGACCGTGGGAAGCGCCTGATGCACCCGAGGCGGCACACTGGAGTCTCATGGAACTGACGTATCACGGCCAGTCGTGCATCCGGCTTCGCGGGAGGGAGATGACCGTGCTCGTCGACCCGCCCCAGACCGCGCTCCCCGGCCTCGCCAAGGGAACGGTTGGCATCATCGTCCGCACCGACGGGGTCACCGATCCGGCCACCCTGCGTCCGCGCGAGGGCGAGCTCCAGGAGGTCTGCGGTCCAGGTGAGTTCGAGATCGGCGGGGTCGGCATCATCGGGCTCGCTGCCGGCGAGACCACGGTCATGCGAATCGCTGTCGACGACGTCCGTGTCGTCGCTACCGGCCGGCTGCGCCGGCAGCTCACCGAGGACGAGATCGACGGCCTCGGCCATGTCGACGTCCTGGTCGTCCCCGTCGGTGGCGGTGACGCCGTGGGAGTGCTCGACGCGGCGAAGCTCGTCCACGCCATCGAACCGAGCGTCGTCGTGCCCGCCCGATTCGGGACCGGCGATGGCGGCGAGCTCGATCCGGTCGGCAAGTTCGCCAAGGAGATGGGGCTTGTCGACGGCACCTGGGACCCGCAACCCCGTCTCGTGCTCACCGGATCGACCGGGGAGACCGACGAGACCCGGGTCGTCGTCCTCGAGGCGCGATCCGGCTGATCGCGCCGTTCGAACATCGGTGCGTGCTTTCCGCACGCTCCTGATACAATCGACCAAACCATCCCGGGAGGCTCTGCGCATGGCGAAGTTCGTGTTCGTGACAGGCGGAGTCGTCTCTTCACTCGGCAAGGGAATCACCGCCGCCTCGATCGGCACGATCCTCAAGGCGCGCGGCCTGCACGTCGGGATGCAGAAGCTCGATCCCTACCTCAACGTCGATCCGGGCACGATGTCGCCCTATCAGCACGGCGAGGTGTTCGTCACCGACGACGGCGCTGAGACCGATCTCGACCTCGGCCACTACGAACGTTTCGTCGACGTCGCGTTGAGCAAGGCGAGCAATGTCACGACGGGCAAGATCTACGCGTCGGTGATCGCCAAGGAGCGCCGGGGCGACTACCTGGGTGGCACCGTGCAGGTGATCCCGCACATCACCAACGAGATCAAGCACCGCATCCTGCGCGTGGCCGAAAATGAGCTGCCGCAACCGGATGTCGTGATCGTCGAGGTGGGCGGCACCGTCGGCGACATCGAGTCGCTGCCCTTCCTCGAGGCCATCCGCCAGATGAAGAAGGACGTGGGACGCAACAACGTCTGCTACGTGCATCTCACGCTCGTCCCGTACGTCAACGCGAGCGAAGAATTCAAGAGCAAGCCGACGCAGCACTCGGTCAATCAACTGCGTTCGATCGGTATCCAGCCGGACGCGATCATCGCGCGCAGCGAGCAGCCGATCGGCGAACCGCTCAAGGAGAAAATCGCGCTCTTCGGTGACGTGGAGATGCGCGCCGTGATCAACGTCCCGGACGCGAGGTCCATCTACCAGGTCCCGCTGATGCTGGAGGAGGCGGGTCTCGGCGATTACATCGTGAACTTGCTCAACCTGGATGCGACGCCACCGGATCTCGCCGAGTGGACCGATCTGTGCGCCCGCATCGCGGCGCCGAAGCCGAGCGTCCGCATCGCGCTCGTCGGCAAGTATGTCGAGATGCCGGACGCGTACATCAGCGTCATCGAATCCCTGCGCCATGCGGCCGTCTACTGCGGCGCTGACCTCGACCTCGTGTGGGTCAACAGCGAGCATCTCGACGAGGACATGAGCCCACTCGAGGGAGTCGACGGCATCGTGGTGCCCGGCGGCTTCGGTCATCGGGGCATCGAGGGCAAGGTGCTCGCGTCCCGGCACGCGAGGCAGCAGCTGATCCCCTACCTCGGGCTCTGCCTCGGCTTGCAGTGCGCCGTGGTCGACATCGCCCGCGAGGTTCTCGACGCTTCCGACGCAAACTCGACGGAGTTCAACGCCTTCACGTCGCATCCGGTGATCGACCTGCTCCCGGAGCAGCGCGACATCGAGGAGAAGGGCGGCACCATGCGCCTCGGCGTCTACCCGTGCAAGCTCACCCCGGGCTCGAAGGCGGCCGAGGCGTATGGGGAACCGGTCGTGTACGAGCGCCACCGTCACCGCTTCGAGTTCAACAACCACTACCGCGACGCGCTCGCGGGTGCCGGTGTCGTGTTCTCGGGCACCTCCCCGAACGGCAGACTGGTCGAGATCATCGAGTTGCGCGATCACCCGTTCTTCGTCGGCTCGCAGTTCCATCCTGAGTTCCGCTCGCGACCGGGACGCCCGCATCCGCTCTTCCGGGCTTTCATGGCCGCAGCGACGCGCGACCCGAAGTTCGGCGAGCGGCCGGCGGCGGCTGTTCCCGAAGCGGTTGCGGCGACGGAGACCACGACCCCGGTCTGACCGGCGCGCAACGCGGGAGCGGGCGATTCGTTACGCGAAACCGCCCGTGCGCGGGCTCGTTGCACCGTCAATCGACAAGGTTGACGGAGGCACTCTCGATGACCCGGAATCGCGTGACCCTGGCCCTTCCAGCAGCGGTGGTGCTGCTCTCCGGTTGCGGTGTCGCTGCCGCGGCCACGGCGCGCACAACCACGGACTCCCTGGTCGTTGCCAAGCCGTCGGCCACGGAGTCGGCGCCGACCCTGGGTTCGTTGCCGCGGCGCGTCTTCGCTCCGGTTCCGGCCGCTGCTCCCGCAGCGCCGAGCACACCCGCTCCAGCTGCCGACGTGGTCACCACCGTCGCGACGGGCGGTGTCGACGAGTGGCTGGAGATCGTCTCGCACACCGGTAAGGTTGTGGCCAGGACGGAGATCAACCCGACCCTGGGCTGGATGACCGCTGCGGGAACGGGCGGTGCCTACTGGACGCAGAGCGGCGCCGAGTACCAGCTGAGCCCGTCCGGCGCACAGCGAAAGCTCGGCTCGGTGCCCGGCGACGCGAGCGGCGTTCTCATCGGCCCGGACGGCCAGTCCTACGCGTACGCGACGTCGGACCAGACGCAGAGCGGCGTGGTCACCAACCGGATCGTGGTGGTCCGGCCGGGGATGGCGGCGGTGACGATCGCCGACCGTGTCGACAATCCGAACCGTCCGACCGCTGACGCGCCGCCGAGCTGGGACTACTACCTGATCAACTGGACGGCGTCGGGCATCGCGTTCGCCCGGGTGCCGACCGGTGGCTGCGGTTGCGGGTCATTCGACATGCAGATGCAGTCCGCGTACTCGGCGAGCATCAACCCGGTCACCGAGGTGGTGACGGCGTTGACCGCCGACCCGTCGTGCCCGCTGAGCGCCGTCGGACCCGGCATGGCAACCGCATGCTTCACCGGCACCACCAGCACCACCGGGCTGCGCGTGAGCAGTGGCGGCGTGGTTCGCCACAACTTCGCGATGTCCGGTGCCAACGTCGCCGGCGACGCGGTGTTCTCCCCGGCCGGCACCGCGGTGGCGTACGTGACCATCCCCGCTTCCGAGGACACCTGCGGCGGGCAGTGGACGTCTACGCTCCGCGTCCTCAATCTCGCCACCGGCACGGCCGTCACCCGGGCGCTCGGCGAGTTCTCCCCCGCGCTGTGGGCCGCCGACGGCCTCATCTACGGCTCGATCGCGACCGACGGCGGCTCGGCGGACTCGCTGGTCGCCGTCAATCCGGCGACGCTTGCGGTCACGCAGCTCGGTCCAGCCACCACCGGGGAGCAATTCGTCGGGATGATGTAGCCGCCGGGTACGCTGCTCGCGATGAGCACGGCAGCGCGCGGCCTATCGTCCGCCGAGAAGTTGACCCGTGGGCGCAACCGCGGCCTCGAGTTGCTGCGCGCAACCGAGGCCGCGGCGCTCTCGGTGGGACGCTGGCTCGGACGCGGCGACAAGGCCGGCACTCGCGAGGCCGGTCAGGCGGTGATGGAGGAGGCGCTCACCACCATGCCCTTCGAGGGGCGGATCGTGATCGGTCCCGAGGGCTCCAACAACCGGCTCGTGGCCGGACGGACGATCGGCGCAGGGCGCGAGCGCGTTGATCTCGCGGTGCTGCCCGTCGACGGCATCAGCCTCGTCGCGGGAGGTCTGAGCCAGGCCCTCAGCGTCGCCGCCGTCGCCGAGACCGGGGGCATCCTGCTGCCGCCGCCGGTCGCATACATGCACAAGATCGCGGTCGGCCCGCAGGCGCGCGGTGCCGTCGACATCAGCGACACGCCCGAGAACAACCTCCGCCGCGTCGCGTTCGCGATGAACGTGCAGGTGCAGGACCTCACCGTGGTCCTGCTCGACCGGCCACGCCACCAGGCGCTCCTCGAGCGCTTGCGCGCGCTCGGCGCGCGCGTGGCCATCGTCAGCGACGGCGACGTCGGCCTGGCCATGATGGCGGCCTGGCCCGGCTCGGGGATCGACGTGATGATCGGATCGGGCGGGACGCGCGAGGCGATCGTCGCCGCGTGCGCGATGCGCTGCCTCGGTGGCGAGCTGCAGTGCCGTCCATGGGTGCGCCACGAGGACGAGGCAGCGGCGATGCGCGAGGCCGGGTACGACCCTGAAGCGTCGCTGAGCATGGAACGGCTCGTGCCCGGACGCGAGGTGAGCGTGGCGGTGACCGGCATCAGCGGTGGGGGACTGCTGCGCGGTGTCCGCTACCACAACTGGTGGGCGGAAACCCACAGCCTGGTGATGCGCGCGCAGAGCGGCACGGTGCGCGAGATCATCGCCAAGCATCACGTCGCGCTCCAGCCCGACCAGGCCCGCAAGGTGATTTGACGCCGGAGGCCTTGCTCGAGCCCCCTTCGAGAGCGCTCCGCGCCGGCATGTGGACGGCAAGCCTCGGCCTGAGGATGCTCGGATCGGGCCGGTATGCGCTGGGCGACGTCATCGGCGCCTGCATCTACGCCGGCTCACCCGCGAGCCGCCGGCGCTGTGCTTCAAATCACCGGGTGCTCGACCCGACGCTCGATCGCCGCGCCGCGCAACGGCGAGCGCTCGCGTCCTTCCGCAACTACGCCCGCACCTCGGTCGATTTCGTCTGGCAGTACGGGGTACCGCCGCAGGCGATGCATCGCCACTTCCGCGCTTACGGGCTCGGGCATGCCGACGCGGCCCTCGAGGAGCACGGTGGGGGAGTGTTCGCGCTCGCCCACTTCGGCAGCTGGGACGTCGCCGCGGCGTGCGGGTTCGCCTCGGGGCTGCGCGTCACGGCGGTGATGGCGCCGGTCGGTCCGGACCTGGTGACCAGGATCGCGGCCTGGGCGAGGCGGCGTCAGGACCTCGAGGTGCTGGTGTCGTCGAACGCGGCGCGCGGCCTCATCCGCGCGGTGCGCCGGGGCAGGTTCGCCGCCATCCTCAGCGACCTCCCCGATCGCGGCGATACCGTGACCGTCGACTTCTGCGGCGGCAGGGTCGAGTTCAGCACCGCCGCGGCGTGGCTGGCGCGGGTCGCGAAGGTGCCGGTCATGCCGGTCGACTGCCGGCGCCACAAGGGCAAGTACCGCCTGGTGGTGCATCCGCCGGTCGTGATCGAACCGGGCGACAGCGACTCTGACGTCACCCAGCGGATCGCGACCGGTCTCGAGGCCGCGATCCGCAGCAACCCGGAGTGGTGGTACCCGTTCGGGGAGATCTACCAGCGCTGACCGCGGCGCCGCGTCAGCGGGGGAGCGAGTCCGCGTTCTGGTCGGTGCGCGGGCCCATGAGCGGCCGGCCCGGGCGCTCGTCGAACACCAGACGCTGGTACGCGCGCCGCCAGAAGTGGCCATACACACGCGCGTCGCGGGGGAGCCCCTCGAGGCGACGAAGCAGGAGCAGCGCGAGGATCGCGAGGCAGCCACTGCCGAGGATCCAGCCCTCCGACCCGCCGAACGCGAACGCGACCGCCGGGAGCAGGACGAAGGCGACCAGCACCGCGAGCGCGATCCGGCCGCGAATCGCGCCCCAGGCGAAGCACATCAGGAGCGCGATCAGCCCGGCGACGGAGAGCGCCGCGACCGCGCCGGTGGCGACCGCCACCCCGCGTCCGCCGTTGAAGCGCAGATAGACCGGCCACCCGTTGCCCGCCACCGCACAGACGCCAATGAGCGCGCTCGCACTCAGCGGCAGCCCCAGCAGGCGCGAGGCCAGCACCGGTGCGAATCCCTGGACGAACTGGAGCGGGCCGACGATCACCGCGATGTCGATGCCGGCATGCCGGTACACGTTGCTCGTCCCGATGTTGCCGGTGCCGAAATTGCGCAGGTCGAGGCCATAGCGTTTGCGGCGCACCAGCAGCCAGCCGACCGGCAGGGCGCCGATCAGATAGGCGGCGACACACCAGGCCGCCACAACCCACGGGGAGATCATGATTCGCCAATCATGCGGCTTGGGCACGGGAGCGGACGTTGAGGGACCGAGCGCTCGTCGTGGACGGCGGTGCCGCGCTGCAGGAGGACCTGGCGCGCGGCGTCGTCGTGGTGCCCCAGCGCATCACGGTCGGACTCCGCGAGTTCGTCGATGACGGACACACCGAGACGTACGCGGCCTTCTACGCGCTGCTCCGCGGCGGTGGGGTGACCGCGACCTCAACCCCTTCGCCGGGCGCGTACCTCGAGGCCTTCCGGCGATGCGATGCCGAGACCGTGCTCTGCCTCACGATCCCCGAGCGCTGGAGCGCGATGCACTCGACAGCGAACCTCGCCGCCGGGATGCTCGAGGCGGAGGAGGGCCGGCGCCGGGTCACGGTCATCGACACCGGAACCGCCGTGGCCGGGTTCTCGCTGATCGCGCGCTGTGCCGCCTGCCTCGCCGAGACGGCGCCTGACGCGGCGGCCTGGACGGCGGCGGTGCGTGCGGCGTGCGACCAGGTCCGCGTCTACGGGGCGCTGGCGTCCCTGACCTACGTCGCCCGCACCGGGCGGGTGCCGGCGCTGCTCGCGGGCATCTCGAATACGCTCCGGGTGCGTCCCGTCTTCCGGCTCGTCGAGGGCGGGAACACCGGCAGGGTCGGCCTCACCCGCACGGCCGGAGGCGCGATCCGTCAACTCGAGCGCGTCGCCGTCGACGAGCTGGGCACCGGCCCCCAGTGGCTGATGGTCTTCCATGCGGACGCGGCCGACGAGGCCGCCGAGCTGGCGGAACATCTGCGCCACGCGGTCCACGTGGCGCGCTGCGAGACTCTCGCGCTCAGCCCGATCTTCGGCGCGCACACGGGGCCGGGGACGATCGGCTTCGCCGCGCTGCCCTGGCCCGGAGGCTCGCCCCCGGACTGAGTTGCCGCCACTGCGCATACCATCGGTTGCGTGGTGACGGAGCCTGCCCGTCCCGACGAGCCACGCTCGCCAGCCGGGCAGGATCACGATGAGTCCAATGTTGCGCGCCGCTCGTGGCGGCGCTGGCTGGGGTTTCTCCCGCTCCTGCTTGCGCTCGGGGCGATCGCCGCGCTGCTCGTGTATGCGGATCCGCACAAGATCGGCATCGCGTTCCAACGATTCAACCTCGTCTACATTCCGATTGTCGTGGTGCTGGCGGTCGGCTTCTACATCGTCCAGGGGGTGCGGTGGTGGACGCTCAACCGCGCGCTCGGCATCACATTCCCATTGCTGGACACCGTGTTTCTCACCGAGACCGGGCAGGCGACGGCGCTGCTGCCGCTCGGCGAGCTGACCCGAGCGCTGCTCCTGGCCAAAGCGGCGTCGGTGCATCTCGGCTCGGTGGTCGCCAGTGAGACCGTGCAGGAATTGCTGTTCGTGTTCATGCTCTTCGTGCTCGCACTCCCGCGGGCGCTGGGCATGCATCTCATCGCCATCGCGGTGATCGTGCCGATGCTCTTCGTGGTCGCGATCGTCGCGATCCTCACCGTCGAGCGGCTGTACGCGCGGGTGCGCCGCATCATCGGGCGGGTTCCGGTGCTCAAGCGGATCCGCCCCGCGGTCGACGACTTGCAACGCGACACGCGGGTGCTCTTCCGGCATCCCGACACGTATCGATACCTGCCGTTGAGTGTTGCCCAGGCGGTCATGGCGGTGAGCCTGCTCTGGGCTGTGGCTGAGGCCGTCGAACCCGGCAAGCTCAGCTGGACGAGCGCGGGCTTCGTCTACGCGGTGACCCAGGGGGCCGCGTGGCTGAGCCTCGCGCCGGGTGGGCTTGGCGCCGTGGAGGCGAGCACGGCGGGACTCCTAGTGCTGCTCGGCATCAGCTTCGATGTCGCGACCGCGATCTCGGTGATCCAGCGCCTGGCCGATAAGGGCGTGAACACCGTCATCGGCTGGATCTGCTACCTCGTCGCCCGGCGCCGGTACAACCTGACTGCGGCGTCGCTGTTCCGGTTCGAGATGCCCCGGACCGACGAGGCGGTGGTGGGGGCCGGTCCGAGCTGACGCGGCGATGGATTTTTCTTGAACAATCGCGTCAAGCCCGTCAGATTGGTTGCACACCCGCATTCCGGGTGTGCGGCTACCACCGTGTCTGATTTGGTCAAGCAGGGCCACGAGGTGCTGGTCCACTGCCATGCCGGCGTCGAACGGACTCCGACCGTCGTCTGCGCAGCCCTGATGATGATGGGGTGGTCGCTCACGGAGGCGTATCAGCGGGTGCTCGAGGTCCGTCCGGAGGCGGCGCCGACTGACGGTCAGCTCGCAGTCCTCCGCGTCCTATCGGTCGCACTCGCGGCCCGAAAAGACCTTGCCGCTCCGCAGAGCTGGCAACGCCACGCGCGGCGGTGGGCGGTACAAGAGTTGTAGCCTCAATGGCTCAGGCATCTCCTCGAGAGGGGATTCGAATCAGGAGGAATGAATATGACCATGTGGCATCCCTATCGATCCGGGCGTGCTGTGCTCATCGGAGCGGTGGTACTCAGCGCATTGGCGTTTGCAGCCACTCCCGTCGGCGCGTCGACAGCTGCCGGCCCGACGTGCGGGCCCAAGACCGTCACCGCGCACCCGGCGCCGGGTATCGGCAGGCAGGAGACCTTCACCGTCGGCTCGGCGGGAACGGTCAGCCTGCTGCAGCAGAGCAATACGACGCTCAAGGTCACCGACACCGACCCGACCCACGGCTGGAAAGACACGGTCCTTTCGCGTGCGGGCACCCGACCGCACGTCGGGTTTCAGCAAGTCGGCAATCCCAACAGCCAGGAGCGGTTCTGGGCGCGGATGAACACCCTGGGGACCCCCGGGACGGTCATCAACGTCGTGATCCAGTCCTGCACCTAGGCCTCGACTGACCCGTCGCCGCTGGGCGCTCAGGGCGTGCCTGAGCAGTTACTCGCTCTCTGTGTAATCATGTAATCCATGAAAGGACACAGCGCTCCTGACCCGCTCACCGACGACGAAGTCTCCGGCTGGTTCGCCGGCCGCCTCCCCGAGGGGCTCTACAAGTCAGCCCCGACCATCAGCTCCGATCCCGACGAGATCCTCATCGTCGGTGAGATCGACGAACCCGAACTCCCCGCGGGTGCCGCTGAGGGCGCCCGCGCCGCGGCACGCAGCGCGCGCATCTCGCGCTTCCGCAGCGACACCAGAGACGCCCGCGTCAAGGTGGCCCGCGATGCCGAGCGGCTCTTCGGTCGCAAGGTCTCCTGGGGCGCGCGCTGCGGCGGCGTCGAGGAGCTCTTCACCACCCTCGGGGTCCCGGTCATGACCCGGCTCCGGCTCCAGGACCGGCGCGTGCTCGACACGCTGATGGAGGCCGGTGTCGCCCGCAGCCGCAGCGAGGCGCTTGCCTGGTGCGTGCGCCTCGTCGGCCAGCATCAGTCCGACTGGATCGAGACCCTGCGCGGTGCGCTCACCGCAGTGCAGAAGGCGCGGGCCGAAGGTCCCGATGTCGGCTGACCCGGGCGATGACGGCGAGGTGCTCGACGCATACTCGCGCACGCTCACCCAGGTAGCGGCGGCGCTCGCACCGTCGGTGGCGGCGGTGCAGGTCACTTCCAGCGGGGCGCGCTCCCCGCTGGGAAGTGGCTCCGCGGTCGCGCTCAGCTCCGACGGCTACCTGGTCACCTCGGCCCATGTGGTTGCCGGTGGTGACGGCGGCAGGCTCGACCTCGCCGACGGTCGCCAGCTTCGCTTCCGGGTTCGGGGGCGCGACCCACTCTCCGACCTGGCGGTGCTCGTTGCCGAGCACGGCGAACTCCAACCAGCCCGTCTCGGCGACGCGTCCGCATTGCGCGTCGGACAGCTGGTGGTGGCCATCGGCAATCCGCTCGGCCTGGCGGGGAGCGTCACGGCCGGCGTCGTGAGCGCGCTGGGACGCTCGCTGCCGACACGATCGGGCGCCCAGGTCCGGGTGATCGACGACGTCATCCAGACCGACGCCGCGCTCAATCCCGGGAATTCGGGCGGCGCGCTCGCCGACTCGGCAGGTCGTGTGGTCGGGATCAACACCGCGCTTGCCGGTGTCGGCCTCGGCCTAGCCGTTCCCGTCAACGCGACCACCCAGCGCATCATCGGCGCCCTGGTGCGCGACGGGCGTGTCCGCCGGGCCCACCTCGGCGTCGCCGGGGTGTCGCGGCCGATCCCGCCGCGCTGGGCGGCCACGATCGGCCGGAGCAAAGGGCTGGAGGTCGTCGAGGTGATCAAGGGCAGCCCGGCCGAGTCCGCGGGGCTCCATCCCGGCGACATCATCATCGAGGTGGACGGCCGGCCGGTCGAGAGCCCTCGCGACGTGCAGCGCCTCATGGTCGATGGGCCGATCGAGCGCTTCCTCGTGATCCGCGTGCTCCGCGCCGGGTCAAGTTACGTTGTGACCGCGATCCCGGACGAGCTCGCGGCGGCGTAATTGGTGGCCAGTCACGAATGGTTGGAGCACCTTCCAGGGCACGACGATCGGGCGTCTGCGTCAACGGGGGATAGGCTCGTGCCACGACTCGAATGGCTCCCGCGGCGCTAGAGTGTGCTGATTGCTGAGGCTCCGACTCAGTGCCCTCCATCACAGGAGGCAGAGGACGGACATGAATAGGCCGGATGGCGAGATCGATCCCCCCTTCGATCAACCTGGGCACCATAGGGTTTCGGCGAAGGCCGCTGACCTGATACGCGAGTGGCACGACGTGCCCAAGAGGGCGACTGAGACCGCGGCCGGCGCGGGTCAGGTGGTCACCTATCTTGGTAAGTCCCTGATCGTGCCGCCCGAGGTCCATTCGGTCACGGACATGTCCCATCTGCTGGGTGAGGCCGTTCTGGCCGAGGTCCAGGAGGGCGAACGTGTGCTCGACATGGGCACCGGCAGCGGCGTCAACGCCATCCTCGCAGCGTCGAACGGCGCCTACGTCTCGGCCGTGGACATCAATCCCCACGCAGTCGACGTCGCCCGGCAGAACGCTGAGCGCAGCGGCTTGGCGGATCGAATCGAGGTCCACAGGAGCGATCTCTTCGATGACGTCGAGGGTCAATTCGACGTCATCGTCTACAACCCGCCCTTCCGGTGGTTCACCCGATACAACGTGTTCGACGCGATCAAGTCGGACGAAAACTACCGCGCCGTCAGGAGCTTCTTCCGAAACTCGAGGCGATACCTCACCCGGTCGGGCAGGATGCTCATCTTCCTCGGGAATGCCGGAGACGCCGAGTGTCTCAGGCAACTGGCCGAGGAGGGGAGCTTCAGGACTGAGACCGCCGCCCAGGAAGGCCTGGTCAAGGACGGTTTGCGCGACGACTACTTCGCGTTTCGCCTCACGCCCGTCTGACCTCGGGGCGCGTGGCCGGACCTGAGCCGGAGGTTGCACCGCGTCAGTGACGTTTTGTCGTCAACCGGACGAACTCGCGGCCGCGTACTACCCTGGGTCGATGCCCAACGTTTTCACCCGCGTTCCCGATTCGCAAGTGCCGCCACCAGGACGCTTCGGCTCCGCGGTCATCCCCGTGGCCGACGCCTTCATGATCGCGATGTTCTCCAAGCCGTCGAGTGGAACACTCCGGACGACCTGGGTGACACCCTCAACGTACTGGTTGACGCTGGCGACCTTCCTTGGCGCGGTGGTCATCGCCGGGCTGCTGCTCTCGGGCCTCATCGGCAGCGTCACCGGCCTGTCGCTGGTCGGCGTGGTGATCTGCCTGCTCTTCGCCATCGGTGCCGGGGCCGTCGCAGTCGTGGGGAACTGCCAGCGCCGCTCCGCCTGACGCATCCCTCGCGACCGCCAATCCGTTACGCGGCTGGAACGCGGCCCGGGGCGCTGATGCTGACGACGACGACCCTGAACGAGTTCAGCCGCTGCTTTCGCCGGATGGCCGTGATGATCGATTCGCAATCAACTTGTTACAGGTCACGCGCAGTTTCGCGACCAGTCTCGCTGCCGGAAGGCCGACGCTTGGAGCATCAGGTGGGGCGGGCGCGAGCCCTTGTGGTCGTCGGGGGAAGCGATTGTTTCGTGATGGCGCCTTCTACCGGAAGGTCGTGGAATCGTCGAGCGTCGCCATGGTCGTCGTTGGTACCGACGCCGCGGTGCGCCATCACACCCGCGCCGCGGCGCTGATGCTCACCGGGTCGGAGATCGACCTGGTCGGGCGGCTGTTTCCCTCGCTCTTTGCCCCCGACTCGCAGGACGGTGTCGACGGTTTCCTGCGGCGGGTCACTGGCGGCCAGGAGGAGATCACCCCGCTCGAGGCAGCGTGTGTCCTCGCGGCAGGCGAGGTGCGGTCGATCGAGATGACCGCGGTGAACCTGGTGGCTTCGCCGGAGGTCGGAGGGATCGTGATCAGTCTTGCGGATCGCACCGTGCTGCGCACTGCGCTCGAGGCCGCGAAACGGAAGGCGGACTTCGATGCGCTGACCGGGCTGTTCAATCGCCGGGCCTTCGACGAATACGCGCGAGACCTTTTCAAAGCTGGAATCGCGGCTCCCGCCTATGTCGCCATGTTCGACGTGGATCAGATGAAGCGCTATAACGATGAATACGGGCACGAACGCGGTGATGCCGTGCTCCGATGCGTGGCCGAGCGCCTGTCAGCTGCAGTCGGCACCGCGGGGTTCGTGGCACGCGTCGGTGGCGACGAATTCGCGGCTGTGCTTCCCAACATCGATCGCGCGGCTGCGAGGCGGATCCTCGAAACCGCGTGCCGGGCGATTCAGACGCCGATGCAGGGGAGCGAGCTGCGCGTGAGCGCCACCTGTGGCGTGGCGCTGTCGACGGTGGCCCGCCATTGGCCGGGGCTCATGCATCGCGCGGAAGCGGCGCTCTACGACGGTAAACGGGCAAAGCGCGGCGGCGTCTTTTTCTACCGTGGTGACCAGCCGGGTTGGGATCAGCGGCGGCAGCGCGAGCGCGACGCGCTGCTAGCCGCGGAGCAGACAGTTGTCGATCTCAGGTCGGATGTCGTGCGACTCCAGCACGAGACCCGGCACGATCAGCGCACCGGGCTGCTCAACGCCGCGGCATTCGAGGAGGATCTTCCGTCCCTGCACGCCCTCGCGACCCGGGATGGTGCTTCGTACGCGATCGTGCTCTGTGATATCGACTTCTTTCACAACTACAACACGCGATACCTCTACCAAACGGCAAATGTGACTCTTCGTCGAGTGGCCGATGCGATCAACGAGGCGTGCCGACCCGGCGACCGGGTGTACCGGTATGGCGGTGAGGAGGTGATCATCACGCTGCGGAACACAGCGCTGCGTGAGGCGTGCGAGGTCGGTGAGCGGATACGCGCCGCGGTTGCCTCCCTCGCGCTCCCGCATGACAGCCGGCCCGACCCGCACGTCGTGACCATCTCGGTCGGCGTTGCGGCAGCAGACTGCGGGGCTTGCGCCACCGCTCCCGGGGTGATCGACGCTGCGAATCGAGCACTGATCGTCGCGAAGCGTACGGGTCGCAATCGTGTGGACTCCGCCGCGTGAGCTGTGACACCATGGGAGCGTGAGCCAGGAGGAGGGAGTGAACGTCAATTCAGGAAGGTGTCCTGAATGATGTCCAGCTTGCCGCTCCAGGCGTGTCTCGCATCGGGGATGCTCGCAGTCGCAGCGACGACCGGCACCAACTATGCGACCTACCTCGGGGGCCCGGCGCACGACTCCTACGCTGCGTCGGCCACGACCTTCACCGTCGCGAATGCCAACCTGGTGAGGTCGAAATGGAAGGACTCGACGCTCGGATCCTTCAACGCATCGCCCGCGGTCGACAACGGGATCATCTACATCGGGTCGGAGAATGGCGACTTCTATGCGATCAACGCGAGCTCCGGAAAGGTCAAGTGGACAAAGACGCTCAGCATCTCCAACTGCTCGAATTCGGGCATCGTGTCCACGGCAACAGTGGCCAAGGACCCGATCAGCGGTGTGCTCACCGTCTATGTCGGCGCTGCAGACCACTATCTGTACGCGCTCAACGCAGCGACTGGCGCGACCATCTGGAAGACGCTCATCGGTGGGTCGAGCACTATCTATTACAACTGGTCTTCGCCGACTCTCGCCAACGGGTACATCTACTATGGCGTCGGTACCGCCTGCGGGAACGCGGGTGCCGACGGGGAGATCGCGCTCAATCAGCACACGGGCGCGGTGACGGGGCAGTACTACACGTCGGGCAGCCCGACGGTGAATGGCGCGACGATCTACACGGCAGCTGCGGTAGCCCCGGATGGCTCCGTGTTCGTCACCACCGGCGACGACAATGGCGCGTCGACCAACGACTCAACGGCGATCGTGAAGCTTGCTGAAGGAACTTTGACACGGCTCGCTGGGTACCAGATCCCTGGCTTGGCCGGCCAGAACATGGACTTCAATGCGAGCCCGGCGTTGTTCAGCGACGGCGGTGTCGCGATGGTCGGCGCTTGTGACAAGAACGGTGTGTTCTATGCGCTCCAACAATCGGCCCCCTCGGCGCCGGTTTGGACGGACACCCTGGGCATCCCACCGGCCAGTGGCTCGCTGGCGTTCTGCGGCGGCGCTGCCGTGTACAACGGCTCCGACCTGTTCGTCGGTGCCGATGCTCCCAACGTCGGCGACCCGCCCGGATCGATGTACGAGTTGACGCCGAGTGGCGGCCAAGTCTGGGAGACGGCGCTGAGCAGCGGTCCCGTGGTCGGCGACCCGTCGCTCGACGGCAGCGGCGTCCTGGCGGTGCCGACGTATCACACCGGCGGGGGTAAGAGCGCGGTCTATCTGATGGACGCCTCCAATGGGAGGATCCTCCACACGATCACGACCGTGGCGCCCGTGTTCGCGCAGCCGGTATTCGCCGACAACGAGTTGATCATCGCGGGGCCGACCTTGCAAGCCTACGTGCCCTAAGGCTGATATTCGCTGTGCACCGGAACGCCCCGATAGGTTGACCTGACGGGCGCTGGGGGAGAATCGAGGGATGCGCCCTGTCGTCGCTCGCCTTGACGGCGAGATCGAAGTCCTCGGAGGCTTCCGTCCCGCGGCCCGATCGGGCGGCCGGTTGGTCAAGCTCGACGCCGCGCAGATGACCCCGCTGCCCGAGGGCACAACGCTGATGCACCTCCCCGGACGGCGAGCGCTGGCGCTCGATACGAAGGACCGCCCGGTCGACATCGAGGCCGACCTGCTGCCCGTCGCGGCTGTGCTGCCCGTCGGCCACCTGCGCACGCTGCTGCCCGCGTCGCGCCCGCTGCCGGGGAGCAGCCGGCTTCCCCTGTACGGCTACGCGGCGGTGGTTGAGCACCACGACGAGCTGTTGGTCGCCGCCGTGAACACCGACGCCTTCGGATGGTGGGAGCCGCGGCGATACGCGGGCGAGGGGCTCGATGCGGCGATCGAGAGCGCCCGCCTCGCCCTGCCGGGCAACCGCCTGGTGGACCATCTCGCGATCTGCGCCACGGACCTCCGCTGCTACACGGCCCAGAACACCTTCCTGCGCCGCTACGAAGGTGCGCTGCCGGCATCGCCGGCCTGCAATGCGGACTGCCTCGGCTGCATCTCCCTGCAGACCGATGGTCAGGCGCCCGCACCCCAGCCACGGATGCGCTTCGCGCCGACCGCCGCCGAGCTCGCCGGAATGGCGTCGTTCCACCTCGGCGGTGTCGACGCCGGGATCGTGTCCTTCGGTCAGGGCTGCGAGGGCGAACCGCTCACCCGCGACGATGTCCTCGCCCGCGCGGTCGCCCTGATCCGCAAGGACCACCCCGAGGCGACCATCCACGTCAACACCAACGGCAGCCGGCCGAAGGTCCTGCAGGGCCTCATCGACGCGGGGTGCAACAGCGTCCGGATCAGCGCCATCTCGTTCACCGACTCGGTCTTCCGCGCCTACTACCGCCCCGTCGGCTACTCCATCGAGGATGTGATCGACTGCGGCCGGGTGATGTCGCGCTCCGGTGGCCAGGTGTGCCTCAACCTGCTCACCTTTCCGGGCCTCACCGACTCGAGCGCGGAGCTTGACCGTACCGCCGCCGCGGTTGCGGAGATGGGCGCGCATCAGATTCAGTGGCGTTCGCTGAACTGCGACCACGACTGGCTCGTCGACGTCCTCGCGGCTCGCGGATTGCTCCCCGAGGACGGCATCGGCCTCGCCGCGGCATACCAACACCTCGTGGATCGGCTCCCCGGCGTCACCCATGGAAACTTCACCCGCCCGGTGGCGATGGCCCTGGATTGAGCCCGAGCCGTGCGTGGTATCGTCAACTCGTCCCTTCCGCGTGAACCAAGGCGCCCCATGAAAACTGCGATCCATCCCGTCTACCACGTCGACGCTGAAGTGCGTTGCCTCTGCGGCAACACCTTCACCACCGGCTCCACGCTGACCGAGCTGAAGACCGAGGTGTGCTCCGTCTGCCATCCCTTCTTCACCGGGACCCAGCGCATCGTCGACACGGGCGGACAGGTCGAGCGCTTCCGCCGCCGCGCCGAGCAAGCCAAGAAGGCCTAACCAGGCACCGGGCCTCGCCCTCTACGGAGCGAGGCCTGTTTCCAGCCAGTCGACGCCACCCGGTGCGGCTGTGCCATCCTTCGCCGGTTCGACGTCGACTCAGGCGGGGAGGTGTGATGGTGCGACACGGGCGCGGCGTGTTCACGATGGTGCTGGTCAGCGCGGCGCTGGCACTCGTTCCCTTGGTCCCCGGACGGGTCGATGCGGCCGCATCGGTCGGCGGTCCGTCGCTCCCCCAGACCGGGCGGATGCTCCAACTGTTCGGGCCCACCTATATGTCGAAGACGACAGCGGCGTATTCACAGGCCGACGCGGTCACCATCGCCGAGAACGACGACCTGGTCGCGGCGAATGCAAAGCAATTCACCGGCGCCACGCTGGCGGCAATGCGGGCGGCCAACTCCAACGTGCGGGTGCTCGTCTACCTCAACGGCAGCTTCGACGTGCACAAGACCCAGGCATACCCGCTGAGCGAATACGCCCGTGACGCCAAGAACAACTTCATCAAGTCCACGCAATTCGGCAACTGGCTCATGAATATCAGTGATCCGGCGTGGGTGAGCCAGGTGTCGGCGCAATGCACCACCCTGCTCGCGCAGGCACCGTACGATGGCTGCTTCGTCGACATGCTCGGCGATGCCTCGCTGGGCGCCTCGTATCTCACCAGCCAACCCATCAATCCCGCCACCGGTGCCGTGTGGACTCAGGAGCAGCAGATCACGGCCACAACCGCCATCGCGCAGACGGTGACTGCCGGCCATCCCAGCGCCATCATCATGGCCAACGGTCTGCTCAATGGCGCCAGTTACTTCAGCCCGACGGCACCGACCTCGCAGTTGTTTGGCGGCGTGAACGCTGCCCTTGCCGAGTCGTGGTTGCGTTCGGCGACCAACGCGGTGACCAAGTACGAGAGCCCGGCGCTCTGGCAGCAGGACGTCAACCTGCTCACCACCGCCGGTGGCAGCGGGGATGCCGCAGCCGTCACCACCAAGGTCTGGATCACCGCGACCACTGCTCACCTCACGGCCTGGCACCGCTTTGCGCTGGCATCGTTCCTCCTGGGGACGACGGGCGCGGCATATTTCTCCTTCACGGGGAGCCAGAGCCCGACCGAGTTCCAGACCGATGCGGGCAATCCCCTCGACCACACGCCGCTCGGCGCTGCCCTCGGTCCCTACCAGGCGCTCGGCAACGCGTTCGGCCGGGACTATGCGGACGCTGACGTGATCGTCAACCCGACCACGAAGCCGGTCACCGTCGCAATCCCGGCTCCCTGTCTGACCCTGGATGGGGTCCTGGCGACCACGTCAGTGGTGATGCCCGCCGACAGCGGACAGATCTGCTCGTACGTCCCCGATCCGGTGGTCTTGGGGGTGTCTCCGTCCGCGGGGCCCCAGGCGGGTGGCACGAGCGTGACCATCACCGGGAGTGGTTTCAGCAGCGCGACCTCGGTCGATTTCGGGGCCGGAAATCCGGCGGCATTCAGCGTGATCTCGGCCACGGTTATCGACGCGGTCAGCCCTCCGGGCTCGGGCACGGTCGACGTCACCGTGATCAGCCCGGGCGGCACGTCGTCGACTGGCCTCGCCGACCAGTTCACGTATCAATAGCGGCTTGAGGGGATAGGCCTTACGTCGGGTCATCCGGGTTCACCGGATGCGCGGCAAGATAGTGCTGTTCGGCGGGCGAGATTGACTCGCGCTGCATGGGGATTCCCGTCAGCGGGGTCTGTAGATCACCACGACGTGTTTGATCGGACTCCCGGAGGGCGTCGGGCTCGGTGACGCCGGTGTCGCCAATCGCGATCTCATTGGCGTCGATGGTCGCTGCAGACGGACCGATCGACGGACTCGCACTGACTCCAGAGCTCGTCGCCGTGACATCGAGCGAGGCGCCGGTCGCGATCCCCTGCAGTTCAACCACCGTCGCAGCGATCGCTCTGGACAGCGCCGTCTTGATCGTGATCTTTCCCGAGGTGGGGATGCTCTGCGCGCCGGCGACGTACCAGAGCTCCTCGTCGTCGGTCCCGTTGTGCACCGACGTCGCCCTGAACCAGACATCACCGCTGCCGTCGCTGATGTTCGAGACGGTGGTGAGCCCCGAATTCCGCCGAACCTCGACGATGGCGACCAGCGCATCGCCGGCGGTTGTGGCGACTTTTGGCGAGATCCTGAGCTGGTTTGCTGCGGTGACCAGACGGCCGCCGAAGTTCTGCCCCACGCCGAGTGGCGTGGCGGTGGACGTCGCCCGCACCGAAACAGCGAGCGATCCATGGGCCCACATCAGGGACAGCACACCGATCAAACACGCGATGCCGACCCTGAGCGCGCGCCGGCGGGTCAGAGTCCTCGGGATGCACGCCAGAGAAATCGCGAGAGTTCGCCTCCGCCAAATGGGCTCACCTCCCTGCGAGCGTCCCGCCGCTCCAGTCACCTATCCCGTGGGGCCGCTGTCGTCGTCCCCCCGGGCGGCTCGGTGGCCCCCTATGGCGCGGGATCCTACCACCGATTTGGGTACTACAACTAGCATGCCCTTCATGCCCAGAGCGCAGCGTTGCCGCGACCTCCTGCTCACTGTTGCGGTGAATGCGGTGAGCGCGCCACCTGGGACGTTCTTCTACGGCGGCCAGGCGGTGATCGAAGGCGTGCTCATGCGCGGTCGTGATCACTACGCCGTTGCCGCGCGCCGGCCCAACGGCGAGATTGCCATCTGCACGGACGTGCTGCGGTCCCGCGTGTACACGGCCGGGGTGTGGCGGCGGCCGTTCCTGCGCGGCGTCGCCGGCCTCTACGAGACCATCCATCTGGGCATGCGCGCGCTGCAGTGGTCGGCGCTCGTGCAGCTCGGTCAGGACGCCGAGATCGGTGAGGGTGCGCTCCGCGGCGCAATGATTGCGTCACTCGTCTTTGCCCTCGCGCTGTTCCTCGGCGCGCCGCTGCTCCTCGGTGGGTTGCTCCATCACGGCTCATCGCAATCGATCGGTGCGGTGCTCATTGAGGGCGTGATTCGTGCCGTGATCCTGGTGGGCTACCTGCTGCTGATCGGACTGATTCCCAATGTGCGCCGGCTCTTTCAGTATCACGGCGCTGAGCACATGGCCATCAACGCGCTCGAAGCGGGTGACGCCATCGATGTCGCCCACGTTCGTGCGCGCAGCCGCCTCCATCCTCGCTGCGGCACCGGGTTTCTCGTCGTGGTGGCGCTGGTGAGCATCGGCGTCTTCGCCCCGCTCGGTCTGCTGCCGACCGCAGTGCGACTCGTCTGCCAGATCCTGCTCGTCCCGGTCGTCGCCGCGGTGTCGTACGAGATCATCCGCGGGCTCGTCCGCATCCGCGACACGCTGCCTGGCCGGATCTTGCTCGCGCCGGTGCTCGGCACCCAGTTGCTCAGCACGCGCCATCCGGGCGACGCGCAGATCGAGGTCGCCATCGCCGCGCTCGACGCCGCGCGCGCCGGCGAGGGCGAGGTCTTCGAGGCGTCCGGGACACGCTGACAGAGTTGTCATGACCGAGATGAATCCGTTCGAACAGCGCCTCGCCGCGCTCGAGGCACGGTATATGGAGCTTGGTGCGCTGCTCAGCGCACCGGACGCGTACCAGGACCTCGACCGTGTCCAGCAGCTGTCGCGCGAGCAGGCGAAATTGCGTGAGGTCGTTGAAGCCGCACGCCGCTGGCGCGAGGCGCAGCAGGCGGGCCACGAGGCGGAGGAGATGGCGCACGCCGAATCCGATCCGGAGATGGTCGCCATGGCCGAGGAGGAGCATCACTCCCAGCTCGCCGCGGCCGAAGCGGACTACGAGAAGCTCCGCGCCCTGCTCCTGACCGCGGACCCCAACGACGACCGCGACGTCGTCGTCGAGATCCGCGCGGGGACCGGCGGTGACGAGGCGGCGCTCTTCGCGGCGGACCTCTTCCGGATGTACGCGCGATACGCGGAGCGGGAGCGCTGGCGCATCGAGGTGCTCGACCAGAACGAGACCGCCGGGCACGGCTTCAAGGAGATCGTGTTCGAGGTGCACGGCCAGGGCGCCTACTCCCGGCTCAAGTTCGAGTCCGGCGTGCACCGCGTGCAACGGGTGCCGGAGACGGAGGCGCAGGGGCGCATCCACACCTCCGCGGCGTCCGTCGTGGTGCTCCCCGAAGCCGACGATGTTGAGGTCGAGATCAACGACAACGACCTGAAGATTGACGTGTACCGCAGCACCGGACCGGGCGGACAGAGCGTCAACACCACCGACTCCGCAGTGCGCATCACCCACCTCCCGACCGGGCTCGTGGTCACCTGCCAGGACGAGAAGTCGCAGATCAAGAACCGCGCCAAGGCGATGCGCGTCCTGCGTGCGCGGCTGTATGACCTCGCGCAGGCGGAGCGCGACGCAGAGCTGAAGGCCACGCGCCGCTCGATGGTTGGGAGCGGCGATCGCAGCGAGAAGATCCGCACCTATAACTTCCCGCAATCACGGGTGACCGATCACCGCATCGATCTCACGCTGCATCAGCTCCACCGGGTGCTCGACGGCGATCTCGATATGCTCATCGAACCGCTGTCGAACGAGGATCAGGCTCGTCGCCTGCTCGAGGACGACCCTGACGATGCCTCGCCGGGGCATGCTGCCTGAGGTGGCGGCGGCCGCACCAACGCTCATCGACGTGCTCCGCCTCAGCACCACCTATCTCGGTGACCACGGGAGCACCTCGGCTCGCCTCGACTCCGAGCTGCTCTGCGCGCAGGCGCTCGGGCTGCGCCGCATCGACCTCTATCTGCAGTTCGACCGTCCGCTCGACGAGCAGGAGCTCACCTCGATCCGCGAGCTGGTCCGGCGGCGGGGCAAGGGCGAACCGGTCGCCTACATCACGGGCACTCGCGAGTTCTACGGGCGCCCGTTCCGCGTCACGCCCGACGTCCTGGTGCCCCGGCCGGACTCCGAGACGCTGGTCCAGCGTGCCGTTGCGTTCCTTCGCGATCGGCCCGGCGCCGAATTGCGCGTTGCCGACCTGGGTACGGGCAGCGGGTGCATAGCGGTCACCCTGGGTGCCGAGGTCCCGGGGATGCGCGTTCTGGCGACTGACGTCAGCGCCGCGGCACTCGAGGTGGCTCGAACCAACGCGGCGGCGCTCGGCGTCCCCGTCGAGTTCATCGAAGGCTCGTGGGCGGACGCGCTCGAGGGGGACTTCGATCTCATCGTGAGCAACCCGCCCTACGTCACGACGGAGGAGTTCAAGGCGGTGGATCGAGACGTTCGTGACTTCGAACCGCGCGGCGCGCTCCTCGCTGGCGACGACGGTCTCGACGCGTATCGGGCCCTGCTGGCGTCGATCCGGGACCATGTGGTCGCGGTGCGGCTGATGCTGGAGGTCGACCCGCGCCACGCCGATGCGGTGACCGCCCTGGTGGGGTCGACCTTTCCCGGTGCGACCACCGACCCGGTGCCCGACCTCACCGGCCGGGTCCGCGTCATCGACGTCCAGCTGCCGTGAACCTCGACCGGGCGGTGCGGGCGATCAGGCGGGGCGGGGTCATCGCGATCCCGACCGACACCGTGTACGGGCTCGCGTGTGACCCGGCGAACACGGCCGCGGTGAGCCGCATCTACGCAATCAAACGCCGGCCGGACAGGCTCGAGCTCACCCTGCTGGCGGCGTCAATCGCGGACGTCGAGGACGACGTCGATCTCACGCCGGCGGCACGCACGCTCGCGGCAGCGTACTGGCCCGGGGCGCTGTCGATCGTCTGCGCTCTGCGCGGACACCGCTGGGCGATCCCGCGCGACGGGACGACGCTGAGCGTCCGAGTCCCCAATCAGCCGATTGCGTTGCAGCTCCTCCGGCGCACCGGGCCGCTGGCCACCACCAGCGCCAACCGCCACGGCGACCCGGTTGAGAACACCGCGGCGGGAGTCGCCGCGGCGCTCGGCGCCGAGATCGATACCGTGATCGACGGTGGTCCCTCGGCCGGACTTGCCTCGACTATCATCGACTGCACGACAACGACCCCTCGCGTCCTGCGCGACGGCCCGATCAGCGCCACCGCGTTGCTCTCGCTTCTTGGGGGCTTTCCAGCATCCACCACGGAGGGGCAGAGATCGCAGTGACCGGCACACATGTCGACATCCGTCCGAGCGTCCCTGCGGGCGCCGGATTCACCGACAAGCCCGCGCTCCGCGCCACCGATCCCGAGGTCGCGGCCCTGCTCGACGAGGAGCTGGAGCGCCAGGAGGAGACCCTCGAGCTGATCCCGTCGGAGAACCTCGCCTCAGTGGCCGTCCTGGAGGCGTTGGGGTCGTGGCTCAACAACAAATACGCGGAGGGAGTCCCCGGCAAGCGGTATTACGGCGGTTGTCAGGTCGTCGACAAGGTGGAGAACCTCGCGCGCGACCGTGCCAAGGCGCTCTTCGGCGCCGATCACGCCAATGTCCAGCCGCACTCCGGCACCCAGGCGAACATGGCCGTCTACGCGAGCGTCCTGAATCCCGGCGACAAGGTCCTCGGCATGGCGCTCGACCAGGGCGGCCACCTCAGCCACGGCTCCCCGGTGAGTTTCAGCGGCAAGATCTACCACTTCGAGCCGTATTTCGTCGACGAGACGACCGGTGTTCTCGACATGGACTCGGTGCGTGAGCGCGCGCTCGAGTTCCGTCCCAAGCTGATCGTCGCCGGTTACAGCTCGTATCCCCGAATCCTCGATTTCGCCGCGTTCGCCGAGATCGCCCGGGAGGTCGAGGCACTGTTGATGGTCGACATGGCCCACTTCGCCGGTCTTGTCGCCGGCGGCGCCCACCCGAGCCCGGTCCCGCACGCTGATTTCGTCACCTTCACGACCCACAAGACGATGCGCGGACCGTGGGGCGGCGTGGTCCTGTGCCGGTCCGAGCACGCCGACCAGATCGACAAGGCCGCCTGCCCGAACATCCAGGGCGGTCCGCAGATGCACGCGATCGCGGCCAAGGCCGTGATGTTCAAGCAGTGCGCGCAGCCCGCATTCCGTGAGTACGCGCATGCCGTGGTCAGCAACGCGAAGGCGATGGCGGCGGGGCTCACGCGTCGCGGCCTCGAGCTGACCACCGGGGGAACCGACAACCACCTGATGGTCATCGACCTCCGGCCCACCGGCCTGCGCGGACGCGCGGTGCAGGCCGCCTTCGACGAGGTTGGTGTGACCGTCAATGCCAACGCGTTCCCCGGACACGGCGGCACACCCTACAACCCCAACGGCATCCGTCTCGGGTCCCCATCCGTGACCTCGCGGGGCATGGGCGAGGCGGAGATGGACGAGATCGCGGGGCTGGTCGCCCGCATGCTCGGTGGCTTCGACGACCCGGCCGTTCGCGCCGAGGTCCGCGAGGGCAGCCGCGCGCTGTGCCGCCGCTTCCCCCTGCCATATCGGGGCACACCGACCGCGTGATCTCCGCCGCCACCGCATCGCCCTGGCTGAACGCACTGCCACCGTTTCTCATCGCGAGCGCGGTGTGCATCGCCGCTGTGCCCGGTTCGATGTGGCTGGCACGACGCACCGGGGCGATGGCCCAGCCCGACGCGGACCGCCACCTCCATCCGCGTCCAACCCCCCGTCTTGGCGGCATCGCGATGTTCGCCGGGTTCGCTGTGGCGATCGCCGTCTTCGGTTCGGTGATCACCAATCGCTGGCAGGTGGTGGGTGTGACCGGCGCGATCACGATCGCCATGTCCATCGACGACATCCTTGATCTCCACTGGCTGAGCAAGCTCGCCATCGAAGTCGGGGTCGGCGTGCTCGCCGTGGTGCTCGGCATCACGATCACCAACATCGCGATTCCCGGCGCCCATGCGGCGTCGGTGTGGGAGCTCGGGTTGCTGGCAGCGCCGGTCACGGTCGTCTGGCTGGTGGGGATGCAGGTATCGGTCAACCTGCTCGATGGCGCGGACGGTGTCGCGGCCGGAGTCGTCGCGATCGTTGCCGGCGTGTGCCTGCTCGCCGCCATCAACCGGATCGAGGGTCCCAACGACGTCCAGAGCGGGGTGGTGATCCTGAGCGGCGCCGTGCTGGGGTGCTGCCTCGGGTTTCTCATCTTCAACCTCCCGCCGGCCCGGGTCTTCATGGGCGATTCGGGCTCGCACTTCCTCGGCGTGGCGCTCGGCGCGATCACCATCCTCGGGGTCGCCAAGGTCGTCGTCGGGCTCTCGATCCTGGTGCCGCTGATCGCCCTCGGCCTGCCGATCGGGGACACGGCGTTCGCGATCGTCCGGCGAACCCTCGCCGGCCGGAACCCCGCGGCGCCGGACGCGGGGCACCTGCATCATCGCCTTCGCGCGGTGGGCTTGAACCCGCTCGAGACTGCGGTCACCTTCTATCTGGTGACCGGGATCCTGGGGTGCCTGGCGCTCACCATCTACGGGCACCGCCGGATCATCGACCTCGCGCTGGGGCTGCTCATCGTCGCCCTGATCGTGCTCATCTGGCGCAACCGCCGCAGAGTTCCGAGCCTCCCTTTCGTCGCGATTGAGGAAGGCGAGGTCCAGGTCGACGGCCGCAGAGCGCTCCCGTCGCACATTCATCACCGGGGCGAAGCCGACTGAGTAGCGGGCCGGCGCCGCGCAAGCCGTCCGGCGGGGAACTCGCCGGCATGGGGATCTCCATCGCCGTAGCACTGATCGTGCCGCTCCTGCTCGGCGTCGCCGTCGACGCGCTCCTGCACACAAGCCCGATCGGAGTGCTGATTGGTCTGCTCCTCGGGATCATGGCCTCCTCTTACACCGCGTTCTCCCAGTTCAGGCGCTACGCTTGACGCGCTCCTGGGCCCTGTCGAAGCGTCCAGTTGATATCGTTGCCCTGGTTTGACAGTCCAAGTAAGGCAGTGGTGATCGAGGTGATCTCGGAAGGTACTTCTCCACGCCCAGCGCCATCCGAAAATGCGCTGCGCCTGGTACGCAATGCGGCGATCTTCTGCGCCGGCGCCGCGGTCATTGCCGCAGTTGTCGGGATCGTCCTCGGGCACGCCGGGCCCGGCGGCGCGCTGGCCACCGGCCTCGCCATCGGTTCGATCAACGGGGCGCTGGCCGCCCGCCTGATCGCGCTCCCGATTCCTTTCCTGGCCACGAGCCTGCTGCGAATCATCACCCTGAGCATGATCGGGGTCGCCATCGGACTCGCCTTCGGGCTTGGCAACGTCTGGCTGGTGCTTCTCGGCTTGGGCGTCTCGCAAGTGGTGCTGGCCGTCGCGGCGCTACGTGAATCGTTACGGATCGCATGATCGTTTCCGCGCTCATACCACCGCCGGGGACGCACCCCACGATTCAGGTGTGCGGCAGTGCGTTCTTGTGCACGTTCAACTACGACACGCTCATCTCGAGTGCGATCGCCATTGTGGCAACGCTTGCGCTTGGTTTTGGCGTCGCTTACCGTCTCGGGAAGGGCAAGCCGGGGCGGCTGCAGATGGTGCTGGAACTGCTGCTCGGTTACATCCGGGGTCTGGTGAAGGAGATGATCGGAGAGGACGCGGGATTCGTGACGCCGATTGCCGCGACCATCTTCATCTTCGTGCTGTTCGCCAACTGGCTCGACTTCTTCCCGCTGACCGCACCGGTCGAGCCCGCCGCAGCCGACATCAACCTGACCATTGCGATGGCGATAGCGGTCATCGTGATCGTGCAGTGGTACAGCATCCACGTGCTCGGGTTCCGCGGCTACCTGCGCCGATTCACCAAGCCGTTTGAGCTGCCGCTGCCGGCCCGGATCCTGTTCACACCGCTCAACATCATCGAGGAGATCGCCAAGCCGTTGAGCCTCGCGCTCCGGCTCTTCGGCAACATCTTCGGCGGCCTGGTAATGGTGTTCCTGCTCACCCTCGGGTACGTCGCGTTTGCGGGGTCGTCCGTGCTCCAGACGGTCGCCTCGCCCTTCTGGATCATCGTGCTCACCGGGTGGAAGCTCTTCGACGTCTTCCTCATCGGCACGATCCAGGCGTTCATCTTCATGCTGCTGACCATCATCTATTTCGGCATGGCCCGTGAAGGCCTCGAAGAGGAGCATCACGGGGCGTCACCACACACCAGTGAACTGAGGAGAGAGAGCACATGAATCACGCATTGATCGTGATGGGAGCGCTGATCGCCGCCGGACTCGCACTCGGCGGTGGCGCGATCGGCGCCGCCATCGGTGACGGCCTCGCTGGTAACGCGACGATTGCGGGCACCGCGCGTCAACCTGAGGCACAGGGACGCCTGCAGGTGACGATGTTCCTCATCATCGGCCTGGTCGAGGGAATGTATTTCATCAACCTGGCGCTCGGTTTCTTCTTCATCTACGTCATCGCTGGTGGGGCGTAGTCGAGGGTCGTGACGGTGGTCATCGCCTCTCAGCCGGCCGGACTCCTGACGCCCAACGGGACGTTCTTCGCTGAGCTGATCGCGTTCATCCTGATGATCCTCGTCCTCGGAAGATGGGTGTATCCGCGCATCATCAAGGCGGCCACCGAGCGCGAGGGCAAGATCGAAGCTGGACTGCGCGCCGCGCAGGAGGCCGAGGATCGCCTGTCCAAGGTGCAGACCCAGGTCGAGCAGACCCTCGAGGAGGCTCGCGCGCAGGCACGCGACATCCTGGGCCGCTCCCACGGCGAGGCGACGGCCGAAGGCGCCGAAGTGCTCGCCAAGGCACGGGCCGATGCGGAAGCGTTGATCGAGCGCGCCCGCAACGAGATCGGCGGCGAGCGTGACCGGGCAATCCAGGACCTTCGCTCCGAGGTGAGCAGCCTGGTGATCGCGGCGACGCAGCGTTTGCTCGGCGAGACCATCGACGCCAAGGCGCATCAGCGCCTCATCGACGAGGCATTGACGAAGGTCGGGGACAAGCCGGCGTCGAAAGCGGAGCAGAACTGACGTGGTTCGCGCGAGCATCCTCGCCCGCCGCTACGCCGAGGCGTACTTCGCGCTCGCCCAGGAGGCCGGCGATATCGGCGGATGGCGCGAGCAACTTGCAGGCGTCGCCGAGACGCTCGGCGATCCCGCGGTGAGCGAAGCTCTCGCGAATCCGAAGACCAGTCTCGCTGAACGTGTCCGCCAGGGGATGCAGCTGCTGGAGGGGGTATCCCCCGAGGCACGCAACCTGGCGCGTCTGCTGGTCGAGCGCCGCCGGGTCGGCATCGTTCGCGAGATCCTCTCCCATTACGACGCTCTGACCGACAAGGCCTCGGGTGTCGTCCGTGTTGAGGTCACCACCGCGGTGCCCGCAGACGGCGCGCTCGAGAAGCGCATCCGTGACGCGCTGAGCAAGCAACTCGGCAGTGACGTGCAGACGATCGTGCGCAGCGACCCCTCCATCGTCGGCGGGCTCGTGATCCGCATCGGTGACCGGGTCATCGATGACAGCCTGCGCACCCACCTTCAACAGCTCCAGGCAGCCCTTGCCTGATCGAGAGAGAGGAACGACGAACTGATGGCCATACGCAGCGACGAGATCGGAGAGATCCTCAAGCAACGCATCGCGAGCTTCGAGGCACCAGTGGTCGACGCCAACGAGGGCGTGATCACGTCGGTGAGTGACGGCATCGCGCGTATCTACGGCCTCGAGCGGGCCATGGCCGGCGAGCTGCTCGAGATGCCCGGGCCGGGTGGCAAGGGCACGGTGCTCGCGCTCGCACTCGACCTCCGTGAGGACGGCGTTGGCGCGGTCATCCTCGGTCCGTACGAGCACCTCCAGGAAGGCGACACCGTCCGGACCACCGGTCGCATCGCCGAGGTGCCGGTCGGCGACGAGCTGGTCGGCCGCGTGGTGAACGCGCTCGGTGAGCAGCTCGATGATCGCGGTCCGATCGAGACCGCGCAGACGCTGCCCACCGAGCGCGTCGCGCCCGGTGTCATTCAGCGCGAGAACGTCGACACGCCGATGCAGACGGGGCTGAAGTCCATCGACTCGATGATCCCGATCGGNNCCATGGAGCACACCATCATCGTCGCCGCGACTGCGTCCGACCCGGCGCCGCTGCAGTTTCTCGCTCCCTACGCCGGCTGTGCGATCGGCGAGTACTTCATGCAGAAGGGCGGCCATGCGCTGATCATCTACGACGATCTCAGCAAGCACGCGGACGCGTACCGCGAGCTCTCGCTGCTGCTCCGCCGTCCCCCGTCTCGCGAGGCGTACCCGGGTGACGTCTTCTATCTGCACTCGCGGTTGCTCGAGCGCGCCGCGCGCATGAGCGATGCGGAAGGTGGAGGCACGCTCACCGCGCTGCCGATCA
>PLZA01000060.1 GCA_003153505.1 Candidatus Dormiibacterota bacterium
AGCGATCGGGTGACGACCCCGCTGGGCCCCACGCAGAGCGCTTCGCCTCGATGGAGAGCGTCGATATGGTGGTGCTGGCGCGGCGTTGGTGATCGACGCGCTCCTCCTGATGGAGCAGGTGCGGGTGCACCACATCGAGACGACTGAGAACGGGATGTTGCGCTTCGCTCATCGCCGATGAGGTGGCAGCGTCGTGATCACGCTCGTCGCCGCCGAGAGAGCGGGGTGGTTGTCGCGCGTGTGCGCGCCGACTTTCCGATTCTCGGTCGCCAGATCGGATCCCATCCACTCGTGTATCTGGATTCCGCGGCGACCACCCAGAAGCCGGTGCACTCGTTTGCGTCGACGCCGCCCAGTCGGTGCCGCACATGAGCGTGTCGGCGCGTGCCCTGGACTGCGACTTCATCGCCTTCAGCGGCCACAAGATGCGTACCGATGGGGATCGGGGTGCTCTGGGCGCGACCGGAGCTCCTGGATCGTATGTCCCCTTTCTTGGTGGCGGCAGCACACCTGGAACACTGTGCACCGCAAGTGCGAGGTCGGCACGCCCGACGTCGCCGGCGCGGCCGGGCTCGCGGCAGCATGCGACTACATCGACGGCACCGGCCGCGACCGCGTTCGCGCGCATGAGATGCCGTTGACCGGTCAACTTCTCGATGTTCTGGACGGAGTTGGCGATATCGCGGTATACGGCCCTCGCGACCGCGAGTCGCGAGGTGGTGTGGTGAGCTTCAACCTGGCCGACGTGAACGCCCACGACGTCGGCACCATCCTCGACCGCCGCGGCATCGCGGTGCGCGCCGGCCATCACTGCGCCCGCTGATGGCGCGCTACGACGTGCCCTCGATGGCGCGAGCCTCGGTGTATCTCTACACGACGCACGAGGAGATCGACGCCCTCGGCGAAGCGCTGGGCGAGGTGCGCCGGGTCTCTCGCGTCTAGTCAATAAACGCTCCCCATTGTCCTTTAGCGGCAACGCAGAACCGGCATGGAGGCCTCGAGAGTGACCGCGCGGGGGGCAGTGGCGTCCCGGAGAGCAGACGACGAGGTCGTCGACGCTGCTGCGCTCCTCATCAGCCGGGGCAAGGAGCAGGGGCGCCTGACCCCCGACGACGTCCTCCAGGGCCTTGGCCTTCCCATCATTGAGGCCGAGCCTGATCAACTGGAGCGCGTCTTCCAGGTGTTCCGGGAGATGGGCATCGAGGTCAGCGATAGCGATGACGACCTCGAAGACGCCGACGAGCGGGACGACGAGGCGGTCACCACTGAGGTGGTCGACACCTTCTCCCTCGATGACCCGATCCGGATGTACCTCAAGGAGATCAGTCGGATCGGCCTCCTGCGCAAGGAACAGGAGGTCGAGTACGCGCGGCTCATCGAGCTCGGCGACCGGGAGGCGCGCGACAAGCTCACCGAGGCCAATCTCCGCTTGGTCGTGTCCATCGCCAAGAAGTACCTCGGCCACGGGATGCCCTTCCTCGACCTCATCCAGGAGGGCAACACCGGCTTGATGCGCGCCGTGGAGAAATTCGACTACCGAAGGGGCTACAAGTTCTCGACCTACGNNCCTGGTGGATCCGCCAGGCAATCAGGCGGGCTCTGGACGATCAGTCCCGCACCATCCGCCTCCCCGTGCACATGGGGGAGGTCATCACCAAGCTCGTCCGTGTCTCGAGGCGTCTGTTTCAGGAGCTCGGCCGCGAGCCCGACCACGAGGAGATCGCGGAGGAGATGAGCCTCACGCCCGAAAAGGTGCGCAAGGTGCTCAGGCTCTCCATGGAGCCCCTTTCCCTGTCCAGCCCGATCGGGGAGGAGGAGGACGCCGAGCTCGGCGACTTCGTCGAGGACAAGGAAGCGATCGCGCCGTTGGAGGCGGCGTCACTGATCCTGCTGCGCAGCGAAGTTGAGGACGTCCTCGACTCGTTGAGACCGCGCGAACGTCGTGTGCTGCAGCTCCGCTTCGGTCTCATCGACGGCGGTCAGCGGACGCGGGAAGAGGTGGGCAAGCGATTCGGGGTCACGCGCGAACGCATTCGTCAGATCGAGGTCACGGCGCTGCGCAAACTGCTTCACCCGTCTCGCCGCAAGCGGTTGGTCGACTACCTCGAATAGCTGGCAGGGCGCGGCCCGGTGAGATTTCGCAGACGCACCCGAGCGGGCGACATTGATGCTAGAGGCCGACCATTAGGACTGCTCGGGTGGTCTGTCGAGCCCAATCGAGGCAAACAGCGTGGCAGTCCCAATCGGTCAGACTCAGAGCCCCGTTGTCGTCCGGACTAACGTCCTTCGCGTCGAACACCGCCAGGTTGGGCGTCCGTCCCAACACCGAGCTCGCGTCCGGGGTAGAGTTGGGGACGCATGCCGAGGTCAAGCACAGCAGCGTGGGAGCCGGGACGCGCATCAGCCCTTTCTCCTGCGGGCTCGATAGCGATGTGGGCATCGCGGTGACTATCGGAGCCGGCGTGGTGACCTGCAGCTACGACAGCGAAGAGAGGCACCGCACCCCGATCGGTGACAAGGTCTTCGTCGGCACTAGTGCGACCCTGGTGGGCCCAGTACGGCTCGGCGACGGAGCACATATCGGCGCGGGGTGGTTCGTGGACCGCGAGCACGACGACGCCCAACCGCGCCGGTGCTGGTGGCAGTTCGGAGGATCGTGTACGTGAGCGACACGCCTGACCTGCCCGCGATGCCGGCTGACGCGACCATTGCGAAGGCCGGCGCGGACGTGCGACCCACGCGCTTCGACTACGACGAGCAGCACCGATCCCTGCTGATCGAGTGGTCCGACGGAGCGTCCCATCACATCCCGTTCGCCGTACTGCGCCGCGCGTGCCCGTGCGCGGCGTGCAAAGGTGAGCCCTGGTATCGCGGCCGGTTCAGCTCGGACTCGATGCTGCACCCCGGCGAGGATGAGCTCGCCGACATCTCGCTGGTGGGAGCGTACGCCTTGAACGCGGTCTGGGCCGACGGACACAACACCGGTATCTACACCTACGAACGGCTGCGCGAGCTCGGCAGCGCGTCGGCGTAGAGTTCCCGCGATGACCGATAAGCTGCGCACGGAGTCGTTGCCGAGACGCCGCGGCGGACCGTGCGGTGCGTTCGGTGATCATCACGGGGGCGGGTGTCCCACGCCGCCGCCCAGGATGCTCCTCGCCTATCGCCGCGCCGGAACGGTTGCACCCTGTCCCACGACGCCTGACGGGCAGGCCGGCGCCGTTGCCTGACGTGGTGCTCGTTCGCGCTTGACCGCGTACACGCGGGCACGGTTCAAGGCTTCGGCCGCGTCGAGGGATGGGGCGAAAGCGTCGCCGGTTTCTGGCGTGCGCTCTCCGTAACGGCCGGCGCCGATGACCGCCAGGCGGTCGGGTTCTATAGCGACCCCGGCGCGGAGCTGTGGGACTTCCTGCGCGAGCGCGGCGACGCCGCGCTCAAGGCGCATTACGCGCTGTGGGCGCGCTGCGATGAGGCCACCGACGCGGACCCGCACAAGTCGGGAATGCGCGACGTGCCGCAGTTTTGCAGTGACCTCGGCTATGCGAAACAGAAGGCCGGCGGTTTCAAGACACGCGACAAGCAGCACGCGATGCGCCTGCTCGACGCGCTCACCACTGCCGAGCTGGCCGTCGAGGCGCGCGTGGCAAAAAGGTGAACCGACTCCGCGGTCCCATATGGGCGCGCGGCGTTGCTGCTGAACAACGCGACGAGTACAGCGACCTGTTCGGCAGTGCGCGCGTCGGCGCGCGCGACCCGTAGGAGCCGGTCACGTTCAGTTATCGCCCTGGGCTCTCGTTCGAGGATGAGGACTCGCACAAGCGCAACGCGTTTGTCGGCATGGTGGGCGCTGGACTCTTGCACCTCGACAGCCGCGATACGTGCCGCTGCGCATCGGTGGCAACTACGGGACGCTGCCACGGTTCCATCAGTACGCGGCGCGCACTATCAGCGCCGCTACTGTGCGCGCCCGGACCGGCCTGGCGAAGCTCGCCACGGGAACGCTTGACTTCGAAGTGCGGCGGGCACAATGGAGTTGGATTCCCTGGTCGCCCGTCACTGACCCCCACCAACTGAAGGTGGGGTCGGCTCGGGCACGGAGGCAGCAACCACTTGTACCCCTTTGAGCGGTTCACGGAGAGAGCGAAGCAGGTCTTCAACATCGCGTAGGAGGAGGCCGAACGCTCGCATCACTCGTACATCGGCACCGAGCATCTGCTCCTCGGGCTGCTGCGCGAGGGCGAGGGTCTGGCCGCCAAGGTCCTCAACAACCTCGGCGTCGAGATCAAGAAGGTGCGCTCGACGATCGAGTCGGTGCTCGCCCGCAACGAGCGGATCGTCATCCAGCAGATCATCCCGACGGCGCGCGTCAAGAAGGTCATCGAGATCTCCTTCGAAGAGGCCCGGCGCATGGGGAACAACTACGTCGGCACCGAGCACCTCCTGCTCGGCTTGCTCCTCGAGGGTGAGGGCATCGCCGCCCACGTCCTCGAGGATCTCGGCGCGAACCTCGAGAAGGTGCGCGGCGAGATCGACCGCCTGCTCCGCGAGTCGGGGCTCGAGGGGGAGGTCAAGGAGGCGCTGAAGCAGCCGAGCAAGACCCCGCTGCTCGACCAGTTCGGCCGCGACCTCACCGAGCTCGCGCTGAAGAGCGCGCTTGACCCGGTCATCGGCCGCGCCATGGAGATCGAGCGCGTGGTGCAGATTCTCAGCCGGCGCACCAAGAACAACCCCGCCCTCATCGGTGAGCCGGGCGTCGGCAAGACCGCCATCGCTGAAGGCCTTGCCCAGCAGATCATCCTGGGGAACATCCCCGAATCACTCATGGGCAAGCGTGTGCTTACCCTCGACCTGGGTTCGCTGGTCGCGGGTACGAAGTATCGGGGTGAGTTCGAGGAGCGTCTGAAAAAAATCCTCGACGAGATTCGCGCGTCGCGCGAGGTCATCCTCTTCATCGACGAGTTGCACACGCTCGTCGGCGCTGGCGCCGCGGAAGGAGCCATCGACGCGGGGAACATCCTCAAGCCCGCGCTCGCGCGCGGTGAGATCCAGTGCATCGGCGCGACCACCCTCAAGGAGTACCGCAAGTACATCGAGAAGGACGCGGCGCTCGAGCGCCGCTTCCAGTCGGTGTTCATCGACGAGCCGTCGCTGGCCGAGACCATCGAGATCCTGCACGGCATCCGTCCGCTGTACGAGAAGCACCATCGAGTCAAGATCACCGATGACGCGCTCAAGGCCGCGGCGGAGCTGTCCGTCCGCTACGTCAGCGACCGCTCGCTCCCGGACAAGGCGATCGACCTCATCGACGAGGCAAGCGCGCGGGTGCGCATGAAGCTCACCACCACGCCGGACGAGCTTCGCCAGCTGCAGCGTGAGATCCGCGAGCTGCAGATGCAGAAGGAAGAGGCGATAGCTGCGCAGAACTACGAGACTGCGGCGAACTTCCGCGACAACGAGAAGAAGCTCAAGGACACGTACGTCTCCCTCGAGACCACGTGGCGCGACGAGCTGGGCGCGACCGTTCCGGACGTCAACGAGGAGCACATCGCCGAGATGATCTCGGCGTGGACCGGTGTCCCGGTGTCGCGCCTGGTCGAGGAGGAGACATCGCGGCTGCTGCGCATGGAAGAGGAGATCCACAAGCTCCTCATCGGCCAGGACGATGCGGTCAAGGTGATCTCGCAGGCAGTGCGCCGTGCACGCGCTGTTCGGATCGATCGGGATGCATTGCCGGCGATCATGCCGACGATCCCTGCTGTATGGCCTGAACCGCGATGGGCTCGCCTCGACCCGAGTTAGCGTCGAGCCTTACGTTTCGCGGCGAGGGCTGCCACGTCGCGCTCGCGAAGAATGTAGCGCTCGGCTGGCCTCCGCGCCCGAAGCTTTCCGGCATAGATGTAGTTGTATATGGTCTGGGTGGAGACGCCCAGTACGTCCGCGGCTTCAGCAACCGTCATGACTTGGATAACCCCCGTTCTTGATTTCGAGTTTGCAAGTATGCCATTTGCCCAATCACCCCTAGACGGTATGCACTCGGTTCAGCTTGACGCGGCGGTTCACGGACGCCTATGCACTCGGGGTGGGTCAACTCCAAATACGCTTAGCCTTGCGCGCAGGAGGTCGAACATGTTCTCCTGCTCGTCGTCATGGTTGCCGTCGTCGGGCCTCGCATCGAGTGCTCGAATCGCGACCTCCTGGAAATAGTAGATCGCGGCAAGAGACTCGACGTACGCTGTCGCGCGGCGGTCGGCGTTCGCGACTCTGCGGTCGTTACCAGCGACGATAAACGCCCCGGAGATACCCGTAAGAGCGCCGAGGAGGGCACCGCCCCAACCCGATGAGAGCGCCCTCGACTAGGGGATTGATCACAGTGCCGAAGTCTAGGGCCGGTGCCCTAGGGTCATTTCGGACGAGAGCCCCAGGCGGGTACCAAAGGAGGGCGTGGACGAGATTGCCGGGGGACCGCTCGGGCTGGTCCCGGTGTCTAGGGTGATGCGTGTGGTTCACGCCAGCGTACAAGTTTGTTCCTTGAGCGAACGACCTGTTCGACGGGGAGAGTTCTCCAAGCAGATCCGTCTTTGAATTCAACGGGATCGACCCCTGGTCTGCGATCGGGGAGCGAGAACAGGTGAACCGCCATCTTGTCGCGGGTCATTTGGCAGCGACTGCCGACTGAGATGTGAGGCGGGTCGGGATCGGACCCCGTCGACTCACAGGAAACGCATCGGTAGTCACCGAGGGCCAGTTCGGTGATGCCTGTCGGCCCTCCTCAGCGAACCCGGGCGGGTTGCGAGTGCCTCCCCGAGAGCAGCGAGCTACAGCCGATCTAACGCTGTTGTCACAAGCTGCATACGGGTCATCCCCTAGCGGGCGTCCCGGGCGCCAGAATGTGTCGTGTCGAGTCATGTTGTGCGTCGGTCCGAAGCGCCGGCCGTGGGGCCGATCGACCAAAGGCAGATCGCGCGGCTCCAGGAACTGGGGGACAACGACTTCTGCCAGTTGATCCGGATGTTCCTCGATGAGGCCGCTGGACGGGTGGCACGTCTCCAGGCGATTCAGCAGCATGGTGAGACGCCCGAGCTCGCAGGCGTGTCGCACGCGCTGAAGGGGACCAGCGCAGCCTTCGGTGCAACCCGACTGGCAGCCCTCTGCGCCGCGATCGAAGACATCGCCGTTGCTCCGGCATCCGGCGATCTGGCGACGCTGGTCAACGACGTCGTCGTCGAGTTCGAGCGGGTCCGTAGTGCGCTCACGGAGGAACTCGCTTGACCACATTGCTGGCGGTGGCCAAATGGGCTGAGTCGGTGAGCTTCGTCCTGCTCGGAATCGTCGCGCTTGCGCAATGGGTGAGGCTGCGCGACAGGAAGCAGCTCTATCTCGCGCTGGCCATCGGCCTGCTGGGGCTCGTCTCCCTGGCGGGCGATGTGACTGCGCTCGGCGGCGTCGCGACGCTGCTCAGGGGGTCGGCGCTGCTGCGCTTTTTGGTCGACACCCTGCTCCTGCTCGGACTCCTGCTGTCCGGATATTCGCTCCTGCTCTTCCGGGCGGCAGTTGTGCCGTTCGGTCGTATTGGACGCCGGGTCGTGCGTTCGGCCGTCCTCCTCGGTGTCGCGTGCACGCTCGTGCCCCTGCCGGCGTCGGACAAGGGCATCAATCCCATCCAGGTTGCCGCCGTGCTCTACATCGTGGTTTTCTGGTTGGTCGCGATTGCGGAGCCGGCGGTTCGATTCTGGATGCAATCCCGTCATTTGCCGGTGGTGCAGCGCGCGCGGCTGCGTTCTCTCTCCCTGGGTTACGGCTTCATCGTCCTCCTGATCATTCTGGCGATCGGACTCTCGCCGCTCGCACGCAACGCCGGGGTTCAGTTGGGGCTGCAGCTTGCGGTGCTTCTCTGCGTCCCTGCGCTCTACGCGAGCTTCGCACCGCCCGCATGGCTGCGGCGGGAATGGCGCGCGAAGGAGGAGGAGGCGCTGTCCCTCGAGATACGTGAATTGATGCTGCTGTCATCGGATTCGATGTCGCTGGCGGAACGCGCGCTCACCTGGGGGGAGCGGCTTGTCGGTGGTCAGGCGGGTGCCGTTATCGGCGCGGCCGGAGAGACGCTGGCCGCGGACGATATGGACGACACCATGGTGGCAACTGTCGTTGCGCAGGCAGCCTCAGGCCGGGCGACCCGGTTGGGAGACACCCTTGCGGTGCCGTTGGAGTTGTCGACGGGGCAGGGATGGTTGATCGTTCGCGCGGGCGCGACGTCACCGTTTTTGGGGATGGATGAGACGACGCGCCTGCAGGGTTATGCAACCAATGTGAGCGTGGCGTTGGATCGCATCTCGATGCTCGACGCGCTGCGCACCGCCGAACGCGTCGCGGTCGAGTCGAGCCTTGCCAAGAGCCAGTTCCTCGCCAGCATGAGCCATGAGATTCGAACCCCCATGAATGGGGTGATCGGCATGACCGGGCTCCTGCTCAAGACGACGTTGTCCGATGAGCAACTGGAGTACGCAGAGACCATCAAGCGCTCGGCGGATGCCCTTCTGACAGTGATCAACGACATCCTCGACTTCTCCAAGATCGAGGCCGGGAAGATCGACTTGGAGGAGATCGAATTCGATCTGCGCTCCGTGATCGAGGATGCAGCCGAGGTCGTGGCGCACCGAGCGGATGAGAAGGGGCTGGAGTTGGCTGTCATGGTGCAACCGGGCCTCCTCGAGGACGTCCGCGGCGACCCGGTTCGAGTGCGCCAGGTTCTGCTCAATCTACTCAGCAATGCGGTCAAGTTCACCGAGACCGGAGAGGTCGTGCTTCGAGCGTTGTCGGAGTCCGGCGATGGTGCCACTGACGAGCGTGCACCACAGCTTGTGCGCTTCGAGGTGGCCGACACGGGCGTTGGGATCGACGCCACGCAGCGCTCGCTGATCTTCGAGAGCTTTACGCAGGCCGACAGTTCGACGACTCGCTCGTATGGCGGCACAGGGCTGGGCCTGGCGATCAGCAAACAACTGGTCGAACTCATGGGTGGCCAGATCGGCGTTGAGAGTGAGGTCGGACGCGGGAGCACCTTCTGGTTCACGTGCAGGCTCGAGCCGGCCGAAAGCGTCTCCGCGGTGGCGAAGGCGCGGAAGTCGCTCCGCGACGTCCATGTCCTCGTGGTCGACGACAACCACACGAACCGCGTCATCCTCGAGCAGAACCTGGTGGGATGGTCGGTGCGCGCTAGCGCATGCAGCGGTGCCCGCGAAGCCTTGGTGGAACTGTCGAGAGCTGCGGCCGAGGGTGACCGCTACGAGCTGGCGATTCTTGACTATCACATGCCCGAGATGGACGGCCTCCAACTCGCTCGGTCGATCCGCGAGCATCCGGCACTTCGGAGCACGAAGCTGGTCCTCCTGACGTCATCCGCCCGCCGCGGCGATGCCCGGGTGGCACGGGGCAGCGGCGTCGACGGTTTCCTCACCAAGCCCGTGAAGACGTCCGCCCTCTACGACTGCCTCGCCGCGGTCCTGGCACGTGGTCCAGCCACGGAACCGGCGCCAATGGTCACCACGTATTCACTGGCTGCGACCAGTGCTGCGCAACGCCAGCGCATGCTTGTGGTCGACGACAGCCCGGTCAACCAGCGTGTGGCGACTCGAATGCTCGAGAACATGGGGCATTGGGTGGACGTCGCAAGCAATGGCCGGGAAGCAGTCGCCGCCGTTCAGAACGAGCGCTACGCGGCCGTTCTGATGGACTGCCAGATGCCGGAAATGGATGGCTTCGAGGCGACCATGGCCATCCGCCGTATGGAAGGCAGCGGCAAGCGTACCCCGATCATCGCGATGACCGCGGGCGCCATGAAGGGCGACGAGGAGAAGTGCATCGCCTCGGGCATGGATGCATACCTCAGCAAGCCGGTGGACCCGGACAGGCTCAGCGCGGTCCTCACTCGCTGCGCGTCCGCCGACGCCAGGGCAGAAGTCCCGCACGATCGTGCAGATCATGGCGATAACACGCCAGCGCGATGGGCGAACGGGGCCGCCTGATGGTCAGCGGCACAGGGGGGACTCCCGGTGATCCTCCTTGAAGTGGAAGCACCCGACCGGCGACGCGCTCCGATTCCGCCGTTCAACACCGAGACTTCGGATCTGTCCGCACTGGCGGCGGCAGCGGAAGCCGTGATTCGCGAGTCGATGACCGAGATGGTCGCCGTCTCCGACCTGACGGGTGCGTTCACCATGATGAATCGGGCCATGGCGGCAGCGGTCGGCGGCCCGGGTGCATCCGGTAGTCCTGCGACTCCGGCGTGGAAGCATCGCCGTGTCGACGGAAAGGCCTACGCGGCCGCCGATCTTCCGCTGACACGAGCGTTGCGCGGGGAAGTGGTGACCGATGAGGAGATGATCCTCACGTGGCCCGGCGGCCGCCGTCAGTGTGTCGTTGTCAATGCGACAACCGTGTTCGATAGCGATGGCCGGACGCTCGGTGCGGTCGTGATGATGCGTGACATCACGCAGCAACGCAACGCGGAGGCAACACTCGCCTTTCAGGCGCTGCACGATGGTTTGACCGGCCTCCCGGGGCGCCATTTGTTCGTTGAACGCGTCCAGCGCGCGATCAATCGCGGAGTCCGCCATCGATGGTCGACGGCGCTGCTCGCGGTCAAGATCGACGGTTTCGAGGCGATCAATGCGCAGTTCGGGCATGACGCCGGGGACCAGATCATCAAGGAAGTCGGGAAGCGGCTCCAGGCGTGCATTCGTGCATCCGACGCGGTCTCACGCGAAGGCGGACACGTCGCTCTCCTCGGCGGCGATGACTTCTTTCTCCTCTGCGAACGCATCGGAGGTGTGCGCGGTGCGACCAGCATGGCCGCACGGATCGTCGGTCTCTTTGAGCGCCCAATTGCGACCGATCGCAGGGCGATTCGAATCGCTGTGCACGTCGGGATCCGGGTCGTGAGGGGTGCGAAGCACAATCCCAACGTCATCATTCGGGAAGCCACCGCTGCGTTGCGCCTGGCCCGGGAATCTGGGGCCGCTCAGACCGCGTTCTTCGCCGAGAAGATGCGTTCTGACCAAACCGCGCGATTTGACGACGAGCACGCGTTGGGCACCGCGCTGGAGCGGGGCGAATTGCGAGTCGCCTTTCAACCCAAGATCTCGCTGGCCACCGACCGCGTCGTTGGGGTTGAAGCACTGCTGCGCTGGGACCATCCACTCCGCGGGGCGATCCCGCCGTCGAGCTTCATTCCCCTGGCCGAAGCGACTGGCCTCATTGTTCCGATCGGCGCGTGGGTGTTGCGGCAGGCGTGTGAGCAGGGCGTGCGCTGGCATGCCCTGAATGGGGGCCTCTCGGCACCGATCGTGTCAGTGAACCTCTCGGCACGCCAGCTCGACTCGAGCCTTCTTCGGACGCTTCGCAGCGTGCTCGCCGAGACCGGAATGGATCCCACGTACCTCTGCCTCGAGGTCACGGAGAGCATGGTCATGAGCGATCCGGAGATCGCCATCGGGATGCTCCACCAGATCAAGGCGCTCGGTATCGCGATCTCCATGGACGACTTCGGCACCGGCTACTCATCGCTCGCCTACCTGCGCCGGTTCCCGTTGACGGAGCTCAAGATCGACAAGTCGTTTGTCGATGGACTCGGCCGCGACCCCGAGAGCACGGCCATCGTCGCCGCGGTCATGGGCATGGCGCACGCGATGGATCTGAGCGTGGTGGCCGAAGGCGTTGAGACGAGCGCACAGGTCGACGCACTCCGAGCACTTGGATGCGACGAGGCCCAGGGCTACTACTACGCTCGTCCGCAAGCGGCCGACCGTATTGATGCGCTGCTGAGCCAGCCACGTCTCGACGGCGATCGAGCACGGGCACCGCGTCCGGAGGGGGCTGCTGAGTGGGGGTCAGGCACCATCGTCATCGTCGATGACGCTCCGGAGGTCAGGTTGCATGCGCGCATGAGCCTGACTTCGGCTGGTTTCGGCGTTCATGAAGCCGAATCGGGAGAAGGCGCCATCGAGCTTATTCGACGCGTTCGTCCGGATTGCGTGCTCCTGGACATGCACATGCCGGGCATGAGCGGTCTCGACGTCTGTCGCGTGCTCCGCGCCGACGCGGCGACCCGGGATGTGACAGTGGTGATGCTCACGGCCGATGGCAAGGCCGCAGAAAAGGCGGAAGCGTTCTCCCTGGAGGCGGACGATTACATCGTCAAACCATTCGTGCCACGCGACCTAGTCTCGCGGATCAGCGCAGCAATCCGCAGACGCGCAGAAGCGAGCGATCCACAGTGAAATGCCGAGGCTGCGGAGCGCGGCTGGAGGCGTCAGTCCGGATGCCATCGAGTTTGACTGCTGACGCCGCAGCGGGATTTAACCGGCAGCGCGAGCGACCTCACTGAGACAGACATTCTGATGGTCAAGACTCGAACAACGACCGCGGATGCCAACAACCGTTGAGCTAGGCGCCCTCCACAGCAAAGGTTTCGGGGGCCAACTCACCGTTGAATGTAACTTGGGTCATCTCGATAATGCGAAACGGTGCTCCGCCGATCCGAGCCTCGGAGCGAAGGAGCACCGCTCATTCATTATCTAGCGCCAGCAAATATTCAACGGAGAAACACCAGTTCATGCACAAGCGCACCTATGTCGGACACGCTCAACGAAACTGTTCCGGGGTGCACGCGCGAGCTGCTGGCCACGACGCTGCCTATGCCGTATCGCGCCATCATCCTGCCCTGCAACATATTCATGTCCCTTGAGGGTCACATCGACAACCTGGCCAGAGCGGTGGGACGGAGCACGACGTGGTGTGCGCGCGCCTGATAGAGGCCGGCCGACGAATTTTGGCGGCATCATAGGCGAGGCCAGCAGCTGCTGCAGCCACCACCAGTCCTCCTATTGCGAGCATGACGATGACGCCGGCCCGGCGGCCGTTCGGGCGCGCCCGCAGAACCGCGAGCCGGCGATCGAAATCGGCTTCGTCGGGGGTGCCGGCATCAAGCCGCCCGCGCAGAATGGTCTCCGCGTGAGCGGTTTCGTGTTGATCGCCTTGGAACGACGTCTTCGAATTCACGGTTTCAGCCTCGACCCGAGCGCGGTGATTGAACGTCCCGCATCGGTTTCGCGGAGTGACTGCTCCGAGAGAAGGCGTCGTCGAGCTGGGCATGCAACCGCTCCACGAAGGCGGGGTCTGGCTCGATTGCCGCGTGAGCCTCTCGACCCTGAAAAGCTGTGGGGCCACGCGACGCTAGGCGCTTGTACCCCGCGCCTGTCTTACTAGGAACAAGGACTTTGCTCTCGACGTGGCGAGAGGGGTGCGTCACTGCGCAAAGGGAACCTATAACTTGACCCTGGTGCCTTCTGTGTGTTCGCCGGTCGGTTCGCGTTCGAGGGGCGTCCGACGGCGGTTACAAAATGAGCCGCTGGCTTAGCGACCCATCATGTTCCCGCTCGTCATCCAGTTGCCCCAATCGCCAACGTGTTGCGCCATCCAGGTGGACATCTGGCCGCACCATGCTGGAGAAGCAGTTTCGCCGCTGGTAGAGCCGGAACCGGCGGCCATCCACTGCTGGCATGTGGTTTGCAGCGTGGTGGCGCTGCCCCACATCATCGCGCCAGTCATACGCTCGTTGCGCAGTTGCTGGCCCATCCAGTCGGTCATTGTGGTGCACCAGGCGGAGCCGGGAGAGCCGTTGCCGACAGTCGGAGTTGAGGCCCCGGCCCACTGCTGACAGGACTGCTGCACTGACGTCAGCTGCGCCGACGCCAACTGTTGGCTGGCAGCGGTACCCGTTGAGGAGGAGTTATTGCCACGGAAGACCACGACACCGACGCTAACGGCGACCAGCATGATAGCCGCCAGGCCTACCGCCAGCAGCCACGTGCTCCGGCGGCTCGCTCGCGATTGGGTCGAGGTCGGGATCGTTTGCACTGTGGACGTCATCCTCCAAGTATCAATCGGTGAACGCTGAGCCGGTAGGGCCGAAAGTTCCCGGTCGGCGAGGCTTTGGAGACCCGGTGAACTGGGCCGTTCCCATCAGGGTTGAGAAAGGAAGCTGGATCGACGCTGGAACTCTCTGGCGAATCCCGAGATCGTCGAGAGTATCCGCCATCAGGTCCAGACCGAGAAAGTAGCCAAAGGCGAGCAACCGCGTGAGCTGTCGCCGCAGGAACTTCAGGAGATCAAGGCTTCTGGCAGCGTTGAGTAAGGAGAGATCCCTGAGAATCCGAATCTCGTACTGATTCGCCGGCCGTAAACCGAGGCGCCACCGAGGCGCGACGGAGCATCAACGCGCATGTGGCGGTCGAGTTCGGCATCCGGGCTTCACGCGGAGGCGACCAGCGGGATTGGACGCTGGACGAGTGCGACATCTCGATGACGGTGTACTACCACGACGCTGCGGAGTCAGGATAGAGCGCAAGGCCATCGTAGTCGCCGCGAACGTAGTGCGGGTCCAGTGCTGTAACGGTGACGGCACATCGGGGCCAGTACGGTCGCGACACAGGCCTGTGGGCCAGGCCAGGGTACGTTATCACCCTTGACAGGCGTCAGGCGCTGTAGCCAGGACAAGCGGGACTCTACCTGTGGTCAATCGGCTCGGCAAACCCGACGCTCCCGGTTCCAGCGCAAGCTGGGCAGTTGCGGTTATCCCGCCCACCGGTTGTGGAGCGCCTGTGTCCGACGACGCCCGTGCCGTGACACTGCGGACATCGCTGCAGACCTGGTTGCCTACGGGTCGCATGCCGATTTGCTCTGAGAGCGCGCTGCTGCTCGGACTTCTCCGAAACCGAGCTGGGAGCCGGGTCCGGTTCGACGATCTCGCTCATGAGGAGATTCTCGACCACCGCCGCATGGATGTCGACGGTATGGCCGAGGAACAGGTGCCCCGGCCACCCCAGCGTGCAATTAACACACCTGAGTTGAAGGCGGCTGGATCATGCGGAGGAGCTGGTCGGCTGGATGGGGCAGGCTGCTCCAGACGCCGTTGGCGTGCCGATCGCCGCCACGGTTGAGCCGATGGGGTAGTGGGTCAGTTTGAGCCATCGGCGGTAGTGGGTCAGTTTGACGAGGGCAGATCGGGGCCCGACTCAAGCTCAGTGGAGATGTAGTTGAGAGCGCCACAGGAGTAGCAGATGAGAATCAGATTGTTGATCTGCCCCGGCATAATGCCCTCAGCTAGGTGGTGGTCACAGTGACCGCAGACCCATGTGATGTCCCCACTCCCAACCATCATCGGCGTACTCGTTGCGGGTTTCAGTCGGGAAACATTCCCCGCCTGGTGCTCCGAGAGTACCTTCCCCTGACGTTTTCGCACGAGCCGCTGCCTCCCGGCGTCTACCTTGTGGACGAGACTTTGCTCCTTGGGCCTACCCAGCGTCTAGTAGGGCAACGATCTCCTCGATCCTCCACACATGGTCCGAAACCCCAGCCGCTATCGCGGGGGTCCGAGGGTACGGGTTAGCGAGGGCTCATGTGGGGCCGCACGAAGTTGTAGTACATGAAGTGCAGGGGAGACAGCGGCAGCCAGATTCTCGATCTTGCGGCTGAAGGCGTTGGTGAGCCGGGTGAAGTGGCGCATGCCCATTCGCATGGTGAGGTTCTGGCGCTCGAGGTGCGACGTGCCGACCTCGGCCAGATCGGGCGCTCCGCTGATGCGGGTGACCTGCGAGCCAATGCGTACAGCAGGGCTGTATGTGTGGTCGGGAGCGTCGGAGCCGTAGATCTTGACGAGCATGGCGTAGTCCACATCGCCGCCGAGCTCGAGATCGTGCATCCGCCCGGCCTTACGCTGGGCCGGGCTATTCTCGAACCGAGTAGACGTGGTCGGAGCTACTGCGCGCGCGTACTATCAGAGTGGCGGCCAAGCCGCTGATGCCGACGGGCGACGGGATCCAATTGCGAGACCCGCCGTGTGAAGAGCGCGTGAGCAACACACAAGGGGCACCACACGTGGACCGCGGAATGGGGGACAACACCGGGGCAAACCGGCTTCTTGATGCTCTCCCCATTGGCGAAAGCCGACGGCTCCGACGAGCACTGAGTCCGGTATTCCTCGACATCGAGACGGTGCTTTTCGAGCCGGGCGAGCCCATCACCTTCGTCGACTTTCCTCGCAATTGCGTCGTCTCCTTGGTCACGCCGTTCCAAGGAGGGACCAGCGTGGAGGTGGCCACGATTGGCAACGAAGGCATCGTCGGCGTGCCCATGTGCCCCGGGGGCTCACTCGCATTCCGGGCCGTCTCCTCGGTGGCAGGCTGGGTGGACCGGATGGACGCCGCGAGGTTCCTCGACGAAATCAAAGCCGACCGTCACCTGCACGAGCTCGTGAACGACTATGTTCGGGCATTCTTCGGCGAGATCGCTCAGGCAGCGGCGTGCAATCGACTCCACTCGAACGAGGAACGCTTGAGCCGCTGGCTGCTGATGAGCCATGATCGCGTCGGCACTGACGAGTTCGCCATCACTCACGAGGTGCTCGGCCAGATACTCGGCTCGCGTCGAGCCACGGTGACCCTGTCTGCAGAGCGCCTTCGAGCCGCGGGTCTCATCAGCTACCACCGCGGTCGAGTCACCATCATTGATCGCGGCGGGCTCGAGGCTGCGGCGTGTGAGTGCTACCGGGCTATCACGACCGAGTTGGATGGGGTGGTCCGGCGGGCATACCAGCGTCGACCCTGAGCTGGACACAAATTCCACAGCGGTGATGTGATCGACCAGCACGTCGTGCCGGCATAGGCCTCGCTACGGTGCCGTAGCGGACAGACGCAGAGAGGACACGGCGGCAGGATTGAGAAGCTTTGCCTCAACGCTGCGTCCACTGCGGTGCCGACCGTCTTATCCGGTTGAGCTTTAGCGACCCGGAACCGGATAATCGTGGGCATCCAGACGTCGCCGGTCAGCTGGAACGTGCTGACATTCCAGACCGTCCCACCATGAAGTGCCTAGGCTGTGGTGAACGGCTCTACGCCGCAGACCTCCGCTCGCGGACAGAGTCAAGCGGAGGCTCAACACCGATACGTGCCACGAACAACTCCGTCGTTATCATCGAACGTCTCCGCTCTATCGGAAAAGCTTCGCAGACACCAACGCTCGGCGATCTGCGCAGGGCTCTGGGGAACATTACGGAGTTGCCCGACGACGCTGAACTGTCGCTCAAGCTCTCCGGTGTCCTCGACAGCAATGTCATCGTCAACTGGGACGCTGAGGTGCTGCGAGGCTAGACCTCGAGATGCTGATCCGAGGTCGGCGCATCGATACGCCTCCCTCTAAACGCAGCTGTCAGAAACATCGAGCGGAGCTGACTGGCGCTCGTCTTTGGGACAGGACTGCAGGCCATGCCAGCGTGCAACTTTGTTCCTTGAGGCGGCCAACCGACGAGACCGCTATTCGGGGATCGATCGCGACCTGGCGGATCGAATGACCCTTGAGTAACGCCTGGTCGGCCGCGGACGAACCGAGCGCTTTGGTCGCAGCCTTCCCACACAGCTTCACAATGTGAGAAGGAGGTGCGGCGACGCCCTGCCACCGACACGAACTCAGCCGGCGCGGGGGCGGCTTCAAGGTCGCCACGAAGGCTAGTGGAACCGATCTTGTGAGTAGTTGCAAATCTTCCGTCTGGCTCCATCGGGCCGGCCGATCCGCCCGCCTTGGACGCCCTTCCGCCGCCCGAACACCCGGACCGACGTAGACCAGAGCAGGCATCGGCTGGGTCAGCCTATGGCCTCAGCCGCCGCGGCAATACCAACGTTTTGCTGGTCCGCGCTGCCGTAGAGGTACGGCCCAGAAAGCGCGCCGCGTGTGTGATGGCCGTCGACCCGCCTCCGCGGTCAAGACGCCTTGGTCTTCCTAGGTGCGCGCAAGGGACGCACCGCGAGCCGAGGCGCGCCGTCGCCGTCGCCGTGCTCCACTAAGGTCCGCCCGTCGCTGGCGACGACGACCCGGTTTCGCCCCGCGTGTTTGGCCTCGTACAGAGCTCGGTCGGCGGCCTCCACCAGTCGCTTCTCGGTCGACACCGCCTCCGAGAATGCGGCCACACCGAAGGAGGCGGTGACCCCCGCCGCCCAGCCGCGGTCGGCGAACGCCGCCTCGATACGGCTTCGAAAGCGCTCGGCTGCCTGCTGGCCCTCGGCGGCGTCGCTCTCACGCAGGAGGACGCCGAACTCCTCGCCGCCGTAGCGATAGGCGGTGTCGCCGTCGCGAACCTCATGCGCGAGCACAGTCGCGACCTCTTGCAGCACCTCGTCGCCGACCTGATGGCCGTAGAGGTCGTTGAATAGCTTGAAGTTGTCGACATCCATCATCACAAACGCCAGCGGTCTCCCGTAGCGGAGCGACCGCGCGCACTCAGCCGCGAGGTCGTCGTCGAGGCGGTGCCGGTTGGGCAGGCGTGTGAGAGCGTCGATCTCGCTGCGTCGCTCGAGCTCGACATGAAGCCGTGCCGCCTCGATGGCGCTTGCTGCGTGCGTCGCCAGCGCGTCGAGGGCCTCGAGCACGCCCTGGTCCGTCTCGGCGGCGCAACTTCCGCGGACCTCCAGCACGCCGACCACCCGAGCTCCGACGATCATCGGTACGGCCAGCCGGGAGGTCACCCCATCCGGCGTCGGCACCTCCTCGACGGTGGTGCGGCCGTACTTCGCCGCCTTGCCGGCGGTCTCTTCGCCGAACTGGACCGACTCCTGATCCATCGGCACGCCGTCGGGCCCCGAACTGTCGTAGGCGGGGACGAGCGCGTTGCGCGCCTCGTCGGTTAGCCAGACGTGAGCGCTGTCCTGACCGGTCATCATGCGAGCGCCCAGCCCCACCGATCGAAGCACATAGCGCAGATTGAGGCTGCCGGCGATCTCGCGGGCGACGCTGAGGATCTGGGCGAGGCGCTCCGACTGGGCCGCGGCCTCGGTCTCGCGGGCGGCGCCCACTGCACGTTCGGTAGCAAGCGCCTCGTTCATGGCATTGAGGCCGGTGGCAATCTGATGCAGCTCTTCAGGACCGCCGCCCTCGGCCCTCACGCTGAGATCGCCTGCAGCGGCGAGGTGCATCACCTTCACGATGTTGTCGACCGGCCCCCCAATAGCACGTTGCAGCTTATGTTGCTGGAACGCGGTGACCACGAAGGTGCCGCTCACGAGTACCACCTCGAGGAGGAGCACGGTAACCAGGAGGGTGCGCTGGTCACCCTGGACGGTGGCGTTCTCCCGGTCGATGGCTGGCCCCAGTTTGCTCTCGGCTGCGTTGTAGTTGTCGAAGAGCTCGCTGCCTTGGTCGAGGAGCCGAAGGAGAGCCGGGCCCGTGGGACGGGCTTGCGCCGGCGTCTTCGACGTGGGGGTCGCCCACTGTTCGATCCAGGCAGCCTGACCCAGTCGCACGTCGAGGATGAGTGGGGCGAGACGATCGTTCTGAAGAGCCAGGCTCTCCATGTCAGCGTCGGCGTTGACGAGCTCCTGTCCAGCCTGTCGGTCGGCGACGAGGAAGCGCTGCTCCCCGGTTGCGAGGTATCCGCGCAACGCGGTCTCCTCGCTGAGCATCGCCTGGGCGGCACGTTGGTTCGCATCGTTGATGTCGGAAGCCCGGTTCATCGCTGGGTCCAGAGCGAGCAGGGTCACGACAAGCGTGACGACACCGATGACGAGCGCGAGCCCCACGGCCGTCCAGACGAGGACGAATGATCGACGGAGTTGACGAGCAACTCCGACAGTGCGTGCGCGACGGGCAATGCCCAAGGTGGAGTCGCGACCGGCTCAGCCGGCGACGCGTTCCTTGGCCTGCAACCCTAATGGGGCCAGTCCGGCCGAACGGCCCCGGGGTGACGGACAGGATCGCTGGAACTGGCCGGCCGGGCGCGATAACGGAAGAGCGCCGGAGTCCATCATGTTGCTCATTCTTGTCTTCTTGCATGTGGGTTGCGACTGGCGTCATGGTGTCGTAACGTCTTCGGGCGACTTTGAAGTGGAGCACTGATGGCCGGCACCTGCGGACTCCGGCGCTACGACCGATGTCTTGCGCAGCGAGGGAGATTGATATCCGACGATCAGTGATGACTTCGTCACCGGAGACGCTATCCCGAATACGACTTCTCGCCACCAGGACTTACAGGGGCGTTCAGCTCGCAGAGGCATGCAGAGCAAGATTCGTCCATATATACGCAAGGAGACCACGGTGCAGCGCAATTATCTTCGTTGCCGCGAGTTCGCTCTCAACGAACTGCAGCAGCTGCTTCAACGCCCCGAGAGTGGCCAGGGGATGGTTGAGTACGCGCTCATCCTGGTCCTGATCGCGATCGTCGTGATTGTGATCCTAACCACCGTTGGTAAGCAGGTGAACAATGTGTTCTCGAACATCAGCCACGGCCTCAGCAACTAGGCGCCGCCGACGAATCCTCCGCCCCAGAGCCGACAATCGATGCTGAGACCTCGCATCATCGGCGGAGCCAATGATCACGATGTGCAGACCAGCCAAGACATCGGTAAGGATCTACGCGCGGTAGAGGCTGGCAGCCGCCCGGCGACTGTAGCCATGACCGTCGCCTCGCGGACAGACGAAAGGTGCACCTAGGTGCCACCATGCGCGCCGTGATTGTTTGCCCCGGCTGCGGAGCCGACCGCCTGATCCCGCTCACTTTCCCCGTCTACCGACGTGAGGCTGGTCCCGGGGTCATGCTGCGCCGCCCCATGGCCAAGTGCTCCGGATGCGGCCAGCGGATCTTCGCTAACATCATCGCCCGGTCACGGCTTCCCATCGAGGTTGAAACCGACTGAGCGGGTGGTCGTAACCACTCCGCCGCGTAGGCGTTTCCCGGATGAAGGGAGACCCCCGGCTTGGCGGGCCAGGGGCCTCTTCAGGAAGGGAAATGAGTTTCAGGGTCTACCGCGCAGCATAGCTCTGATCTGTTCGGCACCCGAACCCTGAAGGGACATAGGCCTATGCTGGTGGTCGGGACCGGGCAAAAGGCAAGTACGTCCCTCCTCAGCCCTGAAGTGACGCCGCTGACCTTGACGTCCACAGGGCTGTCGCCCAGCCTCCGGTCCAATGGTGCGTCACGTATATCGTTGCCCAGGCCTGAATAGCCGATGGGAGACGGCTCCAGGGCCACTTCAGCACCTGGGGAATCGCCCTCGCCGAGGGCTCGAGGAAAGGGACTATTGGTAACACGAGCGTCCTGTTCCTCGACCGCCCGGGGACTTCCGCGTACAGGTGTCAGCGAAGGTGTCTTTGGGTGAAGAGTTCAAGCCCGAAGCGGCCGCCCGCGTTCAAATGACGACGATCGCCCTCCCTGGGCCTAGGTTTGGTGAACCTAACGCGGCATGACGTGACTGGCGAGCTACCGCCCCGCATTTCCTGGATATCCTTGGGGACAGGGCGCGAACAGCCCCAAAGTAGCCGGCAACGCCGTTGGCATAGCCGGAACTGACGGACACCCGGGGGACAGAGCAGGACCAGGTTCGTCAGGTCGGCTGGTTCGATGCCTGGACGAATGAGCATCTCTGTCCTGCGGCTTTGCCGCGGGAGGCTTCTGATCGGCCATCCGGCCACCCGCGCCGTGGGTAGCCGCTGTGCGGTCCTCCTCGAGGGAGTGAAGATGCATGGGGCACCCGTGTGCACGCACCCCTGTTTGATGGTGCAGGGCTTGTTGCCTACGCAGCGATTCCCGGCCCGACACAATCGGTGACGGCGGATGTCCCCGCTGGAAGCTTCGACCGGGGCCGTTCCCGTGTAGCTGGCGTAGTGCTGCGCGGTGGCGAAGCGCGTGATGTCACCGGTATGACCAAGGATCTTGGCTGCGAGCACGTCGCTGATCCCGAAGATCTGCGGCAGTGTGCTGCCACTTGCAGCGACGGCCTCGGCACATCGCTTCCGATTGATCCTGAGGTCGCGGTCCAGCCGTCGCACATCCGCGACGAGCGCTCGCGCCATGCCCTTGCGTTCGTGCTCGACAGCGGTCACCGGGCGAATCGTCGTGAGCAGCGCGGCAGCATCCTCGGCTCCAAGCTCAGTGAGGGCGCCACCAGCGCGGAGTCGACACCGCGGCGAGCACACTCCACCGCATGACCCGGCTCGATCCGGTGACCGCGGGCGCCGACGCGAAACGGACCGCGATGTTGCTCCGGGACGCTCGCGCCGTCCTCCGCCGCCTCGACATCCTCGCTTCGGTGGCGATTGCCGCTGACGACCCCGCCGTCCTCCTGATCGCCGACGCGCGGGAGACCGTGGAGCGGCTGGTGATCCAGCTCGGCCGTCGCGGTCAGCTTCAGCAGCGTCGGGCCCGCGAGGCCATGCGGCGGATCCGTTGACGCCGTGTGCGTCCCTGAGGACAGTCACCGACGACGCCGTTGTGGCACCGCGGGGCTATCGGCTCGCTCTCTCATCGATCTCCACGGCGAGAACGACACTGCCTACGATCCGCGAGAATGGCGCTCCTTGCATCCACAGTCCAGGAGTACCGCCATGGCCGAGAGCGTCTATCGCGTCACCGAGTTGGTCGGGACCAGTACCGAATCCTGGGAGAAGGCTGCCCAGGTCGCCATCGAGACCGCCTCTTCGTCGCTGCGCGACCTGCGCATCGCGGAGGTCGTCAGGCTCGATCTCACCGTCGAGAACGGCAAGGTCGCTCGCTTCCGCACCCGGCTCAACGTTTCCTTCAAATACGAGCACGAGTAGCGGCGCTCGCGTCGCCTTTGGGGAAAGTTCGCTCGCTGGCGGTCGCGAGTACATCGTGGTCACCGATCACTCCAAGGGGCTGCCGATCGCCGGCGGGAAGGACGAGGCGGCCTTTGCAACCCAACGCTGCGAAATCACCCTCGAGAACGCGCGTCTCGCGGCAGACAGGGCCGGCCTCACCCTGCTTGCCGGAATCGAGATGAACCTCTCACCGACCGGCGATGGCGACATGGAACCCGAGTTGCTGCGCACGCTCGACCTGGTGCTCGGCGCGTTCCACTCCAAGCTCCGCCTTCGCGACGATCAGACCGAGCGGTACCTCGCGGCGCTGCGCAACCCGCACATCGATGTTCTCGCCCATCCTCGTGGGCGCCTGTTCAACTTCCGCATCGGGCTCAGCGCCCACTGGGAGACCGTGTTAGAGGATGCGCTCCGGCGCGATGTCGCGCTCGAGATCGACGGGTACCCCGACCGCCAGGACCTCAAGGTCGATCTCCTCCACCTGGCTGCCGAGGCCGGTGTCCGCATCTCACTGGGCAGCGACGCAACACGCGCCGGTCGACTTGAGCTTCCTCGATTTCGCGATTGCTGCAGCGATCGAGGCGGGGATTCGTAGGGACCGGATCATCAACACGATGACGATGGACGAACTCCGCGACTGGACGGCATCGCGGCGGGAGCGCGCGCCGGCCTCCTGACCTGCCCGCGCTTGCGGCGACGTGACGGTCAGGGTCTGCGCCAGATCGACACAGAGTCCGCGGCGATGCTCGTAATCGGATCCTGCGGTGCAGCGATGGAAGCAATGAGCAGGGAGGTCTTCGCAGCCTCCGGCACTTCTGCGGTGGCTTCGCCGAGGTTGCAGACGACAAGGAGTCCCGCGTTCGAGTAGAGGAGAAGATCCCGGGCGGTGTCGTACCAGGCGCGTGCCTCAGGACCGTCGGGATCGGTGAGCCCCGGCGTCGCCCGGCGCAGCGCGATGAGGTCCTGATACCACCCCAACATCGCCGCGTGCGCACCGTCGCCGACCTCGTCCCAGTTGAGTTTCGAGCGAGTGAACGTCGCCGGGTCCTGCGGGTCGGGCACGGACTCCGGAGCCCAGCCGAACGACCGGAACTCCTGCCGCCGGCCGTTGGTGACAGCCCTCGCAAGTCCCCGATCACCGAGGTTCGTGAAGTACTGGAACGGTGTGCTCGCCGCCCACTCCTCGCCCTGGAAGAGCAGTGGAATCATCGGCGAGAGCACCGTCAGCGCTGCGGCCATGCGCGCACGCCCGTCGCTCACGAGGTGGCAGAGACGCTCACCGGCGGCGCGATTGCCAACCTGGTCGTGGTTCTGCGAATAGGCGACGAACCGCGAGCGCGGAAGATCTCCGATGGCCCGGCCGATCGTGTGCCTGCGATGGTGTGAGTACTTGCCCGAGTACACGAACACCCGCTGCAGTGCCGTGCACACATCAGCAAGGCCGCCGAAGTCCTCGTAGTAGCCGAAGGTCTCGCCGGTCAGCAGTGTGTGCACCGCGTGGTGGAAGTCATCGCTCCACTGCGCGTGCAGCCCATAGCCGCCGGCTTCGCGCTCGCGAACCAGGCGCGGGTTGTTGCTGTCACTCTCGGCGATCACCCAGAGCTGCCGCCCCAGCTCCTCCGCAAGCTCGTCGACTCGCGTGCTGATCGCCTCGAGAATGTGCGTCGGCGACGTGTCGATGATGGCGTGCACGGCGTCGAGACGCAGGCCGTCGCAACCGTAGGCGCGCAGCCACATCTCGACGTTGTCGAGCACGAATCGCCGGACGTCGTCCGAATCCTCGCCGTCGTAGTTCACGGCCCTGCCCCATGGCGTCTCGTATCGCTCGGTGAAGTACGGGCCGAACGCCGAGAGGTAGTCACCCTCGGGCCCGGTGTGGTTGTAGACGACATCCATGATCACCGCGATGCTGCGTGCGTGGCAGGCGGCGACCAGCCGATGGAGCGCCTCGGGACCTCCGTAGGAGCGATGCGGCGCGTACACATCCACACCGTCGTAGCCCCAGCCTCGGTCGCCAGCGAACGCCGCAACCGGCATGAGCTCGATAGCGTTCACCCCGAGGCGCTGCAGATGATCGAAGCGCGCGATCGCGGAGTCGAACGTGCCGTCGGGTGTGAATGTCCCCATGTGCAGCTCGTAGATGATCGCGTCGCGGAGCGGGAAGCCGTGCCACGACTCGTCGGCCGCGGGCGTCTCCGACTCGACGAGCCGCGAAGGCCCGTGCACGCCGGCGGGCTGGAAACGCGAGCGCGGGTCGGGCATCGGGTCGCTGCCGTCGACGCGGAATGTGTAGTCGACGCACTCGCCGAGACCGTCGATATCGCAGGTGAACCACCCGGTGCCGGTCGGAGCCATCGGACGGCGGCCCTGCTCCGTTTCCACCTCCACCAGTTCGGCGTGGGGTGCCCACACACGGAAGGTGCGTGCGCTCACGCTCGCTCCAGCAGCGCCACGGGTGCATCGGCGAGCAACGCATCGAGTCGCTGCTTCCCGCCATCGACGTCCGCACCGGTCAACGCATTGCGCCATGGTCCCGCGGGCAGGAGTACGGTCGTGTCGTCCCACGTGCGGTCGAGCAGCAGGGGCCAGCGGAACGCGATGGTCGCCGTCGCCGACTCACCGTCGGGACGTCTGCGGCTGAAGCAGACCGCGTGCTCCGATCGTGATCCCTGCACCGGGAGCGGCTGATATCCGGACCCGTTCGCGAACGCATCGTCGTTGCGCGCGCGCACCGCGAGTGTAACCACGATGAGCCGAAGCTTCGGCAGGCCCTCGTCGAGCCGTGCCATGAAGCGATCGTGCAGGCCCTCGGACACGTCACGGAGCAGCCGTCGGCGCAGGTCGTAGTCGACCGGCGTACGGTTGTCCGGATCGACAAGTCGCAGGTCCCACAACTCCGATCCCTGGTAGATATCGGGCACTCCTGGAGCGGTGAGCTTGATGAGCGTCTGCGAGAGCGACAGCTCCTGCCAGTGCGGCGTCATTGCCTCGACAAGTGTGCCAATCTCGCCGGCCACCTCCGGGTCGGCGACCATCTGGCGCACGAAACGCTCGAGCGCGGCCTCGTACGCCGCGTCCGGTTCGAGCCAGCTCGTCTCCTCCTTGGCCTCGCGGACAGCCTTGGGCATGTATGCCCAGGCCCTTTCCGCATCGATCGGATGAGCTGCGACGAGCGTTTGATAGAAGAGATACTCCGCATGCGGCGACGGCGCCTCGTCTCCGCAGTGGCGCTCCGCGACCGCGTGCAAACGCCCGACGGCGGCGCTCCATCGCTCGGGCATCTCGGCGAGCAGCGCGACCCGCAGCCGCGCATCCTCCGCGCGCTTGCTGTCGTGCGTCGTCGTCGCCAGCTGGGTCAAGGGGTACTCGGCGGCGGTGCGGATGCAGGCGGCGTGAAACTCATCGATGCTCGTGGTCCGCTCCGGGTCGCAGTCCACCTCGTTGAGCGCGACCAGGCGGACGTAGCGGTAGAAGGCCGTGTCCTCGACGCCTTTCGCCATCGCCGCACCGGAAACCTGCTGAAACCGCTCGCGAAACTCGCTGTGCGCCGCCGACTCCCCGTCGTCGTCGCGGAGCGCGGCAACGACTGTCGCAAGCCGTTCAGGATCGCAACGGTTCGACCTCCGCGCGCTCCGGTAGGCGACATCCAGCGCATGCGCGTCCACCGCAGAGAGCGGAGCTCTTGGGCGCGGGTAGAGGCGATAGACCGGCATCCCGGCGAGGAGCTCTGCAAGCTCAGCACCGGCCCCAGGCATGCCCGCATTGCCGGCAACGCGTGTGAGCCTGCCCAACTCAGCACTGAGCAATCGGTCGAGGACATCGAGCCTCGCGCGATGCGAGTGCTCGCCGAAATCAGTGACCTCGCTGGTGAACTCGTGATAAACGTCAGTGAGGGCGTCGAGGCCGGGAGGGTGAAGAGAGTCAGTCCGAACCATCTGTGGGTTGCACTGCCGGCGGTCTTGTTCATGCTCGCCTCCTTTCAGGCGGCCTGCGGGGTCTACGTGTGCTGCCAGTGAGGCGATTGTTGCCGGAGCCGCGAACATCCATAAGGGACGTTTGTCACAAACAACACCTCCCGCAGCACCCCATGTCGAACCGGGCGTGGCTGAGGAGGCAGAGCAGTTGTTTGGCCAGTTCACACGGTGACCTTGGACCCTAGCGTTATCTCCACGGACGATCAACAGTAGTTTCTGTTTATCAGGAGCTACCTCGCGTTCCCGCAGCCGGAGGAGGAGCCGTCAATGAGCAAGCGGATCGAAGGCGACATCATCATCAAACGGCCGGTGGAGGCAGTGTTTGACTTCTGCGCAGACGAGAGCAACGAGCCACGTTACAACCCGCGGATGACTCATGCCGAGCAGACCTCGTCCGGGCCAATCGGCATGGGTTCGCAGTTCGACGCGGAGATGAGGACGATGGGGCGGAAGATGGCCATGACCATCGAGTGGACGGCTTACGAGCGACCCCGGCGCCTGGCGTCGTGGACACGCCTGTCCGGCATGGATATCCGAGGTGATCTGAGGTTCGACCCAGTGGATGGGGGCACTCACATGCGGTGGGCGTGGGACCTGGAGCCGCACGGTGGACTCAAGCTGATGGGACCGATGATCACCCTGATGGGGCGGCGCCAGGAGCGGACCATCTGGGCCAGCCTGAAGCGTGTCCTGGAAGCACCTGAGGCTTCTACCACTCCTGCCTGAGTGTGGCGTGCGGACCGCACCAGCGTTGCAAGGATCTGGAGCACTGGGGACGACGGTTGCGACAGCAAGCTGCCCGAAGCCGCATGTCGAGCACGGCCATGGATGGTCGCCCCAACCTCCTCTCGCTCGGGGCTATCGAGGGGGTCGTATTACGGATTGACGAGGTTCGGCGACGGTGTCTGCCCGCCATACAGTCCCGGTTTGTCCCACCGGACAGTCGAGGTAGGCCGCCGCGGATCGCGGCTCCGTTTCCCATGCCATCCAGCGCACCAGGACGGTGAGCGCGTACCCGTCCCGCACGGGGATGCAGACGTCGGGCTCGGTGGGGCAGACGAGATAGCTCGCGCCGGGCTTTGTGCGCACCCAGTGAGGGGGGACTGCCGTGACCGAATGCAGCGGGAACTGGCGGAGCTCAGTGTGCGCGGCGTTCAGGTATGGCGCGTTACGCCGCAGCCCGAGAGGCAGACAATATGCTGGTGGGCAGGTATGGACGACGGACAAGAACCCGGTCGCGATGGCTCGGGCTTGTATTGGCGGTCACCCTCGTCGGCGCCGCTGTGGCCACCGAGCTACGCAAGCCGGCCGAGGAACGAACATGGCGCGGCAAGCTTGCCGGCTGGGTCCCGTATGACCTCCGCCTGCCGACCCTGGCTCGGGTTCACGAGCGTCTATGGAACCCAGCGGATCGCCGTGTGTTGGTTCCTACGGTCTTCGGGGTGGGCTGGACCGTCAACTTCGGACGCCTGCTCGAGCCATGGGTGGCGGAGCTCCCTCACCCGGAAACCACCTAAGAATCAACTCAACCGCGTCACGGTACTCGCGAGCGACGACGAATGGAGGAGCACCCGATGACAGACATCGCGGTGATAGGTGTCGGCAACATCGGGAGCACCCTCGGGCGAACGTGGGCGGCGGCAGGCCACTCTCACGTATGGAGCGCGCAACCCTGAGAAGCCAGAGCTGGCTGCGCTGGCGGTGGCGACCGCGAGCCGCACGGCAACGATCGCGGACGCGATCCGCGGTGCCCGGGTGGTCTTGCTGGCCGTCCCGAGCGCGTCCATTGCAGAGTTGCTGCTGACGGATGGAGTGGCCGACCTTCTCAACCGCAAGGCGGTGATCGACGCCACCAACAATGTCCGAAGCCCTGTCATGAACAGCGCCGAAGCGATCCTCGCAGCGTCGCCCGGAGCGCACTACTTCCGGGCTTTCAACACCCTCGGTTGGGAGGTGCTCGCAGAGCCCGTGCTGGCCGGCGTGTCCAGCGACATGTTCTTCTGTGGACCGGACGGCGAGGAACGCACCGTCGTCGAGGCACTCGTGGCTGACGTCGGTCTGCGACCGATCTGGGTTGGCGGTCCTGATGAGGTGAACACTATCGACGGCGTGCTCCGCATATGGCTCACCCTGGTCATGAAGCAACACCACTCCCGCCACATGGCGTTCAAGTTGCACGAAGACTGACAAGCACTTGGACACCCGTGACGTAGGCACCGGGTGGACACACCGCTCCAATTTGGCGCGTAACCTGCCGAAGCCGCTCATCCGACCTTTGCGAGCCGTGACGGCGCTCAGCTCACGGCGCTCCCGGCTCGGGGCGTCCGGGCAGGGGTTGTATTAACGAAGGACGAGGTTGTCGAGCTCGGTTGGGCCCTGCGAACAACTGTGCCGTAGTGAGCATAAGGCGCGGGCCAGCATCATCTTTCTGCTCCCTAGCGGGCCCGGTATTCGGGAATCGCTACTATCGTGCCGCACGCGCCACGATCTCGGTCGGCCGTCAGATGGGTATAGCCCTGGCAGAGGCAGCTCCAAGCCGCCTCGACGAACGTCCTGCGACGTTGTCTCCAGAGTGATGCTTCAGTCTGTATAGCAGATAAACAACGACCGCTGTCATCAAGCCCCATCGACCTGACCTTGTAGGGCTGCCCATTGATGAACTCCGACATCGCGTTCGCCCCGTTGGTGGGTGGCATCCCCAGCGACGTCACTCCCGAGCACGCTGACATCTCACCAAGGATGCCACCCGCTCATGGCGATGCTGACGAGATCTCTGTCTGAGCTTTGCCGTCTTTAGTAACCGGATCATCAGTCCCCCGGTCACAACGACTGCCGATCATTGGTCCTTATACCAGGGTTTGAGGGTGATGACATGTCGCATGCGGCTGGCGGTGGTCTCCGCCGAGAAAGCGTCGTTCGTTGGTCCTGGCTGCTTAGGCTTGACGACGATCGCCATGCATTTGCGTCGGACGCCGATTAAGGTCGTGGTCTCATGAAGAGTCTAAATGCGATCGCGATACTGACGGCCATCGCCTGTGCAGGGTTTACGTCAACGTCGGCAAGTGCCCAGTCCACGGCAGGCGTTGGTGTTCGCGCGTTGCGGCTGGGTGCGGCATCGACCATTTCTCGAGAGCCTTCGCGCACTCCTGAACTGGCTGTCAGCGATCCTTCCGAGAGTCTATGGCCGAATCCCGACTTCTTGGAAGATGGGACGTGCGGATTCGACGTACTCGACAACAGCAACGCCTGTAATCACGACGTAGTGCAAGCGACCAACAATGCTCGGACGATACTTGAAAGCCTTCCCGCACTCTCCTTGAGCTTGACCCCATATGAGGCGATGACGGTACCGGAGCAGCTTTTCGTGATTGCCAATGTGGAGCGCGTGGCCCGGGGCATTCCCCCGATCGCCGGGCTGACGACCCAGCTCGACACGCTCGCACAGGTGGGAGCCAATATCAATGATGATCCATCTTTCCCCGCAGGACTTACGGGTGGAGCGGTGTTAGTCAGCGGCGGCTCTAACTGGGCGGGGGGATGGGTCAATCCCCTTGGAGCCAACTATGCCTGGATGTAGGACGACGGCTGCTGCAACTGGGGGCACCGCGACAACATCCTCGGCGGCTATGCGACTGCCAGCATCTGTAGCTCATGGGGGCTCCCTGGGGTCCAGAATTACATGGGCGCTGGATTCGTTGCAAGCGGTGCCGCGTATGGCACTTCGTTTGCGGAGATCTTTGTTGGAGCGTGTGGCGCTACCCCGACGGACGTGGTGTTCACCTGGCAGCAGGCGCTCCAGCTGTTCGCCCCCAGGATCAGTTCGGTGACCCCCGCGGGGGGTCCACTGACCGGTGGGCAGAGGGTCACCGTGACCGGGAGTGGGTTTCAGGCCGGGATGTCCGTGACTGTCGGCGGCACGACGGTGACGCCGACAGTGGTTTCTGCCACTTCGTTCACATTCATCACGCCAGCAGAGCCGGTGGGGTCGGTCCAGGTCCAGGTGACGACCTCGTTCGGTCCAAGTGCGCTGACCTCAGCTGACCGCTACACCTATGGCACGCTGCCGGTGATTACGTCGGTGGCGCCGGCCGCCGGTCTGGTGACGGGTGGCCAGACGGTCACCGTGACCGGGACCGGGTTCACGGCCGGCATGACCGCGACCATCGATGGCACTTCGGTGACGCCCTCAGGAGTTTCTGCCACCTCGTTCACCTTCACCACTCCGGCTGAGGCGGCAGGGACGGTCCAGGTTCAGGGGACCACCCTGATCGGTGCGAGTGCGCTCAGTCCGGCGGACGCATATACCTATGAGAGTGCGCCGGTGATCAGCGCGGTGACCCCGTCAGCGGGTCCGGTGACGGGCGGTCAGGTGGTCACGGTGACCGGCAGCGGGTTCGTCGCCGGCATGACCGCGACCATCGGCGGGACGACGGTGACGCCGTCGAGCATCACGGCGAGCTCGTTCACCTTCACCACGCCGGCGAAGAGCGCCGGGTACGACCAGGTCCAGGTGACCAATCTGGCGGGGGCGAGCGCGCTCACGCCGGCAGCCGGATACATCTATACGGGGCTTGGCAGCTTCGTCCCGGTGACCCCGTTCCGGATCGTGGACACGCGCTCGGGGCGCTGCGGGATCCACACCTGTGGTGCGCTTGGGGCGGGGCAGACGCTCGCCCTCCAGATCACCGGGTACACGGACGCGCGCACCAGCGAGTCGGTCCCCGCCAACGCGACCGCGGTGGTGCTCAACGTGCTCGCCGTGAACGGTTCCTCGTCGAGCCTGCTCACCGTCTATCCGAGCGGGACCGGACGACCGCTGGCGTCGAACCTCAACTTCAACGCCCACGTGAACATCGCCAACCTGGTGACGGTCGCGCTCGGCCAAGCCGGCGTGTCCGACAGCCACCGTGAAGTCAACCTCTACAACGCCCTGGGGACCGTCAACGTGGTGGTGGATGTCGAGGGGTATTTCGTGCCCCAGGCATCGAGCAACGCGGCGGGGGAGTTCCATTCGATTGCGCCACTGCGGGTCTGCGACACGCGTGCCAAGCAGCCGGCCAACGGCTGCAACCTCGGGCACAGCACCGACAACCAGATCGGTCCAGGGCAGGTGCTCAAGGTGAATGTCAGCGGCATCCCGAGCGGGGTGGGCGGCTCGCCGGCGAGCATCCCCACCAATGGCAGCGCCGAGGCGGCCGTGCTCAACCTGACCGCGGTGGCGGGCACGCAAGCCACCTGGCTGAGTGTCTTCCCGACCCAGAGCAACGGCACCTGTCTGACCAGCGTACCGGCCTCGTCGACCATCAACGTGTCGGCAGGCGGGGTCCTGGCCAACCGGGTGATGGTGCCGCTCGGTCCCAGCCACAGCGGCGGGCCGGGCACCGATGTGTGCGTGTACAACGCGGCCGGGACCATCAATGTGATCCTGGATGCGGGCGGCTGGTTCGGATCGACCTTGGGCAGTCCGCCGACCGGCGCGCAGTATCAGGCGATCGGGCCGACCCGGATCTGCGACACCCGGAGCGGGACCGGCACCCTGTGCTCGGGGCACCAACTGACCTCGGGCGGCACCCTGCTGGTGGCGGTTGCCGGCGTGGGCGGGATCCCGGGGAGCGGGCCGGTGGCGATCATCGCCAATCTCACCGCGGTGAGCGGCAGCCAGCCGACGTATCTCACCGTGTACCCGGCCGACGTGCCCTCGACGCCGAACGCCTCGGACGTCAACCTCAACCCCGGCATGGCGTTGCCCAACCTGGTGGTGGTGGGCCTGGCGTCAGGCGCGCATGCAGGTGACACCAACCTCTTCAACGGGGCGGGGTCGATCAACGCCGTGCTCGATGTCGACGGCTGGTTCCAATGACCGCAACTGCCAGTCCCTCCGATGCCAACGCCGATGCCAATTGGGAGTCGCAACCAGTCGTGTCCTGACGGGCCAACCGTGTCGTTTGTATTCAGGAGACCGAGCTGGTCTTCCCTATTGGTCAGCCCATTGCCGCGAGCGGAAGTGCTGACGACAAAGCCGCCTCCTTCGTCGGCGACCTCGACGGCGAGCTGATCACTGTCCTGCCGGAGGCGCACGACGGCGCTCGACGCCTGTAAGTACTTCTGAATGTTCTGCAGGGCTTCGAGAGAATGCAGAAATAGACCGCGGCTTCGGCGTCTTGCGGATACCGTCCGATGGCATCGGCCTCGATGGTGATTGGCAGGGTGGCCTGGCGCGCCTGCGCCTGGAGGGCAGTGGGCAGGCCCTTCTCAGCCAGGAGCGGAGGGTAGATGCCACGCGCACGGAGCTTGGCTGCGACGGTCGAAAAGCGTGGCTCCAAGGCGAGCACGTCGGCCCCGCTGGCGTGGGGAGTAGGCCGAGCCGTGAAAGTAAGGCTCCATCCTCAGACGCAAGGTCACGACGCCGTAGGCTCCTTGTGACAAATCGCCGGCCTCCACTCTGGCATTGCGAGTCCCAGGGATGATCTCGGCATGAGGGTCGCACCCGTCCGCTATCCGGACGCGTCACCAAGGCGTCGGCGACGAAAACACGGCCAGGGACTGGTCGAGTTCATGATCGTCGCGCCGGTCTTCTTCTTTGCCATCTTTGCGATGATCGACGGAGGCTTGCTGCTCTACAGCATCAACGCGGTGGACCAGTCCACGACCATCGGCAGCAACTCGATCGCGGGACTCGGCCTGGCATCGAATGCTGACATCGCGTCGATCCAGAAGATGGCCACGGCAGGCTTGCAGACAACCTCTCTCGTCAAAGTCACCGAGATCGACGTCCAGGAGTTGGTGACCAATGCCACCAAAGACGGGTTCTCGGTGCACGCCGACGGCACGCCGCAGATTCAGACAGGGTGCGCGGGCGGCCCAACGGGCGTCGACGGACCCAATGAATGCATTAACCGGTACACATTCAGCGGGTCGGCCGTCGTCGCGACGGACGCATGGAGCAGTTGCGCGTCGTCCTCGGGCGATCCGTCCCAGTGTCCGCCGTGGCCGCCGTCGGTTCGCAACGTTGTGAACGGGCTGAGTTCATTCGTTGCATTGAAGATTTCCTATTCGTATCGCTTCTTCACCGACGTTGGAGGCAACTTCAACTTGACTGCGCTCAAGACGTTCCGGCTCGAACCCGAGACCAACGCCAGCTGATGAATCCAAGACAGCGTCGTCAGCGCGGCCAGTCCTTGGTGGAGTTCTGCTTCGTCCTGCCGATCCTGCTCGTGATGTTCATGGGCGTGTACACCGCCGGCTCGTTCATCTCAGACATGGACGTTGCGGGTCAGGCGACGAGAGCGGGTGCTCGGCTCGGCGCCGAGGTGGCCAATTACGGGTACGGAACGGCGGCAGCACAGAGCGCGGCCTGCATGGGCGGGAGTACGACCAACCCCTGCGCGGTCGATCAGGACATCGTCACCAGCACGATGACGATCGCCAAAGGCTTGACCAACGTCACGTCGTTTGATGAGATCGATATCTACAATCCGTGCAGCTCCGCAGGGGTCTGCACCAACTCGACGAGACTCTGCAGCGACCCGACCAACATCAGCGGAAACTATGTGGCAGGCGTTGATCCCGTCGATGTGTACAAGCTGAGCGGTGGTGTGTGGACCCTGCAGGGGACCGCGGGATATACGCTCGACACGCGTACCCAGAATCATCCAAACGAGCTGGCAATCGGCGTGCGTCTGGTCTTCCACTTCCAGGCTGCGGCGCCCTTTAGTTTCTTCAATGTGCAGGCTGCGCAGTACGAGACCATGTGCTTCGCGCCATACGAGTCAGGAGGGTAGTGATGAGCGTACAGAACGCCGGCGTGGCACGCAGAGGGCGCCGTGCCGCCAAGGGCCAGGTCATGGCGATCTTCGCGTTGATCGCGGTGCTCCTCTTCGCGGTCACGGGCCTCGCGGTGGACGCCGGGCTCTCGTACCTTTCGTACAACGGCGCTGAACGCGCGGCCGCGGCAGGCGCACTCGCGGGCGTCCCGTACATGCCCGGCGGATTTGGTGGGACCGGTTGCGCGAGTGGCGCGGCTGACGCGGCGGTATGCGCGGCGACCGCCCGCGACGGGTTCGCCAACGGGAGCATCATCAACGGCCTCCCGGTCAGCGTGACGGTCTCCCGGTACCCCGTCGGTTGCACAGGATCCGCCTGCTCGGCCAACAAGCTCAACGTGACGGTCAAGGCATATGTCCAGTCCACATTTCTGCGGATTCTCGGATTCGGGGCCCACCCAGTCACGGCGTCCGACACCGCGTTCTATCTCCCCCCGATCGCGCTCGGCCAGCCTGGAGCGCAGCTCGGAAGCACAGAGAGCGCACTCGGCACCGGCGGTAACTACTATTTCCTTCGTTCGGAGGGGTATGGCAACGATCGTTCAGAGGGTGACGCATATGACCCCAATAATGTCAACACCACCGCCGCATGCACTGTGGGCGGCGAGACCACCGCGGGATACGGAACGTCGACCGACGTCCACGCGCTGAGCGCAAACCTTGGAAGCGACGTCACTGACGCCACGCTGACCGTCGCGGGCGTGAACGTCCTCCCCGAACGCGGTGGGTACAACTTCTCGGTCGCGGTGCCGAGCACGGTCCCTGCAGGGTACGTCCAGGTCTACAACCCTGCCTTTGCTCCCGACAATGGGTTCAACCCGTCGGGCGGCAGCTACAACATGCACGAGCAGGACACAAGCTTCACCGGGAACTCCTACACAGACCAGTACTCTGCGATGGAATACACCCTCTTCAAGGTCAACGACATCTTTGACCACACCAAGGACACGCCGCTCAGCCAGGTCATCGTCGATCCGCTGAACGTCACGACCTCGGGTGGCGCGGTCACCTCCATTGTCGATGTGCGCAATGGCAAGACCATACCCGCCGGGGCGGTCTTCAACTACGTGGTCAACAACATCTACCACGGGTGGATGGACGTCGGGACGCCGCCCGTTAACTCGACCAAGTGGACGGTGGGAGGGATCACTTATAACGTCCTCCACGTCGCCAAGTCGCTTGTAGCGGGCTCGCTCGCTCCCGGGTCCTACCGTCTCCGCGTCGACATGCTCGATTGGCAGGGTCTGCGCCCCGGCGATGATGCGGCCGCGTCGCCCTGCTCCCGGGCCCACAAGGGGTACTCGCTCCAGCTGGCGGTAGCGGGGGGGGCGCAGTGCGCAGACCCGGGCTGCCAGGTATCGGCGCTCAATGAGCTCGCTGTATACACGCCGATCTCATCGTCTGGATCGGGCTTTTCCGTCCCCCTCTTCAACCTTCCCAATGACTACGCCGGCCAGACGATCAACTTCTACATCTACGATGTCGGCGACGTCGGCGGCAGCAACCAGATTTCTATCCTCAATCCCGACACGCAGAGTTGCAGTCCAAACCCGGCACCGTGCCTGCTGACGGCGTCGTCGGGGGTCCCTGTCTTCGACCTGGGGATAAACAGGAACACACCTCCAACGCCGAGCTTGGCGGTCAATACAGTTGACTCGTGCGCCAGCACGCCGGTTCAGCCCGTCACCACCCAGGCGCTCATCAACACGGACGAAACCAATAGCTGCGCGGGCCACGCTTCACCCAACATCTTCAATGGACGTTGGGTGCTGTTCCAGTTGCAGATCCCCTCGAACTACGCGGCAGGCAATGGCGGGTGGTGGAACCTGCACTACACTGTCAACGGCACAGCGACCGACACCTTCACGGTGGTCGTCAACTACGCGAGCACGCCGGTCCATCTCCTATAGCTCCGCATAGACGGCGCGTCTCGAGCCTCAACACGGGGCGGCGCGTTCCGTTGTAGACGTACCATGCGGCGAAACCCCCGTCCTCCGTTTCCGATTCCGCAGATCAGTAACTCTGCGGGGACTAGTGCTTTTCTGCTGATTGATGGCCCTTCCTGCAAAACCACGCTATTTCGCGCGCTACCGCCAAGGGAGCATGTTGGAGGTGGAGCTCAATCCCGAGCCAAGCGCCGGGGAGTCTCGCCAAACGGAGATTGATCAGCTCGCGGCTGGGATCATCGGAGTCGTTGCCAAGACCGCAGACCTATCCAGCGCTGGCGACGACATCATGGGGGAAGATCCAGGCGGTCATGCGCGACCCAGTCCAATCAGCTCCCGCTGCATGACGGAGCTGGCGCCTTCTGCCCCGGTCACCTCTGCATCGCGCCGCCGGGCGGCCATGCGAAAGGGTTCGCGTTGATCGGGCGACAGGAAGCCTGGTCAAAGCCTGCGGCTTGACGCCTGCGGCCGTGGTGCAGCCCGTGACGGAATGGCGACATGGGTTGGTGCGGTCAGCTTCCGAAGCGATTGTCGGCGGTGAGGACGTGCACGAAAGCGCCCTGGTGGCGGTCAGATCTTCGCGAGGCTGATTTCAGGGCAGGCACGGCGTTTGGCAGGGCTAGAGCGTCTGGTGACAACCAACTCACTGACTGGCACTAGGTTTCCAGGACAGGTTCAAGATCACGGTCAGGAGAATGCGCTCCTCGAGAGCCATAGCGTTGGGCCACGATGCGAGACCGACACAGATTTCGCGGTCAAGCTCGTACGCGAAGCTCAGGTGGACCCCGAAGATGTCGTCGGTGAGGCTCGGGTCGCGGAGGATTGCGGCCCACGTCTCGGGCGGCGGCATGTCCGGAGGGCGAGCCCGACCGCGCCACGGGGCGGCACCTGGCCAACGCGACGGTTCGCCATGCTCCTCGGCCCATTCGTTCCAGAGCCGGACGATCGCTCGCATTTTCCGTCGTGGGTCCTCGATTGATGCGCTCGCCAAGGCGATCATCGCCTCACGGATAAGCTGGTTCGGGACCGGGAACATGAAGTAATCGCTCCGCAGAACCAGCACCCGCCGATGGAGTGGCCGTGCCTCCCTCGCAGCTTCGCTTATGCGGACTAAGAGGCCAACGGTCTCAGGTGCCCACCGGCCATCTTCGCGTGGTCGGATCAGACCCCAGCGAACGTATGAACGGAAGTGGCGGATGGTCGCGGCGGCCCCAAGAAGGTGCGCCTCTTTACAAACCCTCTCGGTAGTCCAGTAGTGGTCCACAACCGAAGCTCAGAGTGAACGCGTCGGAGGCGCTGGGATCGGCGTCTGCACCAACGTGTGATGTTACCTGGACGTCAGGGCGGACGAATCTGAAGCGCTCGGAAGGAGCGTGTCCAGCGAACGGTTGCTGTCGGTCGGATAGGACGAAGCGTATTCAGGAGACGGTCCCAGACGGGCCCAGCCAGGCTACGTACGCCTTCTGGAAATGCCGTATTCCGGGTAACTGGAATCGAGCGGCTGCTACGCCGGTCTGGGTGAGCATTCACCGCGATGGCACCGGTTGACGCCTGGTCCTGCGCGCCGTACAGTTCTGTCTCGACGTATCCACCGTGCTCCATCGGTATCTCTACACCCGAAGGCGTTGTCCATATCGGGTCAAGGATTCCTCCATCGAGTTCAGAACGGGGCGTCGCCGGGAAGAGCACCTTGGTAAGGCATAAGCCGTGAGTTCAATCCTCACCTTGGGCTCCGCACGGTTGCAGTCCCAGTGGTGAGTCTGATGCGCAGCGGGCGTCCATAATCCACCTCAGCGAGAGCGGCACGCACCAACACCGGGGCGAGGTAGTTCGCGATCGCACGCTTGATCACATGCTTCTTTAGTGCCCCGTCGAGGGTTTGCGGATCTCCCACGACGTTGTAGCCGCTACCCACCTCAATCCATTGGTATCGGGGAAGGTCATCGAGGGCGGCGGTGAGCTGTTCCCATCGCACGACAGTTCGGCTCTGCTGCTTGCCGACGAGCAGTACCAGCGTGGTGTCATTGATCGCTCCGACCAGGAAGGGCACGCGACCGGCGTAGGTCAGCAGCTGCTGTCCGGGGGACAGGGTCATGCGAATTGCAATCTCTACTTCATCCATCGTCCATTCCTCATTGAGATCTCCGCGCGCACTAACAGCCAAATGCTGTCAGCCAGCGCGGGTGACCTCAACGGTAGGACTGCCGGCTTCGTCCCTGTTGCTTGAAGTCGAAAAAGTGAGACCCCCAGCCACGGCCAGGGGTCTCGTCAGGAAGGGAATGAGTTTCAAAAATCGAACTTGGCGACGCCTCGTCCTTCCATAGCGTATGCGCGATGTTGCGGGAGCATACGTTAGTTGTGATCGTTCTTGTTAGATCGAACATCTGTTGCCGGCTCACCTAGCAGGCGGGAGGTGGCGACATAACCGCCTCCAAGATCGCCGTCTGGAAGGACTTCGCTGAAGAGCGGGGTTGCCGGTAAATTGCAGAGGCATAGCGCGTGGCCGCGCGAGGGCGCAGGTGTCAGGAAAGGTGTCTTCGGGAGAAATTTGGACGGTAGCAGTCGGCCTCGCTCATACGAAAAGCGATGTATCCGTGCGCTCGAGCTCAGGTTTGGTGGACCTGCGGCGGCAAGTCCGAATGCCGGCGCAGTGGGCTTTGGGGCGGAACTTCGCGGAGTGGAACTATCGCGTTGGTCCGAGGCTCATTTGAGATCAGTCGGTATGCGGGCGGACGGCCGACCGCCCGGCAATGGCGCTGTATAGCATCACCCACCTACTCGAGTTTCATCGCCATCAAACTGATCCTCACGACGCGGCCGAACGGCCGGTTGGTGACAGCCGCCGACACGCCGAGAACAAGGACAATCGTCGCAACCCCCGTAGACGAGCATCAGCACTTGGAAACGAAGGCGAGCGTGCTTCCTGCCGGCGCGGCTGTCGGCGAGAGCGCTCGCGAGGAGGTGGCGGACATGCGAGACGAAAAACCCGCCGCGGCTGCGCCACACGAAGCGCACAGCCACCAAGCGAAGATGGGAACAGGGGGCACGACAAGGCAGATGGGGCCGCCACGCCTCAAGTCCCGAGGACAGTCGTTTCGTCAGCAGGGCCATCCAAAGCCCGACGCCGACTCCCACGACTACCGCGGCGGCCAGAGCCGCTGCGGGAAGGCGGGTACAACGTACCTGGCCATACCCCTCTCGACTCGGGCTCCTTCGAGGCACGTCCCGCCGGTTCGCTTACCCACCGACACGCGTGGATCGTCGCCGTCCACCCCGCGACGTTTCACCAGTAGCGCCATGACCATCGGGACCTCGCACGTCAGTCCGCTTGGATCGAGGCTTCGGTTGGCTTGCTTGCCCGCCGGGAAACATAGCCTTCATCACCACTGAATAGTCCCCGAGGTCTGAATCCGCAACTATCCGGGCCTTGAGAAACGCATCCGCGACCTGACCCACCACGTCGAGATCATCGTCGGTCAGAGAAATTGCGGTATGGATGAGCCCCTTGACCCGTCTCCGTCTCACCGCGGCGCCGAAGAGGTTCCGGATTTCCTCCTGTGCCAGGCGGCGCACCCAGCTGCCTTCCATGTCGATCTCGGCATCCTTGTCCTCCATAGCGGAAAACATGAAGATCATCGATACGACCCCAAAGGCTCGGGCGAGTGCCTCGACGACCTCCAGAGTTACCGGAGCCCGCCGCGTTTCAAGACGAACGACTTGTCTGCGGTCGACGCCCAGCCGGCCCGCTAAGTCTTCTTGGCTCCACCCTTTCTTGCTCCGCAACTCCCGAAGTTTGTCTGCGACCGCACCGCGGTGGTATTGACGCCGATCCTCACCAAGTCCAGCCATGGCCACACAGTGACAGAACAGTCCCAGCCTGTCCACCCTGAGACTGTCCTGTCCCTTTCGAGTCAACCGTGCCAGGCTACAGGCAGTTCATTCGGCAAGAGGAGGCACACGTAGATGGAGGCCCTGTTGGTTAACGACCGGGAGGCGAGCCAGTTGCTCAGCATTTCGCGGTCGAAATTCCACGTCCTGGTCGCCGAAGGCCGCATACAGCGACTGAAAATCGGGCGTTCTGCAAGATATCGCCGGACAGACATCCTCGAATTCACTAAGACACTGGCCGCCGATGCGAGTCGCGACGCTGTGGCGGCTCCTGGTCGCCGTGAGCATCAGGGCGACACGTGACGGGCGCAGTGATCTCCCCGCGAGTCACAGAGACGTCGGCGTCGTCCAGCCCGCTGGCGGCGACAGCGTCAGCGGTCCCATGACCCCGCCGCCGTCACCGGCCGAATACACGGCACTCGACACACCGGGCCACGAAAGGCTCCCGCCAGCGCGCATGCGGCACCCCGCTGGCCAGCCGTTCGCCAGCCTCTGCGAACCGGTCTCAGGAGGCCTTGCTCCGCGCCCGGGCCGAGGAGCTACGGCCGAAAGGGTCTCCTTCGTGTCTGTACGGGGCATGCGTACCGACATGCGCGCCGACACCTGTACTTGCAGGCACACCGACGTGCGTACAGCCAGGCGGTTGGAGTCACCGAGGCCGTGACCGCCCGGAGACACGTACCACTCAGCCGACTGCGCTACGAAGCGAAGCACCCCACCGTTGCGGTGCATTGCGACCTTGAAACGAAGGCGCGGCTTGTCGCCCTCCGCGAGGCGACTGGGCTCTCACTCGGGGCGTTGGTCAAACAGGCGCTCGGCCTTCTGGAACGGGATGTCGATGTAGCGCGACAGATAGGCCTCGCTGAAGGCCGGAGCCTTGGTGTCGAGGAGGGTCACTTCGTCGGAAAGGCTGAAGGCTACAACCTGGGATTCGCCGAGGCCGACGCCCGCTACCGCGTGCGCTACCCCTGCGCTCTTTGTGGCAGCCTCATCAGCATCCTAGTCGACTCTGCCGAGGCCAAACTGATGGTCAAGGCACTCGTTGACGCGCGTTGGGCGCACGCTGAGTGCAGGAAGAAGCGTAAGCAGTCGTAGCAGGTTGGAATCCAACGGGACATCGCTCCTCCCCGCGGACTCCAGCGACGGCGGCGTCGCGGCAGCGCAGGTCCACCAAACCTGCGCTCGCGCTCGGCTCAGCGGGGGTGTCTGAATATGATCACACACTCGTCGCCGCGTCTCGCATCAGTAATGACACCTTGGCTGACACCTCCACAACGAGTGGAGATTGATGGGGCAATCGCGCTCGCCTTTCCGTCCCACTGGACCGCATGGCATCACGTCGAGCACTGGGCGCATGGTGGGGCGACTGACCTCAGCAACCTCATACATCGTTAGTACGAC
>PLZA01000061.1 GCA_003153505.1 Candidatus Dormiibacterota bacterium
TGGCGGGAGCCAACTCGACAAGCCCGTCCCGTGTTCCTGCGGCCCGGCTGGGCACGTCCGGGCGCACGCCATTGGCCGCCGGAGCGTAGTCGTGCGAGGTCACCGCCGACTTCACGGGGTTTGATCCAGACATCAGCGAGGCTGCAGCGCTCGCCCAGGTGAACATGGTTGCCAACGCCCGGGGACTCAGCGCCTCCAAGCTGACCGCCCTCGTCGAGTCCCAGGTGCAAGGGCGCATCCTCTGGGTCTTCGGGGAACCAGTGGTCAATGTGCTGCAGCTTAACCTCGCACTCGACGCCCAGCAGTCAAGCCTCGCCGGCTGAAGGCTCTCCCGCGTCGAGGGGGTTGCCGATTGACAGATCACGCGGAGGAGCCAGGTCCGCCACGGTTGCCGATGGGGCACCATAGTCGTAACGAGCCTCGGCGACCCGCGAGACGGGTGAAATCGTCGACAACCGCTTCCATCTCAGGCGTGGCAAGAGGGTCGCCCAACGCGCAGGCGCATCGACAATGGTGAAAGCAGAGCCGCAGATACTCGTTGCCGAAGCAGATGAGACTCTTCGGCAACTGCTGATCGACACGCTGATCGCTCAGTCGTACGGCGTCAACGCAGCGTTGAATGACCTCGATGCGCTAAGCGCTGTCCAAGCTGCTGAGAAAGTCGACATCGTGCTGCTCGATCTCGCGCTCCCATTGGAAGGCGGTTGGCGGATCCTCGAGAGCTTGCACGCTGCCACGATCACGGGCGTTGTCGTGATGAGTACAAGCGGCGCGGTGACCGAGAAGATTCGCGCCCTCGACCTCGGGGCCGACGTCTACTTGGCCAAGCCATTCACTCTCGATGAATTGCTCGCGCACGTGCGAGCTCTACTCCGCCGAATGCAGCCGCCGCCCGAGGGATCGCAAGGCACGATAAGGCTTGGTCCTGTCCGGGTCGACATTGCAGCGCGTGCCGTGACAGTCAACGGCAAGGAGGTCGTCCTCTCGCCGAAGGAGTGGCTTCTACTCGCTGAGCTGGCACGCAACGCCGGAAGAACTGTCGACCCGGTGACGCTGTTGCAGCGAGTGTGGGGGCCTTCGCACGGGCAGGACCGTAACTACCTGCGCACGTTTGTCCAGCGGCTGCGAACGAAGTTGGAGGAGGACGCGACCAACCCCCACATCATCGTGACCGTCGGTCAGTTTGGTTACCGGTTCGGCCCGCTCAGCATGTCGGCCCGGCGCAAGCGAGTTGGGTGACCGGAATTCGACCAGTCAGTCCTGGGCGACCTCAACAGGGACTCCGCGACATGGCGTCGTGACCGTGCCGAATTGCAGACGTATCCACGGATGCAGGCACGTGTCAGCGTCAGATGACGCGTCATGCGACGCGCTGCGCTCGGCACCAGACAGGCCGCCAGGAGCCCGGAGGCTGATCCGCAACTCTCAGGGTTGCTTTGCGACATGCAACCCTGGTGGTTGCCTACTGGACGTGCAATCCAGGCGGCTGTCCCTTCGTGCTTCGCAGTCTGTCCGTCAAACCGGGGTGCGTCCACGAGAGCTTCATCCGGTGGGGGGGAGCGCACGTGCGGGGTCAGAACCTCCGTGTGAATCGCTCGACAACAAGCGCTCCAGAGGCACTGACCAGCGCAACTCCCAGCACCGCGCCGACGAATACCAGGTGTGCAGCGGTTCCCCAGATGCCGTCGGGAATACCGAGCAACACGGCGAGGCCGACAGCCAAGGCACCTGATACGGCCGTCCGGGGCCACCGGCCAGTCAGCACCGCGCAACACGGTCCCAGGATGAGCAGTCCGATCAGGATGACTCGCTCGCCGGTCAGTGCGTCTGCAGCGGCGACCGCAATACACAGAGCGACGCTGAGGGCCCAGATCCGATTTGGTGTCCAGCCCCGCAGCGTGATTCCCCCACTTCGGTCGACAACGCACGGGGCTGACGGGATCCTCACGATCACCCCCAGTTCATGCCCGTCGGATAATTCACGAAGTGTTGACGGAGCCCCGCGCAGTAAGACGAGTCGGCCGGAAAGCAGGACGGCGACGGCGAGAGCCAGTGCGATGGCCAGACGAACGTGCGTCGACATGGCCGACGCCGTCGTCACAACCGAGCCGACGAAGACCGCGTAAGCGCCAATTATGAAGACGCCATCGGTGCGGCGTAGCCCCCGAGCGCGGTAAGCGATCAGCAAAGTGAACGCTGTGAGCCCGATGTACCAGGCGGTGACCAGTGTGGTTTGCGTGGACGCAACGCCGAGTCCCAGGAAGGCTCCCGGCAAGAGCAGCCCGAATGCCACGTTGAGGTTGTTGCTGGTCACAGCAGTGCTCAGGGCAGCCGGTCCTTTGCCTCTCGCCGCGAGGTACACAGCGGCGACGGCGTTCGGCAGGCTCGTGACCGCGGCGAGCACCAGGCCTCCGACGACAATCTCCGGCACAGCCCACTGGGTCCCCAGCCAGGATGCTGCACGTTCCATGGTGACGCTGGCCGCAATGACCATCGCGAGGGAGGCCACTGCCACCCATGCGTCGCGGATCCCTCCGGCTCGCGCCCTGACCGCAGGTCCTACCTCGGCCTCCTCCTCCGTGATTGCCGTGGAGAGCCACTCGATCCAGCGACGCGGGAGGCGTAGCAGCTCGAGGCGCGCGGGGCCGGCGCCGAGGACGACGGCGTAGACGCCCACGCCGGCCAGCGCCAGGACGAGTCCCACCACAGCCGAGACCAGACCGGCAATCGCGGCGAGGCAGGCGGCAGCCACCCAGATCGCGACCGCACCACTAAAGAGGATGACGCGACGATGAAGGCCGATCACGCCCGCCACGACAGCACCGAGGCCCAGCAGCGCGGCGAGGTTGAAGACGTTGGAGCCGAGGACCACACCGGCGCCAACCTGCTGCTGGTGCTGGGAGATGGCGCTGACAGCCGACGTGATCTCAGGCGCGTCCGCAGCCAGCGCGGCGACCATGCCGAGTACAACCTCTGACATTCCCACGCGCTCTCCCAGCCTCTCCAAGCGGGAGACGAGCAGCCAGCTCGTGGCGAGGCTCACGAGCGCGGCCAGGATGAAGAGGGAGACGACGGTGATCTGCACGGGATCGATTGTGAAGATGTGGATGCCAACCGCAACGGGCGCAGCCCTCACACCAAGGCCGCCGGAGACTACCGACCGTCGATTGGGAAAGATCCCTTGTGTTTGCCACGCTCGAGGACGGCTACGATTAAGTGGACCGTGTCCGCCGTAAGGATGTGTTTGCCGGGTCGGATCAATGGCAGCACGTCCGACGCTCCAGTCAGGGTGGCTCGGGGGAAGTCGATTCGACCATTTGCGACGCGCGCTTTGGTGGAGACGACCAAGACGTTGATCCAGCCGACGCCGCATCCAGCCACCTCGAGACTGCGGCGAACCGTCGTGGCCCTTGCCACTGCTTGATCCAGGGAGTACGTCCGCTTGACGCCGTTGCAGAAGAGGTCCCCGCCTCTTTGCTCAAATCGGCCACGCCAGTTCTTCGTCTCGATGACCCAGATGCCAGTTGGTCCCACCACTATGTGGTCGATGTTGGATTTCTTGCCGTGCGAGGCCACGGTGATGTCGTGCAAGGTGTGGAAGGATTCGGGGAGCATGTCAAGGAGCGCTGCGACCATCTTTTCACCGAAGTAGCCGCTCAGCCAGTTGTCTGGATTGAGCCGAGTCCTGTCGAGAAGGGGTAGGCAGAGAAGGGAGATCGCGACGCACCCATCGATGATGAGACCAGCCATACCACCGCGCCCGAGCGCGTAGCCGACTCCAAGGAAAGCGAGCGCGATCACAACCGCCGGGACGTACAGTCGCCGGAGTCCTTGCTGGAAGACGAAGGTGCCTGGCTCGTGAGGCTCGAACGTGGGCTGAGGCGTGTCCTTCATCGCGCAATGGAGGCTAGAGCACTTCGGACGATTTGCGGGATGTCCACGGACGATGAGGTGGTGCTTGGAGTGGAGGTGGAGAGTCGCATCCCTCGTCCATCCTTAAGGCAACCCCCTAGCTCGTCCCGGTGCTGTCCACCCGCCCCGCTGACTCACCAACCCCAGCCAGCCCCTGAAACAACAAGAGGATTGGAGACATCAGGGTGGCTTCCCGGAGCATGGCTCCCACGGGCGCTCCAGTTGCGCAACCTGCAGAGCCTGGTTGAGATTGGCGTCGACAAGAACACCACCGTCGTGTTCCCCGCTCCGCTGATGAGCACGATCCAAGAGCTTGGGAATTTCATCGCCCGCGAGAAGGTGCGATGGCCATTGGGTTGGTGTTAGTAACCTCACCTTGCCGAGTTCAGGGCTCCTTCTGTGTCACCACCCTCATGAGAGATCTCACCTATGCATGGGTGGTGCACCAATCACATCGCCGGCGGCCAGCCCTGCCCGGCTTGTCGTTGCCATTGGCCTTGATCTCCTGTCCATAGGGACAGTCGGTCCGGTCGTGATACACAGGGCCCGCGGGATCCGTGTCGGTATGGAACGGGGCCACCGTCGCCGTGGCAGCGACGGCTGCTGGCCGATCAGCACCTGCACCGCCGCTCGGCCCGGCTGCCGCTGCGGTCGGCATGGGCTTCCCCGTCAGCGCTGTCGCCTTCACGGGACCGAGAATCCGGTACGCGAGCAACTTCACTCGGTCGGTCACCAGAAACCACATCAGGGCATAGCCCCAGACCAGTGCCGCCCAGCCCCAGCCCAGCGGCGTCATGAAGAGCCCGAAGACCGCAATGAGCGTCGCCAATGTCTGCGTACCAAGCACGGCCATCAAGAGAGTTCGAGCCGGGCGTATTGACCAGAACGGGCCGCGGGTGCGAGCCAGAAAGATCGTCAGATGTCCGGCCACGGAGAGCATCAGGTACATCAGTGTCTGGAGCTGCGGATGGCCGAGGTGAAACACGCGATCGCCGAGGTAGAAGAGGCCAAATGCCGCCACCGGCCCGACGACACCGAGCACGGTGGCCATCCCGAGCACCAGGCGCATGTTCCAGGCCTCAGGACGATTCCTGTAGTGAACGTTGTCGTACGCGATCGACAGGATAGCGCCGTCGTTGAGCAGCGCGAGCATCACGATCATGATCGCGGTCACCGGAAAGAAGTTGAACACCAGGATCGCGAGCGTCACGAACACGAGCACGCGCAGCGTCTCGGCGATCCGGTAGATCGCATAGCTGTTCATGCGCTGGAAGATCTTCCGGCTCTCTTTGATCGCTTCGATGATCACCGACAGACCAGGGCTCATCAGCACGATTGACGCCGCGGCGCGGGCCGCGTCGGTCGCGCCCGACACGGCGATGCCGCAGTCCGCCTTCTTCAGCGCCGGGGCGTCGTTCACCCCGTCGCCCGTCATGCCGACGATGTGTCCCAGCTTCTGCAGGACCTCCACGATGTGGAACTTGTGCTCTGGGAACACTTGAGCAAAGCCGTCAGCCTGCTCGATGGACCTCCCTTCCGCCGCCGACGCAGGCTGCTTGACGTCGCCGAGTCCCGCAGCGTCGAGAATGTCGGCGCCCATCCCGAGTGTCGCGGCGGTCTCTCTGGCGATGGCAATGGCGTCGCCAGTGACCATCTTCACCTGCACACCCATCTGAATCGCGGTCGCGATGGTTGCCTTGGCATCGTCACGTGGCGGATCGAAGAGCGGCAACACACCAAGAAACTGCCACGCACCCTCTCCCTTGGCGCGGGCCACGCCAAGGGAACGGAAGCCTCTCGCCGCGAATTCGTTGACCGCCTTCTCGACGGCCGGCTTCACCGCTGCGGCCTTTGCTGACAACTCCAGAACCACCTGTGGCGCACCCTTGGTCACCTTGAATGTCTTGCCGTCGGCGCCTCTGACCGTTGCTTCGGTGCGTTTATGCACCGGGTCGAATGGTTGGAAATGCATGATGCGATAGCCCTGCAGGGCGTGCTCGTCCTTGAGGCCACCGATGACGGCCATGTCGATGGTGTCGTTGTCCTCTGCGCGCGAAGCGAGTGCAGCACAGAGAACCACCTCGGCGACGGCGATCCCGCGCACGCTGAACGGTTCGCCGAGCGTCAGTTTGTTCTGAGTGAGGGTGCCGGTCTTGTCAGTGCACAGCACGTCAACGCCGGCCAGTTCCTCAATCGCCACGAGACGGCTCACCACCGCCTTCTTCTTGGCAAGCAGGCGCGCGCCGACCGCCATGGTCACCGACAGCACGGTTGGCATGGCAACCGGAATCGCCGCGACGGTGAGGACCAGGACGAACTGCAATGTGTCCAGGATCGGCTCGCGGCGGAGGAGTGAGACGGCGACGATCACGGCCACCAGAGCAGCCGCGAGCAGGATCAGGTAATTGCCAATCCTGAGCACCGCGCGCTGGAAGTGGCTGACCGTGTGCGCCTCCTGCACCAGCTCGGCCGTCTTGCCGAAGTAGGTGTGTGCACCGGTGGCGTAGACAAGGGCGCCGATCTCACCCTGTCGGACGATCGAAGCGGAGAACACCGTCTCGCCGGACGCGCGGGTGGCCGGCAACGACTCACCGGTCAGCGCGGACTCATCCACCTCGATGGGGTCACCCGAAAGCAGGCGCGCATCTGCCGGCACGATGTCGCCCAGGCGGAGGCGGACCACGTCGCCCGGGACCAACTCGCGTGCCGGCGGCGTGATCCACTTTCCGTCGCGTTTCACTCGGGCCACGATGGCCAGTTCGGCTTTGAGGGCGGCGATTGCTTTGCCCGCCTGGCGTTCCTCCCAGAATCCGACCACGGCGTTGGCGATGAGCAGGATCAGGATGATGACGAAGTCCGGCCAGTGCCGGAGGAGGCCGGAGAGGATTACCGCCACTTCGATCATCCATGGGATCGGACCCCAGAAGTAGGCGAGGAATTTCAGGTATGGATTCTCCTTCCGTGCTTCGATCTCGTTCGGCCCGTACTGACCGAGCCGTTTCTGTGCTTCGGCTTGACTCAAGCCCTCAGGCGATGACCCCAGCCGCTTCTCCACTTCCTGCAGGGGGAGGGAGTGCAAATCACTCGTCGCGTCGGGCTGCGGCTCGGACTGCAGGTCCGCGGACCGGCGGGAAGCGGGGGTCCTACTGCTCACTGGGAGAGGTGCCCGTGGCAGCCGCTACCGCAGTCGGGTCCATCCCGCTTGGTCCACGGAGCACGTATGCGACACCGACAGCAAAGACGGCCCCCGCGGTCGGGCCGACGAGATAGATCCAGAAGTTGGCGAAGGCGAGGGTGACGAGATCCGGCCCGAACGAGCGCGCCGGATTCATCGACGCACCGCTGATCGGGCTCGCCCACAGCCCGGCCAGGACGATGTAGCCGCCCACAGCCCGGCCAGGACGATGTAGCCGCCCACAGCCAGCGCTGACAGTGCCCCGATGTTCTGGGCGCCGGAGGCGGTGCCGAGGATGGTGCTCACCAGGCCCAGCGTCAGGACCGCCTCGATCAGTGTCGCCTGCCAGCCTGTGATGCCGGGACCCGGCTCGGTGGCCCCGAGGCCCCCGTTGTCGCCCAAGACTGCCCAGAGGAAGAGGCACGCGAGGGCCGCGCCCACGAGCTGCGCCACCACGTATGCGGGGACGCGACGCCATGGGAAATCCCGACGCATCGCGAAAGCGAGGCTGACGACGGGATTGAGGTGGGCTCCTGAGACCTTGCCCATAAAGAGGATGACCGCCATCACGGTGAGCCCAGGAGCGACGACCTCAGCCGGCCGGCTCACCGCCCCGTGGCTGAGCGCGGCAACCACCCCGCCTCCCGCCGCCGCCAACACCAACAGGAAGGTGCCGAACAGTTCGGAGAAGAGGCGTCGCCACTCCAGGCTGGGGTCCCGAAAGGCGGCGACGCGGCCTTCGATGTCTCTGACCGCCGAATCCATTCCGACGGTTGGATCGTTGGCTGGCGTGTGCACTTTCGGATCCTACGCTCGGGCGCGAAATCGCGTGCGCTCGGGCCGCGGAGCTTGAGCATCGCCGTCGACAACAGCCGTCACACCTTCGTCACGCGAGGTTGCTCGGTGGTGCGAGCACGTGTCACCCGTTCTTTCAGCGACTTTCAAGTCGGTTTTGCAACGTGATCTCAAATCATCACTGCTTAGGAGATGCCATGCAATCCCCGGTCATTCGCTGCCGTGAGTTCGCGTTGACGCGACTGGAAGAGGTGCTCGACGGTTCGGACGAGAGGGGACAGGGGATGGTGGAGTACGCCCTGATCCTCGTCCTCATTGCGATCGTGGTCATCGTCATCCTCACCACCGTCGGTCACCAGGTGAACAACGTGTTCTCCAACATCAGCCACGGGCTCAGCAGCTAGGAATCATCAGCCCCATTTCCTCCCATTCGGCGGCGCCACCAGCTCGCTTTCTCTCTTTCGCGAACACGGGGCGCCGTCGTTGTGCATCCACTTCAGCAGGCGCAGCCATCCGCCATCGACGGTCGCTGTCGAAGCTCCGCGCCACATCGCCGCAGCGACCGAGCCGATGCGGGGGAGAGTCGGCGACGCCTGGCTGCGATACAGACTGTCGTGATCGAGTCAGTGAAGGTCGAGCCTGCGGAACCCGGCAACCGCGATCAGGGTCAAGAGGGCCCCGACGGAGATCAGCACCCCAACAGACGCGAGGCTGAGACCGTTGGCAAGCTGCTGGTTTCCCACTGACCAGTAGAAGAGCGAGGCATACCGAGCCGGGCGAATCCACCCGATCACCGGCGCGAGTGAACTCACCAGATACGAGGCGGCAGCCAGCGCCGCGGTGACGCCGAGTGCGGTCCCGCGGCTGCCGGTGATCGACCCGACGGCGAGAGCGCACAGCCCGAAGTCGACACCGAGGAGCGCCACCCCAAGGCTCAATCCGGCGAGATGGGTGACGGGGAAGGTGAGATCGAACTGTCTTCCGATGAGGACGCACCCCATGGTTGCGATCGCCAGCAGGAGCGCCTGCACGGTCAACGCTTCGACCTTTTGCAGCACCACAGCGCGTCGCGATATCGGGAGGATGGTCGCAAGCGAGAGCGTGCCGTCCTCGTCCTGTCCGGCAATGCAGGACGCACCGTAGCCCACGGTGATGAGCAGCATGATGAGCGGGAGGAAGTTCTCATAGATGTTGGCGTCGAGCCATCCGCTCGGTGATGTCAGTGACCCCGTCGCTCCGAAGAGTGCCGCGACTGCCGACCCGTTCTTCGTGAGTTGGTCGAGGCTCGTGGCGCCTTTGAACTGCGGGTACAGCGCCACGATGACCAACGCATACAGCGCCATCCCGACCACGTAGCTGAGGAGGGCTCGCCGACGCAAGCGGAGGTCAATGACGGCGATGTCAGCGCGCATCGACGGGCTCCTCCGCGGATTGGTCTCGGTAGTAGGTGAGGAAGAGTTCGTCGAGGTCGGCTGGACGAGCGACCACGTCGAGCGGGTCGAGTTCGGCAGCGACGCGAAGCACGGGGGCAACAGCACCGCGGAGCGCCAACGTGATCCGTTTCCCATTGGCGGCGACGACGTGAACGCCCTCGATCGATGCGAAGGGCTTCGGATCGACGGTCCTCGGGAAGGAGAACTCGATGGTCCGCGGTGCCCGCCGGCGCAACGCCTCGACCGTGTCGGTGACGACCAGGTGCCCGTCCTTGATGATCGCGACGCGGGTCGCGACCCGCTGCACTTCGTCGAGTTCGTGGGAAGAGAGGAAGACGGTCGCCCCGGTGCTCACCAGTTCACGCATCAGACGTTCGAACTCATCCTGCATCAGGGGGTCAAGTCCCGATGTGGGCTCGTCGAGGATGACCAGCTCAGGTCGATGCATGACGGCGAGCAGGATGCCGATCTTCTGCCGATTGCCCTTGGACAGTGTGCGAGTGGGCCGCTCGAGGTCGACCTGGAACCGGTCCACCAGTTCATGGAGGAAGGTTCTGTCCTGCAGACCGCGGACCTTGGCAGCGAAGTCGACGTGCTGCTGCCCGGTCAGGCGAGGGTGGAGCGCGAGTTCCCCTGGAAGATATCCGACGCGTCGATGAATGTCGACAGCGTCGGCGATGGGGTCGAGTCCGAAGACCTTCGCGGTGCCGGACGTCGGATGGGAGAGGCCGGTCAGGAGACGGATCGTTGTCGACTTGCCGGACCCGTTCGGGCCAAGGAACCCGAAGATATCTCCCTCCGCGACGCTGACGTCAATGCCGATGATGCCACGGTGTGTCCCAAAGGTCTTGGTCAGGTTCTCCGCGCGCACCACAACCGTCATGACGCGGCCCCCCGAGGCGCTTCCGTTTCAGTGGAGGAGACCTCGCCGATCGTCAGCACCCCGCGCGAATAAACGTCAAGCACCTGAGCGGTCCATCGCTCCATCCCCGAGCGCGCGAGAGGATCAATGCCGAGGACCTCGTGCACCTGGTCACGAAGCAGCACAACCGCAAGGTCATTGACCAACAGGAAGGCGGCTCTGACTTCGGCGTCGGACGAAGGGCGCACCAGCCCCGCCGCTTCAAGGGTTGCGAAGCCCGAGAGCACCGCCTCGAAAAGGCTCCGAAAGAGCGTCTCGGCGGGCTTGCCGCCGTCGATGAGGAGGCGTCGCAAGTACGCGGGGAGCAGCGGATCTCGTTCGAGCTCGCTGGAGAGCGCTGCCGCCAGGGACGCGCTCGGCCCCCCACCGGAAGCGGCCGTGAGTTCGGTGACGAAGGCGTTGACGAGGGCGATTGCCCGGTTGTCGACCGCCTCCCTCAGTCCCTCCTTCGATCCGTAGTGGTGTATGACCAGCGAGGGTGAGACCCCCGCCTCGGCGGCTACCTCGCGAATGCTCACGGCAGCGGCACCCCGCCGGGCGAAGAGCCGCATGGCTGTCTCCCGGATCGTGGCCGCAGCGGTGAGGTCGCCCGGTGCTGCACGCATGTGCAGATTATAGAACAGTCGTGCAGCGGCGAAGAGCCCAAGTCAGTCGCGAATACCGCAGGCGAGGATGGCGACGCGCAACCGGGCGATCACGGGGGTGCTCCTTTCCCGGATTCCGGGTTCACCGCCGAAGACTGCGGACTGCGAGTGCCGGCTCGGTCTGACTCGACGCGCATCTGGTATGCGACCAAGATGTCGCGATGGGTCAGCCATCCAAGGATGGTCGAACCGCCTGGGTCCATGACCGGCAGCGCCGAGGTGCCCTGCTGGACGAACTGTGAGAGCGCGGTATCGAGGGGCGCGTCTGGTGCAACGGCGCTTGCCAGGTTGGCAAGGTCGCCCGCGGTGATGTCGAACGTGTCGTTACCCAACGCGGCTTCAACCTCCTCGGCGGTCACCACGCCGCGGTAACCGCCATCGACATCAACCACCGGGAGCGCGGTCACGTCACGCCGCGCGAACCGGCCAACCATGTCCTCCAGGGGCGTAGTGGCGAGCAGTGGCTCGGGCACTGGCTGCATGGCATCGCGGACTCGAAGCTCGTGCATGAGGTTGGCGCTCCGTGATCGAAGGATGTCGATCCCACGCCGGCGCAGCTTGAGCGTGTAGATGGTGTCCTTTGAGAGCAGGCTGCTGAGGCCTGCAGCTGCGACGATGGCCACCATCAAGGGGAGGATGATCGTGTAGTCACCCGTGAGCTCGAAGATGATCATCACAGCGGTGATCGGCGCCCTTGCTGCACCGGCGAACACGGCTCCCATACCCGCGAGCCCGTACGCGCCGGCTGGACCTACCGCACCGTGGAACAGCATATTGGCGACCAGACCAAACGCGGTACCCAGCATCGCGCCCATGAACAGTGATGGAGCAAAGACACCGCCGGATCCACCGATACCGATCGTCAGGCTGGTGGCGAGCATCTTGCCAACGAGCAACACCAGCAGCAGCCCGAGAACGATCTGGCCGGCGACCGCGTTTTGGAGTACCGGATAGCCGACGCCATACAGCTCGGGGAGCGCCAGCAGCAGGAGTCCGAGGAGCACGCCACCAGTCACCGGACGCAGCCACTCGGGGCCACGCCAGATGCGATCCAGGAGGTCCTCCGTCCCGTACAGGATGCGGATGAATGCAAGCCCGGCAACGCCACCCAGCACTCCGAGGATCGCGTAGAGGCCGAACTCCCAGGTGGACACGATGTGGAACGCGGGCAGGGTGAGGAACGCCTGGTTGCCGAACGCTGCCCGCCCGATGACGTCGGCGGTCACCGAGGCGAGCACGACAGCACCGAAGGAGTCCACGGCGAAGTCCTGGAGGATGAGCTCGAGCGCGAAGAAGACACCGGCGATCGGCGCGTTGAACGTGGCCGAGATACCGGCGGCCGTACCGCAGGCGACGAGCAAGCGCAACCGGCTCTCGGAGACATGCAGCACCTGCCCGAGCGAGGAGCCAAGCGCCGAGCCAATCTGCACGATGGGGCCTTCGCGTCCCACCGACCCGCCCGCGCCTATGCAGATCGCTGAGGCGAGCGACTTGACGACAGCCACCTGAGGTCGGATCTTCCCGCCCCGATCAGCCACGGCGAGCATGACTTCGGGGACGCCGTGGCCTCGAGCTTCAGGAGCAAAGAGCTGGATCAGGGGGCCGTAGATGAGACCCCCGACAACGGGCGCGAGAACGACGAAGTAGATGCCGAGCCACGGCAGATTGGGATTGATCGCATGTCCGGCCGCGCTGTAATCGCTGTGACCGGTGAAGAGCAGGGTGAACCAGCGGATGAGGTCACGAAAGAGGATCGCCCCGAGTCCGCCGCCGGCGCCGACCACGAGCGCGATCGCGATGATCCCGCCCTGCGTGCCTCGTACCCAGTCGAGGGCTCGTCGGTGAAGGTCTGAAGGAATGTGGATCCGGCGAGCGGTTGAGATCACTCCTTGTCGCCGCTGAGTCCGGCAAAGATAGCCGCCAGGACACGAGCGATGTTGTTCCAGCGGAAGCCAGAGGGGTCGAGAGAACCGTGCAGGGTGAGTCCGTCGCCGAGTGCGAGCAGGACCGAGGCGAAGGCGTTGGCAGGAATGTCGGCGATCTCGCCGTCGGCAACGGCCCCCTCGATCCAGCCCCTCAACATCGCTCTGCGGCGTCCGACCGCTGACACCATCCGCTCACGGATAGCTGGCTCGGTGAGGATGAGAGCCCACAGGTCCGAACGCACTTGGACTCGGGCTTGGTCGGTGCCGCGCTCACACATCTCGCGAGCAAAACTCCGCAGCCGGTCGACATTGGAGATGTTGCGCTGAGCGAGGCTCTCAAGGCGTTCGTCGACTTCAGCGGCATCCTCCTCGAGAAGCGTGATCAGCAACTCCTGCTTCGAGGAGAAATATCCGTAGAAGGCCCCTTTGCTCACCTCAGCCTCGGCGCAGATGTCATCGACGGTCAGTTCGCTGTACCCCATACGACCGGCACATCGCCAGGCAGCGTCGACGAGCTGCTGGCGGCGTTCAAGGCGCGCGCCTTCCGAGATACGGGGCATATGGATATGCTACCATGCATAAAACCGACGCGTTGGTTTTTATGGTGAACCGTCCTCCCTCCCAAGAGCGGGTGGCGACGGGCCACCCGCTCCCCCCGACACTACCCGCGCAGATTGCGAGACCGATGGGTCAACGCACGTGGTGGCACCCGGCGAGTGCAACGACACTGTGAGAGTTTGCAGATGCCCAGAGGAATGCCAGACATCCCGCGACTACGCTGCGAAGGTTGCAGCGGGGACCGATTCATACCGCTGACCTTCCCGAGGCGCAAAGCGGCCAAGGCAATCGTTGAACAAGCGCGGCCTGCAGCCAAGTGCGTCACCTGCGGGCAGCGCTACTTCCCGTTGCCAGCGCCTGTACCTCAGTGACCTCAATAACGAGCGACAGCATGGCCGCACGCGCCGCGGCGAGTTTCTGACGAAACCTCGAACGCATTGGAGCCGAGACCGTGGCGACAATCGGTCTATGCTGCATCTCAGTGGTTATGCCAAACAAGGTGCGGCCAGCAACGCTGGCGATTGATGTCGGCGGCACCGGGCTCAAAGCATCCGTACTCGACGCAGCCGGCACACTCATGAGCGACCGCGTGCGCGTCAAGACAACGTATCCATGCCCGCCCGAGCGACTTGTCGACATACTTGCGACGCTCGTCGCGCCGCTTCCTCTGTTTGACCGCGCATCGATCGGGTTTCCTGGGGTGGTCCGGAACGGGATTCTGTTGACGGCACCTGACTTCGTCACGCGATCCGGGCCTGGATCACCGAGCAGCAAGAAGCTCCTCGCCGCGTGGACGGGCTTCGATCTCGCGAAAGCTGTGAAAGCGCGCCTGGGTTGCCCGGTTCGGGTTGCTAACGATGCTGACATCCAGGGTCTCGAGGTCGTCAGCGGCTCTGGCGTTGAGTTCCTCATGACGCTGGGCACGGGAGTCGGTACGGCGTTGCTCGTTGAGGGGAAGCTCTCGTCGCATCTCGAGCTCGCGCACCATCCGTTTCGCAAGGGTGAGACGTACGACGAGCAGCTCGGCAACGCGGCGTTGGAGAGGATCGGCCCCAAGAGGTGGAGTAAGCGCGTGCGCGAGGCCATTGACAACTTCGACGTGCTCATCAACTACGACCGCTTGTACATCAGTGGCGGTAACGCTCAAGCTTTGAAGGGATACGTGGACCCTTCGGTAACCATCGTTGGTAACGTCGCCGGGATCCTCGGCGGCATCAAGCTCTGGGACGGCTCTGATACCTCACGCGGTGCTGCATCGCCATGACTGTCCAGGAGCGCGTGTTGACAGGAGGCGGCGATGCAACTCGGCATGATCGGACTGGGGAGGATGGGCGCAAACCTGGTCGAGCGTCTCACCAAAGACGGCCATGAATGCGTGGTCTTCGACGTCAATCCGTCTGCGGTTGCGAAGGCTGCGGGTAAGCACGCCCAGCCCTCGACGTCGATCGCCGACTTTGTCGCCAAGCTCAAGACACCACGGGCCGTGTGGCTTATGGTGCCGGCCGGAGTGACCGGTGGCACGGTGCAGGGTCTCGCCACGCACCTGGAATCTGGGGACATCATCATCGACGGCGGGAACAGCTATTACCGGGACGACATCCAGCGTGCCGCGGAGCTCAGCACGCGCGGCATCCACTATGTGGACTGCGGAACCAGTGGCGGCGTGTTCGGGCTCGAACGTGGCTTCTGTCTGATGATCGGCGGCGAGGACGCTGTGGTCCACCACCTGGACCCCATCTTTCGGAGCATTGCGCCGGGCGTTGGGTCTGCCCCGCGTACACTCGGACGGAAAGGGCCGGCGAGCCACGCTGAGAATGGCTATCTTCACTGCGGCCCCAATGGGGCGGGCCACTTCGTGAAGATGGTGCACAACGGCATTGAGTACGGCCTGATGGCTGCCTACGCTGAGGGGCTCAACATTCTCAAGAACGCTGACGTCGGACTGCGTCATCAGGAGGAGGATGCGGAGACAACCCCGCTGCGCGATCCGGACGCATATAAGTACCAGCTGAACATCGGCGAAGTCGCGGAGGTCTGGCGTCGCGGGAGTGTCATCGCGTCGTGGCTGCTCGACCTGACTGCGGCTGCCTTAGTCACCGATTCGGAGCTCGCGGACTTCAGCGGGCACGTGTCGGACTCCGGTGAAGGGCGATGGACTGCACTGGCAGCGGTCGATGAGGGTGTGCCTGCGCCCGTGATCAGCGCTGCGTTGTTTGCCCGCTTCGAATCCCGGGGCGACGCCGACTACGCCGACCGTCTCCTCAGCGCTATGCGCAAGCAGTTCGGTGGGCATAACGAGAAAGCCAGCTGACGTGGTACGGGAGACTGGGGTCAGCGTCACCTCGGATGCACTCGTCTTCTTCGGTGCCAGCGGGGATCTGGCGCACAAGCAGATCTTTCCGGCTCTTTATTCGATGACCAAGCGTGGTGTGCTCAACGTTCCGGTAGTCGGGGTTGCCCATTCAGGTTGGGATCTCGAGCAGCTGCGCAACCGCGCCCGGGATAGCATCGAACACGCTGCAGGGGGTATCGATGACCGGCGTGCTTTCAACCAGCTCCTGTCCAACTTGGAGTACGTCGACGGTGACTACAAGGATGGCGACACCTTCACGAGGCTGAAGGTTGCTCTTGGAAAGGTCGCCCACGCGGCGCACTACCTTGCGATTCCACCTGCGCTTTTCGCCGATGTCATCCAACAGCTCGGAATAGCTGGCTTGGCCAATGGTGCACGCGTCATCGTCGAGAAGCCATTCGGACACGACCTCGCCTCGGCGCAGCGGCTGAACCGAGTCGCTCATTCGGTCTTTCCTGAGGACTCGATCTTCCGGATCGACCACTTCCTCGGCAAGGAGTCGGTCGAGAGCATCCTCTACTTCCGTTTTGCCAATACTTTTCTCGAGCCAATCTGGAACCGAGATCACGTGGCCAGCGTGCAAATCACGATGGCCGAGCGGTTCGGCGTCCGGGGGCGAGGAGCCTTCTATGATGCGACCGGCTGCCTGCGCGATGTGGTGGAGAACCATCTCTTCCAGGTCGTGGCGCTGCTGGCGATGGACGCACCAGCGAGCATCGCAGCCGAAGACCAGCGCAGCGAGAAGGTCAAAGTCTTTCGGTCGATGCGCTCCTTGACGCGGGACGACGTCGTGCGCGGCCAATACATCGGGTACGTGAATGAGGACGGTGTCGCGGTAGGAACTGACGTCGAGACGTACTGTGCTGCTCGAATCCACATCGACTCGTGGCGCTGGGATGGCGTTCCCTGGTACATCAGGGCGGGCAAGCGTCTGGCGGTGACCGCGACCGAAGTGGTCGTCGAGCTGAGGGCACCACCTCAGCGGCTCTTCGCCGACTCGCCCCGTCAGTCCATTCAGGCCAACTATTTCCGCTTTCGTCTGGAGCCTGGCCCTGCAATCGCCGTCGCTGCTCGCCTGAAGCGTGCGGCTGATGAATTCTCGGGCGTCCAGCGAGAGTTTTCCTTGCTGGAAGAGCAGCGTGGTGCTGAATCTCCGTACGATCGCCTCCTCGGAGACGCAATGGCAGGCGACGACACCCTCTTCACCAGCGAGGCCGCTGTTGAGGCGGCGTGGACGGTGGTTGATCCGATTCTCAAGCGGCATCGTCGTGCAGTTGCGTACAAGCCAGGTGGGTGGGGACCCAAACAAGCTGATGCTCTTCTCGGCCCCGGTGGACGGTGGCACAACCCCCGTCGGACCATTCTCGCCGGCAGCGGGTCATAGCCGTGTTGCCCCCGCCAGGGGAGTTAGCTCGGCTCCATGTGGGGATGCAGGAACGGCTCGGCGTTTATCTGTCCGGGGCTGGTCGCCGTGGCGCTGTTCGATCGCCGGTCCGCTGAGAGGGTCGATCGAAACACCAGCGAAATGTTCGTGCCTGACCCTGGTGCCAGTGTCCACAGATGGCTCCCACCGAGCCACGCACCAGGAGGCGCGTATCCATGGCAGACCACTCTATCAAGAACCTGGGCATCGGGCTGGCGAGCTCGTTGCTGGCGGGGGCCATCTCGGTGACCGCGGCGACCGGGGCCGGCGCCAGCGGCGCCGCCCAGGCGGGGCCGGGCGGCTCATACGTCTACACGGAGAGCAACCAGACCTCAGTCGACGGCGGCAACTCGGTGCTCGCCTTCTGGGTGACCGGCGGCGGCACCCTGGCCTCGATTGGCAGCTTTCCGACCGGCGGCGACGGCACCGGCGCGGGTCTCGGGTCACAAGGGGCGGTGACGCTCGCCGACGATGGGCATGCGCTGCTGGTCGTCAACGCCGCGTCCAACACCGTCTCGTACTTCCGGATCCTCTCCAATGGGACCCTCTCGCTCGTCGACGCGGCGCCGTCTGGTGGCTCCGACCCGGTGAGTGTCGCCGCGCACGGGCGCTGGGTCGTCGTGCTCAACCAGGGCAGTAACACGGTTGGCTCGCTTCTCCTGACCGGCCACGCGCTGATTCCGTCCTCGCACGTGCCGGTCGCGCTGTCATCGGAGGCAGCCACGCCGGTCCAGATCGGGTTCACTCCTTCGGGAGCGCACGTCATCGTCACCGAGAAGGTGAGCAGCAGCATTGACACCTTCAACGTGAGCTCGGCCGGCCGGCTGACCGGGCTGCGGCATACCGTCTCGACGGGAACCGCCCCGTACGGCTTCGGGTTCAGTGCGGGCGGCCAGGCAATCGTCTCCGACGCCGGCGGCGGTGCGGGAGGCGCCAGTGCGGCGACCTCATATCGGGTTGGCGCCGTGGGGGTATTGCATCCCATCAGCGAGGTTGGTGAATCCCAGGCAGCTGCGTGCTGGCTGGTTGTCAACGGCGCGGGCACGCGCGCCTACCTGGCGAATGCCGGTTCCGGCACGGTCTCCTCGTACAACATCGGCCCCGGTGGGCGGCTCACCCTGCGGTCGGATATAGCGGCCACAGTGGGTGTCCATCCGATCGACGAGGTCCTCGGGGGTGGCTGGTTCTTCGTCTTGACCACGACCGAGATTGCGTCGGCACCGGTTTCTTCCTCCGGCGATCTGGGTGTGGTCAACGAGGCAGCAGCCAATGGACTTCCGGCTTCGGCTACGGGTCTGGCGATCGGCTAAGCCTCAGCGTCGACGAACCCGGATTCGGGGAATGGTCGTGACTCGAAACCGGGCGGCATCGCGCCGCCCGGTTTCTCGGCGACTTTCGCAGAATGGGGAGCAGTGACCATCAACACTACGGCCGGAGGCGGCGGCGCGACCTCGACGGAGGACGCAATGATCGAGCCGCGACCAGCCTCACTGGCAGCTCCGGTCCTGGTGGTGGAGGACGATCAGACCACCTGCGACGTCGTTCGCGCCTACCTCGAAAGCGCCGGATATCGAGTCGTCGTCTGCCGTTCGGGCACCGAGGCACTGGCCGTCGTCCGCCAGACCCTGCCACGCTGCCTGATTCTGGACGTCATGCTGCCGGGGAAGGACGGCTTCGAGATCTGCACTGAAATCCGGCGCTCCGGATCGATCGTGCCGATCCTGTTCCTCAGCGCGCGGGCGGATGAGCCTGACCGGGTCGACGGGCTCCGCGTCGGGGCGGACGACTACCTGGTGAAGCCATTCAGCCCCCGCGAACTCCTGGCGCGCGTCGACGCGCTCCTGCGCCGCTCGGAGATCGGACCGCGACCACCGTCAGTCATCCGGCTCGGCAATGTCGAGCTCTCACCCACTCGCCACGACGTCGTCATCGACGGGCGGCGCGTCGCGCTGACCCACGTGGAGTTTGGGTTGCTTGCCGCGATGCTGGAGCGGCCCGAGTGGGTTCTGACACGGGGTCAGCTCGTCGATCAGCTGTATACCGGCGACCACTCGCCGGCGCTCGAGCGTACGGTCGATGTCCATGTCTTCCGGCTGCGCGAAAAGCTGCACGCAGCACACGCGAATGCCGCCATCGTCACCATTCGCGGGGTCGGATACAAGATCACCGCAGAGGTAGCCTGAGGACTATGGCCGCGATCCCCGGCCGCGTGTGGGGTTTCCTGCGCCGCCGATGGAGTGTACTGGGGCTGCGTTGGCAGCTCGTGG
>PLZA01000016.1 GCA_003153505.1 Candidatus Dormiibacterota bacterium
GCCTGGGTCAAGGTGCGCATGGCACCGGGCTCGAGCGTCTCCGCCGCTCCCACCAGGATGCTCTCGAGCGGCACCACCCGCTCCACGCCGACATCCTCGGCAAGGTGGGCGATCATCGTGACGTTGCTGAAGGACGCGCGACCGGCACGGGCGCTGTCGAGCGTCGCCGGCAGCTCGCCCAGCGTCCGTGCCAGGTGCACGCGATATGCGGCCGCCTTCGCCGTCATCCCACAGTGAGCTCGCAGCCAGGACACCGTGCTCACCGCGCCATCGGCGAGCGCTCCGCGAGCGTGATGAAAGCGCTGCAAGCGGCGGATGAACTCCGCTTCGAGCCGATCGATCGCCCGCCGGATGTCGATCAAATCCGCGCCCAGAGCGTGGGTCGAGACATCGTCGATGGACTCGTCGACGAGTCCTTTCACGGCGTCATGCAGACGGTCTCTCGCATCCGGTATTGCGAACGCTTCCATTGACACATTATACCAAACAGCTGTTCGTCATTCACGCGGACAATGTGGGTTCTCTGTCATGTTATAGCCACTTCCGGCAATAACACGTAGGAGGGCTGCATATACTGGCGTCCAAGCCGCGATCGTTCGGCCGGGAGGCGCGCAGCCCTGCGGCGGTCGGCAGATGCGTGACCGATCACGCACCCATTCGCGACGTCGCGTCCGCTGCCCTCGTGCGAGGGTTCATCCGTGATACTTCGACACTCGTTCGCGGGGCGCGGTGTCCGTCGAACGCCGAGCGGGCGCATGCTCGCCGCGGCGGGGTTCGTCGCGATCGCTCTGATCGCGTGTGGCGGGGCCGCCCCAGTCGGCGGGATCTCTCTGAAACCGACAGCCGGACACGACGCTTCGTCAGCGACGGCAGCTCTCGTTGCGATCGACCCATGCGCCCTGATGACCCAGCAGGAGGCGTCGACAATGGCGGGGGTCGCACTCAGCACTGGTCGACTCACCTCCGCAGAGTGCTATTTCGGCGGCTATACGCCAGAGACGTCCATTACATTGCAGGTCAGTCAGGGCCGGGATCCAGTGACCGCTCGCGGCGTGTTCGACGCGACGAAGGATCGTGTCTCGTCATCTTGGACGGTGACGGACATGCCCGCCATTGACGATGCCGCAGTGATTGTCCGGCTGGACAGCGGCGGTTCGTCACTGAGCGGAATCGTCGTACTGGACGGGTCGGTTGTCTTCAATCTCGTCTGCGAGCAACCGGCGTGCTCAAACGTGGAACTCGAAGCGGGCGCAAAGATCGTCGCGGGACAACTGGCCGCCGTCAAGCCAAGGGCCTAAGGGCGTCGACCCGTATCCCAGGGACACAGACTCCCTCGGACAGCAACATCCTAGGTTTTTCTCAAGGCAGCCGGCGTACCACTGGAACCGGCTGGTTTGTATTCGAAATGCCGGTGGTGGGCGCAATAGGGATCGAACCTATGACCTCTGCGATGTCAATGTCCGACTGGCGGCGATGAGTGCGAGCAATGCTCAGGGAATCGCTTCTGGCACCTCCATCCACCGGAACAGCAGTTCCTTCGACAAGCTGGATTTTGCTCACAGGCGGCTGGGGCGCGTCGTGTCAGGTCGAGCGGGCAGAACGCGGCTCCGACTTCGCGGTGTTGGTGAGCCAGGCCGGTGCCCGACCTGTGGGCGCTGCGGCGGGTCGTGACCCACCGGCCGGCGCCCTTTGGCCAGACACCTCGGCGCCCAGGCGCGCGCCCCGACATCCGTAGGTACTCGCGGGGCATTGCCCCCGACAGCGAGCCAAGACCATCGAAACCAACGTCGATGGGTTCCTATCCGACCAGTCATTGGGGTTACGGCGACGCTTACCAGGGCTACGAATGACTCAACTTGGGCCCCGCGCCGGAGGGCTGCTACCTCCTCGGGTACCCGTATCGGACGCGTGCGAATGGCACCCGCTCGGTAACATTGCGCGCATGGCCAACCCGCCGAGTGAGATCGACCAGGAGCTCGAAGCAATCAGGGCATTGCTCGCAGCACTGGGGCCCTTGTCACCCGAGGCCCGCATCAGCGCGATCGATTACGCAGTCCGACGACTCGATATTCAACTCCCCCGACGTAGCGTCGCCACTCAGACATCTCCAGCACTCGACGCGGGGCGCCCCTCTGCACCCCCCCTCCCGGAACATCGCCCGGCGGACGTCCGCGCCCTCACGGAGCAGAAGCGACCCCGCTCTGCAATCGAGATGGCGGCCCTCGTCGCGTATTACCTGAGCGAGATGGCGGATGACGGCGAGCGCAAAGAGACCGTCGCGACCGGCGATTTGCGGAAGTACTTCAAGCAGGCGAACTTCCCACTCCCCGGAGCGATCCAGTACACCCTCGGCAACGCGTCGGCCGCTGGTTACTTCGAGTCCACCGGGCGCGGCGAGTACAAGCTCACGGCGGTGGGTCACAACCTCATCGCCCACGTTCTGCCAGCGTCGGAGCAGCCAGCCCCCCGGCCCCGACGCGCCAAGAAGGCCGCGACGGCGAGGACGGCCGCCAAGAAGCCCACCACGAGGACCACAACCCAAAAGAGGGCAGCTCCCCGCAAGCTAGCGACCAAGAAGCGTTAGCGCACCGTGCCCTCTCCGAGTGACGAGAGCTGGCAGGCGCTCATGAACCTCGTCGGTCAACTCGATCGGGAGGTCAAGCGCACGAAGGGCCAGTCGATCAGCAGCAGAGCACTGCACTCGCTAGCACGAGAGATGGTGGAGCAGTACACGCGGATCGTGCGCCCTGAGCTGGCTCGGAGTGGGTTCAATGACTCTGAGCTCGAGGGGGTGGATGGCGAGATGGAAGCTGCGCTGCGTCTCGCCACCGGCGTCAGAACTCGCAAGGCATATATGGCAAGCGGCCGCAAGGTGCGTGAAGCGCTTCGTGAACTCGATATCGCCCGCGTGATGCGTGCGGGCGCCGTATCGCCCCGCGAGGATGCCCACGCGCAGGCGGCCCGCACGGAAATCGACGCCCGGATCCTCCATGCGCTCGACCAGATCCTTCCCGCCGCAGCAGCGAGCTACGAGCAGGTGCTGATCGACCTCGACGATCCAGGGCGCGTCTCATACCGCGGGGTTGCGAACGAACTTCGCGAGGTTCTCCGCGAGGTACTCGATTACTATGCCCCGGACCATGCGCTGACGGCGGCCGGCCTAAAACCAGATCCCGACCACGGCTTTACCCAGAAGCAGAAGGTCCGTTACATCATGCTTCAGCGTCGCGTACCCAAGAACGCTCGCGAGGCCCCAGAGCGGACCGTCGAGGTGATCGAAGCTGCCATGGCATCGCTGGCGCGCGCGACGTCAGTCCGAGCATCAATCTCGGCTCACATGAGCACGGGCCGCACCGAAGCGAGGACCGTCAAGCCTTACGTTGAGGTCGTGCTCGCTGACCTGCTTAACGTTTACGTCGAATAGGCTGCCGGGCATGTAGGAGGAGTGAATGGTGGGCGCAATAGGGATCGAACCTATGACGTCTGCGATGTCAATGTGCGGCTCACGGGCTCTGAGATCGGGCTGAGATCGCGAGTCAAGTCGAGTACCTCCATCCTTCCCCAACAGCAGCTCTTTCGGCTTCGTGGAGGTGCTTGCTGGAGCCTGGTGGCGGGTCGAATCGGGTGGTGTGACCACAGGCTTACAGGGCCGGATTGCCGCGCTATCCTGACCGTGGGATGCGCTCGATAGCAGTGTGTAGGCCATTCGCAGTGCTCGCGTTCTTCCTGGCCTCGACGAGTTGCGGGGCCGCCCCCACCGTGGAGACCGGTGTCGTCCAAGGCAGGCTTGAGGCAGTCGGCGGGCCTCCCCCTGGAACGCCGCGTCCTCTCAAAGGATCCATCACACTCCGGGACTCGGACGGAACGATATTCACCGCTACGGCCGGATCCGACGGCGTCTTCTTGGTCCGCGTTCCGATTGGCACCTACGCGATCACCGGCCGCAGCCCGGTGTATGACAGCGGCAATGTGGATTGCCCGTCGAGTGGGCCTGTTACCCTGACGGTCGGCGCGACGATCCGTGTGCTCGTGGCGTGCCAGGAGAGTTAGCCATCGTTCGGCCGTCGATCACCCGGCGCAATCACGCCGCACGGTGTGAGGAGCGGTTGAGAAGCAAGCCCGCAACCGTCATTGTCGTTTCTCTCGAATTCGTAGACGGAAGAGGGTCCAGTGGCGTTGCCTAACGCAGTAGAGCTACGTGACATCAGCGAGTTTGCCGAAGCCGCCGACCGCATGTTCGAGCGATTTCTGCGCGTCTACTCCAGTCTTCTTCCGGGCGTCGAGATCCACCACATCGGGGCCACGGCGATGCCCTTCGGACACACGAAGGGAGATGTGGATCTCAACATCAGGGTGGCGGCACCCGATTTCACTTACGTGGTTGAGGTGCTCCGTCGCACATGTCGGGTAGCCCAGCCTGAGAACTGGACCGAGACGTTCGCCAGCTTCGCCTGTGACGGATACGAGCTGCCCCTCGGCATACAGCTCACACAGGTTGACTCTGAAAGCGACTTCCTGCTCGCACTCCGAGATCGTTTGCGGTCCGATGCTGCCCTGCTTCGCGGGTACGACGATTGCAAACTTAACGCTGCTCCCGACGGACCCGAGGCGTACTGGAGAGCCAAGGATGCATTCCTCGGAGCTGTCATCTCCTCCTTGTCCGACCGGTGATAATCGGACCGCGAAACCGTTAGCCACAAGCCGGTTTTCAAGTTCGTCCTCGGCGCGTCCGGCGGTACTCGTTGATGGCCGTCCCGTATTCAACCATATGCGGGCGCATAGGGATTCCGTCCGCCGGCACCCGGGAGTGACCGCGCCATGCGGTGTCAAATAGGGTGTCAACAACGGACTTGGGGGACGTCGGCGGCTGCTCAAGTCATCCCCTGAGCTCTGATCGTGGCGGTCGGTGCGATGCTACTGAGTTCCTCGGTAGCCGGCGTGGCGTAGGTGTTCGATCTGGTTGAGAATCGCAGTCGCAAGTCAGCGCACACGAGCGCACAAGAACGATCATCTTTACGGAATGTGGAAGATGGACGAGAGGAGCGAGCCAATACTGGGTATCGCAGGAAGTTGGCACACGCTCCGGGCCAGTGGTACGGAGTGGCGACACCACGCTCGCCTCACCGAAGCCTTTGAGCGCGGCAGCACCCCTCCAGCCGGTGCCCGCGTTACCACCGTCAGGGCACAGTTCTCTTCCGAGGTGCCAGGGCCTACCGAGAGCGAGGAGCGTTGGTCGCTGTGGATCGAGAAGCCCGACCTCAAGCGTGCGGAGTTCATGGTCGGGAGTGAGCGCTTGACTGTGGTGTTCCGCGGCGATGATTGGTGGAGTTGGTCAACGTCGCGTGGAGCGCGAAGCAACGAGGGCCGAACCAATTATCACCACGGAGTGGGACCATCCGAAGGCTTGCTACAGACGGCGTTGCTGCCTCGCGCGTTGAAGTTGGAGGAGCTCTCGCGGGCCAGCGTGCTTGACCGAGACGTTATCCACCTCCTTGGATCACCTCGGACACCGACAACCGCGGAGGACTTCCGTCTGATGTCGAGATCCTTGCATCCCCTGGGGCTGGGCGCGGACGAGTACCTTCTCGCGCTCGACGCCGAACAGGGTGTGCTACTCAGCTCAGAGGCGAGGACCGCCGGAGCACCCTTTCTCGTGCTCGAAATGACCGAGATCGCGTTCGATGCGACGTTTGACGCTCAGACGTTTGTCCTCGAGCACCGAGACGTCTAGTCCAAAGCCAGGTCAACCTCGCCGGCCCCGCGAGGTGACTGCCTGGCGATTCTTGAGCGCGGGTAGCGTTTATTCAGGCGGGCTCTCTGTGGCCGTGTCATGTCCGAACCTCAAGGACGCATTGAGGTCGCGTCCGCCGAGAATCGCTCCCGTTCGTTGCGTACGGTGTCAGGTGGGTGTCAAACGCGTTGCGACGGCCCGGCTCGTTAGCGCCATGGGTACCCTGTTCCCCGTGACTGACGACGCCTCCAGGACACCGCGTCCGGCAGCACATCAGCGTGGAACCAGCGAGGACGGCGGATGAGGCGCGAGCACCATGGGTTTGCCATCGCTGGCTTAGCCATCGCTGCCTGCGCCCTGGTCGGGGGCGTGGTGGTCGCTCTCACCACGCTCGTGCCAGGACCAGGGGAACCTGGTTGGACCGGCGCGGCGGTCGAGGTTCCATATTGCCCTGCTGACGCTGACGGCTGCCGGGTCTTCGCGATCCGTACCTCAACTGGAAGCAACACCGTGAACGGACCCGATGTCGCCCACAAAGATTGGTCTGGCGCTGCCACTGCATTGAATATCGCGCTTCCAGCGGGAACGTATGCCATTTCTGCAGAGGGTTGCGTGGGTTACAAGATCGAGAACGTCCTGGTCTCCCTGACGTCAGGTTTTCATAAGGCCATCGCTCTGGACACCAATTGGGAGATGCCGGGATTCCCGGGACGGGCATGCCCCGGGTTCCGATCAGTCGCCGTCCACACCTCTGAGCCTGGAGAGGGATAGGTATCTCGCCACGCGGCCGTCCTGTTGCCCGGCACACTGCTTTGGTGATCCGAGAGGTAGCTGGTCCATCGGCATTGAGTCGACACGCTGCGGCTGCACGACCTCGTTCTTTAGGCCCCGCGGTTCTTGAGACCGCGCGTCGTGCATTCAGAGGTGTCTGCCATAGGCCGCAAGAGTCACTGTGTCCAGCGCTTAGAGCGAGCGCGTTCGCAAGCGTCCGAAGACGTTCGCCCGGTGAGGTGTCTGGGAGGGTGTCACCGCGGACCAACTACGGCGTAATCGCCCGCCTGAGGCCGAAGGTACTCGTGCGATACATCCCCACCACCCATCGATCACCGAGGCCGTTAGGCCGAACGGACAAGACTCACCGCGAACTGCTCAAGCAACTGCTTGGAACTCAGACCATCGATCTCGATCGCTACGTTGCCGTCAAGGCGCATGAGGATCCACTCGCCACGCCAGGGTGCGTGCTGTTGCTGCATCTCAAGCCAAATCCCATTAGACAGCGTGACTGGCCGGAGGATCGATTTGAAAGCATTCATCGGGAAGCTGGGATCAAGGAGGTCCGCGGAAGACTCCAAGGACTCATCCATGTGGATGGCGCGACTTCCGGCTAGGCCCGATTGCGCACTGATGAAGATCCCGAATCCATTGACTGGCGCAGAGCTCCAAGTCACCCGGTTGTAGAGATCACCAGCAGGCAAGACAAGGTTCGAGGGCAGAAACGGCTTGAAGATCAAAGCCGATCGGAGTACCCGGATGTCGTGAAGCGCGGCTTCCTGCAGCAGACCCTCCGGTTCAGTGAGGTGGACGGTGCCGCGGTCCTCAGCCGCCGAGCGAGGCGGAGGGGTAGTAGCTGCGACAGCAACCTGTCCTCCGCTCGCAAGAGTGAGAACTGCGATTGCCAATAGCCCGCCTCGGACCGCCCACCGCCCGGGACCCTTCCGGCCCAAGCTCCAAGTCATGGCCAATATTGTGCGCGCAGGGCTCCCCAACCGCACCTTCGAACACCCGTCATCCGCAGGGCTCTTTCGGGCTAGCTGTAATCTTGGGCCGGTTGCTGGCCAAGTCTCCAATGTGACCGAGGACGGGACAGACCACAGGTGACGGACGGCCTACCAGTATCGGCTTGGTTCTTGAGCCGCTAAGCGAAGGCATCGGCCATCGACCGGAGGAAGGCTCGAGATGCGCGCCCATGGGATGTCCCGGCAGCAAGGTGATGCCCCGACGCAGGCGAAGCAACCCATGACCGCCATCGGCAGCACGGATGTCCGCAAAGCGAGCTCGGCGGGTGTTAGGAATGGTGTGATCGCATTGCCAAGCCTGACACCGGCGAGGGGGGACGCGACCGTGCGGCCGTACGAATCGGTCGTGGCACCCGAGGCAAGACGGCTCTACAGCCTTGCGATGTCGATCCTCGCTGACGCCGGCGAGGCCGAGGATGCCGTCCAGGAGACTCTGCTCAAAGCGTGGCATCTATGGGACGCCGTGTCCGAGATGGATCGGCCGGCTGCGTGGCTGACGCGCGTATGCGTCAACTACTGCATCAATCGCCGCCGTTTCCTGCGCTCTCGGGGCTGGCCCCATCTGGGATTGACCGAAGGGACGGAGTCGCCGCGCGGCGGCGGAACCGGCGCCGAGAGCATCGACATCAGCCGCGCCTACCGAAGTCTCTCAAACCGGCAGCGCGCCGCGATCACGCTCAACTATCGGCACGGCTACTCCGTGGAGGAGTGTGCCGTTCTCATGGGGTGTCGCCCCGGAACCGTTCGGACCCATCTCGAGCGCGGGCTTGCCGCCCTGCGAAAGGAACTCAAAGATGATTGACCTTGAGCCACGCCTGGATAGTAAGCTTCGATCGGAATACGAGCGTCTCGAGGCAGAAAATCCGCCACCTTGGCTGGTGAACTTCGATCCGAAGATCGAGCGCCCTCGGCGTAAGGGCCTCAGTTTGCTTGCCGGTATCGTCGGCGTCGCCGTCGTCGCGGCAGGCATCGCAACCTTTGGGATCGAGCTCGGTAGTCATTTGCGCCCAGGGCCACCCGCAACCCACGCTCCGCTGCCGGCGACTCCCACCGTAACAACCTCCGGGTTTCCGACGTCCGCACGGATTGTGATTCCGGTCACGCGGGGAGCCGGTACGGCTGTGCTGCCAACCGTCGTCAGCAGCGGAAGGCTGCTCTACGTGGCGTTCGACTGCGATGGTGGCGCCGTTCTCAAGATCCAGGCAAAGGGCGACGCCACTCTGGCGGCCACTGAGTCGGGGGCGAGCATGGTGAGGTGCTCCAATTCGACGACCACGCCGCGAACGTACGTGGCCGATTCTCCCGGGACGGGGGCACTGCTGACGTTGACCATCGTGGCCGCCAAATCGACGCGATGGGCGATCGCCGCCGCTGTAGGTGATGTTTCGACGAGCTTCCCGACCTTGAGTCCAGTCGTGCCCGAGAACGAACTCTCCTCGATCGTGCTCTGGGACACGTACGGCACAGGTGTCGCCTCGCTTCCGACCTTCACCCCGGCCGCGCCGTACTGGATTCAGTTTGCGTGTCTCGGAAGCGGCCCCATCAGCATCCACTCGTCAGTTGGGTCAGCGCTGTTTACGTCTGAGGATTGCGACTCTCCCGGGCTTATCGGGCTGATGGTGCCGCCGAATCAGGTGAATGGCAGGGGTGTTTCCCTCTTCGTGCAGGCGGCCCCCTCGACGATGTGGGAGCTGCTCGTCGTGCAGGACGCCCACTCCGCGATTCGGCGACCATTTCAGATGGCCCCGCCGAAGCCGTCTCCAGGCCTTGGGTGCTGTTTCAAGGTTCCGGCCGGAGCGACGGTGCTAATCCCGTTGACGCACGGCGAAGGCTCGGCGACGCTGCCGAACTTCACACCAACCATGCCGTATTACGAGATCGAAACGTCCTGCTCCGGTCCCGGATTGCTGACGATCGACGGGCCACCGGGGTCAACGCAGAGTTCTGTCTGCGATGCGCCTGGGTCTGGCGGATCTGGGCAGGGTGCAACGCCCGGGGTTCCGATATCCCTGAAGCTCACCGCCGACCAGGGCACTTCGTGGGAAATACTGATCTTCGGGGTGCAGCAACTCGAACCACAGGCCTAGCGAATTTTCGCAAACGGCAGCAGCCTCCGCCGACTCGAGTTGCTTCCTCTCATTAGTTGCCGCGCTTCACCGATTGCGATCCCCAGCGGCCACCACACTACCGCCGAACACAGCCACTACCGCCGTCACTGCCGTCACCAGCTTCAACGTCTCTGCACCATCGCCAACGCCTCTGCACCATCGCCAACACCCACCATCACGCACAGACAATTACACCTGCGGTGGCGACCGGTGTGGAACTGCGAAAATGTAGGCGCTCTGTGAGCATTTCGCCCCTACGCTGGAACTCGTGCAACACGGGTTCTCGCGGTGATCTCGATCGGCAAGCTCACCAGCGTCGAGCAGGCGGTTCGGTATCTTCGCGAAGCCATCGCTCACCAGCAACTCGAGTACTACACCGCACGCGGTGAGTCGCCGGGGCATTGGAACGGCGCCGGTGCCGAGGCGCTCGGGCTGCGCGGCGAGGTGATCGATACCGACTTCGCAGCGGTGCTCGCCGGCACACATCCACGCACCGGTGAGGACCTCGGCAAACACTGGCGGACGCAGTCGGTCGTCGCCTTCGACGTCGCGGTGTCCGCACCGAAGGACGTGAGCATCCTGTACGCGCTCGGCGACGAGCGCACGCGGGCAACGATCCTGCGAATCCATGGCGAGGGAGTCCAGGCAGCCGCCGACTATCTCCAGGCCAACGCCGGTTGGGCCCGCCAGTACCATGCGAAGACCAGGACGACAGAGGCAGTGCGCGCCAAGCTGGTCATGCCCGAGTTCGTGCATCGCACGGCTCGTCCGGTCACCGACCCGAGCACCGGTAGGATCACTGTCGACCCGCAGCTGCACACGCACATCACCGTGCCGACGTGGGTCCAGCGACCTGATGGGAGCTGGAGCCAGCTGTACAGCGAGGCCCTGTATCAGTACGCAGCGGCTGCCGGTGCCATCGCTCAAGCGGAGTGGCGCGACCGCCTGGTGCGCGAGCTGGGCATCTCGACTGTGGTGGACGGCAAGGGCTGCTTCTCCATCGTCGGCGTCACCGATGTGCAGCGCCGCGAGTTCTCGAGGCGCACCCAGCAGATCGAGGCGCTCGAGCGCCAGCTCGGCATCGAATCCCCGTACGGACACAAGCTCGCGGTGGTGTCGACGCGCGAGAGCAAGCACGAGGCCGCGCCCACCGAGAACCTCTTCGCCCAATGGAGAGAGCGCGCTTCGGGCGTCGGGCTCGATGCCACAAACATCCAGACTCTGCTAGGACGCGAGCCCGCGGCATTGCAGCCGCGCCGGCTCGATGTGGAGCACAGCGCCGAGCTACTCGGCGAGCGTGGGCTCACCGCCCAGTACGCGACCTTCACCCGTCGCGATGTCATCCGCACCGTCGCCGCGCACGCGCCGCTGGGGATGAGCCGGGCCCAGCTCGAAGCCACCGCCGACTCGATCCTCGCCGACCGTGAGGCGGTGCAACCGCTGGTCCCGCACCGGCTCGAGGGAGAACACGACGTCGACGCGATCACCCGATGGGTCGACACCGGTCACGAGCTGCGCTACACCACGCCGGAGATGCTCGCGATCGAGCGAGGCATGATCGCCGCCGCGCGGCAGCGCGCGGCAGCGTGCGTCGGTGTCGCCGACACTCGTGAGGTCGAGGCAGCCATCGCCGCGCGGTCCACGCTGACCACGGACCAGCAGCTCATGGTCAGGACCGTCTGCCAGAGCCCGACCGGCGGCGTCGTCGTCGAGGGCGCTGCCGGGGTGGGCAAGACCTTCGCCCTCGACGTTTGCCGGGAGGCGTTCGAGGCCACCGGCATCCAGGTTGTCGGCTGCGCGCTCGCTGGCCGTGCCGCGGACGTGCTCGAGACGGGCGCGGCCATCCCCACGTGGACGGTCACCGGCATGCTCAACGAGCTGCAGGTCGACCATCTGCCACCCGGCGGCGTGCTCGTGGTCGACGAGGCGGGCATGATCGGCGACCGCGAGCTTGCCGAGCTGGTCTCACTCTCGGCACGGGACAACGCCAAGCTGGTCGTGGTCGGCGACCCCGCGCAGCTCCAACCCATCGGCGCGGGGGCACCCATACGCATCCTGGGCGAGCACATCGGCAGGGTGCTGGTCACCGAGAACGTGCGCCAGAAGGAGCCCTGGGAGCGAGCGGCCCTCCAGCTGGTGCGCGACGGCGAGGCCCGCGCCGCCTACGAGCTGTATCTGAGCCACGGCCGCATCCACGTCGCCGAGTCACTGCCCGAGCGGCGCGCCGAGGTGATCGCCGAGCATGCGAGGCTCGAGGACAGGGGCGTCGACACGGTGATGCTGGCCCAGCGCCGCGACGAGGTTGCGGCCCTCAACGAGCTCGCCCGGGCCCGGGCGGTCGAGGCCGGGCGTGTGCACGGACCCGCGCTGACCGTGGACGGCAAGGAATACCAGGCCGGCGACCGGGTCCTCTGCCTGACCAACGACCGCGCCAACGGCGTGAGCAACGGCACCCGCGCCGCGGTCATCGCGGTGGACGTCGAGCGGCAGACGCTCACGCTGGAGCGCGGGGATCATCGCCAGGTGGTCATCGACACCACGCGGTACGACGCGATCGACCGCGGCTACGCGATGACCGTGCATAAAGCCCAGGGGATGACCGCCGAGGTTGCTCTGGTTGTGAGTTCGGACGGTGCCACCCGGGAGTGGACGTACACGGCGATGTCGCGCGGCACCGAGGCCACCCACTACTACGCCGTTGCCCACCCGCCGGAGCGTGACCGCCTCGGCGTCAGCCATGCCCCGGCACCAACGCAGCCCACCGACGAGCGGATCGTGCATTCGTGGGAACGCTCGCTGCAGAAGGAGTCGGCGCTCGACTACCCGGAGCGGTATCGCGAGGCCGAGCGAGAACACAGGCCGTCGGCGCTCGACGTTTTTGCGCCCGCGACGGAAGCCCAGCGCGCCGCCCTTGCGGACCTCGGCGCTCCCGAACCGGGCGAGCACGCAACCCGGCTCGACGCTGCGCTGGAGCTCGATCGTTGGTCCGAGCAAAGCCCGGGCGCGGGGCTCGACCAGTGGCTGCGCGAGACCGACGCGACCGAGCACCGGCTGGAGCAGCTCATCAGCGACATCGGCGGCGCGCGCCCCGACTGCGCCGACCAGGCGCCTCTATCCCGAGGCATCAACCCGGGCCACTTCGAGGCCGCGATGGCCCTGCTCGACCCCTACCACGCGCTTCTCGAGGCAGAGGCGCTCGGGCCCGCCATCGGTCCGGGGCTCGCGCCGTGAGGCCCAAAAGCACCAGCACAGCCGGCCGCATCGCGGCGCTCACCAAATGGGCGGCACAGCTCGACGTCGGCCTTGCGTCCGTCGCCGGAGAGGTCGCCGAGCTACGGACCCGTCTGGACGACCCTCAGCACGCCGCGGTATCCCCGACGGACGTCAGCAGCGGCACTCCCGAGAACGAGCAGTCGAGCGAGGAGTTCGCGTCGCTCCTGGACTGGGTCAATTGGATGGCGCGCGCATTCGCTCTCTCGGAACGCTTCCCCAGCTGCTGGTACAAGCACGAAGGCGTGGTGGTGGCACTCCGCGCGCTTCGCCACTGGCACTCCGCGCTGCACCGTGGCGGCTCGAGCGACCCCTCCTCGACCATCCTCTGGGTCGATGCCGTCTATCGAATCAATGACCGGATGCTGCGGCCAGTCGCGCAGCATTGCTTGTCGAACCACCGGGACGCGCCCAACCTCGACCGTCCAACGGAGGAGGAGCTGCCGCAGCTGCGATTGACCGCCCGGTAATCCACCGAAATGACGCGGCGGCCGGACTTCTACAGCATGTGAACTCGGCTACATGGCACCTCGAAAATGTAAGCGCTGCGTGAGCGCTTTCCCACTACGCTGAAGACGCCGTCATTCCCATGCACGAAACTCAGCTGTCCCTCGACATGCAACGTCCGCTGTCGTCGACGACGTCCTCCCCCACCGTCGCGGCGAATCCCGACTCACGCCGCCAGTGGATCTGGGACGGGGAGCGTCAGGCGTTCGTCGCGGGCACCCTGCGAGAGGCGATGCTCGTGCGCGGTTTCACGCCCCACTCCCTAGCGGTATCCGCCCGAGTGGCGGAGAGCACCATGTACAACGCCCTCGCCGGCCGACCGACGCGCCTGCGCACCGCCCGTCGTGTGCTCGAGACGCTCGCCGGTGTTGAACCCAAGTTCGAGCTCAGCCGACTCGGCCGAGCAGCTACGTCCTGAATCGGGCGAGTGCGGCTACCGCTTCCAGGTCGGAGGCGGTGTAATAGCGTCGGACCATCTCGACGGACTCCCAGCCACCCAGGAGCTGCAGGTGGAACATGGGGATGCCGGCGTCGGCGCACCGAGTCGCCCACGTGTGCCGGAGGCGGTGCGGATTGCAGCGCACCCCGGCGGTCTTGCCGATCCGCTGCATCAGCTGCTCGACACCCCAGGTGGTCAGCGCATGGTCGGCGTCCGACAGGAACACGTCACGGAGGTGGCTCGCCGGCCGCTCCTTGATCGCCCACTCGAGCAGGTCTCGGGGAAGGTTCCGGTAGGTGTCCCGGAATCCGACGATCCGGTCCCGTCGCCCCTTGGTGAGCGTCCGGTTGTGGATGTTGCCGACGATCGTCAGCTTGGCAGGACGGCCCTTGAGGCCCTCCAGGTGGTCCGTGGTGAGCGCGCACAGCTCTCCGACGCGGAGCCCGGTGGCGAGCAGCGTCATGGCGATCAGGCGGTCACGGCCGGGCTTGGCGGCGGCGACGACCCGCGCCTCGTCGTCCACGCTCAGCGCCATCGGCAACTTGCGTTTCGGAATTCGTGGCTTGGGCAGGTCTCGCCCGTCGCTCAGGAGTGGCGCGTCGAACCCGGGCGCTTCCTTGCAGAACTTGGCCAGAGACCGGGCGTAGCAGCGGAACTTCATCAGCGTGGCGGGCTTGAGCACGTCCGCGTGGACGGTCATGTACTCCCGGATGCTCTCGGTGCTGAGCTGGTCGATATAGACGATCCCCTCGTGGGCCAGGTAGCCAGGCCAGCGCCCCCGGAGCAGGTAGTCCTCCGCGTTGCGCATCGTGCTCTGCGACCAGTCGAGCTTGTGGTGGTGAAGCAGCGCGTGGGCGGTGTCGATGACCGTCGGTCGCTCCCCTGGCTGGCCCCGCCGCGGAGCCTTCTCCACGGCGAGCTGGCCGCCCGTCGCGGTGTCGTAGTAGTCGCGGCGCTGGGGCTTCGGAGCCGGCACGAAGGCTGTGGCCATCGACAGCAGTTTATTACAAGGACACAGACTCGCTCGGGGACAGCAACATCCTACGTTTTTCTGGAGGCAGTCGGCGGACCGCTGGAACCGGCTGGTTTGTATTCAAAAAGCCGATGGTGGGCGCAATAGGGATCGAACCTATGACCTCTGCGATGTCAACGCAGCGCTCGTACCAACTGAGCTATGCGCCCCTGGCTCGCGATCGGCAAGCGTGAGCGCCGTCGATGATACCAGTGCCCCAAGCCCGCCTCCTGGGATCGGCGGCTTCAGACCCAGGCGACCGGCTGTGTCTTCTTGCCGGTCGCGTGCTGGGCGGCCTGGAGGTCACCCATGGTCACCTCGACCCGGAGCACGCCTTCGCAGCTGTGGCAGATGAGGTTGAACGACTCAGGCCGGACGATCTGGCGGGCAATTGCCTGCCGGTGTCCGCAGCACTCACACGTGACGACAGCTCGCATCACTCCTCCGCCGGGCCGGCCAATCCGGTCCGCAAGGCTTCGGAGCTTCCCACCAGGCCCGCCGCCCTCCCCCCAATCCACGGCTCCGCGACACCGTCGTTGCAGATTTGCGATTACCCCTGGTCGGCGCTCCCCACGACCACCGGAACCGCGTCCGGCTCGAGCACTTGGAGACGCTCCCAGCCGAACCAGCGGACCGCCGCGGCAATGACGATCAGGATCGCTCCAAGCGCGGCGACCACACGAGCCACACCGATCAGGTCGGACACAACACCGGCAAGCAACAGCGGGATGGCCACCGCCGCATTGATGACCGTGAAGATGCCCCCGAAGATGCGTCCGCGACTCTCGGTGTCGGTGCGCTCCTGGAGCACGGTGAACCCGGGGATCAGCATCGCGCCGAGCGCGCAGCCGAAGAGCATCCCGACCACCACCGCAAGGGGCACCATCAACGCGGACAGTCCGTGCGTGCGGAACACGTCCGGCACGATGCCCATGATCAGCAGCGACAGCCCCGCCGCGCTGATGGCCGCGACCAGGGTCTTGGCGCGGGGGAAGTTCGGATGCTGACCGAGCAGTGCGGCGGTGGCGATAAGTCCGAACATCGCCGGGACGAGGACGATGTAAGTCTGGTCGTCGGACCGGTTGAGCACCTCCACCAGGTACACGGGTCCGAGCGCAAAGATCGTGAAGACGACGACGATGGCGAGTGCCAGCTGATACAGCCCGAGGCGCAGCGGCGGACTGTTGCGCAGGATGTCGATGCCGTCACGCAGCTCGCGAAGGATGTTCTGCGAAGGTCCGCTGTTGACCTTCTCGGCGCGCAGGCTGACGCTCACCTTCCAGACCGACAGCGCAGCTAACCCGAACAGCCCGGCGGCGATGTAGAAAGGCGCCTGGTTGCCGAAGAAGCCGATCGCGATCGTCGCGGCCGGGACGCCGAGCACCAGTGTGAGGATCACCGTGGTCATGAACAGCGATGTCGCCTCGGTGATCTGCTGCCTGCCCACCAACGAGGGGATGCTCGCCGCCTCCGCGGGCGCGAAGATCTGCCCGGCCGAGCTGAACAGCAACGTGATGACGATCAGCGGCCACGCCTGACCGCGCAGCGCGGGGATGAGCTGGGCGAGCGGGATCAGGAGGATCAGCCCGGCACGAACGACGTTGGTGCCGACCATGAGCACACGCTTGTCGTGGCGATCCGCGTACACGCCTGCGGGCGCGCTGAGCAGGACGCTCGGCAGCGTGTAGGCGATCATCAGCACCGACTGCAATGACGCGCGCCTGGTGAGCGTGTACATGAAGACGAGCAGCGTGAACATGAGGAACTTGTCGGCGAGCTGCGACGCCAGCTGCGCCCCCCAGAGATAGCGGAAATCACGGCGCCGCAGCACCGCGGCAAAGCCCCGGCGCTGTTCCGGAGCTGCGGCGATCGCGGGGCGCGCAGCATGGAGCGGCGCGACCGCGCCGTCGTCGGCGGGCTCGCTGGCGGCGCTGGTGAACGGCTGTCTCATCGCGTGACGAGCCTCACCTCAGCGACTGCGCGAGCGAGGAGCTCCCACTCATCGAGGCGAAGCGTACCCGGCCGGCGCCCAGGATCGATACCCGCACGGGCCAGGGCGACACCGGCGCCGCTCAGGTCGCCGCCGAGCGCACGCGAGACGCCGTTGCGCAGGGTCTTGCGCCGCGACTGGAAGAGTGGCTTCGCAAGCGCGAGCACCGAGGCACGGATCGCGGGGTCGGCCTTCGCAGACGGCACGATCCTGATGATCGACGAGTGCACTGCGGGCGGCGGGTCGAAGGCGCTCGGCGGTACATCACGAATCCGCTCCACCTCGGCCAGCGAGCGGATGGCGACGGTCGCGAGGCTCCAATCCCCGGGGGCCGCCGCGAGCCTGGCAGCCACCTCGCGCTGGACGAGCACGACCGCGCGAGCCGGCGGTTCGTCAGCCTCGACGAGGCGCATCAGCACGAGGCCGGTGAGCTGGTAGGGCAGGTTGCCGGTCGCGAGCCACCCGGCGGTGAAGCCGAGCGCGGGTGGATCGACCACGCGCGCGTCCGCCTCGAGGACGGTGACGTTGGCGTTCCCGTGCTGGGTGATCCTGCTCCCCGCCACGCATGCGGAGTCGATATCGATCGCGACCACGCGACGGGCGCGAACCGCGAGCGCGCCGGTGAGCGTGCCGAGCCCGCAGCCGATCTCGAGCACCTCGCTCTCGGGGCCGGGGTCGAGCGCGTCGACGATGGCATCGAGCACGTCGCGGTCGACGAGAAAGTGCTGGCCGAGGCTCGTGTCCCGCCGGAGCCCGACGCGCCGGGCGACCGCCGTCAGCGTCCTGGGATCGGTGAGGTCGAGCGGGCGGGCGGCGCGATCTGCGCCGGAATCGTCAGCCATGCGCCGGCGCGGCTGTGGGCGTGCCGATGCCGAGGACGCGGTGTGCGGTCCGAGTGGTGGCGGCGCGCACCTCCTCCACCGGCACGCCGCGCAAACGGGCAACCGCCGCCGCGGTGATCGCCACGCGCTCGGGCAGGTTCGGCTTGCCACGCTGCGGCGCAGGACTGAGAAACGGCGAATCAGTCTCGACCACGAAACCGTCGTCCGCCACGGTGCGTGCGGAGTCCTGGATGCCTTCGGAGCGGGGGAAGGTGACGATCCCGGAGAAGGAGGCGATGAACCCGATGCCGGCGCAGCGTCGCGCAAAGGCGGCGTCACCGCTGAAGCAGTGCATGATCCCGCGACTCCCGGGCACCTCGCTGACGGCCGCGAGCACCTCGTCGTGCGCGTCGCGATCGTGGATCAGCACCGGCTTGCCGGCGTCGCGGGCAAGCTCGAGCATCGCCCGAAAGGAGTGCTGCTGGATGTCGAGCGGCACCTCGTGATATCCGGGGCGGAAGAACAGGTCGAGGCCCACCTCCCCCACCGCGACCGCCTTGGGATGGTGGAGCAGCGCGGCGAGCGCGTCGAGCTGGCGGGGATCCGGCACGCGTGGCTCGTGAGGATGCCAGCCGCAGGTGAAATAGACCCCGGGGTGCTCCTCGGCGATCTGCCGGTTGCGGTCCGAATCGTCGAGGTTGAGCCCGACCGAGATGATCTCGTCGACCCCGGCTGCCGCCGCGCCTTCGAGTGCCGCTCCAAGCAGCCCGCGTTCCTCGAGGAGCACCAGGTGACAGTGGGTGTCGACGAGTGCCGGCAGGCCCTCGCTCACGGGCGCGCCCCGACCACCACCGTGCACTCGCCGCGTGGCGGCCGTACGCTGAACTCCTCGACCAGCGTCGCGGCGGTACCGCGATGCAGGGTCTCGTGCAGCTTGGTGAGCTCCCTCGCGACCACGATGGGACGATCGCCGAGGACCGGCGCCGCGAGGCGAAGCGTCTTGGTGAGCCGCATCGGCGACTCGAAGAACGCGAAGGTGCGCTCCTCGCGCAACGCCTCCTCGAGGACACGAATGAGCTTGCCGGCCGTGCGCGGAAGAAAGCCGAGAAAGCAGAAGGCGCTCGCGGAGAAGCCGCTCGACGCGAGCGCGGCGGTGAGCGCCGAGGCGCCGGGGATCGGCGTGACTCGGTGGCCGCCGTCGAGGGCCGCACGAACCAGGATCGCTCCCGGGTCGCTGAGCGCCGGCGTGCCGGCATCGGTGCAGAGCGCGAGCGTCTCGCCGCGTTCCAGGCGCTCGATCAGCTGAGGCACGCGCCGGCGCTCGTCGAATGCCGGCAGCGAAAGCACCGGCTTGCGAACCCCGTGGGCGGTGAGCAGCGCCCTGGTGCGGCGCGAATCCTCGGCGATCACGGCGTCGCATTCCCCCAGCACCCGCAACGCGCGCAGGGTGATGTCCTCCAGGTTCCCGATCGGCGTCGCGACGACTGCCAGCGTCCCGGTCAGACCGCTCATCGGCCCCAGTCCCGCGGGTAGCGGAACTCCCGGTCGATGGTGCGGTTGCTCAGCTTCGCGATGACCGGCGGCCTCCGCTTGTACTGACTCCCGCGAACGCGCGTCACGATGCTGTCGACGTCCGTGGGATCGAACCCGAGGGCGATGACCTCGGCGCGGGTGCGGCGCTCGTCGACGAGCAGGTGGAGCACCTGGTCGACCACGGCGTAGCGCATACCCAGCTCGTCCTCGTCGGATTGTCCGGCCCACAGATCAGCGCTCGGCGCCTTGGTGAGCACCCTCTCAGGCAGGCCGACGGCGCGAGCCAGCGAGTAGACCTGTGTCTTGTACAGGTCACCGATCGGGTTGAGCGCACTCGCCATGTCCCCGAACAACGTGCCGTAGCCGAGCAGCAGCTCGGTCTTGTTCGACGTGCCGAGCACGAGCGCGCGCTCCGCCATCGAATGGTCGTAGAGAATCGACATCCGTTCGCGGGCCATCTTGTTGCCCCGGCGGGTGCGGTCGGCATCCGGGAAGCGCTCGAAGTAAGCGTCCACCTGGGGCGTGATATCGATGATCTTCGCGTTGATGCCGACACTGTCACATACCGCCAGGGCGTCCACCTGCGACTGCGGATCGCTGCTCCGGTACGGCATGAACACCGCGACCACGTTGCCGGTCCCGAGCGAGGACACGGCGAGCGCCGTCACCAGCGCGGAGTCGACGCCCCCGGAGAGCCCGACGATGACCCGCTCGAACCCCACCTTGCGCACGCCGTCGGCGATGAAGCCGCGGAGCAGCTCGATGACGAAAGGGGCGTCAACCGCGAGCGTGTCGGCGTCGGAGGCGATCGGTCTCGGCGTCGTTGACATCATTTCGTTCGTCGCGCAGGAGCGGGTAGGCAATCCGGGCGCGGCGGATCGCGCTGCGCTCCAAGCGGTGCACCAGCAGCGTTTCGTGGGCTCCACGGACTTCGGCGACCACCGCCCCGACCGGGTCGACCACCCGCGAGCCGCCCCAGAATCCGACCCCGTCCTCGAATCCGGACCGGTTGCAGTACAGGACATACGTGGTGAAGAGCTGCGCATAGGTGCGGGTCATCACGTCGTAGCTGCTCGCGGTGCCAACCGCTTCTCCCTGGAGCTGCCCGCGGCCGGGAGACGCCGACGGGCAGATGACCAGATCGACACCCTGCCGGGCAAGCAGCGCGGCCGCCGATGGATGCCAGAGGTCCTCGCAGATGAGGATCCCGGCGCGCCAGGTGTGGCCGGTCCGTCCGCCGAGCGGGGCGTCGAAGGCACGGAAACGATCGCCGGCCGCGACGTAGCGCTGCTCGTCGAACAGCCCGTACGTCGGCAGGTACACCTTGCGGTGCACATGGGTGATCTCACCAGCGCTGAGGTAGAGGGACGCGTTGTAGAAGCGATGCTGATCGCTTTCGAGGATCAGCCCGGCGACGATGTCGATGCCCCCCTCGCGTGACGCCGCCCGGAGCGCGCCAACCTCCGGCGAGTCGACGGTCAGCGCGACCTCGGGGACCTGGTCCTTGAGGAAATAGCCGGTGATCGAGAGTTCGGGAAACACCACCAGCCCGGCTCCGGCCGCGGCGGCGCCCGCGACCGTCGTCAGGTGGGCGGCGAGATTCGTCGCGACATCGCCGAGCCGCGGGTAGAACTGCGCGAGGGCCACCGTTACGGAACCGGCCGGGTCAGGGGCAGGCTCAGCCTTCGGTGCGGGCGCATCCACCGCCGCGTCAGCCGCTCCATCGACGCCCGCGATCACGCCGGTTCGAGATCGTTCGAGGACCATTCACCTGATTCTCCCACGGTATCGGGCAATGTCCCCGCGTTCACGAATCCGTCGACCAGCGCCGGAACCCGGTCGAACGCCGTGACCGCCATCGGTGCGGGAGGCAGCGCGCGCAGAAAGCCGAGCCCGTACTGGCGGGTGCGCAGGCGCGGGTCGCACAGCACCACGGCCCCGCGATCCGACGCGCTCCGGATGAGGCGCCCGAATCCCTGCCGGAGCCGGATGATCGCCACTGGGAGGATGTACTCGCCGAACGGGTCGCGCAACCGCTCCGAGCGGGCACGCACCAGCGGGTCGGTGGGCACCGGGAACGGGAGCTTGTCGATGACGACGCAGCGGAGCCGGTCGCCCGGGATGTCGACACCCTCCCAGAAGCTGCTCGTCGCCAGGAGCACGGTTCGTGGATCGGCAAGGAAGCTCTGCAGGATCTGCCGCCTGGTGCCGTCGAGGCCCTGCGCAAGGCTTGCGATCCCGCGCGCGTCGAGACGCTCCTGAAGGAGGGCCCAGACGCGCTTCAGGGGTCCGTAGCTCGTGAAGAGCACCAGCGTGTGGCCGTCGAGGCGGGCGGCGATCCCGTCGATCAATGCGGTCATCTGCAGGTCGTGCACCGGGTCGTCATACGCGGTCGCGTCCTCGGGCAGGATGCATACGGCCTGGCGGAGGTAGTCGAACGGCGACGGCAGGGTCAGTTCCTCGGCGGTCGCTCCGATGCCCACGCGGTGGCGGATGAAGTCGAAGCCTCCCGCCACGGACAGCGTCGCCGAGGTCAGCACGACCGACTCGGCGGGGTCGAACACCGTCTCGGCGAGCGGCCCCGAGACGTCGATCGGCGCCTCGTGCAACTCCGCCTGCTCACCGCGCATCTCGATCCAGGCGACCATGCCGTCACGCGGCCGCACGATGACGTGGTCGATCGCGGCGGCGAGACCCGCGAGCGCCACCGCGGCGTGCTCGAGCTCGTCGTCGGATCGGTCCGGCTGCGGCAGGAGCTCGGTCTGGAGCCCCTCGGACAATCCCGACGCGATCACGCCGGCAACACGCTGGAGGACGCCCGCAGCGTGGATCGCCGAGCGCTCGACAAAGCCGAAGCCGGGGTCGGCGCGGATCACTTCGGAGAGACCGACGCGCCCGTTCGCCGCGTGCTCCCCACCGAGCTTTGCGGACATGAAACCCTTGGCATCGCCGAACAGCCGCTGGCCCGCGTCCCGGCAGCGTTCGAGGTCCGCACCGAGCGGCGTCCCCTGCAGCGTCGGGAGCCGATCGAGAATCAGCCCAAGATCCGCCAGGCGCACGGCGACTCCGAGCTGCTCGGTGGCCACCGACTCGAGGTGATGCGCCTCGTCGATGACCAGGGCTTCGTATGATCCGAGCACCTGCCCCTGGCGCTCGGTGCCGGCAAGCAGGAGGGCGTGGTTCGTGACAACAATGGCGGCATCCGCCGCGCTGCGCCGGGCTCCCACCATGTGACAGCGGGCGTTGGCCCAGTTGGCGCACGCGGGGCCAAGACAATCGGTGACATCGGAGGCGATCCGGCGCCAGAGCTGTTCCTCGTCGCCCGCAAGCGCGATCTCTGAACGATCCCCGCTCGTCGTGGTCGCGAGCCACACGAGAATCTTCAGCTTGAACCTGATCGCGACGATGTCGATGTCGGATCCAGCGACGTCGGATCCCGCCAGAAACCGCCGCCACCGGCGCAGGCTGAGATAGTGGCCGCGCCCTTTGAGCACGGCGACCGATACGGGTCTGTCCACGAGTCCGGCGACTGCGGGCAGGTCTCGGTCGGCAAGCTGTTCCTGCAGATTGACGGTGTGGGTTGCGACCACCGCCCGTTTGCCGGTTCGCGCGGCCCAGAGCGCCAGGGGCGTCAGGTAGGCGAGCGACTTCCCCACCCCGGTTCCGGCCTCCACCATCAGGCGTCGCTTGCGCTCGAGCGTCTGGCCGACCGCCATCGCCATCTGGAGCTGCGCCTCGCGGTATTCGTACCCCTCACGGGTCGACAGCGGGCCGTCGGGTCCCAGCAGCGCCGCCGCCGCCTCCCCGACGTTGAGCCCGTCCAGCGACCCGGCCGCCCTTGGGGCCGGCTGCGGCGCCGGTGGTGTGCTCGGCGACGGGTGGTCGACAAGTGTGCCGGCGTCCACTCCCGGACGGAGCATCACGTCGTCGAGGAATGCCGTCAGCGGTCCGGGCGCCTGGGACGCCACCCGGCGCATCTCGGCCAGGGTCGCATCGGGAAGGCCGCGCCCGGCGCCGACGAGCACGCGAAACAGGTCGCCGGTCGCTCGCGCATCGCTGAGCGCGCGGTGCGGACGCTCATGGGCGATTCCCAGACGGCGGCTCAGGAGCGGCAGGCTGTGGCTCTCGTAGGTCGGCAGGAGGATCCGGGCGAGATCGAGCGTGTCGTAGATCAGTCGCGAACCGAACGATTCCGAGAGCAGCGCGCGCAGGAACAGCAGGTCGAAGGTGCCGCCATGGGCGATCAGCGCCGCGTCCCCGCAGAACCCGGCAAGGCGTGCCGCGGCCTCGGCCGGGGGCGGCGCTCCCATCACGTCGTCGTCGGTGAGTCCGACCAGCCGCTGGATGGCCAGGGGAATCGGCATCTGCGGGTCGACGACCACCTGCAGCTCGTCGATCGGACGCAGCGCACGGTCGTAGCGCACGGCGCCGATCTCGAGGATCCGGTCGCTGCGCGGCGACAGCCCGGTGGTCTCGAGGTCGAAGGCGACCAGGTGATCGAGGTGCGATTGACCTTCGATCACGCGGCGGGAGAGCTCCCCCCGATGGTGAGCATGTCCGCTCCCACGGGCCGTCGCTCCTTGGGGAGCAGTGCGATCACGCGCTCCATCATGATCGCGGCGGCTTCCCGGCTGGAGAGTGGTCGTCCGTCGCTCCCCAGCGGTGGGAGCTGAAACGGCTCCCCGACTCGCAGCTCGACATCGGCGCGCCTCGGCATCCACGAGCCGCGCGGGATCACCCGCTCCGAGCCCCAGCTGGCGACAGGCACGACCGGCGCGCCGGAGCGGCGCGCGATGAACCCGGCTCCAGCCTGGACCTCGCCGATGAGTTGCCCATCCCACGACCTTGTCCCCTCCGGGTAGACGAGCAGGACGTGGCCTGCGCTCAGCACGCCGAGCGCCGTGCGCAGGCCCGCGCGATCCGCGGTGTGACGCACGACCGGGAACGCATGATTCATGCGGAAGAGCCACCCGAGCAGCGGGTTGCGAAACAGTTCGCTCTTTGCCAGGTAGAAGACGTCGCGGCGCGGGATGAACACGCCGGTCAGCGCCGGCTCGACCGTGCCGACGTGATTGCCAACCACCAGCACGGCACCGCGCCGCGGCATCCGGTCCATGCCGTCGATGCGCATCCTCCGGCCGAGGATGACCCAGGCAAGGATGCGTACCCCGGAACGAAAGACCGCGTAGATCATCGTCGCGCCGCGGCCGCTGCAGCCCAGAGCTCGAGCGCCGCCTGCACCACCGCGTCGATGCCGAGCACACCTGTGTCGAGGACATGCGCGTCCGCAGCCGGACGCATCGGTGCGGCGCTTCGCGATGCGTCGATGCGGTCACGGGCACCCACCTCGCCGTGCAGGAGTGCGCCATCCGCGTCGCCACCGTTGCCGGTACCTCGAAGCTGGGACGCGCGCCGCTGCGCGCGCACCGCCTCCGACGCGTCGAGGTAGAGCTTGAGCTGCGCGCCCGGGAAGACCACCGTGCCGCAGTCGCGCCCGACAGCGATCGCCCCGGCACCCGCCAGCCTGCGCTGCGCGTCCAGGAGGGCCGCGCGCACTTCGGGGATGCTGCTCATCGCTGCCAGCAGCGGTGCGTTGGCGGGGTCGCGCAACGCGGGACCTGCCTCGGTGCCGTTGACATTCGCGGCTCGGTCCGCGTCCTCGTGGGTGGGATCGGTGTCGATGACGACGCTGGCACGGCGCGCGCAGTCGATGAGCGCGTCGCGGTCATTGGGATCGATCCCCGCTCGCGCGGCGGCGACCATGACGCCCCGGTAGAAGAGGCCGGTGTCCACGAGCGGGAGGCCGAGTGAGGTGGCAAGACGCCTTCCGAGGGTTGTCTTGCCGCTGCCGGCGGGACCGTCGATGGTGATGACCGGCGGTGTCAACGCGATCGCCGGGCGGCGGCCCTGGCCGGCGCGGCCATCCCCGCTGCGGCGCGGAGTGATGACAGCTCGGCGGGGCGCAAGGCTCGTGCCTCACCTTCTGGAAGCGCGCCGAGCTCGAGCGGCCCGATGCCGATCCGGACCAGATCCCGCACCTCGAACCCGATCGCGGCGAAGAGTCGGCGCACCTCGCGCTTGCGGCCTTCCGCCATCACCACCTCGACGACCGAGTCGGAGCCGGAGTGACGTGCGTTGAGAGCGCGAGCCGGGCCATCCTCGAGCTCGACCCCATCCATCAGGCGCTCCAGTTCGTCGCCCGAGATCGCGCGGTCCAGGCTGGCGAGGTACCGCTTGGTGACGCCGTGGCGCGGATGCGACACCGCGTGGGCGAGGTCGCCGTCGGTGGTGAGGACCAGGAGCCCGCGACTGTCGGCGTCGAGCCGTCCGACCGGGACGAGCCCGGGCACCGGCTCGATCAGATCCATGACGGTGCGACGCTGATAGGGATCGCTGCGCGTGGTCACGACGCCGACCGGTTTGTTGAGGACGATCGTGACGGAAACTGCGCGCGCCGTGATTCGGTGGCCGTCGACGCTCACGCGATCGCTTGACGGGTCGACCACGGCGCCGAGCCGGCTGATCTCGCCGTTGACAGTCACCCGGCCGTCGGCGATGAGCGCATCCGCGCCGCGTCGCGAGGCGATCCCGCGACGCGCGAGAAACCGGTTCAGCCGCTCCGGCGGAGAGACGGTCACTCGAAGTTGGGGAGCACCACGCTCTCGGCCACCGGGGGCAGATCCTCGATCCGCTCGAGGCCCACCAGCTGAAGGAAGCGGAGCGTCGTGCCGAAGAGGCGAGGATGCCCTGGGGTCTCCTGGCGGGCGACCTCGGCGATGAGCCGCCGCTCGGTGAGGTGCTCGAGGACGGCTTCACAGTCCACGCCGCGGATCGACTCGATCACGGCCTTGGTCACCGGCTGGCGGTAGGCGATGATCGCGAGCGTCTCCATGGCAGCCCGGCTGAGGCGCGAGGGGCGCTCCGGGTGGAGCGCTCGCTGCACCGCCCACGCCATCTCGGGGCGGGTGACCAGTTGCATGGACTCGTCGGAGCGCTGGAGCATCAGTCCACGGCCACGGAGGTCCATGGCGAGCACGCCGGCCGAGCGAGCGACCGCCGTCGGGCTGCGCTCGAGGATCGCCGCCGCTTCGGCGACGGTCACCTCTCGGCCGAGGGCGAAGCACAGCGCTTCGAGTGCCGGGGCGAGGTCTTCCGGTTCGGCATCGGCCGTCCCTTCGGGCACCGCGGCGCGCCCGAAGACGTCGAGCACGAGCACGTCATCCACGGCCGGTCACCGTGATCGGGCCGAAGGCATCCCGCTGTTCGACCGTCGCCTCGCCGCGCTTGAGCATCTCGAGCAGGGCGAGAAAACAGGCAACTGCCTCGAGCCGGGTGCTCACCCCGGCGAAGACCTCTTCGAATTCGAGCGGTCCCAACGCAAGGCGATCTCGGAGGAGCCGGACCTTGTCCTCCACCGAGAAGGTGATCGCGACCGGCAGCGGCTCCGTGTCGCTGAGCCGCTCGAGCACCGCCCGGAACGCTGCGGCCAGACGTTCTGGGGCGATGCGCAGACGCTCCACCGGGATGACCTCGGTCGACACGAGTCCGAGGAAACTCCTGGCGCCGTCAGTCGCGGCGTCGGCGAGGAGCGCCTCGGCCGCGGCTTTGAAGAGCCGGTATTCGGCGAGCCGCCTGCCGGCATCGGTGGATTCATCGTCCTCGGGTTCGATGACCGTGGTGTCCTGGTCGGGCAGCACTGCCGCCGCCTTGAGCGCCACCAGCCGGGCGAGCAACGTCAACGCGTCCGCGACGGCGCGAAGGTCGCCCTGGCGCTCGGGACTCTCCAGTGCGCTCCGCGCCTCCTCGACCACCGCGGTCACCGAGACCTCGGTCAGGTCCAGGTCGCCGCGGTTTGCGCGAGCGACGAGCTCCTCGAGGGTCCCGTGGAACCCGGGCGCGTCCACGGTGATCGAGGCGGCGCCCGCTTCCTCCCGCTGCATCGCTACATGGTACGGACGCCGGGGGTACCCCGATCGCCGCCCGCACCCTCGTCCAGGAGTTCCGCGGCTCGAGCCAGGGCCGCCTCCGTCGTCCTGCCCGACATCAGCCGCGCGATCTCAGTGACCCGCTCCGCACCCGAGACCGTGGCTGCGGTCGCAACCGGTCCGCCCGGGCGGTCGAGCTTGGTGATGGTCAGATGGGAGGCGGCGCGAGCCGCGATCTCCGGCCGGTGCGTGATCGCGATCACCTGCCGGGTGCGGCCGATGCGCGCGAGGACGTCGCCAACCCGCGCGGCGGTCTCCCCGCCGATGCCGGTGTCCACCTCGTCGAGCACGAGCACGGGTGCGTCGTCCTCGCTCACCACCGCGCTCAGCGCCAGCGCAAGCCTCCCCAGCTCCCCGCCGGACGGCCCTTCGTCGAGCGGCATCGGCACTGAGTCTCGATTCGGCGCGAGCCGGAAGTCGACGTCGTCGATGCCGGAGGGCCCGCACCGAACCGGAGTTCCATCGCCGGTGTCCACCCCATCGACATCGAGGGCGCGCGTGAGCACCACCCGGAAGCGCGCGTATGGCAGTTCGAGCGACCGGAGCTCCGCGGTGACGGCTCGCTCCAGGCGGCGCGCTGCCGAGGTCCTGACCGCGCTCAGCGTGGCTGCCGCAGCGCCGGCCTCCGAACGCCGCTGCTCCGCGGCAGCCTCGAGGGTGCCCATGACTCCGGCTTCGGCATCGACGCTGCTGACCAACGTCGTCGCGCGCTCGAGCTCCACGAGCGCCGACTCGAGCGATCCGTGACGCCGGACGACGCGCGCCAGCGTGTCGAGCCGCTCCTCGATGGCGGTCAGGCGCACTTCGTCGACGGTGATCTCGTCAGCGTGGCGTCGGGCATCCATCGCCAGTTCGCGCAGCCGGTCGACGAGCGAGTCGGCGTCCTCGAGCAAGGTGGCCAGCCCTGGGTCGACGGCGGCCAGGTCCGCGCCACTGCCGATCGCCGCTGCCAGCCGGTCGGCGCCGGATTGCTCGTCGCCCCCGCTCGCCTCTGCAAGGGCGAGAGCGCACCCCGCGATCCGGCTGGCGTACCGCAACCGGAGGCGCTCCGTCTGCAACTCGGCGTCCTCACCTGGACGGATCCCGATCGGGCCGAGGTCGTCGACCAGGTCACGCGCCCGCTGGAGCTCCGCGGCGCCGGTGTTCGCGGCCCGCCGTGCCGCGTCGACGGCGTCCGCCGCGGTCCGCCAGGCACGAACTGCGGTGGCGATGGCCGCCCGGGCGGCGGCGCACTCGGCGCCACCGAAGGCATCGAGCACCTCGCGCTGCCAGCTCCGGCGCAGCATGCGATGGCTCGTCCCCTGCGCGGTGACGTCGACGCACAGGTCGCCAAGTTCGCGCAGCACCGCCTGGGAGACGAGCGCTCCGTCAACTCTGCAGACCGCTCGCCCGGATGCAGGCACCTCACGCGAGAGGGTGATCAGGTCGTCATCAGGGATGCCGAGTTCGGCTCGGCGTGCTCGCAGCTGCGGACCCGGGTTGTCGAACACCGCCGCCACGCGGGCGGCCGGGGTTCCGGCGCGGACGGTCTCGGATTCCAGCCGGCCCCCGAGCGCGGCACGCAGGGCATTCACGCACATCGATTTGCCGGAGCCGGTCTCACCGGTGAGCACGCTGAAGCCCTCCTCGAACGAGAGGCGGGCGTCCTCGATGACCGCGAGGTTGCTGACCCGGAGCTCACGAAGTACCACGTGTCCCTCCCTGCGCACTCGGCAGGTCGTCGTCGACCGGCTCGAACAACAGGTCCCTGTGGGGAATGCCGTACCGGAACTTCTGCCGGAGCCGCGAGTTGAAGGACGGCGAGTCGGCGAAGCGCACGACCTCGAGCTCCGGCCCCGGCCGGATCACGACACTGCCGCCGTCCGCCAGCCAGGCGACCGAGCGGCCGTCGGCCGCGACAAAGACGCGCCCACGCTCGACCGTCACCCGGACGTCGAGCTGCTCGGGGATGACCACCGGCCGGCTGATGACCGCATGCGCCGCCAGGGGGACGACCACGACAGCGCGAACCCGTGGGTCGACAGGGGGTCCGCCGGCGCTGAGCGCATAGGCTGTCGACCCGGTCGCGGTGGCGACCACCACCCCGTCGGCGTCGAACGCCCCGAGCAGGTCATCGTCGACGTCCACGCGGAGGCGGACCACGTTGACATCCCTCGCGCGGACGACGATCTCGTTGATCGCGAGCACTGGTTCGTCCGCGTCGTGGATCGAGATCTCGAGCAGCGCTCGGCGCTGGGTCGTGTAGTCGCCGGCGGCGAATCGACTGATCGCCCCTGGCAGCGCATCGATCTCGACGTCGTTGAGAAAGCCGAGGCGGCCGCGGTTCACACCCACCACCGGAATGCCCAGCGGGGCAGCCAGCCGTGCACCATAGAGGAAGGTTCCGTCCCCACCGAGGGTCACGAGCAGCGCGGTGCTCGCGCCGTGCTCGCGCATTGCACCTTCCGGATCCTCGAGCGCCGTCCACGCTTCGAAGCCGCAGGCGCGGGCGCGGGCGATCGCCGCCTGAGCGGCGACCTGCTCTCCCGGGTGGAGCAGGAATCCGATGCTCGCTTGGTCGCTCATGGCTCGTTCGGACCCTGCACCGCCCTCGGCGCGAGCCGAGCCGCGACGAGAAACTCGAGGTTGCCCTTGGCGCCGCGAACCGGCGACGGCATTGGGGTGCGCGCAACCGCACCGTATGCGGATTCGAGCCACGACGCAAAGTCGCCGGCGGCGCGCTCCGCGAGGCCGGTATCGCGGACGATGCCGCCCTTGCCGATAGCGCTCCGTCCGAGCTCGAACTGCGGCTTGAAGAGGGCAATGAGGTCGGCGCCGGAAGGGGCGATGAGGCCCACGACAGCCGCGATCACCAGGCGCAGCGAGATGAACGAGAGGTCGAGGGTGACGAGGTCGGGCGGCGGGCCGGGTAGCGATGTCAGCGATCGCAGGTTGGTTCGATCCATAACGCGTACACGAGGGTCCGTCGCGAGCCGGGGATCGAGCTGGCCGCGACCCACGTCGACTGCGTAGACCGATGACGCACCGCGGCTGAGGAGGACGTCGGTGAAGCCGCCGGTGGATGCGCCAGCGTCGAGGCACACCCGACCCTGGCACTCAACGCCGAACGTATCGAGCGCCGGAGCCAGCTTGAGGCCGCCTCTACTCGCCCATGGGTGATCGCGTCCCAGCATCCGGATCGGTGTGTCTGCTCCAATGCGCTGGTCCGCGCTCGTCGCCCGCGTTCCGTCCACCTCGACCAAGCCTGCGGCGACCAGCGCCTGTGCACGCTCGCGACTCGGAGCCAGCCCGCGCGCGACCAGCTCGAGATCAACGCGCCTCGCCTGGGAGACCGGTGTCATGGTTCCCATCTATACCACATCTGTGTGTATTCGCGCCGTCAGAATGGGACGTCGGCCGGATCGATGCGGGGGGGCGCAGGTCTGACCGGCGCTGCCGCGATCGGCGCCGCCGCGACCGGCGGGCCGGGCGCGTCAGATGAGGGCGCGCCGGCGGCTTCGAGCGGGCGCTCTGCGAGGGCACCGCTGCCGCTCACCACGAGTTGATTCACCCGTTGCTCGGTCCGGGCGAGCAGGTCTGCGCAGTGCTGTGCGAGCACGGCGCCTCGCTCGTAGGCGCCGATCGCCTCCTCGAGCGCGATGCTGCCACCTTCGAGCTTGGTGATGAGGGTATCGAGCTCGGCCAGAGCCGCCTCGTACGTGAGTGCCGTGATGCCGTCCTCCGCGGAGTTGGATGTCATGTCGTGCCCGAGGCCCCGTCGGAATCGTACATCCGTTCGTTCTGTGAGGGTGCAGCGGGGTCGATCGTGTCGACCGTGCTCTCCAGGCTGCCGTGGCGCAGCACGGTACGCAGTCGCGCACCGACCGGCATCACCGCCGCGTCGGTGAGCACCCGACCGTGTGCGTCGGAGGTGATCGAATACCCTCGTTCGAGTGTCCGCCTCGGCGAGAGCGCCGCCAGCCGAGCCGTCCGCGTGGCCAGCGCGGCCCGGCGTGCGACCGCTACCCGGACCGCCGCCTCCCGGAGGCGCTCCGACGATCGGTCGAGGCGAAGCCGCTCGATCTCGACACGCCGTGACGGATGCGCCAGCGCAAAGCGGGAGGTCTGCTGGTCGAGCGCCCGCCGTTTCAGCGATGCCTCCTGCATCAACGCCTGACGCAAGCGCAATGACGAGATGTGCACGCGATCGCGACGCACGCTGACCAGACCTGCGATGGCGACACCAAGGCGCGCGTGGCGCGCAGCCACGTCATCGCGGAGGACATCGACGCTCGGAGCGACCAGCTCAGCCGCCGCGGACGGCGTTGGCGCCCGCCGGTCTGCGGCAAGGTCAGCGACCGTCGTGTCGGTCTCGTGGCCGACGCCGGTCACGACCGGAAGACGCGTGGCTCTGATCGCGCGCGCCAGAGACTCGCTGTTGAAGGCGATCAGGTCCTCCAGAGATCCGCCGCCTCGAACCAGCAGGATCACGTCCGCGTCGCGCACCTGGTCGGCGCGCTGGAGCGCGCGGATCAATGTTTCCACCGCACCGTCACCCTGAACGGTTGCGGGCGACAGCACGACGCCGATGCATGGCGCTCGGCGGGCGATGACAGTGCACACGTCACGCAGCGCAGCGCCGCTGCGTGACGTGACCACCACCACCCGGCGGGGCAGCACGGGCAGACGGCGCTTGCGCCGCTCATCGAACAGTCCTTCGGCGCTCAGCCGCTGCTTGAGCTGCTCGATGCCCAGCGCGAGCGCGCCCACCCCGCTCGGTTCGAGCCGGTCGACATAGAGCTGATAGCGCCCCTGCTGTCCATACACCTGCACCGATCCGTGCGCGACCACCGTCATGCCGTTGTCGGGGCGAAAGCGGATCTGCAGTGCGTTGGTGCGAAAGCACACGCACGAGATCGCGGCGTGCGCGTCCTTGAGCGTGAAATACAGGTGGCCGGACACGTGCGCCTTGAGGTTGCTCACCTCACCTTCCACGAGCACGTCCTCCAGCTCGGGCCGCGCGGCGAGTGCATCACGCACCAGCACGGTAAGATCGCTGACGGTGCAGGCAGTGGTCGTCACACCCGTTCCCGCGCCACGTGACCGAGCACCCCGTTCACGAACTGCGCAGCTTCATCGCCCGCGTAGGCGCGTGACAGCTCGATGGATTCGTCGATCACCACGGCGACCGGCGTTGTCTCCATGTACAGCAACTCGAACGTTCCCAGACGGAGCACCGCACGCTCGACCTTGCCAAGGTCGACGAGTGACCAGTGCTCCATCGCCGTGGCGAGCGCCGTGTCGATGGCATCGAGATGGTCGACGCAGCCGACGACGATGGTCCGTGCGAACGCGCGGACGTCGGCAGTGGCGCGGAGGTCCTCACCCTGATATCGCAGGGCGAAATCGGGGTCCTTCTCGGTGCCCTCGATCTCGAATAGCACGCGAAGCGCGAGCTCACGTCCGCGCCGCCGGCGCCCCGTGCCTGACACGGCCGGGGTCACGCGAAAGCGACCTCGCTGACGAAGACGTTGACCTCCTCGACGCGCAGGGCGAGCATGCGATCGATCGCATCGGCGACGCGGCGCTGCACCTCGGCTCCCACGACCGGGACGTTGCCGCCCGACTCCATCACGACGTACAGGCTCAGGTGCAGGGCATCGTCGCGCATCTCGACGCGCACGCCGCGATGGGCGTGCGATCGGCGCACGATGCGGTCGAATTGCTGGCCACCGGGGTGGTACATGGCGTGGATCCCCGAGACCTGCAGTGCCGCAAAAGCGGCGATGGACGCGACGACCTCGTTGGCGACTCGGGTCGTCCCGAGCTGGCGGCGCCCGTTCATGGTTGGGCGCAGGTGGAGTTGATCGGGCTGCTGGACGTCGGTCATGCGCGCTCCACGTAGCGGCCGGTGCGCGTGTCGACCCGGATGAGGTCGCCCTGGTTGACGAACAGGGGCACGTCGACCGCGAGACCTGTCTCCACCACGGCAGGCTTGAAGGATGCGTTCGCGGTGTCTCCCTTGAACCCGGGCTCGCTCTCGGTCACCTCCAGCACGACCGACGTCGGCAGGTCGACACCAAGCACGCGATCATCGAATCGGAGCAGGAACAGCGTGTCGTTCTCTTTGAGGTAGTCGACGCCGCTACCGAGCTGCTCCGGGCTGATCGTGGTCTGCTCGAACGTGGTGTTGTCCATCACCACGTAATTCTCACCGTCCTTGTAGAGGAGCTGAGCCTCGGTGCGCTCGATGCGGACGCGGCCGAACTTCTCCTCCGGACGGAACGTCTCATCGGTGACCGCGCCGGTGGTCACGTTGCGCAACTTGGCGCGGACGACGGCGGTCCCGCGACCCTGCTTCATGTGCGAGAAGTCGATGACCTCGAAGAGGTCGCCGTCGCGCTCGACGGTCGCACCCGGGCGCAGGTCGGAGGCGGTGATCATGGAGTGCTCCCAGTGGTTGACGGGTCCTCGAGCAGCTTAGCCAGTCCCTCGACCGCGAGGACGTAGCCGTGCAACCCGAGTCCGGCGATCACGGCCACTGCGGCCTCCGCGGACAGCGAGACGCGCCGGAAGGATTCGCGCGCGAGGATGTTGGACAGGTGCACCTCGATCACCGGGCCTGCGAACGCGCGGAGAGCATCGGCGAGGACCACGCTCGTGTGGGTCAGGCCGCCGGGGTTGACGATGCATCCCGCGCTGCGGCCGCGCTCGGACTCGAGGATGTCCACCATCGCCCCCTCGTGGTTGGTCTGCACGCAGCGGACGTCGAGCCCGAGCTCGGCGGCTCGCTCGCGCACGGCCGCGTCGATCTCGCTGAGGGTGACGGCGCCGTAGACATCGGGCTCACGCTCGCCGAGGCTGGCGAGGTTGGGCCCGTTGAGCACCAGGATCGCGGTCATCGCGCCAGGACCGCATCGAGCGCCGCGCGCACCTCGGCCTCGGCAACGTGCTGCCCGATCTGCGGACGCCCTCTGGCTTCCAGCAACACCCAGCCAAGGCGGTCGCCGACATGCTTCTTGTCGGCGCCCATGTAGCCGAGCACGCGCTCGGGGTCAAACACCGACGTCGTCGCGAGCCCGCACCGCTCGATCATCTCATCCTGCCAGCCGATCTCTGCTGCCGGGCACCCGAGGGTGCGGATGCTCAGCACGCCGGCGGCGCGCATCCCGACCGCCACCGCCTCGCCGTGGAGAAGGCCGCCGCCGAGGCCCGAAGCCGCCTCGAGCGCGTGGCCGACGGTGTGGCCGTAGTTGAGCACCGCTCGAGCGGCCCCCTCACGCTCGTCACGCGCGACGAAGCCGGATTTGGCGGCGCAGCAGGCGCGAATCACCTCGGTGAGCGCCTCCAAGTCCTTGTTCAAGAGGCGTCCGAGCTGCCCGTCGAGCGCTGCGGGCTGCGGCATCTCGACGATCATCGAGTACTTCACGATCTCCGCAAACGCGGAACGAAAGGAGCGGTCGTCCTGCGACGCCAGGACGTCGGGGTCGCAGATCACTGCGCGCGGCTGCCAGATCGCCCCGGCGAGATTCTTGCCCCGAGCGAGGTTGACGCCGGTCTTGCCGCCGATCGCGCTGTCCACCATGGCGAGGAGCGTGGTGGGGACGTTCACCCAGGCGATGCCGCGCAGGTAGGTGGCAGCGACGAACCCGGCCAGGTCCCCAACGGTGCCGCCGCCGAGCGCCACCACGCAGTCGTTGCGCTGCAGGCCCGCGGTCCCGAGGCAGTCGAGCAGGCGCCCGGCTTCCTCCCAGGTCTTCAGCGCCTCACCGCCGGAGACCTGGAGCACGGTCATGGCGATGCCGGCGCTGCGCAGGGAGGCGACGAGCCTGTCCGAGACCGGCCGCACCGCTCGATCCGCCAGCAGCGCCACGCGTGTTGCGGATCCGGGGATATGCAACGCGACGTCCTCGAGCGCTCCTGCGCGCACCTCGACGTGGTAGCTGCGTTCCGCCAGGTTGACGCGCACGGTGCCGTCGAGGGCGGCGATGACGCGTGACGCCACGGTGTCGGGCGAATCCTCCGCGCTGATGCGGACATGCGAGACCTGGTGGGCGCGAGCTCTGCTGCCACGGAGGCGTGGGATCCCGGCGGCCGCAGACCCGCCGAGCAGAGGACGGCCGGCTCCCGCGCCGAGTCGCTCGATCAGCACCTCGTCAGGAGCATCGAGCCAGACCACGGTGCAGAGCTCGGTCAGGAGGCGCCGGGCAGCCGCCTGGGTGATCAACCCGCCCCCGCAGGCGATGACCTGGGGGCCCGGGCGGCGGAGGGCGCCTTCGAGTGCGGTCAATTCGAGATCGCGGAAGAACGCCTCCCCTTCGGTCGCGATGACCGTCGCCGGCGAGCGTCCCGAGGTGACGGCGATCTCGCTGTCCAGGTCGACGGCCTCCCATCCCAGGCGTTCGGCGACGAGTGGGGCGACGGTGCTCTTGCCGGATCCGGGCAGCCCCACCAGGGCGATCCGGCGAACGGCGCTCATCGCAACCGGCCGGCGGCACGGCGATGTGCGGCCAGGGCTCGCCGTGTCTCACCAACGTTGTCGCCGCCAAACTTCTCCATCGCGGCCGCTGCGAGGACCCACGCGAGCATCGCCTCGGCCACCACGGCGCCGGCTGGGACGACGCAGATATCACTGCGCTCGTAGTGCGCGTTGATCTCAGCGCCGGTGCGGATGTCGACGCTGCGCAGTGGATGGAGCAGCGTCGAGATCGGCTTGAAGTGGACGAGCGCCCAGACGGGCTCCCCATCGGTCACACCGCCGGCCAGGCCCCCCTGGCGGTTGGTCAGGTGGTGGAAGCCCCGCTCCGCGTCCCAGCGCGGCTCGTCGTGCACGTTGGATCCAGGGGATCGGGCGGCGAGCGCGGCGGCCCCGATCTCGACGCCCTTTACCGATGGGATGCTGCACATCGCCTGGGCAATCAGCCCGTCGAGCTTGCGATCCCAGTGCACGTAACTGCCAAGTCCGGCGGGAACATGCGAGGCGATCACGTACGCCGTTCCCCCGAGCGTGTTGCCGTTCTCGCGCGCCGCGTCGATCGCGGCGACCATTCGCGCCGAGGCCGCCTCATCAGCGCAGCGCACGGGTGAGCGCTCGACCGCGTCCCAGGGAACGTCGCCGTCCGGCACCGGAACGTCGACATCCCCGATCCGGATAACGCACGAGTGCACGTCGATGCCCAGCGCGCCGATCAGCGTCCTGGCGACCGCCCCCGCGGCGACCCTGGCGGCGGTCTCGCGGGCGCTGGCGCGTTCGAGCACATTGCGAGCGTCGTCGAATCCGTACTTCAGGACCCCGGCGAGGTCGGCGTGTCCGGGTCGGACACGCGTGACGCGTTTCGCCTTGAACCCGCGCGGTTCGACCTGCATCGGTCCCTGCCAGTTGTCCCAGTCGCGGTTCGCGATCACGAGCGTGATCGGTGATCCGAGGGTCTTGCCGCCGCGCACGCCGCTGACGATACGTGCCGCGTCCTGCTCGATCTGCTGGCGCTTCCCCCGTCCATGGCCGCCCTGGCGGCGGCGCAAATCGGGGTCGATGTCGCGTGCGGCAACGAGTGAAATCCCCGCAGGCATCCCCTCGACGATGACGGTGAGTTGCGGGCCGTGCGATTCGCCGGCGGTGAGAAACCGAAGCATCTGCAACCGATTGTATTGGTGGGGTGGCCGCATTCCCCATTCGCTGCGTCGCCGGCGGCTGCCCTCTGTCCGTGTCAGGTCCGGACTCGAGACCGAGACTGAGTGCCGTGAGAGACGCGCCGCAGACGCGCGAGCGGGGGCTCGACCACCTGCGCGTCGCCAGGCTCCTGGAGGCCAATGGTGACGTGATCGGTGCAATCTGCGCCTACCGCGAGGCCATGCGCGAGGGCCCCGCGAGCGCCGCGACTGAGGCCCTGCTCCGGATCGCCGACCTCGCCCGGCGCGTCTAAGCGATGAGCCGGGCCCGGCTCAGGGTCAGAGCCCCGCCGGGCGCGAGGGTGCGCCTGCTGATGGCGGTGTGTTCATGGTCGCGAGCAGCTCGTTGTAGAAGGCTTCGGCCTTGGGGATGCGGTGGAGCACTTCGACCCCGTCCCGCCCCGCCGACTCGATCTCGATGTCGCCGGCGCCGATCAGGCGGTCACCCAACGGCCGGTGGATCACGGTGTTCTGGATCCGGTCGAGCGGGATCGTCTCGGCAGTCCTGGACAGGATGCCGCCCTCCATGACGATCCGACGATCGGTCAGGTGGTAGGTGGCGAACCGCCAGCGGAGGATCCGCATGCCGGCCCAGACCAAGGATCCGACCACGAGGATGAGCACGATCACCGTCTTGACGGTCGTGATCGACGCCGAGCCGATGGTTGATGGCAGCTTGGCGTTCAGGACGATCGCCACGACGATGACGACGATCGCTCCGAGAACGTGGCCGGCAAGCACCGACCAGTGCTGGCGGACCAGTGCGATGGACCGCTCTCCGGGCATCAGCTGCGTCGGCATTGCCTCACCTCATCGAACCCCTGGAATCGTGCGGGTCATGGACCGAGGTACAGGATGAGCGCTGCGCCCGCACAGAGAAACGGACCATAGGGTATCGGGTCCTTGAGCCTGCGCACGCGCGTGACCAGAAGGACCAGCGCGGTCGCACCTCCGATGAACACCCCGGCGATGACGGCATAGACCGCGCCCAGGTGCGCCGACGTCGGTCCGGCGCCGGTCACGGCGCCCACCAGCCCGCCGAGCTTGGCGTCGCCGAGGCCGATGCTCCCTCTCGACACCAGGTTCTGCACGAAGAAGAACGCGGCAACGCCGACTGCGCCGATGATCGCGCTCGTGACCGTCAGCCCCGGAGACCAGGCGCTCAGCACCACTGCGGCAAGGACGCTCGGGTAGGTGATCACGTTCAGGATGAGCCGGTGCTTGAGGTCGAAGTCGACGACGTGGACGAAGATGGCAAGCCACATCAGGTGGATGACGAGCCCGGTGCCGAACTGCTCGTGGGCGGCGAACGCGCCGAATCCGATGGCGCCGAGTGCGGGCGAGAGCCAGCGTTCCAGCCAGGTCCAGCCATAACGCTCGCCCGCCCAGGGGCGCGCGGCCACGGGCTCCTCCCCTGCCGCGGCCCTGCTCAGCTCCTCGGCGATGTCCCGCTCGTAGTCGAGGCGCTCCTGGCGTTCCTCGTCCTCGAGCCGTTCGAACCGCTCCAACCCGACGGTGAGCCAGCCGGAACCCAGACCGACGAGGCCACCGGCGATGGTGACGCCGGCGATGACCAGCGGCGGATTCACGCCTCGACAGCCTGGAGGAGCGCGTTGCGCACCGCGCCGGACGGCGCGATCCTGCCCGTCCAGATCTCGAAGCTCAGCAACCCCTGCTGCAGGAGCATCTCGAGCCCGTCGCTCGCGCGATGCCCGGTTTCGAGCGCCTCCGTCACGACGTCGATGGGTCGCGGGCGGTACCGGAGGTCGACGACGCTGCACGCGGGAGGCAGCGCTCGCGGGGTGAACGGAAGTGAGTCGAGGCCGACCGGTGTCGCGTTGACCACGATTGCCGAGTGCGCGCACGTGTTCGCGATGGCGCTGCGATCCCATGGCACGGTCGCGATGTCGCCCGAGCCGCGCAGGCGCTCGGCGAGGCTCTCGGCTGCGGCCTGGCGGCGCGCGGCGATGCGCAGGCGAAGCAGGGGCACTCGGGTGAGCGCGAGTGCCACGGCTGCGGCCGCACCGCCGGCGCCGAGCACCAGTGCCGTCGCGCCCTGACGCGGCCACATCGACGCGCGGCTGAGTGCAAGCTCGAAGCCATCCGCGTCGGTTGTGACGCCGACAAGCCGTCCGCCGCGAACCGTGATGGTGTTGACGACGCCGAGTGACTCGGCGTCACCCTCGAGACGGTCGCACCGCTCCGCCATGACCGCCTTGTAGGGAGTCGTGACATTGCAGCCCGTGTATTTCCCCTGGCGCAGTTCGTCGACGAACCCATCGATCTCCGCCGGTGCGAGGTCGCGGAGGACATAGGTGCCCTCGACCCCTGACGATTGCATGGCGGCCTGATGCATCACGGGGCTGGGCGAATGGGAGATACCGGCGCCGACGAGGCAGAGCCGGAGCGGTTGTGTGCTCACGAGGTTGCGCGCGTCGCGGCGATCCGGCGCGAGTCGAGCCAGCTCTGGAGAAGCACTGCGGCTGCCACCGAGTCGATCACCTCGCGGCGACGCTTGCGGCGCACGCCGCTTTCGATGAGGGATCGCTCCGCGATCGTCGTGGTGAAGCGCTCGTCCCAGAGCTCGATCGCAATCGTGGTCCGGCGCGCGAGCTCAGCCGCGAATGCCCGAGCACCCTGTGCAGCATCCCCCTCGCTCCCGTCGAGAAGGCGGGGCAATCCGATCACGACTCGGTCCACCTGGCGATCTTGCATCTCGCGCTCGATGCGCGCCCACAACGTTCGAGATTCGTTGGGGACTGTCGCAACCGGCGACGCCAGCGTGCACGTCTCGTCAGAGATGGCGAGCCCGATCCGCACTGAGCCGACGTCGATACCGAGGACGCGGGTGCGACCGCTACCGCCCCCGGTCGCGCTCACGGTGACTTGGTGGAGATGACCACGAAGTTCTCGTCGATCTCGATCTGCGAGGCACGCAGCGGGAGATAGAAGAGCTTGAACGGCCATTCGGAGACGGTGACGCCCTGGACCTTCGCGATATTGCTTTGCACGATATGTTGTGCGTTCCCCGGGTTCCGCCCGGTCAGCTGCGCCTTCAGGGTGTTGAGATTGACTGTCGGCTGGCTGAAGTCGGTGGCCGAGCAGGCGAGGACGACCGTGCCGGTGTCGTTCGCCTGCGTCACGTCGCAGGGCGGCGTGTTGAGCCGGCCCGGCGCGAGCTCGTCCCCCGGTTTGACGAGCTTGTCGAGGTCCGCGATGACGTCATTGCGGACCGCAACCGGGTCGTAGATGGTCGCCCGGGCGGCAGCCGTGACCTGGATCGAACTCGCGGCGAACGGCGCATTGACCGCGGGGAGTTTCGGGGGGTTCGTCGAGTAGGAGATCAACTCCCCGTTGCCGCCGGGATCCTTGGCGAAGGTCTTGCCCGCAGCCCTCCCCTGAAGGTCGGTCTGGAGCTGGGACGCGAGCGCACTCTGGAGCTGGGTGATCTGAGCGTTCCAGTTCGCGACGTCCGTGGCACTTGCTGACGCGACCTGTTTGGGATCCGCGCCACCGGAGGCTGCGTTGCTGTTGGTGACGCTGATATGCGTTCCTGGGCACTGGATGGGGTCCGGGCATGGATCGCCGGGCCACAACGTGAGCGCTCCCGCGCCGACATTGCCTGACGCCGCAGCGGTTTGGTCGACATACGGCGCATTGGCGTTGTAAGGATTGCCGGCGCACGCACCAACCGGCGGTGGATTGACCGGGCCGATGCAGATCACCGTGGTCTTGGCAGGCACGTACGTGATCGACTGATCCGCGGTCTTCACGTACGAACCGACGTTGTTCGCGGGGAGTGCAAATTGGATATCGCTCGTGGCGTCGGTCGTGAACGTCAAGGTCACCTTGGCCGCGGTTGCCGGCAGCGTGGTGGTTCCCGTCGGAGTTGCCGTAAACGACTGATTGGCCGTGCTCGTGACCACCCCGGTGAGCACGTGATCAGGCTGGCTCGCGGTCGTCACATCAGGACTTCCCTGGATCGTCGAATTGACCGACAGCGGCGTCGCCGCGATGGTGATGGTGATCTTCGCCGACGGTGCCAGCGCCATGAACAGGACGATGCCGAGGACCGCGACCAGGACACCCGCGACGTAGAGGAAACGGCGGCGGTCCCAGCCGCGCGAGGGACGCGCCGGTGGGAGCTGCGTGAGGACCCGGCGCGGTTCGAGCCGGGCGGTTGCCGGGGCATGCGCGGGCGGCGTGATTGACGGTGGCGCCGGAGGAGGCGCTGGCGGCGGCTCGAGAACGGCGGCGGCGGCGAGCCCGCTCGCCCCTGCTGTCACCCCTCGGACCACGCCGGCACCGCCGACGCGTGGGCCCGCCAGCTCGATGCCGCGCTCGAAGGCGGGAACCGAGCCGTAGACCTGGATGCCGCTCGCCCGCGCGAGCTGCTGGAGGCGTGGGTCCTCAGTGACGATCGAGGTCCGTCGGCCGGACTGATTGCTGAACTGAGCGAGAAGGCGGACGTTCAGGGGTGTCTGCAGCGCCCGGCTGGATCCGGGGACGACCAGCCCGACGTTCAGGTCCGGGGACGAGCGAACCCGGTCGATGAGATCAGCGATCTCATCGTCGGCCTTGGCAATGACAACAGCAGACATCGGCGCCTATACCTTCATCGTCTTCAAAACGCGGCGCATGAGCCCGCCGAGGGGCTCGTCCGTGTCATCTTCCAGCGTCACGGCGTGGCGCGCAAGCCCCATCGGGGTCACGTCCTGGCTGCCGACGAGCAGTCCGGTGGTGTCGTAGACGCCCGTGACGTCGCCCGGACCGAGCACCTTGACCGTCGGCGGACGCGTGAACGGCACCGTATCCGACCAATCGAGGATGCGCAGTTGCTCCGCGACCTCGGGCAGCGCGGCGCCGCCTCCCGCGAGGCAGATCGAGCCCGGGAGGGGGTCCGGTCCCGCAAGCTCCTCGAGGGTCAGGGCGACACCCTGCGCCAGGACCTCGGCTGTGGGCGTGAGTGCCCTGCGAGCCATCGCGCTCTGCTCGGCGGCGAGGTGCCCCTCCGAGTGCGCCACCTTGAAGCGCTCCGCCTCGTCGAGGTCCATCGAGAGGTCGGTGGCGAGGCGTTTTGTGAACGAACGCCCACCGAGGGCGAACATCCGGGTCGCCTCGATGCCGCCCCGGCGGACCACGGCGATGTCGGTCGTCCCGCCGCCGACGTCCACGAAGATCGCGCCCAGCTCGTTGGATTCCGCCGACGAGCAGCCGCGCGCCAGAGCGTAGGGCTCGGCGACCGTGGCGACGAGCTCGAGGTCGAGTTCCTGCGCGATCGCCTGTAATGCGCCGATATGGGTGAGCGGAGCGAACGTGTTGAACACCGTGATCTCGACGACGTGCCCCTGGAAATCCACCGGGTTGCTGACTGCGTATCCGTCGATGCGCACCGAGGTGATCGTGCTGTGGACCAGCTTGACGTTCACCTCCTGGACGCCGAGGTCGTGCGACATCTGACGAACTGCCTCGCGGAGCGCTCGCCGTTGCACCGCCTGAAGCGCCGTGGCGAGATCCGCCTGGGTGATGCGTGCCTGGGGCTGCGGCCTCGGCATGGTCATGGTCGTGCTGAAGCCGCGAACCTGCTCGCCGGCGATCCCGATGACCGCCTGGCCCGGGATCGTCTCGCACATGTCCTCGGCCTCGGTCAGCGCGCGGTCGCAGTTGTCGATGACCGCCTGGAGGTCGGCGACGGCGCCTGCCTGCATGTGGGTCTGCGCCTGACGGACCTTACCGACCCCGAGCACGATGCCCTTGTCGTTCTCGCGTTTCACGATCAGGGCCTTGACGAACTCGGTGCCGATGTCGAGCACGGTGTAGTGGCTCTGGAACTCCTCACGCCGCTTGAGCAGGGCGAACTTTCGCTTTCCCATCAGGCCGCGTGCCCCATGGACTCGGTGATGGTGTCGCGGAGCAGCGACACCGCGGCGTCGCGCTTGGACGGATCGCCGACCTTGCCGCGACCGAGGTCGGGACGTCCTCCTCCCCTACCACCGGTGATCTGCGCGGCGCTGGTCACCAGGGTCCCGGCGTGGATGCCGGCTTCGAGCGCGCGCCCCCCGACCTTGACGACGAGCGTCGCAGGACCGAGCACGGCCGCGACGCCGTCACCGTGGAGCTGCTCGGCGAGGAGCCGATCGCCCGCCTGGGAAACGCCCTCAGCGTCGATGTCACCATCGAGGAGGAGGTGCGCGAAAGGCACGCCACCCGCATCCTCGACGACGGCCGCGTCCGTCGACACGGTTGACGGCGCCGCCTGGCGAGCCTGGGTGACGTCTCGGCTGAGCTTCCTGAGCTGTTCCTGGAGGGCCGTCACCCGTTCGGGGACCTCCTCCGGACGGGTCTTCAGCGCCCGTGCCGTGGTCTGCAGGGCTGCGCCCGTGCGCCGCCAGCGCTCCTCGGCGCTCTCGCCCGAGACCATCTCGATGCGCCGGATGCCCTGGCCGATGCTGCTCTCGGAGACGAGGATCGCCGCGCCCAGGTCGCCGCTCCGGGTGACGTGCGTGCCGCCGCACAGCTCACGAGACCAGCCCCCGAAGTCGACAACGCGTACGTCAGGCGTGTACGCCTCGTCGATCAGGGCGATCGCGCCACTAGCGCGCGCGTCGGCGAGCGGCATCAGCGCGACGGTGCGCTCGAGGTTGCGCCGGATCCCCTCGTTGACTCGATGTTCGATGTCGGCCAGCTCCTCTGGGGTGAGCGCTCTGGAAAACGAGAAGTCGAAGGTGGTGTGGTCCGGCCCCACGAACGATCCGCGCTGCACGACTCCCTCACCGAGGACCTCGCGCAATGCGCGATTGAGCAGGTGCGTTGCACTGTGATGGCGCGCGATCCGACCGCGCCGGACGGCATCGACCTGCACATGGAGCAGCTGTCCGGGACGGAGCTCACCGGCCTGCACGAGCACATCGTGCGCTCGCGTGTCGCTGCCCGCCACTGGCTGGGTGTCGCGGACGACGCCACTGCCGCCGGCCCAGGCCAGCGTCCCGGTGTCGCCGACCTGACCGCCCGCCTCGGCATAGAACGGCGACACGTCGAGCAGCACCGGGCCGCTTTCACCGGCGCCGAGCGCCGCGACTTCGTGGTCGAGCCCGATGCGCAGCACGGTGGCATCCGTCTCCAGGGAGTCGTAGCCGATGAAGCGCGTCGGCGGCAGGGCGTCAGCTCCCGCAAAGCCGACCCGGCGTGCTGACGCCTGGCCGCGCTCTCGCTGTTCCAGCATGGCCGACTCGAATCCTTCGAGGTCGACCGTTGCCCCTCGCTCCGCTGCCATCTCGACCGTTAACTCGATTGGGAGCCCGAAGGTGTCATAGAGCCGGAATGCGTCGGCGCCTTCGATGCGAACCGGGTTGCGTGCCAGCAGCGCTCCGAGCCGCTCGGTGCCCGCATCGAGGGTTCGTGCAAACGCCTCCTCCTCGGCGCCCAGGGTCTGCTCGATCAGCCCGCGAAATTCGACGAGCTCAGGGTAGGCCGGACCCATGATGCCCACCAGGTCGCCCGTGCCGGACGCCAGGCCGCCGCTGAGAGCGACGCGGCGGGCATGCACCGCAGCGCGCCGGATCAGCCTGCGAAGGACATAGCCACGCCCCTCGTTGGCCGGCAGTACGCCCGCGGAAAGCAGGAACCCGGCCCCGCGCAGATGGTCCGCGAGCACGTAGAAGGACCGTTCGAGGCTTGGATCGGCGGCGCCGGCGCTCGCTCGAGCCCGGAAACCGTTGACGATCGGCGCGAAGTGGTCCGTTGCATACCCGGTCCGGTCGCCCTGGACGATGGCAACGACCCGGTCGAACCCCATTCCCGTGTCGACGGTGGGGTTGGGCAGCAGCGGGCGCGATCCGTCGGCCTGCTGGTCGAACTCCATGAAGACGAGGTTCCAGAACTCCTCGAAGCGGTCGCCGCCGCATTCGTCCTGGGGCGTGCAGTCGGTCCGGCCGCAGGAGCACGCGCCTCCCCAGTCAAAGTACAGCTCGCTGTCGTACCCGCACGGGCCGGTCGGACCGGCCGCCCACCAGTTCTCGGTCAGACGCGAGATCCGCTCCCTGGGCACGCCGATCTTCTCGACCCAGAGCCGCTCGGACTCGGTGTCGTCCGGGTAGATGCTCGGCCACAGGCGGCCGGGGTCGAGACCGAGCACGTCGGTGGAGAACTCCCACGCGTAATCGATCGCGGTCTCCTTGAAGTAGTGGCCGATCGACCAGTTGCCCAGCATCTCGAAAAACGTGTGATGCGTCGGGTCACCGACCGAGGCCATGTCGTCATATTTCAGGCCCGCGCCGCGAAAGCACTTCTGACACGACACCAGGTCGCGCGACGGCGGCGTGCGCTGACCGGTGATCCACGGCTTCAGCGGCACCATTCCGGCCACGGTGAAGAGAAGCGACGGATCGTCGTGGGGAATGAGCGGAAAGCTCGCGAGCCGGTAGTGCCCGCGCTCTTCGAAGAAGCGAAGAAATCGCTCCCGGATCTCAGAGCTGAGCACGTGCAAAAGAATTCGACAGCAAGTTGTCGAATTCTACACGGGCGCCTCGGCCCCGAACTCCTTGCGCAGGTGCTCGACTGCCGCGCGCTGCAATCGTGAGACGTGCATTTGCGAAATACCGAGTCGTTTCGCGACTTCCGTTTGCGGCAATTGCTCGACGAAGCGCATCGCAAGGATCTTGCGTTCGCGTGGCGTGAGATGTGCCATCACCTGCTCGAGGACGTCCTGCATCTCGACCCGCTCGAGGTTGTCATCAGCGAGCCCGATGCGGTCGCCGAGAGTGAGGGGCTCGTCGCCGCCCCCGACCGGACCGTCGAGCGAGACGGTGTGCTGCGCCGGGGCGACCTCCATGGCGGCAAGGACCTGGTCGGGCTCGAGCCCCACGCGGGCTCCGATCTCCGCGACCGACGGCGACCGCCCCAGTTCGTTCTGGAGTTGCTGGGTCGCCGCGTTCACCTTGGCGAGGTTCTCCTGGAGGCGGCGGGGAACGCGCACCGCCCAGGACCGATCGCGAAAATGACGCCGGATCTCACCGGCGATGGTGGGCGTCGCGAAGGTGCTGAACTCGTTCTCGAGGGACGGGTCGAAGCGCTCGATCGCCTGGATCAGCCCGAGAAACCCGACCTGCTCGACGTCTTCGAGGGGCTCGCCCCGATTGGCGAAACGACGCGCGATGTAGTGGACGAGATCGCTGTTGAGCTCGACGAGGCGTTCGCGGATGCGAGGGTCGCGGGTCTCGTGGAATTCCCGCAGCAGGCGCCGCATCTCGGCTCGCTCTGCCGTTTCCGCCGGCTTTGCAATGGTTCGCTCGCGGGTCGCCACACCGTCGCCGCGCCCCGGCGAGGGGGTCACGACGCCTTGTATTTGGTCAGCCGAACGCGCAGGCTCCCAGTTCGCTCGTCGACTCGGTAGGTGCTGTCGTCGACGAAGAGGCCCATGAGGCGGAGTGCCAGGTCCGTCGCGGCGACCAGCTCGCCCTCGTGCCCGAGTCCTGCCTGCTCCGCGCGTGCCCTGAGCTCCGCATCGCGATTCACCGTGCTCCGGACGGTGACCTCGAGGCCGGTATCGCTCATCTTGAAGACGATCCGGACCTGGCCCGCGATCGAGCCCGAGTGCTCGAGGCAGCGTATGGCGTTCTCACAGGCCTGCGCCACTGCGATCGTGAGGTCATCGATGGCATCCATGTCGAACCCGGCAAGCGATCCGAATGCTCCCGCTGCCCGTTTGGCGACCAGGACATGCTCGCGATCAGCGGGGAGACGGAGCTCGGAGACAGTTCCCATGGCGGTGTTTACGTACCCCACTGCGCGAGCCCCGAAACAGCCCCAGGGCCTGAGACCTCAGGCGCTCGACGGCTCAGAGGAGGAACCCGAGGGAGCAGCTGCCGCAGCGGCACGGCCTTCATCCACGGCTCCGGCGATCTCGGCCTCCCATTCGCGAGCCTCCGCCTCCTCGCGACGGCGAGCGCGGACGCGCCAGAAAAAAACAGCGCCGGTGATGGCGGCGCCTGTTGCCACCAGCCCTTTCTTACCGAACGGTACGCGCATTCCACGAGCCTCCCGAATTGCCGACTCGGTGATTATGGCCCTCGGCGGCGCGTCGGCGCGAGCACCGCGCCGGTCACCTCGAAGAGCACCACGCCCACCGCGTCGGCGACCGGATGGAGCGCACCGAGCTGCGGGCCGCCCACCCGGGTGGCGATGGCCAGGAGCTCGCCGGCGACAAGGCCTGCCGCCGCCAGCAGCAGGGTGAGGAGAAACAATCCACGCCGGGGCATCACCAGCGCTGAGAGCGTGGTGCCGATGGCCACGAAGAGAACGGCGAGGCCGAGCCCCGGGCTCACGGCTTCGGCGTGGTCGGGAGGATCCCAATGCCCAGCTCGCGTAGCTGGGCGGGGTCGACGGGGGCGGGCGCGTCGGTCATCGGCTCCTGCCCCTGCTGGTTCTTCGGGAATGCGATCACATCGCGGATGTTGTCGGTGCCGAGCCCTTCCATGACCATGCGGTCGATGCCGCCGGCCCAGCCGCCGTGGGGCGGCACCCCGTATTCGAACGCCTCGAGCAGGAAGCCGAACTTGCGTCGCGCCTCTTCGGCGTCGATGCCCAGCGCAGCGAGGACGCGTTGCTGGATTGCCGGGTCGGTGATCCGGATGCTGCCGCTGCCGATCTCGCGTCCGTTGACCACGAGGTCGTAGGCGCGCGAGCGCACCGCGAGGGGATCGGACTCGAGCAGGTCGAGATCGTCGGCGTGGATCATGGTGAACGGGTGGTGCGCCGCGCCGATATCGCCGGTTTCCTCGCTGCGCTCGAACATCGGAAACTCGGTGACCCAGAGCATGTCGATTCGCGTGTCGTCGTAGAGGGCCCGCGCGCGTCCGAGATGGTTGCGCACCGCGCCGAGCGCGGCGTTCACGACACCTGGGCGGTCGGCCACCATGAGCACGCAATCACCCGTCTCAGCGCCCGTTGCCGTGCCGATGGCATCGAGCTCCTCGGGAGCGAAGAACTTGGCGATGGCCCCATGCCACCCATCCGCGCGCTTCCAGAGATACGCGAGGCCGCGGGCTTTCGCGCCCCGCGCAACCTCGGTGAGGGGCCCTTCGATGTCGCTGCGGCTCAGATCGTCTCCGCCCTTGACGCAGATGCCCTTGACGATGCCGCCGCCGGCCACCGCCTCGGCGAAGACCCGGAATCCTGAGGTCCGGGCGACTGCCGTGAGGTCGCTCAGCAGCATCTCGAAGCGGGTATCCGGCTTGTCGACTCCGTAGGCGTCCATTGCTTGCCGCCAGGTCATCCGAGGGAAGGGAACGGTCAGACGGCCGCCGCGGAATTCGCATGCCTCCCAGGCGCTGGGGATCGCGTGCTCGAGAGCCGCGAAGATGTCGTCCTCGTCGACGAAGGACATCTCGATGTCGAGCTGCGTGAACTCCGGCTGGCGATCGGCACGCAGATCCTCGTCGCGCATGCAGTGCGCGAGCTGGAAATACCGGTCGAACCCGGCGACCATCGACAGCTGCTTGTACAGCTGCGGCGACTGCGGCAATGCGTAGAAGCTGCCGGGAAACAGCCGGCTCGGGACGAGGTAGTCCCGGGCACCCTCGGGCGTTGCCCGGATCATCATCGGCGTTTCGATCTCCAGGAAGCCGATCTCGCTCATCGCGCGGCGCAGCTCGGTGGAGAATTTCGCCCGAGCGCGCAGGTTCCGCTGCAGGCGCACGCGACGCAGGTCGAGGTAGCGATGGCGCAGGCGCAGCTGCTCATCAACGTCCGCGTCTTCGTTGACCGGGAAGGGCGGCGTCTTCGCGACCGCCAGCACGGTGCACTCGCTCGCGCGCAATTCCACCTCGCCGGTGTCGCGTTTCGGATTCACGTTCTCCGGGGCGCGCATGTTGAGCATGCCTTCGAAGCGCAGCACCCACTCGAGCCTCGCCTCCCTCGCCGCCCGGTGTGCCTCGGGCGCGTCGTTGGGATCGATGACCACCTGGAGGATCCCGGTGTGATCGCGAAGGTCAATGAAGATGAGCCCGCCGTGGTCGCGGCGCCGGTCGACCCAGCCGAAGGCCGTCGCCCGCGCTCCCGCGTCAGCGGCACGAGGCGTGCCGCAGTACGTACGGTCGGTGCTCACGAATCTCCCCCGAGGATGCGAGCGACGGTGGCGGCAAGCTCGGCAACGGGCACGGTCTGCTGGCTGCGGCTGTCGAGGTCGCGCACCACAGCGCTTGCCCCGGCCACTTCGTTCTCGCCAACGATGACAGCAACTCGAGCGCCGACCCGTCCCGCGCCGCGCAGTTTGCGGTCGAGCCTCCGGTCTGCGACATCGAGCACGGTACGGGCCGCGGCCTCGCGGAGGAGCCGTGCCATTGCCGCTGCCGCGCCGGCCTGATCGGGCTCGACGGAGCAGACGAGCACCTCTGCCGCCGGCTCGACTCCGGGAACTGTGCCCAGGGTGCGCGCGACCATGAGGATCCGCTCCACCCCGAGCGCGTACCCGGTCGCGGGCGTCTCCGGGAAGCCGAGCAGTTCGGCGAGCCCGTCGTAGCGTCCTCCCCCGCCGAGTGAGCTCTGCGCCCCCTGGAGGGTGTCGTGCCAGAACTCGAAGACGGTATCGCTGTAGTAGTCGAGGCCGCGCACCAGCCGGTCGTTGCGAATCGCGTCGATCCCCGCGGCCTCGAGGTCGCGCAGGACGGCCGTGAAGTGGTCCCGGCTGGCGCCGTCGAGGGAGTCCCACAGCAACGGTGCGCCCTCGACGAGCCCGGCGTCTCGTTTGCAGTCGAGGAGGCGCAGCGGGTTGGTGTGGAGGCGCCGCCGGCAGTCGTCGCAGAGTGTCGCCTCGAGCGGGGTGTAGTACTCGACCAGCGCGGTGCGATAGCGAGCGCGATCCTCGGGGCCTCCGAGCGAGTTGACCTGAAGACGGATACCGGTGATCCCGAGCGCTGCGAAGAAACGCCAGGCCACCTCGACGATTTCCGCATCGAGCGCCGGCGAACCCTCTCCGATGCACTCGATACCCACCTGCGTGAACTGGTGCTGCCGCCCTGCCTGGGGCCGCTCGGCTCGGAAGAACGGGCCCGCGTAGTGCACCCGAACCGGCCGGACCTCCTGGTCGAGGTGGGCGCCGAGCGAGGCGCGCAGTGCGCCGGCGGTGCCCTCCGGCCGCAGGGTCAAGGAGCGTCCGCCACGATCCTCGAAGGTGAACATCTGCTTCTCGACGATGTCCGTGTCCGTTCCCACGCCGCGGATGAACAGATCGGTCGCCTCGATGATCGGCGTCTCGATTGCCCGGTAGCCGAAGGACTCCGCGACCGTGCGATGGGCATCGAGCAGCCATCGACGGGCACCGAATTCGTCGGGCAGAATGTCGCGCGTTCCTTTTGGGGCTGCGATCTCAGGCATTGGCGTCCGAGTGTACGGGCTTGCGGCTGTGGCGCCCTGTCAGGGCCGGGGGTTAGCGGAACCATTCGGGAAACCGTCTGGCATTCACGGGGTCTGCAAAGGAGAGTGTCAGTGTGAAGTCAGGCGGGAGGTCATGCACTCTCCTGAGCGTGCGATCGCAGCCTTCGGCGAGCGCTGTCGGACCGGGTTTGCCTTCTCGCCCCAGAGATGAAATCGCCACCAGAATCGGCGCGCAGCGTCCGACGGCGACCAGAATGCTGCATCCCAACGCAGTGACCACGAGCGGCTCGGAGTCGCTTCCTTCGACTCCGAGCACGAGTGATCCGTTGGTCTCAGATTCGAGCAATTCGGAAGCGGCACGTTCAAGCAGGCGGATGCGTTCGAGCGGTTCCATGTGAGCAGGCTGCTCCGGGAATGCGACAGACGGCTGTCGCGAGCGGTGCGGGCTACGCGGTCGCGCGTCCAGCAGGCGTGTGGTGGCGCCGTCGGTGCTGCGAACATATGTCCACATACTACAGGAATGTGTAATGCCTCGGCGGGTGCCGACCCCCGGTCTGTGGAACTATTCAGACCGTGTCGCGGGCGACCGTGTGCACGTCGCGAACCGACTCGAGCCGCTCCAGGAGACGGCTCAATTGCGAGAGGTTCTGAATCTCGACGATCGTGCTGATCACCGCGGTCTTGTCGTCGTAGACCTGCACGTCCGCGCCGCTGAGGTTGATCTTGGATTCGGCGATCACGGCGGCGATGTCACGCAGCAGCCCGGTGCGATCCCACGCCTCGATCTTGATGCTCACCGGGTACACCTGGCGGGCTCCGGTCTCCCACTCGACGTCGACGATGCGCTCGATGTCGGTGGCGTTGCGAACGTTCACGCAGTCGGCGCGGTGCACGGTGACCCCCTTGCCGCGGGTCACGTAGCCGCGGATCGTGTCGCCGGCAACCGGTTTGCAGCAGTGGGCCAGGGTGGTGAGCATGTCGACGTGTCCGTGAACGCGCACGGTTCCGGTCGGCGCCGGGGTGCTCGTGAGCGGGATGCCGAGAATGCGGTCGTCATCCGTCTGCTGCTCGTCCGCACCGAATCTGAGCACGGCGCTGCGCGCGCTGATGTCGCCATACCCGATGGCGGCGACGAAGTCGTCGACGGTCGCGAGCTTGAATTCCTGCGCCAGCTCGAGGAGCTGGTCCTCCTTAACGCCGCTGAGTGACATCTGGCGGAGCCGCCGGAACTCCTTGTCCAGCATCTCGCGGCCCTTCTGGATGTTCTCGTCGCGACGCTCGCGCTTGAACCACTGACGGATCTTTTCGCGAGCGCTCGAGGTCTTGACGAAATTCAGCCAGTCGCGCGATGGCCCGTGCGGCGCCTTGGTGGTGAGCACTTCGACGATCTCGCCGTTCTCCAGGCGATGGTCGAGCGGCACCATCCGGCCGTTGACCTTGGCGCCGATGCAGCTGTGGCCGACGTCGGTATGGATGCGGTACGCGAAGTCGACGGGCGTCGATCCCTGCGGGAGGGATCGCACGTCGCCACGCGGCGTGAACACGAAGACCTCGTCCTGGAAGATGTCGACCTTGACGGTGTTGACGAAGGCCTCGGCGTCGAGCACCTCCTTCTGCCAGTCCATGAGCAGACGCAACCAGGTGAAGCGCTCGTCGATGCGCGCGCCATCCTGTCCGCCCTTGTAGCGCCAGTGCGCGGCCACGCCGTACTCCGATGTTTCGTGCATCTCCTGGGTGCGAATCTGCACCTCCATGGGCTCGCCGGTATGTGACAGCACCGTGGTGTGCAACGACTGATAGCCGTTGCCCTTGGGCATCGCGATGTAGTCCTTGAACCGGCCCGGCAAGGGCTTCCACAGCGAGTGCACCACACCGAGCGCGCCGTAGCAATCCTTGATGGAGTCGACAAGCACGCGGATGGCGATGATGTCGTAGATCTCGCCGAATTCCTTCTGGCCGCGCAGCATCTTCTCGTGGATGCTGTAGGTGTGCTTGGTGCGGCCCGCGATCTCCGCCTGCATGCCCAGCGGCGCGAACTCCCGCCCGAGGATCTCGGTGACGTCGCGCACGAAGGCGTCCCGCTGTTCGCGGCTGCTCGCCAGCCGCGCCTCGATGAGGTGGTAGTTGTCCGGGTCGAGTTGCACGAAGGCCAGATCCTCGAGCTCCCCCTTGATTTCCCAGATGCCGAGGCGGTGCGCGAGTGGCGCGTAGATGTCCAGGGTCTCGCGGCTGATGCGGAGTCGTCGCTCGGTCGTGTGCGCGCTGATCGTGCGCATGTTGTGCAGACGGTCGCCGAGCTTGATGAGCACGACACGCACGTCCTCGGCCATCGCCACCAGCATTTTGCGAATGTTCTCGGCCTGATGCTCCTCAGCGCTGCGCACGTGGATCTTGCCGAGCTTGGTCACCCCGTCGACGAGCTTCGCGACCTGGTCGCCGAACAGGTTCCGCACCTCCTCACGAGTCACCGCGGTGTCCTCGACGGTGTCGTGGAGGAGCGCAGCCATGAGGGTTTCAGGGTCGAGGCGCAGGTCGGCGAGGATGCCCGCCACCGCGAGCGGATGCTCGATATACGGCTCGCCGGTGAGCCTGGACTGTCCCGTATGCGCGCGATCCGCAACATCGAAGGCGCGCTGAATCGCGATGCGATCCTCTGCCGGGAGGTACTCGACGCGGGCCATGAGCTCGGTGATAGGCACGGCCTTTACGAGTGTAGAACGAGAACGAGTCGATCAAACACGATGTAACGAGAGTATGTCGAACAAGTGAATTCCAGCGACTGATTGCTACCGGCAATGGGACGCAAAGCTGTCTGGAAGGGGCGACCCGGTAAAGTGACGCCAATGACCCTGGAATCACGCGAGCCCCGAGTGGCAGAGAAAGAGGCAACCCTCGTCTCACCGCTCGGGGGAGCGCTGGTCGATCTGCTGATGACCCCAGACGAGCTTGCTGATCTCGGTGCGCGCACCGAGGAACTTATCTCGCTGCGGATTTCCGAGACCGCATCCGCGGATCTGGCGTTGCTCGGCAGCGGCGCCTACTCACCGCTCAGCGGTTTTCAGGGGAGAAGCGACTATCTGAGTGTCGTCGAGCACGCCCAGCTCAGCGATGGCACACCGTGGACGCTACCGATCACGCTTCCCTTGGGAGATCACGCTCGCAGCCTCCAGGAGGGAGCCGTCGTCGCCCTCCGCGACGAAGAGGGTCATCTGCTCGGCGCGCTCACCGTGACGGAGATCTACGATCGCGACCTCGAAGCCGAGGCGCGCGAGGTGTACAGAACCACGGACCAGGCCCACCCGGGCGTCGCAGCGCTGTTCGCGCAGGGGCCGACGGTGGTTGCCGGGCCGGTGCGCGTCGCAGCCCAGGCGCCGGGCACCGTGCCCTCGACGCCGGTCGAGACGCGCGGAGCACTCGCTGATCGCGGATGGTCGACGGTGGTGGGATTCCAGACCCGCAACCCCGTGCATCGCGCGCACGAGTACCTCACGAAAGTCGCGCTCGAGCAAGTCGACGGATTGCTGCTCCATCCCCTCTCGGGGGTCACCAAGGGTGACGACGTCCCGTTCGAGGTCCGGATGCAGTGCTACCGCGTCCTGCTCGACGGCTACTACCCGCCGAACCGCGTCGTGCTCGGGATCTTCCCGGGAGCCATGCGCTACGCAGGGCCCCGCGAGGCCATCTATCACGGCCAGGTTCGCCGCAACTACGGCTGCTCGCACTTCATCATCGGCCGCGACGCGGCGGGTGTCGGCAACTACTACGGTACCTACGACGCGCAGACGCTGTTCGACGAGCTCGGCGGCGCCGAGCGCCTCGGCTTTGCCGCATACAAGTTCGAGCACTCCTTCTACTGCCGGGCATGCGAGAGCATGGCCAGCACCAAGACGTGCCCGCACGGCGCTGACGATCGCGTGATTCTCAGCGGCACGAAGGTACGCGAGATGCTCACCCGTGGCGATCCGATCCCTCACGAGTTCACCAGGCCCGAGGTTGCGGAGATCCTCCGCGCCGCCTACGCCGTCGCGGCGCCCGTCGCCTGATGAGCGGTCTCACCATCTGGTTCACTGGATTGTCCGGTGCCGGCAAGTCGACCATCGGGCAGCGCGTCGCATCTGAGCTGCGCGAGCGTGGTTTGCGAGTGGAGGTCCTCGACGGCGACGAAGTGCGGCGGACGCTCAGCGCCGGCCTCGGTTTCACCAAAGAAGATCGCGACATCAACATCCGGCGCATCGGGTTCGTCGCCGAATTGCTCACCCGCAACGGCGTCGTCGCCATCACGGCGGCGATCTCGCCGTACAAGGACACGCGAGCGGAGGTGCGCGAGCGCATCGGCCGGTTCGTCGAGGTGTACGTCAGCTGCTCGATCGACGTGCTCTCCGAGCGCGACGTGAAGGGGCTGTACAAGCGAGCGCTTGCCGGAGAGATCGCCCACTTCACCGGCGTCTCGGACCCGTACGAAGCACCTGACGCCCCGGATGTGGTGGTCGACAGCGGCACCCAGACGATCGACGAGTCGGTCGCGGCCGTCCTCGCAGCCATCGAAGCCAGCGGCCTCCTCCCAGATCCGACGCCTCGCGGCTAACGCCGCGATGCGCACGCCGCAGTCGCGCCCCCGGCACCCGCGTCCGCGGATCACGCTCGACCAGCTGCACACGTTTCTCGCCGTCGCCGAGCGAGAGCACGTCACTGCGGCGGCCGAAGCCCTCGGCCTCTCGCAGGGATCGGTCAGCGGCGTCGTGCGGCGCCTCGAGACCACCCTCGGTCTCCCCCTGCTCCAGCGGGTCGGTCGGAATGTGCAGCTCACCGACGTCGGTCGCGCCCTGCGCCAGCTCGCCGTGCGCGTGCTCGAGGACGTCGGCCAGATCGAGGAGTTGCGCGCCGGCTATCTCGCGTTCGAGCGTGGCGAGTTGACGGTGGCGGCGGGACGCGTGATGGGCGCGCACCGTCTGTCGGGCTGGCTGGCCCCCTTCGTCGCCGACCACCCGGAGATCAACGTTCGTCTCGCGCTGGCGCCGATGCGATCCCTGGTCACGATGCTCATCGAGGGACGCGCCGACATCATCCTCGCCGGGTCGTCGGTGCGCGTTCCCGGCGTCGAGACGGTCGTGCTCGAGCACACGGAGCTGGTGACCGTGGTCGCCGCGCACCATCCGCTGGCATCGAGCAAGACCGCCGTGCGCGACCTCGTGACCCACCGGCACTTGGCGCACGAACGCGGCAGCGCGACCGAGGCGCTCGCCGCGCACGCTCTCGGGAGTCACGTCGATCCGGAGAACACCCTCGAACTCGAGGAGGGCGCACTGCATGCCGCGCTGCTCGCCGGTCTTGGATTCGCCGCCATGCCTCGCTCCGTGATCGAACAGGACATCGTCGAAGGCCGCCTGGTTGTGATTCCGCTCCCGGGACGGAGCGTGTCGCAGTCGTTCGCCGCGGCACGGCGCAAGGACCTGCACACTCCGGCCGTCGAGGCGTTCTGGGCCCACCTCCGGCAGATCGCCGTCGACCAGGCCTGAGGGTCGCCTCAGTACGAGCGCGCGAGGAGCGCGTTGGAGTCCGCAGGCTTGCCACACGCGATGCAGGGCGCACCGGTAGCGGGGCGGTCCTCGCGAAGGACGCGAACCGTGAGCGCGTGCACCGCGCTCTTGACGGCGTTCTCGCATTCCTCGGTGTTGCACATCGGCGCGGTTGCGAACATCGGGCGCTCGGCGAATGCGGCGACCAGTTCGTCGAGAGTTGAGACGTCAACGCTGCGCTCCTCGAGGCGGGTGCGAGCACGCTCGAAGATCGCGCGCTGCGTCTCCTCGAGCAGGCTGGGGAGCCTGGCCGCCAAACCCTCGATCGGCACGGTCTCCTGGGTGCCGTCAACCCGGTGCACGAGAGTCACGTTGCCGCTCGCGAGATCCTTGGCGCCGACGACGATTCGCAACGGCACGCCACGGAGCTCCCAGTGCGCGTACTTCTCGCCGGGGCGCATCCCTTCGCGGCGGTCGACACGCAGGCGAACGCCCACGGGGCATTCGCGTTCAAGGCGCGCCGCCGCCTCCTCCACCACCGCCGCGCCGGCTTCGTCGTTGCTGCGCGTGATCGGGACCGCGACGACCTGAATCGGCGCGACCTTGGGAGGCAGGATCAGACCCATGTCGTCACCGTGCGCCATGATCACCGCGCCGACGGTTCTGGCCGACAGTCCCCACGATGTCTGGAATGGATGCTGGCGCTGGTTGTCGCGATCGCTGTAGGCGATGCCGTACGCGCGGGTGAAGTTCTGCCCGAGATGGTGCGACGTGCCCGATTGCAACGCCCATCCGTCGGACATCATCGCCTCGATGCTCACCGTGTAGCGAGCGCCGGGAAATTTCTCTGACTCGGTCTTGCGCCCCTTGATCACCGGGATTGCCAGCCAGTCCTCGGTGAGCTCGCGGTAACAGTCGAGCATCGTGGCGACCTCGTCCGCCGCCTCGCTGTCGAGCTGGTGAAAGGTGTGGCCCTCCTGCCAGAGGAACTCGGTGGTGCGCAGGAAGAGTCGCGTGCGGTGCTCCCAGCGGACGACGTTGCACCACTGGTTGATCTTCACCGGAAGATCTCGCCATGAGTGGATCCAGTCCGCGTACATCGAGCAGATGATCGTCTCGCTGGTGGGGCGCACCGCAAGGCGCTCCTCGAGGTCCTTGCCCCCACCGCGGGTCACCCACGCGACCTGGGGGTCGAACCCCTCGACGTGGTCGGCTTCCTTGGTCAGGTATGACTCCGGGATGAACAGCGGGAAGTACATGTTCTCGTGGCCGGTACGCTTGATCATGTCGTCGAGCGCGCGCTGGATGTTCTCCCACAAGGCGAAGCCGTAGGGTCTGATCACCATGCAGCCGCGCACCGGCGAGTAGTCGGCGAGCTCGGCCCGACGGACCACATCCGTGTACCAGCGATCGAAATTGTCGCTCTGCGCGGTGATCCGCTTTTCGTCGGCCATGGCCGAGCAGTCTACGTGAGGACGCCCTCGCGTTCGCTCAAACCGACCGGCAACGGCTTGCCTTCGGCGATCAGGCGCGCGTCTTCGTCAGCGATTTTGTGCAATTCGTCGAGCAGCGCGTTGACAAGATCGCCCTCGGGCAGCGTCGAGACCACCTTGCCGTTGCGGTACAGGATGCCTTTCTGGCGGCCCCCGGCGATGCCGATGTCGGCGTGCATGCCCTCACCGGGACCGTTGACGACGCAGCCCATCACCGAGACGGTGATGGTTCGCTTCACGCCCTCGAGCGCCTTGGAGACCTGCGCCACCATCGGCATCATGTCGATCTCGAGACGGCCGCAGGTCGGGCAGGCGACCAGGTTGGGGCCATCGCCCTTCTCCTGGAGATTGGCGAGGATCTGGCGCGCGACCCGCACCTCCTCCTCCGGCGAACCGACCAGGGAGACCCGGATGGTGTCGCCAAGGCCTTCGGCGAGGAGCAGGCCGATGCCGAGGGCGCTCTTGATGCTCCCCGTGTCCACTGGGCCCGCTTCGGTGAGCCCAAGGTGCAGCGGGTAGCGGTTGCCGAGGGCGACGAAGGCGCGATTGGCGGCGACATTGGTGAGGACGTCGCTCGCCTTGAGCGAGACCTTGATATCGCGGAAGTCGAGCTCCTCGAGCACCCGGATGTGGCTCAGTGCGGCGGCCACCATGTTCTGCGCCGTCTCCTCGATCGATCCGCCGCGGCCGCGCGTCAACTCCTTGCGCTGCGGGATGCTGCCGGCATTGACGCCGATGCGGATCGGAACGTTGCGTGCCTTCGCCTCGCGCGCGATGTCGGCGACCTTCGCGCTGTCGGTGATGTTGCCCGGATTGAGACGCAGGCACTGCACCCCGGCTTCGAGCGCAAGCAACGCGAGGGGTGCGTCGTAATGAATGTCGGCGACGACCGGGATCGGTGATTCACGAACGATCTCGTGCAGCGAAGCCGCAGCCTCACGCGTGTCGCAGGTGACCCGGATGATGTCGGCGCCTGCTTTGGCGGCGCGTTGAATCTGCGCAATCGTCGCCGCCGCATCCTCGGTCTGTGTCTTGGTCATGGTCTGTACCGCGATTGGTGCCGCCCCGCCGATGACGACATTCCCAACACGCACCGGGACCGTCGGCCTGCGCTCTTTGATCGGCGAGCCCCTGTCGGTCATAGCCTGCTCACGTCTCCGATGGTGACATACACGGCGAAGACGACGATCACGGCCAGACCGACCGCTGTGATGGCGGCCTCGACCTTCGGGTTGAGGCGCCGGCGGCGCACTGACTCGATGAGAATGAAGAGCAATTTGCCGCCGTCGAGGAACGGAATCGGGAGCATGTTCACGAAGCCGAGGTTGAGGCTGATGAACCCGATCCACCACACCAGGCCGTTCGGCCCGAGGAACCCGTTGTTGGTCGCGACAGCGGTTTCCTGGGCGATGCCGACCGGCCCGGTGAAGCCCTGGGGCCCGTTGATCCCGCCCTGGGGCGGATGCACGATCAGGCCGTAGATCCCGGTCACCTCGCCCCAGACGAACCCGGGGATGGCGCTGAACCCGCTGGCGATCGCGGCTGGCAAGGCCTCACCGTTGAAACCGGGGACGACACCCATGATCCAGGCGGCATGGATGGCGTTGTTGGCCGGATAGCCGTCCGTGATGCCGGACACCGTCACGTTCGTGAAGTACTTGGACGGCGAGCCGTTCTCATTCTCGAGATAGCCGCTGATGGTGACCGCGGAGCCGCTGCCAAGCAGCGCCGCCGGGTCGCCGGTGCCGACCGGGGTGCCGTTGATCGCCGTGACGGCGAGGCCACCGGCAGGAAGCTTGCCGCCGGCCACGGTTGACTGATCGGCGACGATATTCGAGATCGTGAGCGTCGGCGTCAGGGTGGTTGTGTGGAAGCTGCCGTCAGACGCCTTGTAGACGATGTTCATCGTGCGGCCCTGGCTCTGCGTGGTGGCGTTGTGGAGGTCCGTGGTCACGTCGGCCAGGTTGTCCTGGCGGATCGTCGTAGCGTTGATCGAGATGATCGTGTCCCCCGCCCGGAGCCCGGCCGCGCCCGCGGCCGCGCGGGCCGCGTAGTTGTACGGGGTTGGCTGCATGTCGACGATCGCGAAGATCAGGCCCCCGAAGACGAAGTTGGCGATGATGCCCGCGGACACCGTCGCGAAGCGGCGCGGACGTGACGCGCGGTAGAAGTTGCGTTCCCCCGCATCACTTTCGCCGGTGAGTCCCAGCATCCCGGCCATGCGCACGAAGCCGCCGGCTGGGATCGCACGGATCGCGTACAGCGTCTCGCCGAGCGTACGAGAGTAGAGCTTGGGGCCGAACCCGATCGAGAATTCCTCGACCTTGATGCCCGACAGCTTGCCGACCGCGAAGTGCCCGAACTCGTGGATGGTGATCACCGAGACGAGCACGAGGATGAACGCGCCGGCATAGATCAGAAACTGGGTCATCGCGCCACGGTCGCTCCGACGGTATTGGTCCGGACGAACTCGCGTCCCCACGCGTCGGCGGCGAGCACCGCATCGAGCGACGACGCGCCGTGATCGTGGAACGCGGAAAGCGCCTCGCTCACCAGGGGCACGATCTCGTCGAACCTGCATTGCCCGGCGGTGAAAGCCGTCACGGCCTCCTCGTTCGCCGCGTTGAAGACGCACGGGGCGAGCCCCCCGCGTTCGCCGGCACTGCGCGCGAGCGCGACCGCGGGGAACCGGGCGCCGTCCACGGGCAGGAATTCGAGCGGTGAGACGTCACGAAGGTCGAGGTGCGGCCCGACCCCGGGGAGCCGCTCGCCGTCCGCGAGAGCGAGGGCGATCGGCACCCGCATATCGGGAATGCCCATCTGCGCGACCACCGCTCCATCCTGGAATTCGACCCAACTGTGCACGATGCTCGTCGGATGGATCGCCACGTCGATTGACGCGTAGGGGGCATCGAAGAGGAAGTGCGCCTCGATCACCTCGAGGCCCTTGTTCATCATCGTGGCGGAATCGATCGTCACCTTCGGCCCCATATTCCAGGTTGGATGCGCGAGGGCCTCGGCAGGGGTGATGGAGGCGAACGTGTCGAGCGGGCGGCGGAGGAAGGGGCCGCCGCTGGCGGTCAGCACCAGCCGCGAGACCGAGGCGGGATCCTCGCCGCGCAGGCACTGCCAGAGCGCGGAGTGCTCGCTGTCGATCGGGACGATGCGGGCGCCGGCGGTGGCAGCCCGAGCCTTGACGAGCTCACCCGCCATGACCAGGACTTCCTTGGTGGCGGTCGCGATCGTGGCGCCCGCGTCGATCGCCGCGAGGGTCGGGCGGATCGCCGCAGCTCCGGTGATCGCCACGCAGACCACGTCAGCCTCCATCGCGGCGATCTCGCAGGCTGCTTCCATACCGGCGGCGCAGCCCGCGGGGAGCGCCGCACCCGGCTCCGCGTGGACGAGGGCCGTGCGCGCGACGCCGAATCGGGCCGCGATCGCCGCAAGCGCTGCACCGTCGCTCCCCGCCACCGCGCCGACCAGCTCGAATCGGTTGGGAAACCGGGCGATGACGTCACATGCCTGGCTGCCGATCGAACCGGTCGCGCCCAGAAGGACGACGCGTCGGCGGGACGTGGGGAGTGTCACTTGTGCGCAGATGCCTCGGTTCGCAGTACAGCAGAGCACACCACCGCTTTCACCGGGGTTACGGGAATGCGATCAGCTTCAAGTAGCAATATACGACCGGCGCAAGCAGGACAAGGCTGTCGGCCCTGTCGAGGAGGCCCCCGTGACCGGGGATGAGCGTTCCCGAGTCCTTGACGCCCGCCTCGCGCTTCATCGCTGACTCGACCAGGTCGCCACCCTGCGCCGCCACCGCCATGAGTGCGCCCAGACCGGCGCCGGCTGGCACGCTGATGCCGATCAGCCAGGGCCCTGCGAGCGCGCCGACCAGCAGCGAGGCCACCGCGCCGGCGATCGCCCCCTCCAGCGACTTGCGCGGCGAGATCGAGTGGAAGAACGGATGGCGGCCGATCGTGGAGCCGACGAAGTACGCGGCGCTGTCCCCGATCACCGCTCCGGCGAGGGCGAGCACCACGAGCCGGAACCCGAGGTGGTTGGCATCCTGGATGTGCCAGCGATAGATCGCCACCCAGAAGCCGAGGCAGAGCCCGACGTACGTGGCGCCGCCGACCGCCAGTGCCCAGCCGGCGAAGCTCTGACGGAGTCCCAGACCGGCCAGCAGACCGACCACGACCGCGGCGGCGAACGCCCAGTCCGCCGCCATGTCCGATGCGGGCAGAACGAACCTGATGCTGAGGAAGACGCTGAGCGGCAGGGTCAACCAGACCGGTGGCGTGGGTCCCATCCGCCCCAGCAGCCCGCGCAGCTCCCAGGCCCCGATCAGCGCCCCCAGCCCGACCACGACGGCGACCGCCGCAGTGCCGATCCACAGGGCGGCGGCGATGACTGCCACCAGCACCACCCCCGACACCACCCTGAGGGCGAGGTTCATTCCGCCCGGTCGGCGTGCTGCACGTTGCCCGCGTGGGCGGGAACGCGCTCGATCGGCGCCGGGATGGCACCGAACTTCCGCTCGCGGCTGGAGAAGTCGGCGAGCGCGTCGTGGATCGCCGTCTCGCCGAAGTCCGGCCACAGGGTGTCAGTGACGTACAGCTCGGCGTACGCTGCCTGCCAGAGCAGGAAGTTGCTGATCCGGAGCTCTCCCGCGGTGCGGACGATCAGGTCCGGGTCCGGAAGGCCGCGCGTGTAGAGCGCGTCACTGATGGTCGGCTCGTCCAGGGCCGTCAAATCCTCGCCGGATCCGGCCAGCTCCCGGATCGCATCGACGATCTCACGTCTGCCTCCGTAGTTGATGGCGACGTTGAGGATTGCCGAGGTGTCGCCCGCAGTGAGGGCTTCGGCCTGGGCCACCTTCTCCTGGAGCGACTCGCTGAGCCGGGCTCGGTCGCCGAGCACGCGAATCTGCACGCCGTTCTCGTGCAACTCGCCGACCTCGCGGTCGATGGTCTCGCCGAAGAGCCGCATGAGCGCCATCACCTCGCCTCGAGGGCGCTGCCAGTTCTCCGTGCTGAACGCATAGAGCGTGAGGATGTGGACGTCTGCCTGGTGGCACGCCTCCATGACGGGACGGATCGCGCGGACGCCGGCGCGATGGCCGGCCACCCGTGGGAGGTGACGCTGTCTGGCCCAGCGCCCATTGCCATCCATGATGATGCCGACGTGCCGCGGAAGATCTGCCCTTGCGGGGAGCGGGATCGCGGCGGGATCGGGTGGGCGCTGCATTGTGGTGTCGAGGTCAGAACGCCCTGAAGGCATCGGCCGTTTCGGCGCGGGTCTCCGTCAGACCTCGAGGATCTCAGCCTCCTTCCTTTGGATGGCGTCGTCGATCCTGGCGATGAACTGGTCGGTGATCTTCTGGACGTCGATGAGCTTGGACGCGACCTCGTCCTTGCTCACGTGGCCATCCTTCTCGACGCGGCGGAGATGCTCGACCTCGTCGCGGCGGATGTTGCGCACGGCGACGCGCGCCTCCTCGGCTTTGCGGTGGATCACCTTGACGAGGTCCTTGCGGCGCTCCTCGGTGAGCTGCGGGATCGCGACGCGGATCACCTGGCCGTCATTGCTCGGGTTGAGCCCGAGGTCGCTTTTCTGAATCGCCTTCTCGATGGCGCCGAGCGAGGTCCGGTCGTACGGTTGGATAACCAGCATGCTGGCCTCCGGGACGCTGATCCCGGCGATGCTCTGGAGCGGCGTCGGGGCGCCGTAGTAATCGACGTGCAACCGTTCCAGCAGCGCCGGCGAGGCACGCCCGGTGCGCACCGTCATCAGCTCCCGATGCAGGGCCTCGACGCTCTTCTCCATGCGCTGGTGCGCGTCAGCGAGGCGCAGCGCAATCTGTTGTTCGGGATCGTCCGGCTGGTCGCGGTCGCTCACTCGGCGTCGCCTTCCGCATCGACGCGGGTGCCGATCTGCTCACCGAGAATCACGCGCTCGATGTTTCCCTGGGTGAAGAGGTCGAATACGATGATCGGCATGCGGTTGTCCATGCAGAGCGTCACCGCGGTGCTGTCCATGATGGCGAGCCCGCGGTTGAGCACATCCAGGTACGTGAGGTTCGCCAGCCGCGTCGCGTCACTCACCTTCTTGGGGTCCGCGCTGTAGATGCCGTCGACCTTGGTCGCTTTCAGGAGTACATCGGCGCCGATCTCGACGGCGCGCAGCGCGGCGGTCGTGTCGGTGGTGAAGAACGGGTTCCCGGTCCCGGCGGCGAGAATCACGAGCCGGCCCTTTTCGAGGTGACGGATCGCCCGTCGCGGGATGAACGGCTCGGCAACCTGTGACATTGCGATCGCGCTCTGCAGCCGGCAGTCGATTCCGAACTGCTCAATGGCGTCGCGGAGCGCGAGTGCGTTGATAACTGTGGCGAGCATGCCCATGTAGTCGGCCGTGACCCGGTCGATGCCGTGCTGCGCCGCCTCGGTGCCGCGCACGATGTTGCCGCCGCCGACAACGATTGCCACCTGCACGCCGCGCTCGACGATGTGGGTCAGTTGCTCCGCGATGTGGCGGACCGCGCCGTATTCGATGCCGTATCCGGCCTCGCCGAGCAGCGCCTCGCCGCCGAGCTTGAGGATGACGCGGCCGAACACCGGCCTGCGGCCGTCGTCTGCGCGTCCCGTCACCGCGGCAAGTTCCACGTTTGAGGCTCCGAGGCTCACTCGGCTGCCGGCGCAGCCGCGCCGTTACTCTCGCTGCTCTCACCGCCCACGGAGAAGCGGGCGAAGCGGGCCACGGAGATGTTCTCGCCGAGCTTGGCGATCGCCTCGGTCACAAGGTCGCCGACCTTCTTCTTGTCGTCCTTGATCCACGGCTGCTCGAGCAGGCAGATCTGCGCGAAGAAGGCATCGAGCTTGCCGGTGAGGATCTTCTCGACGATGTTCTCCGGCTTGCCCTGCACCTGCTCGCGGTAGACGGCGCGTTCGCGCTCGACGATGTCGGCGGGCACGTCCTCGCGGCGCACGTACTGCGGGGCCATGCCGACGACCTGGAGTGCGAGCGTGTGTGCGAGATGCTTGAAGTCATCGGTCTTGGCGACGAAATCGGACTCGCAGTTGAGCTCGATGAGCGCTCCTTGCTTGGCGATGCCGCCGGCGTGGTGGATGTACGCCTCGACCAGGCCCTCATTCGTGCTGCGCCCTGCTTTCGCTGCTGCGCGGGAGAATCCCTTGGCCCGCAACCAATCCTCCGCCTTGTCCATATCGCCATCGCACTCGACCAGGGCGCGCTTGCAGTCCATCATCCCCGCGCCGGTCCGCTCTCGCAAGGCTTTGACCATTGCCGCCGTGACCTCGGCCATCAGCTCGCGGCCTCGGTATCGGACGCGCCCGCGCCGGCCACTGCGGGCTCGGGCGCTGCCGCTGCCGCTGCCGCCGCAGCCTGCTCCGCGGCAATCGCATCCGCGTGCGCAGCGGCTGCCGCTGCCTGTTCTGCGGCGACGATCGCCGCCGCCTCGGCGGCCACGGCCGCCTCGTGCTCGCGCTTCTCGGCTTCCTGACGCTCCTGCAACTCGCGCTCGCTGAACTGCTGCAGCCCCTCGGCGATCGCCTTGCCGATCTCGGTCACGATCAGGCGGCAGCTGCGCATGGCGTCGTCGTTGCCGGGGATCACGACCTGAATGTCGTCAGGGTCGCAGTTGGTGTCGACGATCGCCACGATCGGGATGTTCAGCTTGTTGGCCTCGGTGACCGCGATGCGCTCCTTCTTGCAGTCGATGACGAACACCGCTCCCGGGAGCCGCTTCATATCGGCCATGCCGGCGAAGTTGTTCTCCAGGCGCTCGAGGTCGTCCTTCGCGTCGTTGGCCTCCTTGCCGCTCATCCGCTCGAAGTCGCCCTTCGACTGCATCACGCGCAGTTCCGCGAGGCGGCGCAGGCGCCGCTGGATGACGGTGAAGTTGGTGAGCATCCCACCCATCCAGCGATGGGTGACATAGGCCTGGCCGGTGTTCCGGCAGACCTCCTCGATGACGTCCTGCGCCTGCTTCTTGGTGCCGACGAAGAGGACCTTCTGGCCGCTCCCGACGATGTCCCGCAGATACTCGCAGGCGACGTCGAGCTGCTTCTGGGTCTGCTCGAGGTCGATGATGTGGATGCCGTTGCGCGCCGTGAAGATGTACGGACGCATCCGGGGATTCCACCGGCTTGTCTGGTGGCCGAAGTGAACTCCGGCCTCCAGCAGCTGGCGCAGTGTTACTGCCGGCATGGGCGGTCGCTCCTGTTGGGGTGGTGTGGTGCCTCCGTCCGGGGTGAACCGCGGCGGCGACCCGGGGGCACCGGGCACCCGCCGGCCGCGTGAAACCGGACGTGTGAGATGACCGGAGTGTACCAGCCCCGCCCGACTCCTACACCGGTGCCCGCGGCGTCAGAGCACGTAGCGGCGGAGGTCCTGGTTGCGCACCAGGTCGCCGAGCCGGTCTCCCACGTAGGCGGCATCGATGACTACTGTCATACCGGCGAGCTCCTCGGCGCCGAATGAGACGTCCTCGAGCACCTTCTCCATGATGGTAAAGAGGCGGCGAGCGCCGAGGTTCTCGTCCTCCTCGTTGACGCGGTACGCCTGAGCGGCGAGCTCGCGAATCCCGTCATCGGTGAAGTCGAGCGTCACGTGCTCGGTGCCGAGCAGCGCCGCGTACTGCCGGGTCAAGGCGTTGCCCGGCTCGGTGAGGATGCGGACGAGGTCGTCCTCGCTGAGCGGCTTCAGCTCGACGCGGATCGGGAAGCGGCCCTGGAACTCCGGGATCAGATCGCTGGGCCGGGCCGCGGTGAAGGCGCCTGCGGCGATGAAGAGGACGTGGTCGGTGCGCACCGGTCCGTAGCGGGTGTGCACCGTTGAGCCCTCGAGGATCGGCAGCAGGTCGCGCTGCACCCCCTCGCCGCTGACATCCGGACCGCGGTCCGAAGCCGGGCCACAGATCTTGTCGACCTCATCGATGAACACGACACCCGTGTCCTCGACCAGGTGGATCGCATCGTCATAGACGCGGTCCATGTCGATGAGCCGGTCGGTCTCCTCGTCGATGAGCACGTCGCGAGCTTCGGCAACGGTCATCAGCTTCTTTCGCTTGCGCGGCGGGGCAAGCTGGGAGAAGAAGTCGGACAGCGAGACGCCGACCTCCTCGAGGCCGGTCCCTGTGAATCCCTCGAACGCGGGCTGGAAAGGCTCCTCGACCTCGATGTCGACGGTCGCGTCCTCCAGGGACCCGGCGGCGAGGCGGCTTGCCAGGCGGCGGCGCCGGGCACGCGCGCGTCGGGCCTCAGCAACCCCCTGCCCGGGGCTGGGTGCGGCCTCCTCCGGGCGCTGCCGCGCCGCACGCTGCCGCTCGTCGGCTTCATGGAGTGTCTCGACGAGGCGCGCGTCGGCGAGGACGCGGGCACGCGGCTCCGCCTCCTCGACGCGGTCCTCGTGCAGCTCGGTGATGGTCTGCTCGAGCAGATCGCGAAGGATCGACTCGACGTCGCGGCCGACGTACCCGACCTCGGTGAACTTGGTCGCCTCGACCTTGATGAAGGGCGACTCCGTCAGGCGGGCGACGCGCCTCGCGATCTCCGTCTTGCCGACCCCGGTCGGGCCGATCATCAGGATGTTCTTGGGCAGCACCTCGTTGCGCATGTCCTCGGGGAGCATCCGCCGCCGCACCCGATTGCGCAGCGCGATGGCGACCGATCGCTTCGCCTCGTGCTGGCCGATGATGTATTCGTCGAGCCGGCGCACCACCTCGGCGGGCCGCAGCGTCTCGATTGCGACCGCCTCGATCAGGTCGTGCGGCGTCTGGTCCGGTGGGGTTGGGTCGTGGGGCGTTAGGTCGGAAGGGATTCGGTCGGCGGGCGTTGGGTCGGCGGGCGTTGGGTCGGCGGGCGTTGGGTCGGACGCCTCGGGGTCGGGCTCGACGGCTGCGGCGCTGGTCACGCGGGAACGGGCGCCGCGGGCTCCGGCGTGGCGAGCTCGAGGGTTTCCACTGTGATGTTGTCGTTGGTGTAGATGCAGAGCCGCGCGGCGATGAGCAGGGCGCGCCGGGCGATGTCCTCGGCACCGAGGTCGGTGCTCTCGAGGAGCGCCGCCGCGGCGGCGTGCGCGTAGGGACCGCCGCTGCCAATGGCCACGACACCGTCGCCGTCGTCGGGTTCGATCACCTCGCCGTCGCCACTCAGCAGCAGGATGCGGTGAGCGTCAGCCACGATGAGCATCGCCTCGAGTCGGCGCAGGTATTTGTCCGTGCGCCACTCCTTGCTGAGTCCGATCGCCGCGCGTACCAGGTTGCCCTGGTGTTTGTCGAGATGCTGCTCGAATTTGTCGAACAGGGTCAGCGCGTCGGCCACGGCACCCGCGAAGCCGCAGACGACCTGACCGTGGAAGAGGCGGCGGACCTTCGAGGCGCGCGCCTTCATCACGATGTCGCCGACGGTCACCTGGCCGTCGCCGGCCACGGCCACGGTCCCGGCGCGCTGCACAGCCACGACAGTCGTCGCGTGCGCGCCGGTCATGCGCTGGCGACCTTGGGCGGGCGGTACTTGCAGGCGGGGTACCCGGAGCAGCTCACGAAGGGGCCGTATCGTCCCTTGCGGGTCACCAGCGGTTTGGAACACTCCGGGCACTCCTCGCCGGTCGGCTCGGGTGCCGGTCCGGCGACGCGGGCTCCCGGGGCCCCGGGTTGGATGTACTTGCAATCCGGGTAGCCGGTGCAGCCGACAAACGTGCCACGCCTGCCGCTCCGCCTGCGGAGCGGTTTGCCGCACTGCGGACACACGCCGAGCTCCTCGGGCTCCGCACCCTCGGTCTCGCCGGCGGCGGGCGTTCGATCGTCCTTGATATAGGTGCAGCTCGGGTACCCGGAGCAGCCCACGAAGGGTCCACGCCGTCCCTGGCGGGTGACCAGCGGCTTGGCGCAGCGAGGGCACATCTCCCCCGTCGCGAGCGCCTCGACGGTCTTGCGGTCCTTGATGTATTTGCAGTCGGGAAACCGCGAGCATCCGACGAATTCGCCAAACTTCCCCTCGCGGACGACCAGGCGCCCGATCTCGCACTCCGGACACTCCTCGCCGGTCTCACGCGCCGGCACCCGAACCCGCTCCATCGACCGCTCCGCGCGCTCGAGGGTTGCGGCGAAGGGCTCGTACCACTCGCGCACCGTCGGCTCGTAGGCACGGGTTCCCTCCTCCACGGAATCGAGCCGCTTCTCCAAGTCGGCGGTGAAGGCGACGTCGACGATGTCGGGGAAGTTCTGGCGCAGGACGGCGTCGACCGTCTTGCCGAGCTCGGTTGGATGGAGGCGTCGCTCCAGCTGGCGCACGTACTGGCGCTCCTGGATCACCTCGATGGTGGCCGCGTAGGTCGACGGGCGGCCGATGCCGCGCTCCTCGAGCTCCTTGATCAGGGTCGCCTCCGTGTACCGGGGCGGCGGCTGGGTGAAATGCTGCTCGGCCGCGATCTCGCGGCACCTGAGCTCCTCGCGTTCGGCCAGCGCCGGCAGCGTCATGTCCTTGTCTTTGTCCTCGTCGCGCTTCCAGACTTTCTGGAATCCCTCGAAGGTGATGAGCGATCCGGATGCGCGGAAGACGTAGTCCGCAGCGTCGATCATCGCTGTCGTGTTGAGGTATTTCGCCGGGCTCATCTGGCTCGCAACGAAGCGGCGCCAGATCAGGTCATACACCTTCACCTGTCCGGGTGAGAGGCTCGCACCGATGGAATCCGGCGTCCGGTTCACGTCGGTGGGCCGGATGGCCTCATGCGCGTCCTGGACGTTGACCGCCGCCTTCCGCCGCACGGCACCCGTGCCGACGTAGTCCTTGCCGAATGCCGCGGTGATGTGTTTGGCCGCATCGTCACGCGCCGCGTCGCTGATGCGGATCGAATCGGTGCGCATGTAGGTGATCAGGCCGGTCGACCCGGCGCTGCCGAGATCGACTCCTTCATACAGCTCCTGGGCGATGCTCATCGTCCGCTTCGGCGACATGCGCAGTCGCGAGCTGGCGTCCTGCTGCAGGGTGCTCGTGGTGTGCGGTGGGAGCGGACGCCGTGTCGTCTCCTTGACATCGATGGAACGGACCACGAACGCCGGGGTCCGCTCGGTGACCGCGCCCTTGGCGTCGAGGCCGAGTGCCGCGATGACCTCGGTAGCCTCTGCCTCGGTGCCGAGCTCGAGCTTCTCGCGCCCCGCGGCTTCCGCGTCACCACGCCTGCCGACCAGGCGCGCGCTGAAGGGGTTGCTGCCATCTTTGGCAAGGAGTGCATCGATGGTCCAGGACTCGACGGGGACGAACGCGTCGATCTCGGTTTCGCGATCGACGACCAGGCGCACCGCGACGGATTGCACCCGGCCCGCCGAGAGTCCGGCGCGAACCTTGCGCCAGAGCAGCGGCGAGAGCCGGTAGCCGACCAGGCGGTCGATGACCCGGCGCGCCTCCTGCGCGGACACGAGCGAACGGTCGATCTTGCGGGGATGCGCAAGCGCTGCGTCCACCGCCAGCTTGGTGATCTCGTGGAAGACGATCCGGTCTGGGTTGTTGAGCCCGAGCGCCTCGGCCAGGTGCCAGGCGATCGCCTCGCCCTCGCGATCGGGGTCGGCCGCGAGCAGTGTGGACGACGCCTTCTTGACTGCGGCGCGGAGATCGCGAATCTGCTTTTCCTTGCCCTTGATCAGCTCGTACTGCGGGGTGAAACCGGCATCGACGTCGACGCCGATCTTCGACTTGGGCAGATCGCGAACATGCCCCATGGAGGCGAGGACGACGTACTCGGAGCCGAGAAAACGCGCGAGCGTTCGCGCCTTGCTGGGCGACTCGACGATGATCAGACGGGACACTTCTCTGGACTTCCTCTGGGGGCTCTGGCGCCGGTTATACGGTACGGGCCACGAGGCCTCCGGGCAGGGACATTACGGCTCCGGCAAGCTCCAGCGCACTCAGCCGGCTGGCGACGAGTGCCGGCGAGAGCCCGAGAGCGAGCCCGACCTGGTCCGGGTGGACAGGTTGCGTTCCCATGCGTGCCAGTATCTCCCGCAGCGGTGGGCTGAAACGCTCGAGCCCTCCGCCGTGGGACGCAGGGAGGGTGTCGAGGGCCGCTTCTGGGATGGCCGAGCGAAGCTCGGGAACGGCATCGATGAGATCGCCGATCCCCAGGAACGGCCGGACTCCGTCGCGGATCAGCAAGTTGGTGCCACTGCTTTGGCGCGAGCGGATCGAACCGGGCACGGCGAGCACCTCACGGCCGAGGTCGGCCGCCCAGCGGGCAGTGCTCAAGGCGCCGCTGCGTTCGGTGGCCTCGACCACGACGACGGCGTGCGCGAGGGCCGCGATGATGCGGTTTCGCTTCGGGAAGTTGTGCTTGAAGGGCGGCGTCCCCGGCGGCTCCTCGGTGATGAGGCAGCCGTCGGTGATGATCCGCGAACGCAACTCGGCGTGTCGCGTCGGGTAGCAGACGTCAACGCCGCAGCCGAGCACGGCGACCGTCGAGCCGCCGGCGTCGAGGGCGCCCGAGTGTGCTGCGGCGTCGATGCCGAGCGCCATGCCGCTGACCACCTGGATGCCGGCCGACGCGAGCTCGGAGGCGATCGACCGGGCAATCTCGACACCGGCGAAGGTCGCGCGGCGCGAACCGACGATCGCAACGCACGGCCACAGTGCGCCGATGGTCCCGAGCTGCCAGAACCCCTGCGGCGGTGATTCCAAGTGCAGAAGGCGCACCGGCCAGTCGGGCGACGCCGGGTCGATCCAGCGTGGCAGCGTCACCCGGCCATCTCGATCCGGTAGTGCAGCGCTTCGGCGAGCGCATCCTCACCCACCCGATCCTCGCCCGCGAGGTCGGCGATGGTGCGGGCGACACGAAGGACGCGGAAGAATCCGCGCGCGCTCAGGTGGAGGCGTTCACCCGAGAGCGCGAGAAGGCGACGGGCCGGTGGGGTAGCGCGAGCTGCGGCAAGCGTCTCTCGCCCGGTCAGCCCGGCATTCCCGTGGCCGGCGCTTTCGCCCCGGCGATTGCGGGCGGCCTCGACGCGGCCACGCACCACCGCCGATGGCTCTTCGTCGGCGCCTTCGAAGATGTCGCGGTATTCCTGGCGCGGGACCGAGACGACGAGGTCGATCCGGTCCTTGATGGGTCCGCTGATCTTGTTGTTGTAGGCACTCAGCTGGCGAGGTTCGCACCTGCATTCCTGCGCGTCGCCCAGATGCCCGCAGGGGCACGGGTTCGAGGCGCCGATGAGTATGAAATCTGCGGGATACGTCACTGCCGCTCGGGCGCGCGCGACGGTGACCGAGTGCTCTTCGAGCGGCTGCCGCAGCGCCTCGAGATGCTGCCGCGAGAACTCGCAGAGCTCGTCGAGAAACAGGACTCCCTGGTGAGCGAGGCTGATCTCGCCGGGCTGCGCCAGTCCGGTGCCGCCGCCCACCAGCCCGGCCCGCGAGATGCTGTGATGGGGCGCGCGGAATGGCGGCCTGAGCGTGGTCGGCGGCCGCTCGCGCAACGTCCCCCGCAGCGAGTAGATCGCTGCTACCTCAAGCGCTGCGTCGGATGCAAGGTCAGGGAGCAACGACGGGAACGTCCGCGCGAGCATCGTCTTCCCGGCCCCGGGCGGGCCCGTCATCAATATGTTGTGCCCGCCGGCCGCTGCGATCTCGAGTGCTCGCTTGGCTTGTCCCTGGCCACGAACGGCTGCCATGTCCGGTTCCGGCCCGGCTCCGGCGGGCGTCGCGTCGCGGACACCTGGAATCAGCGATCCCTCACCGCGCAGATACTCGACGCAGCTCTGTAGCGTGGCGGCGCCCAGCACCTCGATCCCCTCGGCGAGCGCGGCTTCCGACGCGTTCTCCACCGGCACGACGAGCCGGCAGATCCCCGCGGCGGCGAGGCATCGCGCCATGGGCAGAACGCCTGTGACCGGGCGAAGCGAGGCGTCGAGCGCCAACTCGCCGAGAAATGCGAGTCCCTCGAGCCGGAGCGATGGATCCTCGGCGCGAAGAATCGCAGTCGCTATAGCGAGATCGAACCCCGTCCCCTCTTTGGGCAACTCCGCGGGAGCGAGGTTGACGGTGACCCGTCTCGGCGGAAACTTGAAGCCCGCATTACGAATTGCCGGCTTGACTCGCTCCCGTGCCTCTTGGATCGCCCGGTCCGTGAGGCCCACGATGGTGAATCCCGGCAGGCCGTTGGCGATGTCCGCCTCAACCGTGACAGGCACCCCGGCGAGGCCCCTGGTGGCGCAACTTATTGCACACGCAATCACACAATGGAGTGTAACACGACGTCGACCATCCCCCGGTTGCCGGGACCGGATGCACGCGTCCTTCGGGCGCTACCCTTGCGCCGTGGGAAACGACCAGCTGAGCGGCTGATCCGTCCTCGCGCGAGGAGGGAGTTCCGATCTCCCTACGGCAACGGCTGAAAGCGGACGAGATACGTCACACCCGTGCCGGACAGGGCGCCCGCCCACATGGCGCCGGTGCTGCTCATCGCGACAGTGCCATTCGCGAGAAGCTGGCTGCCATCAGCCGCGAGCGGGAACGAACGAGTCCGGCCGATCGTCAGCGCCCTGTCGAGCCGGAAGAGCCGGTTCGCTCCGGTGCCGTGCTGCGCCATCTCGCCGGCTTTCCACAGCGAGCCGCTCGCGTCCACCCCGGTCTGGGTCGGCAAGTACCAGTTCTGCGCCGCGGGGTCGACGTGGACAGCCACGATCGCCCACCCTGGTGGGAACGTCGAGTTGACGCTGTCGAAGAACCCAAAGCCGCCCTTGTCCTGCACCCAGAACATCCCGTTGGGCAGTGCGAGGAGACCCGAGGCCCAGGGTTGGTAGTTGACCGGAATGCTGCTGGACACTCCGGCGCTCGTGTAGCGAACGATGTTCTGGTCTCGATAGCCCTCGAGGATCCACATCGCGCCATCGCTGCCGAGAGCCATCGCCCCCGGCCGGGCTCCAGGCCTGGCTGGTGCGAATTGCGTGACCGAGCCCGCTGGAGTCATCTCCGCGACCACTGCGACTTTGCACGGATCCGAGTAGCAGGAGCTCGATGCAAGGGAGATCCAGAGATTGCCGGCGCCATCGGCGGCGGCACCCGAGCAGGTGCTCTGATTTCGCACCGGACCGGCGGGCAGTGCCATGTCATCGAGGATCCCGTCGGGCGTGACCAGGCCGATCCAGCAGGCTCCAGCGGTGGGCGGGTTGCGTTCGGGTTCGCGTATGTGTTGCTGAACGTCCACACGCCCTCGGGTCCCGCACCCGCGATTTGCGCCGGGATTGTGCCATGGGGCAGGGCGGTGGCCGTCAGCGTTGCCTGCCCGCTCGCGCTGATCTCGCCGAGCTGCGACCGCGTGGTGACGAACCACATCTGCCCGTCAGCGCCGGCGAAGATCTGATCGATTCGATAGCTGGCACTCACCGGGATGGCCGTGAGGGTTCCTGGGATGGTGCCGCTCGTCGCTGCGAGGGCCGCTCCCCCGCCAGTACCGAGCACTGAAAGGAGGACCCCGGCGGCGGCCAGACCGACAACGATCGCGTGTCTCCGCATTCCGTTCGCGCCCATCTCTTTTCCCCTCCGCACTGGCCACTGCCCGACCTGGCAACCATCATCGCAGCTCCGCAACACCCTCGCCGGCGAGCACACGAGAACTGCTGAGGGCGCTGTCGCCACGATGCTCTGCCACCTCCCGTATCGTCGCCGCATGCCAACGTCTCAGTCCAGACCACAACGCAGTGCCACCACGAAAACCAAAACGCCGCCCGCGTTCTCCCGAGACCTGAAGCTCGAGGCGCTCGCCAAGTCCTGTACTCGCTTCCTCACCGGGAACGGTATCCGCTCCGCCGACGAGCTGCTCGCCACGATTCCGCCGGGGACCGAGGTCGACAACTACGGCATCGGCGGCCCGGTTACCGAGCTCGAAGTGGAGGTTGCGAGCCTCCTCGGCAAGCAGGCCGCGCTGTTCTTTCCGACTGGGACGATGGCGCAGCAGGCGACGCTACGGGTCCACGCGGATCGACGCTCGAGCCGGTCCGTCGCTTTTCACCCCGCCTGTCACATGGAGACCAACGAGGAACGGGGCTACCAGCGGCTCCACGGACTCTTCGGCATCCCGGTCGGTCCCCGCGATGAGCCGCTCTCAATCGCGAGCCTGGGGCAGGTCCGCGAGCCCATCGCGGCGCTCCTCCTCGAGTTGCCACAACGGGCGCTCGGCGGAACGCTGCCGTCCTGGACCGAGCTGGTCGCCCAGGTGGGCTGGGCTCGCGATCACGGCGCTGCGGTCCATCTCGACGGGGCGCGCCTCTGGGAATCGACACCGTCCTACAAAGCCCGGCATCGCAAGTCGATCGCCGACATCGCCGGACTGTTCGACACCGTCTACGTGTCCTTCTACAAAGGACTCGGTGGGATCGCCGGCTGTTGCGTCGCCGGCGACACGGATGTGATCGAGGAGCTGTCCGTGTGGCGGACGCGCCACGGCGGGCGAGCGTTCGGGCTGTGGCCGTATGCCGCGTCGTCGTTGTCGGCGTTGCGGACCCGGTTGCCGCGGATGCCCGCGTACTACCGGCATGCACTCGCGATCGCGACCGCGATACGCGACGTCCCTGGCATCGATGTGCTGCCCGACCCGATCCAGAGCCCGATGATGCACCTGCGTTTGTCGGTGAGCCTCGACGAGTTTCGCGAGCGAACCGTGCAGATCGCACGGTCCGACAAGGTCTGGATGTTCTCCCGAGCGTGGGCATCGCTGGGACCAAACCTCCAGGAGTTCGAGCTCAGTGTCGGCGATGCCACGCTCAAACTCAGCCCCGACCAGATCCGCGAACTGTTCGTGCGGCTGACCGGTGGGTCCGGGCGGCGCAGCGTTTCACGCCGGTGAGACCCCGCGCAGCGCACGTTGCGCGGCGCAGGGTCTCCTCCGGATTCAGCTCACTGATGTCCCGCGGCGTCCAGCGACTCCCCGGTCTCGAGGAGCGTCTTGAGCCCGCTGAGCACCCAGCTCCAGCCGCCGCCGGCACCCTGGTCCTCCATGCCGCCGGACATGAGCACCGCGAGCATGGGAGCGCCCTCGAGCTCGTGGGTCACGGTGAGCCGGGTGACCCCGTTCTTGCGCTCCTCGATCTCGTAGGTGAGGCGCGTGAATCCCTGTGCCGCCATCGCAGGGTCCATCGCCATGCGGAAGGTCTGCACCAGCTTGTGGGGCGGATCGACTTCCAGGACCTCGCCGTCAACGCCCACCTCGGGAGCGCCCGACGCTCGCATCCCTTCGCTGGTGTAGCCAATGTAGGTGCCGCCGGGACGAAGGTCGAAGTCGGCACGGCCGCCGTAGCCGAAGCGCTCGGTCCATTCCGGCTTGGTGATCGCATCCCAGATCGCCTGAGGGGTCGTCTTGATGTACACCCGGTAGACCTGGGTGGTGCCGATCGCAGTCGTGGTCATGCCATGCCCTCCAATTCGCTCTTGAGATTGATGAGCGCCGACGCGTAGCGCTCGCGGTATTTGCCGATCCACCGGTCGTGGAGCAGCTGGATCGGTATCGGGTTGAGGAAGTGCAACTTCTCCCGCCCCGAACGGTGTGCGACGACCAGCCCGGCGTCTTCCAGGACCCTGAGGTGCTTCATCACGCCGAAGCGCGTCATCGCCAGCTCGGACTCGAGCTCGGTCAACCTGCGGCCGTCACGCTGGAAGAGCAGGTCGAGCAGGAAACGCCGCGTTGGGTCGGCGAGTGCCTTGAACACGAGATCGTCGGTAGTCACCCCAGCAGAATATGTGACCATTTGGTCACATGTCAAGCGGGGCCGACGCCGGGTCTCAGGCCAGGTGGGGTCGCTCAGCCCCGAGCGTCGTGCCGCTCTCGACAAAGGTCTTCAAGCCGCTGAGCACCCAGTTCCAGCCGCCGCCTCCCCCTTCGTCTTCCATCGCACCCGACGCCATGAGCGCGACCGTGGGTGCCGCGGTGAGGTCGTGCGTCAGGGTCAGCCGCGTGACCCCGAACCGGCCGCCGTCGATCTCCCAGGTCACCCGGGTGAACCCCTCGGACGCGAGATCGGGGGTGATCAGCATCCTCCAGGTGTGCACGAACCTCCTCGGTGGCTCGACCTCGAGGATGACCCCGTCGACCGTGGCGTTCGGCACCCCGAGCCGGCGCATCTCCTCGCTGGGGAAGCCCATGAAGGCGGCACCCGGGCGAAGGTCATACGCGCACCGGACGCGGTAGCCGTAGCGCGCGGTCAGATCCGGGTCGACGATCGCCTCCCAGACGGCCTCAGGGGTGGCGTGGATATAGAGCCGGTAGACCTGCGTGCACGAGGCGCTCCCCAACGAATCCTCCAGCGTCGATGAAATTCCCGATGCGATGACTCGCTTCTCGAGCCCGAGCATATGGGATGGATGAGCGGTCCGTCAGCCCATCCGGGGCTCAGTCTTCCTGGACCGCGTCCCTGATGTGCTCGGTCTTGGTGACGGTCATCGCGCCGTCCATCATCAGGCCGATCACGTCGATGCGGCACGGCTGCTTCTGGCGGTGGGTCTGAGCGCGGTAGAGCTCGAGCAGCATGCGCAGCTTTCGGCGTTTGCGTTCGTCGACCGCTTCCTCCGGGGTGCCGAACCCGACGCCACGCCGAGCCTTGACCTCGATGAGCACGAGCGTGTCCCCGTCCTCCGCGACGATGTCGATCTGGCCGAGGCGGCTCCGCCAGTCGCGCGCGAGGATGCGGAAACCCTGTTCCTTGAGATATGCGAGCGCGGCGACCTCGCCCGCATGACCGACGCGATCCTTGAGCGGCCGGGCTGGGGGAAGTTGTTCGGGGGTTCGCGACCCCCGGCTACGCTCCGCCGTCGCTCTCCGAGGTTGCCGCGGCACCCTCGGGTTCGTCTGTCTCCGGGGTCACCTCGGCGGGCGCGGTGCCGTCCAACTCCGGCTCGTCGGCGGCGTCGATCAACTCCTCCGGCTCGACGTCCGACTCATGCACGGCGTCGGGCTCGGCGCGCAGCACGGTCATCTCGGAACCGCCGATGGGCTGGCGCCGCTCCCGGATGCGGGCGTGCCGGCCGACCTTCTCGCGCAGGTAGAACAGCTTCGCCCTGCGCACCTGACCGTGACGCAGCACCTCGATCTTGTCGATCCGCGGGGCGTGCACCAGGAAGGTGCGCTCCACGCCGACGCCATGGGCGATACGGCGGACAGTGAAGCTTGTCGCGAGGCCAACCTTGCCCTTGAGCGCGATCACAACGCCCTCGAAGACCTGGACGCGCTCGCGGGTTCCCTCGACGACCTTGACGTGCACGCGAACCGTGTCGCCTGAACGCAGGATGGGGACTTGCTGTTTCTCCTGCTCGCGCTTGAGCAGATCAATGACATTCACGTTGTTCCTCCGGGCCTTGGGGCAGACCGTATCAGATCGGGGCGGCGCAGCCCGGTCCGTTGTGTCCTTTCATTGCGACGCCAGGCGGCGATGGCGGCGTGGTTGCCCTCACGTAGAACCTCAGGCACCGATCGTCCTTCGAAATCCGCGGGGCGCGTGTACAACGGTGCCTCGAAGCCGCCGCCGGCGCCGTCTGAGAATGTCTCCTCGCCGAGCGACTCGGGCGAGCCGACAACGCCCGGCACCAGGCGCGCGGTCGCCTCGATGACGGCCATCGCCGCGACCTCACCACCGCTCAGCACGTAGTCGCCGACCGACAGTTCCTCGCCGATCTCATCGCGTGCGCGCTGGTCCACACCCTGATACCGACCGCAGACGAGGAGGATCGACGACTCGTTGGCGAGCTCGCGAGCGACCGCCTGGTCGAACGACCGCCCTTGCGGGGAGAGCAGGATGCAGCGCACATTTGGCTCCGTATCGCGCAGCGTGCGCACGGCCCGGATCACCGGTTCCGGCTTGAGCACCATGCCCGCGCCCCCGCCGAACTGCATGTCATCCACCTGACGATGCCGTCCCTCGGTGTGCTCGCGCAGATCGTGCACCACCACCTTGACGTCCCCGGCCGCGAGCGCGCGCCCGACGACGCCGACACCCAGCGGGCCCGGGAACACATCGGGAAAGATGGTGAGCACGTGAAAGCGGATCACACCGTCTCCTCGGTCCACGGCACGACGGTGATCGTGCCCGCGGCGACGTCGACCGAGGTCACGTAGTCACGTGCCATCGGCAGGCGGTGCACGGTGCCGGCGTCGCCGATGACCAGGACATCATTGCCCACACCCGCCTCGACGTCGTCGACGACACCGACCTCGGACCCTGTGGTGTTCAGCACGCGGAGGCCGACGAGCTGCCAGACGAACCACTCGCCGTCTGGGAGCGGGCGTGCCGCATCGACGTCGACGCAGAGGTAGACGCCGCGCAATAACGCCGCTTCGGAAGCGGACGTGATCTCATCGAAGCCGAGCAGCACGGCGTTCCCGGCTCCGGGGCGCGCGCTGCGCACGGTGAGCACCCGCGCATGGTCCTCGGTCTCGAGCTTGGTGCCGGGCGTGAAGCGGCTCGGATCGCCGCCGATCGGCTCAGCCCGAACTTCGCCACGCACGCCGTGCGCGCGAAGCACCTGCGCTGCGCGCAGCTTGGCTGGAGCGAGGGGGCGGCCTGAGGTCACCGCAGGTCTTTCAACTCCACCTGCACACGCTGGTGATGACGCAGCCCTGCCGCCCGGACCACGGCACGGACGGCTTCGATATTCCGTCCCGTCTTGCCGATGAGCTTGCCCATGTCCTCTTCAGCGACATGCAGCGTGACGATGGTGCTGCGGCCGCGGGGACGCGAGTCCACCGTGACCGCGGATGGGTTGGAGACGATTCGCTCGGCGATGAACTTTGTGAGATCGGCGTAGTCGGTCACTCCGATGCGTCCGGCTCGGCGTGCGCCTCGGTGTCCGCTGCGCCGGCGGGTCCTGTCGCCGCCTCAGCCACGGGCTCTTCGACAACCGGCTCGTCGACGCCGCCGTCGGCGGTGTCGGCGGTGTCAGCGGTGTCAGCGGTGTCAGCGGTGTCAACCTTGTCCGCAACTGCGACGGGAGCGGCGGCGGCGGCGGCGGGCTCTGGGGTTTCGACTCGGGGAGTGATTTTGAAAGGACGCGCGGCGAGTATGCCTTCCTTGACGAGGAGTTGACGCGCGCTGTCGCTCGGACGCGCGCCCCGGCGCAGCCACAGTTGGACCCGGTCGGCGTCGATGCTCACCACCGCCGGGTTGGGCAGCGGATCGTAGAAGCCGATCGACTCGATGAACCTGCCGTCGCGCGGGCTGCGCGAATCCGCAACCACCAGCCGGTACACCGGCCGCTTGGTGGTGCCCATTCGCTTCAACCTGATCTTGACCAATGTCGTGCTCCTTTCAGAAACCTGCTTGACCGAGTTGCGTTGGATCGATGTTCTTGAGCTGTCTGAGCATGCGAGCCTTGCCGCGGACACCCTTGGGGCCCTTGCCGCCGAGACTCTTGAACATGCCCTGCATCTGCTCGAAGCCCTTGAGCAGACGATTGACGTCGGCGATCGTGGTGCCGCTGCCGGCGGCGATGCGCTTGCGACGCGAGCCCTTGATGAGCTCGGGGTGGTGGCGCTCCTGGATCGTCATGGAAAGCACGATCGCCTCCATGCGGCTGAGGTCCTGCTCCGACGGCATCGCGGCGCCGGCCTGCTGGATCATCTTGCGGCCGCCCGGGAGCATGCCGAGCACGCCTTCGAGCGAGCCCATGCCACGCAACTGGCGCAGCTGCGCGAGCCAGTCGTCCATGGTGAGGCGACCTGCGAAGGAACGCTCCACCATCTCCTCGGCCTTCTTCTGGTCGAACTGCTCCTGTGCGCGTTCGACCAGCGTGAGGACATCACCCATGCCGAGAATCCGCGATGCCATCCGATCGGGGGCGAAGGGCTCGAGGTCGGAGACCTTCTCGCCGGTGCCGCAATACATGATCGGCTTGCCGATGGTTTCGCGCATCGAGAGCGCCGCCCCACCTCGTGCGTCGCCGTCGAGCTTGGTGAGGATGACGCCGTCCACATGAATGGCATCGTCGAAGCCCTTGGCAACGTTCACCGCCTCCTGGCCGGTCATCGCATCGACGGCGAGGATGACCTCATGCACGGTGGTCGCCTTGCGAATGTCGCGCAGCTCGTCGAGGAGCGGCTCGTCGATCTGGAGACGGCCGGCGGTGTCGAGGATCACCACGTCGCAGTTGAGCCTGGTCGCTTCCGCAACGCCGCGCGCGCAGAGCTGTGCCACCTTCAACTTGCCGTCCGGCACCGTCACCAGGAGCTGGTTGTCGAGCCCGAGCTTCTGCAGCTGCTGAACCGCCGCCGGGCGTGTGATGTCCGCCGCGACCAGCATCGGCCGATGTCCGTCGCGCCGGATGGCGAGCCCGAGCTTGGCCGCGGTGGTGGTCTTGCCGGAGCCCTGGAGGCCGACCAGCATGACCACGGTCGGTGGATGCGGCTGATACTGGATCTTGCGTTGCTCGCCGCCGAGGAGCGCGACCAGCTCGTCGTTGACGATCTTCACGATCTGCTGGCCCGGGGTCAGCGACTCGAGCACGTCGTTGCCGACGGCGCGTTCGCGGATCCGATCGACGAAGGCACGGGCGACCCGGAAGTTGACGTCCGCCTCGAGCAGGGCAACGCGCACCTCGCGCAAGCCGACCTCGACGTCCTCCTTGGTCAGCCGTCCCCGGCCGGAGAATCGCCGCAGTGCGGTGGCGAGCCGGTCGCTCAGTGCTTCGAACATGTCAGGCGCTCACCAGCACGGTGCGAGGCGGGCGCGCAGATCGGCTTCGACACGATCCCGGCGGGCCAGCTCGGCGGCGTGGCCGAGACGCTCCTCGAAGTGCTCGAGCTGAGCGAGTGCTCGGCGCACCAGGTCGTGCGCCCCGCTGCGGGTGCAGGCGAAGTGCTCGGCGAGCTCGGTGAACGACCAGTCCTCATGCAGGTGCAGGCGGCACGCGTCGCGCTGATGCTCGGTGAGCACCGCGCCGTAGACGTCGAGGAGCCGCTCCTGCAACACGCGCGACGAGAGCGGCTGGGGGTCGGTGGACGGATCTGTCAAGGGCAAGACCTTGACATGCTACTCGATCGACGCGAATCCGAAGCCTGAGCGCGGCGAAAGCCGGCGACCGGTCGCGTGGCACCCAACCACGACGCGTCCGGCCGCCGGCTCCTCGGGGCGACGCCTACGCGACGGCCGCCTCCTTGATCGGTGACGCCGTCTCCACTGATGCAACCCGCTGGCGGGCCGGAATCAGGGCAGCCGCGACGGCTCCCATCGCGACCACGACGCCACCGACGATGACGGCGGGGGTGAGGCCCGCGACGAACGTCGCGCCCGACGTGTAGCCGCCCCAGTGAGCGAAGACCGACGCGAGCACGGTGACACCGAGGACTCCGCCGAGTTCGCGGATCGCGTTGTTCGCCCCGGACGCCTTGCCCTCTTCGTGCGCCCCCACCGAGCTGAGCACGACATTCGCCACCGGTGCGAAGAACATGCCCATGCCGACGCCACTGAGGATGAAGGGGATGATGAAGGCCGAATAGGGCGCCGCCGGCGTGACCACGAGTCCGATCCAGATCAGCCCGGTGGCCTGCAGCGCGAGACCGATCGCCATCAGCGTCCGGCCATTGATCCGGTCCGAGAGCGCACCGGCCGTCGGCGCAACGATGATCGGCATCGCGGTCCAGGGCAGGATGCGCAGCCCGGCATCGAGCGGCGACAGGCCCTGCACCGTCTGGAAGTACTGGGCGAGCAGGAAGACGCTGCCGAACATCCCGAAGAACATGAAGAGCGAGGCGAGGTTGGCGCCGCTGAAGGTCCGGTTGTTGAAGTAGCGGATGGGCAGCATCGGCGCGCGGGACCGCAGCTCGTGGATCACGAAGACCACCATGAGCGCGAGGCCGCCGGCGAGAGTCCCGAGGATCTCCGGGCTCGTCCAGCCCTGTTGGTTGGCGCGGACCAGGCCCCAGACGATCGCGAAAAGGCCGCCGCTGGCGATCACGAGGCCGCCGAGATCGAGGTGGCGGTCAGCACCGCGCGTCTCGCTCAACCGGATCCGCGCAAGCGGCGCGAGCAGGAGACCGATGGGGACGTTCACCCAGAAGATCCAGTGCCACGAGATGCCCTGGACGATCGCGCCGCCGACGATCGGCCCCACCGCGACTGCGAGGCCACCGATACCGCCCCACGCGCCGAGTGCGACACCCCGCCGATTCGCCGGCACCGCGGCACTCAGGATGGTTAGTGTCAATGGTGTCACCATCGCTGCGCCGGCGCCCTGCACCGCGCGCGCGACGATGAGCATCGTCGGGTTCTGCGCCAGCGCCGACGCAGCGGAACCGAGCGTGAAGATGGCGAGGCCGATCGAGAAGATGCGTCGCCTGCCGAAGCGATCACCGAGTGCGGCACCGGTCAGCAGGAGGACTGCGAACGTCAGCGTGTAGGCGTTGATCGTCCACTCCAGCTGCTGCAGGTTCGCGTTGAGGTCGTGACGGATCACGGGCAGCGCCGTGGTCACAACCAGGTTGTCGAGCGTGACCATGAACAATCCGATCGACGTGATCGCGAATGTCCAGATGACCTGAGACCGTCGAGCCATGATGCCGTACCTCCTGTGCTGTGCCGTTCCCGTCATTGCTGTCGTGTTCTTGTCGTCTCGCGTTGCTCCCGGGACTAGTGATTACTCACTCACCCTGAAGGGCAAAAAAAAGGCGCTGGGCTACAGGCCCAACTTGGCGTTCATCCCGCATCCCTCGATCAGGCGCATCGCCCACGCCTGCGGCGCCTCCATCTGACCCATCATCGCGAGGACGTTGAGCAGCATCCCCTGTGCGAAGAACGCGCTCAACTGGGCGGCATCGAGTCCCGTCAGCCGCTCCGCGAGCCGAACCAACTCGCCGAAGCCTTCGGCCACCACGATGCGGATCGCGGGGTCGTCACATGCCGCGTAGGACTGCAATTGCGCACGCAGCTTGAGCGGGCTGCGCCGGATCTCCTCGATGTACGCCTCCCCCATTGCCTGGAGCGCCGCTTCACCGCTGAGACCGTCCGCGGCGCGCTCGAACAGCGACTCCGTGTCCACGAAGCAGCGCTTGACGGTGGCGACGATCAGGTCGCGCTTGGTGCCGAAGAGCCGGAAGAGGTATGGCTGCGAGATGCCGGCCATACGTGCGATGACATCGGTCGAGGCACCCTCATAGCCGCGCTCGGCGAAAACGGTCACCGCCGCTTCCAGGATCTGCTCGCGGCGCTCGGGAGCGGTGAGCCGTTCGGTCGTGGCTGTCGGGGTCATGTCTCGGTATGGTAGTGAGTACTCACCACCTTGTCAAGCCAGTCAGGGATTGGCGCCGAAGATCGCGTCGAGGTAGGCAGCTGGATCGAAGAGATTGAGATCGTCGAGGCCCTCGCCGAGGCCGACGAGCTTCACCGGGACTCGGAGCTGCTCTTCCACCGCCAGGAGCGTGCCTCCCCGCGCGCTGCCGTCCAGCTTGGTGATCACCAGCCCGGTCAGCCTGGTGGTCTCGTGAAAGGCGAGCGCCTGCCGCATCGCGTTCATGCCGGTCGTCGCGTCGACAACGAGGAGCACCTCCTGCGGTGCCTCGGGGATCAGCCGCTCGATTACCCGGCGGATCTTGCCCAGCTCCGCCATCAGGTTCACCTTGGTGTGCAGGCGCCCCGCGGTGTCGACGAGGACGACGTCCACGCGCCGAGCCTGCGCGGCCTGGATGGCGTCGAAGACGACCGCGCCGGGATCGGCACCCGGTTGGTGTGCCACCAGGTCGGTCCCCGCTCGGTCTGCCCAGACCCGCATCTGGTCGATCGCCGCCGCGCGATAGGTGTCGGCGGCGGCGATGAGCGAGGTGCGGCCCTCCTCACGCAGTCGGTATGCGAGCTTGCCGATGGTCGTGGTCTTGCCGCTCCCGTTGACGCCCACCACGAGCACGACGCTCGGCACAGTGCGCAGATCGAGTGCCCGGTCATAGGTGCTCATGACCGCGAGGATCTCCGCCTTCAGCGCCGCGATCGCCCCGGCCCCGTCGCCGAGGTTGTCGCGGCGCGCTCGCTGGCGGAGGGCCGCGGTCAGGCGCTCGGAGAGCTCGACGCCGCAGTCGGCGGCGATGAGGACCTCGGTGAGATCGTCGTAGAACGCGTCGTCGAGCTTCCGTCCCGGGGCCGCGAGCCCGTGCATCTCCGCGCTGAACGCGCTCGACGCCTTGTCCATCCGCCCGGACACCCGCCGCCACCATGCGCTCCGCCGTACCGGCGCGACCACCTCGTCAGACATCACGCGCCCCGGTGCTCGCCGGGGTCACCCAGCCACGCGGTGGAGGGCGGCAGTCGGCGTGGCGTTGACCTCAGCTTCGTCGAACCGGACTCCGAGCACTGAGCTCGTGCCGTCGGCGTCGATGGTCACGCCCCAGAGGGCGTCGGCGGCGGCCATGGTGAGGTGGTTGTGGGTCACGACCAGGAATTGCTGCTGCGCGCCGAGCCGGCGCAGGAGCCTGGTGAACCGGAGCACATTGCTGTCGTCGAGCGCCGCGTCGACCTCATCGAAGACGTAGAACGGGCTCGGATTCACCTGCTGGAGAGCAAGGACCACGGCAAGCGCCGTCAGCGCGCGCTCGCCGCCACTGAGGAGGCGCAGCGATGTCTGGCGCTTGCCCGGCGGCTGCGCGAGGATCTCCACGCCGGGCCGCCGCTCTGCCGGAGGCTGTCCCAATCCGTCGAGGTCGAGCGCCGGCGGTTCGGGCTCCTCGAGGCGCAACGTCGCCCTGCCTCCCGGGAACAGCTCGCCGTAGAGCTCCTGGAAGTGGAAGGACACTGCCCCGAACACCGTATCGAATCGTTGCTCGATCTCACGTTCCAGGTGCCGCGCCATGGCGCGCAGCGCAGCGCCGGCTTCGGCGAGGTCGTCTCGATGGGCGGCGATGGTGATCACCCGCGCGCTGAGCGCCTCGTGCTGTTCCGGGGCCAGGGCGTTGACGGCGCCGAGCCCGGCGACCCGGCGCTCGAGGCGCACGATCTCGCGCTCCGCGCGTTCGGCGGCAGCGGGGTCGAGCTCGGTCGTGTCATCCTCGCCCAGGTCGCGAACGGCGTCCGCGTGCTCGGCCACAGCGGCCTCGCACGCGGCGACCTCCTGCTCGGCCGCCTGGAGCTCGTCGGCGGCACGAGCCACGGCGACGGCGACCTCGGCATGCTCGGTCTCGAGCGCGAGCACCGCCAGCTCGAGCTCGGGGATCGGCTGCGCGACCAGGTCGTGCTCCTGTTGTGCGGCCGCCTGCTCGAGCGCGGCACGCGCAGCTTCGCCTCGCCCCCGAAGTCCGTGGACGATAGCCGCGAGCGCGTCACTCTCCGCGGTCAGGCGACGGGTCTCGGCCGCCGCGAGCCGCGATCGGGCCGCGTCCAGGGCCCGCCGTGCGGCGTCGCGCCGCTCCTCGATGTGCGCGCCCTCCGCCTTGGCTCGGGACAGCACGAGGTCCGCCGCCTCGGCCGCCAGCCGGGCGGTCTCGGCCGCCGCGCGCACCCCGCGCGTGTGCGCCTCCGCCGCCGCAACGCTCGCCTCGAGCCCCGCGTGCCGTTCGCCGGCCGAAGCGAACTGCCGATCGGCGACGGACTGCGCTTCGAGCGCGGCGTCCACCTCGACCCGGCGAGTTGTCAACGTCGCCGCGGCACGCTCTGCCTGCAGTGCGGCCGAGTCCAGGCCCTGTTGGGCCCCGATCGCGAGCGCCGACGCGGCTGCGTCAGCGGCACGTGCGGTGCGATCGGCCTCCACCGCGACCGAGAGCGCCTGGTCGAGGTCGTTGAGGCGGTCGCGCGCGTTGGCTGCCGCGGCAACCGCCGAAGCCTCGGTGCGCTCAGCCCGCGCGGCTGCCGCTGCGGCGTCTCGCTCCGCCCGGGCCAGCTCGATCGTGTCGACCGCGCGCCCGCCGCGCAGGCCCGATGGCGTGACCACGGTACCGTCGCGCAGGACCGCCACCGATGCCCCCTGGGCGAAGGCTTCCGCCGTCGACTCGAGTGTTGGGGCGACCCACACGCCGCTGAGGAGCCTGCACACCGCGCCGCTCGCTTCAGGCGGCGCTTCGACAGCACTCGACAGCAGGACGTACGGCTCGGGAGGCGCCGCCTCGGCGACCGGACCGAGGCCGGTGCGGAGCAGTCGCTCCCGTGGCCCTTCCCTGTCGAGGTGTGCGGCGGCAGCAGCAAGGTCATCGACGAGCCATGCGCCGAGGTTCTCCTCGAGCGCGGCCGCAATCGCACCGGCGAGTGTTTCGTCCTTGACCTGGAGGCAGTCGACGAGCCGGCGCGCCCGCAGTGAGCCATCCGCCACAGCCCGGGCGATCCCGCCGTCGGTGGCGCTGCCGCTCAGCCGTCCGCGGGCCTCGGCGAGTGCCGCCAGCGCCAGTCTCGCCTGGCCGGCGGCCTCGGCGACCCCTCGATCGGCGGCGTTGACGGCCTCCCAGGCGGCATCGACCGCGGTGCGCGCTTCGCCGACCTTCCCCGCCGTCTGGCGAGCTCGAAGCGCAGTCTCATTCGCCGCTGCTCGCTGGGCGGACAGCGACGCGCGGAGCTCGGCGATCCGCCCGGCCGCCACCTCGGATTCGCCGACCAGCGCACTGACCGCAGCCGCGGCAAGTTCGCTGCGCGCCAACGCCGCCCGAGCCTCCGCGGCGGCTGCGAGACGTTCGCTCTCGGCAGCGGCGAGCATCGCCGCGGCGGCCGCGAACCGTCCCTCTTCGATCTCCGCTTCGGCGGTGGCCTCGGTGGCAGCCAGACGGAGCCGGTCTGCCTCGCGTTCCAGGACGTCCCAACTGCGCTGTACGTCGCCGGATTCGACGTCGGCCAGCGCGGTTGCCGCGGCTGCGACCTCAGGGGTGATCGCCGCCAGGTCCGCAGCGGCCACGCCGCGCTGGGCGACAGCGGAGCGAAGCCGGTCGGCGAACCGTCGCTGGAGTCCTTCGCCCCGCTCGACCTGAATCCGCGCATCCTCGAGCCGCCGTGCCGCTGCGTCACGAGCGGCACGAGCGGCGTCGAGGCGCTGCCGCGCCGCATCCGAGCGATGGGCGAAGGCGGCATCCGCCTCGGCGGCGGCCTCGCAGCGGCCGAGAGCGTGCTCCAGCCGTCGCCTGGCGAGCTTGAGGCTCGCTCTCGCGGTGCGCCACTCCTCGTGGGCAAGGCTCCCGCGCAACTCGGTGAGCCGCAAGCTCATCGTGCGCAACTCGATGGCGGCGACCGACTGCTCGGTCAGCTCGGCGAGTCGCGGGGTCGCGTCATCGAGCAGGTCGTTCAGTCGCCGGACGATGACATCGGCACCGTCGAGGCGGTGGGACGCCTCCTCGCAAGCGGCGCGCAGCGCGCGCACACCGGCAGCCTGTTCCACCAGCGTTCGACGCTGCGCGGGGGTCGCCTCGATGATCCCGTCGATGTCGTTCTGGACCACGACCGCGTAGCCGTTCTGCGTGAGGCCCGTCCCGCCGAGCAACCGCTCCAGGTCGCGGAGGCGCGCGTGATCGCCGTTGATGCGGAACTCGGTATCCCGGTCGCCGCGCGCAACCCGCCGGCTGACCGAGACCTCGGGATCCTCGGACGGCAGCGTTCCCTCCTCGTTGTCGATCACCAGCTCGACCTGGGCGAGCCCCATGCGCTGGCGTCCGCCGCCGCCCGCGTAGATGACCTCGTCCATGCGCTGCCCGCGCAGTTCGCGGGCATTCGTCTCGCCGAGTGCCCACCGAACCGCGTCGACGAGGTTGCTCTTGCCGCTCCCGTTCGGCCCGACGATCGCGGTGATCCCCGGGTCGAAGATCACCTCGCTGCGCGCCGCGAACGTCTT
>PLZA01000035.1 GCA_003153505.1 Candidatus Dormiibacterota bacterium
AGTACACCTTGCCCTCTCGCGTCGGATGCTCGGTGATGGCGGTGACCCACAGCTGGGTGGGCTGGTCGCGATGAAACTGCCGGTCGACACGGTCGCCGGCCGTGGCCATCCCGGGGACGTGGCGAAAGTGAGGGCGCCCTGAGATTCCTTGAATCCCAGCGCGTCGCATCAGCATCTCGACCGCCTGGTGGCCGACGGCGATGCCTTGTCCGAGGATCAGGTCGGCATGGACACGCCGGATGCCCTAGGTGCCACGCGAGGTGCTGTGCACCTGCCGGATCACGTCGGTGAGCCAGGCGTGGCGGATCGCGCGGGCCGAGGGTGCGCGCAAACGTCGAGCGTAGTAGCCGGACTCGGAGACGTTGAGCACGCGACACGCGAGTTGCACCGGTAAGCCATCCGCGGCGATCACCTCGACGGCCGCGAATCTCCTTTTGGGCTTGTGGTCCCTTTCAACAACTCGGCCGCCTTCCGATGGATGGCGAGCTCGGCTTCGAGCTCCCGGATGCGCCGCCGCGCTGCCGCCAACTCCGCGCGCTCCGCTGAGGTGAGCCCGGGTTCGATCCCCTGGTCCATCCGCTCCTGTCGGCGCCAGTCGTACACCGTCTGGTCGCTGCTGCCGAGGTCGACCGCCACGTCGCGCACACGTCTGCCAGCGGCGACCAGGTCAAGGACTCGCTGCCGAAACTCCGCCGGATAACCCCGTCTGCCCATGCCGTCCTCCTGGTGGGACAGCAGCATGGCAGTCCAGTAATCCGACTCCACAAAACCCAGGGCTCACCATGTGGGCGTTTGGTGAGACTTCGACCCCTCTCCCGGTACTCGAGATCAATTACGGGGTAAGGGTTTTCCGAAATCCTGTCCCTGCTTCTGTCCGTTAGCCCATCCGGCGCCGTGGTCAAGATCACCCGAAGCCGGGGAGCGTACCGAGCGTCGATCGCGTCCGCGAAGGCGTCCGTCGAGGCGTGTGTAACGTGGGCATAAAGGCGAAGGGTCGTCGCTACAGACTTATCGCAGACACGACGCCGCGGCTTCGCCGGGCACGATTGCACACCGTCCGCGTGCGTGCCCCCCAGATCGACCGCACGTCGTCCGCGGCTACAAACGCGCGATCCCGTTATGAAGCGCCGCTCAGAAGAATCCTAAACTCTGGAGGTTCGCGCAGGTGGCGTTCCCCAGTTGCGCGCTCGTGCTGTAAACCGTGATATGCGCGCTAGACTCGGTTTCCGGAATGGTGTATTGACAGTAATGCGCTCCAACGTGCGTGTCTCCATCCATAGTGGTGATGTTGATGCCGTCCGTCCGTAATGAGGACGCCCCCGACACCAGCTGCTTCTCGGTGTTTACTACGTAAGGAGTCTTGCCCGATATCACGTACGAAACGGAAGCTCCGAGGGATCCCGACTCACTTACAGTGATGGTCTCCGAAGGCACCTGACTGAGTTCGACATACCCCCCGACGAAGAGCCCCGCAACGATCAAGAGACAAACATAAGTGGATCGTGAAAACGCGAATCGCCTGATGACTCCTACGAGCGTGGTGCGCGAGACTCCGAAGTCATCGCCCTCGTCGCGTTCCACGCCGAGACTCTAGCCTACTGGTCGCCGCTGACCTACTGATCGAAGCGCGCGTCGTGCCGCGCGCGGGGACGAAACGACCGATCGCATGGGCGCCGCGCTCGCTATGGTCTCATGCGTCGCAATCCGATGGCGAACAGAGTGACGGCGACTGCAATTAGCACAATCGGAACGACATATTGTGTGGTCACGCACGAGTCGATGCATTGGCCTGACTGGACGTATGACATCCCGGAGAACCACAACCCGACCGCGAGAATGGCGACTATGCCGCCGCCGATCATCAGGCCATTCCCAGGGCGTCGGGGTCGTGGCGGGTCTTCCTGGTCAGTCATCGGACCACCCTACATCCGGATCGACGACAAGAGCCGAATCGGTACGAACGACTTCAAATGGGTCGCGCGCTCGAGTCGCGGAGTAGTCGCTCGGGCGGGCGCAGTACCATCGCCGAAGGGTCCTCTGCAGCCGCAACGTTCGCTGAACGCTGGATGGGGATGCGCACTTGGCTCGATCGCTGACCGCGGCAATCGGCATGAAGCTCAGCAAGGACCACGAATCACGAAACGGGGCGAACGCGTTGACACTCCCTTGGGGCGCCGAACGTATCCCCGCGTTCCAAGGCTTCTTGATCCCGTTCCTCCACAAGGCAGGTTGTGCGCCCATCTGCTCGAGCGCCATACGGACGCGGCGGGATTGCGGGCGAGCCAACGATTGCCCGCTACAATCGCGAGGATGCCCCCAAGAGCGGGAGGCCGCACCGAGGGGGACAGATGTCACTCAGCGCGTCGACTCGCAACTTGGGCGTTATAGCTTGCCTCTCCGCCTTGTGCGGGGTCGCTCTGGCCGCGTGCGGCTCACCTGGCACGTCGACGCAATCGAGTGGCGCCGCGACGCCAACGGGAGCATCCACAAGTTCGGCTGCGGCGACGTCCTCGGGGAGTTCCACGCTCCCAACCTGCCCAACTGGAGCCGCGGTATCAGCGGCTGCCGGTTTCACATATCCGGCACCCAGCGTGCAATCTTCCGCGGGCTTCCTCACGTGCACCTATGCGGATCCGACAACCGGCGCGAATATGGTGATCGTTGCCACGTTAGAGCCCGGTGTCGCTGCGTCGACGATCCAGGCCGTCACGCAGAGTCAGGCCGCGGCGCAACACGTCACTGCCAGTCCGGTCGCCGGCCTCGGCAACGCGGCGTTCACCTTCACCCTACCGGACTCGGCGACGAATTCCCTCCATGTGGCCACGACGATCCTGGAAGTCCTTCAGGGCTCGATTGCCTATGACATAACTGCCGAAGCGACTCTCGATCACGTCGAGACGGTCGCTCGACTTCTTCTCGGGTAAGGGAGGTCACCAGCGCTTTACCGTCAACGCTGAGCTGGTGACGACGTGACTCGACGATCAGATTGATGGCGAGGGCACATATCCAGGGCATGCATGTCGCCGCCAGGACGCAATCGATCAGCCCGACTGCCGGGATCGAGGCGATGCTCGATGACACCGCGAGCAACGTATACGCGGTCGACCGGGTACAGCGGTGTCGCGGGTTCGAATCCCTCTCGCTCCAGTTTCCGCAGCCGCATTGAACGGGCGCACCCCGAAGTAAGGGCCTGAGTTCAATGTCCCGTCAAGGCACTAGCGAACTCGGTGTGCGCTCTGGCGCGCCAGACACGGTTGGCGGGCGCTCCTGCGTGGGCGACAGCATCGCAGCACACCCCAGCGTGCAACTAACACACCTGAACTGAGGCCAGCGGCGGGCTGTTAGCCCGGCTGGTTTCAGGGCGCCGTTCTCGTTTCCAGTCATTCTTCGCTTAGCTCGCTGCCCCCATCGGTTTGCGCAGATGTGGCGTCAGCCGGATCCCCTCGGCACCTTCTGCACACGCCTTCACCTCGTCCAAACTTGTCGTCGAACTCGATTGGACCACCACAACTGCGGCAGGTTCGGCCAGTATCTCTTTGCAAGAGCCCCCGGAACCCTTCACCGAACGTGGTGATGATCTTCATCACGGCTGGCGCATCCTATCCTCCAAGGTTCACTTGCCTACCCGTAGTCTCCTCCTCCTGACATCCAGCCGCTAAAGCCCATCGAGCAGTCCACGCGCTGTCGAGGCTCCGGTGAGTTGGACAGTGCAACCCGGGCAGACGGAATGCGCGTGTGTGCCGGCGATGGACGCGTCCGGGGAAGCCACGCTGAAACCCGGCAAGCCGGGATTCTCTATAGGGCCGCTAATCGGATCTGGCGCTCCGCCACAACCTGCCCACAACCGGCCCGCCTGAGATGTGCATCGCCCTGCCGAAGTTGTGAACGTCGTGAGAAGCCCACGCGCAGGTCTGACGATCAGGGCTGCGCGTGGATCGCCTTGCGCAGCAATGCGTTCACCGTGTCCGGCGCTTCGAGAGTCACCATGTGCCCGGAGTCCGGGAC
>PLZA01000037.1 GCA_003153505.1 Candidatus Dormiibacterota bacterium
CACCGCGCTGTTGTCCGCGCCGGTCACCTGCAGCACGCTGTCGATGTATGCGCTCTCGTCGATGCGATCGCCGGGGAACACCGCGGAGAACGTCTTCAGGCGGTCACCGAGCGACTCGGTGTCGGGAACGTGGTCGCGGAGTTGCTGCGCCATGACCGTGCAGATCGACGACGAGTCGAGACCACCGCTCAAGCAGATGCCCACCGGCACGTCGGCGACGAGACGGCGCTGCACCGCGCGCTCGAAGACCGCGCGGAACGCCTCCGGACTCGCGTCGCCGTCCTCCGAGAGCCGCGCTGTCCAGTACACCGTCTCGGAGATGGCGCCGCCTTCGATGACCGCGAAGGCCGCCGCGGGCACCTGCCGGATGCCGCGAAAGAAGGTCCCGTCGTTATGGTCGAACAGACCGAAGCGGAGGTATTCGTACATCTGCTGGTCATCGACCTCGCGCGGGAAGGTCTCGTCCTGCAGGATTGCCTTGATCTCCGAGGCAAAGACGACCCGCCCCCGATGGCGTGCATAGAACAGCGGCTTGATGCCGAAGTGGTCGCGTGCGAGCACCATCCTTGGGGCGGGCGCGCGCTCGTCGAGGATGGCGAGACCCCACATGCCGTTGAAGCGGCGGAAGCAGTCCGTGCCCCATTGCGCATACGCGTGGAGCACCACCTCGGTGTCGCACGTGGTTGTGAAAGAGTGCTCGAGCGCCTCCAACTCGGCCCGCAGCTCGCGAAAGTTGTAGACCTCGCCGTTGTAGACCATCTGCAGCTTGCCGCCGTCCATCGACACCGGCTGGCTGCCGTGTTCGAGGTCGATGATGCTCAGCCGGCGGAATCCGAGGGACGCGGTGGCATCCTCGAAATAGCCATCGTCATCCGGCCCCCGGTGGCGGAGCGACGTCGTCATGGCATCGAGCAGGGTCCTGTCCGGAGGACCCCAGAAGCCCGTGATCCCGCACACGTCAGCGGCTCGCGGGCGTCAATGGTGGTCGGTGCATGACCATGGCAACGGTACGACACCCGCCGAGGTCACGGACGTTCTCCGGCGCGAGCGCCGGCCTGTCAGCCGACGCTAGAAGTCCATGTCGTCGTCGTCCATCCCCATACCGCCGCCGCCGCCGTGCGAGTGGCCGCCGCCCGCTGCGGCTTCCTCCCTTTCCGGAGCATCGGCGATCAGCGCGTCGGTGCTGAGCACGATGGTGGCGATCGAGGTTGCATTGACCAACGCTGAGATGACGACCTTGGTTGGGTCGATGACCCCGCGTTCGACAAGGTTGCCGTAGGTTTCGCTCACGGCGTCGAAGCCCTGGTCGCCCTTGGCCTCAGCCACCTGGTTGACAACGACCTGGCCTTCGAGCCCGGCGTTCTGGGCGATGATGCGCAGCGGCTCGCGAAGTGCCCTGGCGACGATGTCCGCACCGACCCGCGCCATGCCCTCGAGCTTGAGCGCCGCCACAGCGGGAACCGCGCGCAGCAGCGCGACGCCGCCGCCGACGACGACGCCTTCCTCGATCGCCGCACGGGTGGCGGCGAGCGCGTCCTCGACGCGGGACTTGCGCTCCTTCATCTCCACCTCGGTGGCCGCGCCGACCTTGATCACCGCGACGCCGCCGGTCAGGCGCGCGAGACGCTCCTGCAGCTTCTCGCGATCCCAATCGGAGGTGGTCTCTTCCATCTGCTGGCGGATCTCGGCGCAGCGCGCCTCGATTGCCTTCTTGGTGCCACCGCCGCGAACGATGGTCGTGTCGTCCTTGGTGACGGTCACGCGCCCGGCAACACCGAGCTGCTCGTCACGCGCCGCGTCGAGGCGCTGGCCCGTCTTCTCGCTGATCACCGTCGCGCCGGTGAGCACCGCGATGTCCTGGAGGATCGCGTCGCGACGCTCGCCGAACGCGGGAGCCTTGACCGCCATCGCGCTGAAGGTGCCACGAGCACGGTTCACGACCAGGGTGGCGAGTGCCTCGGCCTGGACGTCCTCGGCCACGATGAGCAGCGGGCGGCCGGCGCGCATGACCAGCTCCAGGCTGGGCAGGAGGTCGTTGACCGACGAGATCTTGGCATCTGTGACGAGAACTCGAGCGTCGGACAGGACGGATTCCATATTCTGCGGATCGGTGACCAGGTGCGCGGAGATGTATCCCCGGTCGAATTGCATGCCCTCGACGACATCGACCTCGGTCTCGATCCCGGTGCCGTCCTCGATCGATACGACGCCTTCCTTGCCGACCTTGTCGAATGCGTCGGCGATCATGGCGCCGATGACGGCGTCACCGGAGCTGATCGTGGCGACGCGCAGGATGTCGTCCCCGTCCTTGACCGGGTGCGAGCGCGAGCGAATCGACTCCACCGCGGCGTCGCACGCGGCCATCATGCCGCGGCGCAGCTCGTTGGGCGGAGCGCCGGCGGCGAGGTTGCGCAACCCTTCGTCGAGCATCGACCGGGCCAGCACCGTCGCCGTGGTGGTGCCGTCGCCCGCGATGTCATTGGTCTTGATCGCCACTTCCTTGAGCAGCTGCGCGCCCATGTTCTCGAAGTGATCCTCGAGTTCGAGCTCGCGCGCGATCGTCACCCCGTCATTGCTGATCAGAGGCGGGCCGAACTTCTTGTCCAGAACGACCGTGCGACCGCGTGGTCCGAGTGTCACCGCGACGGTGTCGGCGACGATCGCCGCGCCGCGTGCGAGCGCCGCGCGTGCGGGCGCCTCGAAGCGAAGCTGCTTTGCTGGCATCCCCGACTACTTCTTGCCGTTCTTCTCGACGACGGCGAGGATGTCCTTCTCCCCGAGGATCAGGTACTCGACATCGTCGATCTTGACCTCGCTGCCGGCGTACTTCGCGTACATGACGCGATCGCCGACCTTGACGTCGAGTGCAACGCGGACGCCGGTCTGCTCGTTGTAGCGACCGTTGCCGACAGCCTCGATGATGCCTTCCTGTGGCTTCTCCTTGATGGTGTCGGGCAGCACGATGCCGCTCTTGGTCATCTCATCGCGCTCGACCGGTTTGACGACGACACGATCGGCGAGGGGGCGCAGCTTGAGGGACATGGGACCTCCTGGGTTCTTAGCACTCTTGGTGGGTGACTGCTAACACTCTACCTAACCGAGTGCCAACCATGCAAGTTCGCGGCCCCGAAATCGGGGGCTTGTCACACGGCGGCCGCGGGAGCCGAGGGCGGGGCCGAGATCCGCCCCCGCGCCGGGCGCAGGAAAAGCGTGAGCCCGACGCCGAGGAATCCCGCCCAGAGGATCGCCTGGAGGAGCGTTGGCGCGGCACTGTAGCCGACCAGACCGTGGAGGACATCGCCGATTCCCGTGTCATCGGGAAGGGTGCGACTGACATTCCACAATGTCATCGAGCCGCCCGGAAGCACTCCGAGGCCCTGCAGGTTCTGGACGGCGTCCGCGAGCAGGCCGGCCGCCACCACCATCAGCAGGCTGCCGACGATCGCGAAGAACCGCCCGAGGTTGATGCGCAGGCCGACGCGATACATGGCGAAGGTCACCGAGAGTGCCACCGCGAGCCCGATGACAGCACCGATCACGAGTTGAAGCGGTGAGCTCTGGTAAGCGATCGCCAGCAGGAAGATCACCGTCTCGATCGCCTCGCGTCCCACGGTGACGAATGCGATCAGGGCGAGGGCGAAACCCGAGCCGCCACTCACCACCCCGGAGATCCTGACGCGCAGCTCCCGCCCCATGTTGCGGCTGTGACGGCGCATCCAGAAGGTCATATAGGTCAGGACGGCCACCGCCACCGCGAAGACCACCGTCTCGAACCAGGCCTGCGCGGTCGAGTTGATAAAGGCGTCGCGGCTGACGATCCAGAGGACGATTCCCGCCGCGACGGCGAGCACCACTGCCGTCCCCGCACCCAGAAACACGAAGCGGAACAGGTCGCGCCGGCCCGCTGACGCCAGGTAGGTCAGCAGGATCGAGCAGATCAGGGTGCCTTCAATGCCCTCTCTGGCAAAGATCAGCAGGCTTCCGACCACGACGCGGGTCCTTCGGACAGAACGGATGATGCCTGAGCGGCGAGTTAGATTAACCTAACCTAACGGTCCGCGAGGGCCTCGACCCAGATCGCCCTCGCCGTCGCCGGGTCGACGGACACCCTCGCACCCGACGCGGTCAGGTCCCAACCGGAGGTCGAGCGTGAGACAACGCCGACGTCGATGCCCGGGACGATCCCCCGCTCGTCGAGCAGGTGGAGCAGGTGCGGCGCCTCGTGTTCCGCGACTTCCGAGATCCGTGCGACCCGCGCCTGATCGCCGTCCTCGAGTTCCACCAGCCGGACCAGGCGCCGCCCCTGGGGAGGTGTGCGTCCAGGGATGACGTTGCCGTGCGGACAGGTCGTGGGCCGCCCGAGCGACTCGTCGATGCGCTCGAGGACCAGCGCCGACATCCCATGGGTCAGCGACTGCGCCTCGAGGTCGGCCGTCGCCCAGTCGAACCCGAGGATGTCGGTCAGCCAGCGCTCGACGATGCGATGCCGGCGGACGATCGTCGCGGCCGCGTCGGCTCCGCTCTCGGTGAGTTCCACCGACCGGTCGCCGGCAATGCTGATCAGACCGTCGCGGGCGAGCCGCTGGAGCGAGACGGTCACCGTCGGTGCACTGACGCCGAGCCATTCCGCGAGGCGCCCAGGACGTGGCACCTCCCCCTCGTGATCGATGTAGTAGATCGCCTCGAGATACCGCTCGGTGGTTTCCGAGCGTGGCAGGGACGGCTCGACGGCAGTCATGCGGAGGGAATCTACGCGCACTCCGCCAGCGAGGGATCGACGTCGAAACCGGGAGCATCCGGACCGTGGACCCGGAGCCGCTGCCAGCCGGCCGCGGCGATCATCGCCGCGTTGTCGGTGCAGAGGTCGAAGGGTGGGACGACGACCCGGAGACCACTGAATCGAGCTGTCACCGCCTCACGCAGCGCGCGGTTGGCGGCGACGCCTCCGACGACTGCCACAGTTGTCGCCCCGGTGCGGTCTGCGGCGGCAACCAGACCGGTCACCAACTGGTCGACCGCAACTGCCTGGAAGCTCGCGGCGAGGTCGGCGACCACCTGACGATCTCGCGGGACCCCCGATGCTGTCAGCGCCTCAGGGCCGAGGTCGCGAACCATGTAGCGGACCGCCGTCTTGAGGCCGCTGAATGAGAATGCGCCGTCGAGCCGGGTGCGGGGCAGCGGGAATCGGGACGGGTCGCCTCCCGAGGCCACTCGCTGGATCGCCGGTCCGCCCGGGTACTCCAGGCCCAGGAGGCGGGCGACCTTGTCGAAGGCCTCGCCGGCCGCGTCGTCGCGGGTCGCAGCCAGGCGCTCTGCGATCCCGTGCTCGCGCAGCAGGACGCATTCGGTGTGGCCGCCGCTCACCAGCAATGCGAGATACGGGGGTTCGAGCTCGGGGTTGGCGAGCCACGCGCTGTAGACATGCCCGGCGAGGTGCGAGACGCCGACGATCGGGAGCCCACGGGCCATCGCGGCCGTCGTCGCGTACATCGTGCCGACGATCAGGCAGCCCGCAAGGCCGGGTCCCCGGGTCACGGCAATGGCGTCGATGGCGTCCCAGCCACCCGGCACCGGCGCGAGCGCCGCATCGACCACCGTGGCGAGGCTCTCGAGATGCGCGCGCGCGGCGAGCTCCGGAACGACACCGCCGTGCACGGCGTGGAGCGCGATCTGCGAGGACACCACCGACGAGAGGACCTCGCGGCCATCGGTGAGCACCGCCGCCGCGGTCTCATCGCAGGATGTCTCGATCGCGAGCAGATTCAGGCTGACGGGTACTCCATCGAGGGGCCGCCCCCGACCCCGGTTACGTCGAAGCCGTTGAGAATCGCCGTGAAGTTCCGCTTGAACTCCGGGGCGTGGATGCTGTCGCTCCACATGATCACGGCGTCCTCGCCGTTGTCGGTGTAGTAGCCCCGACGCCGGCCGATCGCCTTGAAACCGAAGCGCTCGTAGAGCCGGATTGCGTGGTCGTTGGTGTCGCGCACTTCGAGGGTGATCCAGCGGGCGCCGAGCGCGTAGGCACGCTGCACGAGAGCCGCGAAGAGCACCGTCCCGTAGCCTTTGGAGTGATCACCGGCGCGGACGCCGATGGTGGTGACATGCGCTTCGAGCGCCACCCTCCAGAGGCCCGCGTAGCCGACGATGCCGCCGTCCTGTCTGAGCACGATGTACGACGCCTGCCGGTTCTGGGACAGCTCGCTCGCGTACGCGTTCTTCGGCCACGGCGACGCGAAGACCTGGCGCTCGATTGCCTGCACGGCAGCGATGTCCTCGTAGCGCATCGGCTCGAGGGAGAGACGAGGGACGACCTGCATGAACACCCTGAAATCAATGGTGGAGTCGGCATCTGCATCATAACCGCGGCATCCGGTGGCGGCAGGTGAGCCGTGACAGATGTCATGCGAGCTTCCTGACCGGCCTCACTATCGCGCAGGGCCGGCTCGGGTCAGGCTCAACGCATGACATCTCACCCTTCCGCAACAGGCATCCGCACCCCCGGTCTCGTCCGCTCTGATGCCGCCGGCGAGTGCGCGGTGCGTGTCCAGGGAGTCACGCGGCGCTTCGGGCCGGTGCTGGCTGTGGACAACCTCAGTCTCACGGTGGAGCAAGGGCGGACGGTTGCGCTGCTGGGACCCAATGGCGCCGGCAAGACAACGACGATCTCCATGCTCCTCGGCCTCTCGGCGCCGGACGCCGGCAGCATCGAGATCTTCGGCTCCGCACCGGGATCCGCCACGGCGCATGCCAGTGTCGGGGCAATGCTCCAGGACGGCGGCATGATGCCCGGCGTGCTGGTGGGCGAGTTGCTCGCGATGGTTCGCAGCCTCTACGCCACACCGCTCGCGCTCCACGAAGCCGTCGAGATCGCGCAGTTGGGCGGCCTCGAGAAGCGACGTGTCGATCGCCTCTCAGGCGGTCAGTCCCAGCGGCTCCGGCTCGCGATGGCGCTCATCGGAGACCCGCGGCTCCTCGTCCTCGATGAGCCGACCGCTGCCATGGACGTGGAGACGCGGCGCGGGTTCTGGCATGCGATGGAGGGGTTCACGGAGCGCGGCAGAACCATCCTCTTCTCGACGCACTACCTGGAGGAAGCCGACGTGACCGCGGACCGGATCGTGATGATGGCCCGCGGTCGCGTCGTCGCGGATGGCACGCCCTCAGCCATCAAGGATTCGGTCGGCCTGCGGGTCATCCGCTTCTCGATCGCCACTCCCGGCATCGCGGGGATCGACGCGCTCCCCGGGGCGGTGTCCGCGACCGCACACGGCAGCCGTGTCGAGTTGCGCTGCAAGGACTCCGACGCCGCCCTGCGTGCGCTGCTCGCCGCTCGCCCTGACGCCTACGACATCGAGGTCGCCGGCGTCGCCCTCGAAGACGCGTTCATCACGATCACCGACGGCATCGCCGCCTGATTGGAGACCACGGCATGATCAAGTACCTCACGCTCGAACTCCGTCGCTCGCTCCGCGACCGGCGCTATCTGCTGCTCGTCGCCGGTTGGCCGGTGGCCGCCTATCTGCTCTTCTCCACGGTCTTCGGGTCAGCTGCGGACCGGTCGGAGGGGCTCGCACCAACGGTCGCGATCATGGTCGCGATGGCCACGTTCGGTGCCATGGGTGGAGTGCTCATGGCCTCCGGGCCGCGCCTCGCCATGGATCGCCAGCTCGGCTGGTTGCGTCAGCTGCGTCTCACCCCGCTCGCCCCGGCACGGATTCTCACTGCGCGTCTGATTGCGGCGATGGCGCTGAGCCTTCCCGCGATCGGCCTCACCTTCATCGCCGCGGTGCTGGTCAAGGGCGTCACGCTGCCGCTCTGGGAGTGGCCGGTGCTGGTGGTGCTCATCGCGGCCGGTTGCCTTCCGTTCGCGGCCATGGGCATCCTCGTCGGCACGATCGCGGATGGCGACGGCGCCCAGGGCTTGACCATGGTGCTGTATCTCGTCCTCGCGGCTCTCGGCGGTCTGTGGATGCCCGTGCAGATCGTGCCCTCGGCGCTGCAAACCGTTGCCAAGACGCTGCCCTCCTACCACCTTGCCCAGCTGGGATGGCATGTGGCCCAGGGCGTTGCCCCTGCTCTCGGCGACGTGCTCGTCCTGCTCGCTTGGTTTGCGGGTGCCGCCCTGCTCGCGGTGGCCGCCTCGCGCCGGCTGACTCTGCGTACCGCGTGAGCCTGGCATAGCATCATGCTCATGGCCGGCACAGTGGAAACGACAAGGACAGTCGGCGGCCCCGACAACGTGATGTGGCCGATCCCCACAGTTGCCCGCCTCGCCTGGGCGGCGATCTGGCTCGTCTTCCTCGGCTATCCCATCGCCGATATCGTCGGCACCAGATACTCCCCCGCCCGAGCGGTCATCGCGTGGATCTGCCTCGTCGGTTTCGCCGCCACGTATCTCTTCGCGATGTGGATATGCCTGTCACTGGTACCGCGCGTCGCGACCGGGCTGTTGCTCCTGCCGCTGGGTGCGCTCTTCGTGGAAGGGATCACACTCGCGCTGGTTTTTCGCGGGCAGTGGAGCGGCGTGCTCGTGTACTGCGGCGTTGCCGCCGGGTGGACACTCCGCTGGCGCTTCCTCGTCCCCGTCTTGTTTGCCCTTGGCGTCTTCATGGTGGTCTCCGGGGCGATGCTCGGTTATGCGTGGGCAGACCTTGGCTTCATCACATTCCTCACTGTGGCGCTCGGTTTCACCATGCTCGCGTTCCGCCGGCTGATCGCGACTGTCATCGAGCTCCGCACCGCACGCGCCGAGGTGTCGCGCCTCGCGATCGCCGACGAGCGGCTGCGCATCTCCCGCGATGTTCATGACATTCTTGGCCACAGCCTGTCGGTCATCACACTCAAGGCGCAGGTGGCGCGCCGCCTGATGCGCAGCGATCCCGACGCCGCGGCGGCGGCGCTCGGCGATGTCGAGTCAGTGGCCCGTGAATCGCTCGCCGAGGTGCGCGCGATGGTCACCGGCTACCGGCAGCGTTCGCTCGCCGACGAGTTGCAGGGCGCGCGCGACGTGCTCGACGCGGCGGGGATCGCGTTTGCGGTGACGCGCGGGAACGTCGTGCCCCCGGCTCCAATCGACAGCCTGCTCGCCTGGACCGTGCGTGAGGGCGTGACCAACGTCCTGCGTCACAGCCGTGCGCACCACTGCGAGATCTCGTTCGAAGCGAGCAACGGCGGATTCGTGGTTGCCATCGTCGACGACGGAGTCGGTGGCGTCGCGAATGCGGGCGGCAGCGGGTTGCACGGGCTGCGCGAGCGAGTCGGCGCCGCAGGTGGACGGGTTGAGGCCGGCCCTGGGGAGCGGGGCGGATTCCGACTCCAGGCGTACGTTCCGCAGGCGGCCACGACGTGATCCGTCTGCTGATCGCCGAGGACCAGGGCATGGTGCGTGGGGCGCTTGCCACGCTGCTCGAGCTGGAGGACGACATCGAGGTGGTGGCGCAGTGTTCTCGCGGCGACGAGGTCGTCGCGGTGGCGCGAGCCGCGCAGCCGGACGTCGCGCTGCTCGACATCGAGATGCCCGGGATGGACGGGCTCGAGGCCGCGGCGATGCTGCATCGGGAGCAACCCGGGTGCACGATCATCATCCTCACCACCTTCGGACGGCCTGGATACCTGCGCCGCGCCATGGAGGCCGGCGCCACCGGCTTCGTCGTGAAGGACGGGCCAGCGGACCAGCTGGCCGCGTCGATCCGCCGTGCCGTCGCGGGTGAGCGCGTCATCGATACCGCCCTTGCCGCAGCGGCGCTCAGCGATGGCTCGAGCCCACTGACGCCGCGGGAGCGGGATGTGCTCCACGCCGCCTCCGGCGGGGCGACCATCGCGAGCATCGCCGGCTCGATGTTCCTGTCCCAGGGAACGGTGCGCAACTACCTCTCTTCGGCGATTCAGAAGACCGGCGCGCGTAACCGCCTCGAGGCGGTGCGCACCGCCGAGCAGCACGGCTGGCTGTAGGGTCGCGACGAGTCAGTCGACGTAGAGCGCGCCGAGCCCCGCCGGGTCGAGCGCCGGCCGAGAGAGCGCGAGCGGGACCGCCCGGGCAAGCGCACGCGCGGGGTCCACGAGGATGAGCCCGGCGACGTCGATGCTGTCAGTGCTCAGGACCCGAGCACCTGCAGCGTCAAAGCCGAGCCGGGGCACGCGTGACGGTGCGGCGGCATCAGCGAGACGCGCGACGTAGAGCGCGGCGCGCCCGGCGTCGGCGATGACCCAGTCATCAACGCCGGCGCCAGGTTCGCCACACGCGACCACCTCGAGCGAACCGACGCCGTAGAGGGGCAGGTGACGCGCGTGCGCGATCCCGAGCGCCGCCGCCATCCCGGCGCGCACCCCGGTGTAGGTTCCCGGCCCGATCACGACCACAACCGCGATGTCGACCGCGCCGAGCATCCCACCGAGCGCACGAGGCAGGGATGCGGCGACCGCCTCTCCACCGATCACCGCCGAGTCGATCAGCGCGCCGTCGGCGGTCGCCGCCACCGCGACAACCCGCGACCTCGACGACGTGTCGATCGCGAGCACGGTCACGCTCGCGCCTCAGTGTTCCACGCGTCCAGGAGCCGTTGCGGCGCCGTGTCGGCCCGGCTGATCACCCGCGTCCCGTCATCGTCGATATCGATGGTGACCGTGGCGGGTGCGTCCCGCTCTCGCTCCGCGTGCTCGCCCCATTCCACAACCACGACGCCGCCCGACTCGAGCATCTCGTCGATGTCGAGCAGCCGGATGTCCGCGCTCGGGCCGAGACGGTACAGATCGAGGTGATGCAGGACCCGGGATCCGGCGCTATAGACGTGGTGCAGGACGAACGTGGGCGACCGCACCAGCGTCGGGTCGATGCCCATCCCCGCGGCGATACCCCGGACGAGGACGGTCTTGCCCGCGCCGAGCTGACCGCTCAGGAGGATGAGGTCGCCTGGCTCGACAGCCATACCGATGCGCTCTCCGAGGGCGAGCGTCTCGGCCTCGGTCGTGCAGCGCGTGGCGGCACCGGCATCGCTCATGAGAAGTGACGCGAGCTCGTCTGCGGACGTGGCATCTGGGCGCCGCCCTCGTGGTCGAGGACATCGAGACTCGCGCCCGTAACCAGGCGTCCGACCACCGTCAGCGGCGCCAGCTCCTCCGGCCAGCTCTCAAGGAGCGCCGCGACAGCCGGCTCGGGCAGCGTCGCGACCAGCTCGAAGTCCTCGCCGCCGCCGACTGCGAGGTCGGGCCACGCGGCGCCGAAGTCCGAGACGAGTGCCGTTTCGACGGGGAGGCGGTCGAGCCAGAGCTCGGCGCCGCACGCCGACATCTCGGTGATCCGCTCGAGGTCGACGAGGAGCCCGTCGCTGATGTCACCCCCGCAGCGCACCCCTGACGCGACGAGCTGGAGCCCTTCGGCGATCCTGGCGACCGGGGAGAGCTGCGCATCGACCCAGGCTCGTTCCTGCTCGGACAGGTCGTCGCCGCCATCGAGCAGCAATCGGAGTCCCGCCGCCGCGCGGCCCAGAGTTCCGGTCACCAGCACGAGATCGCCCGGGCGACCGCGGTCTCGACGCAGCGCCGCGTTCGCGCCGAGCGTTCCCCCCACCGAGATGTCGATGACCAGCGGCCCGTCGATCGCGCTCACGTCGCCGCCGGCCACCGCGCACCCTACGGACCCGGCGGCTGCGCAGAGCCCTCGCTGGATCTCGAGAACATCCTCAAAGCACGTGCTCGATGGGGCGCAAAGCGTGGCGGTGCACCAGAGTGGCCGGGCACCCATCCCGGCCAGGTCGGAGAGCGCGACGGCCAGCGCCCGGGCCCCGAGACGGCGAGGGGTGATCCAGGTGCGACGGAAATCCACGCCTTCGACCAGGGCATCCTGGCTGATCGCCAGATCGGTTCCGGGCTCGGGCGACCACACCGCAGCGTCGTCACCCGAGGCGACGATGAGGCCCGGCGCGGGCGCGTGGGCGATCTCCCTGAGCGCTCGCAGCAGGGCCCGCTCGCCCACGTCCGCGAGGCTCGGGCCCCCCCGGTCGAAGGCTCGCTCGGGCGTCTGATCTTGGTCCAACGTCACACGTCCGCAATATACGGGGCGCGGCCACGGGGTACTGTGGCGCCGGATGTCCGGCTTGCGTTCGGACCCTCCGGCTCGGTATGGTGCCGCGGGGACGTACCGATCGGTGCCCGTCCGGGCAGCGGCGGCAGATTACACGGAGGACGCCTATTTTGACGTGGAGCCGGAAGGTGGCCCTGACCGCGGCAGGCGTCATCACCCTTCTGGCCACCGGAATCGGAACCATCCCGAACACCCAGGCAAACGGTTCATCGTCGACAACTTCGCAGGCGCCGAGCTCTGCGATCGCAGCGCTGCAGCAGCGGCGCGCGCAACTCATCGCACAGCTCGCCGCGATGCAACCCAGTCTGAGTTCCGCGGGCGGCTCCGTCAATTCGGCGGAAGCGATGTTCAATACCCAGCAGACACGGGTGTTGAACGAGCGCAAGCAGCTCGCGAAGCTGAATGCAGCCCTGCTCTCACTGAGCAGCCAGTTGAACAGCAACGACGCGACGGCGGCGCAGGACAAGGCGCAGCTCGCTGAGATCACGCGCGCCACGTACGAAACCAGCGGCAACAACCAGATGCTGGCAGCGGTGCTGAGCGCGCAGTCGTTCAACCAGGCGATCGACGAGTTGAAGGCGGCGAATCAAGTGTCGCAACAGGTGCTCAACCTCGTCGAGCGTCTGGCCGCGTCCAACCGCTCGATCGTCGCCGAGCAGAACTCCATTCGCGCGGACGCGTCATCGGCGCAGAGCCTGGAAGGCCAGCTCGCCGCGCAGAGCAACCAGCTGCTCGTGGTTCTGGAGAGCCGGAACACGCTGTTCGCCGGGCTCAACGGCCCCGCGCGTTCCATTGCGGCGGAGATCGCCAACGTCGACAACCAGATCGCGTACCTCGAGGCCGGCCCGCACGTCGGCTCAGGTGCGTGCGGCAACCACTTCGCATACGGCTTCTGCACGTACTACGTCGCCACCCGCCGCTGCGTCCCGTGGCTCGGCAACGCCGGGAGCTGGTTCATCGCAGCAGCCCAGATGGGCTACAAGGAAGGGCACCTTCCGATCGCCGGGGCCATCGTCGTGTTCTGGCCGGGTCAAGGCGGGGTGAGCTCTGAGGGCCACGTCGCGTACGTCGAGGCGGTGGGACCGGCCGCCGGAATCCCGGCCGGCTCGTTCAAGCTCTCGGAAATGAACTTCGCCGGCTGGAACCGTGTCGACTACCGCGTGATCAGCGACACGACGAGCAACATCGAAGGGTTCATCTACGGGCAGTAGCCGCCTCGAGCGCGCGCCGAAGCCGCTCCTGGGCAGCCGGCAGTGCGTCGATCACGTCTGAGGCGAGCGCGCCGGCTCGTCCACGGCGAGCCTGGACCATCAGACCGGCCTCCGCGTGAATGCTGACGCCCGCCACGGCGGCGTCCCGAGGCGCGAGCCCCTGGGCCAGCATCGAACCGATGAGGCCGGCGAGCACGTCGCCGGTGCCGCCGGTCGCCAGTGCGACCACGCTGTGGTGATCGACGTGCGTGGGCATCCCTGGCGCGGCCACCACCGTCTCCGCGCCCTTCAGCACAACCACCACGCCGTGCTGCTGTGCATAGCGCTCGGCGGTGCCGACCCGGTCTGCCTGCACCGCATCGGTCGTCATCGCGGCGAGGCGACCCATCTCCGCCGGGTGCGGGGTCACAACGTTGGTCTGTCTGGTCAGCTTCCAGTCGAATCCCGAGGCGGCGACGATGTTCAGCGCGTCGGCGTCGACCACCGCCGGGCAGGGCAATCCGACCAGCAGATCCAGGAGCGCGCTGACCGTGTCACGAGACCGGCCCAAGCCGGGTCCGATGACCAACACGTCTGCGCCGCCGAGCCGTTCCCGGACCCTCGGAACCGCGTTCGGGTGGAGCGTCCCGGTGCCTGCGTCAGCAAGCGGCGTCGGCATCACCTCGAGGCAGCCCGCAGCAACGATCGGATGGATCGCCTCCGGGATGCAGACCTCAACCAGCCCGGCGCCGCCGCGCGCCGCTCCCATCGCGGCGAGCCGCGGCGCCCCGGTGAAGCCCTTGGAGCCGGCCACGACGACCACCCGGCCAAAGGTCCCCTTGTGCCCGGTCTCCGGGCGATCGGCAAGTACCAGGCCGTCGGGAAGCGCCAGTCCGGCGCGCCCACGTGGCGCCCCGCGGTTGATCGCAACGGCGATGGCGAGGCCGCCGTCGTGGGTCAGCGACAGCGCGATCGCTGTCTCCTCGCCGCGGATGTGCACCCGAGGCGGCCCCCCGCGGCGGCGCACGACCTCGATGTCCCGATATGCGGGCATCGCCTCCCCCGCGGATGAGCAGAGTTTGCGCACCGCCTCCTTGGCCGCCCATCTGCTCGCCCAGCGTTCGGGCTTCCCCGCACTGATGCGCTGCTCGCCGGCGGTGTAGATGCGCTGGGCGAACCGAGGGTTTCGCTCGAGCAGTGACGCGATGCGATCCACCACGGTCACGTCGACCCCGACAACCATCGTCATACGACGACTATTCCACAGTCACCGATTTCGCGAGGTTGCGCGGCTGGTCGACGTCACATCCGCGCTGCACGGCGACGTGATATGCGAAGAGCTGCAGCGGGATGACGTTGATCAATGGCGAGAGCACCTCGGAGCATCCCGGCACCGGGATCGTGGTGGCAAACCCAGCGTCGAACGGATCCTCACCCTCGGTGATCAGCGCGATCACCGGCGCGTCGCGGGAGTGGACCTCCTGCACATTGCTCACCATCTTGGGGAGCGTGGCGGACCGTGTCGCGATGGCGATCACCGGGACGTCGGGCTGGAGCAGGGCGATCGGCCCGTGCTTCAGCTCGCCCGCCGCGTAGCCCTCCGCGTGGACGTAGGAGATCTCCTTGAGCTTGAGGGCGCCCTCCATGGCGATCGGGAAGTTGATGCCCCGCCCGATGTACAGCGCGCTGTGGGTATGCGCGAAGCGCTGACCGAGTTCGACGAGCATCGGCTCCAGCTCCAGCGTCTTCGAGAGGAGGTCGGGCAGACCCTGGAGCTCTGCCACCAGGCGCTGATGCTCGCTGACATCCAGGGTGCCGCGCGCATCGCCGAGGCGGAGCGCGAGCAGCAGACCGCACACCATCTGGGTCATGAACGTCTTGGTGCCGGCGACGGAGATCTCCGGGCCGGCCTGCATGTACAGCGCTCCGTCCGCCTCGAGTGGGAGCGCGCTGCCGACCACGTTGGTGATCGCGATCACCTGCGCGCCCGCCTGATGCGCCTGGCGAACCGCGGCGAGGGTGTCCGCGGTCTCGCCCGATTGCGAGACGGCGATGACCAGGGAGTGCTCGTCGACGAGGGCTTCTCCGTACCGGAACTCACTCGCGGCCTCGACCTTGCAGCGAACCTTGGCGAGGTGCTCGATCGCATACCCGGCGACCATCGCCGCGTACCACGCCGACCCGCAGGCAACCAGCACGACCTCGTGCACCTCGGCGAGCCGTTCCGAGCTCACCCCGAGCTCGGGGAGTACCACCATCCCGAGGTCGTCGATGCGCCCGCGCAGCGCGTTGCGCACCGCGTCGGGCTGCTCGTGGATCTCCTTGAGCAGGAAGTGCGGATAGCCGTTCTTCTGCGCCTGCTCCGCCTCCCAGTCGACCATGACCACGCGGGCTTCGACGGCGGTGCCGTCGAGCTGTTGCACGGTGATCCCGTCCGGTGTCGCGGTGACGATCTCGCCTTCGCCCAGCAGCGCGATCCGCTTAGTGTACGGGATCAATGCGGTGATGTCGCTGCTCACGAACACCTCGCCCCGCCCGAGCCCGACCACGAGTGGGGCGTTCATCCGCGCGCCGACGACGCGGTCGGGTTGATCGGCGGAGATGACCACGAGCGCGCAGGCTCCCTGCATGCGATTGAGCGCACTCCGAACCGCAGCGGCGAGGTCGCCGCGATAGGCGTCTTCAATCAGATGTGGGACGACCTCGGTGTCGGTTTCACTCAGGAATTCGTGCCCCCGCGAGATCAGCTCCGCGCGCAACTCGCGGTAGTTCTCGACGATGCCGTTGTGAATGACGTGAATGCGCCCGGTGCAGTCCTGGTGCGGATGCGCGTTCTCGAGCGAGGGCCGTCCATGGGTCGCCCAGCGCGTATGGCCGATGCCGACGGTGCCGGAGGGTGTGCCCTCGGCCTCGACCTGACGCGCGAGGTCGACGACCTTGTTGGTGTTCTTCACCGTCGCGACATCGCCGTCCGCGTCGATGATCGCGATCCCCGCCGAATCGTAGCCCCGATACTCGAGACGGCGAAGGCTGTCGAGCAGGATCGGTGCCGCGGGACGGGGGCCGGTGTAGCCGATGATGCCGCACATATGACCTCTCTGGAACGGATGCCGGCGAAACGGGTTACGTGGGAACGGGAGTTGGCGTCGAGGTGGGGGTGGGCGGCGGCGTGGGGATGCTTGCCATGTCAATCGTGACCGTCACCTTGGTTTGCGACAGGGTCACGCCGGGCGGCGCCACGATCGCCACGGTGACGGTGTAGGAGCCGAAGATGCCGTTCAGCGGTATCGGCGCCGTCGACACCGAGTCGAGCGTGTTGAGGAGATCCCGGGACCCGGTCGCGATGACGGTGAGGGGGGTATAGACGATCCCGGTCAGATAGTGACCGGGTGATGGGCTTCCCGTGGTAAGCGGAATCACCGGCACGAAGCGGGTCGTGACGTCCTCCGTGATCGCGATGGCGACGCTGACGTATGAGGGGTTGACACCCACGTTGTTGAGGCGCACTCCCTTCGAATAGACGAGGACTGGGAGGCTTGCCAGGTAATTCGCCTTTTGCGTGTTCAGATTGACCGTCACGCGCGCCTCGATGGCGACGAGCTCGCGCTGCGGACCGTTCACCACGACGGTTGACGGCGTGGCCTGCTCGGTGCCGCGCTCGTAGCCGACCGGCGGTGGGTTGGTGATCACGATCGTCACCTGCACGGACTTGGAGATGAAGGTGTCCAGATCCACCTGCACCGACGTCGGCGGGCTGATGAGTTCGACGTTGGGTTCGCTGCTCGTGATCGACATCGGGATGACGTACGTCCCGGCGCGATTCACCGCCGCCCAGTCCACTGTCACGGTCAGCTCCGATGCGTTGAGGGCATCGAGCGTGCTCTGATCGCCGCCGACGCGAACCAGGATGTTGTTGACCTGGTGCACGAGCACGTACGGGGCGGGAATGTTCGCTGAGCTCTGCGGGACCGACAGCGAGACGACCCTGGTGGTCGGGGGATTGCCCGCGTACACGACGCCGACCCACGTGACGAACGCGATGCAGAAACATCCCACCTTGAGCTTCCAGTTCCGCCGGATGAAGCCTGGGAATCTCACGGGTGCGAGCGACGCCCCAGGGTGCGGAGCGTGCCCACCCGCGCGAGCGGACGCAGCATCGCGGCACGACCCGATACACCCTCGGTGGCCAGCAGGGTGACCAGCATCTCGTGGAGCTTGGCCTGGTCGAGGCCCCGGTAGATCTTGCCGTCGTGAGCGATGCTGATCAGGCCGGTTTCCTCGCTGACGATCAACACCACCGCGTCGCTCTGCATCGTCAATCCCAGCGCTGCACGATGCCGCGTCCCCATCCGACCGACGCCGGGGAGCGTCTCCGCGAGCGGCAGCACGCAGCCGGCCGCGACGATCCGGGTCTCGCGGATGATCACCGCACCGTCATGGAGGGGCGACCCCGAGATGAAGATCGTCGCCAGCATCTCGCCGGTGACATCGCCGTTGACGTGCACGCCGGTGGCGGCGAGGTTCTCGAGCCCGGTCTCGCGCTCGAACACGATGAGCGCGCCGACCTTGTGCTCCGCAAGCGAGCCCGCGGCGCGCAGCACCTCATCGACGGTGCGCGCATACGCCAGCTCGGGATGGCGCCCGAGCACGGCGCGAACCGTGCCGAGCCTGCCGACCTGATCGAGTGCGCGACGCAGCTCCGGCTGGAACAGGACGATCGCCGCGATCACGATCGCCTGGGTCCCGTTGTTGAAGATGAACTCGAGGAGGCGGAGGTGGAGCAGTTGCGCCGCCCCGCCAACCGCGAAGATGACCGCGAGGCCGAGCAGGAGCTGCACCGCCTGGGTGCCCCGGATCAGCTTGAGGAGCTGATACAGCAGGAACGCGACCACGATCACGTCGAGACCATCGCGCCAGCTGAGGCTCTGGAGAAAGAAGTGCGCGTTGCGCAGCAGATCGGTCACGCGGCGACCCCGCGGCCGGTATCCGAGTAGATCAGGGCGAGCAGCGCCTGCTGGACCCAGAGCCGGTTCTCCGCCTGGTCGAACACCACCGAGTTGGGCCCGTCGATCACCGCGTCGGTGATCTCCTCACCGCGGTGCGCGGGGAGGCAGTGCATCACCCGGACCCCGGGCGGCGCGAGCGCGACCAGGCTGTCGTTCACCTGGAGGAACGCGAAGTCCTCGCGACGGCGCTGCTGCTCGGTCTCCTGGCCCATGCTGGTCCAAACGTCGGTGTAGATGATTTCGGTGTCGCGCAGCGCCGGGGCCGCCTCGTGGGTGACCTCGAAACCGGTGCCGGGCGCTCGGAGGGCCGCGGCCCGGTCGACAACCGCCTGAGCAGGCTCGTAGCCGCGCGGACAGATGACTCGGAGGTGCACCCCGAGCAGGGCCGCCGCGTAGATCCACGACGTGCAGACGTTGTTGCCGTCGCCGATGTAGGCGACGGTGGCGCCGGCGAGCCGGCCGGTGACCGACCGAACGGTCATGCAGTCCGCGAGCACCTGGCAGGGATGCTCGGAATCGGTCAGCGCATTGATCACCGGTGAGCGTGCGGCGCCGGCGATGGTCACGAGATCGCGGTGCGAGACGAGCCGGGCGACGATCCCGTCCGCGTAACGGTCGAGGATCCTGCTGATGTCCGCGGCCGACTCGCGCTCGCCGAGCTGTACCTCGGGGTTGAAAAGCGCGATCGGATGACCGCCGAGTCGGTGGATCGCCACTTCGAAGGACACCCGGGTGCGGTTGCTCGGCCGCTGGAAGATGAGCGCCAGCGATCGGCCCGCGAGCGGGCTGCCGAGATCGCGGCCCGACTTTGCCGCGTCGGCGAGGTCGAGGACGGTGATGATCTCGTCGGTGCTGAGGTCCGCGATGCTCAGGAGATCGCGGCCGGCGAGCGATTGACTCATCCGCTCATATGGTTGCACCGCGACCCCGATCGCGCGTCGCACGCGCAAACCCGCGCGCGGAGTGTCACACGCTATACCGTCTGCGCGTGGATATCGCGGTGGTCGTGAACGGCGGGATGGCCGAGACCCTGCAGGCGACGCCCCTCCTGCGCACCCTGCGCGCCGGGTACCCGACCGCGCGGATCGCGCTCATCTGCCCATCGACCGCCGTCGACGTCGCCGACGGCATCCCGCCCGTCGACAAGGTCTTCCCGCTCGCCGGGCTCCGGGGCAGGCGAACGGGAGGGCTCCGCCTCTGGGCGACCCTGCGCGGGCTGCGCCTCGACGCTGTCTTCCTGTGCACCTCCGGCGCTGTACCCGCGACCGCCGCGTACTTCGCCGGTATTCCCCAGCGCAGCGGGGTGGGTGGCGGCATCGGACTGCTGCTCACCGGTCGCGTCAAGCCCAGACGCGGAGAGAACCAGGCTGAAACCTGGCTTCGCCTCGCCGAGGTTGCGGGGGTGCATCAGCAGCTCCACAGCCCGGTGTTCGAGCCCGGTCCCGAAGCCCGGCGCCGGGCCGAGCAGGTGCTCCACGGGACGGGACTCGGCGACGGCCGCCTGCTGGTGGCGATCGCGCCCGGTGCCGGCTACGCCGAGAGCTCGATGGCGCCTGCCGCGGCGACCGCTTGGGATCCCGAGCGCTGGGCGCATCTCGCCAACCAGCTCGCCCAGCGTCACGGCGCCGGGATCCTCCTGGTGGGATCGGCGCACGATCGCTACGCCGCCGAGCACACCAAGATGGACCTCAGAGCGGCCGCGACCGACCTCGTCGGTGAGATCGACCTGGCGACCCTGGCTGGGGTGATCGCCCGGTGCGACCTCCTCGTCGGCAGTGACACTCCGCTCCTCCAGCTCGCGGCAGCGATGGGCACCCCCACCGTCGGCCTCTTCGGACCGACCGACGGAGCCCGCGGCGGCGCCTACGGCCCGGCTCACCGCGTGGTTCAGGCGCTCGCGGCCCCGGAATTCGACGACGGTATCGGGAACGAGGCGACCATGGACCAGATCCGGGTCGAGGACGTCCTCGCAGGGATCGAGGCGACTCTCTGAGCCTCGCGGCTACCGGATGTACATCAGCGCACGTTTGAGCACGTCGAGGTTGTCGAGGGCGTAACCCGTCCCCCGAACGGCGCAGAGCTGCGGCTGGCTGTCGCGATGGACCTCAATGCCAGACGCGGTGGCGATCGCCCCATCGAGCCCTTCAAGACGCGCTCCCCCGCCGCAGAGCAGGATGCCCTCGCGCTGGATGTCGGGGAGCAGGCGTCCCGGGGTGTCGGCGAGGACGGCTTCGAGCGCGGCCAGGATCGGACGGACGTGCGCATCGAGACAACCGTTGAGCTCGGTCGACGTGACGGTCAGGCTCTCCTCGCCGGACTCACCGCGTCCCATGACCTCCAGCCGGCGTTCCTCATGTGGTCCAACCCGGGCAAGCGAGGCGACCACCTCCTCGATGGTTGCCGGATCGAGCGTGACGCCGTGCTCCCGCCGGACGTGGTCGGCGACGCACGCGTGGAGACGGAGGCCGCCGTGACCGCTGAGGCAGCGCCCGCTCACCGTCCCCTCGAGCGCGAGGGTGGCGATGTCGGTCTTGCCGGCGCCGATGTCGATCACGAGGTGGCCGTTCGGGCCGTTCAGGCGGACTCCCGCGCCCATGGCCGCTGCGAGCGGTGCGTCGAGCAGATAGGCGGTGCGGGCGCCTGCGAGCGCAGCCGCCTCGAGGAGCGAGCGCCGCTGCCCACCGGGCAGGGACGACATCACCGCGATCACGACGTCGGGTTTGAAGATCCGCTGGCGTCCGGCGGCGCGGATCATCGCGTGGTTGACGAGCCATCGCGCCGACGCGGCGTCGGCGATCTCGCCACCGGCGATCGGCCTGCGCAGCCGGAACTCCGGGTCGCTCGCTGCGGTCTCGAAGGCCGACTCGCCGAAGACCGCTGCCTGCATCCCGCCGTCGCGTATCGCCACCGCCGTCGGTTCGGTGGCGATCATGCCCTCACCCTTGACGATGATCCTCGTCGTCGTGGTGCCGAGGTCGATGCCGACCTTCTTGCCCAGCACTGGTACCCGGTTGCCTCAGTCGCCGACCACGCCGGTGAGATCGCGCACCTCGCTGCCCGGCTCATCGGTGGTGAGACGCTCGATGTCAGCGCCCAACCCCGCAAGCTTGGTCTCGAGGTCGTCGTAGCCGCGCTCGAGGTGGAACACCTTGTCGAGCTCGGTCGTGCCTTCGGCGCACAGGCCGGCGATGACCAGCGCCGCGCCGCTGCGGATATCGGGGATGCTGAGCCTCGTGCCGTGCAGCCTGGCCGGCCCGTTGATGACCGCGCTGCGACCGTCGATGGCGATGTTCGCACCCATCTGCTGCAGCGCGGCGACGTGGCGAAAACGGTTCTCGTACAACGCTTCACTGATGACACTCGGGCCCGTCGCCTGGGTCATCAGCGCGCAGAACTGCGGCTGCATGTCGGTGGCAAACCCCGGGTGCGGCCAGGTCGTCATGTCGACGCCGCGGAGGTGCGAGCAGGACACGCGAGCGTGGTGCGCACCTTCGACGATGTCGCACCCCGCCGAGCGCAGCTTGCTGAACAGCCAGCGCAGGTCGCTGGGGCGCATGTGCTCGACGACGACGTCACCATACGTGGCCGCGGCGGCGATCATGTAGGTTCCCGCTTCGATGTAGTCGGCCGTGATGTTGTGGGTCGTCCCGTGCAGCAGCCCGCCGCTGCCCTCGATGACGATCAGCTCGGTGCCGACGCCGGTGATGTGCGCGCCCATGCCGATGAGGCATCGCGCCAGGTCGTAGACGTGCGGCTCGCGCGCGGCGTTGCTGATCACGGTGATGCCCTCGGCGAGCACCGCCGCCATCATCAGGTTCTCGGTGCCGGTGACCGTGGGCATGTCGAGAGCGATCCGCGCACCGTGGAGCCGCCGCGCGCGGGCGACGTAGCCGCCCTCACGCTCCTCAACCTCCGCGCCCATGAGGCGGAGGCCCTCGAGGTGCTGCTCCACCCGGCGCATGCCGATGTCATCGCCGCCCGGCTTGGCGATGCTTGCTTCGCCGGCTCGAGCGACCAGGGCTCCGAGGAGGAGAAACGAGCCGCGCATCCTCCTGCTCAGGTTGGGGTCGACCTCGGTGGTCGACAGCGACGCCGCGTGCAGGCGCCATGTATTGGTGTCCGGGTGCTCGACGGTGACCCCGACGTGCTCCAGCATCCGCGCCATGGTCGAGATGTCCTCGATGTCCGGAACGTTGCCGAGCTCCACCTCCTGGTCGGTGAGCAATGCCGCCGCCATGACCGGCAGCGATGCATTCTTGCTCCCGGAGATCGCGACAGCCCCTTCGAGCCGGCGCCCGCCGCGGATTCGCAGGAGTTCCATCGCCGCCTACCGTACTCGACGGCGGCTGCGAACCGGGTAGATTAGAGAGTGGCATCCCGAAGGGATGGCCGACACACATCGGAGACACCATGGCAACCGCAACACTCCCCGGCAGCGAGACGGTCGAACAGCTCCTCGGCGACGACGCCGCATCACTCCTCGAGCATCGCTGCGAGACCGTGCCCAAGTCGGCCCTCCATCTGCCCGGGCCGGACTTCGTCGATCGCGTCTGGGCCGGCACCGACCGCTCGAACCGGGTCCTCCGCAACCTGTCGTCGCTCTACGGGCACGGCCGGCTCGCCGGCACCGGGTACGTGTCGATCCTCCCCGTCGACCAGGGCATCGAGCACTCCGCCGGAGCCTCGTTCGCGCCCAACCCGGAGTACTTCGATCCGGGCAAGATCGTCGAGCTTGCCGTGGAGGGCGGCTGCAACGGGGTGGCGTCGACCTTCGGTGTGCTCGCCGCGGTGTCGAGACACTGGGCGCACCGGATTCCCTTCATCGTCAAGCTGAACCACAACGAGCTGCTCACGTACCCGAACAAGTTCGATCAGATCATGTTCGGCACCGTCAAGGAGGCCTGGAACCTCGGCGCGGTTGCGGTCGGCGCGACGATCTATTTCGGCTCGGACGAGGCGGACCGCCAGCTCCAGGAGGTCGCCGTCGCATTCGCGCAAGCGCACGAGCTCGGGATGGCGACGGTCCTCTGGTGCTACCTGCGCAACGCCGGCTTCAAGAAGGACGGCGTCGACTACTCGGTCGCCGCGGATCTGACCGGCCAGGCCAACCACCTGGGTGTGACGATCGAAGCCGACATCATCAAGCAGAAGCTGCCGACCAACAACGGTGGGTACACAGCGCTCAACTTCGGCAAGACCGCCGAGGCTGTCTACACCAAGCTCACCTCCGACCATCCGATCGACCTCTGCCGGTACCAGGTGCTCAACTGCTACTCGGGGCGAGTGGGGCTGATCAACTCGGGCGGCGAGTCGATCGGCGCGGGCGACCTTGCAGCGGCAGTGCGGACCGCGGTGATCAACAAGCGCGCGGGTGGGACGGGGCTCATCAGTGGCCGGAAGGCGTTCCAGCGGCCGATGCGCGACGGCGTCCATCTGCTCAACGCGATTCAGGACGTGTATCTGAGCAACAAGGTGACCATCGCCTGAGTTTGTTCGAGATGGAGTACGAGGAAATCCCCCGCAACGGCGATGAGCGGTCGACGCTGCTCGCCTTTCTCGACTGGCAGCGCAGCACGCTGGAGCGGAAATGCGCCGGCCTCCAGCCGGATCAGCTGCGCATCCGGTCGGTCGAGCCGGCATCGCTGTCGCTGCTCGGCCTCGTGCGCCATATGGCCGACGTGGAACGTGGCTGGTTCCGGCGCACGCTCGCCGGAGAGGACATCGATTACCGCTACTCGACGGACGCCGACCCCGACGGCGAGTTCGACAACGTCGCGACAGCCGATGTCGACGAGGCCTTCGCGAGCTGGCATGAGGAGTGCGACCGCGCCGACGAGATCATCTCCCGCCGCGCGCTCGACGCGACCGGTCATCACCGCACCGGAACGGAGGTTTCGATGCGCTGGATCCTCACCCACATGATCGAGGAATACTCGCGTCACAACGGCCACGCCGATCTGCTTCGCGAGCGGATCGACGGCGCGACGGGATACTGACTCCCGGACCGGGGTTGTGCTCACGCTCACTCCTGATCGAGTGTGTGAGCGCAGCCGTTTCGGACCGGTTCAGCTGTAATAACCCAGGACGTCGACGATGAAATTGATATTGCCTAGGGCGTTGAAGATGTTGATGAATGCCGGCAGCAACCCAACTGGGACAACAACGAGATTGGTCACCGGCTCAAACGACGGTACGTTGAGGTCCGATGTATTCGGGCGGTAATACCCCAAGTACACCGTCGCGAACGTCGCGCTTGTTGCGTTCACGGCTGTCACATTCATCACGACCGCAACAGGCGAGCCTGGATTGCCCGTGAACTGAGGCACACCGTCGACGCCTGTGACGTCGACGGTCAGCATCTTGCCAGCTCCCACCGAGCCCACAGTACAGCCCGCTACGTTGCCATTGCCCACCTGCGTGTTGCACACACGAGCCGGAGTGAGGGCCGTAAATCGCGCACCGGAACCAGAGCCAAACCAGCCATCCACGTCGACCGCAACGTTCACGGAGCCGATACCGTTCCAGATGGACACCAGGCCAGTGGTCGATACCCGAACCATGACGCGGTTCGGCACGGCTGTCCCAGCCTTCAGATTGACGTTCGACACATTCGGCCTGCCAACGTCGCTGGGATAGGCGGTGAGCACTGTGGTCTGCGTGGGGTCGATTGCCGTGAGATTGAAAACCACGGCGCTGACGCCCGTTGCCGGGATGCCATCCGAGGCGGTGTGTACATTGAAACTAAGGGAGTCACCGCCGCGGATCGGCGATGCGCCGGACTGGTTGCATTGATTAGTAGCGATTCCAGCTCCGACGCGGGTATCGCAGATCCGCGCTGCCGCAACAGGGGTGTAGAGCCCCGTCGACCCGGACGACACATAACCCTCGACGTCCAGCGCGACATTGACTGCCCCGAGCGCATTGAAGAGGTCGATCTTCCCTCCGGCACTCACCGCTATCTCTGCCAGATTCGCGACGGACGAACCTGCTTGCGGGTTAATGTTCGAGGATCCCGGCTTCGAGACCCCATCAGGGAAGAGCGTGAGGTAGGTCGCATCACTCGGCGCGATCGCGGTGACGTTAATGGCGACTGCGGTAATGCCTGATCCAGGGAGGCCGCCAACTCCATCGATCGTGACGACGCGCGTTGCCCCCTGCTGAATCGGACCCTCACCGGCGCCGGTGCTCCCCGTGTTGCACTGGTTGGGCGCAATGCCGGGCGCAACCGGTCGCGTGTCACAAATGCGGAATGGCGCCACGGCCGTATAGCCCCCCGCCAGCGGCGTCGTGGAGATCGCGTATGTGTATGACGACGAACTGTTGACAAGTGTTCCCCCTGTTGGGCTCCGAGCCAACGCCGCGATGGTGTCTGTACCAACTGACGGCAACGCGGCCGGCGTCGCGTAGGTAATTGTTATGGAGCCGTCGATGTCAGCACCGAAGCGGGTAGGGTTGTTGGTGACCCGTTCATTTCGCAGCCCGGCGAAGGTGTTCACGGCCGTCACAGTACCGCCCGAGGCCGCGGAGCTCGTTAACGAGAGATCAATGAAGGCACCAGGGATCGGCTGCGGCGTCGGAGTCGAATCGTCCAGCGCCGTCACCGTGACGATAGTCGAGGTGTGGGGTACAAGCGAACCAGTCGCTGCAATCGGCGTGTGGCTGAAAACAAGTCCGGCCACTGGTGAGAACACGTAGGTACCGGTCGCGCAAACACCCGGACCGACACATTGACCCGTTGCGAGATCAAATGAACTGGTGTCGGACTCAGCGGCGACGACATCGCGGCCAGTGGCGCGCACGGGATTCGGTCCCAGGTAGGTGACCGGCACAGCATTTGAGACCGCGCCGTGGACGCCGTCGGGAGTCGCGTATGAGCAGCTCGCTGTAGTCAGGAAGGCTTGGGGTGTGGCTGTCAATGCGGTGCTCCCCGACGCCGCTGATCCACCCGGAGAAGGTGGGTTCGCAAAGAGGCCGGAATCAATGCTCAGGTACACGCTGGCCCCGACGGCGACCGCGGCACCATTCTCTTGAGGCTGCACGCACATCGTGACCGTGTTGCCGCCCGCATTGGCTGGGTGGAGTAGACCGGGTTGCTCAATTGGCAGCGGTGAGACGATCAGCGCGTTGTAGGCCGGCCCCGAAGCCGCAGCTTCGGAAGGCATGCCGACGGACACTGCGATAGCCACGCAGCCGGCTACTGCGGCGACGGCGAGCGAGCGTTGGTGCACGAGCAGGACCCTCCTGAATCGCCTAGTGTCGCCATCACGGAGTGCCCTTGTCTGAGGTACGCCTGAGAGAAAGCACTCGACCTCGGTCCGGGTTACCCCGTTCTGAGCCCGAGCACCTCAGCGCACCCGATGCCGAGCTTCACTCGGCGCCTAATCGAGAGGGCCGCGCGTGTACCAGCTCATCCTGTCCAAAGCGGTCGCGACTGGGTGGTTGGCTGTGTGGGATGGCAAGCACTCCCCGGGGTCGAGAGGCACTGCAGTCGTGCTGCACTTCCCCTACAACGGATTCAGCCCTGACTGCGTCCCTGGTGGTCGAAGCGCATGTGGTGCTCGGCCAAGAGGTCGGCACCGTAGTCACCGCCGTTCGGCGTGCGCATGATGGTGTGGATGTGGTGCCGCGACGGCTCGGGATTGTCGAACGCCACACCCGGAAGGTGCTCGAACTCGATCAGCACGACGGGGCTGTGCAGCCGGTAGTAGAAGGGGTCGGTCGGGCCGGTGCCGCCCATCCAGGCGAACCAGGTGTCGTCGAGGTGTCCGGCGACTTCGTCCATCTTCACTGTTGCGTATCCGTCGCTCGCCCACCCAACGTAGGCCATGATCGCGTCCGCCAGTCTGACTCGCTGCGCGTCCGAGAGGCCGTCGGCTCGGATACCGCAGTATGGGACCACCGCATTGTCGCGGAACGCGCCGGCCTGCGTCAGGTTGTCGACCGGGTGCCGCAAGTGGGCTGGGATCGCATCCGGCATGATCGAGGCGTACTGGATCGCAACCTGTTGCTGATCCGCATCGAGCGAACGGATCAGGTCGAGGCCGACACGGGCCTCGATGTCGAGCACTCGAATTCCGGCGAAACGACCAGCTCGACCTTCGCACGGCTCGGAACCCATGAAGATCGGCGTCATCGCCATTTCGTTGCCGACGACGACGCAATTGATGGCCAGATGGTGCCCGTCGAATTGGAATCCCCACGGCACATCCGCAGCAGGCACGCCAAAGAAGGACACGAAATATGGCCATTCGCCGAAATCATCTGCCCGGCCAGTCAACTGTGCAAGCAGATCGTTGAGGCGCATGATGTCGCGAGCCTGCGCATAGCCCCGAGTCGACAGCGTGACGCGGAGCAAGTCGAGGAATGCGTCCCGCTGAAGGGTCGACAGTTCCTCGAGCATGACCCCGTGTCGATACACGTTGATGTGTGGGTTGAACCATGCCCGCCACTGGTTCGACTCAAACGGAAAGCTCAAGCGCGAGCGCGTCGGTGTCTCCAGCAAGTCCAGAAATCCCGCGGCTGCCTCCCGGATCGCTTCGGTCGCTAGCCCGGTTCGAATCCGGTCGCGAGCGGCGACAGATCCATCCGTTGTGACACCGCGAAACGGTTCGGCAAGCGCGGCATCGTTCTCCGCAAGAAACGCCCCAAAGAACTGAGCCACCTCCGGAATCTCTCGAACCGGCGAACGCGCCGAGATCGACATGCCCTCGCGAACCCCGAACTCGGTCCAATCGCTCACTCGGTCTCTCTCCGTTTCGCTCCAACTCGTGCAGATCGGGACCGAAAGATCCGGTCGCGAACGGCAAAAGGCAAAGGTAAGAGATTCACGGGGCGCCCGCAAGGGCTGATCGGGCGACCCAAGCGCACCTTGGGCGAAACTCGGCCCGACCTCCTCGCGCCGGCCCTACACCTACGCGCGACCCTCTTCGCGCTTCATCTCCTCCCGACCGATGATCGAGAGGTGCACCTCGTCCGGTCCGTCCATGAACCGGGCCGATCGCGCGTAGGCGAACATCTGCGTCAGCGGGAAGTCCTGGGACACGCCGGCGCCGCCGTGGACCTGAATGGCACGGTCGATCACCGCCTGGGCCACGTTGGGCGCGACCACCTTGATGGCGGAGATCTCGAAGCGCGCGCCCAGGCTGCCCTGAGTGTCGAGGAGCCATGCGGCCTTCTGGCACAGCAACCTCGCCTGCTCGATCTCGATCCGTGACTTGGCGATCTGCTCACGGACGACACCCTGTTCGGCGAGGCGTTTGCCGAATGCCGTGCGTGACTTCGCCCGCTCGCACATCAGGGACAGCGCATGCTCGGCTGCCCCGATCAGGCGCATGCAGTGGTGCAGGCGTCCAGGGCCGAGCCGCGCCTGAGCGATCATGAACGCGGTGCCCTCATCGCCGATGCGATTGGTCTGCGGAACCCGGACGTTCTCGAGCAGGACCTCGCAATGGCTGCCCGGGTCGTCGAACCCGTAGACCTTGAGCTGCCGGACAATGGTCACGCCGGGTGTGCCGAACGGGACCAGCACCATGGTGTGGCGCGCATGACGCTCCGCATCGGGATGGGTCATCCCGATGAGCAGGATCACCTTCGCATTGGGATGAGCAGCGCCGCTGGTGAACCACTTACGGCCATTGATGACATAATCATCCCCGTCGCGATCGATGCGCGTGGCGAGCTGCGTCGGGTCCGAGCTCGCCACGCCGGGCTCGGTCATGCCGATGCACGACCGGATCTCACCGGCCAGGAGTGGTTCGAGCCATGTGTGCTGCTGTTCGTCGGTGCCGAACTGCGCGAGCACCTCCATGTTCCCGGTGTCGGGCGCCGAGCAGTTCATCGCCTCTGACGCGATGGGGCTCCAGCCCATGATCTCCGCGAGCGCCCCGTACTCGAGATTGGTGAGCCCGGGACCGAAGCGCTTGTCGGGGAGGAAGAGGTTCCAGAGGCCGCGCCGGCGCGCCTCGGCCTTCAACTCCTCCATGACCGGTGAGATGCGCTGCGGGATCGTCTCGGCCGAGAAGCCCGCCCAGTACTCCTCCTCCGCCGGCCGGATCCGCTCGTCCATGAAGCGCCAGACCTTCTCACTGAGCTCACGCACCCGCTGTGTCTCCGCGAAGTCCATGTTCAGCCTCCTTCGGTGGAACGCAAGCGCTCCAGTGCGGTCAGTCCACTCTCGACGACGGCCGGCACCATCTCACCCATCGTCTCGAAGCCCTCGCCCACGGTCATGCCCATCAGGAATCGCGCGGTGATCCCCTCTGCGATGATCGCGAGCTTGTATGCCCCGAGCGCGATGTACCAGTCGAGCGAGGTGAGGTCGCGCTCGGTTCCGGCAGCGTAATCGCGGAGCAGGTCGGCCCGCTTGGCGAAGCCATCCTCGACGGTGATCGCCCGGCCGTGTAGCGTCCGCGCGGCGGCCTCCGAGTCGTCGTCGGCCCAGTAGACGCAGAGCAGGCCGACATCACAGAGTGGATCGCCGATGGTGCACATCTCCCAGTCGATCACGGCGACGATGCGCGACGGGTCGGCGGGCGCGTACATCACATTGTCCAGTCGATAGTCGCCGTGCACGATGCCCGGAGCCGACGGCGCCGGCACCGTCTCGTCAAGCCGGCGGCGCAAGGCCTCGATGCTCGGCAGGTCGCGTGTCTTCGACGCTTCCCACTGCTGCCACCAGCGCCGCACCTGGCGAGCGAGGAATCCGTCGGGATGTCCGAAGTCGCCAAGTCCGATCGGTTCCGGGTCGATGGCGTGCAGTTGCAGGAGTGTGTCGATCAATGCCGTGGACATCTTCCGGCGCGTCTCCCTCGTGTCCGGGAACTCAGCCGGCAACGCATCGCGCACGACATGGCCGTCGACCCACTCCATGACATAGAAGCGGGCGCCGATGATCGAGGCGTCCTCGCACAGCACGATCACGCGCGGTACCGGGATACCGGTGTCCTGGAGCGCCAGGAGCACGCGGTATTCACGGGCCATGTCGTGCGCCGTCGGGAGCACGTGCGCGAGCGGGGGGCGGCGCACGACGAACCGTCGCTGGCCGTCATCGACAATGTAGGTGAGGTTCGAGCGGCCACCGGGGATGACCTCGGCGCGGAGCGCGCCGGCAAGGCCGCCGACGCGGGGTGCGAGGTACTGTCCGAGCGCGTCGAGGTCGAGCCCTGGCGGCGAGGTCACTGGGCGGGCGGATGCCCGCCGTGTCGGCGGCGCCGAACGTCGGCGACGCGCAGCCGGAGTTCGGCGCGCTCGAGCGCGAGCGACGCTTCGTAGTTGCCGATGTCCTGCGCGAGCAGTTCCTGGGCACGTTTCCGCGACTCCTCGGCGCGGGCTTCGTCGATGTCTTCGGCGCGCTCCGCCGCGTCGGCGAGGATGGTGACCTTGTCCGGGAGCACCTCGAGGAACCCTCCGGCGACGAACAGGATGTGTTCCGCCTCGCCGTTGCGAACCATCACCTCGCCGGTCCGGAGCGGTGTCAGCAGAGGGATGTGGTTCGGGAGCACGCCGAGATCGCCCTCGACGCCAGGTGCGAGCACGAAGTCCGCCTCCTCGCTGAGGATGCGACCCTCAGCCGTGACGAGCTCGACCTGAAGCTTGGCCATCGCGGTTATTCCTTTGCGGCCTCATCAGGCTTAGCTTCGGCAGCTGCGTCTTTCGTGGCCGGCGCGCTCGCAGCGGATGCAGCATCCGCATCGGCGACCGCGGCATCCGCATTGGCGACGGCGGCATCCACATCGGCGACGGCAGCATCCGCATCGGCGATGGCCGCAACCGCGTCAGCGACAGCAGCACCCGCATCCGCGCCGGGAGCATCCGCATCGGTGGCAACAACTTCCACGACGGGTGCATCCGCAGTCGCTGCAGGTGCCCCCTCGGTGGCCGGCGCCGTCGGAGACGCATCCTCGTCCCCCTTGGACCCGGCGGCGCGCTGGATCGCCTCGTCGATGCTGCCGCACATGTAGAACGCATCCTCGGGAAGGTCGTCGTGCTTGCCGTCGAGGATCTCCGCGAAACCGCGGATCGTCTCCTCGAGGGGTACGTACTTGCCCTCACGGCCGGTGAACACCTCGGCGACGAAGAACGGCTGCGAGAGGAAGTTGCGCACCCGCCGCGCCCGGCCGACGGTCTGCTTCTGATCCTCGGTGAGCTCTTCCTGGCCGAGGATCGCGATGATGTCCTGGAGTTCCTTGTACTCCTGGAGCACGCGCTTCACGCCCTGAGCAACGCGGTAGTGCTCCTCACCGACGATATTCGGGTCCAGCACCCGGCTGAAGGATTCGAGTGGATCCACGGCGGGATAGATGCCCGCCTCCGAGATGGATCGGCTCAACGTGACCGTCGCTCCGAGGTGACCGAAGGTGGTGGCGACGGCGGGGTCCGTGAAGTCGTCCGCCGGCACGTAGATCGCCTGGACCGACGTGATCGACCCCTTGTTCGTCGACGTGATCCGCTCCTGCAGGTCGCCCATCTCGGTGGCCAGCGTCGGCTGATATCCGACTGCCGACGGCATGCGTCCGAGCAGCGCTGAAACCTCGGCACCGGCGAGCGTGTACCTGAAGATATTGTCGATAAAGAGCAAGGTGTCCGCACCCTTCTCGTCGCGGAACCACTCGGCGATGGTGAGCCCGGTGAGCGCGACACGTGCGCGTGCACCGGGGGACTCGTTCATCTGCCCGTAGACGAGCGCGGTTTGATCGAGGACCTTGGATTCCTGCATTTCGCCGTACAGCGCGGTTCCCTCGCGGGTGCGCTCGCCAACCCCCGCGAACACCGAGTACCCGGCGTGCTCACGGGCGATGTTGCGGATCATCTCCATGACGATGACCGTCTTGCCGACGCCGGCTCCTCCGAAGAGTCCGATCTTCGAACCTTTCGAGAAGGTGCAGATGAGGTCGATGACCTTGATCCCGGTTTCGAGGATCTGCGTGTCGGTGGACTGCTCGGAGATGGTCGGCGCCGTGCGATGCATGGGCATCCGGCCCTTGCCGGTGAACGGACCCTTGCCATCGATCGGCTCGCCGATGACATTGAACATCCGGCCGAGGGTCTCCTCGCCGACGGGCACCTGAATCGGCGCACCGGTCGCGCGGACGGCGTCGCCGCGCCGCACGCCGTCGGTCGTGTCCATCGCGATGCACCGAACGGTGCTGTTGCCGAGGCTCTGCTGCACTTCGAGGACCAGACGCCGGCCGCCCTCGCGATCGATCTCGAGCGCATCGAGAATCTCAGGCAGCCGCTCCCCGCTGAACTCAACGTCGACGACCGGACCGATCACCTGGACGACCGCGCCGGTGCCCGATTTCAACTCCACAACTGCCATCTCTCTCCTCAGCCTTCGAGCGCCGCGGCGCCGGAGACGATCTCCATCAATTCGGTCGTGATCGACGCCTGCCGGACCTTGTTCGCGGTGAGCGTCAGGTCGTCGATGAATTCGCTTGCGTTGTCGGACGCGTTGCGCATCGCGAGCATGCGCGCAGCCTGCTCGGACGCGCCGTTCTCGAGCACCGCTCGGTACACCTGCGCTTCCACGTAGCGCGGGAGCAGGGCGTCAAGCACGTCCTTGGGATCGGGCTCGTACTCGAAATCCGCGCTCACCGCCTTGGCGTCCTCGGGTGCCTCCACGGGAATGACGCGCTGCAGCGTCGCCTGCTGCCTCCCGACACTGATGAAGCGGGCGTAGACGATGTCGATCTGCTGCACCTCACCGGACTCAAACTGCTCCATGGCGACACGCGCCGCCGGGAGCACGTCGCCCATGGTCGGTCGATCTCCGAGCATGCTCTGGTCGGCGATGAGGTCACGATGCAGGCGCCGGATGACGTCGCGGCCGCGGCGCCCGATGGTCACGTACGACACGGGCACCGTCGACTGCGCGGCTTCGCGCACCGCGAGCCGGGTGTTGTTGCTGTTGAGTGCACCGCAGAGACCGCGATCTCCGGTCACGAGAATGATCAACCGCTTCTCGACCGGCCGGACCTGCAGGTAGGGATGCTGATACTGCGGCGAGCGGCGCATCAGCTCGGTCATGATGCTGGCGATCTCGTCGCTGTACGGGCGCGCCGCGAGCACCCGCTCCTGGGCGCGGCGCATCCGCGCGGCAGCGACGAGCTCCATCGCCTTGGTGATCTTGCGCATGTTCTGGACGCCCTTGATCCGGCGGCGCAGGTCGCGCAGGCTGGGCATGAAGCGTCAGCCTCCGAAGGCCCGGGTCGAGGCGCCGTTGAGCACGCGCGTCGTCATCCGGCGAAGGTCTTCTTGAACTCTTCGACGGCGGAGCGCAGCGTCTTCTCCATCTCGTCGGAGATGCGCGCGTTCTCGGTCACGTCCGCCTCGATCTCGGGGTGGGTCTGGTCCATGAATCGCAGCAGGCTCTTCTCGAAGTCGCGCACGCGGTCGAGAGGAACGTCGTCCAGGTACCCGCGTGCTCCGGCGAAGATGCTGATGACCTGCTTGGCGAACGGCATCGGCTCGTACTGCGGTTGCTTGAGCAACTCGGTCATGCGCTGGCCGCGATCGAGGCGATCACGGGTTCCCTTGTCGAGGTCCGCCGCGAACTGCGCGAAGGCGGCGAGCTCGCGGTACTGCGCAAGGTCGAGGCGCAGCTGACCGGCAACCTGCTTCATCGCCTTGGTCTGGGCATCACCGCCCACACGCGAGACCGAAAGACCGACGTTGATGGCGGGGCGGATGCCGGCGTTGAAGAGGTCGGTCTCGAGGTAGATCTGACCGTCGGTGATCGAGATGACGTTGGT
>PLZA01000003.1 GCA_003153505.1 Candidatus Dormiibacterota bacterium
AGCAAGCTTGGGAGGGTTCGATTCCTTTTCTCGGCACTCCGTTTCCGTTGCAGTGGCGCCAATTTCGCCTTTTCTGGTCCAATACTGGTCCAATACCTCCTCCGGGAGGACACGGAGACGAGGCCCGAACCGCGCGTCAATCGCGTCGACCAGGGCCTCGGTGCTGGCGTGGGTCACGTGGGCGTAGAGGCGGACGTTGTGGCAACGCTGGCATGGCCAAGCATGGCCGCCACCACGTGGGTGGCTGGCCGTCCTCGGGCGCGAGGTGGCCGCGGGATGCCGCAGGGCGTGGAACGAGACTGCTCGTATTCAACGGACTGTCGTGAGATCAGAAGTGGCCCTCCGCGGACCGTTGCAACCTGCGAAGGTGCGGGAGCTAGCCCGGTGTGGAACGCCGACGTGCTAAGGCCCGACCGCCGACGCGAGATATTCTCTCGGGGTGAGTTCCACCGCATCTGACGATCGGCAGGTCGATGCTGTTCTTGCGGCGCTCATAGAGCGGTGCTTGGAGCTGATCCAGGGCAGAGAGCCTCGGGGTCTCGAGTTGATCCGGGAACTGAGGCAGGCTTTCACGGACCTATACGCGTCCTTAATCCGCCTCCCCGGCCTTGGCATCTACCCAGCAATGACCTGGCTCCCTGAACCCGACTTTCCGGAAAGCGAGGAGTTTCGCAGTCAACTGATCCAACGGCTGCCGACAGGACTCTACTGGTCAGCTCTTCGCCCGCTGACGTGGGAAACCGTCGGCGATACCGGCGTCCAACTCGTTGCCAATACTCTCGTGGGCCTCCGTCAGGAGTTGATGTTCAACGCACGCCCGAAGCCTCCGTCGCTGTTGCGAGACGAGGTGCCTTCTCTCGGGGGCCTGATCTTAGCGGTGCTCACCATTCTGCAAGAGCTTGTGAGCGATCTTGAGGCATACGCGAGGCCCTGAACCTCTTCCGATGACGCGGCGGCAGCGCTAGTCGTCTCCCTCTTCGTAGGTCACAGAGAGTCGGCCACGCGTAGGGGTCAGCACTCCTTGTAGCTTGGCGTTGAACCGCGCAATCCTGCCCACCTTCACCGCAATCTGCGGATAGAGCTGGCCCATCCGATTGGCGAAGGTTGGGAAGTACTTCGTCGGCCAGAGATAAATTCGGCCTTGTTCCGTACTGATCACCCCCACCCCTGACAGCCACGCGGAGGAGCCAATAGAAGTGATCGCCTGAATCGGGATCGTGCCCGAGCGAATCCCCGCGCGCACACGAGTCGCCCGTCCCGGGCTTCCAGCCAGTAGGCGATCCGGAACCCAAACCAGTAGGTGAGCCACAGCACCACGAGCGTGAAGAACGCCGCGAATGCGAGCGGCGGTGAGCCGCGATAGCCGGCGAGCGCGGCGACGTCGAGAAGGACGGCCACCACGCCGAAAAACGCCAGGGTCAATCGGACCTGCAATCTGAAGTAGCGGTACGCGGAATACCGGAGGTAGTGGCTGGTCACGTTACCGGTGGTCATGAGACGCGTCCAAGCTCCTACGCTCGCCCAGTTGGAAGCACAACGACGTCTCCTCCAGCAACGTGCGGGCGTGCATCTCTCGGCAGCATAGACCGGCTGGCCGGTGTCACCTGTGACGCTTAAGTCGCTTCCAGGGTCGAACGGCGAACGCAGGCCACACTACGGACATCGACGCGACACCACGCCTCCTGGAGATCACGCCGCCCCGCCGAGAGGGTGGTCCACCGGCAAAGCTGGCGGTCAGTGTGATGCTCTTCCCCCAGCTGCTCATCCTCGCTGTGCTTGTTTTGCTGGCCGTGTACCTTCCACTCGCCCGCTTCTTCCTTGGCGTGTGGGTGCTGTGGTATGCGTTCGTCGGTGTGATCATGGTTCGCGCAGTCCGGCGCCGCCGGCGCGGAGTCACGCAGACGCCAACACTCTGGCTCACCTCCGACAGCCTGGGCTTCACCAGCCGCTGCGGAGCCCCCGTTTCCTGCCCGCGGGCCATTGTCGCCTCCGCGCTGCGCATCTTTGCCACGGTGAACAGGCAGACCCGCGATCTTCTTGTCTTCCGTGACGACGGCGACAACGTCGTACTCAGCACGCCGCTCGGCGTGTGGCGCCCCGAGGACGTTGACAGCGTCACGGAGACACTGGGCATCCAACCCGCTGGCCGCAGGTTCGTCAACTCAGCCACCGAGCTCGAGACGGCTGCGCACGGTGCTCCACTGCCGGCAACGTTCGCTGTGCGCGCTGCCGAGGGGCGCTGCGTCACGGCGATCGACGTCGCGACGGGTCGCGTCGACTGGAGCGTGACACCGCCCTCGGACCATCCCGAACTCTTCGATGTCATCGCCGATGCGTCCGTCGTGCTGGCGGCGACGGGCGCGAAGGCTGCAGACGGGCCTGGCCTGATTGTTCCAGTCGTCGACGAGCTGGTCGCCTATGACCCGACCACCGGTCATGCGAAATGGGGAGTGGTCATTCCGGGCGACAGTCAGGTTTTGCCGGGTCTGCTGACCGGATCTGTCGTCGTCGTGTCGCAAGCAGACGGGTCGCTTGTCGGACTGAGCGAGGCTGATGGTCATCAGCTGTGGCATGACCCCGCACCCGAAGGCTGCAGCGCGAACGGCACGATGGATGGCACCGAGCCGAACGCTGTGATCCTCGGGACCGCCGCGCAAGGGGGCACTGTGTCGGCCGTGGTCGGGTACGCGTGCCCTGCGGGGGCGACGTCGCTGCGATCGATCCTTCAAATGGAACGCCGCGATGGACGTGGCGCGTCCCAAATGGTTGGGAGCTCGACACCCAGGTGGCCACGACCGTCGACACGGGATCTCCGACTGAGTTCGTGGTGGCGGCTGCGATCAGCCTCATCCCTCCGGCGAACGCCCCGGCTCACGTCGCTGCACCCCCGGGGCCGGTGATGCCGACGCAGATCCCCAACGTCTACGACTACTCGCAGACGACCGACGTGGTGGTGCTCGACCCGGGCAGCGGCCGGACGCTGTGGGATCTCACCGATGTCGTCGGACAGCTGCTGACCGCCGGCGGCGCGGGGACGCTCTGCGTCCTCACCGACGCTGGCGCCGACTGCCGGGGCGCACGCGACGGCGCGCCGCGGTGGTCGATCACCTGGCCGGGAAGCAATGCGAGTCAAACAGCTCCCGCCCTTGGTTGCATCGACGAATCGGCGGTCGGGCTACGGTGCGCGGTGAGCGCACACGGCCTGCTCTACGTTGCAGTGGCGACCGATTCGGCGCCCGCGTATCCGCCTAGCCCGGGCCCCGCGACGACGGCCGGGGCCTTCCAGATCGCCGCGCTCAACATGACGACCGGAAAGACGACTGCAACGATTCCCCTGCCGTCGTTCAACAACTCGCAGAGTGACCATGCCGTCTCGCTCGCGGTGCCACCCGCGGTCCTTGTTGTCGGAGATGGAATGGTGCTGGTGACGCCACAGTTTGAAGAGACGGACGTGGTCCAGGCTTTTACAGATTCGAGCTCCGGCTGATCCCGCGGCGATGCGCGACGCCGTCAGTGGCCAGGCGAGGTGTGCGGCTGGTTTCGCGGGCGAGGCCCGAGTCGGCGCTCCAACCGTCCCCCGATAAACACGCAGGCAGCCGTGGCGATCGGTGTCGCGGCGAACACCACCCACCATGAAGACTCTGCATCGCCCACCGCTGTCTGCCACGCCAGCACCTACAGCGCCGCGCCGGCGATCAGCGTTCCGATTTCGAACCACGTGACCGACGCAGGGGACTGTTGATAGCGTCGGAGTCGCAGCACGGCCCGAGGCTGACCCGTCAGCACGAGACCGATCCCGAGGCCGGCGAACGTCACTCCAAAATCAGCGACAGGATCACCAAGAGGGTCACGAGCCCGATCGCAGATGGTGCCGCATTCCATCGGGAGCGGCGTGCGGACAGGATCCGGGACGCGCGCCTGACGGGGGCCGGGTGGACGGTGGTGCGTTTCGACGGGCGGGAGATCATCGGGAATATCGCATCCTGTGTGAGCAAGACCTTCGCGACCCTTGAAGGCTCGAAGTCGGACGGATCTCCCGCGACCTAAGCGCGGACCGGTATGTGCAAGATCGCTCGTTTGCATGAACAGTCCTGCACGGACATACCGCACCCACGGATTTGTCTCTTGAGTCCATCGCGACTTCCGTTGGGGTGTCGCGTATTGAGTGATGCGGCCGGAGAATGTGCTCGCGACGCACGCATCCGCGATCGGCACCTGAAGGAATCTTCACGATGGCCCATTCACTCCGTGGCTCTGTGGCTCGCCCGCGGAGAATGATGGCAAGGGGACAGCCATTACCGGGACGAGGAAGTAGTCCATGCGCGCACGGTTGAGTGTGCTGGAGAGATACTCGCGCCAGTACGGCCAGGCGTTGAATACAGCATTCCAGTTCGCGAATTGATCCACGTCGGCATCATCGGGACGCTCGACGAGCTTGACATCGTAGGTGAGCCGGAATTGCGCAGTGAGCTGGTAGGGCTCGACTTCGGGAAAGATCGTCGCGAAGGTGAGAATGCAACCGAGTTGCGAGCCGTCGTCGGACAACTGCGACTGCACGTCGATGCCCAGCTCGGGAGGATCGTGCTGTGCCCGAACAGCGGGGAGCGCCTCGTGATCGGCGCGGGTGAAACTCGCTCCCACAAGATCGATGGAACGGATACTGACGCCTCGGGCTACTCGGCCAACCGCAGCTGGATCGTAGTTCGGAGGACGCGACGTCTCGATTGCCCCGGGCGCATCGGCCCGGTCATGTAGCTTCTGCTGAACGGTGCCGTCGTTGAGTTGGTCCGTCATGTCCGGCTCAGGCCGCGAGCGAGTTGTTTGTTTCGCCAGAGTCGGTGGGAGCGAACGGACGACGAATGACCGGGAGGCGGGGAGCAGGCATCGAATCGCGGTTGAGTTGGTGCAGCTGATCTATGTGCGCGGCTCCGACGCCGCCCGCACCTGGTGAAGATACAGCGCCTGACATTCGAATCGCCAAAGTGATTCCAAGCGCCCAGCCCACGGCGGCAAACGATCGCAGCGTGAGGTTCTCGGAGCCGGAGAAGATCTGGCTCATCCTCCCTTCGGATACCTCGAGGCGGGTGGCCACAGCCTTTTGCGTCAGGCCTGACTGGGCGAGACCTTCTTGCAGGACGTTGTGCGCGTCGCGAAAGAGGTGTTCCTCGGCCACCTGCCGCGAGTATTCAGCCGGATTCAGTTGTGCCATCGTTGGTCCTCCACATCCAGTCCACAGCAAAGGCGTCCAGGAGCTTGGTCTGCGTTGCGAGCAGTCGCGTTGACGAGGCGCCGGCCACGGCCCAGAAAAGCAGCCCGGCCGGCCAGTACACAAGCGAGGGGTGCGAACCTCGATACCCCGGCAAGGTCAGGAGGAGTTGAAAGAGGCCTGCTGTCGAGCCGGGGAGGCCACGCACGAGACCGACGATCGACCGTCCCGACATCAAACGGCTTTCCACAAGACGGCACACCGCTTCTAGGCGCGCGCGATTGGTTACGTCGAGGCTGTCAACCCAGGTATTCCCCGGCTGGGTCCCGTCAGGCGCACTCATCGCTCTCATGCGGAGATCACTCCCGGTGTAGATCGCGTCATCGGGGCGCGTTGAACCGCTCGTGTCAGTGCTCCAGGCTGGCATGGGCCGCGAGTTTACCTCTACCTAAAGAAAAGGTCCATACCCCTTGACTCGCTCTTTAGGTATGGCTAAAGTTGGAGTCCGATCGAACTCCCATCACACCCTGGAGGCGCCGACATGAACGCTGCAGCAGAGGCCTCTCACCCCAAGTTCGAGGTCGACATCGAAGGAACGCTCCACCCCTGGGACCGCGACACGATCACGCCAGAGGAGATCTGCGAGCTCGGTGGGTATCCGATCAATACGGAGATCATCGAGGTCTTCGAGGACAACACTCAGCGGGTCCTCAAGCCGCACGAGACCGTGGATCTCAAGCCCGGCGTCGGCTTCGCCAAGAAGCATCTTTTCAAGCGCGGCTGACCGGTGGGCCGCCTCGAGGACGAGGTCGAGATCCTCCGGAGTCGGTTTCCGCAGCTGACATTCAAGGACCCCTGGGTGCTGATTCCGGACTACCCACTACCCAACGTGGGGTGGGGGCTGAAATCCTGCGCGGTTGCCTTCCTCATCCCAGGTGGGTATCCAGCCCAGAAGCCATACGGTTTCCACGCCTCGCCGGTGCTTGCAGTCCGCGGGGTTCAGCCCGGCAATGCCACCCCTTCAACGGAACCGCCGTTTGAGGGCGCCTGGTTGAAGTTCTCCTGGGACTCCCCGGAGTGGAACGCCGGCGCCGACATCGGATCCGGGTCCAACTTGCTGCTCTGGGCTCTCAGCTTCCACGAGCGACTCCTGGAATACAGCTGAGACACCGTGATGACGAGCATCAAGTTTTCCAGCCGTTCGTACACAACACTGCGGCGACATCTGCTCGCGAGCAACGTCGAGGAGGTAGCGATCGCCTACAGCGAGTTCCGAAGCCGCACGCACAGTGAATTCTTCGTCCGGGAGATCGAGCTGATGGCAGAGAGTGACTTCGAGCGCCGATCGGAGTTCCACGTGTCGTTGACGGACGACGCGCTGGCTCGGGTGATCAAGCGAGCGTGGGATCTGAAGTTGTCGATCGTCGAGTTGCACTCCCACGTCGACACGGCGATCGCTTGCTTCTCGCCCAGCGACATTGCAGGTCTTCGCGACCTGGTGCCGCATGTGTGGTGGCGCCTCCGGGGCGCCCCGTACGCCGCGATGGTCGTCACCAGTGCGGAGATCGATGCCCTGGCATGGACTGCATCTGCCGACCGGGCGGAGCCGGTCGACGAAATCGTTGCGGGCAAGACCCTTGTTCGCCCGAGCGGGCGAACCTTGCAGAGACTGGAAGACCCACATGACCGAACGTTTTGAGCGGCAGGTCCTCTTCTTCGGGGAGGAAGGCCAGGCACGAATCAGAGCCAGTCGGGTTGGGATCGTGGGGCTTGGCGGCCTCGGAAGCCATGTCGCCCAGCAGGTGATCTATCTGGGAGTGGGTCATCTCACCGTGATTGATCCGGATCCCGTCGAAGCGACGAATCTGAACAGGCTCGTCGGTGCGACCGCAGAGGATGCGCGCTCCGCGCGACTCAAAGTCGATGTTGTGGAACGGATGGCATTGTCCGTGGATCCTCTGATCGAAGTGATCAAGATTCCGAACTCTGTCACGTCCGATGCAGCCGTCAATGCCCTGCAGACCGTGGACCACATCGTCGGATGTCTCGACCACGATGGGCCACGACTCCTGCTCACCGTTCTCAGCAGCACGTATGACAAGCCCTATCTCGATCTGGCCACCGATATTTCTGTCGATGACGCCTGGTTCGGTGGTCGGGTGATCTTTGCCAGCGGCGGCGAGGGATGCCTGGTCTGTTTCAACGAGTTGGACCAACGGGACATACGTTTGTGGATGTCGAACGAAGCCGAGCTCGCTGAGGAAGATCGAATCTACGGGCAGTCACGAGTCGGCCCCAGCCCCTCGGTGGTAGCCCTGAACGGGGTCGTGGCGTCGGCTGGAGCCATGGAGTTGATCGCCGCGATGACGACGATGCGGCCCATTAATCGGCACCTCGAGTACCACCCGGATGGGAAGATGGTTATTGACGGATCACCGCCGAATGCAGACTGCTACTACTGCAAGACGCTACGAACAAGCCGTGACGGAGACGCGCTGCAACGCATGAGGCGCAATATTCCGCCCGGACGATAGGGAATCCGCGCGGCCTCACCGTTCCTTCGCTCGGATCTGCTCACCGATCGTCATGAGACGGAGAGCCGGACGTCGAGCGCGTCGGCAATTCCTTCAAGCGATGCCAGGCAGAAGTGCGATGTAGTCTACCAACCTGTCTTTGACAGCTACTGGTACAAGGGACCGTCGATCTACGATCAGGCGGCGTAAGGGAGAAGGCATGGGCGCATGGGGTGAACTGGCATTCGACAACGACACCGCCAATGACTGGGCGTCTGAGCTTGCGGACGCTCATGATCTGAGCCCGGTGGAGGCGGCCTTGTCGGAACTCGAGTCGGTGGGAACCGGGTACCTGGACCAGGACGTGGCCTGCGTCGCGTTGGCTGCTTATTTCTCGGCGATTCCAGCGGATTCCATCACACGCGCTCTAGTCGTCATTCCAACCAGTTCCCCACAAAACCACTCTAAATCGAACTCAGCACTCATCGGGAAATGAGGACTAGTCTGGGGGACCAGGGGTCGCAGGTTCGAGTCCTGTCTCCCCGATTCGCAGCCGAATGCAGTGTGGTGCAGCCGTTTCCAGCGGACTGCAGGGCATTCCAACTTCCGGGGATCAGTGACTCTGCAGGGACTAGTCCTAATTCCCTGATTGATGATCTTTCCTGCAAAACCACTCTGTCCCTCGGGGCGACCGAACCCTGAGCAGCAGCGAGCCAAGGGTGAAGGTGGCGTGGGCGGATAACGAACGCATCGATCGTCATGAAAGTGGTCGTGCTTTCGGAGCCTCGAATTGCGCCGAGTTAGACCCGACCGGGAGGGGACCATCCGACCAGACGGCGACCCGCGACGATCTCGGTGTCGCCTGGTGGTTCGTTGGATTGGACCTCCTCGGCGTCATCGCCGTACAGTCATCGTCGATGGCTGACCGGTCACGGGACGCTGAGCACCGTTGTGATGAATGTGGTGCCGATGTCGACGCTCCGTTGCCTGACCGATTGATCGAGGACGCGCATGCCGGCAAGGTGCTGCTGTTTGTGGGGTCAGGGGCGAGCACTGAGGCACACAACGTTTTGGGGCGCACCTTCTACGATGAGATCCGATCGGAGGTGGGGAGTGGGAATGAGGGCATAGCCTTCCCCGACCTCATGTCCGACTTCGTCAGGCGCTTCTCCCGCGCAGAACTATGTGGAGCGCTGTTTCGTAACGAGGCGCTGCTATCAAGATCGAAGGTGACCGCTTCTGAGCCTCTGAGGAGGAGCGTCTCGCTTACACCGCGGAGGTCGCGGGTTCGAATCCCGCTCCGCCCAAACCCGCTCCGCCCAACCCGCTCCGCCCACACGCCGGGCTGGTGAGTGCAGATCCGTTGCAACGCAAAGATTGCGGTTTACGAATGCGTCAAGGTGACGTCCACCCCGGGCACGGGCGTGATCGGAGGGCGGATCCACGGTTCTCGCCGGGGGCTTCTCTGGGCGACCGTCGGATGGGACCCCAGCCTGAACCGAACGCTAGAACTCAGTATAATGGCGAACGGGTGTTCGAAAGTAGGCGAGGACTGCTAACCGTGTTCAACGCTTCGCACCATAACGGAAGGGTTGAGTCGGGCCCTGTCGGTTTCGACGTGATGGGCCCCGGCGATGGACGGCATATGGCCGCCATGAGGACGTCGGACAGGGAAACTCAAGCGCACCAGGACTTACGCGCGATCCGATACCGAGCGGATGAGGTGATGCCGCGCGTGGCGATTGCTAACGCAAGTTGGATTACACCGCGATGACGACCGGCGTGCCCGCTCTTCAGCTTGACCACCTGGATTATCCCGATGTCCGCGACCGGATGCTCGAAGAATGGGCGCGGGAAATCGGCAACCTTGAGCGACGGTGGCCACGCGATAACTGGCCGTTCGGCGGCGACCTGAATCCATCGGGTTGGACTAGATTCTTGGACTCAATGCCCGTGGCGCTCACCGAGCGAGACATGACGTGGCTGGCGGCTCAGATGAGCGACAACAAGCTGTGGCATCCAACGCGCACACAGACGAGCAAGAAGGGAAAGCCATACTCGGTGCGGCTCAACATCCCCGCGCTTGCGACCGCACTCGCGTTCGGCGAGTTCAATGTTGCGTACACGCACGCGGTGGCCAGTTTAGCGCTCGACCAGGGCATCCCGACTTGCGAGGTATATCGAGCAGGACCCGCCGCAATACCGCGTTGGTCGTGCACTTGTCTCGAAGGACCAGGGGTCAGCTGTGCGGCCGTGCTCGAGGGTGAGCGCGCGTACTTCACCGGGCGGTTCGCTGAGATCACGATTCCAGCCGGCCCAAACTGTCACCACTCTATTCGGATCCGCGAGTGGCTCTCGGGCGCGTCCGCGGCTTCTGGTGCCGCGGGGCGCGCTGAGTCGTGAACATGAGCGCCGCCAAGCAGCATCTGCACTTTGCACACCAATGGGAGCTGGGCGAACGCCTTGGCGGCGGCGGCTTCGGCGAGGTGTTCGCCGCCACTTCGGCGAGCTGCACACGCGCGGTCGCCAAGTTCGTTCCAAAAGCGCCGGGGGCAGAGCGTGAGATGCTCTTTGCTGACCTGAGGGACGCGCGCAACGTCGTTCCGATCATCGACAGCGGCGAGACCGAGGATTGCTGGGTGCTGATCATGCCGCGCGCTGATCGGTCGTTGCGGGACCTGCTAATTGACACTACAGGCGCGCTTCGAGTCGAGGCTTGCATCGCCATCCTCGTGGATATTGCGGCGGCACTTTCTGACTTGGAGGGGCGGGTCGTGCATCGGGACCTGAAGCCAGAGAACATCCTCCTCCTCGACGACCACTGGTGCTTGGCCGACTTTGGTATCTCGCGCTACGCCGACGCGACCACGGCGCCGGACACCAAAAAGCACGCGATGTCGCCTGCGTACGCGTCACCAGAGCGCTGGCGGGTTGAGCGCGCGACGAGCAGCTCTGATGTCTATGCGCTTGGAGTGATGGCGTACGAAATGCTAGCCGGCGGCCTCCCGTTCCCCGGTCCGAAGCTGGAGGACTACCGCGAACAGCATCTCTACGCCGATCCGCCTGAGCTCGAGCAGGTTCCCGATCTTCTTGCCGGACTGGTCGAGGAGTGCCTCTACAAGGCGTCAGAGGCCCGTCCATCTGCGCGGGCGCTCGAGGGGCGACTTGGGCGGGCATCGGAACCGGCGCGACTAGCGGGCACGCAGCGTCTCCGTGAGGCAAATCGCGTCGAAGTGTCTCGGCGCGGCGCAATCTCGCGCCAGCAATCCCAAACGCAAGCGGAGTTCGAGCGGCGATCGCGACTCGTCGAGGCAGCGACCAAGAGTTTGCGCCTAATCGCTGGCGAGGTGCGAGAGGTGATCATGAGGGAGGCGTCGACCGCAGTCGAGCAGCCTCGAGCATTTGGTGGTTGGTTCATCAGGATTGGCGACGCAGAGCTACGCTTCGAGGGGCTTCATGTGACCGGAGGTGACGAAACTTCGCGAGCGTCCGAGGCCTTTGATGTGGTGGCGCACACCTCGCTCTCCGTTCACGTGCCGAGCGATGAGTACGGCTATGAAGGACGGAGCCACTCATTGTGGTTCTGCGATGCGCAGCAGCCGAATACGTATCTGTGGTTCGAGACAGCGTTCATGACAAGTCCTCTCATTACGCGTTCACCGCCACAAGCGCCGTTTTCCCTGTCGCCCGGAAAAGAAGCACGTTCGGCGATTGGACCCGGCATCGGAGAGTTCCAAGTGGCTTGGCTCTTCACCGCGCTTGTAGTGGGAGAACTCGGTGACTTCATTGATCGCTGGTCGACATGGTTTGCTGACGGGGCCGTGGGACGTCTGCACCATCCGTCCTCGCTGCCGGAGCGGCAGGCGGACGGGAGTTGGAGGCGACGATGACGCGACCGAAATGCGCCGCCGTATCCGTGGTAATGCAACCGGATTACTCGGCGCGGTCGCGCCCGGGTGCGTGAGCGCCGCAAGCCGCATGCGTCGCGCGTCAGGGCGCTGATGACGGTAGGCTCAATGGATCGCCCCAGCAATTCAGGAGTTCTCGTGTCACCATTACTACGAGCCTTGCTACAGGAGCCGAGATTATGACTCAACGCCCCACTCCTCGCGCGCTGGAACAATTCTGGTCGAAATCGGTCGAGGACCTCGCGACTCTCGTGCCGTCCACGATGCGACCGGGAGAATCCGAACGACACCGGATGTATTCGCTTCTCCTCATGGCAATCGTGCGTTTGCAGTGGAACGGCAATAAGTACGGAGATACTGGTGATTACGGGCGATGGCGAATGGAGCAACGCCTCATGTCAACACCCAGTCGAGAAGCAATCTATAGATCCGGTACATACCTGGGGCACAACATTGCTGCGCTTGCTGTCAACGGCGATGGACACGTCATCGACTATGACTTCAATCACAATAATGTGTTTGACAGTTCCGTCGAGCATGCAGAGTCTAGGCTGATTCGGCGAATATTTTCTCTGGATCAACTGTATGAGCCGTCGGAATTCTTCGGAAGGGGGCCAAACGCTCGTCGGCGCAGGTTCGCAACTCGAGCAGACGACGAGGGTAAGGAATCGCAACGAGAAGCATCCAAGGGAGTCTCGACCACTCAGTTTGCCACTCTTCTCAACGACGTCACCGTTTACACGTCTCTTGAATCGTGCGCGCAATGCTCGGGGATCATGACCCTCGCATCGGTGAAGGCCGTTGTGTATCTCCAATGGGATCAGGGTCAATTTCTCATTGGCAATATCATGTACCAGGTGACGCGCGGTGCAGAACTGGGGTTTGTTTCTCCCCTGCCCATTTCTGGGGCCGAGATTGAGTTGCCGTATTTCTCGGAACTCAATAAAGGCAATGACGAATTCTCACAAGAGGTTGGTAAGGATCCGTTCTTCAAAGGAGGAGGCTCGAACCGCAATAAGCCTTCGATCACTTCATTTCTATGCACGGACGTCGCGTTGGCGATCTACCAACGGGCGGCGGATGAGTTCAAAGAACTCACTGAGGTCACCGTGACGTGCCCGGAGTACACTCCGGATGGGGCAACGCAGGGAGCCTTGAGCAACGCCGAGGTTCGCTCAGAAGTCAGAGACTTTTGGGAGTACGCGCGCGCCATCAACAATCGCGGGACCGCGCATCGAGTGTGACGGATGCCCATTGGCCGCCGCTGCCACTGCCCCTGCCCGGCGACGCTGTGGCGCACAGAACGTTCGGCCAAGTGACCTCCCGGTACATGCTGGCCGCTCCCGATTCGGTCGTGCGCCAGCGACGCCCCACTCTGGGGGGTGCCGCGGACGGTGGTGCTCTTGGTCCGCGAGCCTGATATCCGCGAAGGGCCCCGGGTCGACGAGCAGTTGCTCATCATCGACCCAGACCGGCGTCCAGGTAGTGCGGTGATCTAGATATAAAACTGACGGAGTCTGTTGACACTTGGGCCTCCAATTCACGAGGAGGCACCTGTGACCGAGAGAGAACTGGCCAGGGGAGCAGTCGGCGCCTGGCGATCATTCGCCACGCCCAGGAAGTCACCGGCAACGTCGCCCTGACGTGCCGCTATTACGGGATCACGCGGCAGTGCTACTACATCTGGTTTCGCCGCTACGAGGAGTTCGGAGCTGAGGGCCTGCGGGACCGCTCCTCACGCCCGCATGTGAGCCCGAGGACCACCCGGGAGGAGGTCGTCGGCAAGATCGTCTACCTGCGTCAGAACTACCACTTCGGGCCGCACAAGATCGCGATGTACCTCGAGCGGTATCACGAGATCAAGGTCAGCCCATCCGGCATCTGGCGAATCCTCAAGCGCCTCGACATGAGCCGTCTGCCGGCGTCACAGCGCTACAAACGCCACAAGGAGCGCTGGAAGCGATACGAGAAACCCCAGCCCGGGCATCGCGTTCAGGTCGACGTGAAGTTCGTGGCACCGATCGGCGGCACGCGCAGGAAGCACTACCAATTCACCGCGATCGACGACTGCACCCGGCTCCGCGTGCTCCGGGTCTACGACCACCTCAACCAGAAGACCGCCATCCAGTTCATCGACTACGTGTTCGAGAAGCTCCCCTTCAGGGTCGAGGTGGTCCAGACCGACAACGGCGCGGAGTTCCAGTCTGCCTTCCACTGGCATGTCCTCGACTGCGGCGTGCAGCACGTGTACATCAAGCCGGCCACACCCCGGCTCAACGGCAAGGTGGAGCGATCACATCGGATCGACGCCGATGAGTTCTATCGCCTCCTCGATGGCGTGGTGCTCGACGACGCCAAGCTCTTCACCACCAAGCTCCAGGAGTGGGAAGACTTCTACAATTTCGACCGNNGGCCATCGTCAGTTGCACACCTAGAGGCGGTTATCGGGCACGCCTGAATTCAAAAAACGGACCAGCACCTTCCCAAGGTTGAAAGTTGCGGGTTCGAGCCCCGTCTCCCGCTCACATAGCCAGTTTCGATCGGGATCTGATCAGTCGTGGTCGTGACGGAAGTAGCCTGAAAGTTGAATTGAGACCGTTATCTCAATCGATTTGTCAGCGAATCGATTGAGGTGGTGGTCGCGGCGCCTGAGGACCGTCGGGGATGGGACACGCCGATTCGGCGGCTGGGGGACGAAGCAGACGCTCGACGGGCTTGCCGCGGACGAACAGGTCAACTGCAGTCCGTTTGCGCCTGGAATTGCCCGACTGGGCAGCACGAGCCGAACACATTGAGCCAGACGCGAGCGGCGGCTGGGGAAGGACCCCCATCTGGTTTGGCGTCTTTCGACTGGCCGATGTCAGTATCTCGCTTCACCCTGGCGCTGCTCCCGCCGCTAGTTATCGAGTTTGGCTTGATATTGACTAAGTCAAGGTAACAGACGTGGCTAATGCCCGCAGCGGTGCTGTTCGATCAACGCAGAGGCCGGAACGCAGGGGCGGATCTAATCGATGAATGGCTGACCGCCCTAAACATGGATCCAGACGTCTCCCTGGTGCGACCCTTCGATCGTACTGCGGGAGATGAGACGGAAGGTCTGGTCAGCGCGCGCGCTTCGCGTCAGGCGAGGCCATTCGATTCGTCAGCCAGCATCACGGCCAACGACTCGATTTGCTGCAGACCACCGTAATACTCCCCCTCGACTTCAATGCCCGGGACCTCCGGGCCGTCGGCCGGGAGCACACGGTAGGCGATCCTGTTCTCGTCAAGCGCCTGACGAGCCTGGACGGCCTCGGCCGAGTCGTCGACAAAGAGCGTCACGGCGGCGGGATTCTCAACTCTCATGTTGCTCCTTCTTGTCTTGAAGACCACTTATGGATGACGAGATCGACAAACTCATGAATCGTCCTCGTCTCTCGTTCTACGAAATCACTGTCGCTGAGCAGGCCTTCCAACGGATCTAAGCCGTTGACTCGTCGCACTTCTTCGACCCAGGCGTCATCTGCCGCCGCTTGCTCTTCAACTTCGGGAGTACCGCCCAGGGCACTTTCGTCACGATCGGCGATTGGAACAAGGTCGGTAAACAGACTCTGGCAGGCTGCGAACGTTTCGTGCGCGTCAGCCGTGCCTCCGGTCAAGTCGCGCATGATTCGACTCTGGCCGAGCAGCGAGCGCCGGAGTTGGTCAAGGTCCTCGTCGTTGAGCACGGTTCCCGACCTGCGTCTGGCTCGCTGGCGGAGCGCTTCGAGCAGAGCATTCAAGCGAAACTCCGCCACGTCTGCATTTGGAGAGTACACGAAACACGGCGTACCGTTCGGCGGTAAGAGTCGATGTTGCCGGAGCGAATTGCGATGCTCGATCTCGGCTTTGACACCTTGCGAGAGGATGCCATTGAGTAAGGGCCGCCAGACAACGAGCAGGCTTGCTTGCTCGACCAACGTCCGGTCGCGGGACGCGATGTGAGCGTTGAGCGAGTCCACGAGGTTCAAGAGAAGGCCGCTGAGAAACTCGTCACCGTCGGGTCCGAGCGCATCATCAGGGTCGAGCGGATTCATCCTCGGATTCCGCGGCGGTACGAACAACAGATCGCCTGCGTGCGTCTCCAGGTGCGCGTCGTCAGGAACCCAGCGTTGGGTCAATCGGGGGTGGTATCGGCGCGCTGATCCGGAGCCGGTTGCGGCGAGTCGGAGTTCATCGATCGAAGTCGGCGTGACCGGCGCCGGCAATTCAGCACGCAAGAGCTCGGCACCAAGAGACTGCACATCGTGTTGGAAATCCAGATCGTGGCGCACGATCGTGATTGGATGAGAGATGTACAGTGTTGGGCTGCCCTGGATGATGACTCGAAAGCCGACATCGAGCGAGTGCTTGACTGACAATTCGACGTGCGCGCTTCGAGGGAGGCCGACCGAGCGGCAGAGTTGGCTGGCCTGGAGCAGTTCGAACGACCTCCAATCGAGCGCCAATTGAAGGTTGAGAATCGCCTGGGTGGTTTTCTTGATCGGGTCTGATCGAACCGACAGCTGGAAGACATGCGGCGGAGAGGCCAAGTGGCGAAAGACGTCATAGATGTCATCGATGAGGGTCACGACACGCACCAGCTGAAAGTCGTGGGCCTGGAGCCGTTCGCTGAGGAAGGCAATGTCGACTGGCGAGAAGAACTCACGACTGCGGTTGTTGTAGAAGATCGCGTGAAAGGAGAGGATGGCCATGTCGATCCCGCGATCTCGTTCAGACGCACACTCCTTGATCGATGCCTCGGCTACCCGTCGCCACATCTCGAGGAGGATCTCTTTGGGCCGGAGCAGCAGTTCGGGGAGTCCGAATCGCTCTAGTCTCCGTGCTTGCGGGCCAGCGTCTGAATACTGCTGCTGGTACTCAGGAACCAGCAAGTCGTCGAGCTCGCGGACCGCAACAGTCATATCGTGGGGGGAGCGCGCGGCAAACTCTTGGAGTTTGATCAGTGCCTGTGGTGCCCTGACCCCGCCCGGTCCGGTGACCACCACCACGGGGGTCAGATCTGGTGGCATCCGGTGCACACCACCAGAGGTGGAAAGCCCGCATCGTGAGTCATTGGCTGTGCCTTCCCTTACATCTAGTGGTTGCCTAGATGATCCATACCAGATATTGTGGAGTACGTCTGTGCGAGCACATCATGTGGTAGACGACGCTCGCTAGTATAGCTGCTGACTTGGCGGTGTGCCGCGAAGGGAACTCGTTGGCCAGGTTGGCGACGTGAGCAATCAGCGGGTTCTCCGCAGTGCTACAGGAAACGCAAGGGCTCGTGGTTTGCTCTCTGCGAAAAGCACTGTGGGCGCGCACGTTGACAGGCGACTCGTCAGCGTTCACAGCGCGATGTGCAGCAGACGCGAGCACAACTCTCTGAGTGGCATTCGCCGCAGGAACGGCAGGTGGAGCGAACGCGTCGATGGGGTTTGGATCATCGTGTGCGTTCCATCGTGTCCGATCGCCTCGCGTCGCTCAGTTGCCTGAAGCCCTGTGTTCGAGGTCAGATGGATCAGCGATGACGTCGGTCGGAAACTGCCCAGGGCCCCACCGATGCCTACGCTGCCGAGCAGGCGAGAAACGTGAACATCGGTACGAGATCGGTTCGGCTGCGCCGTTCCCGGAGTTTGCCGATCGTTTCCTCGTTGTAGTCGGCCATGTTGATGTGCCAGTCCCGCAACTCTGTCAGGCTCCACCCACATCGAACCAATGCATTCACATATTGCGGCAACGAACGGTGAAAATACATGAGCGGACCGACGGTCTGCGCAATGTATAACGGGAAGGCGCGTGAGGCATCGACGGGACGGCGAATGGTGAAAGCGCCATCGTCTTGGACCTCACCGGTGCGATAAAAGTACGGACTCATGAGCGCTATGATCAGGCGCCCCTTATCCTTGGTGACGCGGCGAAGTTCGCGCAGGGCCGCGTCGAGGTCTGGACAGTACATGAGGACGAGGCTCGCCACGACGACATCGAACTCATGATCGGGCCAGCTCAACGCCGCCAGATCGTTGATGCGGAAGGTCACGCCGTCGACGAGCTCTGTCGGCCGCGTCAGATCGCAGGCAAACGCTCGCTTGGGCGCGACATGTCGAAAGAGCCAACTCGTGCCGGTCCCGGCGTCGAGGACCTGGCTCGAGGAGACATCGCCGAGCAGTTGCAGGACGTTTGGGATCAGCCCGAGATGGCGAAGCGCACCGGAATCCAGATCATCAGCCTCGATGAGGTTCTGATACTCCCGGGCCAGGTCGGGCCACTGCGCAAGGGTCGCGGTTTCGCTGACGTCTTCGATTTGCGGCGTCGTCGCGAGATCCACATGGCGCGAGACGATGCTCACGACACCACCGCCGGGAGCAGCGCGGTCAAGTCTTTCTTGGCTTTGGCCGGCCAGCGAGGAGAGATGCCGACGATGGGCACGTCGAGGTCGTGCTCCAACAACGCTCTGCGCAACTCTTCGATGTAGATTCCAGTCCCGGGGACGATGCGGCTCCCCCGATTGAGGTAATGCACCGCGCATGCGGGGGAGAATTCGATCGCCGCCACACCCAGAATGGTGGAGCCGCTGGCGACGAGTTGCCCCATGTATTCCGCTTGTCCTTCAGCGATCGCGGCGGCGCTGGATCGCAGACCGTGCGCCTCGTACCACCCCTTTCCACGAGGCTGCCGCTCTAAACCCGCATGGCGCGTCTCCGGGCACGGCATCTGCATGATATTCACCGAGTTCTCCAGGCAGAAGCGCACCACTGGCTCGACCATCGAAGGATGGGTCTTAACGCGACCCTCGGCCATGACGCACTGTGCGAGCACACAGTGGGACACGAACAGGCAGTACATCGATCGACGATCACTGCTCATCGCTGTGCGGCAACCTCGAAGGGCTGGTCGGCCAGTCCCAACAACCAGGCTTGATCCGACCAGAGACGCAGACAGAGACCGCATTGCTGACCCACACTCGCCTGTCGATACTCGGCGGCGCTCATCCAGCGCGCCTCCGTCATGTACGCGGGATTGAGCCGCGGGGCGGTCGCGAAGTCAATGGCGTAGAGATGCAGGGTGACCTGAAGGCGCATGGGATTGATGGCTGAGGACCCCGATACCAAGTAATCGTGGACTTGGATGGGCGCTCCTCCGAGGCGCTCCGCAGACATCCGCTGGAAGGCCGGCACGGCCAACTCGATGTTCGCCGGATCAGGAATCTCGTCGCGCGCAATGCGCACCGACGGCAAGCTCCACACGCCCGGGTAGTTCTCCATCTTCAGAGACCGCTTGACGTACCACGTCAAAGGACCTCGGAACCAGACGCCGATCACCGCATGGAGTTCGTCTCGTTCACTCACGCACTCTTTCCTCAGGCGCGAGGTTCAACCGCGGCAGTCGGAGTTGCTCCCACACCGACTGCACCACAACCTCCAAAGGTTTCGAAGCATCGACGATCGTCACCGGCTCGCCGGAGGTGGCTGCCAGCTCCCTATAGCGCTCTCGTCGCTCGGACAGCAGACCGACATCATCACACCGCTCACCGCCGCGGGCTTCGATTCGTGCTGCGGCCACGGCTGCGTCCACGTCGAGCAGAAAGACGCGATCGGGTCTCGGGGCTAGTCTTTGCTGCTCGTGCAGCAGCGCACGCATCTGGTCCCTGGTCTCCGCCTGATAGACCGGAGCGGACAGGTAGTAGCGATCCTGGATGACGAGAAACGAGTCCACGCGCTTCACGAAGTCGAGGAGCGGCGCGATCTTTTGGGTCACGTGTTCGACTCGGTCGGCGGTGAAGAGTGAATGCTCGCGCGCAATGTCGCGTTGACGGTCGGAAACCATGAGCTCGCGAGCCTCGACCCCGAAGCGGCTGTGGCTCGGCTCGGCGAGATGAATCGGTGTGTAGAAGACACGGGTCAAGACTTCGCCGAGCGCCGCCGCAGTGGAGGTCTTTCCCGACCCGTCAATGCCCTCGAACACCACGTAGGTTGCCGTCATGATGGTGCTAACACTACGGTCGATAGGAGTGGCGGCGTGACGTCGTTACCGGGTTGGCGATAACTTCGACTGCTGTTGGCCCACCACTTCAGCGCCTCCTTCATCTGATCCCAGGGCGGCGGCACGCTCCGCGCAGAACGCATCGCCGCCTCGGCGACAGCGAAAGGAATCTGCTTCTTCTGAGGGTTGGTGAGACCTTGAATCCATGTCTCCACGGCGGCTCGAGCCTCGGCGAACTGCGCTTGCGAGAGGTGTAGCTCCGCTACGAAACGAGCATTCTCCAAGTCGTTGCGCAGATATTGGAGCACGCGCTCTGCTGATGGATGGAGCACCTCCAACCAGTAGTCAAATCTTCCGGGTCGCATGACGGCCGGATCGATTCGATGCTGGTCGTTGGTCGCCAAGATGATCAGGCAGTGTCCGCGTTCGTGGAGGTCGTGCAGCTTGGGGAGCATCGAGGAGGTCGTGAAGGCAGCAATCGTACGGTCAGCCCCAGCTCCCGCCGGATGACTCGGCAGGCTCGTTGCCGCGGCGTTGCCCGCTGCTGGTTTCGTTTTTGATGTCACCTGGCTGTCGCCGATGCTTCGATCGCGAAACAGTTCCTCGAACTCGTCGAAGAGGATGACGCAGCCGGTCAACTCGCCGATCACGCGGAAGACTTCATCGGCGCGCCGTTCGAGCATGTCGAAACCCAGACTGAAAAGCACCGAGGCAGGAACGGAGACCACCGGCCACCCCAACACCTCTCCGAGACGTTTCACCAATGTGGTCTTTCTGGTCCCGGGTGGCCCGCCGAGCATTCCGGAACGCGTCTCCCGTGCCGGCCGAGCCGCGGGGTCGTCGAGCACCGGCGCGAGTACGAACTTGGCAAGCGACGCGGAGTGGCCGGCGTCGGCTGAACCATCGGTCCACCTCGATCGCAAATACCCGGCAATATCCGACGCATCGCGCCGGTCCGGCGACCACGCCAGGGGCGGGAGATCGAACCATGCAGTGGCTGCGCCATCCGGTTGCAAGGTCGGGCCTGACGGGATTTCTGGCTGCACCGCAGGGGTCGGGATTTGGGCCCGACGAAGAGGCGTGATCGGCGCTAGGCTCAGCTCTCTGACGGCCTCCCGATTACAAGCGTCGTTGAGGACGAGATAGTAGTTCGCTGTGAAATGGGCCACGATCGCCGTAGCCCAACCCACGACGACCTGTCGCGTCACCGTATGGTCATCCTGCCAACCGGCAAACACGTGGGTTGCGCCTGCGGTATTCGTCACCGAGACCCTGGTGTAGGTCGGCAACACCCACTGGCGAAAGTACCGCGCCATCATATCCAGCAGGGAGCGGCGGCAGTCCTCTTCGACGCCGGGCTTGAAGTACAGCCACGTCAGACAGAGTGCTACCTCGTGGCTCGTGATGTACCACGGTCCTTGCTGTCGCCCGCGCATGATCGGATGGGTTGCGGGCCAGCTTCCGTTGGGATGCTGCGTCTTGGCCAGGGTCTCGACGAATGCATGGACCAGCGCAGGGTCGGGATCCGGCGCGTACAGGCAGTAGGCGACGCCGGCAAAGACCAAGCGGAGGATGTCGTGCTGACCACGAAGTCCCGAGGTAACCGCGAAGCACTGCTCGACGCAGAAGCGACGACACTCTTCGATGACGGTGTCGATCTCTTCGGGAGGCACACGCCTGTGTTCCCCGTCGATGCCGGCGAGGATGTGGAGTGCGCGCAACGTATGCAGTGTCACAAAGTAGTGTGCTGACTCCTCGAGCGGAGCCTGGAAGAACAATTGCCCGCGCGTCTCTCGCCGAATCGCCTGGACCGCATCTCCAAGCTGCGCGACCAGCGTCTCCGAGATCCGCTCAACCAGCGGCGAGTACTTCTTGAGTGCATCGGCGTCCCAGTCAGGATGGTTGAATCGCTGCAGGAACTGGGCGGTCAGAAAAAGGTCGGCAACATGAGCCACCTCGAAGGTGTTGGCGTACTCGAGCGGCGGCTCGCCGTCTCGCTGATCCTGTACCGCCTGCAGCACGCCGTGAAGAGACGCACCCCATTGATCGCGCAACGGATCGAGCGGCGCACAGCGGTCAAACGCGACGAGCGCCATGAAGGCCCTCGACGTGCTCGCCAGGCTCGGTGCGGCCTGGGTTTCCCGGTACGCGCCGGTGTCGCGCCAGAAGAAGCCCCCGCTTTCGCGTTGCTGGAACGTGAGCAGAGCCTCCTGCGCACTGGCGAGCCATTGGTCGGTCAGGAGGTGCCGGACGGTTGTGAGTTGGTGCAAGCCGTCACGCGGCTGCGTGACCGCGGTGCGGTCGGGCGCTGGAGTCAACGGCTCGGACCGCGCATCAGTCATGGCGATCTCGCATTGCGTTCACAACGGGATCGGTTGGCGTTTCATATGTCGCACAACCGGCTCGGCGGTTGCGCTTGAGTCGGTTCCCGAGCAGGAGACTCATGCCAAGGACCATCCGGTCAACTCCTCAAGAGAACGAGGCGTCAACCCGAGTCTTTGCTGAATGCTTTCCAGCGTTTCGCCGCGGGACTGGAGTGCCTCAAGGCAGCGGTGCAACCAGATTGGGCGTTCGGCATCGAACGGTCCGTACCAACGCGGCTCGACGGGCATCCAACCCAACGATTCGAGATCCCGACTCACTCGGTCGCATTGGGTTGGATTCCAATGTTGCACTTCGCGGGCGCGCCGAAGCAGCGCCTCGAACGAGACGCCCCAGTGCACTCGTAGGCGCGCAAGTTCGTCGGGATGCGCAAGTGAGGGCAACGCGGCCCGTATGGTTCGCACCGGCATCAGCAATGCCGAGGCAAAGCGTTCAGCCTGGCTCTCGAGATTCCGCGGCGCCATGCTCTGATCCGCGTGGAGCACGATATGCCCCAGTTCATGCGCCAGATCGAACCGTGTTTGTAGGGGATCGGCTTCTACGCGGCGGAGGACGATGATTGGGCGATCTTCGAACGCAACGCAACAGGCGTCGACAGCATTCGTCTCTTGACTTGCTCGCAGGACGATGGCCCCATGGGACTCGAGCAGTTGCACCATGTCGCCGATTGGTCCAAACCCGATCTTCCAGTCGCGCCGGACCTGGTTGGCAACTCGCTCGATTGCACCCGCGTCGAGCGACGGCACATCGTATCGGGGGATAGACGCCGGCGCCGCTCCCGACATGGCAGTCAGCGAGCGGGCGACCAGGTGGGCGAGCTGCGCCCGCGCACTAACGGCCTCCATATCCCGGGCGCGGTAGCCGCGCTGCTTCCGGAAAAACGGGGTGCGGTCCGGGAGGCTTCGCTGCGGCTCCGGGGGAAAAAAGAAGGAGGGGTCGAAGCCGAGGAGGTCCGAGAATCTTGCAACAATCTCGATCCCAGGTCGCCGGGTCTGACCGTTCTCGTATTGAGAGATGGCGGGACCCGACACGATCGTGCCGAGGGCCCGGGCGAGCTCCAATTGGGTGAGTCCACGATACTGGCGAGCCAAGCGCAAGCGCCGGCCCGAGAATGGGGCTCCGCCCTCAAGCGTCCAGGCGAGCTGGATGTCGCCGGTGACCCCCGGGGGGCGCGAATCACCCATCGTTCACGATCTGCTGAGGGGAACGTGCATCCTTAAATTCTAAGCATCCAGCCCACGGTCCGTATTCCCTGGATTAGGGTCGCCCCCCGAGCCGGTCACCGAGATGTGAACACGGAAACTCCGCACCAAACGTCCCAAGCCGCGCACGACGGATGGCAAAAGAGCCTCGGACTCCCTTATCTATGCATAGGTCGGCGCTCGTAACCCCGGTGCCTTCAGGAGTCCCATCGCGTCTGCGGCGCCTCGATCCGGTGCTCGGCGAACACGCGCGTCAGGCGTTCTCCCGGCACGTCAATTCGCTTCGATGTCGACTTCGAACCGGATCGGAGGAGCACGTTGTTAGGGATGAGCAGCCGCGGCCGCCGGAGCGGGCGGCGTGCCCGCCGTGGAGCCAATCCCCAGAGCCTAGTCTGATCGCGCGCCCACGCATCTGACGGGCAGCCAAAACACGCACGTACCGCGCGTCTGGAATCGCGTGTCGCCAATGCCGAACGGCTACGACGATGTACGGAGTGGCGCAGCTCCGTCGCTGCCGGCTGCCGGGTCAATGTGACCGATGCCCGATCGGGTGCCGTCAGCGCCGTGATCAAGTTCAGATCGCGTGGTTACTACTGTCGAAGGCGCCTCATGCAGATGCGCTGTCTTGGGCCGGGGCGTCTCGACGACGTGCCTCACGCTCGTAGCGGTCAGCAATGTTCCGAAGACTGCGTTGCCTGCCGTCCCGATGTGTACTCGCCGCGGCGCTCCTGGACCCATCCGCACTGCCCGCTCTCTCAGCTCCTTGGGGATACCTGCCCTGCTTTGCCGTTGGCCGCTCCTTCTAGCGTGAAAGAGTCTCCAGGATTCCGGTTCAGTCGATGATGGAAGCTGTATACGAGGACCCGGTTAGGCTAGCTGGTAGGAATCAAGCCGAGTTCGTTCTGCGGTTGGTCTGGAGAAACCCAGATATTCCCGGAGCGATCGACAACGATATGAGTAGGTGTCTCCTGGCATGTCGTTGGTGGTGTCTGAGTGTCCCCTGGAGGGGGGTTCCACGCGCCCGCGCATGCCCACTGCGGAAGGGCAATAGTCTGTTGCACTGCACCGTTCGCGACGATGTCGATTCCAGTCGTGGTGGCGATCGCCACGGAACCGTCCGGAAGTACAGCAGCGACATTCAGGTCGAAATTCGAATGCTGTCCGTTCAATAGATCGGCGGCCATCGCCGCGGTTCCCGCCGTGCTCGATGATGCAGCCGTAGATACCTGGCCTAGATCACCCATGACGAATTCCGATCCAGCACTCCCGATCCAGCTGGATGGCGCGGCCACATCGGTTTGCGTGCCGTCTGGGTGTATGACGACCACTAAGTCATTGACAAAGCTTCCGTCGGAGTGGCGCTCAGACATCGCGACCGCGATTGTTCCGTCGGAGGAGGCGGCCAAAGCCTGGACCTCGCCCACCTGTGGAATTGTTAGAACGCCGAAAGTATCGGTGGACGGGTTGAACGTTGTGAGTGTCGCTGCTCCCGTCTCGGCAATCACGACCTCTCCGTTGGGTCCGATGACGAGGCTTGTGACCATATGGCTGTTTGCAAACTCATCAGCGACCGCCGACGCAACTGGTGTGGGAATGGTCCTTTGGGTGACGTCGCCCGACGACGGTACTAGCTCAGCAAGTTGATTGTTGGCCCCTATCCACACGTTGCCTGCCGAGTCCACCGCTAGCCCTTCCTGACTGAAGTACGTCAGATTGACAGCTTGATTCGTCGAACCCAGGGGGAAGGTCGTCAGCTGACTGGTTGCCGGGCTGTAGAAGTATGCATACGCTTCACTGCTACTGTAGCTCGTGAACCACACGCCTGGGCGCGTTGGGTCGGGCGCCAGCGGCCCCAGTGGTGACTGACCCGTAGGTAGCTTGACGGGCCAAGTCAGCGTCGACGCTGACGCAACTGTGGAGCCTTGATGCGCAACCGGGGAGCCTTGATGCGGCGGAGTGCTCTCCGTGGCACGTCCGCACGCACTCGCCGCCACTACGGTCGCAAACAGTAGAGCGCCAAGGTACGGCCTCATGATCCAGAGACCCCATACGTCTGATACTGGGAAACCATCTTCAGCGAATAGTGTGAGTTCGTTACCGTGCTGCTGTACTGGTGCCCACTTTGGTACGTGTTACCTGCGGTCCAAGCAAACCAGTGAAATCCGGCGCCGTTGAAATTACCTAGGTAGGTTAGTGACATTGGGTAGGTCGGGCTCACCTGTCCACTCGCGTTGGCTCCGAAGTATTCCTCGGATGGCGTGTCTGGGCAAGCGCCGGTGTTAAATACAACATCTTCGTTCACGGCGCTCGGGTCGGTGCAAAAAAAGCCATCAAGGTATGAGGTGTACAACGTGTAGATCGCTCCGCCGTAATCAAGCGTTGCGCGGAACTGCCCGAGTCCGGAGTGGCCGAGGCATGTCGTGTCGCCGCCCGATATCGATGGCGCGCTGTCTAGGTAGTTTTGATAAAGATTGTTATCCGTCGCGCTCTTCGTGATGTTGTACTGAGACAGCGGAAAAAACTGTAGATTATAGCCACCGTAGTAGTCACTCTCGACGTACACGCCCAAGCCGTAGCCGTCCCCAATCTGGTAGCCATTCTGACTCCAGCAAAGCTGGTTGTAATAAGTGTCGCAGTCGTACGCGAACGTGGAGTCATTGACGTACGAAGCATCATGGCCAGAACTAAGGCCATTCGGCAAGCTCAAAGAGTCGGTTGAGATGAGCCCTTCGACGCCGTCATACTGGACCGGAGACGAGATCGTGTTGTTGGTATAGACGCCTGTGTAGTAGCCGGTGCCTCCAGCGCATGTGCTTGCGGCAGCGATGACCGGCAGGAACACCAGTGCAACCGCGGAGCCACAGACCGCAGCGATGGGTCGAGCGAGGTGTCGACGCTTCCCTCGGTCGTGGGGACTTATCACCATCGTCCTTCCTATGAGCCCTTTAGACCCTTGTGGAGAGCATATGCCATGTCGATTCCAACGTCAAGCATCGCGGGTGTGATCTTCTAGTCGTCCTACGCGCAGGACTCCTCTCTGCGTCCGCGAGCACTTGTGACGCCAGCCCGCTTGGCTTCGCAGCCGTCGCGGCCCTCGTCGGGCTGTTCTTGGCTCAGGCGCTCGAGAAGCTCCAGGACGTCTTCTCGACCCTGTTCACCGCCGCGTCCAAGGGCGACAACTACACACCCGCCGCCGCCGCTCCCGCCAAGGTGACCGGCTTCTCGCCAAATCGAGGCTCGGTCGGCGAGGAGGTCGTCAGTATTGGGACCGACTTAGGCGCCGCCCACGCGGGTCGCTTCAACGCGCATCGCGACAGGACTGGGAAACGAGCGTGGCTGGGCGTTCGCCTAGTCGCCACGGCGGCCGCGGACTCGGCATGTGTGCCAGTATGAGCCTGACGCTACGCCAACTTGACCCGCCCGCAAGAACCTGAAAGACGTTGGCCCAGACGCGGTGTGCGGCCGATTCTGTATTCTAAATCGCCGATTCTCCGGCCGCCATCTTGGTAAGGCGTAGGCCGTGAGTTCAATCCTCACCTTGGGCTCCAGCCCCCGACGACGCCGCTCCTGAACTCGATTCTCAGGGATTCCACGGCTCGATGGACAACGCCATTCCTGGCCATTCTGGGGCGGGCATTCGGACTCCAGGCCGATGGAGCACTTTTCACCATAGGTGCTCCATGACCACCACTGCAGAGCCATCGCAACCACCCAGCTGGGACCGCCCCATCGTGGCCAGAGGGGCGCGCCCCATCGACCCTCAGGAGTCGGTCCGACCCCTGGCGCGGCCCGGCCGCGTGCCCACCGTCGAGGAGGCCATCGCCGCCTGGTTGAGCGCCCGGGGATTCGCGCCTTCGACTGCGGCGGCAACGCACCAGCACTTGGAGAGTGGCCGGGCGCGGGGATGGCGCGCCCAGCAGGGCATCGTCACCATCGACCAGCTCAGCGCCGAGGCCGGCGCCACCTACCTCCGCTACCTGCGTGACCGGGGTGCCGCGCCGGCGACCCTGCGCAAAGTCAAGACGTTGCTTGCCAGCCTCGCCGCCTTCTGCGCCGAGACCCCCGGCTACGAGGCCGGGCTTCGGGGCGACGCGCTGACCAGACTGCGCCTCCCCCCACTGGTGGAGCGCATCCCGACGGCGCTGAGCGAGACCGAGTGCCTCCGGCTCATCGCTGTCTGCGCTGACGTCCCCCGGGATCGCCTCATCGTCGAGACCTTCCTCTTGAGCGGCCTGCTGGTCAGCGAGCTCTGCGCCCTCACCCTGGATGCGCTCCATCTCGACACCCGCCCCGCGTTCCTCGACGTCAACGGCAGCGTGCACAATCCCCACCGCCCCAAGACGCCCCGCGAACGCCGGATCGTCGTCGACTACGACAGCACCGGGTTCGGCCGTGGCTACACGGGCCGGCTCCGCCACTTCATCGAGTCAGTCCGGCCGGCGAGCTTCCAGCGGGAGCTGTTCCTCGCCCATCGTCGCGATGCGCAGGGGCAGCACACGCCCCTCACCCGCGACGGCGTCGCGGGTCTGATGGCCCGTCTGGAGGAGCGCAGTGGAATCCACTGCAACCCCCACAAGCTCCGCCACACCTTCGCCACCCGGTGCGTCGACAAGGGCGTGCCGATGTTCCATCTCCAGGACGCCCTCGGCCACCGCTCGCTCGACATGGTGCGGAGGTACTACACCGCGAACAGGAGGCTTCTATCGCGCGTTCGGGAGTTCAGGGATGGGCGGGAGCAGCTGACGCTGGCGCAACCCATTGAAGATCTTGGTCGCCGTGTCGTCCGTGACCCCATAGTCGCCGAGGGCTCGATAGAGGCACGCCAGGCTGACCTTGGACACGACAGCAAACTCACGCACGGTCCAGCCACGCAGGACGATGGCCCTGCGCAGCTGGGCGCCATCGAAGGCGCCGGAGCGCGGGTTCCAGAACGGCTTTTCGATCTGATTGGCACAGCGACTGGCGAGCTCGGATCGACGGCGATCGGGTTCGAGGCGCACGCTCATGGCCGCTGTCCTCCGCAGCCCGGAAACGATGATCGATCGTCGCTGCTCGGAACCTCTCGGGTCATCGTCGCTGACTCGGCAGACCGCGAAACTGGCGATCTGCAATCGCTCCGCGCCGCTTGGTTGGGAGTCGCTCGACGACGCGGTCCGGGCTCACCGCCTGCCTGCTTTACCAACTGGGGTGCGCTCATCCCGCGAACGGCGAGTGCATCTCGACGGCGATCACCGTCACGTGGAACGCTCACGTCACGTCTCCGCCGCTGCCCTGCTGACCACATGCATTGAGTCGATCTGGGCAGCGAACGACCAAGGACGTCGCCTTCGCTATCGTCACCGTGCACTCCATGTCGTGATGATCCACCTTCGTTGGATCCGTCGTCAAGGCGGTCGTGGGATAGATATCCCTTTGAGGACATGGGTTTTCACTTCGCGACGGGACCGGCGCACGGACGGCGCACGGACGAATTGGCCATATATGGCAGTTTCATAAGGGATGTGAGGGAGTTTCGATCTGGATTATCCGGATTCCCCGTGACCCGGGCGGTGCGTGACCGGCACCGTGCGCCGTCCGTGTGGACGTCGGACCTGCGGCCGCTGGCAGCTCGGAGCGCCTGACGACGAGTGGCCCGAGCCCGACCGCGCCGGAGGTGTCGCGCCGCCGAGGCGTCGGGAGTCGCGGACGAGGAGTGAACCGGCGCGGCTTCCCTCGGGTCCTCACAGACCCAAGTAGGCTGCCGCGGACTTGTCGAAGAGACCCATGGAGCGGCGCCCGGTCGACAAGGACCGAAGACCCGTCTGCGCCCTAATGACGCGCTCCGGAGCGCCACCTGCCAACGCAGCCGTCACGAAGCCGGCGCGCAACGAATGGCCCGCGTAGCGCGCGGGATCCAGGCCGGCGCGGCGGGCTGCTCGTTTGATCACGAGCGCCACCGCGCGCTCGGTGAGCCGTGTTGCTCCGACCCTGCCATGGCGGTTGATGGGCCGGAAGAGCGGTCCCCAGCGGATCCCGCTGATCGCGTACCAGGCCCGAATCGCGCGCACCGGGCAGGTGGCGGCACGCTCGCCGCGGGGAATCGTGACCACGCCTCCGGAATGCCACACGCCGGCGCTGCTCGGGAGCCGAATCCGGAGCCGCTCGTCGGTCACGTAGATGTTGCTGATATCCAGAGCGACCAATTCCCTCGTCCTCAACCCGCCAGCGAAGCCCAGCAAGAGCATGACCCGGTCGCGGGCGCCCGCTGCGCTCCGCGGCGGCGTGGCCCTCAGGAGCCGACGCAGGGTGGTGACGTCCACCTCGGCCTTCGTCGCCGGGTACTGCAACTGTTGTCGAAGTGTCCCGAGGAGCGGCCGGATCAAGCTCGCGCCCTCATCGGAGAGGCGCTCGCCGGCGATCTGGTGCGCCTTCGAGATCGACGCTCGCCTGCGCAAGATCGTGGACGGCTTATAGCCGCGATGATGGAGATCAACGACGTAGCGGGCTATCGTCGCTGGCGCTGCCGGTACCGCCGCGACCCCATGGGATTGGCAGTACGCCTCGAAATCTCGAACATCGGTGGTGTAAGCCCGCATCGAGTTGGCTGTCTTGGGCGCCAGCCGCTGCTCTCGCAGCGCGCGCATCTCGGCCTTCAGGGCCGCAATCGTGACCGAGACGTCGTCAGCCCTAGGTTGGATCGCGCCACCAGCCTGCACCGGGCGAACCTTGACGACCTCCTGAATGCCGTGCGTGGTGCTCACCCAGGTCGTTCGATCCCGGCGTGGCAGGCGCAGATGTCCGTCAATGAATTCGAGGGCGTAATCCGTCATTTTCTGAGTCTAGATCAACTAGCTTCCGATAACTAATAGAAATCGGGAGTCAGGACGGCGTGGACACGATATTCGGGGAGTTTCGGGGGTGTGCCTGCCCGAAAGGAGGGCACGCGGGTGGACTCGTGCACCACTGTCAAGACTGTCCTGCCGGCAAACGAACAGGCTTGACTCCCGACCAGTGCGTCCGCGAGCCCTGAGTTCGAGCTTCGCCGCCGCGGCCCGGCGGATGCACCGGCGAACGCCAGCGCCATGGTCACCTCGAACTGGGTTTCGGAGGGCGGCGGTAGCGAGGACCCGGCGGCTGCCCATCGGTGGCGCTATGGGGGCCAGGAAGTGGCCATCCTCGAGTCCCTCGCGGCCGCGTCGCGTGGATCAGTCGATCGACAAGAGCGGGCTCGTCGGGTAAGGCTGCCTTCCGGAGTTCAGCAAGCGTTGGCGCCGGCGCCGGAGTTAGATCGACCAACGCTGGCTCAGCTCAATACTCAGCACAAGCCTCGGTCGATGCGCTACACGCATGGCCCCACGATCACCGCCTCGCGCGTTGTTGGGCCCAAATGATGGCTGCGGCGTTGTCGCTCGCGTCTAATACGCCCGGAGCCGGCCGGCTGCCTCGTTGTGACGTTCACGCAGATGTCGCCCAGCGGAGCGCGCCTGGCTGCGTCCAGCTTATGCATCCGTCGACCGCGAAGACGGTGTACGAGGCCGGCGGCAACATTTCCTTCAGGCGGGCGTCGAGCGTCAACGACGTGATGGCTTCGGCGGAAGAGGTACCGGGCGCGGTCGTGGACGAGCCACTACTCACGTACCAGTAGCCCTGATCCGCTGTAACCCGTACGAGTAGAACGACGGCGACGGCGGCGACATCGCGCCCTTCGTGCCGGTGTCGTTCAGCCCGACCACGGCCTGCATCTCATATGACGAACTTGTTCGAGATGTTCTTCGTCCGCTTGTAGAGGTCGAACGACTTGAACCCGCTCCCCGTCGCCAAGACTTCCAATCCCTTATGTACCAATACCGGGCCTGGGAGTTGAACCCGGATGAGGGTTTCGCCCCAGCGGTTTTTAAGACCACCGCGTCTGCCATTTCGCCAGCCCGGCCTGCCGATTCTATGGGTCGGCAGCAGTCAATGAGGCCCGCGAAACCCTACGCGGCGCGCGACGTCCGGTCAGTCGCAACCCTCATAGACAAGCGGCTCGGGATGGCCTGTGGTCGGGGTGGATCCGCCGACGGCGAAGACCAACCCGGATCCGGTGGCAACCCCGCTCAGACCGCCCAGCGTCCGCGGCACCGACGAGGTCACCCGTATCCCGTTTTCAGCGATGTACGTGGTGATCGCGTTGGTAGTTTTGTTGTCAACGAAGCCCACGCTCCAGAGGCTGGCCTCACCCAACGACCCTTCGGCGAGGTCGACCAGTTCGACATTGGTGTTTGAGGGACCCACCTGCGACCACTTTGAGCCGTTGTAGTGTTCCAGGTCGGGGCCGTAGATGTAATCGGACGTCCAGAGGTCGCTCGCAGAGCTCCCGGCCAATGGACCCTCGCCCGCCGGTGTCGGCAGGAGATGCCAGGTGATGCCAGTCCACTCCCAGAGCTGCGCGGGGCCAGTGTCGGCCTGGCCGCTGGCGTAGACCTGGTCCGGCCCGAGATCCAGAATGCCGAAACCAAGCGCGAGGGGTCCCTGGCTCGCCAGAATGCTCACCACGCTCCACGCCGTTCCGTTGTAGTGCTCCAGCAACACGTGACCCGCCGCCCCCACTCGGTACGAGCCGATCGCCCAGATGTCTGAACGCGATGACCCGCTCACGTCGAAAAGTTGGTCAGTTCTTCCCACCTTCGCAAGCGTGGTACGCGTCCAAGTCGAGCCATTCCAGTGCGTGACGAGCGGGAGCGTGATCCCCGTCGAGGCGATGTCGCCAACCGCCCATGCGTCCCTCGATCCGAAGCTGGTCACAGCATCCAGCTGGACGCGCGGACCCCCTGTGCCGACCACCGCCCAACTCGATCCGCCCGTCCACTTCTCGATGAGACTGCCGTACGCGCTGCCGTGGACGTAGGTTCCGACCGCCCAGGCGAGCGTCGGCGACACGACGGTGACGTCATTGAGTCCACCACTGACCATCGCCGGCAAGACATTGGCGGGCTCCTGCGTCCACACCCCCGACGTGCAGACCGTCGCGGTGACTGCGGGGGTGTTCACTGTGGCGTACGCCGCCGTCGACGTGACTGCGAACAGCACGCTCGCAACGGTCGCGGACACGGCGATTGCTCGACGCATGGGGATCCTCCCTGTACGTAGGTGGCTCATTTCCTCAACTGCCTCGAGACCAGCGCCCCGGATGCCCGAGCATGGACTGTTTGCCGTGGGGAAATCAATGGTTAGGTCTGACCCGATCGCGGCCGCAAGCTCTTAGCCCGTGGTGATTACGCTCACTTCCGCCACAGTCCACGCGATTTCAACGACGTCCAACTCTCGGGGTGCAGTGACGATGACGCGATGGGCGCCTTCGTTTCCCCACAAGACGACTGCATTGGGATAGTCTGGAACATGGTCAGAAGCCTGGGCCGGCACGCGGCTGATTCTCAATCCATGAAATAGGGGATGGACGGTATGAAGAAGTGGTTCCTGACAGGAGGACTTCCTGCCGCGATCCTGGCCGTTTTTGTGGCTTCGCCGACGGCGGCATGGGCGGCGACCTCCCCAAACCTGGGGATGGCCGGCAGCTTCGCGATTCTTTCCAGTACCTATACCAACACGGCACCGGGCACCACCCTCAACGGAGACCTGGGATACACCACCCCTCCGGCGGTGGCCGCGACGGTCAGCGGTACCACCTACAGCCCGCCCAGCAGCAAGTACTCGACAGCTGGAATAGACCAGGGCTCTGCCCTGTCCAGCCTGGCCAGTCAAGCGTGCACACACACCTTCCCGCCCGGTGCCGTTGACCTGGCCACCGATACCACACACGGTACCGTCGGCATCTATGCGCCGGGGGTGTACTGCACCGCGGCTTCCAGTGCTGCCTCCATTGGCGCAGCGGGAATTACCCTCACCGGTGGCGGAACGTTCATCTTCAGGGTGAACGGCGCCCTGACCACGGTGGCCAACTCTGCTGTCAGACTGGCTGGTGGTGCATCGGCCTGCAATGTATTCTGGACTCCCACCGCGGCCACAACGCTTGGTGCGAACTCGACCTTCATCGGAACTGACATCGATGCGTCGGGTATTACCATCGGTAATGTCATAACGTGGACAGGACAGGCCCTGGCATTTGGCGGCACCGTTTCAACGTCGAGAGACACCATCACGGTGGGGACATGTGCGGCCACCCCGTCGCCGAGCCCGTCGCCGACGGCAGGGGCCCCGAGCGTGCCCCCCACTGGTGGAGCATCAGCACCGGCCGGCCTCTCGTCGATCACGATCGGCGTCGCGCTCCTGATTTCCGGAACGCTGATCAGCTCCACCGTCTGGGTACGTCGACGCCGCGGGTAACGTTCCGGCATCGGATAGAGGAGGTCTCCTGCAGGAGCGGTTGGTGACGCGCTACGCGACAAAGTCCGCCGAGGCGGCGGACGAGAATCAGCGGCGGGTCGAAGCCGTCTTTGCCGAGCTGGCCGGCGCCAAGCCCGACAACGGAACACCTCGTAGCGGCGCTCCTCAAGCGACGGTCCGCATTCGGTGCGCATCAGCCGGTACTGTGTACCAGCGGGGCCACTGCGGCATAGTTCGAGCGAACTGCCACCTCACCTTGGCTGTGTACAACGCTGCATCCGATGTCGAGAAGTTCATGCGACACAGCCTGAACGCGCCTGACGACAGGTGTGCGTCGCGCGCTAGTCAGCTGGCTCAATCAGTCCACCAGTGGGTATCGTCCCGACGCAACTAAATGTAGATAAGCTGCTGCGCCGCCGTGGCGCGCGACTACGTATACGTATTCTTCAATTTTCGAATACCCGCCTGCCGGGCCTCTTTGCCGCACAGCGGCTTTAGGGCCTACAACAGCATGAATACCCAGGGCTGACACGGGTGCTAAAGCTGGTGCGCTCTAGCGTGCGTCAGGCCGACACCCTGGGGCTTGCTACTGGCGAGCTTGGATCGCGTCCTGGACGGCGGCCAGGTCCTCACGAGTGAGTAGGTTACGCGACATCGCGAACTGCAATTCTTGGATAGTGTCCGACTGCGGGTAGGGCATGCCTTCCCAGCCCTTCCATTCGTCGCGCGCGAAGCTCAGTGGTCTCAGAAGAGCCCGGATAAGAAGTATTGCATGTTGCATTGGCGGGTATTTGACTACCACCCCTCGCCGCAAGAGCGAATCCATGAAGGACTTGTTCTCGGAAGGGACGACCTCAGCGCGGGAGACGTTGTGGCATTGCAGGTTTCGGGGTCAACCACGCGCACGAACGCTGGCGTGTTTGGGGGTGGCTTTGGCGTCGTCGGCGCTGCCGAGGGGATGCTCGCTGCAACGATCATCAATTCTCTGACCACCACAACGAAGATCTACACAGTACTTCGCATCGCTACCACGAGTGCCGAGTACGTATTCGTGTCGCACAAGATCGACAGCGACGCACTTCGAATGTCGCTCGTCCCGGTACAGGTCCGCATTCGCCAAGCGCAGACCGCGCCTCAAGCCCAGCTTTCGCCGCCCTCAGGGTCTTCCCTGAGTATTGCCGATGAGTTGACGAAGCTGGCCCAGCTTCACGAGAGCGGTGCGCTTGATGACGGTGAGTTCGCATCGGCAAAGGCACGATTGCTAAAGTCGTAACCCCCGTAAGGGCGCAAGAAAGGCGGGCGCTGGATTCTACCCCTCCTCGACTGCGAAGATGGCCGCGAGCCGAGTCAAAGTGTGTCGCTGGCGCAGCGGACAGGCGCTGTTCTGATTGGCGAACATGCCCTATTCCCACACGGCCTCACCCTGAGGGCGGGTGCGTTCCCAGCGTATGGGTACTACATACTCTGCCATGTCCTTCTCGGGGTCTGTCCCCCAGTAGTACTTCCCTTTCAAGGGCAAGTCAGCCAGCCGTTGCACCTGTGCGTCCACCACGACGGTGGCATCATTGAACGGGCGCGCCTCACCGATCACATGACCCACGCCGACATAACCACTCTTGGGGATACAGCAGAAGATCCTTGCATCTAGAAGATCCTTGCATCTATTGGTAACTTGCGTAGGGGGTGAGAGAACCACTCCCCGCCACCGGCAGCGTCGAGGTGCTTGCCCAGGTCGAGAACGGATAGCATTTCGCGGGCTGGACCGCGAGC
>PLZA01000024.1 GCA_003153505.1 Candidatus Dormiibacterota bacterium
GCCAGGCACGCCGAACTCCGCCTCGCGACCGTCCTGCAGATCTTCTTCTGCGACCCGCGCAGTCCGTGGCAACGCGGCACCATCGAGAACACCAACGGCCTGTTGCGCCAATTCTTCCCCAAGGGCACCGACCTCAGCCGCCACACGCGGGACGACCTCGAGGGCGTGGCATCCGCACTCAACGCCAGACCACGCAAGACGCTCGTGTGGAAGACCCCCGCCGAGGCGCTCAACGAGTTACTGTCTATCCAGTCAACAACAGCCGGTGTTGCGACGACCCCTTGAACCTGGGCAATTTACGTCGTGGGCGTTCACACGGCGCGCTGTCGATTCCGGGCTGCTCCCTTCGATGGGTTCCGTGGGTGATTGCTTCGACAACGCAATGATCGAGTCGTTCTGGAGCCGAATGCAGGTCGAACTGCTTGATCGGAAGCGCTGGAGCACACGCATCGAGCTGGCCAGCGCCATCTTCGAGTACCTGGAGATCTTCCACAATCGCCAGCGGCGTCACTCAGCGCTGAGTATGCTCACACCGCTCGAGTTCGAAGCTCGTCATCAACCGACGACGGCAGCATGAGTCCAAGAATCGGACTCCACCGAAGTCAGGACACCCCAGAGTCTCAATGAAACCCGGGATGCTCCTATGTTGTGTCAAGTGACGGAATGACGGGTGTGAGGCGTTGCAGGACGTGGAAAACTTCGCGGGCGACGTAGCGTTTGAGGCAGCGGACAACCTCGCGCTGTGACTTGCCCTCGGCGCGGCGTCGCACGAGATATTCGCGAGTTCGATCATCGGTTCGCAGGCGCGTCAGGACGATGCGCCAGAGAGCGCGGTTGGCACTTCGGTCGCCGCCACGACTAAGGCGGTGGCGAGAAGTCTTTCCCGATGACGCTGGAATTGGCGCCACGCCGCAGAGGGCCGCGAAGGCGGCCTCAGACTTGATGCGTTCAGCGTTGTCCCACGCCACCAGGAGGTTGCCGGCAACGTCGACGCCGACGCCATGCAGGGCGAGGAGTTCGGGTGCGCGGTTCGAGACCAGCGGCGTGAGCCTGTCGTTGAGCTCGTCGATCTGAACGTCGATGGCGCGCACGTGCCGTCCCAGCTGCCGCAAGGCGAAGCGCGTTGCATCCGCGGGAGAAACGACACCATCGATGCGGAAACGGGCCACACGTTTGATCAGCCGCGGTGCCGAGAGTGGTGCCAGCGACGCTCGAAGTTCAGCGGGAGCGGTCACGATGAGCGCTCGCAGCTGGTTGATCGTCTGGGTTCGCTGATTCACCAGTGCCTCGCGCGCCACACGCAGGCACCGGATCATGGCGATGGCGGCGTCGCCTCCCCGGGGCTGGGCCGTTGCTTCGCCTCCAAGAAATGCACGCGCCGCGGCCTCGGCGTCGATGAGATCCGACTTCCCCCGGTTGCGACGGTGCTGGCGCGATGGACGCGACACCTCGACAACCCTCACGCCTCGCGCCTGCAGCAGCGTGCAGAGTGCACTGCCGTACGAGCCTGTGCCCTCCATCGCGACCGCTGCCACGCTGCCGTGCTCGAGCGCCCATGTCACGAGCCGTTCGTACCCTGCCGGCGACGCGGGAATGCTGATGTCGTCGCAGCGCCGGCCCAAGTGATCAACCGCGACGGCGACGTGAACGAGATCGTGGGTGTCAACGCCAATGACAACCTGCTGTGCCAAGCTCTCTCCGGTCACCTGTTCCTCCGAATGGGTGGCAGCGTCGCCAGCGGCCGGACAGACCTGTGACGGGACCGTCAAGGGTCAAGCTCCTATTAAGTCACGGCCGTTTGGCGGCGCCCCCTTGCAGAACCCTCACTCGTGGACAGATCCCGGGAAAGGCAGCTACGGCGCCAGGCGGTTCACGAGTCACACGAGCGAGGGCGGGACTCCCATATCCTCACAGGCGGTTCAGTAATCGGTAATAGGTACGACGTATGCTCAGCGCGTCCCCGGAAGACTTGTTTTCATCTGTTGGGCATGGAATACTCGACGCCATGCCTAACTCCTGGGATGTCTTGTTTTCAATAGGTCCCTTTGTTGGCGGATATCTCATCGGCTGGGTCGCCCCCAAAGCTCACCGATGGAGGAGAACCCGTAGAACGAGAAAGTTCTGGAAGCCCTTCTCCAAGCGTGACCAAGTGAGCGTCATCATGGGCGGCGATCGTTCCTTTCCCACCTTCGAAGCCTCGGGCCTTGTCGGCGTAGGAGATGTAATGGCCTTGACCGAACTACAAGCGATCTTTGACGAGAACCGACTTGGCCGATTGCCGATTACGCTGGCGACTAGCCCGAGGGAGGCCCACCTTGAGACCGCAGATCTGATCCTGATAGGCGGACCAGATATGAATTGGGCGACGAAGGCGGTGGCATCCAGACTACCCGCTAGATTCACCTTTGGGAATCCTGATGATCGTGAGATCCAGATAAAAGACCAGAAGACGGGAACTGTCTATAGGCCATCCGATCCGGGGGAACGTGACATTCACGATGTCGGCCTGATAAAGCTGGTTCCTAATCCATTCGATACTCGGCGAAAGGTTCTCTTGATCGCCGGCGCATTCGGCCACGCGACGTTTGCGGGAGTGAAACTGACTGGGCAGAAGGACTTTTTAAAGCACCCCCTAATTGCCGCAGGCAGTTTGTTCGAGTGCCTTTTCAGTGTCGACATAGTGGCCAACGAACCACTTGCGCCGACGATCATAGATGTCGTGCCCTTCCTAACCTCCGATTAGATATAGCCGTTATCGCTTCTCAGTGTGGGCGTGCCCCGGTTTGACCGACACGTTTGCTGAAGCCGAGCAGATAGCAATACGCTGGGATTCGAATCTGCCGGTAGGACCGGCTGCGGCGACCCTGCATGCGCCGGGCGATGCTCACCCGCGGCGGTGGCGGGTAGGGGAGGGACGGTGCGAATCCCGGCTGTACCAGAACGCTCGGATTCCACTCAGTTTCAATGGATTCCAGCGCGTTTCAACTTGCGGGGTGCAGCACTCTTTCCAACCAAACTCCCATCAAACCACTCTAACTGAACTCGGTTCCGCACCTAGAAATAGGTGGTGGTCCGGGGACCAAGGGTCGCAGGTTCGAGTCCTGTCTCCCCGATTCGCAGCTCATTGAAGTGCAGTGAAGCCGTTTCCAGTGGATTGCAACGGATTCCAACCTGTGGGGATCAGTCACTCTGCAGGGAGTAGTACTCATTCGCTGCTTGATAGCCTTTCCTGCAAAACCACTCTATTTCGCGCTAAAGCGAACCGACGACACGACCATGGCCACAATCGTCAACGGTTTTGCATAAGACCCGATCTGATGCGCCAGCCTGGGCCGTGGCGAACTATCGAGGACGTCGAGCCGGCGACCTTCGGTTTTGGGTCGGCCGCTTACGATCTGCCTCACCTCGACGGGGTTTTGGAGAAAGGCTTGTCCGGCACGCAGTTTCCAGCGTCTATCTCATACACGTGGCAATTGATAGGTCGTCCCTCGTGGCGCGATGAATGAGCCCATTGCCCATGTGCTATTCCATGGCGCTGTCTCGTGCGGCCGCGTCCTCTCTGCGCGCTTCACGTTCGTAGTGTTCGGCGACGATGCGAAGTGCCATGCCGGTGCGTGGCCAGACGTTGATTATGGCAGTGGACCAGTCGCGGTATTGTGCGGCGAGCTTCCGCTCTTGATCTCCGCCATCGTAAGGTCCGCGAACGGTTACTCCGCGGCCGCCCTCGATGCCGATAACGAAACCAAGTTCAAGCTGCTGACTCCCGATATCCTCGATCAATTCTCGTACCACCTCGGCCGGCCAGACACCGTCGGACCCCTTCGGGGAGCCGGACAACATCTGCCCGATCTGTTGATCACCGATGTCGATGCGATCGCGGTCGGCGAGAAGATGCCGTGCGCGACGGGCCCAGAGGCGCAGTCGTTCGGCATTCCAGTGCCCGTCAGCCTCGAGTCCAGGCGGCGTTCGCCACTTTCGCAGTACCGCCCAGGCGTGGCGCGCGTAGGCTTTGGCTCGCTCATCAAGTTCACGCGGCTCAGTGCGGTGCTTCTCTCGGTAGACGGCACAGACCATGTCAACGAACCGCTCCGGTTCACTTTCCAAGGCGAGGAAGAGTGCTCGAGGAGGGCGAGTGTGCTCGGTGAGACTGAAGAAGCTCCACTCGAGACTGCTGAGCGTCGTTTGATCCGTGCCCTTTCGTTCGAGATAGTCCAGTAGCTGTCCGACTTCGTACGCGGCCCGCCCAGAGAGGTGATCCTCCGCACCTCCGACGAGCGCCATCCCAAAGACGCTGAGCACCAGCGTGGTCTCGACAACCGGCGGCGACGCTGTGCGCTCGCGGTGTAGCGCCAATGCCAAGAGGTCGATAGCCGTCCAGGGCCGTCGGTATGAAAGCAATTGCTCAACCACGGCCACCAGGGCGCCATTGTCAACATTGGCAGGAACAACTTCTTGCCAGTAGCGATCCTGGACGAAACTCGGCAGCGTTTCCAGTAGTGCTAGAACGGACGTGTTTGGAACTCCTAGAGCAAATACAAAAGCCACCTGTATCTCGGCAGACAGAGAAAGGAGTACTTGGCCAACACGCTCCATCCATCCTGAATCGTCGGCTACTCGACGCTGGATCCATCCGGCGGCGAAGCGACGGCCTAAGTCATCTCCCCCGAGTCGATCGAGCACGCGCGACTCGTACTCGTCCGCCCGCGTCGCCGCAAGGTATATCCCCACGGCTTCAGTCAGCTTGCTGGATCGCGCCAGCCGTTCGACTCCCTCGACGCCTTCCCGTTGATGGATGTCTTGCACGGCATCGTATCGAGCTCGATCCAGGGCCTGATCGTACTTCGCGAAGTTGCTACGGTCCACGTCCGGAAGATGTGGATGCCAGGCGAATAGGTGGGCATACCTCTCGACGAGGTCCTGAGGTCTCAATTCGCCCGCCACCGCTTCCAATCGCGCGAGGGGTACCTCGGGCAGAACCCAGTTTGCAGTGGGGAATTCGCGGTGGTGGCCGATCAGATCGGCGAGCGCATGCCAGAGCTCCATCTGATCTGGCCGAGGCGAAAGCTTTCCGACTAGCGCCTCAAGCTTGGTAAGCAGGAGGTCGCTCTGGTTCGGAGGTAGAGATCCAATGTGACCGATGAGTTGTCCCCAGCGTGCACCGGCGGTGCCAGCGTCTTCGATGGCGCGATCGAGAATACCGGAGATCGCATCGAGCCACTCAGCGACGGAGATCGGTTGCTCGGTGGTTTGCCAGCGGCGGAAACGCGGCACCGGAGTATTGAGCGTGGTGTCGGGGGAGGATGGTAGGAGCGCCAGTTCGAGATTCCACGCTACATCTGGGTACGCATGGCGCAAGAGATCCAAAACCTCTAGGCGCTCCCCAACTGATGCACGGGTGCGGGGCCGCCAGGCAAGGAACACCGCGCGTAGGGATCCTGCAGGCCGATTCCCGAGTTGTCCACCTGGATCGATTTCCGCGAGACGCGCCAATGCCATCGCTGCGGCCGACAAATGGTCAGCAGACCAACACAGCAGCTCTAGAGCCCAGAGCAATCCTGTGTGCGGGGATGATGCGGATAGTGATGAAGCTCGGTCGCTGTCGGCAAACATACTTGACAACGAAGGCAGCGCTCCGGCCAAACCGGTGTCAATGGCAGAAAGGAATTGGTTTGGCGCAGCTTCAGCCAAGAGTTGCAGTTGCCGTGACAGGGAGCGCCATATACGAGTGGTTGAGTCCTGGTTGGCTCGGTGGAGGAGATCACGCACACCGCTCGCGGCATAGTCGCTTCCCGCACTTGAATCGGCGACCTTGTAGTCGAAGACGCCGAGCAGAGCCAGACCCTGGGCGACACCGCTGCGCAACGTCGCTGAGAACCTCGGTCGCTCACCGCGGACTCCAGCAAGAATGCGATCTTCCGCAGAAAGTTCCAGGGACGGATCGACTTCCGTGAGTATGAGAACCGTTTGATCGCAGAAGCGGCGGATATCGGCTGCCTCTAGTGAATCGTGGAGGAGCGACCAGGCTCCATCGGGTGACGCGACTTGCCAACCGTCTGAGGTGCGGATGAATGGTGGGTCGCCCAGCCGACTCGATGCAATGAGTTGATCTTCGATTGCTTGCCATGGCTGATCCGCAATGGCGGCGACGCATTCCAGGTCCTCTTTAGCGAACGTCCATGCACCGACCAACGCTAGGCGTGCGTACATGCGCGCCGCGGCACCCTGCGACCAGCCTGGGCTGCTGCGTGCGCCTGGCGCCAATACTGGATCACGTAGTAAGGCCGCAAAGCTGCGGCGGGTAAGCGCTGCTAGGCGGTCAGCCTCTTCAAACGACACATGCAGCTTGGCCGCGAAGACCTCGCGGGCAATCGTTCGATCGAGAGGGGCGATCTCGATGACATCACCCCGTATTGGTGAGGTGTCGGCGCCGACGGGGACGAAGACTCGGTGACCCTGTGCGACGGCCACGCCGATCGACGGATTGTCCACAAACGGAATCAGAACTAACGACGTGGAGGTCAGGCTCAGTCGATCCCAAGTCGCGCGCGTCACGGTCACCAGTGGCGCTGCTTTCAAGCTGGGCAGCGCATGCAACGACGCGGCGATGAACGCCGTCGCTTCCTCCCTTGAGTTTGCGCGGACGAAGGTTGCGGAGGGCCTTGAACTCAGCGCGGCCGTGCGGATTTGTTGCACGGACTCGTCTCGTCCGGACAGCATGACCTCTGGGGGCAAGATTGGGCCGCAAAAGTCGATCCACCAAGAGGTGGCTGTCTGCACGTCGAGAGGCCGCAGCCCCAGGCGTTCTGAGAACCAGAGGTGCGTATCCGGTTGCGACGCAAGCCATGCGGCGAGGTCATCACCGTCGATGACCCGGATGGATCGCCACACGCCTTCAGCGCGACGCTCGAGCTCCCACTTGCGCGCTCGCGGCCAGCGGCGAGGGGTTACGAACACAAAGGTTGTCACCGATGCCACGACGCCGACCGGCGCAGTTGTCCGCTTCGCGTAGTCCTCATCCGCCTTGCGTTCGGGATCGGCGGCGGTCCCTAGCTCCCAGGCGGAGGGACCAATAGGCACCCAAGGGCTCCCCGAGCTGTCTTCGACAAGGCCGTCCCACCCACTCAAGAGCACCCCTTCGCCGGCACGCATCGACAAGCCTGCGACGCCGGCGGTCCCACCGATAAGCCGCCCCACGACCTCCGGAAGCATTGATGAGGCATCTCGCGAGTGGGCCCACGCCTCGAGATGCGACGCATCGACCAGCTCGGGACTGATAGACGCCCGAAGGGTGGCCACGTCTTGCCGCCGCAAGTCATCGGCCAGCCGATCGACATCAACAACTCGAAGCCGCTTATGCCGAGAGTTCGGCAGCGTCACCGCCTCCACGACGCCGCGCGAGATCCAATTCCGGACGGTGTTCTCATGGACCCCCAATCGACGAGCCGCTTCTCGGGGGGAGACGAGGTCATCGAGGCCACCGGTGGCTTTCACGGTGATGTAAGGTTACCAGATCCCACAGCTTGTGAGTTTTGGAGACCATCAATGGCGGGCTCGGCGCGTCGTATCGTTTTGACTAGAGATTTCGGCATACACATTCAGGTTCGGCCATCTGGAATCAACGGACATCGGAGCAAGGTCAGCGTTGAGCAGAATCTCGGGCTGGATTTCGGGCTGGGAGGGTTCTGGCTTCGATCTAGCGGCATCAGGGCTCCGACCATCACGGCACCGTCATGGCCTCTCGGTCTCAAGCATTGTGTGGATGACCGTCTAGCGAACGACGGGGCACGAACTGGGCGGGTCCTCGGCATCTGGCAGGGGACGCAGCCCGTCGCGCTCTGTTCTTGGCACCTGCACGAGTTTGGTCCGCCGGTGATCTACGACCTGGGTTGCCGGGCAGGGTTGCCGAAGATCGAGGCCTCGATATCTACGATGGTCTTGCTACTGTCGTTGCGCCAGATCGCCGCAAATCCCCACATCAGCCGCGACACCGAGACCCTGCGCTGGGCAGATCATCCTGTCGACCGCATCGCCCGAAGCCAGCGAGCTGCCGTGCGCGGGGCGGTTCGCGGCCGGGCGAGCATGCTTGGATTTTCGCGACTTGGTCAGCCCCCCAAATGGCTAGCAGGCCGCTGGGCAGCCGAACGCCGGTTCTAGGGGGTCTCCCTAAGCATTTTGAGTGCCTCTCGCGCGCCATCGTGCGTCTTGGCACTGCGAACGAGATCCGCGAGGGCATCGTGCCCGTCGCCGGGCTCGAGATCTGAATCCGGCACCCGTGGCATCCAGTCGACCATCGCGTAAGTCAACTCTCGGAGACCGCGCGGACCTCGTGTAGCTAGCCACTCAGCAGGGGACGCTCCGCGAAGGTTGGGCAGGGAAGTGCAGATCCAGGCGCCAACGTCCGTGTCTCGCCTGAGGTAGGCTCCTGCCTCTTCGCAGAGATCCGCTAACAGCTTGACGTAAGCAACCTTTGCCGATTGAGGTCTTACAACGCCGCCCTCGCGCCAGACAGCCACGGTCGCGGAGTCCCACCCGAGAGCTTGCGCCAGTTGGGCGTCATGGGCGAAATAGCGCGGGAGAATTCCGAAAGTCTCCAAGGCCTGAGCGGCCTGTGGTGAGCGGACGCGGACGAGCGCCACGGGGCTCACAGCCGGCGCCGGGTGAGCCGGCCGGAGTCGCCGAGTCCTAGCTTTCGCCCGTGGAGCAATCGATGTTGTACTCATTCGTGTGGCCATTTACTTTCCTCTTTCTTCAACCGAGTGTAGCAGGACACAGCACCTTCGCGCCATCGCCAGCGAACCTGTAAGTGAGCGCCGTGCTTTGCCTGCCACAAACCTCCTCGTGCCCAGGCTCTCACACATCCCCTGCGACCACTGGACACCGGCCAGAGGAGCGTTTGAGAATGCAAGAGCAGGCCGTAGAGGGGGATATCCGTCTCCAAGTGCTGACTCGACTTCGCAAGGGTGACCTAGACAAGGCAGCGATGCGTGCCCGCGGCCTTGATGCGGGACGCCTCTGGGCGAAGGACGCAGCGACTTGGCTGGAACTCAAGCAGGTGGCAGCGTGGCCAAAGATCAAGGCGTCGTGGCAGGTAACGCCTGCAAAGCCGGGGACCGTCTTGGGGACGGTAGGCATGAGTCTTGCCCTCATGGCGGCGTCGAAGAGCTACGTCCCGGAGATGAATCAGTGTTTCGTACCCCTTTCCGTCAAGAGCGGACCGCCGCCTGGAACCAAGGAAGACAAAGTGATCCTTTACTGGCAAGGCTTTGCAGCAGGCGTTACCGACGTCTACGATCTCGTCAAGGACCAAATGGAACCCGCCGGCTGAGTCGTCCAGGGTCAGCCCGTACGGTCGTTGGTGGAGACCCTACGGGCAACATCGGCTGTCCCCTACGATCGGATTCGTGGACACGGACATCCTGTCAATTAGCCAAGCCTCGGGACGGCACCTCCTCGACTCAGACGCGTTGCCAGAATTCAAGGCGGTCATCGTCGACCAATTGATGGAATTACTTGCCGACGACCCCGCGCTGCGCGTGACGCCGGGCCGCGAAAAAGCGGGCGACGCGGAGATAGTCGCCGGCCTTCGCGCCGCGATGCATCGCCGAACGATCGAGGCGACCGAGCTGCTTGCTCGCGGAGGGATCCTGGTGGTGCGTCTCAGGCCGCTCGCACTACTGGTGGATCGCGGGAACCCGTACTACATGTACCGGACGCAACAACCCGACTTCTACACGCCAGCGGACTGGTGGATAGAGATCGTCCCTCGATTGATGTACCTGCAGCGCGAGCAGGAGCTCGTCCTCGTGCACGCTGCAATGGGTCCTCCGGGCCAGATTGAGGCGCCGGGCCACAGCCTGGAACCCTACCTGCTGGAGGCGCGCTACTCGGCGGTTCTCGACCCCGTGGTGGTGCCGACGGAGGAGAGCGCGGTGCTCGCAGTCAACGCGGGCTTCGCGGCGATCGCCATGCAGATTGAGGTCGGACCCGGTTTGCTCCTTCTCGTGCCATCCGACGGAGACGAGGCGCTCCTCGAGCGCTGCGTGCGCGAGATGCTCGATCTCAGGGCTGCGCATCGAACCCAGTGGAGGGTGGCGGCCGAGAGGGATGCGCTCGCGGAACTCGCCGCGGCGGACCTTGAGTTCCGTGCCCGTCGCGCCGAGGCACTTGCTCGGCTGCGCGAGATCTGGGCGAAGAAGAAGGAGGTTCTCGAGGAACGAACCGTGAGGCGGGCGCGCGCTTACTTCCGGACCGCGAGCGCTGCGGGCACGTCCCGCACACTCTCTATGGAGCGCCTACATCAGATGGTGGAGTGCATCGAGGCCGACTTCGGCACACAGGCGGCGTTTCGAACGTCGCTCGGGTTGAGCAAGAAGACGGTTGATGCGATCCGGCACGTCGCGAACAAGCCCGAGGTCGGAGCCAGGCACGTTGACGCAACCGACCCACGGGCGATCACCGACGACGAGATGGCAGCAGCCCTCGCAGCCGCAACGCAGATCCTGCAGGCCTTCATCGAGTACCGTCTCGCGCAGCAGTCCGGGGTCGCGGTCAGCGCCTGAGTAGCCCGTCCATGTCGGCCGCGGCCTGCTCGGCGATCCCCTTGACGGCGTGGCTGTACGTGTCCAGGGTCACGGTTACCGACGCATGGCCGAGGAGGTCGGCCTGCAGCCCGCGCTCCCGTGGCGCTTGGAGGTGCTGGGCCAATACTGGGCCAATATCTCTGTCCAGTCACGGCGTCATGTGGCGCTTCCTGGCCGCTCCATCGAGTTCGGACGGCGCTTCTTCGGATCGTTTTGAGCACGTTTGGGAGAGTTCGATTTCCTTTCACGGCACTTGTCCGATCTCGCTTGGACGACGGGCTCGAGAAGCGATTGAACGCCCCCACCTCCACAACAGGTTGGCAAGGAAGCGACCGAACGTCGGCCTCGGCCTCACATTGTCGGAGAAATCCGTGAACGTTTAGACAGAACCCGGCCGAGCGGGCTAGAATCCGACGCGCCAGCGGTCAGCAAGGGGATTCACAGATGGCAAGGGACGCACCTCCGGCGCGTCGCGATTCTCACCGCAACGTCAGAGTACGACTGTGAGAACTGACGCCCACAACGCTCCGGTGAGTGGAGGGTGTGACACGGTGCCCTTCGGCAAGAAAGGGTTCGGCCGCCGAGTCTCTACTCTCACGGTGGCGCTGGCTATGGCTGCGGCAGGTTGGCTCTTCGTGTCGACGACGCCCGCGCTCGCCGACACCGGCGGTTATCCCTGCGCGAACGCAACGAACTGTTCTTCCAAGTTCGGTGCTGACTCCTGGTGTATCAATGGCAATGACATCTCCCCTTACGGCTATGGCTATCGCAACTGCACTGACTACGTCGCCTGGAAGATCCAGCAGGTCTTCGGCGTGACACTCCCGAAGACCCTTGGGAACGCGAACACCTGGGGTCCACGTCTCAAGCAGGATGACTATCGCTATGACAGCAGCCCGGAGGTGGGCGACATCGCCGCCTGGAACACCGGAGGTGGCGGGCTCGGGCACGTCGCCTATGTGTTTGCAGTCAACGGCGGCATCGCATCCCTCGACGAGTACAACGTGCGCAACATCGGGCTGTTCACGTCCACCCGCACCACCGCCGCGAACTCGGCCGGCGCACCCAGCGAATACGTCCACATAGGGCCAGCCTTCGCTACGACAGACAGCACATGGACGGTCGTGAACAAGACGATGGGTCTGATCAGCGTGTTCGCGGAAGGTCCGAACCACACACTGGACGACTACTGGACGACGGCCGGGCAGCCTTGGAGCGGTCCGTTGACGATTGGCGGGGCGGGCACCACCTATAACACCAGTTACTGAGCCGGGGTGTAACGGGCATGGCGACACGAGTCGCAAGCTGTGGCTACCTAAGGATGGCGGGACGTGCTATTCGTTGGGACACTCGACCCCGAGCCCAGATCAAACGGGCATGAATGTCTCCGATGTCATTGGTCTGACCAGATCCGAAGCGGCCGGTATCAAGCTGCAACCGCCCGCGTATAGCGCCGTGACCGAGCGCGCCTGACGTTTCGCCTGTTCCTATGGCACGCGCATGCGCTCACCTCCCCGTCGCCACGCACGCCAACGTCGAGCACCGCTTATCCAGCCGATGTGAGCTCGAAGCCGAACGCCTCGGACCTCAACCGAGCCCCAGGCACCATCGTCCCGAAACTGGTCGTGGTTGGCTTCGCGTCGGGAGCGCACGTGGGTGATATCAACCTGTTCAATTCGGCCGGTAGCATCGACGCCGTGCTCGATGTCGACGGCTGGTTTCAGTGAGGCAGCGGTCGAAGCTGCAGTCGCCTACCCTGATGTTCAATTGCGTTCACGTTCCGCGATCCTCAGAGACCTTAGGGGGCACTGCGTTCCCGCGACCTCGACCCTGCCTACGGTGAGGGAATCACTGATCCACTTCGGAGGTCAGCAGTCCCCCGGATACACCTCACGCCCAGCCGCGTGCAAGCAGTTCCAACTTGCGGGGATCGATCATCTTTCCAACCATTTCCCGACGAAAGCACTCTAAGTCGAACTCAGCACCCGCCGGGAAATAAGAAGCGGCTGCATGCCACCAATCGTTGATGGCGGCGACCAAAGCCTCCGGTCGAGCCGAGCCGCCAAACGTTACCAGCACCTCGGCGAGCTCGGATCATCATCGAGCTCCGGTGCCTTACGGAGTGAGCTGCACGTAGGCAAGTGCCTGCGCGCCGGTTGCTTCATCGATCACGGTGATGCGGTAGGTTTCCCCGGCCTGGCTTGGGGACAATTTGGTGGAAAGTGGCACGACATAGGTGATGTTGCCGGCGGTGTCCGCCTCACCGTTGTCGCGAATGCTGAATCCTGATGACGCATCAAGTTCCTCGCCGACTGGCCCATGTGGCGTGAGGCCTGAGGCGAACACTGTCACGTCGGGGCTGTTGTGAGAGATCGACAGCGACGCTGGATCAATGGTCAGGTGAATGACGCTTTGCGTCGTGACGGCCGGCAACGACGGGGGAGAGCCCCAACCCAAGAAGCCCCCAATGTACTCAGCGAGGATGATGGCCGCTGCTCCAGCGATAGGCCCGACAACAAGGGGATGACGAAGCAGCCGTTGTAGACGAGTGGGCGAACTTACAGTCATGGCACGCCAAAGCCCTGGAGGTCGTTTGAGACCCATTGCAGATCGGCGTATTCGCCGCGGAGAACGAGGCGGCACTGAGAACCGTCAGCGGCTCGACACGTCTCGACGCCTTGGGGGCCGATGTACGAGATATACGTACCGTCGGGGCTCCAAACAGGCGAGGCGACGGATTGCACCTGCCGATTTGCCCACAGAATCGCGCCGGTCGTCGAGTTCACGACCAGCAGGGCATTGATGATGCCGGGACCACTCGTCGCCGCGACGGCGATCTCACTACCATCGGGTGAAAGTGACGGATCGAGAACATCGTCAAACCCAGGGATCTGTATGACCGTCTGTTCGTGACGCTCAAGGTCATAGACGCAAAGCGCAGGGGATCCGGCATTTGGGAAGCAGGAGTACGCCAACTGATCGCCGTCGCTGCTCCAGCTGGCGGGCCCGACGGCGGTGGAGATCCGCTGGACTCGCCGCGACTGCACGTCAACCAAATCAAGCTGGGGCGCGCCGGTGTCGTGATCGACTTCGACGGCGACCTGCGATGAGTTCGGGGAGCTCGTCGGATGCGCCAATGCTACCTGCTGGTCGGATGTGTACGGCACTCCGGTGATCTGACCCCGACCATCGGTCGTGACGACTTCACCATCCATCCATGAACGACCCACGTAGCTCGAGAGCGTGATCCAGAATTCGTGGTCATGGCTATCCCAGTACAGGAACTCCTCCTGTATATCGGGTACCCGTCCGTTGACTGGCGTCTGCGGTGTGACAATGACCGGGGCCCGTCCTTCGCCCACATCGAGCAATGCGACAGTGTCCAGGTTCGCGTCAAGGGTGGCTACCAGGGTACCGGCGAGTTCGTCAGAGCGGCCGACTGGGAACACATGGAGAAACCCGTTGCCAAGGAGCGTTGCAGCCGCCCCAATTACGAAGGCGAGCGCCCAGACGCTCACCGTTTTGGTCACGCTGGCTCGATCCTGGTCTTGTCCTTGCATGTCAATCAGCCCGAGATCGATCATTCGAAGCGTCTTCCCTGCCCGCGTTAGCACGTTCGACGGCATGGTCGGGACGGGTTTGCCGGCCGGAGTGCTCATGTATCAAACAGTACCGAGAGGATGAGCCTGCCAAGCACAAGGTTCCGGCGTAGTAGGCTCACCGCCTACCCGAAACCCATATCCCTTCCTGAAAGGAGGCCTCCGGCATCGAGCCGGGGGCTCTTCTTCAAACTGACCCACTACCGAGAGCCGCGTTGCCTTGAGGGTGTGCCTCGATTGCGCGCATTCTTCCGTGATGGGATGGTCGCGCTGGAGGTTGACAAGCCGGCTCGCTCACGGGGCGCAGCTTGGTCTGGCGTGGACGCTCACGGCACTTGTCCACGCATTTGCGCTGGGGTGGCGCGCCGGCACCGACGAGGGAGCCAGCCGACCGGCCGCCGAGCCGTCGCTGGCAGAGCGACTTGCGACCGGCCGAGCTCACATCGCTTCCAACATCGTCGCGGTTGCGACCGAAGCGTGGTCTCAATCTCGGCAGCTTGTCGCGGCCGAAGCGACGGACGCGTTTGGCATTCTGGCGCTCAACGTCGCTGGGATCGTCGGCTTGGGATCCATCGCCGCGATCCGCGACTGGCCACCTCGTTGGTGGTGGGGTCTGATTCCGTTCGGGGCGAGCTCGGCTATCTGCACTGTGGTGCCGCGAGTGCTATCGGCGGCCGAAGGCCAGCCCAAACTCGGCGGGATGTACGCTCAGGCTCTCACTAGGCTGCCAGATGTGGATGCCGCGCTCACCGTGCTGGCGGATCGAATTCAGGCCCTCACCGCCGGAAACCTGGGGGTGGTCTCGCGACGACGCCGTTTCAATGGCATCGCGCTGGTCATCATGGTAGGGGGCGCCGTATTTGAGGTGCTACTCTTCCTGAAGGATTTCCACTAGGATGGTTGGCAGTTGGACTTTGTAAGAGGGCTCTTCGCTCGATCCTCCGATCTTCAGGAGGAAGCAAGTCAACTGATCGCGCCCGTTGATCTCAGCACCGTCTTGGAGAACTCCAAGCGGGGACTGGGGCCGGAGCCATCGGACGAGCAGGGCGTCGTCTTCTTCTACCTCGGTCGGAAACCCGTCACACAGATGGTGCGGGTGCCGGGGAGCAGGCGAGACGCAGAGGTTCAACCGGCCGCTGGCGGCTAGGGTCGGCCAGGGCTCCGGTTTGGAGCTCGCGCCGATGCAACCGGGCTGAGGGTTGGCACGCGGGCCAATAACGCTCGCCGCGGCTCGACCATCCCGCACGGTGGATGAGTCCGCATTGGCTGTCGCCAGGCAGGCCAAGGAGCGCGTCGCCCGACGTTGCGCGAAAGCTGGAAGCCATGATTTGCCAGAGCCTAAAACGGGGCCTGACGGACGCCACCGCTGGCTCGGCGGTACCACAACACAAGAAGCGTGGTTTAGCAACCGAGGATTGCGACGGGTATTCCCGCGGAGGAACTCGTCTTTAGGGGTGAGCAGCGGCGGCGGCCGGAGCAGCGGTGTTCGCCGAGGATCCGCCCGCCATGATGGCGTTAGCACGTTTATCGATGGTCTGGGTGAGCGCCTGCTGGCCGACCCCGAAGATGATCGCCCAGGCCACCAAAGCAGTCCCCGACTGGGGCGTGAGGATCCCGAGGATTCCGTGCTGCAGCACGAAGAGACCAACCAGCGCGATCGTGGCTCCCGCGGGAAGCTTGAGCACCGCTTGGGCAACGGCGAGGGTAAAGGGGCCCCCGGAGATGCTGACGCTGAGCAGCAGGATAAGGGCACCAACCGCGCCGCCGACGAGACCGGCGAAGCCGAGCAGGAAGATGTCCCCGGAGCCGGGTGCGGCTCCGCTGGGGCACGGCGGTTGTGACGTCGCGTTCGAGGCGCACAGAGAGAGGAAGTTCGGATCTCTCCAGCCAATCAACGAGAGGAGGAGGTAGAGGAGGAGGAGTCCTGCGGCGGTGATGAACAGCAGGTTGCGGTAGGTGCGGACGAGATAGTGCTGGTTGGCGCTCGACTGTCCAACGACCTCCGCGATCTCCTTGAGGGTCTGGCGCACCGCGGTAGAGACCGGGATCGGAGGGTCGAGAGGGGCGATCGCTGCGCCACCCGCACCTCCGGGCACGGGAGCGACGGCGGCTGCAACCACTGGCGCTGCCGCGGCCGGTGCCGGTGCCGGCGGCACTGCTGGCGCCGGAGGAGCGGCCGGGGCATGCTGATCACGGCCGGGAGCCGGGGGGTTGGCCACCGCTTTGAGGGTTTGTTGGTAGGACGAATACCTGAGATCGCTGCTCGGGAGTGCGCACGCGGGGAGTTCACTAAGGAGGTCGGCGGCTCGTTGCCGGACGATCGCATCGGGAGCGATCCCCAGATATGCCGCATCCGCACGGTGGAGCGACGCATAGGCCTGCTCGGCACGGTCGCCAATCCACCAATCCAACACCGAGCCGCGTCGATGGGGAGCCGTTGCGGCCGTGGGGACCTGCGCATGGACCTCAGCCGGAGGGTCGAGATCCGCAGAAATGGTGGGCAGTCTAGTGAGAATCCGGGCGTCACGCAGACCGGCCCAGGCAAGGATGTACTCGATGTTCGTGCGATGGGCCGGGGGCACGCGACGCAGGTCGTTCTCCAGGTTTTCGACCCGATCGCTGACGTAAATACCCCAGCCCATCCTGCGTTCCTCCGAGCGCGGACCTGACGGGCATCAATCTAGCGCTTTTCGCAGGCGTCCGTGGAGCGCCCGATGGCTTCGCGATATCGACACCGGACCCGGTCGTTCGCGGCGAGGCGGCATCGCCGATCCAGCCTTGACTTGGAGCGATGAGTGACTGTTAAGGGAGAGATTCCTTGTGCTTGCTACGCTCGAGCACGGATACGATGGCCATAATCGCGTCTGCGGTCAATATATGTTTCCCGGGTCGGATCAACGGCAATAAGTCCGACGCCCCGGTGACTGTGGCTCTCGGGAAGTCGATTCGACCGTTCGGGACGCGCGCTTTGGTGGAGACGACCAGGACGTTGATCCAGCCGACGCCGCATCCAGCCACGTCGAGACCGCGGCGAACCGTGGTGGCCCTCGCCACTGCTTGATCCACGGAGTTCGTCCGCTTGACGCCATTGCAGAAGAGGTCCCCGCCTCTTTGTTCAAATCGACCCCGCCAGTTCTTGGTCTCGATGACCCAGATGCCAGTGGGTCCTACCACCATGTGGTCGATGTTGGACTTCTTGCCGTGCGACGCAAGGGTGACGTCGTGCAGGGTGTGGAAGGATTCAGGGAGCATGTCAAGGAGCGCCGCGACCATCCTTTCACCGAAGTAGCCGCTCAGCCAGTTGTCTGGGTTGAGCCGCGTTCTGTCGAGAACGGGTAGGCAGAGAAGGGCGATCGCGACGCAGCCATCGATGACGAGACCAGCCGTCCCACCTCGCCCGAGTGCGTAGCCGACTCCGAGGAAGGCGAGCGCGATCACCACCGCGGGGACGTACAGTCGTCGGAGTCCCTGCTGGAAGACGTATGTGCCTGGCTCATGAGGCTCAAAGGTGGGCGGAGGCGGGTCCTTCATCGCGCATCGGAGGCTAGAACACTCCGGACGGTCTGGGGGATGTGAACTTGGGACGGCTTTCCGGGCGTTCTGGACGACCCTCCGAACTGCATCCCATCTGAGGCGGTCAGCGACGCTCCGGTCATCGGGTCGTTCAGGGGCTCAGGCTGTCGTGGAACATCGCCGCCAGGCTCGCCTCCTCCCATGCTCCAAACGAGCTGCTGTCGGCGAGAAACCGCGCCCAGGCATCGAGCAAGATCTCCGTGACGGTGCCAGTGCGTGCTCGGGTCGTCATGGAGTCGGTGATGCCGATCGCTCGGCATGCTTGACCCACCTCAGTGGCCACGAACTCGGGCAGATCATCGGGATAGCAGAGGTGATAGGACGGCGATCTCGCTCCCAGCTGACGCGCAGCGAATCGGTCCCACAGTTCCTGGACCGCAACAACATCCTCGACGGCCCCAGACGCGTGCAAGGCAGCGAGAACCATTCGCATCCGGGCACCATGGGCAGGATGCGTCGAGCGCTGGCCGAGCTCCGGCTCAAAGAGATGACCACCAAGCAGGGCGCAGAGTCGAACATGCTGATAACCGAACGACCGTCCGAGTGCGTACCTGGCGGCGACATCACAGACGAACTCCTCGAGCCAGGCATCAGCCCAGAAGCGCCCTGCTGCCATAAGGCTCTGCTCATGGGGTGTTCCCTCGCGCAGGGCCTGACGCCGAGCAGTCTCAAAAGCCTCGTTGACGATGTTGCGCACGCGGTCGGGCAAGATGGAGCGGTACGCAGGAGGATATGCCCGGTACGCGTACGACGGTGCCGGTAACGTCACCGCTCGGGTGAGTGTGCCCAGCACTGGCTACACCTACGTCGACACGATCACGTACAACGATGCTGATCTGCAGGCAGCGGAAACCAACAGCATCTCGACGGGGACGATGGCGTGGTCCTACGATGCAGGGGGGCGTCTCGTCGAGATCGTAGATGGCGCTGGGGATTACACCAACTACTACTATGCTGCCTACGGCACCTTGGATGGGCAGACTCTCCCCTACTCTGCCGGAGGCACTGGCGACTCCTTCTTCTATCAGACTTTGGATGGGGACTACCGTGTCACCAGCAATGGGTGCAGCTACTGCGCCACCTCGCTTGGGGCCAATGTTGCGCATACCTTTACGTATCAGTACGGCGCAGCGGGACGGCTGATCTTCATCGACGCCTGAGGTGGCTCAGCCGCCTTCCAGACCTACGATCAGGACGGGAACCGGATCAGCCACGACGACGCGGCCACTGGGGTGCCTAACGAAACGGAAGTCGCGTCAGAGTCGGCTTGCGCGTGAACCCACAGCCATCCCAACCGAATTCGTAGGCGTCGACTCCGCGTCTGCCCACGTCGTAGATGAAGAAGCCGGGGTCCGGGACCGAATATTCCGACGTGCTCGCGCAGCAGAAGAAGTGCACAGGCCCGTCGGCTCCGAAGGGTGTCTGCCCGGGAGTTGTTGAGGTCGCAGTTCGGCGGTATCCAAAGTGCTGATGACCGAATAGCACCATGTTGATACCAGCTTCGAGGCAGCTTCGCTGAAAGGCTTCGTCGTTATCCATCCGCGTCAGATGGCGTGTGAGACTCTGAGCGCGGCTTGGGGGAAGGCGATTGGTGTGGGGCAGCACAGGGTGGTGGTGCAAGAGTGCGATCCTGACGCAGCTGCCGGGATCCACCGAAACCCCGTTCGCATACCCCGTACGCGCAATTTCTGAACATGTCCGGACGAGCCACGTACACTCCGCCAGGCTCACCTCGCCGCGGGCGATCCTGTCAAGGGGATTGCGACGTTGGATAAGACGCAGGACTTGAGTCGAGTCGAAGATGAAGAAAATGATGTCCGGACCCGTGCTGCCTCTTGGTGCATTCACGACTTGCACTCGAGGGTAGCTCGCGTCATCGAATATTTCCTCAAAGTGACGTTGGCGACGCTGAAAAGGGAGCCAAGTCCCGTATCGGTCGTGATTGCCGGGAATCACCGTCCGCCGCTCGGAATCGCACGCGAGGCCATATGCGATGAGGCGGCTGACAGCAGCGTCAATGATCTCATCATTTTGAATGAAGTCCTTGGCGGTCGAGAGCGACGAGACAGCCCCATCGGTGGAGACGTCACCAGTCACTACGAGGTGATGAAACGTGTCCTCCGGTGGGCCCAATACGGTCAGTAGGTGGACGAGGGCCTGGAGCTTTGCGAAGTCGTGCGACTTCGTCAGCCATGGGCGTGTCCCCAGTCGTGTGCCGCGCTCGGTCAATTTGCCAATGAAGTGAAGGTCCGAAAGGTGGAGGATGCGGATGCGATCAGCAGCCAGCGGAAACACGACGCAACCTCGACTAGGCTAACGGTTGGGAATGCACGTGGCTCGTAAAAGCACCAGCGATCTCAAGGATGTCCGGTGGCTGATCATCCAGAACCGCCTGAACCGGCCTGAGCGTCAGTCGGTACGGTAGTGGCGGGCGACCGAGCACACTAAACCGCAGGTGAGCAGACATCGCGTCGAGCCATCGACGATGCGACCAGCGCCAAACCGGAAGGGGAATGCGCCTCGTTTCAGCTCGCCACAGGTAGGCGAAGTCGTAATCGCTCCACATGTAGCTTCGAGCGAGCATCCGCTCGTCGACATCGCCCACTAACTCGAGAGTTGCGAGGCCGTCCAGATCGACACGTTGTCTCCTTACAAGGTTCACGTCCATCCTATTCTCCAGCACGACGATCACTGCGTCGGCAAGCCCTCGACGACCGCCCAACCTGCCGGCAAGGCGTTCGAGAAGATCGTCCCGTGTTGCACCAGGCGAGGCGAAACGATCAGAAGTCTGGAACGACCAACTCTCACTGAAGGTCGTCCCTTCCGTCCGCCGTTGACGGGCGTCATAGATCACTGCTCGGTGCAAGTGCTCGACAAAGGTGGACTGGATCAGAGCGCGCACCGCGGGCCATGGGGTACGGAGGTGTGCTGCGTCGCACAGGGCCTCGAGGGCGGGGGGCATCAGATCATCGAAGGTGCTCATGGCTGAGATTCACGGTCGCAAATCGCTCCCTTCGCGCGTCGCACACCTCTATCGTTCACCAGATCAGGCTAACTTGCAACCCCATGCTTGGTCGGGGATGTCTAGGCGGCGATTGCACAAGTTCGACCCCGTACCCGTCGGGGTCGCCAGCCATGACGTCTGTGGGCCGTCCGGACCGCCGGGGCGCTCTATCGGCCCGTCTTCAAGCCGCCCGCGAAAGGGCTTCGAACGTGGCGCCGGCGTCGTCGACCTGCACGACACGGTGGCTGAACCCGGTACCGATCTCCACCGGGTTCTCGGCAGGCCGGTGGACAAGCTCGAGGGTCGCAACCTCCTCTGGCGGAAACCTAAGCAGGGTCAGCGATGCACTGTCGCCGGTCTCGATGCGCAGGGTCTTCACTCTTCCTCAGCACCGGCGCTGACACATTTCGTCACGTGCGTCCTGCTCTGCCTCCCGATCAACACGATCCCGTTTGGCGGTCGAGGACTTCAAGCTCGCCGGCCTCGCGCTCGCGCCCCTCGGCAAGGAGATCGTCAGCCACGCCGAGGCGCGACGCCTACTACCAGGCTGGAGCGGCTACGGGATGGCAAGCTGTTCCGGAGGCGCCGCACCGCCAGACCTGCCCGCGCCCACCGGGGATGACATCAGCTTCTGACCAAAGACGCACCTAGACGCTCGCGACCCGCGGGGTCCATCATTCGCGCCCTGACCTAATAGGAGAGCTACTGATCGCAACGGATTACTCCGAGGTGAGGTCGAACTCCGTCGCGCAACTGTCGGCCGCGCTTGCGACGGCGAACCTCCCGCAACCGGCTGAGACGCTCTTGATGCAGGCATTAGGTGGAGTCAAAGGAGACACGACCAAGGCGGCAGCGACGCTCGTGAGTAGCGTCGGGTCAGCTAAAAACCTCAAGTCTCCGGATGCCCAACTCGCAGCGGTGAAGACAGTGACGGCTAGCATGCCGAGCGGGATGACGTCCCCCGACCAGGTGACCGCCGATCACCTGTGGCGGGCGGTGGTGTACGGGCTCGTAGGCGTGCTCGCGATCGCTCTGGTCGGACTCCTCGTGTTGCTTGCGCTGGGCAAGACCGCCGACGCCATCGTGACGGTGTTCACCGCGACCCTCACGGGCGTGCTCGGACTTTTTGTGGTGCCACCGGCCAAAAGTGCGCAGGGATCGTCCACTGCGAACGGCTGATCCTGGCGTATTCAAGCGACCTCTTATCGAGGTGGGATGGCGTGCCCACCGGGCGGCTGGGCAGGACGCTGCTGCTCTCGCTGCGGAGGAGCTGCGGGCGGCTGCGGGGCCTGACGTCTGGAGGAGTTTGGATCCCTGAAGATCTCGCGCAGGGCCTCGCGATCGCTTCGGCGAGGAGGGACTTTCATAACACCTTCATGCCACTCGGAGACCTTCATATGGGTGGTTACGGGAACGTACCCGTTGCCGGCCACGAGCTGCGCGGACAGGATCGCGAACACGCCCCACGCATACCAGCCTCTCGTCGGGAATCGGCTTTGCTTGCCGGCCAGAATGAGGCGCAACGACCACGAGTCAGCATCTGGTTCTACCGCCAGATGCCACCTCGGAGTCGACGCACTCCCCTGGCTCGAGCGACGGGCTCTCGAACCACGACGAATACCACGGAAACTTACCGGTCTCTACCGTTACGTCCCCGCGGGCGTCGGGCAGGCTCATTTCCCCATTCACTCGACGCAGCGGGTCGACGCTGTGAAGCGGCGTGAACACCTCGGCGCCGTTCTCGCCCGCGCGAGCGGCACTGAGTAGCGAGAGGGTGGCCTCGGTGTGCCTCAACACGCGGGCGCTCGAGTTCACGATATGGACGCGGATAAGCAGCTGACGCGAACCGGCTGCGCCGACGAGAGCGACCGCAACACCGAGGCGAACCGTGGTCTGACCCTCACGGCGAGCCTTATAGAGATAGAGCGCCCAGCCCCCGCCTATCAGAAGCACGGCGGCTTGCACCGCCGCCCCATAGAAGCCGGACCACGGATCCCCTCCGCTTGTTGCACCCATGCAGGCTCGGAGCTTAGACCGTCTCCGAGGGGTGCAACAACGACGACGCTCGGCGCGAGATCGCCCGAGGAGCTTGCGATGCAGGGTGGGCCTGCCCCGGTTTGACGGACACGTTTACTAAGCCGTGATCCCCCCTGGAAAGGCTGGAGGCTCGAGGGAATAGGCGATTGTGTACGTCGAAGAGCGCTGAGGGATTCCTGGGCGATTCCAGCGGATTCCATCACACGCGCTCTAGTCGTCATTCCAACCAATTCCCAACGAAACCACTAATTCTGAACTCAGTTAGTCAGGGCTAAATAAGTGCTGGTCTGGGGGGACCAGGGGTCGCAGGTTCGAGTCCTGTCTCCCCGACGGACGCGCAATTTGAGTTCGCGGCGAGAGGTGGCGAGGTGCGTAGGGCGCATGCGCGCCACGTGGTGTAGTGCTCTAACCAGGAATGATGGCTTTTCCTGCAAAAGGCATCATTCCGCACAGTTGAGGCCGGTTGCCGCTACTCATAGCTAGAGATTGTGGCAGTCCAGCGCATACATAGTGCTTACAGTTTCCAAGTACTGCCGATTGTAGAAGTACGGCAGATACTTGACACCGCAGGTCCAAGAGATGCTTGACGGTGTGCGGCGCGTCCGCCTGATGCTTGACACAGCCCGGCGTGCGTGGCGCGGTCTCGATGACGTCCGAGTTCGAGACTCTCGAGTACGTCAACTCGTTCAACCATCGTTCCTGCACGCGAGGTCGGGATGATCCCTCCCGGCAGAGCTCGAGGCCACCCATTACCATGACTCGTCTCCAGTCGCGGTGACTGGGACTGAGTAATGCCACTCTCCATGAAGCCCGGGCGGTTCCCCCGAACATGTCCTACCCGTTCGGCGCCATCAGCAAGACCGCGTTGAACTGGCTTGCACGGAATCGCTGGGACTGGACGCTCGGTATCTGGCTCACATAACCGACAACCTCGCCGTATTCTTCGGTCTTGACGCCGTCAGGGTGTCCCTGGGCAGGCGAGAACGTCCCCCAGATTCCGCTAACGCCGCATTGGGCCAGTTCAGCCTCGAGGGGAGTCAAGAGCCGCCCCATCAGCTAAGGCCGGCAGAAGATCCAACCCCCGGCGTCACTATCAGCATCACTTCGTCGGATCAGCGGCCGAGTCGGCTCGTCCATCGGCGGATCACGTGCTTCGGGGGCACCTTCTCAATCGCCCACAGGCCCAGCCAGTAGGTGAAGAGGCGTGCACGATGCCACCGAGTGAAGTCCACGGCCTTGACGCGGGGCCAAACGTCATTGGGAGCAAACGCCGTCTCACCGCCTGGGAGGAATGGAACGCGAGCCGCGTCCCCGGACGCCCCAACGACTTCGAACTGCTGAACTTGCCGCCAGTACTTCTGTGGGCTCAGTCGCGTCGGAGTGGACGTTGCTTGGGCTCTCAGGGAGGCGTAACGGTAATTGAGCATCGGCATCAACGCCTCGGTCTCTTGGAATCCCTCAACCGGATCGCCACGTTCCGGGTCGACGGGTTGACGGAGAAGCGCTGCTCGTACGGAATCGATGCGGATTCGAAGATGGACTCCAAGTGGTCGCGTGAGCTCCGCTTCACTGTCACTGATCCGGCGCAGCGCCTGCTCCCGTCGCGTCTTGGTTGCCATCCAGCGCGTGTCGGGCAGCCGACTCATATGCACCAGAATCCGTCCCAAGGTCTCAGCCATGACCAAACGCTGCTCCGGATCAGCACCATGGACTCTCGAGTCGTGGAACGCGACGGACAGACTGGCATACGCTCGGCGCAGTTCGCCTCGGATCCAGAGCACCGCGGCGTGCCGCTCGTCTCGGAACGCTCTGTCATCGGCTGAATCGCCGGGGCGACTCTTGGCCCAATGGTCATCGGCCTCCCGGTAACGGCCGGCCGCCCACGCCGCCTCCGCCGCCCAGCCGTGCTCCTCGGGTGACAAAGGGCGTCCGGCGAGGCGCGCTTGGACCTCCGTATCGAGTCCAGCGTAAGCAAAGAAACGGAGGTTGGCGTGGTCGCGCGAGACGTCGGTCAACGAAGGGAGCAGAGGAGCGGATGTCGGGACGGGCGGTGGGTCGGTCAGCGGGGCGAAACCCCATGTCGTGGCGAGGATCTTGAGGAGTTGTCGGGTCGGAGCCTCGATCTCGTAGACGACGGCACCACCGCGATCAAAGTCCGCGAGCTGATGATGGCTCCGTTGGGAGCGACCGATGGCCTTCCAGAAGCTCGCATGCTCGACCCAGAGCACAACCCGCCCCTCGAGAACGCGGTGGTCGTTGAGCTCCCGCCAATAGGGGTCGACATCGAAGAAGTCGAGGCCGCGGTAGCCAACGACAACCACGACGGCGGCCGTCTTCAAGCCATCGGTCAAGCGTTGTTTGAGCGTGGGATCGAAGCCTCGCTCGATCTGAGACAGGCGGGCGCCAAGTGAGCCGCCGTCATCTCCAGGGCGAAGGCGCTCGTGAAAATGCACGAGATTGAGCTCGTCCCCACCAGCTTTTTCAATGCACGTATCGAAATTGGCGGTCGCGTGAAATCCGCCGGCTCGGAGGTGCTCGGCGAAAAACTGATGCGATGGATTCGGTGGCATGGACACCAGGTCTGCGAGGAGGGTCGGCAGTAACGGCAGTCCGTGCTCAGCAATGGCCACATCAAGGAGAGTCTCCAAGCGCGGCAGCGAACGGTTGACCTCCAGTCTGGCATAGGCGCGCTGCATCCGATCGAGCAGACCGTCGGCGAATCCGCACGCCAGAACGCGACGGCTCAGCTCCTCGCCTAAGGGTCCGTTCGACGGCGCGTCTTTGGAGACGCCGGCACCCGACCAAAACACAACTGCGCCGGGAGCAGCGCTCAACACCTCCGGAGGAATCACACGATGCATGACGCTCGTGATCCCCTCCCGTCGTCAACCTTGGCCACCGTGAAGGCGGTGTCCGCTCGATCGATGATTTGGACTGTCCTGGCCCGCACGAGCAGCGGTGCTCTCTAACGCCGCACTGGGAAGGCGTTGAACCGCCCGGCCGGCATCCAAGGCGACGGCTCCTGCATGCGAGGAGTCAGGAGCGAGCCAAGGTCCCAACGTCCGAATCGGTCGCGGACGAACGCCGCATGGTTCTGCATGACGGTGCTCACCACGGCCTCGCCTACCGACGCCCGGACGGCGAGCTCGCCGAGGGCCAGCGGGAAGCGAGCCTCGGCAAGAATGCGCGCCAGGTGCATGTGGATCGTCGGTGGGCGAGGATCCTCCCTGAGGTGCTCCTTCAGGAAGCCGTGGGCAGCCTCATGGCGGCTGTGCATGTCCACCGCGGTCGCGATGAGCGTGCTGGTCGCAGAGCCCATGCCACGGGCAACCTGGGAATCGAGGACGAGCTTGCGCCGATCTTCGTCCCACAGGAACCACACCGCACCGAGGGCAAGGAGTGCGCCCAGTAACAGCGTGGCAGGCCGGCCGATCGTCGCCTCAGCCGTGCGATATAGGCTGACGGCCTGGGTTGTTGCGACCTCCATTGACTTGGCGGTTGCGAGGTATGCGACGGCACCAACTGACGAAAGCTGGGCCTCGTCAACCGTGGCGACAGCGTGAGCGAGCCAGAGCTCCCGCCCCATTCCAAGCACACCCAGATCGTTGTCTTCGGTCCATGCCCGTACGCCGAGCAGCGCGGTGAGCAGGGCGAGGGGGCCGTCACTGCCCCGGGCGTACACGGTCAGCACGTCGGGGTGATCGCCGAGCTCGGGAACGAGGTCGGCAACGTCGACCACGCGAAGCCGTGGTCGGTATTGCGTTTCCCATTGGGTGCGTGCCAGCTCAAGCTCGACGTTGGCCTTGGCCGCATGCATTGGCAGATCGCGATCAATCTCACCGATGACATTTGGGGTCGCGAAAACACGGGCTGCGCCAAGGTGGAGCGCCTGCCAGAGGCGAGTTCGCTCCGGCTGCCGGCGAATGAGGCGAAAGAGGTCGTGGCGCAACGGCCCAGTGTCGATAGTCGCGAACGAGGCAGGAGGGAATTGCCCGGGTCGCGGCCGCGAGGAGGGCGTTGGGATCAGGGTTGGGGATGGGGTCGCCTCGCCCGGGCGGTTGCCGTCGTTGCCGTGCACGGGAGATCGCCTTTTGAACCTGGACCAGGACCAAATGCCCCGGACCGGCCATCCTACTACGTACGGATGTTTGGTTGCACAAGCGCGATCAGCGCCTGACCGCCGAGCAGGCTCACATGGCGACGCACCTGAGGGCATTGGTCCGGTGGTCTGCCGTCACCGATACTGGGACCGTGGCAACGCATCCGCTTCCAGCCTATATGCATGGCGATCCAAACCCGCTCGCCGACACGCCCATCCAGGACGATGACGAGGACGTACTTCCATTCGGCCGCATGAGGTGGCGCAACTTTGAGCGGCTCAACCTCGCAATCGCGACCAGGGTGGATGGTCTGCGCGATGCAGTCGAGTACGGGTTGCCCGGGGAGAAGCAAGATGGAATCGACTTCGTCGGGCGAAAGGGTGGCACCAACGCTGCGTATCAAGTGCGTCGCCGCAAGGCGAACCTGACTGCACGGGCAGTGCGGAAGGCAGTCGAGGAGTTCGTCAAGTACCGGCCATTGAGTGCACGGCGTTTTGTCCTCTGCACCGCGAAGCCGGCACGTGCTACGGCAGTAGTCCGGGAGCTGGATGTACTCCGTCAGGAGCATCCAGATCTCGATCTCGCCATTTGGGGCGCGGAGTGGCTTACCGCGATCCTTTGCGAGCATCCGGACCTGGTCGTGCGGTTCTTCAATGCGGCCTATCGGGAACGCTTCTGCGGGATCGCCGGCGAGCGAGCGCTCCCTCGGCCCGTCGGGGCTGGGACTCCCTCTATCGTTGAAGCCGTGCTCCGAGGCCCTGTCAAAGCCTTGGGCCTACAGAACGACCTTCGGGCGGCTGAGGGCTCGTCCGACCCGCATGTCCAAGCCACCTCTTATCGGGCGTTGGCAGACGCGCTGCGTCTCAGCCCGTATCGCTCACTTGCGCGATCGATGCGCCAGCGCGAAGCGAGCGCCCTGATTGAAACCGGCGAAGTCGACGAAGCATGTTCGGTCTGGCTCGCACTCGCGGTCGATCAGATTGACGCTGGCCTCGCTCCACCAGGCCCGGTTTCCCTCTTCAGGGTGCGGGACCGCCTAAGCGACGCGAAGCCGCAGATAGCTGCCCGCTATCGAGCAGTTCAGGCCCGACTCTTGTGGCTCACGAACCCAATCGCCGGTCTGGACGCGTTGGAGAGTGGGTATCGAGAACTCGCAGAGGCACAAGATCCGTGGTTCCCGCGCGCGGCACTGTGGTGGGCAGAGGCTGCGTTGGTGGAGGAGCACTTCAGTGATGTAGAGCAGGGGCGAGAACGGCTGCTGGAGGCGATTGCCGCTGCGGACGATGAGGCGCTTACCGTCCGGCTGCGGCTGGTCTTGGCCGAGGTCTCGGGCGATTGGACACTCCTCGTTCGCGAGGCACGTGTCGGGCTTCTCGCAGCAGAGGACGCTGGGCTCGTGCATAGCCGTCTGGGGCGAATACTGGCGTGGAACGGTGATCCGTCGGGATCCATTGATTCATACCGTCAGGCGCTTGAGCCGCTGATGCGGGCTGGACTCGAAGGCGATTCGCGGGCCGTACTCGAGTCCATCTGGAGAGCGCAGGTGAGCTATGGACCCCTGGAGGATGCAGACACGACCGCCTTGCTCCTGCCGACTTTTACCGAGGGTCGTACCCGGCTCGGCGATCGTTATGACCCTCGGGAATCGGCGCTCGAATATCTGCATAGCGAGAACTGGTCAAGCGCTCACGCGGAGGTCAAACGGCTGATTTGGGAGGCACGTATCTCAGGCCACTTTGACCGCGAGCTTCGAGCGAGACAACTGCTGGGAGATGTCTACGCGCGCACCGGCGACCATGCTGCTGCGGTGGGAAACTACATCCGGAGTGGTAACAACAAGGAGGCTGCGCGCGAAGGTACCTTCCTGGCATCGCCCTTGAATGTGCTTCCAGAATTGCATACGGGGGCTCCCTGGGTCGTTGCCACTGCGCTCTCGGTGGTGCATGTTGACGGCGATCGGCGGAGCATGGAGGACGCAGCCCTCATTGCTCGGAGGGCGCTCGAGCTCGGTCGTGGTATGCCTCAGTCGTTGTTGGGTCCTCAGGTCAACACGCAGGCGCTCGCGGCACTTGCCGGTCTGGTGATCCAGATACCCGACGACGTGGCTCTCGCTGTGCTTGAGTCGCTTGCGACACTCATCGTCCGTGAACCGGATACGAGTCGGCGCACCGATGAATCAATGCTGCAATTGCTGGCCGGCTTCTACGACTACCATCCATCGCTCAAGGCGCGCGCACGCGACGCTTTGCTTCTGGCTACGTCTCAGTCCGTTGTCGGGGGCGATGTCATCGACGTGCTTGCCGCTCGAGTGGCATCAGACACCGAGTTGGAAGTGGAACTCCAGCATCGGTCAGATCGAGGTGAACTCTCAGCATCCTTGGCGCTTGTATACGCGGGGGTGTCTGTCCCCTCCGTCGTTAGCTACGTAGAATCGATGGTTGATGCATTCCTTGAGCGGGACGAGCCTGAGACGACGAATGTGCTGAGGATAGACACCAGCGTGGGTAATGTAGGTGTGCTCGCCCGTCTGGCGGACCCAACCCGCCAAGCCATGGTCGCCGACGCGCTGATTCGGAGAGCTACCAACGCTCGAGATATAGAACTGCATCGTGCGGCCGCACTCCGGGGCTTGTATAACCTCAGCGACCAACTCGGCGATACACAACGAGACGGCCTGCTTCTGCGGTGCCTACAGCTCGCGGATCCAGCGTCAGCTCTGAGCGACCTGGATGCCTTCTTTCGACAGACGCAGCATCCATTGTCAGCCACCCGAATACTCCTCGGCGCCGGTGAGCTACACCGCTGGGCGTTGCTTGGCGCTGCACGGATGGCTCGGATCGCCGATCAGATGACTCTTGTCGTTCCCTTCTTGGAGTCGCTGCTCCTGTCGGGGGATGATGCTGATCTCATTGTCGCCGCGCAACTTCTCCAGCTCCTGCACGCGGGAGGCGTGGACCCGCTCGCCGTGCAGTCGATGGCTGGGCACTCATCCGCTCATGTCCGCGCCGCCGCAGCTTCGATCGTTAGTTCAATGGAGCACCCGGAACACGAGCTCTGCATGAAGCTCGCTGGTGACTCCGATAGCGTGGTTCGCCTTCGCATGGCTCTCGGACTTGCTCGAGTGGCAGCGCACGATGATGCCCTCGCGAACTCGATTCGACAGTCGCTGAGCGGTGATCCGAGCGCCAGGGTGCGTTATTACGCTGGGCGCGAACCGGGCGACGAGCGGTAGCCGCAGTTGGGGCAGCAGCAACCGTAGGCGCCCACTACTGATGGGCGTTGTGTGCGCGACTGGCAGTTGGGGCAACGGGGAGGCGTGGTGACGGCGTGGAGGAGGGTGCTCTCGGCGGTGACGAGAGCGCTCGCTATTCCGAACTCCTGGCTCTCGTTGCCTTCCGATGTGAGCGAAAGGATGGTGAGGACGGCGGCGCTTGCATTGAGAGCGGCCCAGAGATCGTAGCCATCGGGACCAGGGCTATGACTGACGTCCATAGGAATTCCTCCGTGAGATGTCGGCGATAGGAATAGTACCATGGCTCATGGATGCGAGTATATCTCACCCTGTGGGGAGGGGGAGGGAGGGAGGCGATGAACCTTGACGGCACGCGGCCCCGCCTGTAGGATCAGGCGGCATGGCTGGCGAGGCGGAGTACCTGAGGACGCACGCAGAGATGGCCTCCGTGCTGCGTGCGGCGATTCGTGAGGAGGAGCTCCATAGCGGTGATGCGAGCTATGACGGCTGGACCTGGGATCGGGTGAGGGCATATCCCGCGTCGTTGATGGCCATGGTCATTGGCGGCGTCATCCGGGTGAGCTTCAAGTCCAACAGCCAGACTCGATACCTTCTTGTGAACCGCGCCGCAACCAAGCTGGCGCTCGCGGGCGTCGGGTCGCGAGGTTCGACAGTTGTCCGGCGAAAGAGACCGATCTCGCGAAAGAGATAGGACATCGGGCGCCCCAAAGGGTAGAAGACTCATTCCAACCATTTCCCACGATGCACTCTAAGTCGAACTCCCGAATCGAGAAGTAGGTGCTGGTCTGGGGAATCAGCCGTCGCAGGGTCGAGTGCGCGTGACCCGTTCAGGCGTAGAAACGTGGCTCCCTCTGCCCTTAGAATCGAGTTGTGAGCATTGAAAACCTGCGTGCTGAGTACCTCAGACTTCGAACCTTGGACAATTCCGGTGAGCGGGGTGTGAGAACGCATCAGGAATACGTTGCCGCCGCCCGGGCGTACGCCGAGGAGCTCGCGAAGGTAATGACAGAATCCGGCCAGTATCTGGCCGGTGAACAGCTTGAGGCAGCGATGGCTCGTATCGAAATAGCGACACGACCTCACGATCAGGATGCAGCCCTGGTGAAGCTCAGAGCTTCCATCGATGAGGCACACGCACTGGGAGGTAGCGGATGAACTGCGCCAACTGCGGCAAGGCAATGACGCTCACTGCGGGAGACGTGTTTACGATCCACCGGGGAGATTGCCTGGGGGACGAGAAGTGTCACCCGGTCGTTGTTTGCTCCGTTCCGTGCGAACAGGCGATGGCGACCGCCGAGGCATGCACCACCGAGTCCGGGGAAACGTTCGGGGCCCGTTCCGGTCACGCATAAAGGTCCGCTGCCGCAGCTGGAGGTGTCGAACCCGGTCGTGTCGGGTTGTTGATCCGCAGCCTGTCATGTCCCGATCGAACACTGGACAGCCCGCCCACACCAAAATTGTCATCGGTGGCGGCCGCAACCTGGTGGACATAGCCTGCTCCGTGGAGCGTCCGGCAGCCGAGAACTTCTGCGCATCCGGCCCCAGCTGGCCCACAACACCGCGCAGTCAACAAGGTCCTCGCGGACGATGATGTCGATCAGGTCAAGGGTCTGAGCAGTAGCGACTCCTAGAGCCTTCGCGACGTTGAATCCATCGCGATCGTCGATTAATGCTATGCCATCTATCCTTCGCGCGGCGACGATCGTCGCGGACTCGCCGGTGTGCATGCTGGGGGGATCGTCGGCTCTGCGTAGGCGTTGACGGATCTCGTCTATCTCGAGTTGCGCGCCCACATCGGTCAGGTCTATCGCCGGCTGCCAGCGAGCGCGCATGACCTTCCTGAGAGCATCGATTCCCCTGGCATTGATCCGGTACACGATCTCATCGCGAACAGCATCGGCAATTCTTGCACGGCCTCCAAAGCGACCCCAGAAACAGCCCCACAGATCGTCGCCTGCCGAACCGAACCCCTCCAACAGACCGGTGTCACATATCAGAAACCTTGGGGCGGGCTGGCTCAGGTTCGTCACACAAGGAGGGATGCATCAGGCTCGTATGCATGCGGGTGTATGCCCTCGCCGGCCAGCTGCAGCCGAAGCGCCTCAGCATCGTCCTCTCCCAAGAGATCGGCAACTGGCCCGATACCGATAAGCCCAGAGCGATAAGCATCGAAGCATCGGGTCTCCAGCCGCGAGGGGGGACGTCGAACATTCATGCATTCTCGGTAGGCAACGTTCCACTCGGTGCGGAACCCGAGGCTTGTCGAGAGGGCAGCTGGTCCAATCGCTAGGAGACGCGCTCTCCGGTCCTCATTGATCAGACCCGCCTCAATTAGTTGGATCAGAAGTGCCTGAAGACTGATTCCATATGAGTACATGACAGACATAATCACGGCGTCATCAGTCGCGTCGCCGAGTTCTCGTCTCGCCGCGGAGATCGGCAATAGGAAGTGCCGGGCGAACGCATTGGCTCGGACCTCCTCGGACGAACCGATTGGGTCACCCTCGCATTCAACACGCACCTCGATAGGGTCCCCGCAGAGGATATGGCAGACCTCGTGCGCTACCGTGAATCGCTGGCGTCCTTTCGCACACGACGAATTCGCCATCGCGAGGGCGCGACCTTCGATCAGCACACAAAGTCCCGCGACATCGTCGGGCATGGGCTCAAGGCTCACGTCGATACCCATGCGGCGCTCAACAAGCTCGGACAATTCGGGGAGCGGCCCATCAGGCAATCTGAGGTGGTCGCGCACAACGCCAGCGAGGCGTCGCCCTTGCGAGCTTGGTGTGCCTGACGTCGGCACCGGTACATCCGGGACGGCCACCTTGGGGGTCGCGGTAACGCCGAGTTGATCGAGAAGGCCCTCCAACTCGAACAATCTCCGAGCTCGGCCTTGCGCGGAACGCAAATGATCGGGGACGGCGGCTGCGTCCACGCGGTGGGCCATCGCCATAGCCCGTACGGGCTCCGCGCGTCCAAGGAGGTCGCGCACGCTCGCGCCGAGTGCCTCTGCGATCAGGGCGAGTTCGAAAGCTGAGACGTTGCGCTCGCCCTTCTCAAGCCGCAGCACGGCATATCTGTTGGATCCGATTTTCTCGCCGAGCTCCTGCTGGGTCATCTCAGCCTGAACCCGGGCGGCAGCGATACGGCGTCCCATCTCCATCTCCATGTGCTGTATCCTAGCATGAATGTGCTAAAGATGCACAGAGTAGGCACGTGGCTCGCACAGTTCGCTAGATACCTCCTACGATGAACATATGTTCGGTAATCGACCCTCAAACCCGGTGCAGCAAAAGGAGACGGCATGCCTCGTAACGATCGATACGTAGTCCCGAGCCCCAAGGGCGGCTGGGGCGTCAAAGGTCCTGGCGCACAACGATCGAGTGGCCACCATCGCACGCAGGTTGAGGCAATCGACCAGGCTCGTCAGATCGTTCACAACCTCGGGGGCGGTGAGTTGGTCGTCCAGAACGCGCACGGGCGGATCCGCGAGAAGGACACGATTGCGCCCGCAAAGGATCCCTTTCCACCCGCCGGATAGCCAGTTGGTAACGACATGAATTTGGATGACATTTCGCGCACCCCAGATCGTCGAGCGGCTGGCGGCGGCGAATCGACGGCGAGGGAGAGCACGTTCACACACTTGGCTCACGCGGGGGATGAACTGCCAGCCTCCATAGTGTTCTACTCAGATCCCACTGATCGGAATCGACTCCACGTCGATGCAGTGATCGATCTCCCGGAGGACCGCTCGGAACTCGGTAAGGTGATGCTGTTCGGCGGCCTGGGGCTGGCAGCGCTCGGTGCGTGGTTGATCTGGTCGAACGGGCAAGGTATTCAGGAGCCGCAGACACCGTCGGCGCCGCAGAGCTGGTGAGTTGTGCCAGCCACTTTCACAGCGAACATCAGCTACTCAGTGCAGGTCAACGTACCGCGGAACGTTGTCATCTACTTCGCGATCGCGATCGTGCTGGGGCTCATTCTCGTCCTCACGGTTCGTCAGATCCTGCCCCGTATCGGCGTCGCAGCCTTGCCGGCACTCTCTACTAGCACCTCGGACTATTCCCGACCCCCAACGCACGGGTTCGTCCTGAAGAATGGGAGTTAGGCTGCCATCCCGCCGGGGGCGCCCAAGGCCTCTGTTTGTCGAGCGATTTCGCCGGGGGCAGGCGACAGCGATGTGCGGCCCTAAACGAAGACCGATTCACACGAGTGTGGGCCTGCCTGTTCGACGGACCACCACGATGTCGGGAAGGACAGCTGCACACTCGAATGGTCACAACGGCTGCCCGCAGTCGAGAGACGGGTGGGGAAGAGGAGCCATGGGCTACCGCCGCTCGCCCCTCTGGATGTCAACGCGATTCCAATTGATTCCAATACGCGCGCTCTAGTCGTCATTCCAACCAAATCGCGACGAAACCACTGTTTTTCGAACTCATTTAACCGGAGCTAAATAAGTGCTGGTCTGGGGGACCAGGGGTCGCAGGTTCGAGTCCTGTCTCCCCGACGGACGCCAACAGATTGATGGCGAGGTCGGGTTGCCCCTAGACGGCAATAAGGATCAACGCACCGCACGTGCCGCGCCTCGCGGACAAGGCGAACATCAAACTCGAGGACGGTGCGGCAGACACGTCAGAGCTCAGTCTGCACGCACCCACAGGACCCGCGAGGCAAGTCAAGGGCGTAGGAGACGCAACTTCACGGTAGGCTCCCAAGAGGAGTGCGACGGAGGAGGCGAGCCAGCGCCCGGGAGATACGGAGTAGCCAGCCTTCTTGAGATAGGCGCAGGATCTCAACCTCGGGTAGCGCATAGCGTCGGAGGACGGCGTTTGCCGCGCGGATGCCAGAGACAACAGCTCGCTCCTGCATCCAAACGCTCCAACCTGCGTCCGTCCAGTCACCAGCAAAGTAGAGGCCGGTCACACCAGTATCGTCGGTGGGTCGGTAAGGTGCCTGCCCCGGGCCATAACGCGTGAAGGTTCCCGGCATCCGGCGTACATCAACGCTCAGCGTGATGTCCGGTGAGACGAGATTAGCGCGGTCATATGCTGAATGAATCAAGCGAAGGTCATCGAGTACGGCATCGAGTACAGCATCGTCGGAGGCGATCAACAACGCGCCTGGTCTATAGCACTGCACCTCGACGACTTGGCCTTCAGAGGTGATAGTCGTATCGAAGCTGTCCACATGGAAGAAATTGTCGATGTACTTGAACCCAGGAGTGATGGCTGTGTCGATATCAGGCCGCATGCGTATATCTGGCCTGAACCACATTCTGACAACGATCACCGGTGTGGCATCGAGGTGTGCAAGGGATTCGCGCAGCTCGTGGGGGAGGTGGTCAGTGCGCGCGACGAGCTGCTGGGCTTGGCCAACATCGGTTGCGACAATCACGTCGGTCGCAGCGCTGGCGGGGGGTGGTTCGGGTCCGAGCACCTCGACTAGCCCAGTACCCGTATCCCGGCACTCGAACGCGGTTAGAGGAGCACTTGGCGGACCGGCAACAACGGCTCCGCTGGCGTCATAGCGTCCGCCATGACACGGACAGAGAAGACATCTATAATCAGACTGCCACCCAACTGTGCATCCCGCATGGGTGCACGTCCCAGACAGAGCGACAAGTCCAGCTGTCCCCCGGCTGACCAGAATCGGAATGCCGCCAAGTCCTGTGCGGAGCGCGAACCCTCCCGTCGGGATTTCTGACCGGTGGATGCTCAGCAGCACGACCGATGATGGCGGAACAGCGGCAGGAGCCTTTGTGCTCGCGAGACGGATTCCAGTCACTGCGCCTACCTTGATCTCCAAGGCATTGCAGGGCTGATCCAGCTGGATTGTCACCCCGAGCGTGTTGAGACCTTTCTGAAGTGGGCTAAAGATCACATCGGCAGGCAAGCCTCGCGCCCATCGGGCAACGATGGACTGCTGGTCATGTACAACATAGAATTGGAGTCCACTTAAGCCGCATGCTGCCGAAACGCGGTCGGGTATTGTGAAATCGAAGGAGAGGATAAAAGGGGCAAATACTCGCTCTTGGGCTTGTGGCGAAACGCCGCAATGGTCGAGCAGGCGCTGGAACGAGAACGGGTCGTATCTGGCGTAGTCTTTCTCGTGATCAAAGGCGAGGAGGTGGACACCGAAGCGCGCAACGCTCAGGAGATCAGAAAAGGAGAGGAACTTGGCGCGCAGGAATTGCGCGATGATAAAGAGAGGGCTGGGGAGGTTCAGAGGTGGCAGAACGTACTCACTGCCATCGGTGAGCAAGAGGTGGGAGCCCTTCGCACGCACAAGAGCAGCCGAAGGGTCGACACCAGCCCAACGCAGCATGCGGTCGAAGTTGCGGTAGTTCATCCACCAGCCGTGCACTCCGTGTTCACGGCTCCGACCGCGGCTATGCCGACTCCACACCTTTCCCGCGACTTGCTCGGCTCCGTCTACGACCGTGACGCGGAGGCCGGCGCGCGCGAGAACGTAGGCTGCCGCGAGTCCGGCGGGTCCCGCTCCGACGACATAGACCTCGCCGCTGGGCAACGAGTCGCGGCGACCCTGGGAAGATTCCCGAGCCTCAGGGAGAGAGTCGGTGATTGGAGTACCTGTACGGATCCGGCTACCCTCAGCCAGCCGGCCTGCCTCTGCTGCCATTGGCGGATGATGCTCGCGGTTAGGCGCCTGCGTTGTCAACGCACGGGTTCGGGGCGCTCCATGGAACAACTAGCCGTGGTTTGACGTGCCCGTCGCTGCAAGTCCGCGCTTGCTGAAAGCCGACGTCACGGATCCGTGAGCAGAGCCAGCATCGCTACGCCTCCCTTCTTCATCGCGCCAACAATGTCAAACGCAGCGTAATTGTCGACCCAGTCCGAATACTCACAAGCTGGAGCTACGCTGCACTCACCCCGTTGTCGACCTTTGCGACTGCTCGTGATACCGCGTTGGTAGATAGCGGAGCTGTCGGGGTTGCGACCGACCTGACCTTCGCAACCATTGCTACAGATTACGGTCTCGAGTCGCTCACCGACGTCTATCCAGAGATCGCAGATACCGCTCCAGTCGACCAGTTCGTCACCCCAGATTTCGAGTCCATGGAACTTGGCCTCGATCTCGCTGGTTTGGATGAGGAAGCCAAGACTCTCGGTGTGGATGACTTCTCCCTGACTGACGCAGTCGCCAACGACATCAGCGACGGCAACCTGGACGGCAAGGATCAAGGCGCTCCCGTTGCGATCACACCGGACGTGCCCTTGCCCTCCGACGCGAACACGTCATTGCTCCAGGCAGGTATCAACACCTTTGCTGCCTCCAAAGCCAACCTCACTGCACTCCTTGCGCCCGAAGTCGCCTCCCAGATGGGACCACTCAGCCCTAATACCAGTGGGTTCTATGCTGTCGCCAACGGCCTGCCATTCTTCACCGACGGTGCCAGCGCGGTCGTGCAACTCATTTCCGCCAGCGGTGGTACAGCGCCGTACCTTTGCACCCTAACCGGCGGCGGCTTACTGTCCCATTTCACGCTCCACGGCTGCCAGCTCCAGTACGACGGCACTCGCATTCTCGGCAGTGGATCAATCGCCACCAGCAGTCCCTTCACGGTCCAATCGCGCGGGGTGTGGGTGCTGCTCGCACTTAGTGGCCATCCGGACCGGCTTACGGGCCTGTGTGTCCGAGAGGCCGGAGGCCAGTCATGGTTTGGTTGAGCGACCCGGGGTAGGCTCTCTGGGTGCTTGCGGTGATTCTGGGGGTGAACGGTGTGAGTGGGCGCGCGATAGCGTCTGAGCTCTCGGAGTCCGGGTGGGATGTGGTCGGAAGTGGCCGCCACACCGAGCGCTTCCCAGTCCAACTTCGCGACCGCGGCGTCCGATTCGTACGTTCGGACCGACACGATCGCACGCCGATTCGGCGGCTGCGGGACGAGGGCAGCCCCGGTGGCGTTGGCGACCGCCGGCGGGGAGGCCACTTTGAGCGTGCGGCGGCACCCGAGACGGCGCAACGAGATACCCCTCTCCCGGCTCGGCGACACCCACCTGTCGCGGCGGGCTGCGATCCTGAGCGGAGATGACAACCATCGACTTCATGGACAAGATAGCTTGGGAGGGTGGCCCGCTGAGTGCCGTCGAATATGGTCTCTCGGCGTCCGACGCCGATGATCCTCGACTGGGAGAACTCTGGCAGGCGATCGCGGATCGCTATGCCGGTGCTCGGCGCATCGGCGGATCGTTGGACGAGCTGACGGACGAGCTTTACCGGTACGCGGGATCGATAGCGACCGAGCTCGAATAGGAGGGCGCGCATCTGTCGGTGCGCATCACCGGACGAACTACTGTGTCAGGATCTTTGCGAATGACACACGAAAGCCACGGTTGGTGAGGTCCTGCACGGTCTTTAGCAGGGTCACCTTGCTAAAGAAGGGGAGCGCCGCGGTCAAGCTGCGTTGGCCCCAGTCGGCAATAACTCCGTACACGATCTCGAATCGACCAGTCTCGATTGCATTCTCGAACATTTGGAAGGCGGAGTCGGCGGTCAGACTCGTGATCTTGCCTTGAGCCAACGCGCGAAAGTCCACGTCGTTTTGGAGGAGGTCGGCCGAGACGAATCCCTGCGAGAAGAGGTGGCTGAGATCACTCGATCCGAGATGTCGCTTGACGTGGATCAGTTGGCTACTGCTCGTCAGGATGTCGCAGATCTCAACACCGGTGGTGATAGCGCTCGACCGGATTATCTGTTGGTCGAGCAAGACGGCGTGTGGAGCTAAGCTCTCGACGGCCAACCGGTTGTAATCAGACTCGCGCATTCCGGGTTCGGCGGCCGGAAGGGCTACCATCGCGAGCGCGATCTCGTCGATCTGGTGATTGAGATTGAGGAGGAAGTTGCGCTCGACTTGGAAGAATGCGCCTTCGTCGAGAATAAACGTGTCGTCGCCGAGGGTGAACTCACACGAGAGACAACGCCAGACGGACCAGTGCCCAGCCACGTGGTCGCCTCCGTCGAGGGCTGCGATCCGCTTCCTCTGGAGATACTCGAGACTGAGGTCGTCGAGTTCGCCGGCAGCTTGCACACCGTTGAGGAAGTCGATTGGTCGGAGGTCGGGATGCTTCCCGTGCTGACGTGCCTCGAAGTGGTAGCGAAAAGCGTCGACGCGGGTCCAATCAACGATTTCAGGAGGGGCGAGGTCGAACGCGTCGATGTCATCGCGGTTGCGAAGGCGGTCCAGGATCGCGGATCTAAGAACCGCGAGGCGCCCGGGATTGGTGACTGGCTGGATATGGTCGAGCCAGCCGAACCGGTCCCGATAGTCGATGCGGTCATGAGCCTTATCCACCTGTCGGCAGACGCCGCCGAGCTGCGCGAAGCCGACATCTGCACTGAAGTTGAGGGCGTCCCCGCCATTGATGCGAGTGCCCCGCGCCGCATCGTCCGACGGTCGGTCCGTGGCCGCCGTCAGCACATCTCGGAAGTGATCCACCTCGAATGTCTCGAAGGTGGTAGCCTGATTGGCCTGGAGGCGCGAACGCAGAACTCGAGACGACCGCCGCGTAGCGTCGACGGAGACGACCTTTCCAGGGCATAGCTGATCCGTTGTTGACGCGGGGGGATGTCGATGACGAGCTTGCCGAGGTGGACGGTGTTGTCATTGCCGACCGCGCGACGAAACTTGAAGCAGAACACCTCATGGTGGGGGCGTTGTCGAGGCCAGGGCAGATACGCCGACACCAGGTCCGCCGGGGGAACACTGAAGCGGCGGTTGTGGCGGGGCAGATAGCGTTGCAGGACGACGTTGGCCTCTTCCCGGGTGGCCGCTCCGGCGAGGCGCAACTCACTGCTCAGGCGGTCCTGAAAGGTGCCCCAGAGGCGTTCCACACGACCCTTCGCCTGGGGTGAGCGGGCGCGAATGAGCCGGATGCCGAGCTCCTCGAGGAGGCGCCCGAATTGGGTCGGCTCCGCGCACCCGGCGAGCTGCTCCTCAAGGCTGAGGACTTTCTTGGTGGTGAAGAAGATCGAATGCTGATCGCTGTAGACGGCCATCGGAATGCCCCGCCGCCGCACCACCTCGCGAAGCAGCTGGAAGTACCCCTGGGCGTCCTCGTGCTCACGGAAGCAGGCCCACGGCACCAAGCCGGTGGCATCGTCAATGCCGCCCACCAGGCTGAGCCAGGGCCCGCGCCCTTCCAACCAGTCATGCCGGCTGGCGTCAATCTGCAGGAGCATGCCTTCCCGCGGCATCCGGTCACGACGACGACGGTGGCGGGGTGCGCGTCGCTTGCGCACCGGCGCCACCCCGGCATTGGCGAGGATGCGATGGACGCTCGGCCGCGAGAGCGCGATCCCCTCCTGCTCGGCGAGCATCTCGGTGAGGTGCTCACGGTTGAAGCCGACTTACGTGCTCGTCGCCAACTCCACCACCCGGGCTGCCACGCTCGGGTCGATCGCATGGGCCGGGCGCCGGCCTCGGTTGCCGTGAGCGAGCGCTGCTGCCCCGCGCTCCCG
>PLZA01000074.1 GCA_003153505.1 Candidatus Dormiibacterota bacterium
GCCGGGTCGCCCTTCGGGGCGGCCCAGTCTGCTCTGATCCCAGCGCGGATGCCTCACTTGAACCATCACGGGATTCATGAGGTGGTGCCGGGGCACCGCATAGCCGGCGCTCCAGTGAGAAGACGTGACTCCAACGCCAGCGATGCCGTGTCCGAGGCGGTCCGCGCGTGACGCGGCAGCGGTACGACACGCCGGTGCGGGAAGTATCCACGTTCATCCGAGGCGTGCCGACGGGACCGAGTCGATGCTCGGCGAAGATGTCGCCGCGGTTCTTCGCCCAGTGCGCGATCCAGTATCCGGGGATGCCGGTCGGCGTTTCCACGGCGGCGTGGATCGAGCCGGATCTCGGACGACTGTCCGTGATCGACGCGTGGTCGGTGCTTCTCGACTTTGCATCGGTAAACGTGAGTGAGGCACGTGCTGTCGCCGTCGTCGAGCTCCTCAACGAACGTGGAGTTGGCGTCGAGGCTGGCGTGCGGTCGGTCGCCGACGCGCCTGACGAGGTGCGCTTCTCGCGGCTGCGCACTCCATGGCTGTTGCAGCCGGCCGCGCCTCGAGTCGCGCTGGCGCGCCGTCAGGAGTGCGTCGCGCCGGCCCGCCTCATTGAGCCGTCCGCAGGAATTACGAGGTGGTGCAGGGTCGACCCCGCCCACAGCACCACCAGCAGTGCCATGAACACCGCGAGCACGGTTGTGCTGTTGGTGATGACCGTGACGATACCGGCAGTGACCAGCACGGGCACGAGAACGCCCGCGATAGTGCGCCACATTCCGGCCTTGGTCACCATGACCGCCTCGCCTGCTATTGCGCAGGCGACGAGTCCGAGCACAAGCCCGCTCGCTGCGACGCCTCGCGCATCGGCAACGGGCCCGATGCTGGAGCCCCCGACCACATCGACGTACAGGAGCGCGAGCGCAGCGACGATCAGCGTTGCGATGACATCCCTCACGATTCTCATCGTCGTACCTCCGTGAAGACCGCGCCGGGCCAATCGCCTGGCTGACTCATCGTCGCGTCGGGAGTTCCGCATCGATAGGGCCGAAGGTCACGTGAGCGTCCTCAACGCGTCAGAACAAGCCCAGCCGCCGACACCACGCGGTACTCTCCTGTAGGTGACGTCATGGTGGGAGGTCGTGACCGTAGCTGTGGCGGCGCTCGGCAGCGGGCTGATCGGCGCTCTCATCGGCATGCATTTCGCGCGCCAGGATGCCGACGATCAGCTTGGGACGTTCCTTTCGACCCCCGATCCCGGCCGCCGAGCGACCGCCTACTTCGACGTGGCGATCGGCTGGCACGCCTACCTGGAATCCGTCCGGGCGCTCGCCTTCCCCTCCGAGGGGCTCGCCGGAGACCGGCCACGGGATCTGGCGGCCGTCCTGCGCTCCCGCGCTCAACTGGAGCAGTTCGGCACGGCCACGGCGCAGCGGTTGCATGACGATGCCCTCGAGGCCGCAGTCGCGCTGATCAACGTGCTTCGCTCCTTGCCGAAGGCGCCCGGGTCGGGCCAGCCTGATCTCACGGCGGGTCGACCCCAGCTTCGCGCGGCGTTGCGCGAGCTGGTCCTGAAGGTCGACCGGCTCGAGGCTCAGATGCAGCTGGAGCTGCAACCGGTGCCGCCACCGCCGGATCGGTACGTCGACCTCACCGGGCGAGCGAGCGGAGCCCACCGCGAGCTTGCCCCCGATCCGGGCCAGCCGATTCGCGACATCCATCACGGGGCCGCGGGCCCTCAAACGCGGGTGACCCACTAGCCTCGTCGTATCGGTGGTGTGGGCCCGGCTACTCCCGCCCGCCGCGGAGCGCCCGTCCCGACACGGAGTCGATCGTGATCCGCACCCAGTGCTCGGCGGGTGTGCGCACCCAGGAGTGGAGCGGTCCCCTGCGCAGCACGTCGAGCTGATCGGGGTCGGTCACCTCGTGTGCCGAGCCGTGGATGAGGACGCTCCAACCTTCGCGTTCGGCCGGCCTGCTTTCGTCGACCTCGAAGGCGACGCGCCTGCGGTTGCTCAGCCACGCCAGCGTGCCGCCCTTCGACGTGCAGAACACGATCGCGTTATCGATCAACACGAAGTTCACCGGCAGGATGACGGCCATGCCGTCGACGACATAGCCGATGCGACCGACAGGCACGCTTTCGAGCCGCGTCAGGCATTCCTCACGGGAGAGATCGCGCAGCTGCGGATGTTCGTCGTCAGGCACATTCGCCGCCGCACCCGTTGTCTGGTGTGTGGAATCGGCTATCACGGGTCGTCCTCCTCCGTGGCGTCGTCTGAATGTTCATCGATCCAAGCGAGAGGACAGCGCCCGCCCGGCGCGGCCGTCACCGTGAACGGCAGGCCGTCCGCGCCGGTGCCCGCGGCAGGTATCACGCGCAACCCGACGCAGTCGTACGGTGGCTCCGCTGCCCGGGGGCATCTGCCCTCCGGGTCCGGACCGGTGCACATCGCGACGACCATGCGCGTTGCCGGGTCAGTCATCAAGAACAACCGCTCATGCGGATCCATGTCGCGAGCATGGTCTTGGACCGGTCGCAGCCAACAGTGCCGAAAGTCCTGAGTTGGCGCGGTCCCGCGAACCCCGGGCGGACGAGGGGTTCTTAGTGGGCCGCTCTCTTACCGAGGAGCGAAGAGGCGTGGTCCGGAACGTAGGTATACGTGTCGAGCGGGGGCCGCAGGTAACCGCCGTCAGTCTGGCGTGGGGGGAGCGTCAGCGGCGTGCGCAGAACGTCCTTGTAGGGAACCATCGACAGTAGATGCGCAAAGCAGTTAAGACGGGCCCGCTGCTTGTCGTCCGCTTCGACGACGTGCCAGGGGGACTCGGGCGTGTCGGTGTGCACGAACATGATGTCCTTGGCGCGCGAGTACTCCACCCAGCGGAGCCGGGACTCGAGGTCGATCTGGCTCAACTTCCAGTGTTTGAGCGGGTTGTGCAGGCGAAGTTGAAAGCGCCGCTCCTGCTCCTGGTCGCTGACGGAGAACCAGTACTTGATGAGGATCAACCCCGAGTCGATGAGCAACTGTTCGAAGATCGGGCACTGGCGGAGGAACTGGCGGTGCTCATCGTGGGTGCAGTAGCCCATGACGTACTCGACGCCCGCACGGTTGTACCAGGAGCGATCGAAAAGAACGATCTCGCCGGCCGACGGCAGGTGCTCGACGTAGCGCTGGAAATACCACTGTGATCGCTCGCGGTCTGACGGCGCGGGGAGCGCGGCGACCTTGACGACCCGGGGATTCAGATATTGGGTGATGCGGCTGATGGTGCCGCCCTTACCAGCTCCGTCACGGCCTTCGAAGATCACCGCCAGGCGGGCGCCGCTGCTGCGCGTCCATTCCTGCAGCTTGACCAGCTCCACCTGGAGCCGCCGCAACTCCTTTTCATAGACCTTGGTCGGCAGTGGGGGAAGGGGGGCGGCGTGTTCTGGCGGGGTCTTCTTGGCCATGGCTCTCAGTGTGACGCGCATCTGGGCGAGCCCAGGGTGATGTCGCCCTTACGACCCTTAGCAGAGATGTTGCCGAGGCGTCTCAGCCGCGTACTTCGCAGGTGCAGCTCGACACCCCTGCGTTCAGCGCCTGGATGCCGAACCCACCGCAGACGGGCACGCCGTCGCGGGATCGCAAGGCGGTCGGCGAGCAGGGCGGCATCCTGGCGTGCAGATGACACGGCTTCCTGACTTGGCACGTACCCGTCAGCTTGGGGGGGTCGTCGCTCAGCGCCTCCGGTCGCTCGTACGTGCCCAGGACACCGTCGCGCGTTTCAGCGGCGACCAGTTCGTCCTGCTCATCGACGGCGCGTCGGTCGCGGCGCTCACGGAGCTCGCGAACCGGCTGGTGCGATGGCTCGGTCATCCCTACGACATCATTGACACCAAGCTCGCCGTCTCCGTGACGCTCGGCATCTCGATGATCCAGGACCCGACGACATCCGTCGACGAAGCTCTGCGCACGGCCGACCTAGCGATGTATGCGGCCAAGGAGTCCGGCCGCGCTGCGTATCGCATGTTCGACCCCGAGATGCGCAGCGCCATCCTCGAGCGCCTGTTGATGGCTCGGCAACTGCAACAGGCACTCGACCGCGGTGAGTTCAGCCTCTCCTATCAGCCGATCGTCTCCCGCAACGGTGACCGCTGGGAAGTGCATCAACTCGAGGCGCTGATCCGCTGGAATCAACCGGAGCGTGGCTTGGTGTCCCCGGCGGACTTCATCCCTGTCGCCGAGCACACGGGATCGATCGTTGCGATCGGCGCCTGGGTGCTGCGCAGCGCGTGCGAGCAGATTGCAGCGTGGCAGCGAAGCGATCGACGGGTCGGTGTGCATGTGAATGTGTCCGGTCGTCAGCTCAAGGAAGTGGACTTCGTCCCACTCGTGATGCGCGTCGTCGCCGAGACAGGCATCGACCCAAGTGATCTCATCCTCGAGCTCACCGAGACGGCGATGCTCGACGACTTGCGTGCGGCGCAGAAGCCACTCAACGACCTGCGCGCCATGGGGATTCGCATCGCTCTCGACGACTTCGGTACCGGCTACTCGTCGCTCACGTACCTCGGGCAGCTTCCCATCGACATCGTGAAGATCGATCGTTCGTTTGTCGCCAACCTTGACCATCCCGACAAGCTGATGATGCTCGCCACCATCATGCGGTTGATGGAGACCCTGCGCGTGGTGGTCATCGCCGAAGGGGTCGAGACATCCGAGGAGCTCACCCACGTCCTCGAGTTGGGGATCGACGCGGTGCAGGGCTTCTACTTCAGCCGACCCGTTGCGGCCGCCAGCCTTCCCGCGGCCATCCCAGCGTGCGAAGCGTGCGCGGTCCCGAAGGGGATCTCGAGCGGCCGGGCAGTGTCGTTGCGTCACCCCGCCCAGCGAGGCCGGCGCACCGCCTGATCCAGGTCGGGCGCACAGCCGTTTGGCCACTGAAATAGTGACCTCGGCCTCTACACATGGCTGAAAAGCCGACGCACGCTTGGAGTACGCCCGCAGCCTGCGCCTGCTTGCAGCGCCCGGGGATCTGAGAAGCCGGCGAACTGGAGGAACACTCGATGGAACAGCTGGGCGCTGGGACGCTCGCGCGCGACATCCGCGTGCCTCTGGTGTACAGCACCGATGACATCCAGAACATCGCCAGTGAGATCGGACTCACGGTGAGCGATGACGAGTCGGCGGTCATCATGGACCACATCGACCGCGAGGTCGGGCAGATCGCCCGCGCGGCTGCTGCGCGGGCGCTGCATGCGCGGATCGTCGATCTACTCGGGGAAGTCTCGAGCCTCCATGGCTCGCCGAGCGCTCGTCGGACCGGCCGGCGACGCACATGGATCAGCGGGTAGCGCCGGATCGCGATCGGTGGTGAGGCACACGCTGTTGCGCCCGTCGCGCTCGCCGCTCCCCCTCGGTTGACCGGCGCCTCGGCGCGGCGAGAGAATCACCGCGTGGCGAAGCACGAGATCGATGAGTATCTGGACGGCCTTGATGAACCCCAGCGGACCACGTTGCGTGAGCTGCGCGACACCATTGCGAGGTTCCTGCCCGAGGCCGAGCAATGTATCTCGTACGGCATGCCGGCGTTCAAAGTTCAGGGCAAGGTCATTGCCGGATTCGCGGCATTCAAGAACCACCTGGGCTATCTGCCGCACAGCGGCTCGGTGCTGTCCGAGCTCCCGGAGGAGCTGTCGACGTTCGCGCAGTCGAAGGGCTCACTGAGGTTTGCCGTCGACGAGCCGCTCCCGCCGGAGCTGGTCAAGAAGCTCATCGCGGTGCGCATGCGCCAGGCGTTCGGCACGCCGGCGTCGGAATCGCATCGAGGCTGAACCCGCCCCGCGAGGCCTGAAGTCCGCGGTCGGGCGAGGATGCTCGGGGCTCGAAGCCTGTTCAGGCTTCGGTGACGTGCGCCTCCGTAGACCCGAGGCCGTCGGTCACGAAACGCGGATCCGCGACGAGTTCGAGGTTCGCTCCCCGCGCCACGATCTCGAGCAACGCGGCGAAGTCCTGATCGCCGAACCCCTGCCCGATGAGGCTCACGACGATCTGATGGGTGAGCGCTGTGAGCGGCAGCGGCACGTTGCGCAGGCGCGCCGCCTCGAGGCCGAGCTCGAAGTCCTTGCGCAGGAGGTGGCTGGTGAACGTCGGCGCGTAATTGAGGTTCACGAATGCCGGCGTCTTGTAGCGGCTGAAAACCGACCCCAGCACGCTGTCGTTGATGAACGCCAGGTAGTCCGCCCGCGAGATTCCGCCACTCTCGGCAAGAACCGTGGTCTCGGCGAGGATCTGGGCAACGACGCCGAGGATGAGGTTGTGACAGATCTTCACGAGGCGTGCCGCCTCGCCCTCGCCGACGTAGGAGACGCTCCGCCCCAGCATCTGCAGATACGGCAGAACCCGCTCATACGCCTCGTGCGGGCCGGACACCGCGACGCTGAGCATCCCGGCACGAGCGGCCTTCGGGTTGCCGCTGACCGGGGCGGCCAGCAGAGTCACGCCTCGCCGGGCGGCTTTCTCGCGGATCTCGCTCGACACCGCCATCGAGACCGTCGATGCGTCGACCACCAGCGCCGGGGCGCACGACTCATTCGCGAGCAGGCCCTTCGGCCCGACCATCACTTCCTCGAAGTCGCTGGACCCCGCGACCATGGTGATCACGATGTCGCGGTCGGCGAGGTCCACGGGGTGCTCGACCACTCGGGCCCCGCGATCGACGAGCGGCTTCGCCTTCGCGCTCGTGCGGTTGTAGACCGTCAGGTCGCAACCGTGGTCCAGCAGGCGGGTGGCGAGAACCTCGCCCATCCGGCCGACACCGATCCAGCCGAGGGTCTGGGCATCTGGCGCCGGATCGGTCATGTCCTCACCCCTCAATGAGTGATTTGAAGGCGTTGGCGTGCGCAAACGTTTGCCTAGCATAGCGGCACCTTTTTTGCGGTGTCAACGCGCAGCTACTCCGCGCTGACGCTCGGGCGAGCGCTGCGCTGCGTCCTCGTCGCTCCTGCGACGGTCGACTCGCGCACGATGAGATCGGGCGTGAAACGGACCCGGCGGCGGGTCGGCTCGTCGCTCTCGATCTGATCGAGCAGCAGCCGGGCGGCGACCGAGCCGAACTCGTGGATCGGTACGTGCATCGTGGTCAATCCGGGGTTGACCCGGCTCGCGAGCGGGATGTCGTTGTAGCCGACGAGGGCGAGATCCTCCGGGATCCGGAAACCCCGCTGGCGCGCGACCTCGGCGGCGCCGATCGCCACCATGTCGGTCACCGCGAACACCGCCGTCGGCGGATCCGCGAGTGAGAGCAGACGTCTGATGCCCGATGCGCCACTCTCCTCGGTGTAGCCGGCCTCGACGATCAGATCCGGGTCGGCGGCAAGGCCGGCGGCGCTGTGGGCGGCGAGATATCCGCGCCGGCGGAGCATGCCCGTGCTGACCGTGGACTTTCCGGCCAGATGCGCGATCCGGGTGTGTCCGAGACCAATGAGGTGCGCCGTGGCGAGCTGGCCACCGAGCAGATCGTCGGACCCGACGAATGGATCCTCGCCCTCGTCGCTGAAGCGGTTGACCAGGACATAGGGACCTTTCTGGCGGCGCAGCTCGCGGACGCTCGGATCCTTGAGGAAGCTGCTCGCGATGATCACTCCGTCGACGCGCCGAGCCTGAAGGCTCTGAAGATGCGACCGCTGGCGCTCGGGCAGACCGTCGGTGTTGCAGAGCAGCACGTTGAACCCACGCGGCGCCGCCGCGTCCTCCACCCCACGGAAGAGCGCCGCGAAGAACGGGTTGGTGACGTCCGGGATCACCACGGCGAGCACGTTGGTCTGGCGCATCTTCAGGCCGCGCGCGATCCCGTTGGGCTGGTAGCCCGTATCGCGCAGCAGGGCCTCGATGCGCGACCGGGTGGCGGTCGCGATGCGCAGGCCCGGGTCGTTGTTGGCCACGCGCGAGATCGTCGAGGGGTGGACGTTGGCGCGCGCCGCCAGCTCCTTGAGCGTCACCGGCATTTCCTTGGCCCTTGACATTGGTTTCGGCTGGGTTCTAGGCTAGCGCAATCGTTTGTTCATCGGCAGACAGCTCGCCATGTCGCGAGCGGGGGACGAGCATGCGGAAGCCAGTGTCGTTGGCCGTGACCGGGATCGTCTCATTGGGTGCGTTGAGTCTCGCCGCCTGCGGCAGCAGCAGCCCGAGCAGCAGCGGCTCTCCGCAGGCAGGCACGCCGATCACCATCGGCGTCTCGGTGTCGCTCACCGGGGACTTCTCCGGCGACGGCAAGGCCCTCGTCCAGGGCTACGACCTCTGGGCGCAGGACGAGAACGCCAAGGGCGGCCTGCTCGGTCACCACGTGACCATGAAGTACGTCGATGACGCGAGCAGCACCACGCAGGTGGTCACCAACTACCAGAACCTGATCACCCAGGACAAGGTCGCGCTCGTCTTCGGTCCGTTCAGCAGCCTGCTCACCATTCCCGCGTCCACGGTCACCGACCGATTCGGTTACGCGTTCCCGGAGCCCGCCGGCGGCGGCCCGAGCGTCTTCAACCGGGGCATCCATTCGCTGTTCTTCGTGCAGCCGGCTCCCGTCGAGGACAACCTCGTGAGCTTCACGCAGTGGGTTCTCTCGCTCCCGGCGGCCCAGCGACCGGCGACTGCCGCATACTCGACCGAGGACGATCCCTTCACGCAGCCGCAGGTCGACAAGGCCCGCGCGCTCCTCGAGGCGGGCGGGGTCAGAACGGTCTCCTACAAGGTGTATCCGGCTGAGACCACCGACTTCACGCCGCTCGCTCAGCAGGTGATCAGCGCGAACGCGGACGTCGTCATTCTGGGAACGCAGGAGCCGGACGCCGTTGCGTTCATCAAGGCGTTCCAGCAGCAGCATTACAACCCCAAGGCGCTGGTCGAGACTGCCGGCCCCGACCAGGGCTCTGACTTTGCCACCAAGGTGGGGACCGCCAATACCGAGGGCGTGATGGTCCCCGCCGGCTGGTGGTCGAGCGCCAAGACGCCCTTCAACGCCACGTTCGTGAGCGAGTTCATCGCCAAGTACGGCGGCACCCCCGGCGACATTCCGAGCGATGCGCCTGAGGCATACAGCGTCGGCGAGGTCGTCGACCAGGCAGCGCAGAAGGCGCACAGCATCGCCAATTCGGCGCTCATCGCCGCACTGCACTCGGGGACCTTCCAGACCGTGCAGGGCCCGATGGCGTTCGATTCCCTCGGCAGGCCGAACGGCGCAAGCTTTCTCGTTCAGTGGCAGAACGGTCTGACAGTCCCGGTCTACCCGCCGTCAGCCGCCGTCGCTCAGCCGGAGTACCCCAAGCCCGCCTTCTCCGGGTGACCGGGGGGCCGTCGTGACCCTGATCCTCGAAGCGGTCGTCTTCGGGATTCTCACCGGCGGCGTGTATGCACTGATGGCCTCGGGGCTGACGTTGATCTTCGGCGTGATGCGGATCATCAACGTCGGCCATGGAGCCCTGGTGATCCTCGGCGCATACCTCAGTTTCGCCCTCCTTCGTTCGGCCAACATCGATCCGTTCGTCAGCCTCGTGATCACGATGCCGGCGATGTTCCTCATCGGTGTCGTGCTCCAGGTCATCTTCATCCGGCCGCTCAAAGACGACCGTGAGGCGCTCTCGGTGTTGGTGACCTACGCGATCGCCCTCGGCATCGAGGGCCTGCTCGGGTATCTGTTCACCAACAACTTCGTGCAGCTGAACGCCTGGTACGAGACGGCGTCCTTCGCCGTCTTCGGCTTTCATATCGCCTACGTCTATCTCTTCGGATTCGGCCTCTGCCTCGCGGTTCTCGGGGCGATCTTCGTCCTGCTCTACCGCACGACCTTCGGATCGGCGGTCCGCGCCACGATGCTGAACCGGACGGCGGCCCAGCTCGTCGGCGTCAACGTCGATCGCGTCTCGGCGATCGCCTTCGGGATCGGCGTGTCAACTGCCGCGGCGGGTGGTGTCATCTTCGGGATGACCAATGCCTTCAACCCGGGCAGCCACTATGACCTGATCTCGCGGCTGCTCACCATCATCGTTCTGGGGGGGCTCGGGAGCCTCCGCGGCGCGGTGATCGCGGCGGTCGCGATGCTGATCATCGAGGATGTGACCGCGGTGGTCATCTCGCCCGTCTGGGCAAGTTTCGCCTTCTTCCTCCTGCTCGTCATCGTCCTGGTGGTGCGCCCGCAGGGGCTCTACGGTATTCGCGTTCGAGAACGCATATGAGCTCGCCGGCCCGGGTCCGCGCCGTCAAGCTGGGGGCACTGCTCATCGTGGCGGTGGTGGCGCTCCTGGTGCCCGTGTTCGAGACCGATCCCGCCACCGTCAACGTCGCGGTGTTCACCGCCATGTACGTCGGTCTCGCCACCGCGTGGAACATCATGGGCGGCTACACCGGTTACGTCTCGTTGGGACACGCCGCGTTCTTCGGGTTCGGCGCGTACGCCTTCGGTCTCGTGCTCGCGCATCTCGGCATCCAGGCCGGATACGAACCCTTTCTCTTCGTCCCGATCGCCGGAGCGCTCACGGTGGTGCTCGCGCTGCTGATCGGCTGGATCGCGCTGCGCACCCGCGCGGCGACCTTCGTGATCGTGACCATCGCGATGATGTTCATGATCCAGTTGCTCGCCGAGAACCTCGTCGGGCTCACCGGTGGCGGTTCGGGGCTCAGCTTCCCCGTCCCGCCCTGGAGTGGCGACTTCTTCGACACCCCGTTCTACTACGCGATGCTCCTGATGGCGGCGATCTCCCTGGCCATCTCGTGGTGGATCCGGCGCTCGAAGTTCGGCCTCGGTTTGCTGGCGATCCGTGACGATGAGGACAAGGCGCTCGCGGTCGGCGTGCCGGCGCACACGTACAAGCTCACCGCGTTCGTCATCAGCGCCGGCCTCGTGGGCATGATCGGCGCCATCTACGGCTACTACGTCACCTACATCTATCCGCAGTACGCCATCGATCCGCTGGTCGGCATATCGCTCGTCCTGATGGTGTTTCTCGGCGGCCTCGGGACACTCTGGGGCCCGGTGCTCGGTGCGGTGATCCTCGAGCCGGCGTAGCTCTGGCTTGCGTACAACTTCGGCGCGAGCCGCCTGTATCTGGTGTTCTACGCAGCCGTCTTTCTCGTGGTCATCCTTCTGCTCCCACGCGGCATCGTTCCCTCGGTCGGCGACCTCGTGAAGCGCATCACAGCCCGGCGAGCGACCGGTCCCTCCGACACCGCGTCGACGTCCAGCGGCACGCACCCCGTGGCAGGGGTTCAATCACCATGAGCCTGCTCGAAGTGGACGCCCTCTCCAAGCACTTCGGCGGTGTGACGGCGGTCGATGGCTGCTCGCTGTCATTGCAGCTGGGGAGCATCACCGGGCTCATCGGGCCGAACGGATCCGGCAAGACCACCGTCTTCAACCTCATCACCGGATTCATCGCCAGAGACACCGGAGACGTGCGCTTCAAGGGTGAGTCGATCACCGGTCTTGGACCGAACCGGATCTACGGCCTCGGCATCGGCCGCACATTTCAGCTCGCGCGAATCTTCCCGCGGTTGACCGCACTCGAGAACATGCTGGTCCCGGTCCGTCGCTCCGGAGTGCGTGCGCTCTTCTCCCGAGGTCAGTGGCACGACGAGAAGGACCGCGCGATGGAGATGCTCGCGGCCATGGACATCAGTCACGTCGCCGGACTGCTCGGCGGCTCGCTCTCGTATGGTCAGCGCAAGCTGCTCGAACTCGCCGCGGTGATGATGGCCCGACCGCAACTGGTCCTGCTCGACGAGCCGGCCGGCGGCGTCAACCCAGCGCTCGTCGAGCGGATCGGCGAGCACATCCTCGAGCTGAATCGGCAGGGCGTCAGCTTCCTCCTGGTCGAGCACAACATGCCGTTCGTGATGGGCCTGTGCCAGCAGATCGTCGTGTTGCACCGGGGAGCGGTGCTGGCCGAGGGCACGCCTGCCGAGATCCGCGGCAATCCAGCCGTGCTCGACGCGTATCTGGGGTCGTAGATGAGCGCACTGCTCGAGCTTGACGGCGTGACCGCGGGGTATGGGGGTGGTGATGTCCTCCACGAGCTGACCCTCAGCGTCGATGAGGGCGGCATCACATGCGTCGTCGGACCCAACGGCGCCGGCAAGTCGACAATTCTCCGGCTGGTGAGTGGCCTGATCAAGCCACGTCTCGGCGGCGTGCGCTTTCATGGTGAGTCGATCACCGGGCTGACGCCGCGTCAGATCCTGCAACTCGGCATCGTCCAGGTTCCGCAGGAGCGCAGTCTCTTTCCAACCATGACGGTGTGGGAGAACGTGCGCATGGGTGCGTACACGCTGTCCGATCGAGCCCTGATGGAGCGCCGGATGCGCACCGTGTGCGAGACGTTCCCCATCGTGGCCGAGCGCCGGCACGAACGCGTCGCCGCACTCTCCGGCGGTCAGCAGAAGATCGTGGAGTTCGCGCGGGCACTCATGCTCGATCCGAAGCTGCTCGTGCTTGACGAACCGTCCATGGGCCTCGATCCGAAGACTCACACGGTCGTGTTCGACCTGATCCGCGACATGAACAGGGCAGGCAGGACCATCCTGCTTGTGGAACAGAACGCGCGCTCGGGACTCGGCCTTGCCAGCCACGGCGTCGTTCTCGAAAGCGGCCGGGTGCGCCTTGAGGGAACCGGGGCTGGCGTTCTCGGCAACGGCGAGATCGGACGCCTGTTCCTTGGAGCGCCGGTCTGATGGATTCCGAGATGAACCGCGTGCAGATCGCCGCGCATCATTGGCAGCCGCGATTCGTCGCCAACGGAATCGATGTCAACGACTTCGAGAACGTTCTGGCCAGAACCACCGAGTGGGCGGACTGGGGCCTCAACTGGCACGAGATGGGCGGCGTGCACGAGGCGCTGGGACGCGAGGCCGAGCAGCACGGCCGCACCGTGTCTGCCACGGCAGCCTACCAGCGAGCTGCGTGGTGCTACCACCTCGGCAAATTCCTGTGGTTCGAGGACCTCGCTCTCCACGCAACCCTGCGCGACCAGGCGGTCGCGGTCTACCGGCGAGCGCTGCCCCACCTCGACCCGCCCGCGGAACGGCTCGACATCCCATTCGAGGGGCATGTCATCCCCGGTCACCTGCGCCGCCCGAAAGGCGTGACAACGCCACCGCTCGTGCTCATCGTCCCCGGCCTCGACTCCTCGAAGGAGGAGATGTTCAGCATTGAGGATGAGTTCCTGCGCCGCGGGATGGCGACGCTCAGCATCGATGGTCCCGGGCAATCGGAGAACTCCGTCGAGTTCGCCATCCGTCCGAACTGGGAGACGGTGATCACGCCGGTGCTCGATCACCTAGCGAACATCGGGCTCGACGCCACCTTCGGGCTGATCGGATTGATGGGCATCAGCATGGGTGCCATCTACGGACCGCGTGCCGCGGCGCACGAGCCTCGCCTCAGTGCGGTCGTCGGCCTCGCCGGTCCGTACAATCTGGGGGAGTGCTGGGACGCGCTCAACCCACTGACGCGCGGCGGCTACGTCTTCTACACTAAGTCCGCCAACGAGGACGAGGCGAGGGATAAGGCATATGGACTCAACCTCGAGGGCATCCTGGACAAGGTGACGCAGCCGCTGCTCGTGATCCACGGCGCGCGCGACCGCCTCTTCCCGCCCGCACAGGCGGAACGAATCGCACGCGAGGCACCGAACGCCACCCTGCTCATGTACCCGGACGGCAATCACGTCTGCAACAACATCGCCTACAAATACCGACCGGTGATGGCGGATTGGATGAGCGAGCAGCTCGGATAAGGAACCGCACCGTCGAGACCGGGTGCCCCGCAACGCGCCGAAGTTCGACTGGTGCTCAAAGGAGATTGCTGTCATGAGCCGCGATACCGCAAGCGGGGTCCCGCCGAGTCCTGGACGGATGAACGTCGATTTCGAGGAGCGCGTCGACTTCACCCGGTTGCGCGCCTACCGGCTGGCGCGCGCGCGCGCCGCACTCGACGCCTCCGAGCTCGGAGCTGTGCTCTTGTTCGACATCAACAACATCCGCTATGTCTCGGCGACGATGATCGGCGAGTGGGCCCGCGATAAGGTCGCGCGCTACGCACTGCTGACCCGCGCGGGAGAGCCGATCGTCTGGGACTTTGGATCGGCGGCCCGGCATCACCAGCTCTACGCGCCATGGATCCGGCCGGAGAACAGCCGCGCGGGCATGCTGGGCTTGCGCGGTGCGGTTGCGCCCGACGCGGGCCTGATCGCTCGCGCCGTGGCGGAGATCCGGTCGGAGCTCGCCGCCGCAGGGGTGGCGAACATGCCACTCGGTGTCGACATTGCTGAGACGCCGATGCTGCTCGAGCTGCTCAGGGTCGGCATCGACGTTCGCGATGCCCAGCAGGTCATGCTCGATGCACGGCTCATCAAGTCGCCCGACGAGATCGCGCTGCTCTCCACTGCGGCTGCGATGGTCGATGGTGTGTATCAGGACATTGCCGAGGCATTGAAGCCAGGGGTGCGCGAGAACGAGATTGTCGCGCTTGCCAACAAGCGCCTCTACGAGATGGGATCGGACGACGTGGAGGGGATCAACGCGGTCTCGGGGGAGCGTTGCAATCCCCATCCCCACAACTTCTCGGATCGCCTCATCCGGCCCGGTGACCAGGCGTATTTCGACATCATCCAGTCCTTCAACGGATATCGGACGTGCTACTACCGCACCTTCGCGGTCGGGCGTTCGACCCCCGCGCAGCGCGACGCGTACACGCGCGCCCGGGAATGGATCGACGCAGCCATCGAGCTGGTGCAGCCGGGGACCACCACGGATCAGATCGCCCGGCTCTGGCCGGAGGCGCCGGACTTCGGATTTCAGAACGAGATGGCCGCGTTCGGCCTGCAATTCGGACACGGGCTCGGCATGGGGCTGCACGAGCGGCCGATCATCTCCCGACTCAACTCGCTCGAGCATCCGATCGAGCTCCGCGAGGGGATGGTGTTCGCGCTCGAGACGTACTGCCCGGCCAGCGACGGCCAGTCGGCGGCGCGGATCGAGGAGGAGGTCGTGGTCACCTCGAGCGGCTGCTCGTTGCTGACCCTCTTCCCGGCAGAGGAGTTGTTTGTCACCAACAAGTACTAGCCGGCATGCACATGCGGTTCGAGAGGAGAGCAGAGCGATGACATCAACGACTGACGATCCTGCGACGGCGGGCCCGCCCGGAATCGATCCGGGAACGCTGCATCGTCCCGACGGCACCGTCGACATCCCGACGCAACTCGCGCTCTACGGTCAGATGGTGCGCATGCGCAAGTTCGAGACGCGTGCCTACGACCTCTTCATGGAGAACCTGGTCAAAGGGACCAGCCACCTGTCACTGGGCCAGGAAGCCATCGCCGCCGCCTTCGGCGAGGCGATGGAGGAGCAGGACTACACGTTCGCAACCTACCGCGGACACGCGCACACCCTCGCGCGCGGCACATCGATGACCGGTGTCATGGGCGAGTTGCTCGGGCGCTCGTGTGGCGTGCTTTCGGGCAAGGGGGGATCGATGCATCTCACCGACGTCAGCCATGGCGTCATGGGGTCGTACGCGATCGTCGGCGCGCACCTCACCATCGCGCTCGGCGCGGCGTGGTCGGCGCAGTACCGTGGCGAGCCACGAGTCGCTGTCGCGTTCTTTGGCGACGGCACCACCAATATCGGTGCTTTTCACGAGTCGCTGAACCTGGCGGCTGTATGGAAGCTGCCGGTGGTCTTCGTGTGCGAGAACAACATGTATATGGAGTACACGCCCATCCGCGCGGTGACCGCCGTCGCCAACCCGGCAGCCGATCGCGCGTCGGCGTACGGCCTCGAGAGCATCCTCGTCGACGGCAACGATGCGGACGCCATGTACCTCACCGCCCGCGAAAGTCTCGACCGGGCTCGCAGTGGCGGCGGTCCCTCGCTGATCGAGGCACGCACGTACCGCAGCTCCGGTCATTCACGTGCCGACCCGGGCAAGTACCGGCCGGATGCGGAGGTGGCCGCATGGAAGGCGTATGACCCGATCGTGCTCTACCGGACACGCCTCGTCACCCGCGGCGTCAGCGAAGCCGACCTCGACGCGATCGAGGAGACCGCCGACGGCGATGTCGATACGGCGACAGTCAATGCCAAGGCGTCGCCGCCACCTGGAGCAGAGGACCTCATGCGCAACGTCTGGTCGGATGGGGGATGGTCATGGCGCAACTGACCTATCGCGAGGCCGTCGCCCGGGCGATCACGCAGGAGATGGAGCGGGACCCCAATGTCGTCTTCCTCGGCGAGGACGTCGGCGGCGCCGGAGGAGTGTTCAAGGCCACTGTCGGGTTGCTCGAGCGCTTCGGACCGAAACGGGTGCGCGACACGCCGATCTCCGAGCAGGCGATCCTCGGCGCGGCGATGGGAGCGGCGATGACCGGACTCCGGCCCATCGCCGAGATCATGTTCGCCGACTTCTTTGCGGTGTGCTGGGACCTCGTCGCCAATCAGATCGCCAAGAGCTCATACATGACCGCGGGTCAGGTGAGCTTCCCGCTGGTGATCAGATCGGGCAACGGCGGCGGTCTGCGCTTCGGGGCCCAGCACTCGCAATCGGTCGAGAACTGGGCAATGGCGATTCCGGGGCTCAAGGTGGTCGCGCCGTCGAACCCCACCGATGTCATCGGCCTCTTCGCCGCTGCGGTTCGCGACCCCGATCCGGTGATGTTCTTCGAACACAAGGGCCTGTATTCGAGCAAGGGCGAGGTTGCGGACGGAGAGATCGTCGACACCCTTGGCTCGGCGAAGGTGTTGCGCACCGGCGGGGACGCGACCATCGTCGCCCTCGCGGCGATGGTGCCACGAGCGGTTGCGGCCGCCGAGGAGCTCGCCCAGCGCGGCATCGAGGCCGGCGTGATCGATGTGCGCAGTCTGGTACCCCTGGACACGCAGACCATCCTGCGCGAGGTGTCGGCCACGGGACGGCTGTTTACGGTGGAGGAGAATCCGCGTCTCTGCGGCTGGGGCGCCGAGCTCGTGTCGATCGTTGCCGAGGAGTGCTTCAATTACCTCGACGGGCCGCCGTTCCGCATCACCACGCCGCACATCCCGCTCCCATCAGCAGACGCGCTCGAGGACATGGCGATTCCGTCAGTCGAGCGCATCGTCACCATCATCGAGAGGGCCATGCAGTCATGACCACCGTGCTTCGTCCCGAGGCCGTCGGTGCGCCGACGCAACTGATGATCGCCGGCCGCTGGGTGGACGCGTCCGACAGCCAGACGTTCGAGGTCGATGACCCCGCCACCGGCGAGGTGATCGCAACAGTGGCCAACGCTTCAGTGGAGGACGGGCTCGCGGCCGTGAGCGCCGCGTCCGACGCGCTCCCTGGATGGGCGGCCTCCCCGCCCCGGCAGCGCGCCGAACTGCTCCGCCGGACCTTCGAGCTCATGACCGAGCGCGCCGAGGACTTCGCGAGACTGATCGTTCGGGAGAACGGGAAGGCCCTGCCGGATGCGCGCGGCGAGGTCGCCTACGCCGCCGAGTTCTTCCGCTGGTATGCCGAGGAAGCGGTGCGTGCGGAGGGACACGTCCAGATGGCGCCCGCGGGGACCAACAGAATCCTCGTCCTCCGGCAGCCCATCGGCGTGAGCATTCTGATCACGCCGTGGAACTTCCCCGCCGCGATGGCAACACGCAAGATCGGACCGGCACTGGCGGCCGGGTGCACCGTGGTGCTCAAGCCGGCGTCTGACACGCCGCTCACCGCTCTGGCGATGGGAGCCCTGCTCATGGAGGCCGGCGTCCCGGCTGGTGTCGTCAACGTCGTGCCGTCGCGGCGCTCGGGGCCGGTCGTGAACGCGATGCTGCACGATCCCCGCGTGCGCAAACTCTCGTTCACCGGATCGACCGAGGTGGGGCGCGCCCTGTTGCAGCAGGCGGCCGACTGCATCGTCAACTGCTCGATGGAGCTGGGTGGCAACGCTCCGTTCGTCGTCTTCGACGACGCCGATCTGGATAGCGCGGTTGCCGGCGCCATGGTGGCGAAGATGCGCAACGGTGGCGAAGCGTGCACGGCCGCCAACCGTTTCCTGGTGCAGCGCGGCATCGCGAATGAGTTCGGCCGCCGCCTGTCCGAAACCATGAGCGCGCTTCGTGTCGGCCCCGGCCTCAATGAGGGCGTTCAACTCGGCCCGCTGATCAACGCTGCCGGCCGGGACAAGGTGAGCTCGCTCGTGGCGGGCGCACTCCGCGATGGCGCCCAGCTCGCGGTCGGCGGCACCATTCCCGAGGGGCCGGGATTCTTCTACCCCCCGACGGTGCTTGTCGACGTGCCGGCTGATGCGGCAATCCTTCGCGAGGAGGTTTTCGGACCGGTCGCCCCAGTGGTCGTCTTCGACACTGAGGAGGATGCTGTGCGCCTGGCGAACGACACCGAGTACGGGCTCGTCGCCTATGTCTATACGCGCGATCTGCAGCGTGGGCTGCGCTTCAGCGAGGCGCTCGAATTCGGGATGGTCGGGCTCAACCGCCCGCTGGTCTCGGACCCGGCTGCCCCGTTCGGCGGCGTGAAGCAGAGCGGGCTCGGCCGGGAGGGAGGCCACGACGGTCTCCTCGAGTTCACGGAGAGCAAGTACATCGCGGTCACCTGGTAGCGGCTGGGGCGTGACCGCCGCGTGCGAGGCGAGAGCCCGCCGCTAGGTTCCCGGCGCGTGGTCAAAGGTCCTCCGCATCAGCGACGTTCGGCACTGTTCGGCCACCGGGGGTGACGTCATGCTCCGGCCATGGAAACCGATCGATCCTTCGTGATGCTCGACCCGGCAACCGACGAGATCCTCGCCGAATGCAGTGGTCCCTCCGCCGACGGCGCATGTCCGGTGAGCGATACGCCGCCCTACCTGTGCGCCGGCCTCCATCTGGTTGGGAGATCAGGCGCTGATGGCAAGGGCGTGTCCCTGACCGTCACGAGCATGGAGCCCGGACGCTGCCCACTCGCCGCAGCCGTCGATCGGGAAGCAAACAGCCGATAGCACCTGGAGGAACTCCGATGGCGTGGCTCTGGTGGCAGCAGCATCGAGCGGATCGTGCCGAGCTCCACGCGATTCGCCTGTATCTCGAGCGGCGTGCCGGGCAGCATCGGCGTGAGTGCATCAACGACACGCAGCGGTGGGACGACGCGATCGTGCGGTTGAACATGGCACTCGGCGGTGAGTCCGCTGCTTGAACCGACGTCCGGAGGGGTGACCACCCGGCGTTGCTGACCGCGCAGCACTGCCCGCCCCACCCTGGACGCGGTAGGCTGAGTGCACACCCACTTTGTCGGAGGCCGGCATGACGCAGGGATCGGAGTCGGAGGGCTTCGTCGAGCTACCGGGTGGCTCGCGCATCTTCTACCGGAGATCCGGGAAGGGCGAGCCGATCCTTCTCCTGCATGGGATCGCGCACTCCTCCCAGGCGTGGGACCGCGTCATCCCCGCGCTGACCAGCCGCTACGAGGTGATCGCCCTTGACCTGCCGGGTTGCGGCAGGAGCGACAAGCCGGATACCGACTACTCCCTGGGCACCCAGGCCGCGGCGGTGCGCTATGTCCTCGACCGGCTCCATCTCGACCTCGTGACCGCAATCGGGCACAGCCTTGGCGGTGGCGTCGCAATGACCCTGGCGTATCAGTACCCGGAGCGGGTGGGCCGGCTCGGGCTGGTTGCCAGCGCCGGGCTGGGACGCGATCTGCATCTCCTCTTCCGCGCGGCCACGCTCCCGTTCGCTCCCGAACGCGCGATGCGGGTGCTCTTTCATCCCAGGATGCGCGTGCCGCGCAATCTCCTCGGGCTGATCATGAGCCAGGCGCTTGGAGACCCGTTCTTCCATCGACCGAAGCAGCACCGGCGCGAGTTCGAGGCGCTGCTGCAGGGCCTGGAGGAGCCCGGGGCGCAACGTGCGTTCCTCGCGACGCTGCGCTCCGCGAGCAACTATGCCGGGCAGTCAGTGTCGGCGCTCGACCGAATCGGGCTCGCGGAATTCCCCGTGCTCATCGTGTGGGGAAAGGACGACAGGGTCTTTCCGGTCGCACACGCTCGGCGCGCCCACCAGGAGCTCCCGCACGCACGCGTGGTCGTCATCGAACACTGCGGTCACTTCCCGCAGCTGGAGGCGACCCAGCCGTTCATCAAAGCGCTTCGGAAGTGGCTCGACGAGACCAGGCCGCTGCGGATCTACCCGGTGCAATCAGGGCCACCGACCGGCCGCGATATTCCCGGCGCCTCGGTCGCCTGACACGCTCGGAGTCCCGACCACAGACAGCGTGGGGCGTGCCGATTCGCCATATGCAGCGTGACGTTTGACCCTAGCGGTCGCCCACAACGCGTCGCCATGATTGCAGTGCGATGCGATTCCGCACCGCGCGTGGCGGAGGGCCGCGTTGGGCTCTTTCGCGGAGGTCCGGCAATGTTCGAGAAGGTTCTCGTCGCAGTCGATGGTTCGCAATTCTCGGAGGCAGCGCTGGCCGCCGCCGAGGGGCTGGCCGCCAAGGCAGGCAGCGCGGTCGAGGTCGTCCACGTGCACGAGCACGACTTCATCCCGTCGAAGGCGGGTATGGCTCCCGACCTCGAGCTGATGGATGAGGCCAAAGCCGTCGTCGACAAGGCGGTCGAGCGGTTGAAGGCAAAGGGCATCACGGTGACGGGCCGGCTCCTCCAGGCCCAGACGCGGGACGTCGCCCGCGCGATCATCGAGGCGGCTGAGGAGAACGGCGCCGATCTGATCATCGTCGGCCGACGCGGACTCTCCAGCCTGACCGGCATGCTCGTTGGCAGCGTATCCAACAAGCTCATCCACGTGGCCAAGGTCCCGATCATGGTGGCGCACTAACGCCCGGCAGCGCGCGGCGGTCTGCGGGTGTCGTCGCACGGAGCTTCGCTGCGTCCGCCCTGAGGGCCTAACGTCACACGGGTTTAAGGCGCTTCGGCACTTGTCGCCTTGGATCAGCCGGTGCCACGGTGTTGGTGCCATGAGCGCTCCAAGACACGTGATGATCCTCGGCGGCGGGACCGGCGGAACCATCACCGCCAACCGGCTGCGCCGCACCCTCCCGGAGTCGATGGACATCACCGTGGTGGACAGCAATAACCACCACATCTACCAGCCGGGGTTGCTGTTCGTTCCCTTCGGGTTGGCAGAGCCCGATCACCTGATCCGGCCACGCGACCGTCAGCTCCATCACGGTATCGAGTACATGGACGCGGTCGTCGAGAGCGTCGACATCGCGGGCAGCCGCGTGCACTTCTCGGGCGGTCGCACGGCGGAGTACGACGTGCTCGTGATCGCCACCGGCGCGGTGCTGATGCCGGAAGAGACTGAGGGGCTGGATGTCTCCGGCGCCAGGCCGAACATGTTCACCTTCTATTCGCTCGACGGAGCTCGCGCTCTGCGCGATGCGCTCGCCACGTTCACCGCCGGACGCATCGTCGTGAACGTCGTGGACATGCCCATCAAGTGCCCGGTGGCGCCCCTCGAGTTCTGTTTCCTCGCCGACTGGTTCTTCCGCGAGCGCGGGATCCGCGACGCCGTGGCGCTGACATACGTCACCCCGCTCGACGGCGCGTTCACCAAGCCGGTCGCGTCGCAGCGCCTCGGTGAGCTCCTCGCGGCCAAGGGAATCGAGGTCGTGACCGAGTTCAATACCGGGACCGTCGACGGCGACGCGGGCCGCCTGGTGTCGTACGACGATCGTGAGGTCCCGTTCGACCTCGCAGTCGTGGTGCCGCTCCATGGCGGGGCTGCCTACGTCGGCCGCTCCGACGGCCTGGGCGACGAGTTGCACTTCATCCCGACGGATATGCAGACGTTGCAGTCCACAGTCGCTCCGAACGTCTTCGTCATCGGGGACGCCGCAGGACTGCCCGTGTCGAAAGCCGGCTCGGTCACTCACTTCGAGGGAGAGGTCGTGACCGAGAACATCCGTCGATTCCTCGCCGGAGAGCGCCTCGACGCGAGCTACGACGGCCACGCCAATTGCTTCATCGAGACGGGTTTCGGCAAGGCGGTGCTGATCGATTTCAACTATGACACCGAGCCGCTTCCCGGCCATTACCCGGGCCCGGTCGGCCTGCCGTTGCTGAGGGAATCCCATCTCAACCACCTCGGCAAGCTGATGTTCGAATGGTTCTACTGGCACGCACTGCTTCCCGGACATTCGATTCCGGGGATTTCGTCGGAGATGCCCGCCGCAGGCAAGCACCACGCAACCTCGGTGACGGGTTAGAGGAGGCACGCAATGTCCGTCGTATCGCTCCCGGTCATCGATCTCGCCCTCAACGAAGAGGGCTTCTTCCTGCACCCCGAGGATTGGAGGGAGGACATGGTCCCCGCGCTCGCCGCGCGCGAGGGCATCGACCAACTGACTGACCGGCACTGGCAGGTCATCAACTTCATGCGCAGCGAATACTTCGCCAAGGGAACCGGACCCACCGTGCGCGTGCTCGGCAAGACGTCGGGCGTCTCCATCAAGGAGCTGTACCAACTCTTCCCCAAGGGGCCCGCGAAGGTCGCGGCGCGGATTGCCGGCATCCCCAAGCCTCGTGGCTGCATCTGACTGCTCCGACGCTGATTTGTTCAAGGAGAGACGTCAATGACCACCGCACTGCTGCAACCCCACACCGAGTCCGCGGAGTTTATGCCCGCGAAGATCGACAAGGTATCGATCGTCGTCTCCAAAGGGTCGCTGGACGGGATCTACCCCGGTCTGATCATGGCAAACGGTGCTCGCGCCGAAGGCATCACCGCCAACCTGTTCTTCACGTTCTTCGGCCTCGACGCCATTCACAAGGCGCGCCATGAGCACATCAAGATCGCGACAGTCGGGAATCCCGGACTGCACCTGGTCACGTGGCTGGGCGGTGTGCCGGGGATGTCATCGGTGATGACGCACTATCTCGGCTCGAAGATGGAGAAGCTCGACATCCCGTCGATCCCCGAGTTCATCGAGATGATCGCCGACACCGGTTGCGGACTGTTCGCGTGCAAGGCGTCCGTCGACCTCTTCGGGCTCACCAGGGAAGACTTCATTCCCCAGGTGGACGACATCATCACCGTCGGCGAGTTCTATGAGAAGGCCGCCGGTGGTCACATCATCTTCACCTGAGGCCGCGAAGGAACTGACCGTCGTCTGGACCGGTGGCGATCGCCACCGGGTCACGGTGCGGGGCCACCAATTCCTGGTGGATCAACCCCGGTGCGACGGCGGTGACGATGCCGGACCGACCCCAGTGGAGTTATTCGTCGCGTCGCTCGCGTCGTGCGTCTCGCACTACGCGCGCCGAGGGCTCGGATCCTCCGACGGAGGGCCGCGTGTCCACTGCACCTGGACGATGAGCGCAGCGGCCCCGTGGCGGGTGGCAACGATCGACCTCGATGTTGATCTTCCTCCAGGCACGTCGCCCGCTCGCGTCGCTGCGGTCGAGCGGGCGATCGGTCACTGCACGGTCCACAACACGCTTCGGGATCTCCCTGAGATCCGTGTCGGCGCCCACGTCGCGGCGATGGCAGGCGCGAGTCGGAGCTGAGTCCATCCCGCTCCCAGCGCGCCGAGGCTCGGCCGCGCCGAGCGGTTCAGGACCGCGAGCGTGCTGCTGCCGGCGTCTCGCTGGAGCGCCGTGGGGCGGCCGGTTCTCCGAACGGATGGATTCGCAGGTTCCCGTCCGGCAGCTGATACCAGCGCCCGGATCGAGCGCGAAGCCAGCGCAGGCTCGTGCGTCGCGTCGTCGGCGTCGTCGATTCTCCGTAGAGCACCAGGTGCTCCCGCATCTCGATCTCGCCGACCTGGGGATCTGCTCGAAGTGCGGTCACACGCTCGATCGCAATCCGCCGTCCGTTCGGCTGGTCGAGACGCACCTCCAGTGTGCGCTCGCCGTTGCGGACCGCCCACACCCGGTACGCATGAATCTCCTTGGTCACGGCGGTACCTCCAATAGCCGGTGGCGACTACCTCCCAGGATCCATCGGGTGCCGATCGGCGACTAGAGGCGGAAGCCGAGAGTTCGGATGACCTTGGTCCCAACCCACGAAACGGCTGTGGCCAAGGTTGGGTCGTTTGGATGGGTGATCGACGCCCAACGACCCTGGACGGGTCTTCCCGCCGCTCGCATACTGAGACTGGATCAACCCGAGCTGCCGGCGGGCGCTCAACGAGGTGCTGCCCGGATGTCGATGCAAAGCCATCCCCTCCGCCGCGACGGCTTGGTGGGCCGGACGCGGCCATTCCTCATGACCTTCGCGATTGCGAGCGCGATCGCGCTGTATCCCTACCGATTTGGGTCGGTTGCGTGGGTCGTCGGCGGATTACTCGGCGCGATCGCCGCCTACGCGCTGGTGCTGGCGGTGCCATGGGATCGGTGGCCGCGGTTGCTCTCGCCATGCACCTCCTTGCTGTTCGTGGCGGTGGTGGGGGCGCTCATGGCGGGCAAGGGGTCGGTCGACATGTCGCTGGTTGCGCTGCTGCTCCTGCCGATCCTCTGGAACGCACTCTACGGCCGGCCCTGGGAGATGGCGGTTGCGACGGCGGGGGCGGCCGCGGCCATCCTCGCCGTCGCGTACCGGTTCGGAGAGATCACGGGCGGGTCGATCGCACAACCGCTCCTCGTCTGGACGGCGGTGTGCTGCCTGATCACGTATGCGATACGCCGGCTCCGCAACGACCTGGCGCAGGCTCTCGAGACTCGCGAGACCATGATCAAGACTCGCGAGACCATGATCAAGCAGAGTGCGGCCTTCGACCTGGCGGCGACGGAACTCTACTCGACGCTCGATCCCGACGCCGTCGTGAAGATCGGGCTGCAGGCGGCGGCGCACCTCATCCTCCCACTGGAGGAGTCGGTCAAGGAAGCCTTCTTCTTCGTGGTCGACGGTGCGACGGCGTCGCTGATTGCGCACTACAACCAGGAGCCCGAGGACGAGCTCCCGGAAACGAGCTTCGCCACGTCTGACATCCCACTCCTCGAGCGCGCGCTGAGCCAGGGCACCGCCTGTCTCTTCGACATCGACACGGAGTCGATGGACCGACGCGGTGCCGATGTCGTCACCAGCCTGCGCATCACCAACGGCGTCGCCATCGGCATCCGCGCCGAGGGGATCAACGGTGTTCTTGCGGTCACCAGTCACGACAGGAGGCCGTTCAGCACGGCCCAGGGTGAGCAGCTCACTTCGTTCTCGACCATCGTCAGCCTTGCCTTGTCGCGAGCCATGCAACACGCTGCCGAGGCGACGACCGATGCGCTCACCGGCCTGGCAAATCGCCGCGAGTTCAACAACCGTCTGGCCACGATGCCACGCGACGCACGCTACGTCCTGCTGTCCATGGATGTGGACTCCCTCAAGCGCGTCAACGACAAGGCCGGCCATGCCGCGGGCGACGAGCTGCTCCGGGGTGTTGCTCAGGCGTTGCGCAGCTCGGTCCGCGGCAGCGACATCGCGGCGAGGACCGGGGGCGACGAGTTCTGCGCGATCCTCGATCAGCCAACCGCCGCTCAGGCGCGCGCGGTCGCCGATCGAGTGGTCGCCGCGGTGCGGATGGTCTCGGTTGGCGGCATGCCCGGCAGCGTCAGCGTCGGCTTTGCCACGGTGGAGAGCGGGCAAAATCCCGCAGACCGCCTCGCCTCGGCAGACGCCGCGATGTACCGCGCAAAACGCGCAGGCGGGAGCCGCGTGAGTGAAGCCGACGCAGCAGGAGCGCTTCGCGTGGAGCCGGTGTCGCGCCGGGCGGTCGCTTCTTAGGGGAAGGCGAGCCGCGCGCGGCCTGAATCATCCGAAGTGCACTCGGAAGCGGAACCGGCGAGGTAGACTGGACGCGTCTAGAAAGGAACCCCCAGATGGCCTGGATTTGGTGGCAGCAGCGTCGTGCAGACCACGCTGAAAGCCGGTTGATCAAGTCGTATCTGCAGCAGCGAGACACGTCCCGCGTCATGTGGGAAGTGGTCGTCGAGGCGAGGCGGAACGCTGACGCGCACCTGCGTCTCGAAGCAGCACTTCAGCACATCTGCTAACGCCTGAGTCAAGTCCGGCGGGTGCCGGCGCTGGCAGAGACGAAGGACCCACGAGGTAGGGGCGACCGGCACTGGTCGGTCGTCGCGGTAACACGCACGCTCGTGGTAGTCACAGTCGCTCCACTTCGAGGTGAGATCCATGCGAGCACTCATCGTCTACGAATCGATGTACGGCAATACGCACGTCATCGCCGACCGGATCGGTGCGGGGTTTCAAACTGAGGATCAGATTCGAGTGGTCGCCGTTCGCGACGCCACGGCCGACCTGGTTGCGTGGTCTGACCTGCTCGTCGTCGGCGGTCCCACCCATGCCCACAGCCTGAGCCGGAAGGCCACGCGCAAGGGCGCTCTGGACGCAACGCTCAAGCCGGGGTCGCTGCTGAGCATGGATCCTTCGGCAGCAGGCCCTGGGCTGCGTGATTGGCTCAGTGACCTCGGCTCACTGCACCACAAGCCTGCCGCGGCATTCGACACCCGCCTCGACGCCCCACCGATCTTCACTGGGCGTGCGTCGAAGGGCATTGGCCACCGGCTCGAGCGCAGCGGTGCCACGCTGATCGCTGAGGACGAGAGCTTCCTGGTCAATCGCGAGAACCAGCTCATCGCCGGCGAGGCGGAGCGTGCCCTCCGCTGGGGTCAAACGCTCGCGAAGACGCCCGTCGACGTCGCCGGACACCTCGCGGAGACGGCGCCACTGGCTCGGTAAGCGGATGCCCGGCCCTCGCTATGCCGGGTGCCTCGTGGACGTGCGCCCCGGGTGCATGATCGGGACGTGGGCAGCGCTGAGCGAGGGGCGGGGGTCCTCGGGCTCGTCGGCGGCGATGAGTTTCATCCTGGCAACGAGCCCCATGACGCGCTGCTCGCGGCCGCCGCACGCGGGCCCGCATACGTGGTCGCCACGGCCGCGGCGCGGTCGCGCCCGGACATGGCGGTCCGGACGGCGCAGACGTGGTTTCAGCGCTTCGGCCTGGACGTCGCAGAACTCGCCGTCTACACAAGTGCCCAAGCGCACAACCCGGCGCTCGCCGAGGCCGCTCTCGGAGCCGGGTTCATCTATCTGCCGGGCGGTGACCCGGGACTGGTGGCGAACGTCCTGAGGGACAGTCCGGTCGGCAACGCCATCGTCGAGGCGTGGCGCGATGGCGCGGCGCTGGCCGGATCGTCGGCGGGCGCGATGGGGCTCTGCGCGGTGACCCTGGTCCGGCAGTCGTTCCCGGGGCACGTGCAGCGCCGCCCGGCGCCCGGGCTCGCTGTGGTCCCGAACGCCGCCGTCCTCCCGCATCACAACACCTTCGGCGCGAAGTGGTATCCGTCGGCGCGCGCTGCCCTGCCCGACGCGGTGCTGATCGGCATCGACGAGCGCACCTGCGCACTCTGGGACGCGGGAGGATGGCGGTGTCTCGGCGCCGGTGCGGTGACCGTCTACGTCCCTGGACGCGAAGCGGGCCCGGTCACGTCAGGCGAGCTCGAGGGAATCCCCTCACCGACGTTTGCGCGCTGACGGCCGCTGGGCGGGCCGGCGGTCAGCTCAGCGCTGGCGCTCAGTTCGAAAGCGATCCACGGCCATGAATATGCTTTCGTCGAGCCACTGGTAGAAGCGCTGCCGCTGGGCGGTGTCCGATGCCATGTCGCTGGTTTCGGCGCGGCGCACGATCCAGGGCGGAACACCGTCGGCGATCACGCCACTCCCGACATGAACGCGCACCAGCGAGTCGTTCTCCTCGAGCACCTGGATCGTGACCTTGAGGATCACCCCGGTGTGATCCACCAGCCTCCAGCTCTGCTCCCATCGTGCCTTCCGGTTGAAGTCACGGGCGACGTGCACGGTCTCATCCGCGATCACGCTCTCTCCAGTGCGGGCGGCGCTGGACAGCAGCCTGCGGACGTTGGCATCGAGGTCGCGGGCGATCCAGCTCACCAGTGACGGCGCTCGGTTGTCGACGTCCGGCAGCCCGCCGCTCGGGGTCGCCTCGGCACCGACAGCCCGGACCACACCGGCGTGGCGCCGGCAATAGAGTTTGCCCTCGACGGCGGTCCCGTGTTCCGGACAGTAGGCGGCTCGGCAGGCGCGGCCCCGTCCGTCGCGATAGGCGCAGGGCTGGGCGGTCTCATTCGTGCAGTCGGGAAAGTTGCACAGGATTCCCGTATTCGGCACGACCACGAGGGTCGGCGGCAACCCCGTCTCGTCATGCCGATTGCGGCGGAAGAGCTGGCTCATCGAAGACCGGCGCTGACCGCTGTCTCCGCCAGCCGCGGGCCTTTCCGGCGTCCCCATGCAGCGATCTCCTCGTGAATGGGCGACCGGAAGGCCGCCCGACGACCCCTAATGAAGCGCAGGCGTTCGCCCTGTGGGTCGGGCTATCCGACATCTCGCGAAACGGTGTTACACGCCGGTCACCTGGAACGCTGTTGCAACGCTGTTTCGAGGGACAACATGGTAGGCTCGCTATAATGTTTGCTTAGCGACACACCATAAAGGAGTGGCCATGTACTACTGGGGTGGCGGTGTGGGCAGCGTCGTTGTCGTTCTCATCGTTCTCTTGCTGCTCCATGTCATCTAGCGTCGTCATCGGCGATTCTGTGATGACCAGGTCGGGGTGCGCGGCTGCCGGCGAACCCCCGCATATGGCGAACGACCTCGCCCAGGCGGTCGATCGCGAGACCTTGCTCCCCGGCGAGGATCCGGAGTCGACAGATCCTGCCGACGGCGTGCGCTGGGTCCGCGTCTACCGGGATCTGATCGAACTGACCACAGTGTTGCTGGAGCGAACCGAGTCCGCCCTCAAGACCATGAGAGGCGACGCGGTCCGGGAGGCCGGCCTGGATCAGCGGCTCCTGCGCATCCAGCGAGAGCGCTAGTGTCTCGCTACGAGTTCCGGGCAGGCCGCCTCGAGGCCGTGTAGGCACAGCGCGAGCGGCTCCCAGACCGAATGGCCATGCACGGGGCGGAGCCGCCCGCCGACGAGGGACCTGATCCCATCCGCGCGGCGGTGGCGCGTGTCAGTCCGCTTCCCGACGAGCCGTCTGCGAAGGGTGTTGCCAAAGCTCGCGGTCACGAGGCCGCCACGGGCGCGTCGCCGGCGGGACGGAGCGGGCTTGACGAGGCGCGCCGCCGGGGTCCGCTCGGGTTCCTCCAGTTGCTGGGTCCAGGGCTCGTCACCGGCGCATCTGACGATGACCCCTCCGGCATCGGTACCTACTCCCAGGCCGGGAGCCAGTTTGGTCTCGGGACGCTCTGGCTGGCCATCTTCACCTTCCCGCTGATGATCGCCGTGCAGGAGGCCTGCGCACGCATCGCGCTGCAGACGGGCGTCGGCCTCGGCACCTCGCTCCGGCGCAAGTTCCCGACGGTGCTGGTCGGTGCATGCATCGTCCTGGTCTTCTGTGCGAATACGATCAACGTCGGAGCCGACCTCGGCGCCGTCGCGGCAGGTGGATCGCTCCTGACCGGCAGCCACGTGCAACCGGTGTGGCTCCTCGTGCCGGTAGCGCTCGTGATCGGGGTGCTGGAGCTCCGCCTCTCCTATTCGACCATCTTTCGCTGTTTCAAATACCTGACGCTGGCGCTCTTCGCCTACGTCATCACGGTGATCATCGTCCACCCCCCGCTGCTGGCAACCGCCGAAGCGACCTTCATTCCGCACCTGGAACTCAACAGGGACTTTGTCGGCATCGTGGTGGCGATCCTCGGCACGACCATCAGTCCGTATCTCTTCTTCTGGCAGGCGTCGAGCGAGGTGGACGAGATGAAGGCTGCTGGGGCAACAACAGAGCAGGAGCGGCGCGGCACCACGCGCAAAGAGTTGCGCGCGGCGCGGATCGACGTGTCGGTCGGCATGTTCTTCTCCCAGCTGGTCATGTACTGCATCATCCTGGCGTCCGGGACGGTGCTGCACTCGTCGGGGCACAGCGGAATCCAGACAGCGCAGCAGGCTGCGCAGGCACTGAAGCCGCTCGCCGGACCCTTCGCATCGATGCTCTTCGCGCTGGGCATGATCGGCACCGGCTTGCTCGCGATCCCGGTGCTCACCGCCAGCGCCGCATACGCTGTCAAGGAATTCTTTGGCTTTCGCGGCGGGCTCAGCGAGACGCCGCACGCGCGTCCGACGTTCTATGCGCTCATCGTGCTGGCGCTCGCCGGTGGCTTGGTGATGAGCGCCCTCAACATCGATCCGATTCAGGCCCTGGTGGTGACGGCGATCATCAATGGAGTGGTCGCGCCGCCGGTTCTCGCGCTGATCGCGCTCCTGGCTCGTGATCGACGGGTCATGGGCGAGCACCGCAGCGGAAATCTCAGCGCTGCGCTGGTGTGGATTGCCACGATGCTCATGGGCGCCGCCGTCGTGACGCTGATCGTGACCGTGGTCTGATGACCCTCGCGCCGGCGGTCGCTATGCAACGCCGCAGGCTGGGAGCGAATACAACGTGTCGGTGGTGGCATCGACGATCTCGAGCATCCCCTGTGCGGTGACCGCCAGCCCCTGCGGCGCCGGCAGATTCACGGCGAGGGCGACCGAGGCTCCAGTCCTTGGGTCGACGGCAACCACGTCGTGACGAGTCAAGTCGGTGACATACAGCAGTCCGGCATAGACGACGACCTCGTCAAGGTCGGAAAACGCACCGATCTTGCTCACCGCACCACCGGCTGTCACCATGACGAGGCCGGGCGACGATTCGCTTGCGACGTAGATGACTCCCGCAGGGCCCGCGGCAGCGGCCACCGGCCGCCCGAGGTGGGTCGCGATCACGTGCGGGTTGGGGGCTCCAGTGAGCGACACCTGCAGGAGGGTGCCGACGGGGCTGTCAGGGACGAGCAGCGTCTGGCTCGACGCGCCGATCGATATGCCGTCGATCCCCGCATTGCTCGTGGGGTTTGGCAACACCACGACGGCGCGATGCTGCGGCGTCACCTGTTCGACGGTGTTGACGTTCTGCTGCGCGACGTAGGTGCCTGATGTTGTGACGGCGACACCTTCGGGGCCGCCGGTGACCGTCGCCGTGGTGACGGCGCCCCCAGCCTGGTTGATGCCGATCAACTCGCCGGCCTCACGAGCAGTCACCCAGAGACGGCCGGTGGCGTCGACCGTGATGTCATCGGGCGAGACGCTGAAGTGGTGGATCACGTGCAGTGCAGTCCGGTTCACGGGTGCGGCGCAGCCGGCCAGGGTGGTGACGGCCATCGCCGTGGGCGTTGCAGTCGTCGCCGCGCTGGGTGGGGGAGTCGATGGATTGGGCGTGTGCCCTGCCGGGGTGTGGCTGGCGGGACTCGAGCAGGCGGCGACAACCAGCGCCGTGAACGCCGTGACGATCGAGGCGGCAGCGAGTCGATGGTATGGCGAGGCGCTCCCGGGTACGCGCCGCGTCACGCAGGGACCGTTGCGCCGTCTCGTCGCGGCGCCCCGCTCACTGCGGCGGCTCGTAGTCGATGCCGTCGGGATAGAAGAGGCGAGATGAGCCGGATCCCGTGAATGTCCAGATGACCTTGTTGGTCGTTGGATCGACGACAACGATCCGGCTGTCAAAGTCATCGCAGATCGCGATGCGATTGCTTGCGAGCGGCAGCGCGATTGACGTGTGGTTGAGCTCGGCGACGCCCGACGGCCGGTAATCCCACAGGGTCCTGCCGGTGGTGCTGAGGCGGACGACGGCACCCGGGTGCGAGTAATCGGTCAGGAGCACCGATCCACCGGGCATCTGCATCGCGTCGGACGGATAGCGCACCGGCGCGCGCACCGACCACGCCACCGAGCCGCCAGGCACCAGGGAGGTCACCCAACTCCCGCCGATTTCGGTGACGATCAATGACCCGCCCGGAGTGGCGAACGCGCCGTTGGGCTCGGCGAAGCTCGTCGGCGGGTTGTGGCGGCACGAGCGATTCCCGATGGTTCCCAGCCACGCTCCGGCAGCACTCAGATGCACGAGCCGGCAGTTGCGAATGTCGGCGACCCAGATCGTTCCATCGGGTTGAGGCACCGCGTCGTCCGGCTCGTTGAAGTAGCCGACGGCGCTGCTGCGCACGTTGTACTTCCCGACCTGCCAGAGAATCGTTCCCGTGGCCCTGTCGATTGCCGTCACCGTCTGATGGCCTTCGGCGTTGGCGATGATCGTTTTGCCATCGGCCGTGTAGAAGGCGTCGTCAGGTGCTCCAAATGGCACTCGCAGCTTCTGGCCCGGACGTGGGAAGACCCAGTCGACGGCATCACTCGCGTTGATCTCGATGATGCGGCCGTTGCCGCGATCCGCGATGAGCAGCTTGCCTGTGAACGCCACGCCGGGAGGAAGGGCTGGAAGCGCGAATGACGCACCCGGCAGCCGGCTCGGCGGTGGCGGAAGCGGCAGGGTCGACGTGGGAACCGGCGTACCGGTCGCCTGGGCCGACGGGCTCGCCTTCGGAGCGGCCACGATCGAAGCCGCAGGAGAGCACGCCGTCAAGGTGAACAGGAACGCGGCCGCAAAGCATCGTTTCGAGATCATTTCGGGTCCATGATTACGCATCGGCTCCATTGCCGGTGTGCTCGGCGCGGTGGCGAATTGCGGACGCCGGCGGGGAATGCGGCCCGGTTTGGGTGCATCACCGCCGCCTGCAGATCGTCCTCGGTGCATGTTTCCCAGCAATTTCGGAGCAAACCCCTACTTGGTCACAAGGGATCCGACGCACCGTGTGATGCAGACATCGTTCACGGCATGAAAGGCATTGACATGAAGACGTCGACAGTTCCGAGCCGCGCCGAGCGGCGCGACCGGGCACTTCGCCTGCGCCGCCGGATCACCGCGACCGTCGCGGCAGCCGGTGTCACCGGGGTCGGTGTCGCCGGCTTTCTCATCGCTCAGAACGCGACGACGGGGACCACGTCCACGGCCGTCGCCACGATTGCGCCAGTAGCGGATGACAGCGTCACCGGTGATGACGGTGTCTCGCGGGTGGCATCGAGCGCACTTTCGACCGCGCCGGCCACCTCGGGCAGCGCCACCAAAGCAACCACCGTCAGCGGCGGGTCAACGGTCGTTGCCAGGAAACCCTGACCCTCCTCTCGGCGGGAGCGGCCGGAACACCGACCGCCGTCGCCGGCAGCAGACCGAGCCCGCTGGCGAACGGAAAGCCAATCCCGGTGGCGCCCGCGACCATTGCGCCGGCGCTGCATCCGGCGAAGACGCCGCCCCTGTCGAGCAGGCGTTGCACCCCGTCCCACACGGGAGTCCTGGCCAACGTCTGCGCCAGGTACTTCGGACTCCCGCCGCTGAAGAACACCATGCTCACGTCGTCGAGCAGTTTCGCGGTACTCACGTCCAAAGCGTCGGCACGCGTGCGCACGGGCAACGCCTGCCCGATGATGCCGAGCGATTCGTAGTGATGCAGCCCCAGGGTCAGCCAACGCTCGAATACCGCGTCGCCCTCGCGTCCGCTCGCGGTTGCGATGATGGCAACCGAGCCGTTCCCCGTGGTTTTCGAGAGTGCGAATTGCTCGGCCTCAGCTGCCCACGGCTCGAATTCACCAGAGCCGAGGAGGAGAAAATGGCGATGCACCGCAGCCAACTATTTCGCCTTCTGGATTGCGGGGAGCTCGTGATGGAGGAGTCGTCGACCGAGCGGTTGCGATGCATCCACAGCGACTGGCGATCGGAGCAGATCGAACATCACGAGCGTCACCGCACCGGCCAGCACCGCCGATGATGCCACACCCCCCAAGGCACCCCACGTGCTGAATGGCGCTTGCAGCGCCGCTTTCACGATGAACACATCGACGGTGAGCAGCAGCGGGACCAGCGCGCGCCAGCTGATCGCCCTTCCGGGGCGGGCGAGCCACCAGATGGAGGCGAAGACGTACGGCTCGGCGAGGTAATACGGGAAGACGCTCTTGGCGAGCAGCGGAAAGCAGCATGAGGCGATGGTGAGGAGTCCCATCAGGCCGAGGTGCGTTGTTCCGAGCATGGGCTTGCGGAGCAGTGTGATGGCGACCAGGGCCGTTGCTACCGCAGCGCCGAGATACACGTCACCTTCGCCGATGAGCCCTGCCCACGATGCGTCTTTCGCGATGACCCAGAATGACCCGCCGCCGATGGGCAGCCCGCCGCGATAGGTGAACAGTGCATGGACGGTGGTCGACTCGTCGGCGAGGAGAAACGGTGCGAGCCCGACGCCGATGGTGATGATGGTGGTCGCAACGCACGCCGCGGAGGGCCGAATCCGTCGCGCCGCCAGAGGAGCGAGCACGAGGGGTATGGCGGCGAATCCGGCGATGGTTCGGATCAGCACCGCTGCGCCAAGAGCAAGACCAGTCAACGCATTTCGTTCCCTGAGTGCCCAGGTGGCGGCGAGCAGGATCAGGCACAGTTCGAGCGGCTGCTCGACGTGTCCATAGTCAAGGATCGCGATCCACAAAGCCGGCGCAAGCACCACCGCTGCAACCACGGCCCGCTGACGCCGGCTATCACCCACTGCACTTCCCGTGTACCGGGCCGCCTGGAACGCGAGCAGGAGCACGACCATCGATGTGATGGCTCCGGTGAGAGCCGCGCGCCCGACCAGACTTCCGGCCCAACCCAGCGCGTTGGCCAGCGCCGCTGCGGGGAGCAGTGGAATCAGCCCGAGCGGGCCGTTGTCGTTGTAGGAGATCCCGTGGGCCTGCGCCGAATAGATGAGCAGGGGATGACCGGTCACGGCGGCTTCGGCTGAGGGCCAGAAGAACAGGTCGAGGTCGGATGGTGTCGTCTTGAGGACGAGCGGAGCCACAGTCGACACCGCGACGAATGCCGCGCCGAGTCCCGCAACAACGACCCGGTTGGTCACGGGCACATTGTGATCGCCGTCTGGAGCCGCCGATTCCGCACCATGCAGTGTGTGGACCAGCCGGTTCCGTTCTCAGCGTCGCGGATGCGTCTGAGCCGCCAGCTTGCGGTTTGCGCGCCAAACGCTTTCAAGGGAACCCTCAGTGCGGCCGCCGCTGCTGCGGCGATGGTGCGCGGGGCTCGCGACGCCGGCGCCGACGCGATTGCGTTGCCGGTCGCCGATGGGGGCGACGGCACGCTCGATGTGCTCCTCCGGGCGCGTGGGTCGGAAGCGCGAGTCACACGGCATCGGGTCACCGGCCCGACCGGGGCGGTGGTCGCGGCACGGCTCGGGTGGATCGGGCCGGATGCAGCCGTGGTCGAGCTCGCGGAGGCCTCCGGTCTTCGCCGCCTGACGCCCGGTGCGCCCGACGCCCTCCATGCAACATCGCGCGGCACCGGCGAGCTCATCCGGATTGCGCTCGACGCCGGAGCACGAACGATCGTCGTTGGAGTCGGCGGCAGCGCCTGCACGGACGGAGGCGCCGGCCTGCTCCAGGCACTGGGTGCGCACCTGACAAGGGCTGACGGACAGGAGATCGGCGCCGGCGGAGCCGGGCTCGAAGCACTGGACGCGATCGATCTCTCCGCCGCGCAGCGGGCGCTGGCGGGATGCTCGATACAGGTTGCCTGCGACGTACGGAGCCCGTTGCTCGGTCCGCAGGGTTCTGCGCGGGTGTTCGCGCCCCAGAAGGGCGCCTCACCGGCCGAGGTCGTTCGCCTCGAGCGAGCGCTGACCCATCTCGCCCGCGTGGCAGAGGGCCTGGGGCGGGGTGATGTGGTCGAGCTTCCGGGGTCGGGGGCGGCGGGCGGTTGCGGATTCGGGCTTGCACTGGCGGGCGCTCGGCTGCAACCAGGTGCTCCAATCGTCTGCGACCTGGTTGGGCTCGATGCTGCGTTGCGCACGGCGACCGTGGCTCTCACCGGCGAGGGTTGTCTCGATAGCCAGACGCCGCAAGGCAAAGCGCCCGCCGAGGTGGCCGCCCGGTCGGCGGCTCGCGGGGTGCCGTGCATCGCGATCGCCGGGGCAGTCCTCGAACCGCTGCCGCAACTCTTCAGTGCGGCCATCTCGCTTTCGGACATCGATCCGGGTGTCGACCCGAAGCTGCATGCGCGCGCTCTCCTGCGCAGGGCGGCACGACGGGTAATTGAAGGGATGCTCACCCGCGACGCTCGCGTCGAGACCTAGTTCTGCTCCCAATCCATCGTGCGCATCCACACGAAGCTGGACTCCGTATCGACGAGAGGGCGGTATTCGAGGCCGACGAAGCCCGCATACCCGAGAACGTCGAGCTCGCGCAGGAAGTCGGCGATGGGCATTGACCCGGTCCCCGGTTCGTGGCGTCCTGGCACGTCGGCGATCTGGACGTGAGCGACGAGCGGGAAATGGGTTCGCAGGCACTCGAGCGGATCCTCGCCGGCCATCGCCGCGTGGTATTGGTCAAGCTGCAGGCGAACACCCGGATCGTCGACGGCCGCCACCAGCTCGGCGGCTCGGGCTACGGTGCTCGCCCAGTAACCCGGCATGTCGATGTTGTTGATGGCCTCGACGAGCAGCGTGATGCCCGCCTCGTTGACGAGGGGAACTGCCGAGTGGAGATTCGCCAGCGCAGTGGCGTGCGCCTGGTCGCTGCTCACGCCCGCGGGCGGAACTCCCACCAACGCATTGAGTTTCGAGGTGCCGATTCGGGTTGCGAGCTCGATCGCATCGCGCAGGGTGGTGGCGAATTCCTCCTCACGACCCGGAAGGGCGAGGAGGCCGCGCTCACCGCCCGCCCAGTCGCCGGGCGCGGGATCGAAGACCACCATCTCGAGTTCGAGGTCCTGGAGGGCCTTGGCGAGGCGCTCCTCGTCCAGTTCGTGCGGAAAGAGCATCTCGACGTGCCTGAATCCGTCAGCGGCCGCGGCCTCGAACCGCTGGTACGGGTCGAGGTCCTGCCAGAGCATGGTGAGGTTCGCGGCAAAACGAGGCACCTCAGCCGGGGTCCGGACTGGCCGCGCGATCCGCCTCGCGATCCCAGAACTTGACCAGCGCGGACATGTCTTCTTCGGCCCACCCCCTGGCCTTGGCCGCGAGGTAGGACTGTTCGACGAGCCCGCCGAGGAGCAGCGGCACGCCGGCCGCGCCAGCCTCGCTGTGGATGATCGACAGGTCCTTGGCAATCAATCCGACTGGCGTTGCCGGGCTGAAGTCGCGACCGCTGAAGCGTGGGAGATTGCGCAGCAGCATCGCGGAGCTGCCGAATGACGTTCCGACCACGTCCCTGACCGTGTCGAGATCGGCGCCAAGACGCACTCCAAAAGCGGCAGCCTCTGCCGAGGCGAGCGTGTGGACCGCGACCAGGTATTGATTGACGAGCTTGATCGCCTGACCGGCGCCGATCGGTCCGCAGAGGCGGATCTTGCCGCCGAACGCCTCGAGGAGGGGGAGCGCCCGGTTGAAGGTCGCGTCGTCGCCGCCGACCATCACGGTCAGCGTGCCGGCCTCCGCCCCGGCCGGGCCGCCCGACACCGGTGCATCCAGGAACGACGCACCGCGAGCACCGAGGATCTCGGCGCAGTGGCGGTTCAACGCCGGGCTCACCGTCGAATGATCGATGTACAGCTGACCGGCGCTCGCCACCGCCGACATCGCCTCGAACACCTGCCGCACGGCATCCTCGGTCGGCAAGGCGGTGAGAATCACCTCCGAGACGGTGGCGAGCTCAGCCGCCACCGGGAGGATAGTCGCCCCCCTCTCCCGGAGCGCCCGCACGCCGGCGTTCTCCGAACGGTTGCAGATCGCAACCTCGTGTCCCGCGGTGATCAGACGGTCCGCCATCGGCCGGCCCATCTTCCCGATCCCGACGACCCCGACTTTCATGAGAGCCTCAACGGCACGGTGTCCACCACGCCCCGATTATCAGGGGTACGTCGTGGCGCGAGGGCTCGGCGTGCGCGCCGCTCGGCAGGCGGTGAAGGTGCGACGATGGATCGCATCGGAGATCGGTGACACGGAGGTCCGAAGTGAGCGCTGCTGTCGATCCGGTGCAGAACCCACAGGCATATCAACGCATGCTCATCGATCTCGTGGGCGAGGACGACCCACTCGCGGTGCAGGAGGAGACATCGGGCGCGCTCCGCCTCGTCATCGCCGAGGCAGGAGATCTGCTCCGCATCCGACCCGCGACGGACGAATGGTCGGTGCTCGAACTCCTCGGGCACATGCTCGATGCCGAGATCGTGTCGTCGGCTCGGTACCGCTGGGTGATCGCCGAAGAGCGTCCTCCGCTCACGCCGTATGATCAGGACCGGTGGGTCGCCGCCCTTGGATACAACGGCGCCGACCCGCTCGAGCTGCTCGCAACCTGATGTTCCGGCTCCTCGCAGGCCATGGGCGATTTCACCTCGATCAGATGCGGCGGACTCTCGAGGCGGTGCGCAGACCGTCGCGGCCACAGTAGGCGCGATCCAGCGCGTCCACACACATGCGCCGCGAGCGTGGTGATGCCGATTCGCGTCCCTATCCGGTGTTCTGCAATCCCGCGGCGATGCCGTTCACGGTTAGGAGCAAGAGCTGCTCGAGCCGTCTGCGATCGGCATCAGTCGCATCCCCGCTGCGCAGGGCGCGGAGCGCTCGAAGCTGCAGGTGGCACAGCGCATCGATATACGGATTGCGCAACTCCACCGCCCAGGAAAGGACGCGGCGCTTCTCGAGCAAGCGAGACTGGCCGGTCACGGCGAGGATGCGCTCGATGGTGCGGTCGTATTCCGAGAGGATCAGATCGGCGATTCGTGGCTGACCCCCCAGGCGCAGGTACTCCGCGGCCATGAACCGGTCGGTCTTCGCAAGGCTCATCTCCGCGTTGTCGATGAGCACGTTGAGCAACGGCCATTCGGCGTACGCGACCCGCAACTCGGCCAGGTCGGCACCGGCGAGACCGCTCCCCACGCCGTACCACCCCGGAAGATTGAGCCGGATCTGCGACCAGGCGAAGACCCACGGAATCGCGCGGAGTGAGGCGAGGCTCGGGTCGCCGTCCCGATTCGCCGGACGCGAGCCCAGGTGCATGCGAGCCAGCTCGCGGACCGGCGTGACTTCGGCAAAGTACTCGGCGAACCCGTCGCTCTCGATGAGGGTGCGATACGCGGTGAGAGCGGTTGCGTCGAGGGCGCACGCGAGCCCGTCGAAGCGGACTGCGGCCTGCTCCGTGCGCCGGCGTGTCGCCGTCGTGGACGTGAGGAGCACGGCGGCGGTCACCTGCTCGAGGTGACGTTGGGCGAGGGTCCGGTTGCCGTACCGGGCGAAGATGACCTCGCCCTGCTCGGTCACCTTGAAACGCCCCGACACCGAGCCGGGCGCCTGTGCCATCACCGCCCGGTTGGCAGGACCGCCTCCGCGCCCGAGGGCACCGCCCCGGCCATGGAAGAGAGTCAGTCGCACCGACTGTTCTGCTGCCCACGCGGCGAGGTCCGCCTGAGCCTCGTACAGCGCGAGGCTTGCGGTGACGGGGCCGCTCTCCTTGGCTGAGTCAGAGTACCCAAGCATCACTTCGAGTGCCCGCCCCGTCTCCGCCATCCGCCGGCGGACCGGCTCGAGATCGATCATGGCGTCGAGTGTCGCGCGCGCGCTGCGGAGGTCGACAATGGTCTCGAAAAGCGGCACGACATCGAGCACTGGCGCGGTGTTGGGCGCGCAGGCCCGCTCCGCGAGGGCGTAGACGGCGGCGATGTCCTCCGCGCTGCGGGTGAAGCTCACCACGTAGCGATGGCAGACATGCGTGCCGAAGCGCTGCTGCAGCAACGCGATGGTGCGCAGCGTTGCCACAACCTCCTGGGTCGCCGACGAGCGCGCCTCGCCGGTGCGGAGCTCCCCAAGCGCGCTGCGGAGCACCGCGCTGTGCTGACGTATCTCGAGGTCCGCGAGGTGAAAACCGAAGGTCTGCGCCTGCCAGATCAGGTCGTGCAGCTCGCCGTATGCCTGGCGAGGTGCCCCGGCCGCGACCAGCGCACGCTGCAGTCCGTGGAGGTCGTCGAGCAGCTCGTCCGGCCTCGCGTACGCGAGTGACAGATCGGCTCGACGGGTCGCGCGAAGACGCTCCGAGACGAGCAGGAGAAACTCGCGATACGGCTCGCCAGGGGAGCGCATGCCAATTGCCAGAGCCCGATCACCCACGACCTCGCGTGTGACTCGGAGCCGGTCGATGAACTGCTCGTCCGGCGGAGTGGTCAGGACGTCGGCGGTCAACCCGGTGCCGATGCGCGTGGCCACGGCCTCGAGCCCTCGGAGCACGTGCTCGGACTGGATGAGCATGGTCTCGCGCGTGACATGAGCCGTGATCTGCGGGTTTCCGTCGCGGTCGCCGCCGACCCAGCTGCCGAACCTGAGGAACGCCGGTGCCGGTGGGAGGCGTGCGCCGGTGTCGGTCGCGTCCAGTGCCGCGCTGAACTCCCGGTACACCGCCGGAACCAGACGGAAGAGCGTCTCGTCGAAGACGCCCATGAGGGTGCGGACCTCGTCAAGCGGTTGCAATTCCTGAGTCCGCAGTTGCGCGGTTCGCCAGAGCCCGTCGACCTCCTCGAGCAGTCGCCGCCCGGTCCGTGGTGGAGGCGCCTCCGACGACTGCAACTCCGCCAGCCGCTCGAGCTGATCACCGACACGCCGCAGTGCGGAGGTCACCGCGCGGCGGCGTGCTTCGGTGGGGTGCGCGGTGAACACTGGGTGGACTCGCAGGGATGCGAGCAGTGCATCCAGGCCTTCGTCCCCCAGTTCCTCGCGGGCTGTCGCAAGCGCTGCCGAGAGCGCCTCCGCGGGCCCGGTGACGCCCATCTCCACCTCACGGAGCGCTCGGGCGCGGTAGCGCTCCTCGGCGAGGTTGACGAGGTGGAAGTAGCAGGTGAAGGCACGTGCTACCTGCTCCGCGCGATCGAGCGACCACGACGCCACCAGCGTGTCAGCGGTTTCGGCAACGCCGCCACGCACATCGTCCTCGGCCCGCGCTCGGATCACCGTTCCCCGCAAGGCTTCGACGTCGGCGAGGAGCCCCGGCCCGCCATGCTCGGCGATGACGTGCCCCAGCGCGTCACCGACGAGGCGAACCTCCTCGCGGAGGGCGCGCGGCATCTCCCGCCGCGCCCGGTCGCGGGCGCTTCGTTCGCTCGTCGCAGGTTCGACCGGGACTGCCATGCACGGAGACCATACCGACGCACCCGTCTTCACCGCAGCGACGGTGCGCCCTTCTGTGTCGGACGAGCGCTCATACGGCGCACCCGTACACTAGCCCCAGTGATGACCAGCGCCCTGCCCGCGACAGTCGGCGTGGTTGGACTCGGCCGGTTTGGGCGCCTCTGGGTGTCGATGCTGCGGGACGACTTCACGCTCAGAGCGTTCGACTCGGATCCAGGGCAGCGCGACGAAGCCGCGCGTCAGGGATTGCCCATCAGCTCGTTGGCGGAGACGCTCGCGTCTGATGCGGTCTTCTACTGTGTTCCTATCTCGGCGTTCGAGACGACGATCAAGGAGCACCTGGCGCTCTTTCACGAGCTCGGCGGCTCGCGCACGCTCATCGACGTCCTCTCAGTGAAAAGACACGCGCGCGACGTATTCCAACGTCACCTGCCCGCCGGGTATCAGGCGTTGCTGACTCATCCGCTGTTCGGCCCGGACAGCGTCGCGGCGAGCGGTCTGCCGGGCCAGACGATCGTTATCGACGGCTACCGCATGGCGCCCGAGACGCTGCACGCATGGAGCGCGTACTTCGAGTCGAAAGGGCTCGTGGTGGTACCGATGTCAGCCGACGAGCACGACCGCCTCGCGGCCGAGAGTCAGGGCGTCACCCACTTCATCGGTCGAACCCTGGAGCGTTTCGGCTTCACACCGACTCCGATCGACACGCTGGGGACCAGACGGTTGCAGGACGTGACCTCGCAGGTGAGCAACGACACGTGGCAGCTCTTCGTCGACCTGCAGACACTGAACCCGCACACCAAGTCGATGCGCCTGCGTCTCTCGGAAGCGCAGGACTCGGTCTTCGACCTGCTGCTCCCGAACCGACTCCACGCCGATCGGATGGTCGTCGGCATCCAGGGAGGGCGAGGCAGCTTCAATGAGGACGCGGCGCGGTACTACATGAGCCGCACTCCCGATGTGCCGTGCGAGATCGTCTACCTGCACACCACCGAACGCGTCCTGCGCGCGCTCCACGAGGGAGAGGTCGATCGCGGAGTCTTCGCGATTCACAACTCGGTCGGCGGGATGGTCGGCGAGTCGGTGACCGCGATGGCCCGCTATCGCTTCGCCATCGTGGAAGAGTTCGCGATCAAGATCTCACACGCGCTGATGATCGCCGGCGGAGCCGACTTCGCCAAGGTCGATACGGTGATGGCGCATCCTCAAGTGCTCCGTCAGTGCCGCACCAACCTCGAGAAGAAGTACGCGAACCTCCGGCAGACGAGCGGTGAGGGCGATCTCATCGATCAGGCGAAAGTGGCGGAACTGCTCGGCTCAGGCGAGCTTGACGCGTCGGTCGCGACCATGGGAAGCCGAATGCTTGCCGAGCTCAACGGTCTGCGCGTCGTCGAGGACAACCTCCAGGACCTCGACGAGAACTTCACGAGCTTCCTGTGGGTGGAGCGTCCCGGCCAGCGTTAGGACACCGGAGCGACTGTCTGCAGGCTCCGCATCAACGAGAGGAATTCCGGGAATGACAGGCTCTGCTCAGCGTCTGAGAGTGCCTTGTCGGGATCGGGGTGCACTTCGATGAGCAGCCCGTGAGCGCCGGCAGCGCGCGCCGCCTTCGCCATCGGGGCGACGTAGGCGCGGTGACCGGTGCCGTGACTTGGATCGACGATAACGGGAAGGTGTGTCAGCTCGCGAAGCACCGGGATCGCGCAGAGGTCGAGCGTATTGCGCGTGCTCGTCTCAAAGGTGCGGATGCCTCGTTCGCAGAGCATGACCTGCTGATTGCCGATCGCAAGGATGTACTCCGCCGCACCCAGCCATTCGTCGATGGTGCTCGAGAGGCCACGCTTGAGCAGGATCGGCCGATCGACCTTGCCAAGCTCGCGGAGCAGGTCGAAGTTCTGCATGTTCCGGGTTCCGACCTGGAGCACGTCGACAAGCTCTGCCATTCGCCTGACCTGATCGACCGCCATGACCTCGCTGATGATCGGCATGCCGGTCGCCCTGCCGGCCGCGGCCAGCAGTTCGAGGCCCTCCCAACCGAGCCCCTGGAATGCGTACGGCGACGTCCTGGGTTTGAACACCCCGCCACGAAGGATCTGTGCGCCGGCCTCGCGAACAGCGCGCGCGGTGGCGTTGATCTGGTCGGCCGACTCCACCGAGCACGGTCCTGCCATGACCAGGAAACCGGCACCGCCGATGAGCAGGTTGCCGACCGGAATCACCGTGTCGTCGGACCGCGCGCCGCGTCCCGCGAGACGGTAGTTCTTCGATGCCTTGGTCGCGGGACGCGGCGGCGCAATCGACTCGGGGACGTCGGTATCGGCGGGCGGGATCAACGGGGTGGCATCTCCCGGCTGTGCGTCACCACGGGTGCTGGTTGCGGGATAGCTGCCGAGCACCTTCAAGTGGAGCGCGGTGGAGCGAAGGTCGTCGAGCGCGTCGGCGGTTCGAGGATCTGCGATGTTGCCCTCGAAATCGATGAAGAACATGTATTCGAACGGCCGCCCGGGACGCGGTCGCGACTCGAGTTTCGTCATGGAGTGGCCACTCGCTGCCAGGACGCCGAGCGAGCGCATCAGTGCGCCGTGCTCATGCCGGGCGATCAGGATCAGGCTTGTCTTGCATGGCGCGCTGAGCTCGACGGCAACCGGATGCCGTGCGAGGACGACGAACCGCGTGTAGTTCTCGGCATGGTTGGCGATCCCGCGACGAAGCACGACCAGCCCATGCGCCGCCGCCGCCTCGGCCGCCCCGATGGCAACGTGCGTTGCATCACCGCCGGCCTGCACGAGACGCATCGCGGCGCCGGTGTCGAAGTGCAATATCTGCGATGCGTTGGGGAGCGTCTGGAGGAATCGGGAGCACTGCTCGAGACCGTCGACCGCCGCCAGCACCTGACTGATCGCGCCGAGCGGAAGATCGCTGACCCCGCACAGGCAGTAGTCGACGCTCGAAGTCTCCTCACCGACGATCGAGACCTCGTTCTCACGGAGCAGATCGTAGGTCTCGTCGACGCTCCCGGCCGCGGTGTTCTCGATGGGCAGCACAGCCAGGTCGACCTCGCCTGCCTTCAACGCATCGACGGCAGCCTGGTAGGAAGGTGTCACGACCAGCTCGCCATCGACGTCGCGCGCCGAAAGATACTTCTGGGCGGCGAGAAAGCCAAAGGAGTGCTCACCGCGCACGGCGACCCGGAGCGCAACCTCGCGTTGCACGCCCGAGCGGCTGGAAACCTGCCTGCTCACCGATTCCGCCAGGAGATCACGGTAGATCCGGCGCACCAGGTTGACCGGCGCACCTTGCGTCCTTGCGACGTGCTCCACCGCCGCAAGGACCTGGCGCTCACGCTCGGAGTCGCGGATGGTCGCGTCGGATGCCGCCTTTTCGCGGGCGACGTCGACAACCACCCGGAATCGCTCCGCGATCAGCGCAACGATCCGCTGGTCGAGATCGTTGACGCGATTGCGGAGGGAGAGGAGTTCAGCGTCCGGTTCAGGCACGCGCGAAGTCTACGGACGAAGCCGGGGCGCCGGCTGCGGCGATCCTCTGGAGCTCCAGATCGCCCGGGGCCCTTCAGGGGGATCAGAGAGCGAAGGAACGGACATGCACCGTAGGATGGCGGCGAATCCGCTCGTGGGGCGGCGCACCAGAGCCGCACCACCGCCCAAGGAGACAGTCAGATGCTCGCGTTCACCGTTTTCGGAACCAAGGAGATCATCGCCTACGTGGTCGTGGTGATCGTGCTGATCATCATCGGCTGGTATCTCATGCGAGGACGTTCTCGGGCGTAACGCGGGTCGCCGGCGCGACCGCCGTCAGGCGGCCGCTGAAACCGCGACCGTCTGTCTCTGTCCGGGTGCTGGCTGTCATGTGGCGCCATGATCGGAGTCCGGTGAGACGGAGATGAGCGCGATCCGATTGTTGGGGGCGGCAACCGTCACGGCGTTGGCGGCGGCCTGTGCCTCGACCACCGGGGCCACCCCGCCGCTGCGATCGGCCAGCCCATCTCCGGCAGTAGTCGGGGCGACGCCGACCGCCGTGGCGCATGCCGAGCCGCATGTCATGGTGATCGTCGAGGAGAATCGCGGTGACGCCGCGACACTCGGGTCCTGCTCTGCCGACCCATATCTGTGCTCGCTCGCGACCGCCTACGCATCGCTCACCTCGTGGTATGCGATCACCCATCCCAGCGCGCCGAACTATCTCGCGCTCGACAGCGGCGGGACGCAGGGAGTCAACTCCGACTGCACGCCGGACGGCGGGGGGTGCGGACCCTTTCCGGGGCGTGATCTGGGCGGCGAACTGTCAGAGGCCGGCATCCCATGGGTCGCATATATGGAGAGCATGCCGTCCGCCTGCGACCGAGTCGGCAGTGCCGGGGACTATGCGCAAAAACACAATCCCTTCATGTACTTCAGCGCTAACCGCGGCGCGGCGTGCGCCGCCCACGTGCGGCCGTATCCCGGGGCGTCTGCGATGTCGGCCGTCCTTGACTCCGGGACACCGCCCGACTTCGTGTGGATCACACCGAACCTTGCGCACGACATGCACGACGGCAGCGTGACCGAGGGCGATTGGTGGCTGCGGGCGAACCTTCCGGCGGTGCTCGCATCCGCCTGGTTCGCCGCTCACGGCACCGTGATCATCACGATGGACGAGAACGACGCCTCGCCGTCGGGTACGTGTTGCGGCAATGCCGCGGGCGGCCGGGTCCCGATGCTCGTGATCTCCGCGAATGCGCGTGGCCGGGGGGCGATCGCCACTCGCGGCGACCACTACGGCACGCTGCGCACCATCGAATCTGCGTTCGGGTTGCCACTCCTCGGCAATGCCGCGTCGGCTGCGGCCGACCTGAGCGGACTGCTCGGATGACGCGGGCGGCGGCCATCCGTTGGCTCAGCCGTCGACGAACAACCCCTTGAGCGGTCCCAGGAGTCGCGCGGAACGCCGCGACACCGCGGGCAAGGGTCGAAGCGGTGTCTGATATGGCGGCAGCGCCGCCAGCGACTCGCGCCATGCCGTCTCGATGACCTCGAGGGGATCGACGCCGCGACAGTCACGATTGAGGTGCTCGCTCCACAGCTGCTCGCGAACACTGCGTGCGAGGATCGAGTCGTCGGTGACGACGTTGACTTCGGTGTCGTTGAAGAACGAATGCTCGTTGAGATTCGCCGACCCCACCGTCAGCCAGGAATCGTCGACGATCCCGATCTTCGCATGCACATACACCGGCGGTCGCTGACGGCCGGCGGGCCCAACTGTCCCAACCAGGAGGCGATGACGGTGATCGGCAGCCTGCAGGAATCCGAGCTGTCCCCGCGTGTCGTCGTTGCCGTTGTTGGGATGCCTCGGGAGAACGATGCAGAGACGAAAATCGTCACCCGGTGGCTCCAGCAGCTTCTCGCGGAGGACCGCAACCACCTCCCGACTCCAGAGGAATTGATTCTCGAGATAGATGAGGCGGCGGGCGCCTCGCAGCGCGCCGATGTAGGTCTCGAGGATGCTGAAGTCGCCGCGTGGCATCGCTTTGTAGGTTCCTTCCGGCACGGTGCGGATCACCTGGACCCTGCTGTGGCCGGCCTCCGCGGGCGCGTCCACACGGGGGAGGTGCTCTCCGGTCGTGGTCTCCCAGCGCATCGCGAAATGGGACCAGACATCCGCAACCGCGGGACCTGCGAGTTGTGCTGCCGCGTCATGCCACCCGAGCGTGCTGCTTCGGTTGTGGGGGGACCCGTCGAGACGATCACCCGCGAGAGCGGTCAGATCGATGCCACCGACGAATGCCACGGTGCCGTCGACGATGACCAGCTTCTCGTGATGGCAGTGCATCGGACGGTTGCGTGGATCGAGGGCACCCTGAATCCGGGTGTTGCGAACGAGCCGATCCATGAGTTCGCGTGCTCTCGCGCGCGAGGGCTGCATGATCGGCAGCGGCGCCCCGGCCCACACGAGGACGCGGACGTCGACCCGCTGCGCCGCTTCAGCGAGGAGGTCGCGCACCGTTACGACCGAGGGGTCGCGCTCGACAGCGAATCCAGGGTCGACCGTCCAACCGGCGACGTGCACGAACGAACGGGCGCCACGCACGGCTGCCGCGATCGACGGCAGCGCCGCCAGGCCGTCGATATGGACCTCGAGGCTGTTGCCGCTGCGCGGTGGCGGATCCTCTGCCCAGACGTTGGCCGACCCACGCAGCGCGCGGTCCCAGCCGAGGCGCCCAAGGCGACGGATGTGGTGGCGCGACGCGGCGTTCTCGATGAGATCGCCGACGCGCGCGTCGACACGGTTGGCGATCTCGGGGATCACCGACACCTCGACGCGGGGGCAGGCTCCACGTGGAGATGGTCGCGCATCGGTCCCGGTCTCGGTCCGATCGTGGAGATGACCCGATAGGTGCGCTTGCGCACAGAACATTTCGCGGCGCAGGCGCATGCTGGGGGTTCTGTGACCGGTCAACCCGCTGTTTTCAAGGCGTCGCGGCGCTTAGTCGTCATCGCGTGTGCCTCGGGATTCGCCCTCGGGGCCTTCCCGGCGGTCGCAGCCGCTTCCGTGGCGCAGCCGCGCCTGCTCTCAGCGGGCAACTTCACCGTGATGGCCGCGTCTGCGATCACCAACACGGGTTCCACCACGATCACGGGCAACCTGGCGATCAGTCCGAAGACCGCCTCGTCGGTGACCGGATTCCCTCCCGGCGTCGTCACCGGCGCGAGGGATGAGAACAACGCGGTCGCGATCCGGGCACACACCGATTTGGTCACCACCTACAACGATGCCGCTCACGCCACGCCCTTCAAGAACATGTCAGGCGTGAACCTGGGGGGCAAGACCCTCACCCCCGGTGTCTATCACTTCAGCTCGTCGGCACAGCTCACCGGCACGTTGATTCTCAACGGCGAGGGTCGTTCGAACTCGATCTTCATCTTCCAGATCGGCTCGGCGCTGACCACGGCGAGCCGCTCCCGGGTGGTTCTCAGCAACCGAGCAAGCTCGTGCAACGTGTTCTGGCAGGTGACCAGCTCGGCGACCCTCGGAACAGCCACCTCATTCCAGGGGAACCTGATCGCGCTCACCAGCATCACCCTGACGACGGGGGCCACGATCGGCGTCGGTGGTGGCGCCAACGGCGGGCGCGCCCTGGCAAGGAACGGTGCTCTGACCCTCGACAGCAACCAGATCCGACCACCCACGGGGGTCTGCACGACCGCATCCGAGACGCCGACCCCATCAACTGGGGCGGGACCGATTGCGGCAGCGCCGTGGCTGCTCGGTACGGGCGCGCTGCTCGTCGTTGCAGCGATCGTTGGCCGGCGCCGGTCGAGGTAGTCGCCCTCCTTTACCCGGAATTAACGATCGCGCGATCAGAGTGTGTGTCTGCTGATCGGACGACCTAGAGGACGGGAAAGCATGACCAAGCAAGTGCATCGTCGCTGGATCATCGCTGGGGCCGTGGCGGCCCTCGGACTTTCTGCGGAGCTCGCAGCGGCGCCCGCTGCCGCCTCCACAGCCGGCACCGACGCGCAGTTGTCAGTTCGCGTCTTTGCCAGTGGCAATGCCACCATGTTCCAGCCCGACGACATCACATGGTTGGACAGCACGGTGTACGTGGTATGGCAAAACGGCGTCGGGCCGAGTGGCCAGCCGAGCGCCACAGGAGTGACGACCAGCACCGTCGTCGGCTACAGCCTCACCGGACACCGCGTGGCGACATGGAAGGTGAAGGGTCATGCCGATGGTCTCACCGCTGACGCGGCGAGCCATCGGCTCATCGTTACGGTCAACGAGGACGGTAACGCGAGCCTGTTCACGATCTCCCCGCTCGCACCCGTCGCCGACCAGGAGCAGCACTACGAGTTCAATCTGAACCCCCTCCCGCACGGAGGCGGCACCGACGCCGTGTCCGTCTATCACGGCGACATCCTGATCAGTGCTTCGGCACCGACGGTCGCCAACGGGCCAGCCGTCTATCGAGCGGTCCTGGAGCCCCATGGCGTTGCGGTGCTCCAGCCGGTGTTCTTCGACAACAGCACAGCCACTGTCGCCAACATCCGCAGCGGTGTCGCGGGTCGCCAGGTCGCTCTTGCGTTGACCGACCCGGACTCCAACGAGGTCGTCCCCGCGAGCAGTCCCCGATTCGCCGGTGACTTCGTGCTCGACAGCCAGGGTGACCAGGAGCAGATCTATGTCAGCGGGGCAACTGGCACAGGCCCGCATTTGTGGGTGCTCGCTCTGACCCAATCGATTGATGACACCGCATGGACGACCGACGCCGGTGGGACGTTGCTTGTCACCGACGGGGTGGACAATGAGATCTTCGCGGTGTCAGGCGACTTCATCCCCGGAACTGCGTATGTTGCCGTGACCCCCGCCGACGCCAACAACCCGGTCAACCGACCGAATTATCTCGGTCGACTGGATCTCCGCACTGGTGACGTCTCGCAGGCTGTGACAACCATCCAGGCGAAGGGTCTGCTGTTCATCCCTTGACGTCCGGACCCCACCCAGCTCAGCCCGGCGGTGGGAGCTCGCTGAACGATGGCATCAGGCGACTCCGTATCTCCGCAGCGAGCTGCGCTCCGGCCACGCTTCATCGACAACCCGAACCGCGCGCACCGCGCTCATTGGGACACGCCCGTCCGGGTGGATTGCTTCGAACTTCTCGACGTCGGACATCCTGACCACCAAGTCACTGCCATCGACGATCAGGGCCGCCACGCTCGGATCTTACGACGGGCACCCGCGTCTTCCCACATTTCTGGGATGGCACCGGTGTCGGCCTCGGCGCATCCTCGGGTCAAACAACCGACAAGGAGGAACGAGCATGTTTGCCAGAACATCAACGTGGGGTGGAACTCCTGACGCGATAGCCAGGTGGGCTGCATCTGTCGAGACCGTCCGTCCGTTTGTCGCCAGTCTCGAGGGAAATGCCGGCGCATTCTTTCTGGTCGACGCCCAGGGTCAGCGGGCACTGACCTTGACTCTCTGGAGCAGCGAGGACGCGGCATTGGCGAGTGATGCGTCGGCGGATCAGAGCCGCGCCAGGACCATCGCCGCCACCGGAGTCGAACTCCTGGAACGAGGCCAGTATGAGGTGGTGGCCGGCCCCACGCAGCCCTGAGCAGTGCTCCGGGATGGGACCTGTATAGTCAAAACTCCGAGGCCGAAGGAGAGCACGCGATGACCGGCGACATCATGCGCCGCGACGCGACTCAATCGATCATCGAAGTCTGTCAGCTGGGTCTCGACCCGGAGGCGCTCCGCACCCGACTCCTGCCCCTGCTCCGACGCGCCGTGCCCGCGGATGCAGTCTGGTGGGCGACATCGGACCCGGCGACACTGCTGTTCACCGGGACATACCAGGACCAGATCCCGACGTCGACAAAGTCATATTTCGTGCACAACGAGTTCCTCACCGACGATGTCAACAAGTGGACCGACGTCGCGCGTCACAAGGACGGTGTCAGAACCCTCCGTGAGGCCACTGGCGGATTGATGTCGCGCAGCGCGCGCTACGCGGAGATCTTCGAGCCGCTCGGCTTCGGTGACGAGCTGCGTGCGGTGTTCCGGATACACGGAGCGTCGTGGGGATTCGTGTGCCTTCACCGCGAAGGGCGAAGGCCGTTCCTGCACGAGGACGTGCAGTTCATGAAGCGAGTCGCGCCGCACGTTGCGCTTGGGCTTCGAGCCGGTCTCGTCGTCGCCGCCGTCGACAACGCCCATGTCGGCGACGCCCCCGGCGTTGTCCTGCTCAGCTCGGAGCTCGCGGTCACCGGCTGGACTCCGGCGGCCGAACCGTGGCTTGCGGAGTTGGGGTACTCGGGTGATGCGGACGCGCAGATCCCGACGGAGTTGCTTGCGGTGGCGGCCCGGCTGCGTGGCCGCGATGATCCGAACGCGGGGATTCCCCGTCTCCGCATTCGTACTCGGAATGGGCGTTGGGCCGTCCTCCACGCCTCACGTCTCCCGACCAGAGATGGGGATGCCATCGCTGTCATCATCGACAACGCAGGCGCCGCGGAGGTGGCCCCGATCATCATGCTGGCATATGGGCTTTCCGCGCAGGAGCGTACGATCACCGGGATGGTGTGCCAGGGGATGTCCACGCTGGAGATCGCCGCCCAGGCGAGGATCTCCTCGAACACCGTGCAGGATCACCTGAAGTCCGTCTTCGACAAGGTTGGCGTTCGGAGTCGGCGGGAACTTGTGGTTCAGATCCTTCGCGATCACTATGTGCCCCATGCGCAAACCCGACGCGAGGTCGGTCCGACCGGATTCTTCGCCTGACCGCGTGCGGCTGGGACGCGACGGCCCATGGGTCAGCCGCATCGGTATCGGGCTCGCGGCGATCGGCCGGCCCGCGTACATCACGACCAATCGCGCCGGCGATCTCGGCACCGACCGTTCTCGGGACGCATTTCGCACACGCACCTGGCAGGTGCTCGACGCCGCGTATGCGCACGGCGTCCGCTATGTCGATGTGGCGCGCTCCTACGGATCGGCGGAGGAGTTCCTCGGTGGCTGGATCGCGAATCGGGGCGGCGCCGGCGACGTTGTCGTCGGATCGAAGTGGGGATACGCCTACGTCGCTGGGTGGGACCCGACCGCGGCGGTGCAGGAGGTCAAGGAACTTTCGCTCGCGACCTTCGAGCGACAGTACCGCGAGACGCGCGCGCTGCTCGGTCATCATCTCCAGCTCTATCAGGTGCACTCGCTCACGATCGAGTCAGGGGTCCTGGATGATCGGCCTCTGCTCGACGCGCTCGCGCAGCGCCGCAGCGAGGGCCTGATGCTCGGGATCACGACGACGGGTCCGAACCAGGCCGCGACGATCCGCCGCGCGCTCGACGCCCGGGTTGACGGGGTGCCGCTCTTCTGCTCGGTGCAGGCCACCTGGAATCTGCTGGAGCCGTCGGCAGGGCCGGCATTGCGGGAGGCGGCTGCCTCCGGATGGGCGGTCATCGTGAAGGAGGCCGTGGCCAACGGACGGCTCACCCGGGCCGGCGATGCGGGGGGGACTGAGAGCCCGCTCGGACGGGCAGCTGCTGCGACTGGCGTGGAGCCGGATGCGCTGGCGATCGCTGCTGCACTCGCCCAGCCATGGGTCTCGGTGGTCCTGAGCGGTGCCGCCACCGTCGACCAGCTGATGGGCAATCTCGGCTCGCTCGACATCGCCTCGCCGGATCCGCCCGAGATCGCCGAGCCACCCGTTGACTACTGGGCCGCGAGATCGGCGCGACCCTGGACCTGAGCCGCGTCGCCTATTGCTGCTGTTGTTGCTGCCAGTGGACCGCCGCGTGATGTTCGACGCGGTCGACCTGCTGGTTGGACATTCGCGCGATTCGCACGGTGACCTCAGGCGACGCGCCCGTCGCGGCGCCGAAGAAGAGGCCGTGGTGGGGTGCGACGTCACCATAGTCACGGCCGACTGCCAGGCGGAGGTGGTGTGCCCCGACGTGCTGTCCGAGCGTCGGGTCGAGCCCGAGCCAGCGACCGTCGGCGCCGCACACCTCGACCCACGCGTGCGACTGTCCCTCAACCACCTTCTCCTCGTCGACCGGTCCGAGGTAGCCGCTCACGTAGCGCGCCGGCCAGCCGGCCCCGCGGACCATCGCCAGGAAGAGGTGCGTGAAGTCCTGGCACACCCCGGCGCCTCCTGCGAGCAGGTCGTCGATGCTCGATTCAACCGTGGTCGCTCCACTCACGTAGCGCAGCTCGCGCGGGATCCGCTGTGCAGTTGCGAGCACGCTGTCGAAGCTCGTGTCATCGCCATTCCACTCGTGCCAGAGCGTCCGCGTGTTGTCCTCGAGGGGTACTCGCGGGCTGGGGAGGACGAACTCGAGACGCGGGTCGCCCGCAAGAGCGTCCTGCTCCCATTCAGCGAGGCGGCGGCGGCGGGGTTCGGTGTTCTCGACGACCGCGTCGACGGTGAACTCGAGCAGGTCGTGCGGGATCGTGACGTCGAGGCGATGCACGAAATTGCCGAAGTAGTCGACCCGGCTGCGGGGAACCGCCCACGGGTTGCTGAGCAGCGAGAACGCCAGCGTGCGCTGTGATCCGCGATCGCGGGGGCGCATGCGCACCTCGTTGTACGAGAGCGTCACCTTCGCCGAATAACCAAGGACCGTGCGATGCGACACGGAGTAGGTCAGCGTGTCAGAACCCATGTGTCCTTGCTCCCGCCCCCCTGGGACGAGTTCACCACGAGTTCGTCTGGGTCGCCGGCAACGCGCGTCAGCCCGCCGGGCACGATCCAGGGCCGCTCGTCGAGGAGCACGAAGGGGCGAAGATCGACCGCACGGGGCTCGAATCCGCCACCCGCTCGAAGGCACACGGCGCGACTGAGCGCCACCTCCTCCTGGGCCAGCCACTGCCGTGGATTGGCCATGACACGATCGAGGAACTCTGCACGATCGGGAGAGGACATGAGCCGTCCGAAGTGGAGCCCGTAGCCACCGCTGGCGTCCACGGGCTTCAGCACCATGCTGCCGATGTTGGTCACAACGTGGGCTCGCTGACGCTCATCGGTGAGATCGTACGTGGGCACATTATCCATGAGCGGTTCCTCGCCGAGGTAGTAGCGAATCATCGCGGGGACGTATGGGTAGATGACCTTGTCGTCGGCGACCCCCGTCCCTGGCGCGTTGGCGATGGCGACGTTGCCGCGGCGCCACGCCTCGATGAGTCCCGGCGCGCCGAGCATCGAGTCTCGCCGGAACACGAGCGGGTCGAGCCACTCGCTGTTCACGCGTGAATAGATCACGTCGACGTGCTGGGCGACGCCTTCGGAGTCTCGACGGTAGACCTCGTCCTCGACCACGATGAGCTCGTGCCCTTCCACGAGTGTTGCGTTCATCTCGTCGGCGAGGAGCCGGTGCTCGTAGTACGCGGCGTTGTACGCACCTGGCGTGAGTACGACGATATCCGCGTCCCATTGCCGCGGTGCGATCCGTTGCAGGATGCGGCGCAGCCGGCCCGTGTAACCGTGGATGGGCCGTACCGGGGCGAGCTCGAACCAGTCGGGCGCCAGGGATTCCATCGCCCGACGGGACTCGAGCGCGTAGGCGATGCCACTGGGGATGCGCACGTTGTCCTCAAGCACGTGGAACGTCCCCTTGACGCGCACGACGTCAATGCCCGAGACGTGACACCAGGTTGCCCTGGGTGGACGGATGCCGACGATGTCGCGGAGATACCCCGTGCTGCTGTACACGAGCCGCCCGGGCACCACCCCGTGGCGGATCGCCCGCTGAGCCCCGTAGCAGTCGGAGACGAAGTGATCGAGTGCCATGGCACGCTGCGAGAGCGCGCGGCTCAGGGACCGCCATTCGCCCGCCGAGAGGACCCGCGGCACCGGGTCGAACGGAAATATCGGCGCGACCCCCTCAGTGGGGACCCCGAACGTGACTCCGCGATCCGCGAACCACTGCTGAGCGTCGCGCCGGACCTGAGGCAGGGTCGCGGCGGCGCGCTCGATGGTCGCCAGCAACTCGGCGTACGGAGCCCGAACGGCGCCGTCGAGGTCGACACATTCATCGGCGGCGCGAGGCAAACGAGAGGCGACGCCCCGGGCGGTACCGGCCTCGGTTGTCATCCATGGACAGTACTCCCCGCATCCGCCACATCGTCATTGGTCACCGTGCACAAGCCGTCGAGCCGCCGATTGTGCAGCCAGGGCGGTTCACACGCGTCGATTCGGCGGTACAGTGAGGATCGTGATCGACGCCCCCACGAGCGTTCGGCGGCTTCGCGTGGGCTGTGAATTCCTCCATGACCTCGAATGGCCGGTCACGTTCGTCCTCCAGGCGGAGCCGCGCCGTGACGCGGTGCACGCGGTGAGCAGCGCCGGCGTCGAAACGTGGCCCCCGGCGGACCTGCACGAGTACACCGATATGTACGGGAACACTTGTCAGCGGTTCGTGCTCGGCCCTGGGAGTGTGCGGATCCGCTACGAGGCCGAGGTCGAGGTCGATGCCGGGGCCGACGACGTCGACGAGACCGCTGCTCACGTCGCGGTCGCCGATCTACCCGACTCGACCCTGCACTTCACGCTCGCGAGTCGATACTGCGAGTCGGACAGACTTGGCAACACCGCGTGGCGGCTGTTCGGCGGCGTGACGCCGGGTTGGCAGCGAGTGCAGGCGGTCATCGACTGGGTGCACAACAACGTCACCTTCCGCCACGGGAGCAGCGGAACCTCGACGGGCGCCACCGACATCTACCTGCAGCGCGAGGGGGTCTGCCGTGACTTTGCCCATCTCGCGGTCGCGTTCCTAAGAGGACTCAACGTTCCCGCCCGGTACTGTTTCGGATACCTGCCCGACATCGACGTTCCGCCGCCGGACGAGCCCATGGATTTCGTTGCCTGGCTCGAGGCGTACATCGGTGATCGCTGGTACACGTTCGATCCGCGCAACAACACCAGGCGCACTGGGCGCGTGCTCATCGGTCGCGGCCGCGACGCCCTCGACATCGCCATGATGACCCACTATGGAGGTGCTCCCCTGCGCTCGATGCGGGTCGTGGCGGAGCCCATCGACGTCACGCCGTGGTCGAGCGCCGTCCCGCCCGTCGTCGGCGAGTTCCCGGGCAACCAGCCGTGACGTTGCGGCCGGACTCGTCGCAAACCGACACCGGGCGGAGCTGGTCTCCTGGCCCGCTCCAGGTGGACTGGGATACCGTGCACCGGACCCGCTACCGCATCCACCAACGCATCACGTACCGCTACGACGGACCGGTTCGCTCGCTGCAGCAACGGCTCGTCGTGCAACCACGGAGCGTCCATGGTGACCAGCGCCGGATCAGCCGTCGCCTGAGCGTCCTCGACGCGAAGCCGCAGCGTGTCGATGCGAGCGTCGACTGGTTCGGCAACACGGTCGTGACGCTGAACATCCCGCGCGTGGAGCGGGAGGTCACCTTCGTCAGCTCGAGCATCGTCGAGCGCGACGCGCGCCACGGCCCGCACCTGGTGCCGGCCTCGATGCTCGACGATCGCCGCTTGCTCGAGACCACGCCGCTCACCGGGGCGGATGACGCCATCGATCGTCTCGCTGACGAGTTGCGCGCCAGCGGTCTGGCGGGCGCCGCGCTTGCGGCCGCGGCGAACGAGTGCGTCCACAATTCGCTCGCGTACGAGCACGGGGCAACATCGGTCCGAACCACCGCCGCGGAGGCCCTGGCCCGCGGGGCCGGGGTGTGCCAGGACTACGCGCACGTGCTCCTGGCCTTGACGCGTCGCCTCGGGCTGGCGTCGCGGTATGTCTCGGGTCAGATGCTTGGGTTTGGCGGCTCGCACGCATGGGTCGAGGTCATCGTGCCGGACCGAGGCGGCGATGCCCGGGTGCTCTCGCTCGATCCCACCCACGGTCGCGCAACCGGGTACGAGTACGTCACGGTCGCCGTCGGGCGCGATTATGCGGACGTCGCTCCGCTCTCAGGGACCTACCGCGCCCCGTTCGCCGGTTCGCTCATCGCGACCAAGCGGGTGTTCGTGACCGTGCTCGGCCCAGGTGATTGCGCCGACGCCGCCCTGCGCGCGATCGCCTGAGCCCCGTGCCCCCCAACGCTCCCGGGGCTAGTCGCTGACCAGCTCGTAATACGGGTTCAGGATGGCCAGCCGGCGCCGCCAGCGGCCCACCATCCCCTCGACGAGCACCCTCGCGCCCAATTCGATCCCGGGGATGCGCCGCCGCCCCGGAAAGATGAGTAACAGGCTTCCGGCGTCGTCGCCAATTTCGCATCCGAGACTCGAGCCCGTTTCGGTGACCTGCACCTGGAGGGCGCGGACCGTACCCGTGGCCCGGATTCGGTTGCGCCACCTCGCTTGATTGATCGGCGCGGTAGCCCTCGGAGGCTCATCGGACACGCTGCCGCCGGACCGCTGGATGGCGCTCATCGGAATGTCACTCGCACCAGCGTCGATGCGGCGGAATGCTGCATGCATGGGTGACATCGTCAGTCACTGTGTCAGAACTCATCTCGGGAAACTTCGTCCGTCGCGCACATATCTGCTCTGGCACCGCTGTGCGTGCGGCATCAACTGGCGATCGACTCAACGGGGGCGAGCGTGGGTGAGGCCTCTTCGTTGGCCGTGTCGATCCGAGCGACGTCGGCACGGCGCACCGTCGCCGCCAGGATCGCCGCGCCGCTCAGCATCAGAAAGGCGCCGACGAGAAACGCGACGTGAAAGCCCGAGACCAGCGCGCTGACTCCTTCGGCCGGAGTGGGGGCATGGCCAAGGGCGGTGATCGTGTTCGCGGTGGTGTTTGCAGCGAGGGTCGACAGCACCGCGAGTCCGATCGCACCACCGAGCTGCTGGGACGTGTTGAGCAGCCCGGAGGCGAGGCCCGCGTCGTCCGCCGCAACATTGGTGGTCGCGATCAGCGTGATCGGCACGAAGGTGAGGCCCATGCCCACCGCCATGATCATCAGGCCGGGCAGCAGGTCGCCCAGGTAGGTGCCTGCCACCGGAATCCGGCTCAGAACGATGAGCCCGACCGCTGCGAGCGACATGCCGGTGAGGCCGACGGCACGAACGCCAACTCGCCGGATCAGCTGCTGGGACAGCCCGGCGCCGACGATGATGCCCAGGGTCACCGGGAGAAAGGCGAGACCCGCGCGGAGGGCGCTGTAACCGAGCACCTCTTGCACGTAGATCGAGGCGAAGAAGAACAACGCGAACATGCCGCCGGCAACCAGCAGCATCGCCGCATTGGCCCCGGTGATCGAGCGCATCCGGAAGATGCCGAGCCGGATCAGCGGGTGGCGGAGCCGGTTCTCGATGACGACGAAGCTGGCGATGAGCGCCACAGCGAGGGCCCCGAGGCCGAGGGTCTCAGCCGATATCCACCCTGCGGACTGAGCATTGACGAGTGCGTACACGAGCACCACGAGCCCAGCGGTGATGGACACGGCGCCCGCGAAGTCCACGCCGCCGCCGGCATTCTCGACCCGGCTCTCCGGGACGTAGCGCAGCGCGAGGGCGATGGCGATCACGCCCACCGGCACGTTCACGAAGAAGACCCACTGCCACGAGAGCAGGCTGGTGAGAACGCCGCCGAGCAGCAGCCCGACAGCGCCGCCGCCGACTGCCACGGCGCTCCACACGCCGAGCGCCGTGGTCCGCTCCCGGCCCTCGGCAAAGGTGGTGGTCAGCACGGACAGCGCAGCAGGCGACACCAAGGCACCGCCGAGGCCCTGCAATGCACGCCCGGCGACGAGGATGCCCGCCGATCCCGCGAGCCCGTTCATCAACGACGCTGCGGAGAACAGGACGATCCCGATGAGAAACAGGCGGCGGCGCCCGATCAGGTCGGCGGCGCGACCGCCGAGCATCAGAAAGCCGCCGAACGCCAGCGTGTACGCGTTCACGATCCACTGGAGGCTCGCCGGTGAGAAGTGGAGGCCCCGCTGGATTGACGGGAGGGCGACGTTCACGATGGTCGCATCGAGGATGACCATGAACTGGGCAAGGCCCACGATGACGAGGACGAGCCAGGGGTTCGAGCGTCTTGGTTGCATGTCTTCGTCCTCTGTTTGGGGTAGAATCGGAGCGTAGCCTCCGGTTATGAGGTACTATACGGAACGATGGTTCCGTTTGTCAACGCAGTCAGGATGACAATGAGCACGGGGACGACTGGGAGAGCGCAGCCCGCGGCCGCGCCGCCGATGGCTGAGCGGCATCTGCGCGTGGACGCGCAACGGAATCGGGTGCGGATCTTGGAGGCTGCCACGGAGTTGATGGCCACGCACGGCATCGACGTCCCTATCGACGAGATCGCCCAGCGCGCCCAGGTCGGCGTCGGCACCGTCTATCGCAACTTCCCGACCAAGGATGCGCTGTTCGAGGCACTGCTCATGGCTCGAATCGAGCCACTGGTCACGGCGGCACGATCGGCGGCCCACTCTGATGATCCAGGCGATGCGTTCGTCACCTTCGTCCGCCGTCTCTGCAACGAGTTCGCCGATTTCAAGGCGCTTGCCGATGCGATGGCTGCATCTGGGGTCGACCTCAGCGTCGCCAAGCACGAGATCTCCGGCGATCTGATCGCCGCGGTCTCCTCGCTCCTCCTGCGCGCTCAGCAGGCAGGGCGGATCCGGCCGGACGTGACCATCACCGACGTGTCGGCGATGATGGCAGGCCTCAGCCACACGGATCCGCTCTTCATGGACCCGCCGCAGCGGCAGCGGTGCGTGGCTCTGGTCTGCGACTCGCTGCTCGTCGGCGCTCGCAGCCTGCTCCCGCAGGGCGAGATGGCAGCGTCCTCACCGGAACACGGCCGGCGCTAGCGTTCCCGCTCAGGAGGGGTTGTCACTCCTTCGGAGTTCCCAGGCAAGACGGTCGATGGCGCGATGCTTTCCGATCGGAATCTGCAGGGAGCGATCGCCGTCGGCGGCGCGAACCGTGAGGTCGATGCGCCACGTACCGCGCTCGCCGCGCGAGAGCAGCGCGCCGTCGATGTGCATGACCGCCTGACCGGTGGGGGTGGCGTCAACCACGGGTCGTGGTGTGCGACGTTTCGCCATGATTACGCGTCCACGCCTGCGAGCTGCGCGACCGCTGCCGCCGGCGCGCCAGGATTCCGGCGATCGAGTCCGTAGGCCCGGTAGAGGAGCTCGACAGGATGGACCGCCGCGACGCCGGTCCCGTGGACGATCTGCCAGCGGCACGTCTCACTGTCGCAGGCTGCGAGGTTGGAGCCGCTCGCGGAGATGTCATCGAAGAGGCGCTTGCCGACAGCCATGGAGATCTCGTACTTCTCCTTCTTGAGCCCGTACGTTCCGGCGATCCCGCAACAGTCGGCATCGAGCTCGATCATGTGAAGATCCGGAACAAGCGCGAGCAGATCGAGTGCCGGCTTGCCGATCCCGTGGCCGCGTTGCTGGCACGGAGCGTGGTAGGGAACCGTCAACGGCAACGAGCTGAAGTCGGTGCGCAGCGCTCCGCGCTCATGCAGTTGGAGGAGAAACTCACAGAGGTCGTACATCGACCTGCTGACGATCTTGAGATCCTCATCCTGTATCCCGAGGATCTCGTGCGCTTCGCGTTTCAGCATCAGACCGCAGCTTGTGGAATTGGAGACAATCGGCAGTCCGGCGCGTGCATGGGGTACGAGACGGTCGACCAGGCGCCTGACGTAGGTGCGCGCCGCAGGGAAATTCCCGTTGGACTGCAGGGGCAGTCCGCAGCAGTCCTGCTGGGGCACGATCACCCTGAAGCCGTTGTGCTCGAGCACTGCCACCACCATCTCTCCGAGCACCGGCTCGTAGTAGTTGGTGCGCCACCTCCTTGGCGATCTTCTACCCCTGATTTGGTGTGCGGACAGTACCCTCGTCCGTAGGGCATTGTCAATCACCTTTGGCAATGGCCCTTTTGCCCTACTAAGGAATTGATAGGCTTAGCACCCGTGCCCAAACCGATCCAATCCATCGAACGAGCGTCGGCCGTCCTCCGCCTGCTGTCCGGGCGCACCCGACGGCTGAGCCTCGCCGAGGTGGCAGGGGAGCTGGGCCTCCCCAAGGGCACTGTCTACGGGATCATGCGGACGCTCCTCTCGGTCGGCTTCGTCGAGCAGGACCCTGAGTCCGGCAAGTACCGGATCGGCGCGGCGCTGCTCCACCTGGGGAGCAGTTACCTCGATGGCAACGAGTTGCGTACGCGAGCCCTCAACTGGGCGGACTGGCTTGCGGCGCGCACCAACGAGAGCGTGCGCCTCGGCACGTTGCATGACGGTCATGTGCTTCTCGTGCATCACGTCTTCCGGCCCGACAACAGCCCGCAGGTCCTCGAGGTGGGCGCGCTGCTGCCGGTGCACGCGACGGCGATGGGCAAGGTCCTCCTCGCATACCACCCGTACCTGGCGGAAGACTTCGGCAACGGCACGCTCCAACGCTTCACCAGCTGCACGATCACCGACCCGAAGTTGCTTGCCATCGAGCTCGATCATGTGCAGGAGCAGGGGTGGGCGTCGTCTCTGGAAGAACTGATCGAGGGCGAGACATCATTCGCGGCCCCGATACGTGACCGCCAGGGCGTTGCGGTCGGCGCCATCGCCATCTCGGGGCCGACGGAACGGCTCTGCGATGACGCTCAGCCGCGTCCGGAGCTGGTGTCCTACGTCAGGGAGGGAGCGCGAACGATTTCACGAGACCTCGGAGCCGTTCCATGGTGATTCACGCACTGTCAGCCGGCAGGAGGAAGACGCCCTTGACACGCAATCTGCTGCAACTCATACTCGCGCCGCCGAGCGAGGGTGACTGCGGATCTCACAGCGCGATGCACAGACATATTGGCTGCATGGCTGCAGCCCGACCATCTGTGTGGAGCCGCGAGCGATGAGGGACCGATACGTTGCCGCGATCGACCAGGGAACGTCTTCCTCGCGCTGCCTCGTGTTCGATCAGCAGGGCCGCATCGTGTCGCTCAGCCAGAAGGAGCATGAGCAGATCTTTCCGCGCCCAGGCTGGGTCGAACACGATCCGCGCGAGATCCTGCGCAACGTCATCGAGGTCGTGCACGGTGCGCTCGACACGGGCGGTCTCGACGTGCGCGACCTCGTCGCGGTCGGCATCGCAAACCAGCGCGAGACGACGGTGGTGTGGGATCCGCACACCGGTGAGCCCGTACACAACGCGATCGTGTGGCAGGACACGCGGACCGACGCCCTGTGTCGAAAGCTCAGCGCCGAACACGGACAGGATCGCTTTCGCGACCGCTGCGGGCTCCCACTGGCGACCTACTTCTCCGGGCCGAAGGTGAGTTGGCTGCTCGACAGCGCTCCCGGATTGCGCCGCCGGGCCGAGCAGGGTGACCTGCTCTTCGGAACCATGGACAGCTGGCTCGTGTGGAACCTCACTGGGCGCCATATCACTGACGTCACCAATGCGAGCCGGACGATGCTCATGAACCTGGAGACCCTTGACTGGGATGACACGCTGCTCGACGCCATCGGAGTCCCGCGGGCGATGCTGCCGGCGATCCAGCCGTCGTCGAAGATCTACGGGGAGGCCGGGGACTCCCTGGGCGGAGTTCCAATCGCCGCAGCCCTCGGCGATCAGCAAGCAGCGCTCTTCGGGCAGACCTGCTTCTCCGCCGGCGAAGCCAAGTGCACGTACGGGACCGGCAGCTTCCTGCTGCTCAACACCGGCAACCGGCGGGTGCTGTCAGGACATGGGTTGCTGACCACGGTGGGGTCGAAGATCGGGGACAAGCCCGCGACCTACGCGCTCGAGGGCTCGATCGCGGTCACCGGGGCGCTGGTCCAGTGGTTCCGCGACAAGGTGGGGCTCATCGGCAGTGCGCCCGAGGTCGAAACCCTCGCACGGACCGTCGACGACAACGGCGGCATCTACTTCGTCCCCGCGTTCTCGGGCCTGTTCGCGCCGCACTGGCGTGGCGATGCACGCGGCGTGATTGCCGGCCTCACTGGCTATGTCACCAAGGGTCACCTGGCTCGCGCTGTGCTCGAAGCCACTGCATGGCAGACTCGCGAAGTCGTCGACGCGATGAACGCCGATTCGGGCATCGAAATGAGCTCTCTCAAAGCCGACGGGGGGATGACCGCCAACAACCTCTTGATGCAGTTCATCGCCGACGTGCTCGGGGTGCCGGTGGTACGCCCGAACGTGGCGGAGACCGTCTCGCTCGGAGCGGCTTATGCGGCCGGTCTTGCGGTCGGATTCTGGCCGAACGTCGAGAGCCTGAGGGCGAACTGGCACAAGGCCGCCGAGTGGATTCCCAAGATGGGCGAGGCCGAGCGCGAACGCGGCTATCGCAAGTGGAAGAAAGCAGTCCAGCGCACGCTGGACTGGGTGGATGACGACGACTGACGGACGCAGCGCTTCGCGCTAGCTGATGAAACGGCGGTAGCGCCAGAGGTAGTCGAGGCCGCTCGTGACCGTGGCGATCACCGCGATCCAGATGAATACCACCGCTGGAAGCTCCAGCCACGGATACGGCTGGGCCAGGATGATCAGCAGGATCATGCAGTTCTGGCTGAAGGCTTTCGACTTGCCCAGCTGCGTGGAGCTCACCACCACGCCCTGACCGGCCGCAACGGAGCGCAGGCCGGTGATGAGGAACTCGCGCGCGGCAACGACCACGACGACCCATGAGGGGAGGAGTGACTGCGTCGCGAGGATCACCAGCACGGTGATGACCAGCAGCTTGTCCGCGAGCGGGTCGAGGAACTTGCCGAGCTCGGTCACCAGGTTGCGGCTTCGAGCGATCCGGCCGTCGAGCGTGTCGGTGGCCGCGGCGGTCACGTAGGCAACGGCACCGATCTGGTAGTGGTCGGTGAAATCGATCGCAAGAACCGCTCCGATGACGGGCACCAGGAGGATGCGCAGGATCGTCAACTGGTTCGGGATCGTCAGGTGGCGAGTCACCGCGTCAGTGTGCATGCCGTCACCTCCAACGGGTCAGCGGCGTGACTTCCGGATTGCATCTAGAATCGCGAGGTGAGCCTCCTGACCATTGCGATATTGGGGGTGGCCGGATACGTGCTCGGGAGTCTCCCATGGGGATACTGGCTTTCGAGGTTCTTCACGGGCAAGGACATCCGCGAGGTTGGGAGCAGGGGGACCGGGGCCGCGAATGTCTGGCGGCATGCCGGCTTCAAGCTGTTCTTTGCGGTCGCCCTGCTCGACATCGGCAAGGGGTCGGCAGCGGCAGCTCTGGGTCTCGTGGTGGGAGGGCCTTCAGGCGCCGTGGTCGCCGGTACCGGAGCCCTGATCGGCCACTGGCGGCCCCTGTTCCTCGGCTTCCGGCGCGGCGGCAAGATCGTGGCGACGACGGTCGGTGTCGCCCTGGTGATCGCCCCGCTCGCCTCGGTTGTCATGGCGGTGCTCTGGTGGATGGTGCTGCTGGCCACCCGGTACACGTCGGTGGCGTCGGTCACCGCGTCAATCGCGCTTGCGCCGCTCGTGTTCGCCTTCGGCGGTACCTGGGCTGAGGTGATCTTCACAGCCTGTGCGGCAGCGGCGATCGTCGTGCTCCATCGGGCGAATATCGAGCGGCTGTGGCGCGGGACCGAGAATCGCTTCAGCATCCGCCTCCCTCGACTGCACCGGCGCGGACCGTCGCCCGTCGCCGCGGCGACCGCCGGCACGGATCACACACCGCCCGCCGGCTGAGGTTCTAGGCCGGGTCCGATGTGTCCGGGGTCGAGCCCGTAAACCCCGGGAGCGGGCGCGTGATCAGCCCCTGCTCGAGGTACCAGGCGATCGTCCGGCGCATGGTTGTCTCGATCGGTGTGTAGACGAGCCCGAGCTCGCGGGCCGGCTGGGTGCCGTCGTAGGGGGCACCCTCGACGAGCGTGCGGACCATCTCGCGGCAGAAACGCGTGTGCTTCCCGCGTGCCCGCGCAACCAGTTCGATCCCGCCCGCCGCGGCCAGGGCTACTCGCGGTGGGAGAAACCGCGGGGAGTCGGTCAGTCCGGTGAGGCGGGAGAGGAGCGCGAGCCCGCTGCGCAGGGTCATCGATGCCCCGCAGAGCAGGTAGCGCTCACCGGGAACTCCGCGCTCCTCGGCGAGCAGATGTCCGAGGGTGCAGTCGGCGATGTCGATGACGTTCAACGGACCGTTGACTGCGGCGGGGAGCTTGCCGTTGAGATAGCCGATCAGCAGTCGCGCCGTCCCGCTGGTCCGTCCTGGTCCCTGCACGGACGCCGGGTTGACGCACACGACGGCCACGCCGGTGCTCGCCGACGCTTCCAGGACCGCCTGCTCTGCCTCGTATTTCGAACGGGCATAGTGCGAAAGAAAGCGCCGGGCACCCCGGTGCGCGTCGCCCGCTACGGCCGGGGTCACGTCGAGGGTTGCCGCCGACGACGTGTAGACGACCCTGGCCACGCCCGCGGCGGCGGCGGCGAGGACGACCGCCCGCGAACCGGCGATGTTGACGGCGAACATCGGACGGGGGTCGGGGACGCAGAACGCATTCACCCCGGCCGCGTGGTAGACGACTTCGCACCCGGCGAAGCCGGCCTCCAGGGAGGCCCTGTCGCGCAGGTCGCCGCGCACCGGCTCCGCGCCCAGCGCCGCAAGCTGCTGGGCGGTCGCCTGCGATCGCGTCAGGACCCGCACCGAGCGTCCGCCGGCGATGAGCGCGGTCACGATCGCCCTCCCGAGGAAGCCGCTCGCGCCCGTGACGAATGCCTTGCCAGCCATTCAGACGGAGCCTACGCTGTCGCCTCGTGGGGCCATCCCCCGGGAGCACAACGGACCTCAGGGCGCCGGCCGTGACCATCCCGACAAACCCATTGACATCACCCCAGGCATAAGAGTAATTTCCGACCAACGTTCGATAATGTCGAATAACAGGAGTGTCGAGCCATGGCCACTGCCACCAGGCGCATGCGGAAGATCATCAACGAGCCGGACCAGGTGGTCAAAGAATCGCTCGCCGGCCTCGCCGCCTCGGTTCCGGACGTGCTCCGGTACGACGTGGCGAATCAGATCCTGGTCCGCGCCGATGCGCCGGTCAAGGGAAAGGTCGCCATCATCTCCGGCGGTGGGTCGGGCCACGAGCCGCTGCACGGCGGCTTCGTCGGCAAGGGGATGCTCGACGCTGCCTGCCCAGGTGAGGTGTTCACGTCGCCGGTGCCGGACCAGATCCTCGCCGCAACCAAAGCCGTGGACGGCGGTGCGGGCGTCATCCACATCGTCAAGAACTACACCGGTGACGTTCTGAACTTCAAGATGGCCGCCGACGAGGCTGCCGACGACGGCATCAAGGTCGAAGCGATCGTCATCGACGACGACGTCGCCGTTCAGGACTCGTTGTACACGGCGGGGCGCCGAGGCGTCGGTGCGACCGTGATTGCCGAGAAGATGGGCGGTGCCGCCGCGGAGCGCGGAGATTCCCTCGAAGCCGTCGCCGGCGTCATCAAGCAGGTCAATGCGCGCGGTCGTTCGTTCGGCATCGCCCTGTCGTCATGCATCCCGCCAGCTTCTGGCAACGCCATCTTCGACCTGCCGGAGGGCGAGATGGAAGTCGGCATCGGCATCCACGGTGAGCCGGGCCGTCGTCGCGCTCCGCTCGGCAGCGCCGCCGAGATCGCGGACATCATGGTCGAGGCCGTGACCTCAGACCTTGCTGCCAAGTCTGGCTCAAACGTGCTGGCCTTCGTCAACGGCATGGGCGGCACACCACTGCTCGAGCTGTATCTCCTCTACGGAGAGGTCGAAAAGCGCCTGCGCGCCGCGGGTCTCACGCCGGTTCGAAACCTGGTGGGGAGCTACATCACATCGCTCGAGATGGCGGGAGCGTCGTTGACCGTGGTCGAGCTCGACGACAACCTCACCGCGCTGTGGGATGCACCCGTGCACACGGCCGCCCTGCGCTGGGGAGGCTGATGCTATCGTGGCGGTCGCTATAGCAATGGATGCGCAGACCGTCACCGCGTGGATGAATGAGATCGCCGCGTCCGTCCGCGCCGAGCGGGACTATCTGGTCCAGCTCGACGCGGCGATCGGCGACGGCGACCACGGCATCAACATGACCCGCGGGTTCGACGCCGTGACGCTGGCACTGAGCGCCGAGCCGGGCGGCACGCCCGGCAAGCTCCTGATCCTCTCCGGCAAGACGCTCGTCTCCACCGTTGGGGGCGCAAGCGGGCCACTCTGGGGGTCGGCGCTGCGTAAGGCGGGGCGTGCGCTCGGCGAGGGACCGACCTTCGACCTCGCCCAACTCGTCGATGCGATCGCCGCAGCGCTCGCGTCTGTTCAGGATCTGGGTGCAGCAGTGCCGGGGGACAAGACCATGGTCGACGCGCTCGAGCCGGCGGTCACGGCGATGCGGGAAGGGCTGGCGCGGGGAGCGTCGAGCGGGGAGATGCTGCGCTCCGCCTCCGAGGCCGCCGAGGCGGGCATGCGCGCGACCATTCCGATGCAGGCACGCAAGGGGCGCGCGTCCTACCTTGGCGAACGCTCGATCGGCCATCAGGATCCGGGAGCGACGTCGACCGCAATGATCATCCGCGCCCTGGAACGGACGGTCGCGAGCAGTCCTTAGATGACCGAGCGAGTGCTCTCTGGCGTTTCGGCGTCACCGAGGACCGCTATCGGAGAGGTGCGACGCCTCGACGCCGGCGGGGAGATGGATGCCCGCGTTCTTGACGATGGCGATCGTCCAGCCGCGGCGGCTCATGCGCTCGACGCACTTGCCCGCTCGGCCCACGAGCTCGAGGATCTCGCCGTGCGGCTTCGAGCAGACGGCCGCATCGGCGAGGCGGACATCCTTGACGCCGGGATGATGATGGCCGAGGATCCGGTGCTTCTCGAGGCGGTCGAATCCGCTGTGCTGTCGCGGGGCCTCCTGGCGGCGACCGCGATACGGGTTGAGGTCGAGGCGTTCGCCGCGCAACTCGACCTGCTCGGCGATCCGGAGCTGGCAGCACGGGCGGCCGATGTCCGGAGCCTGGCTCGGCGGGCGTCGAGGCTCGCCTCCGGGGCCACCGAACGGTCAGACGGGAGCTCGGATGGGAGCGTAATCCTCGTCGCGGCGGACCTCGGTCCGGCGGACGTCATCGAGCTCGACGGTGACGTCGGAGGGATCGCTCTCGCTGCCGGGGCGACGACCGGCCACGCAGCCATCGTTGCCCGCGGGCTGGGGCTGCCGATGGTCGTCGGTCTGGGCGCGGATCTCCTCTCCCTGGCGGAGGGGGAGCTGTGCATCCTCGACGGCGATCAAAGCGTGCTCATCGCGTCACCCGATCCAGGGCGGGTGAGCACAGTTCGCCGCGCGATGGTGGCGGCTCGCGAGTCCCGAGCTCGGAGCATGGCGGCTCGCGCCCTCCCCACGGTGACGCGCGACGGCCGCGCGGTCCGCGTCCTCGCGAACGCCGCCACCCCTCAGGAGGTGCGCGCCGCCCTGGAGGCGGGTGCGGATGGCGTCGGCCTGCTGCGCACCGAGTTCGCATTTCTCGAGGCGCACCACTGGCCGACCGTAGCCGAGCACCGCCGCATGCTCAGCCCGGTTCTGACCCAGCTGAAAGGGATGACGGCAACGGTTCGCCTCCTCGATTTCGGAGGCGACAAGACACCACCCTTTCTTAAAGGAGTCTCGGGACGCGGCGTCGAGCTCCTCCTCGAGGATCCAGAAGCGCTTTCCTGGCAACTCGCGGCGATCCTGGAGACTGGCGACGCGACCGAGCTACGCGTCCTGATCCCGATGGTGACCGAGCCCAGCCAGGTGCGCGCGGTCCGAGCGGCCATCGAGCCGATCGCCGCAAGGCAGGGAAATCGGGTGCCGATCATCGCGTCGATGGTCGAGGTTCCTGCGGCGGCCGTCATGGCTGATCGCATCGCTCCCGAGGTGGCGCTGTTCAGCATCGGGACCAACGATCTGACGACGTTCCAGCTCGGCATCGATCGGGCCCGGCCGGGGGGCAATCCGACCCACCACCCGGCAGTGCTCCAGCTGATCGCCGACACCGTGGACGCAGCCCGCGCCGCCGGCATCACCGTCGAGGTCTGCGGGGAGGCGGCCTCGAACCCGCTGGTCATGCCACTCCTCGTGGGCCTGGGGGTGGACGAGCTCAGTGTCGGCGCCGCGAGGGTTGCCCAGGTGCGGACCTGGGTGCGAGCGCTGGACTACAGCGAATCCGCTCGCATCGCGCGCCGCGCGCTCAACTCCGAGTCTGTCGCTGAGGTGGAGTCGCTGGCTCGCCCGCTGCGCGTGCTACTCGACGACGCCGGCTAGGCACTCCGCGAGCGCGTCGAGCGCGGCGGCGGCATCATCACCGTCGGCGCGCACGTACAGCGCTGTGCCCGCAGTCGCACCGAGGCCGAGGACGCTGAGAATGCTCTTGGCGTCGGCTTCCCGCCCGTTTGCCGCGACCACGATCTTCGAGCGAAATCGCATCGCGGCGCGGACGAACAGTGCCGCGGGACGAGCGTGGAGTGCCACGCCCTCGGGAAGCGTCATGGTTGCCTCAGAGCTTGCGAGCATCGCGCGCCTCCTCAGCCGCGCGCGCAACCTCATCGAGCGTCGCACCCGACGACGCAATCACCGCGGCTGCGACGGCACCCTCAACGAAGGGGGCATCGACCAGACGGATGTGTCCGTTGCCGTTTCCGTCGAGCACATCGCGGACCGTGAGGATCGCGCTCCCGAGGTCGCAGAGCAGCAGCACGCCATCGCCCTGGTCGGCACGCTCGATCGCCGTTCGCACGAGGATGTCAGAGGTGCCGAGGCCACCCTCATGGTCACCGCCGGCCGGCTCGATGTGCACGTCCGGCCCCGCCATCTGACCGGCGAGAAGGGTCAACCCCGCAGCCAACTGGGGGCTATGTGAGACCAGTACGATCCCGACGGCCACGACTTCCCTCGCTGTCACGCGGTCGGTTCAGAATTCCGACTAGTCTACATCCTCGACCATAATTCAGCAATGCCGAATAGCCGGCGACCGACCAGCATCCAATCCGTCGATCGCGCTGCCGCAATTCTCAAGGCGCTCGCGGGCGGCCCGGGGAGGCTGGGTGTCAGCGAGCTCGCCGACAGGCTTGGGCTCGCGCGTCCGACCGTGCACGGCCTGCTGCAGACGCTGCTTGCTCAGGGATTCGTCGAGCAGGACCGCGTTTCCGAAAAATACCAACTGGGTGCGGGCCTGCTCCAGCTCGGGTACTCGTACCTCGACGTCAACGAGTTGCGCTCGCGCTCGATCACCTACGCTGCCCAGCTTGCGGTGCGCACCCGATCCGCGGTTCGGGTCGGTGTCATGCACGGACCGAGCGCGGTGGTCGTACACCACGTTTTCCGTCCCGACGCGACGTTGCAGATCCTCGAGGTCGGCTCGCAGCTCCCGCTGCACGCCAGCGCCCTCGGCAAGGCGTTACTCGCCTTCGCGCCAGGCGACATCATCGAAAACCTGCTGGCCGCGCCATTGGAGCGATTGACAAAACGCACATCCAACGCCGCAGCGCTGCGCATCCAGCTCAACACCATCCGTCTCCAGGCAATCGCCACCGAGCGCGACGAGGCAGTTCTCGGCGAATCCAGCCTCGCCGCACCAATCTTCGATCGTGACAACCAAGCAGTCGGCGCCATCGCCGTCGTGGGAGACACCGAGCGCGTGTTTCCTCGGGGACCGGCTCGTGGACTCTCGACTGCAGTGGTCGAGGCCGCGCGGGGCATCTCGCGGGAGCTCGGTGCCGCGCGCTGGCCGTTTGCGGGCTAGCGCGACGCTGCCACGGGCTATGCTCTGGCCATCGATGGGCGCGCGGAGCCGGAGGAGGTCTCGTGGCAGCGATCAGAGTCGTGGGGTCGATCCGAGACTGGTTCAACGCACGTGATGTCCGGCGTATGGTTCGCCGGCGGGCTTTTCCCGAGATCATGGCGCGCCACTACTTCGACCAGGCGGAGTACGGCAGGGACGAAGCGGGCCTCCAGTCAATCGGCTACATGGCAGTTGCCAGGGACATCACGCCGACACATGTCGGCGTCACCCTTCCCGCAGCCTCCAACGGCGCGAGCGGCCACCTCGATCGCAGGATCCAGCGTCGAGTCGCCTCGATCCATGTCCTCTACCGGCGCAGGCCCGCCACCACAGCGGTGGGCGCTTCCGGTGTCGCCGGCGACGCCGATGCGTGAGCGCCCTCGAGAGCGCACCACCAGCGAGGTTTCGCCGTGATCATCGTTGAAGGCAAGCAGGTGCTCACCGAGCTGGCCGAGCTCGTCGATCCCGCACACACGGCGTTGCTGCTCATCGACATGCAACGTGATTTCGTCGAGCCGGACGGGCTGTTCGGAGAACTGGACGTCGATCTGTCCATGTATCGCGAATCGCGACCGAGACTTGCGAGCCTGCTCACGACCGCACGTCGAACCTCAGTCCTGGTCGTCCACGTGCAGAACACCACGCTGCCCGGTCGACTGAGCGACTCACCGGCGCAGATCCGCTTCAACCTCCGCACGCACGCAGGGAAACGCCGCGACGCCGCTCCCCTGCGCTATACCATCCCGGGAACCCCGGGGTACGACTTCGTCGAAGAGCTCGCGCCTTCTGCCGGCGAATTGGTCGTTGGTAAGCATCGCTCGAGCGCCTTCTGGGGCACCGACCTCGAATTGCTGCTCCGCAGCAACGGAATCAAGACCGTCGTGATTGGAGGCTGCACCACCGAGGGCTGCGTCGAGTCGACGGCACGCGACGCGATGTTCAACGATCTCTACGTCGTCATCGCGCCCGATTGCGTCGCGAGTGACGACCGCGAACAGCATGACGCGTCGCTGCTGCTGATGGCTCATCGCTTCGACATGGCCACCGCTGACGAGATCTCGAACGTATGGGTCTCCGCCCGTCAACCAGACCTCGCGAGAAGCTGACCTTCCACGTCCGAACCCGCTTCGCCCCGGAGTCCTCATGGTCATCGCCGATGTCGTCGCAGTCCCGGTTCGTTCGGGATTCTTTGCCGACGACCAGGCAGCGATCCGCGGGGGTGCCGCTCACGACGGGTTCACATACAGCGGAACTCCCGCAACGGCCGGCTTTCGGGCGATCCGCCAACCTGGCGAGGCGGTCTCGGTGTTGCTCGTGCTCGATGATGGACAGGTGGCTCAGGGCGATTGCGCTGCCGTCCAGTATTCGGGAGTCGGGGGACGCGGAGGAGTCTTCGAGGCACATGCGGCCGCCGAGACCATCGATCGTCACGTGGGCCCCTGGCTGTGTGGCCGGCCGGTCACCAGGTTCCGTGAGATGGCGCGCGAGGTCGAGGGTCTCACCGTTGAGGGCCGGCCGCTTCATGCCGCCATCAGGTACGGGGTGACGCAGGCGCTTCTCGACGCCGTCGCGCGGACGCAGCGCGTGACCATGGCAGAGGTGGTGCGCGACGAATATGAGACAGGGATTGCGATCCGGACGGTTCCGCTGTTCGTGCAATCCGGTGACGACCGGCATACCAACGTTGACAAGATGGTGCTCAAGGAGGCGGACGTCCTCCCGCACGGGCTCATCAATGCGGTCGACACCAAGCTCGGCCGTGATGGTGAACTGCTGCTCGCGTATGTCGCGTGGGTTCGGGGGCGGATCATGAGTCTGCGTTCGCGCCCCGAGTACTCACCACGCCTGCATTTCGATGTCTACGGAACCATCGGCATCGCCTTTGATCACGACGTCGATCGGGTTGCCGAGTACCTCGAGCGCCTCGGCGCCGTCGCGGCGCCGTTTGGTGTCTGCGTCGAGCACGTCATCGACGGCGGCAGTCGATCAGAGCAGATCCGTATCTCCGCGGCGCTGCGCAGCGCACTCCGTGAGCGCGGCAGCGCCGTGCAGATAGCAGTCGACGAGTGGTGCAACACCCTTGAGGACATCGAGCTCTTCGTCGCGGCCGAAGCGGCTGACGTCATCCACGTCAAGACCCCCGATCTGGGGGGCATCAACAACACCATCGAAGCCCTCCTGCTCGTCGCCCGGTCCGGGCTGTCGGCCTATTGCGGGGGCAGCTGCAACGAGACAGACAGGTCGGCCCAGGTGTCGGCACACATTGCCATGGCGTGTGGCGCGGCGCAGGTCCTCGCCAAGCCCGGAATGGGCGTTGACGAGGGGATGATGATCGTGGGCAACGAGATGGCTCGTACGGCCGCGCTGATCGCCAATCGCCCGCCTATCCCGGGTTGAGGCCGTGCCCCGCTTTCGAGTGAACACTGCACAATCGACGGTCAAGGTCGGCCTCCGTGTCAACCTGCCCATGGCAAAGCGCTCGACGGCGACGGCCACTATCGCGCCTCGGCGCAGCTCACGATGCTGTGGACGTCCAGGTGCATATCGTGGCGAAGCGGCAGCGGGAGCGATAACCATCAGGAGGAGTGGATGGCTGTGCTTGAACAGCTCGCCATACTGCGCGCAGGCATGATGCGATGAGCCTTGTAACCCAACCACCGGCAGCCCGCGCGTCGGATGCGAACGCACCAGCGCGCTCTGCTGCGGAGCGGCGGCGCTTTGAGGTTCGCGGCGTCGTCCAGGGGGTGGGGTTCCGCCCATTCGTCTGGAATCTGGCGACCCGGCTCGGGCTCGACGGCTGGGTCCGCAACACGTCGGGGGGCGTGGTGATCGAAGTTGAGGGCAGCAGCCCGGTGCTCGACGCGTTCGCAAGTGCGTTGCGCGCCGAGGCGCCTCGCCTGGCGCGTATCGACACAGTTGAGACGGCGCCGCTCGATCCGGGGGGGGAGAGGGGCTTTGGCATCGTTGCGAGCCGCGCGGTCGATGGCGACTATCAGCCCATCGCTCCCGATGCGGCGACCTGCCCCGAATGCGTCGCCGATGTCCTCGATCCGGCCAATCGCCGCTATGGCTATGCGTTCACCAACTGCACGAACTGTGGCCCCCGCTTCACGATTATCGAAGACGTCCCGTACGACCGGCCGCTGACGACCATGCGCCGCTTCGAGATGTGCGATGCCTGCAGACGGGAGTATGAGGACCCCGCAGACCGGCGCTTTCACTCGCAACCGAATGCATGTCCGGCATGCGGTCCACGTCTCTGGTGGGCCGACGCTCGAGGTGTCGAACTCCCGGGAGACGCGATAGAGCGTGCGGCGGCTGTAGTGGCCCGCGGAGCGATCATCGCGCTCAAGGGCTTGGGAGGCTTTCAGCTCTGCTGTGACGCGACCAACCAGGGTGCGGTGGAGCGGCTGCGTCATCGCAAGCACCGGCCGGCCAAGCCGTTCGCCATCATGTGCGCGGAGGTCGCGATGGTGAGGGACCTGTGCGCGGTCAGCGACGTGGAGGCGGCCTTGCTCGAGGGGCCGGCGCGGCCGATCGTGCTGCTCCAGCGGCGCCGGGAGGGCAGCGATCTGATTGCGCCGTCGGTGGCACCCAGCCTGAACGAGCTCGGTGTGATGCTCCCGTACACGCCCCTTCACCATCTGCTGCTGCGCGCTGCAGGGGGACCGCTGGTCATGACCAGCGGCAACATGAGCGAGGAGCCGATCGCCAAGGACAACTTCGAGGCCGTGGAACGCCTCGGCACCATCGCCGACACCTTCCTGCTGCACGACCGGGACATCTACGCTCGCTACGACGACTCCGTCGTGCGCGTTGTTGACGGGACCATGCACATGGTGCGCCGTGCCCGTGGATACTGCCCGCTGCCCCTGGGACTCGAGGTCGGCAACGCGCACGTGCTCGCGCTGGGCGCACACCTCAAGAACACCTTCTGCGTGCTGCACGACGGCAACGCGTTCACGGGTCCGCATATCGGAGATCTCGACAGCCCGCGGACACTCGGTCATCAGGACGAGGCGTTGCGGACATACCTTCGCCTGTTCCGCACCAGCCCCGACACCGTGGTCGCCGACCTGCACCCGGATTACGCGTCGACGCGTCTCGCTGAACACTGGTGGGCGTCCGGCGCACGCGCGGTCCGTGTGCAGCATCATCACGCACACATCGCCAGCGTCCTGGCCGAGCACGGGTTGCGCGGCAATGTGCTCGGCGTCGCATTCGACGGGGTCGGCCTGGGCCCGGACCATTCGATCTGGGGTGGCGAGTTCCTTCTCTGCGATGAGCGCACCTACCGGCGCGCCGGTCACATCGCGGCGGTGCGCCAGCCCGGCGGCGACGCCTGCGCTCGCGAAGGATGGCGCATGGCGATCGCATACCTCGCGGCGGCCGGTGATCTCCGGGACACGTCGCCTGCGTGGTTCCGCGATGCTCCTGGCGCGCCGGACGAGCGGCAATGGCGGCTGGTGTCTCGCCTGGCATGTTCGGAAACCGCCGCCATCACGACCAGTGCGGGCCGTCTCTTCGACGCAGTCGCCAGCCTGATCGGGGTCGCCCAGGAATCGACCTTCGAGGCCGAGGCGGCGATGCGACTCGAAGCTCTGGCCACCTCGGCCGGCGACCTCGCGTCTGCGGAGACGCTTGACGTCGCCGCCGGCGGCGACCCCCTCGTCCTCGACACGGTCACGCTGGTCAGCGCGCTCTTCCACGAGCGCCGGCGAGGCCGGGCAATGGCGGAGCTCGCGGCCATGTTCCACGAGAGCCTGGCCCGAGCCATCGCGGGCGCATGCCTGCGACTCGGGGGAGATCTCGGCGTCAACCGGATCGCGCTGAGCGGTGGCGTCTTTCAGAACGCTCTGCTGCTGAGCCGCGTCGGGCACCTCTTGCGCGAGCGCGGCCTTTTCGTTTACACCAATCACGAGGTCCCGGCCAACGACGGCGGCATCAGCCTGGGCCAGGCGCTGGTCGCGGCATCACTCTCCCGGGAGGCGACGTGAGATGACGGTGCAGGTGCAACCCGACCGTGAGGCGGCCCTCGCCAACGGACGTGCCTTCCTGATCGCCCGTGTCAGGGATTCGAATCTCGCGGGCGAGGCCTTTTTCGGCGGTCACGCGCAGGCGATCGCCGCCTGTGCAGCGACCATGGCCGATCACTTCTTCACCGGGGCCACGCTGCTGGTGTTCGGTTCGGGCCCCCACGCGACCGACGCACAGCACAACGCCGTCGAGTTTGTTCACCCGGTCCTGCCGGGCTGCCGTGCGCTCCCCGCGCTCTCGCTGACCAACGACATGGCGACGGTCACCGGGCTCCTGCAGACTGACGCCGCTGCAGATGTGTATGCGCATCAGCTCCGGATCCTCGGTCGTCCGGGGGATATCGCCCTCGCCTTGGCGCATGCGCCAGTGCACCCCTCGATCAGCCGGGGGCTCGAGGCCGGTCGAGCGGCCGGCATGCTCACCGTCGCACTCACATCCGGTGACGAGAGCGTGGAACGCGAGCACGTGGACTATGTGTTTCACGCCCAGGGAAGCGATCGGGCCGCCGCCCACGAACTCCACCTCGCGACCTATCACATGCTCTGGGAACTCGTGCACATCGTCCTCAATCATCGTGGCATCAGAGCGGTCTCATGAGCACTGAGTGCCACGACGAAGTCTGCATCACGTGCTCCGACCAGCTGCTCAGCCTGATCGTCACCGGTGTCGACCTCGATGCGAGCGTCGCCCGAGGGACCGTTGACGGATTGGCGACGGAAGTCGGCATCGAACTGATCGACGAAGTGCTGGTAGGCGACGTGCTGCTCTGCCACGGGGGAGTGGCGCTGCAGCGGAGCGCGCCGTTGGAGGTGGGGGCATGAGCGATTCGGGGCGCGATCCATTCTCGCAACTGCTGTATCCGATGTTGAGCTCGCAGCCGGCCGCCGGTGATGACCTCGTCCTCGAACTCGCGCGTGCGCCGCTCGAGAAGTCGGCGGAGAGCAACCGGCTCCGCGTGGAGATGCTTGAAGAGTTCGGTGACGAGATCGTGACCACCGCAGAGGAGATGGCCGTCGCGTTCGACCGCGGCGGCCGCCTGCTGGCACTCGGCAACGGGGGTAGTGCCACCTCAGCCGCGGACATGGTCACAGAACTGCTGGTGCCGCCACCGGGCGGCCGGCCGATCCCCGCGCTGTGTCTCACCAACGACATCGCGGTGGTCACCGGCATCGGCAATGACATCGGGTTCGGCGATGTCTTCCTGCGCCAGATCATCGCCCTGGGACGGCCCGATGACGTCGTGCTCGCGGTGTCGGCGAGTGGGAACTCCGAGAACCTTGTCCGAGGACTCGGAGAGGCACGACGTCGCGGCATGAGCACGATCGCGATCTGCGGGTACGACGGCGGACGCCTCGCCCGCGAACCGGTCGCTGACCATTGCTTCATCGTTCGATCCAGCAGCGTCCATCGGATCCAGGAGGTGCAGATGACGCTCTATCACCTCCTCAGCGAGTTGGTGCAGCGCGCATTTGGAGGAGAGCCGGCATGTGTCTAGCCATTCCCGCCCGCCTCGTCGAATACGTCGACGGGGATCGCATGTACGGCAAGGTGGAGCTCGGCGGCGTGCAGCGCCGGATCAACACCTCACTGCTGGTGGGCGAGGACGCGACCGAGCCCGGGGAGTACGTGCTCGTGCACGTCGGCTTCGCGTTGAGCCGCGTCAGCGAGACCGAGGCAGCGGAGACGCTGCGCATCCTCGAGGAGATGGGCGCGGCCTACCACGATGAGGTGCAGCAGATCCGCGAGTGGCAGTCGACGGAGGAGGAGCTCGTCGGCACCGATTACCGGCAGAGCGATGGGACCCCCGTATGAAATTCGCCGACGAATTCCGCGATGCCGATCTCGCCCGCGCTCTCGCTGCGCGCATCGCCGGAGAGGCCGGCGACAAGCACTGGAAGATCATGGAGGTGTGCGGCGGACACACCCACACGATCTTCAAGTACGGCATCGAGGACCTGCTGCCGAGCAACGTGGAACTGGTGCACGGCCCCGGCTGCCCCGTCTGCGTGATCCCGATGGGGCGTGTCGATGACGGCATCGCGGTTGCGCATGAGCCCGGAGTCATCTTCACGTGCTTCGGCGATCTGATGCGCGTCCCGGGCAGCGACGGCAGTCTTCTTGACGCCAAGGCTGCTGGTGCCGATGTCCGGATGGTGTATTCGCCACTCGACGCACTGAAGATCGCGCAGCAGAATCCCGACAAGAAGGTCGTGTTCTACGCGATCGGCTTCGAGACCACAGCGCCGTCGACGGCATTGACGTTGCTGCGAGCAAAGGCCGAGGGGATACGCAACCTCTTTGTATTCTGTAACCACGTCACGATCATCCCGCCCATGAAGGCGATTCTCGACTCGCCAGACCTGCGGCTCGACGGCTTCCTCGGCCCCGGACACGTGTCCACCGTGGTCGGCATCAGACCCTTCGAGTTCGTGACCAACACGTACAACAAGCCGGTGGTGGTCGTCGGATTCGAGCCGCTCGATATCCTCCAGGGTGTCCACATGATCATGCAGCAGATACAGGAGGGTCGCTGCGAAGTCGAGAACCAGTACCGGCGCGTCGTCCACGACGACGGCAACCCCAAGGCGCTCGAGGTGCTTGCGCGCGTGTTCAAGCTGCGCTCGCATTTCGAATGGCGCGGTCTCGGCTTCATCAGCCAGAGCGCGCTCGAACTGCGCGACGAGTTCGCCGACCATGACGCCGAGAAGGTCTTCTCGGTCCCGGGCGTCCGTGTCGCCGATCCCAAGGCATGCCAGTGCGGGGAGGTCCTCAAGGGCGTCCTGAAGCCCTGGGAGTGCAAGGTATTCGGCACCGCATGCACGCCGGAAACCCCGATCGGGACCTGCATGGTCTCGTCCGAAGGGGCATGTGCCGCGTACTACAACTTCGGCCGGTACTCGCGTGCACGAGATCGCGAGCGCGTGCTGGCATCGGGCGAGCGCCCGGCGGGAAACGGTAACGGCACCGCCAACGGCGCCGTCGCGGAGCGCGACCTGCGCGCGATTCCGGTGCAGACGCGATGACCGAGACCGTCGTCGAGCCGGGCAGCGGCGCCGCGATCAATGCCGCCTCGGCGCGCATCTCGGACCCCGAACAGCGGGTGCTCGAGCGCATCGCCGAGATTCGCAAGCGCAAGCCGATGCTGCGTGAGGACGCGATCACCATGAGTCACGGCGCCGGAGGCAAGGCCAGCCACACGCTGGTCACCGCGCTGTTCGGGGAGATCCTCAGCAACCCGGTGCTCGACCAGCTCGGCGATCAGGCTGTGCTTGCGCTCCCCGGCGTCCACAACATGGGGCTGGCCGTCACCACCGATTCGTTCGTCGTGAGCCCGCTCTTCTTCCCGGGCGGCGATATCGGCGAGCTCGCCGTCAACGGGACCATCAACGATCTCGCGGTCGGGGGAGCAACCCCGCTCGGCATCTCGGCAGCGTTCATCCTCGAAGAGGGATTGGACGTCGCGACGCTCCGCCGCGTCGTTGAGTCCATGCGCCGCGCCGCCGATCGGGCGGGGGTCAACGTCGTCACCGGGGACACCAAGGTCGTGCCCCGCGGCAAGGCGGATCAGCTCTTCATCACGACCACCGGCGTCGGTGTGGTCGCCCTGCCCCAGCGGATTGCCATCCATCGCGTCGTCCCCGGCGATGTCGTCGTGCTCAGTGGGGCGATGGGCGACCACGGGAGCACCGTGATGCTCGCGCGAGGCGACGTCGATCTCGAGGCAGACAACCTGCGCAGCGACACCATGGCGTTGCACGGACTGACCGCAGCGCTGCTTGCGGATGGGATCGACGTGCACTTCATGCGTGACGCGACCCGTGGCGGCGTGGCGACCGTCCTCAACGAGATCGCGCAGGCGGCCGGCATGGCCGTGGCGATCGACGAGGCGTCGCTCCCAGTCCACGATGAGGTACGCGGCGTTGCCGAGATCCTCGGGATCGATCCGCTCTATATCGCCAATGAAGGCAAGCTGGTCGCCATCGTGGCGAAGGAGGACGCGTTGCGGGCTGTCGACCTGATGCGGTCTCGACCGGAGGGTGGTGAAGCGGCCGTGATCGGCGAGGTGCTTGCCGACCCCGAGGGCATGGTCTTCATGCACACCGGTTTCGGCGGCACCCGAGTCGTCGACATGCTGATCGGGGATCCGTTGCCCAGGATCTGCTGAAGGCGGGACGGCGAGCGCGCTGACGTGCGCCCGGGCAAGCGTACGCGGGCGATTGGAAGATCACGACTAGACTTCCCCGCCGACGTGCTCTCTCGGATTCCGCTCGCCAACCCTGGAGATCCGGATCTGCGCTCGCCGATCCGTTTCCTCATGTGGATCGCGCGCGGGCAGCGCCGTACCGTCATTGGCGGGGCAGTCTTCGGCGCCGTTTGGATGGGGACTCAAGGGGTGATTCCCGCCGCCCTCGGAGAGGCGGTCAACGCCATCATCCGGCGCAACGGGCCGGATCTCGTTCTGTGGGCGGGTGTGGTTCTTGCTCTCGGGATCCTCCAGGCTGCGGCGGGTGTCCTTCGTCATCGGCGGGCGGTGAGCAACTTTCTCGAGGCATGCGTGCGCGTCCAGCAACTCGTGATCCGCGCCGCGATCCGTCTCGGCGCGGGGTTGCCGCGCCAGGTCGGCGCCGGTGAGGTCGCGAGTCTGGGCACGACCGACGTGGTGCGTATCGGCAGGCTGCTCGACATCAGCGCGCGCGGTACAGGAGCCGTGGTGTCGATCGTGATCGTCGCGGTGATCCTGCTCAGCACCTCACCACAACTCGGCCTGGTGCTCCTCATCGGAGCTCCAATCTCAGCGCTCCTGATCCTGCCCGCGATGGGTCCCCTTGAACGCCGGCAGCGCGCAGAGCGGCAGCGGCGCGGGGCTGCCTCAGCGGTCGCGGCTGACACGGTGGCGGGCCTTCGCGTGCTGCGTGGTCTCGGCGGCGAGGCGGACTTCGCGGCTCGATACCGGCGCGCGTCCCAGGAGGTGCGCCGCGCGACCGTACGCACGGCGCTCGTCCAATCACTCCTTGATGGTCTTCAGGTGCTCCTGCCCGGGGCGATCCTGGTGGCGATCACATTTCTCGGCGCCCGGCTGGTGCGGAGCGGGTCCATCCCACCCGGTGAGCTGGTCGCCGACTACGCCTACGCGGCATTCCTGGCGCTTCCGGTGCAGACGCTGATCCAGGCGGCGAGCATCTGGTCGGCAGCCACAGTCGCCGCGGGGCGGGTGCTGTCGGTGCTGCGCCTCGACGTGGACATCGCCTCACCGGTGGACGGCGGAGCGGTGCCGCAGGACGATGATCTCGTCGACGAGGCGACCGGGCTCATTGCTCCGCAGGCGATGTTGACCGCGGTGGTGATCGCCGATCCCGACCTCGCCAGTTCCACAGCCGCGCGGCTCGGACGCCTCACCGACACGCCGGGCGATGCGCGAGTGACCCTCGGAGGCGTGGCGCTCGACACCATGCCGCTGGCAGAGGTCCGGCGTCGAATCCTGGTTCTCGATCGTGATCCCCAGCTCCTCATCGGGACGCTCCGCGACGCAGTCGACGCTCCGAGCGCTCGGGTCGATGAGGCAGAGCAACGGCCCTCCATCGAGCAGGCGATCGCGGCGGCCTGCGGGGACGACATCGTCAGTGGCCTGGGCGAAGGGCTCGACTCACTCATCTCAGAGCGCGGCCGCTCGCTCTCCGGCGGCCAGCGCCAGCGAATCGCCCTGGCGGCTGCCCTTCGCGCAGACCCCGATGTCCTGATCCTCGACGAACCGACCAGCGCCGTCGACGCCCACACCGAAGCAGTCATCGGGGAACGCCTCGGCGATCTGCGGAGCGGGCGCACCACGGTGATCTTCACCACCAGCCCCCTGCTGCTGGCACGTGCCGGCAAGGTTGTCCTGCTTGATGGCGGGTCGCTTGTCTCGGGTACCCACACCACGTTGATGGCGGGCGATGCGCGGTACCGAAGCGCGGTCACCCGAGGCGACGATTGAGCCGCGACATGGCGTCCATCCTGCCGGTAGCAGGAGGGCGTGCCGCCTGGCGCAGCCTCCGATCCAGCCTGGCGGAGCGTCGCGGGCTGATCGCCGCCGCCATCGCCCTGCAGATGGCGGCCAGCGGAGCGGGGCTGGTGGGGCCTCAACTGCTCGAGCGAATTATCAACAGCTCCAGCGCGCTCACAGACGCGAGCATCGACCGTACGGCGCTCCTGTTCACCGCTGCGCTCGTGGTTCAGACACTCTGCACGGCGGGAGCTCGTGCCTGCGGTGCGCTCACCGGCGAGTACGTTCTCGCCCGGCTGCGCGAGCGGTTCATCACGACGGTGCTCGCGCTGCCGATCGGCATTGTGGAGCGCGCCGGCACGGGTGACCTGATGACCCGGGCATCCACGGACGTCGACGACATGTCGCAGGCGGTGCGTCGCGGTCTCCCCGAGCTGCTCGTGGCCGGCGTCACCGGCGTTCTCGCCATCGCGGCGCTGGTCGTCACCGCGCCGATCCTGGGCCTGGTCGTGGTGCCGGTGATCCCACCGCTGCTGCTGGCCACTCGCTGGTATCTGCGCCGCGCTCGGCCCGCATATCAGCAGCAGGCGGCGGCCGAAGCGGTCGTGAACTCGGACCTCCAGGAGACGGTCAACGCCGCGCGTACCATCGAATCGTTGCGACTCGGTCCCCGCCGGATCGCGCAGACCGACGACGACATTCGCGGCTGGATCGCACTTGAGCGGCGAACCCTCCGGCTGCGCACCATCTTCTTCGGCAGCTGCGAGGCCGCCTACATCGTTCCGCTGGTGCTCTGCCTGCTCTTTGGCGGTCTGCTGGCGATGAATGGCCAGCTCTCGATTGGAGCCGTCGCGGCGGCTGCGCTGTACACACAGCAGCTTGTTTCCCCCGTCGACACGCTGCTCGCCTGGCAGGACGAGGTGCAGCTCGCGTCCGCGTCACTTGCACGAGTTGTCGGCGTTTCGGAGGTGCCGCCCGCGGAAACGACGGAGCGGGTCCCTTCGGACCGGCGGCTGGTGGCTGATCGAGTGCACTTCGCATACAACGAGGATGCGGACGTTCTCCACGGCATCGACCTGTCACCGCAGGTCGGCGCGCGCCTGGCCGTCGTGGGTCCGAGTGGAGCGGGAAAGAGCACCCTTGCGCTGCTCCTGGCCGGCGTGCACGCGCCGCGCACCGGTGCCGTGCAGGTTGGTGGCGTCGAGCCGCACCTGCTGCCGCCGGATCGGTTGCGACGCGAGGTTGCCCTGGTCACCCAGGAGCATCACCTGTTTGCCTGCTCGCTGCGCGACAATCTCCGCCTCGCGCGTCCCGACGCCGGCGACGACCAGCTGCTGGCAGTGCTGGAAACCGTGGATGCAATGCCGGCGGTGCTCAGGCTCCCCGCCGGATTGGACACCATCATCGGTTCCGGTGGCGCATCGATCAGCCCCGGGCTCGCCCAGCAGATCGCAGTCGCGCGCCTCCTGCTCGCGGACCCGCACACGCTGGTGCTCGACGAGGCGACATCGCTGCTCGACTCTCGCGCGGCTCGTCATCTGGAGCGTTCAGTCGCGGTGCTGCTTGAAGGCAGGACGGTCATCGCGATCTCGCATCGCCTCCACGCGGCGCATGACGCGGAGATGGTGGTCGTTGTCGAGGACGGCCGCATCAGCGAGCACGGAACGCATGCCGACCTGATCCGTGCGGGTGGCGCGTACGCGGAGCTCTGGAACACCTGGCGGCAGGATGCGTGAACACGGTTCCGTACCGGAACCCGGTCAGAAGGTCCCCACGATGAAGAAGCCGGCGATGAGTTCGACATCCGGTCCTCCCACGCTCAGCCTCCCGTCTATCGATCACCACGGATCCGAAGGACATGTGGAATCCGTCTGAGACAGGTTGCTCACGGAGTCGACAGGAAGCCGCATCCATGATGGCTGCCTAATCCACCGGCGACAGGGGATGAGCAATGCTTGCGATCGACGTCAGGGACAGCGACATCATGGAGACAACGCAGCACCGCCAGGGTGGCGTCGCGCGCATGCTGGCCGCGCTGCAGGATGCGGGTCTTCGCGTGATTCGTATCGAGCCGCGTATCAATGAAACTGGCCTGTACCGGGTGACGGTCAAGGACAGCCCCGAGCTTGCCGTCCGGATCCTCGAGGCGATCCGTCGACGGGTCAGCCCGTCGGTCTCGACCGCCGCCTCGTAGCCAGCGGCCCTCCAGCCAACTCGCGCTACGCTGACGCCGTCCGTTCTTCTGACTGAGGATCTACGAACGATCAGCGAACGCGGTTGAGCGACGCTCCCGTCAAGCCCGGGTGGGTCCGGCGTCTCTGGGGCTACATGCTCCGGCACCGCCGGGATGTCGTGCTGTCGGTGGGTGCAGCGGTGCTCGGGAGCGTGTGTCAGACGGCGGTCCCGCTCGTCGCACGCGAGATCGTCGACGGGGTCATCCTCACCAGGACCTCGGCGCTGTGGCCCTGGCTTCTCCTTCTTGTCGGGCTCGCCGCAGCGAGCTTCGGCTTCGCCTATATCCGCCGCTACCGGGGTGGCCGCGTCGGGCTCGAGGTGCAGTACGACCTGCGCAACGACATGCACGACCATCTCCAGAAGCTCGACTTCGACAACCTGGGACGAATGCCGACTGGGCAGCTGGTCGCCCGCGCGAACTCTGACTCGACGCTGGTCCAGGGGCTCCTGAGCTTCTTCCCGATCATGAGCAGCAACGTCCTGCTGCTCCTGCTGTCGCTCGGGGTGATGCTCTACCTCTCCCCGCTGCTGGCACTGGTGAGCGTGGTGGTCGCGCCGAGCCTGCTGATCGTGTCCTACCGGATGCGCTGGCGCGTGTTCCCGGCAACCTGGGACGGGCAGCAGCGCGAGGGTGAGCTGGTGCAGATCGTCGACGAGGACCTCAACGGCGTGCGTGTTGTCAAGGCGTTCGCCCAGGAGCACCGCGAGGTCGAGCGGGTGGCCGCCGCGGCCAAGTCCGTATACGGGTCGCAGATGCGCGCGGTTCGTCTGCAGTCACGCTATCAGCCACTTCTCGAGGCGATCCCGCTGTTCGCCCAGGTGGCCATCCTGGCCCTCGGCGGCTGGCTGGCCCTCCATCACAACATCACGCTCGGCACCTTCCTGGCGTTCTCGACGTACGCCACCCAGCTGATGGCGCCGGCCCGTCAGCTTGCCGGTGTCCTGACCATCGGCCAGCAGGCTCGTGCCGGACTTGAGCGCATCTTTCAGCTCCTCGACCTGCCCGCGGCCATCAGCGACGCACCTGATGCGATCGAACTTCCGGAGCTTCGGGGTGACATCCGCTTCTCGAACGTGCACTTCGCGTACGACGACGGTGACCCGGTGCTCAACGGGGTCGAGCTCCACATCGCGCCGGGCGAGCGCGTCGCCATCGTCGGCCCGAGCGGTAGCGGCAAGTCGACCCTGGCGATGCTCATCCCGCGTTTCTACGACCCATCGGAGGGAGCGGTCCTCGTGGACGGTCTCGATGTGCGCACGGTCACGCTGCACTCGCTCCGACGCCAGGTTGGCGTCGTCTTCGAGGACAGCTTCCTCTTCTCGGACTCCATTCGCGCGAACATCGCGTACGGACGGCCGGACGCGACCGACGAACAGATCGAGGCGGCCGCCCGTGCAGCTCAGGCGCACGAGTTTATCGAGGAGCTCCCGCGCGGGTATGACACTGCCATCGGGGAGCGTGGGCTGACCCTCTCCGGCGGTCAGCGTCAAAGGATCGCCCTGGCGCGCGCGATCCTCTACGACCCACGGATCCTCATCCTCGACGACGCCACCAGCGCGATTGACGCGCGCATCGAGGCTGCTGTCCACGGCGCGTTGCGCGGAGTCATGGCCGGTCGAACGACGCTGCTGATCGCCCACCGGCAGTCGACCCTGCATCTCGCCGACCGAATCGTTGTGCTGGACGGCGGCATCGTGGTCGAATCCGGGACACACGACGAGCTCATCACTCGAAGCGCGATGTACAGAACGCTGGTGTCCGGGCTCGAGGAGCTCGACCCAGCCGAGATCGGCGACTCGATCGAGGCCCTCGCCACCATGGCGTCGTCCGTCGGAGCGGATGGCATCACGGCGGCGGCGTGGGCCGGCGATCGGCAGCGGTCCGGCAATCGCGGCGCTGGTCGCAGCGTCGGTGCCCCGTCACTGGGGCCCGGGCTCGGCGGCGGTGGTTCCGGCTGGCGCCTCAACCTTGCTGCAACCCCAGAATTGCTCGCGCGCGTCGCACGTCTCCGCCCGATCCGTGATGTCGCGGAGGTCGACCTCGAGCGCGAGTCGCGTCCCGACAAGCACTTCAGCCTGTTCCGCCTGCTGCGCGAGTTCCACCGGCCCCTGCTCCTCGGGCTCGTGTTTGTCGTCATCGATGGCTTGATGACCCTCGCCGGACCCGTGCTCGTGAAGACCGGTCTCGACAACGGTGTGGCGAAGGGCTCGTCGGTGGTCCTCTTCGCCGCGGCGGGCGTCTTTCTCGTGGTCACGCTTGTCGATCTGATCGACGAGATCGGCGAAACGTTCGTCACAGGGAGGACCGCGCAGCGAATCATGCTCTCGCTGCGCATTCGAATCTGGGCGCAGTTGCAGCGGCTTTCGCTCGACTACTACGAGCGCGAGATGACCGGTCGAATCATGACCCGGATGACCACCGACGTCGACCAGTTCGAGTCGCTGATCGAGAATGGGCTGCTCTCCGCGCTGGTCTCGGTGGTCACGTTCGTCGGCGTCGGTGTGGCGCTGGTGGTGATCAACGCCGAGCTCGGACTCTGCACGCTGTCGGTCGCCATCCCGCTCGCGGTGGCGACGGTTGTGTTCCGTCAGAAGGCGGCGCGCCTGTACAGCATGTCGCGCGAGCGGATCGCCATCGTCAACGCGGACTTCCAGGAAAGCCTTTCGGGCGTACGCGAGTCGCAGGCCTTCGTCCACGAGGGCGCCGCGATGTCCCAGTTTCACCGCCTGGGGCGCTCGTATCTCGACACTCGTGTCGCGGCGCAACGACTGGTCGCCACCTACTTTCCGTTCGTGCAATTCATGGCTGCGGTGGCGGATGCGATCGTGCTCGGCGTCGGCGCGCGGCTGATCGAAACCGGGCATCTCACCTCGGGTGCACTGATCGCGTTCCTGCTCTACATCGACCTCTTCTTCTCGCCGATCCAGCAGCTGTCGCAGGTGTTCGACGCGTGGCAGCAGACGCGCGTGTCAGTCGGTCGCATCGCCGAGCTGATGCAACTCGAGTCGCTCACCCCGGACCCATCCGATCCCGAGGAGACGGGCCGCCTCCATGGCGACGTCGGCCTGAGCCACGTCCGCTTCTCGTACCCGGTGCCGGTCAGCCGGCCGGGCTTCGAAGGAGCGCGCCCGGTCGAGCGGCGCGGTCCTCAGGATCCGCGGCTGCTCCAGACCAGGGACGCTGCGTGGCGCAAGCCACCCGAGGCGCTGCGCGGCATCGACCTGGCCATGGAGGCAGGCGAGACGGTCGCACTGGTCGGCGAGACCGGTGCAGGGAAATCGACGGTGATGAAGCTGCTCGCACGCTTCTACGATCCCGACGAGGGAAGCGTCAACGTCGACGGCCACGACCTGCGCCGGATCGGCGTGCGCGGCTTCCGCGACCAGCTGGGATATGTCCCCCAGGAGGCGTTCCTGTTCTCGGGCACGATCCGCGACAACATCGCATACGGCCGCCCGGAGGCGGCCGATGCCGAGGTGGAAGCGGCGGCCCGGGCCGTCGGCGCGCATGAGTTCATCGCCCGCCTCACCGGCGGGTATCACCACGAATTGACCGAGCGCGGACGGTCACTCTCATCGGGTCAGCGACAGCTCATCGCGCTCGCTCGGGCTGAGCTGGTCGACCCGGTGCTCCTCCTGCTCGACGAGGCCACTTCGAACCTCGACCTGGTCACCGAGGCGCGCGTTGCTGCGGCAATGCAGGAGGTGTCCCAGGGTCGCACCACGGTGGTGATCGCCCACCGGCTCCAGACCGCGAAGGCGGCTGACCGTATCGTCGTGCTGCACAACGGGCAGGTGGTCGAAGCCGGCACCCACGACGAGCTGCTTGCGACGCATGGGCGCTACGCCGCGATGTGGGACGTCTTCGACGTCGCCGCCAAGGCGGGTCCGGTGACGCGACCGGCCGAGAGCCTTAGGCGGCCAGCTCCAAGGCCTCATCGATGAAGGCGAGGAGGCGTCCTTTGGACATGAATCCGATCACCTGACGCGCCGGCTTGCCCCCGAGGAACAGCAGGAGCGTCGGGAGGGACATCACGCCATACCGCCCCTGGGTCACGGGGTTGGCGTCGACGTCGACGGTGACAACCCGGACGCTGCGGGAGCGTTCCACGGCGACCTCGTCGAGGATGGGGGCCAGCATGCGACACGGCGGGCACCATGCCGCACCGAACTCGACGAGCACGGGGGTCTCAGATGCAAGGACTTGACGGTCGAAGGTTGCGTCGTCAACGGTGTTGACCATGTGGGTTCTCCTGATCACTGGCGCGTGGTGACCGCCTTGTAGGCGGCGCAATTCGAGAAGGTGTGCGTGGCTGCGCGCACGCGTGGCCGGCGGCCGCGTGCGGGTGCAGGCGGGTCGTGATCCTCGGCGGCGTACCGGTTCCACACCGACTGACGGGACATGCCGAGGCGGTCGGCGATGTCCTGCCAGCTCATGCCCTCCGCGCGAGCGGCGAGGACCGTCGACGCTCGCCGCGACCCGAGCAAGACGGCGACGGAGCGGAGCGCCACCAGCCGGTCGCCGGTCGGCAGCCCGTTGAGCAAGCTCAGGACCGTAGCCACGGCGGCATCAGCATTGGGCGTCGATGTCGAGTAGGACATATGTCAACTATACATGACATAAAAGGGGGAAGTCCGACTTCAGACGACGGTCCTTCGACGAACGGTGAGCCGCCTCGGGAAGCCCTCGCGGAGAAACAGCCCGCTGAGGATCGCGATGAACACGGGGCCGGTGTTCACCAGCATGGCGGCCGTGCCCGCGTCGACGGTCCGCTCCGCCTGGTTGAGCAGCAGGTTGTAGGCACCGAACCAGAGCACCCCACAGGCGATCAGCCCGGGAATGTCGGCGCGTCGTGGCAGCGGCTGTCGGCGAATAGCGACGAGGAGACCGAGCGCAACGGTGCCAACGAGCAGCCGCGCCAGCGCAAGCGAGCCAGGCGAGAGCACTCGGCCAGCTGCTCGAATCCCGACGAACGCGGATGCCCAGAGAACCACCGTCGCGATCGCCGCTCCCAGTGCAAGGCGGCGTTCGCCGAGTGACACGTCTCGGCCGGCGGGGTCGCGTGTCACCGCGCAAGCCTATCCGCTGAACACTTCGGTGACGACCGAACTATTGAGGCGGTACCGTTTCGGGCGATGGGAACAGACTTCGCCGCCGTCGGAAGGCTGCTGCGCAGCCCGGCTCGCGCCGCCATGCTCGAGGCCCTCCTGGACGGCGGCACGGCATCTGCGAGCGAGCTCGCGGCGGCCGCGTCGGTCAAACCCTCAACAGCGAGCGGACACCTGGCGGTGCTGGTCGAGGGGCGAATGATCGAGGTGCGCGGCGCGCGCGCGCAGCGACGCAACTTCGCGCGCGCATGTCTTGACTCGACGGAACGACGCCCGCATCTTGCGGGCGCGCTCGGCGCTGCACTGTGTCAGTCCGTGCTGCGCGCCGGGTGGGCGCGACGGCGTCGCTCGGGACGGGGGTTGCTCATCACGCCGCTCGGTGCCGCGCAATTCACCGAGTTCCTCGGCATCGCGACCACGCCGCAGTGAACTCGACCGCCACGCCTCCGATCCGTCGAGCCGCGCGCGCCCTCATCGTCGATGCCGAACAGCGGGTCCTCCTCTGTCGCGCAGATCTCGCCGACCGTGACGCATGGTGGTACGCGCCCGGCGGAGCGATTGAAGACGGCGAGACATTCGAGGCCGCGCTGGTGCGCGAGGTGATGGAGGAGACTGGTCTCGCCGTCGACCTCGCCGCCCTTGGGCCACCAGTGTGGATCCGCGACTACACCTTCACCTGGAACGCGACACCCGAGCGCCATGTCGAGCGATTCTTCCTGGTGCAAGTCGTCACCCACGACGCGGACACCGGCTCCTTCGAGATGGCCGAATCAGAGGTGGTCAGGACCTTTCGCTGGTGGCGGCTCGACGACATCCTGCGCAGCACCGAACCCTTCTCGCCGAGCCGCTTGGGCGAGCACCTGGCCACGTTGTTGCAGGGCCGGCTGCCCGGGCAGCCGGTGGTCGTCGGCGAATGACCGTCAGGAGCGTGCGGACCCGGCAGTGTGTACGCGTGCGGCGTCGACCGGGTGATCGAGCACGATCATCGAACGTGGTTGCAATCGAACCTCGTCGCCGGCGTGATGCACGCTGGTTCCGCGCCGCCCCTCGGGGTCGTCGGTATCCATGACCAACGTCCATCCACCCCGCCATCCGGACGGCATCGTCCAGGTGATCGGAACGTCACCGCTATGGAGCAGGATCATCAGCGAATCGCCGACGATGCGATGACCGCGCGGATCCCTGTCGGGGATCTCCTCACCGTTGAGGATCATCCCAATGGAACGCTCGCCGTCATTGTCCCAGTCCGCGTCGGTGAATTCGTTGCCGTTGGGCAGCAGCCAGACGATGTCCTTCCTTCCTGAACGCCTCGTAGCCTCGCCCGAGAAGAAGCGCTTGCGCCGCAGCACCGGCTGCTCGCGACGAAAGGCGACAACGCGCTGCACGAAACCGAGCATCACTGCATCGACACCGGTCCAGTCGAGCCAGGACAGCTCGTTGTCCTGGCAATACGCATTGTTGTTGCCTCGCTGGGTGCGCCCGATCTCGTCGCCGCCGCAGATCATCGGGCAGCCCTGCGAGAGCAGCACGGTCGCGATCAGATTGCGGCGCTGGCGGTCGCGCAGGGCAGTGATCTCGGGATCATCGGTCTCACCTTCGACGCCGCAATTCCACGAGCGATTGTCGTTGGCACCGTCGTCGTTGCCCTCGCCGTTGGCTTCGTTGTGCTTCTCGTGGTACGTGACCAGGTCGCGAAGCGTGAAGCCATCGTGCGCAGTGACGAAGTTGATGCTCGCCCAGGGCTGCCGGCCGTCCCACTCGTAGAGGCTGCTCGAGCCGGTGAGGCAGTTGGCGATGTCGCGGACACCACCGGCCTCACCTCGCCAGAAGTCACGGACCGTGTCGCGATAGGCGCCGTTCCACTCCGCCCAGCGCACCGGGAAGTTGCCGACGTGATACCCGCCCTCGCCGACGTCCCACGGTTCGGCAACGAGCTTCACGCGGGAGAGCACAGGGTCCTGGTGAATGATGTCGAAGAACGCGGAGAGCCGGTCGACGTCGTAGAACTGACGTGCCAGGGCGGCGGCGAGGTCGAACCTGAACCCGTCGACGTGCATCTCCGTGACCCAGTAGCGGAGGCTGTCGGTGATCAGCTGAAGCGTGATCGGGCTGCTGACATTGAGGCTGTTGCCGGTGCCGGTCACATCGAAGTAGAAACGCGGCTCATCCTCGACCAGACGGTAGTAGGACGGGTTGTCGATGCCCCGAAAGCTCAGTGTCGGCCCCAGATGATTGCCCTCGCCGGTGTGGTTGTACACGACATCGAGGATCACCTCCAGTCCGGCGGCGTGGAGGGCGCGGACCATCGCCTTGAACTCGCGGACCTGGTCGCCGTTGCCCCCGCCTGCGGAGTAACGGCTCTCTGGCGAGAAGTAGCCGACAGAGTCGTATCCCCAGTAGTTCACGAGCCCGCGGTCGACGAGGTGACCCGCGTCGAGGAAGTGGTGCACCGGCATCAGCTCGACCGCGGTGACGCCGAGTCGCTGGAGGTACTCGAGAGAGCTCGGATGTGCAAGTCCAGCGTAGGTGCCCCGGAGGTCGTCGGGGATGTCGGGATTGCGCATCGTGAAACCCTTCACGTGCAGCTCGTAGATGACCGTGTCAGCCCAGGCGGTGTCCGGACGGCGATCGTCGCCCCACGGAAAGCTTCGGTCGACGACAACGCCCTTCGGCATCGCAGCCGCGGAGTCGAGGTCGCTGGGGTCGAGGTCGTCGCCGTCGAAGGAGTAGCCGAACAGCGCGGGTCCCTGCTCGAAGCGGCCCGAGATCGCGAGCGCATAGGGATCGAGGAGCAGCTTGCGAGGGTTGTGACGAAGGCCGTGGAGCGGATCGTACGGCCCGTGGACTCGCAGGCCGTAGCGCTGCCCCGGCCGCACCTGGTCGACGTACCCATGCCACACCAGGTCGGTTCGCTCCTGGAGTTCGTGGACGGCGGTCTCCGCACCGTCATCGGAGAAGAGCACGACCTCGACCGCCTCAGCAGATGCCGAATAGACCGCGAAGTTCGTGCCTTCGCCGTCCCAGGTTGCGCCGAGCGGCGCCTCACTGCCCGGCCACGCCTGATGGCGTGGTGCCGGATGAGTGCCCAAGCGCCTTCTAGGAGGGGTCATCGCGGTTCAATGATGGCGTACCCGGGTGGCACCGTTCGGAAAAATTGATAGAATCGCCTTCATACATGTTGATATCGCTGCTGATACTACAGAAGTTCCTCGTCCGCGGGCGGCGACGGTGAGGAGCGATCTTCGCGCCACCTATCGGGTGCAGTTGCGCGAGGAGTTCGACTTCGACGCCGCGGCGGCAATCGTGCCGTATCTCCAGGAGTTGGGGGTTTCGCACCTCTACTGCTCGCCGTACATGCAGGCTGCGGCGCACAGTCCGCACGGCTACGACGTCGTCGACCCCGGGCGGGTCAGCCGGGAGCTCGGAGGCGACGCCGGGCTTCGCCGGCTCGACCGGGCGCTCCGCAACGCGAAGATGGGGCAGCTCCTCGATGTCGTCCCGAATCACATGTGCATCGCCGACCGCGCGAACACCTGGTGGTGGGACGTCCTCCGAGCCGGCCGCGAGAGCGAGTACGCAGGATGCTTCGATATCGACTGGGATGCGCCGACAGTGGAGCAGCGGGTGCTCCTTCCCGTGCTCGGATCTCCTCGCGCGGAACTGCTTGCGAGTGGCCAATTGGAGGTCGTCAAAGGCACGGAGGGTGAGTTCGAGCTGCTCTGCGCAGGCAGCACGTTTCCGCTGGCAGCCGGCACCGCCACAGCCGCAGGGCCGGCAACTCTGGAGATGCTCGAGGCCCAGCACTACATCCTCGAGGACTCGACGACGGCGGCCGCCCATCTCAACTACCGTCGCTTCTTCGATGTCACGTCGCTTGCCGGGGTGCGGGTCGAGGACGACGTGGTGTACGACCGCGTGATGACCCGTGCGCTCGAGCTGGTGGCCGACGGTACCGTCGACGGCCTTCGCGTCGACCACATCGACGGGCTCCGCGATCCAGCCGCCTTCGCCACGCGCGTGCGAAGAGATGCTGCAGGCACATGGCTCATCGCCGAGAAGATCCTCGCGAGGGGCGAGCAGCTGCCCGAGGGGTGGCCCGTCGACGGAACGACCGGGTACGAATTCGGCGCACTGATGACGGCGCTGATGGTGGATCCCAGCGGCCTTCCGGCGATCGTCGAGTGCTACCACCGGTTCACCGACGACGCCGACGACTTCGAGACCAACTCGCATCGAGCCCGAGTGCTGGTGTTCGAAGACCTCCTGACCGCCGAGCTCAGCCGGCTCACCCGTGTGGCCGAGCAGGCTGGGATCGCCGGCGCAGACGCGGAGCTCGTTGAACTCGTTGCCGGGATGCCGCGATATCGGATCTACCCGCGAGCCGACGATCGCCTGAGCGCCGACGACGAGCGCGCGATCGGCATCGCCGAAGACCGCGCGCGCCGTTCCGGCCGCTGCGACGACCATCGCCTCGCAGATGTTCTCGCAGTGCTCCGTGGGCGGGGCGGCGGCTCCCCGGCGTGCCGGGAACTGCGCGAGCGCTTCCAGCAGGTCGCCGGCGCGGTGATGGCAAAGGGTGTCGAGGACACCGCCTTCTACCGGTTCGTGCCGCTCGTCGCCCTCAACGAGGTCGGCTCCGACCCGGCGCGCAGCGCCGACCTCGACGAGTTTCACGCCACCTGCATCGCGACCGCGGCGGCACACCCACTGACCATGCTGGCGACGACCACGCACGACACGAAACGTTCCGAGGACGCGCGCCTGCGCGTCGGGTTGCTCTCGGAGATGCCCGAGCGGTGGCGCGCCGCCGTCTCGCGTCTGGACGCAATCGCGGCGCGTCACCGGGGCCCGATCCTGCCGGCACGCCGCGCCGAGTATCTCCTCTATCAAACGCTGGTGGCAGCGCATCCGATCGATGGCGACCGCGCCTGGGCATACGTGCTCAAGGCATCGCGTGAGGCGAAGGAGGAGACCAGCTGGATCGCGCCGGATCACAGCTACGAGTCAGGCCTCGAGGTTTTCGTGCGAGCCATGGTTGCCGACCCGGATGCGGATGCGGAGATCCGCTCGGTGGTCGGGTCGATGACGCCAGGGTGGCAGACGCTCTCGCTCTCGCAAACCCTGATCAAACTGACCGCTCCGGGGATTCCGGACATCTACCAGGGCTCGGAGCTCTGGGACCTGCGGCTGGTGGATCCGGACAATCGCACCCCGGTCGACTTCGCCGCGCGCCGGAGTCTGCTCCGCGACGTCATGGGTCAGCACGGCGGGGACTTCATGTCCCGCCTCGATGAGGGCGGACCCAAGGTGCGACTGATCGCCGCCGCCCTGGGGTTGCGGGCTCGACACCCGGAGGCTTTCAGCGGAGGATCTGGATATCGACGCATGGAGGTATCGGGATCTCGGTCGGACCACGCGATCTGCTTCTCTCGCACCGCCCAGGGCGGGCAACCTGTCAGCGCGACGATCGCCTTCCGCTGGCCGTTGCTCCTCCGCGACGGCTGGGGTGACACGGCCGTGCAAGTCCCTGCCGGGCGCTGGCGGGATGTGCTCACAGGTCGCGAAATCGGCGCCGGAACACAGCTGCTCGACAGGCTGCTCGACGAGGCGCCGATCGCGTTGCTGGAGCGAGCGTGACCATGCGCAGGATCAGCGTGTGGGCGCCGGCGGCACAGGCGGTCAACCTCGTTGCGGGTGATCGGGTGGACCCGATGGAGGAATCCGGCGGAGGTTGGTTTGCCTGCAAGGCGGATCTTGCGGACGGCGACGACTATGCATTCAGCGTCGACGGCAGCGAGGCCTTGCCGGACCCGCGATCCCGCTCGCAGCCGGCGGGAGTTCACGGTCCGTCGCGGCTGATCGCCCATCCGCGCACCCGCGAGCACCAGCACTGGCGGGGCTTTCCCATCAGCGAAGCCGTCATGTACGAGCTGCATGTCGGCACTTTCACGGCGCGGGGCACCTTCGATGCGGCGATCACGAGGCTCGACCATCTCATCGACCTCGGTATCAACGCGATCGAGCTCATGCCGGTTGGAGAGTTCCCGGGCCGGCGCGGATGGGGCTATGACGGCGTCGATCTCTTCGCGCCGCACAGTGCCTACGGTGGTCCCGGTGGCCTGCATCGTCTCGTCGACGCGTGTCACGCACGGGGCATCGCCGTCGTCCTTGACGTGGTCTACAACCACGTCGGTCCGGAGGGCGACTACCTGGGCGAGTTCGGACCCTATTTCACCACCCGATACGAGACACCGTGGGGCAGTGCCTTCAACTACGACGGCGAGCAGTCCGACGAGGTGCGACGCTTCGTGCTGGATAACGTCGAGATGTGGCTGCGCGAGTACTCGTTCGACGGGCTCCGGCTCGACGCGGTGCACGCGATCATCGATACCTCACCGCTGCATGTGCTCGAGGCGATCGCGACACGAGTCGATGAGCTCGCCGCCGAGCTCGGCCGTGATCTGTGGGTAATCGCCGAGAGTGACAGCAACGACCCGCGCCTGGTGCGCGACCGCGAACGCGGCGGCTACGGGCTTGGTGCGCAGTGGAGCGACGACTTCCACCATGCCCTGCACGCGCTGCTCACAGGAGAGCAGCATGGCTACTACGAGGACTTCGGCAGCCCGGACGAGGTTCGCACCGCGCTCCTGCAGACGTTCGTCTATGCAGGCCAGTACTCACGACATCGCAAGCGCACCGTCGGCCGCTACGCCGGGGATCTCCCGCGCTCTCGCTTCATCACCTACTCTCAGAACCATGACCAGGTCGGCAATCGCGCTGCGGGCGAGCGCCTCTGCCATCTCGTGAGCGATGGCCGTGCGCGCATGGCAGCGGCCCTGACGCTGCTCTCGCCGATGGTACCGATGCTCTTCCAGGGAGAGGAGTGGGCGGCGAGCACCCCGTTCCAGTACTTCACCGATCTCGGCGATGCGCATCTGAGCAAGGCTGTCACCAACGGCCGCCGGCGCGAATTCCGCGCGTTCGGATGGCCGCCCGATGCCGTGCCCGATCCGCAGGCTCCCGCGACCTTCGAGCGGTCGATTCTCAGGTGGGACGAGATGCGCGACGGGGTCCATGGACGCATGCTCGATTGGTACCGTCAGCTGATCGAGCTCCGGCGAGCTCGGCTCCTCGTCGAGAACTTGAAATGTGCGGCCACCAATGCGTGGTACGACAGCGCTCGGAGCCTGCTGATGTACACGCACTCCGATCTGCTCGTGTCCTGCAATCTGGGAGAGGAGGCCGTCCCTCTTCCAGAAGCGACTGGAGCCGCATTGCTGCTGTCGTCGGATGATGCCGTCGGCCTGGCAGCGACACCGATGCTCAACGCCGACTCGGTTGCGATCTGGAGCGGCGCGGATCGCTCGATCCCGGGCTAGCAGATCGGCAGCGTCAGCGTGAAGGACGCGCCGCCTCCGGGCGTGGATCGCGCAGTGATGTCGCCGCCGTGGAGGCGCGCGAGTTCGCGCGAGAGGTAGAGCCCGAGTCCGGTACCGGAGATGTGACTGTTCTCGGGAGTGACCAGCCTGCTGAATCGCGTGAAGAGGCGGTGCATCTGCTCGGGCGGGATGCCGAGCCCGTGGTCGATGACGGAGACGCGCGCGCCGCCACGCGCAACGGTGACCTGACAGCTGATCTCACCACCGTCAGGCGAGAACTTGACGGCGTTGTCGAGGAGGTTTCGAAGGATGGTCTCCACACGTCCGGCGTCGACGTCGACCAGCACATCGCTCGCCGGCAACTGCAGATCGAGACGGTGGCGGGTTGAGAGCTGCGCTTGCATCCCTGAGGTGGCGGCGGCGACGAGGTTGGAGAGGCTCTGCGGCTGCCGCTCGAGACGGGTGATGCCCTCATCGAGGCGCGCGGTCTCGAGCATCTCGTTGACAAGCGCGTTCATGTCGTTCAGCTTGCGCTCGATGACCGGCATCGCCCGCTCGAGAGCCTCGGCGTCGAGCGACTTGTCCGCCATCATCGAGAAGTAGCCACGCACCACGGCGATCGGCCCGCGCAGCTCGTGCGACGCGAGCTTCAGGAAATCGGAGCGCATCTTCTCCATTGATCGGGTGCGCTCGATGTGCTCGTGGAGGCGCTCCGCCTCCGCGTCACCGAGGCGGCGGATGCGCTCCTCCGAGGCCTTGATCTGCCAGACGAGCCCGCCCGCGAACGCAGCGAGCTGCAGCGTCCACGAGTCCTCGTCGCTGAACCCATCCGGTTTGAGAGCCTCGTGGGCGGCGAGAAGACCGAGGCGCACCGACCCGGCTCGCCACGCGACCGCCATGGTGTCGGCGATCGAGTGCGCTGGCGCCGCGACCGGGACATCGAGTCCCAGGTCCGGCGCGTGCCCGCGGAATCCCTCGTCACCGAAGACGACTTGATCCCGGCTGGACAGCCCGTTGGGGGTGCAGGGCACCGGTCGAAGCTGCTCGAATTGCTCACGAGTCAAACCGTGTGCACCTGCCGCCGGCATGAGGCGCGTTCCGTCGGTGCTGAGCCGCCAGAGGGTGACGCGCCGGGCTCCGACGAGCTCCGCAACCGTGCCGGCGAAGCGCGCGTACAGATCGACGTCCGACGACGTCGCATCGAGATGATCGGAAACACTCAGGAGGGCATGGAGCGCCTTCTGCTGCGCCTCTTTCGACTCCGAGAACATGCTTGCGTTCTGGAGGGCGAGGGCGGCCGAAAGAGCGATCTGTTCGAGATTCTCGAGGTCGAGCTGCGCGAATGCCTGATCCGACCGGCGGCTGACTGCGAGGATGCCGAGCACCCGTCCGCCGGCGCGAAGCGGCAGTATCACGCGCCGCCGGACATCCGACAGTTGCTCCTGCATGTCGGGGGGCATCCCCGAGACGTCGTGGAATCCCTCGAACGCCAGGTCACCGCGATCGATCGCGGCACGGAGCTCTGCAGTCAGATCCCAGCGCGCCCCGATCCTCGCGGCCACCCGGTTCCTGTCGTAGCCGGCGATCGCCTCGATGGAGTCCTGCAGGAACTTCGTGACCGTAATCCGATCCACGTCGACGAGATCGGCAATCCGCTCGATGATCGCCTGCACCACGCGTGCCGGGTCGAGCGAGGATGAGAGCTCCCTGGTTGCCTCGCTGGTGAGGCGCAGCCGCTCGACGAGATGCTGCGTCGACTCCCGCGCTTCGTCGCCGAGCACCATGATGCTGATGAGCCGCGTAAAGCGGTCCATGATCGCTCGTTCGGTGTCTGTAAAACGCGTGCCGACCGGACGCCAGAACCCGACGACCCCCATCCCAACCCGGCCGTCGGGAAGGGGGATACCGGTGGACATGGGCACCAGCCGGCCGATGCGGATCTGGGCGCCGAAGACCTCCGGCGCGGCGCTCTCGGCAGGGGCGTTGCCGGTCTCGACCGGGACGCGACCAAGCATGGCCCGCCCATGGAGCATGCCCTCGTGCAACGGCCATTCCTCGCCGACGAGGGTCTCAGCCCACGGCCCCGATGCCGCGACCACCTGGAACACGTCCGGTCGAGACGCCGGCACGACTGAGATGACGCATTCCGCGTCGGGGACGACATGCGTGCCTTCGACCGCCATGGTCTGGAGCAGGCTTCGAAGCGGTACCGTCTCGCGTGGGTCGGTTGGGACGTCGTCGAGCAGCTTCGCGATCAAACGTCCGAGAGCCTCGTTGACGCTGACGAGCGCCGCCTCGGTCGACGGCACTGACGGAGGTGTGGCAACCGCTGCGAGCGGCTGTCTCCGGCTGACTTCCGGCATGGCTACAGGATGACGAGGCACGCGGTTTTGATGATAGCGACTATATCACTCAAGATCGCACCGACACCCCCGGTGTACGAACGCAAGCTTCATCTAAGTTACACCATTGCTATCAGGTTGTATGATAGTGTGTAGGAGCAAAGCCGATGCGATCCCATCCACTCATCTCACAGGAAGCCGGAAGGGCTTCACCACCCAAGGAGGTGCGTGATGAACCGAGCAGTTCAACTTGAGAAGCCCTTGTACACCCTCGGCGTTGCCGCCGAGATGCTGGGAAGTCATCCGCGCACGCTGATTCTCTACGAGGAATTGGGGGTCGCAACGCGATCCGCCGGCGCGCACAACCGACGGCGTTTCACGCTTCGCGACGTGCTGGCCCTCCGCGCGATGGCACGGCTGCGCCGCCAATACGAGATGAATCTTGCCGGGGCGCGCCAGATGATTCGATGCCTGCAACTCCTCGACGCCCACCACATTCAACGTCCCATGGAGTTGCGTGGCTTCGACCTTTGACCACGTCTCCGTCTGAGCGCGCCGAGTCCACCGGGGCAGGCCGGCGGTGCCAGGGGTCGAGTCGGCCTGCAACCAGGGCGCGGCGCACCGCGACCTCCCGGCCGGCGCCCCATCTCTGGGAGAGCCGATCGATACGAGCGTTGGTGTGGCTCGCGATCATCCTGGCGCTCATCTGGATCTTCGAAGGCGCCGCATTCATTCTCGTTCACATCTTCAATGTTCTGCTGCTGTTCGTTTTCGCAGGAATCGTTGCGCTCATCCTGACCCCGCTCGTGGACTGGATGGAACGTACGAGGCCGTTTCGTGGCCACCGACCAATCGCCGTGCTGTTGATCTACGCGGTCGGTATCGCGATCGTGGCGGGCGCGATCATGCTCGTGCTCTCGACCGTGATCGCGCAGGCGAAGGGCCTCCCGGCGTTGCTGCAAACGGTGGAGAATCAGCTGCGGCAGCATGGCATTTCGGTCTCGATCTCGTCGCTGATCAAGGCGGTCAATGGGCAGCAGCTCGGTGTGGCGCTCGGGGTGGCGGCGGCGTTCGTCTCCGGGCTGGTCAGCGTGGTGCTGGTGGTGGTCATCTCGATCTATCTGCTCATCGAGGGGCGTGCGGTCGTGGCGACGGCGCGCAACATCTTTCCGAACCGGCAGCGCGAGTTCGACTTTGCTGCGCTAGCGGTCGGATCGACAGTCGCGGCTTATGTGCGCGGACAGATCGTGATGTCCTCTGTCATCGGCTTGTACACGGGCGTGGCGCTGACGCTCGTCGGCGTCAAATACGCGATGCTGCTCGGGATTACCGCGTTCTTCCTCGAGTTCATTCCGATCGTCGGCGCCGTCGTGGCCATGACGCTCGCTGTAGCGGTCGCTCTGGTTCAGAGCCCGGTGCTCGCGCTGCTGGCCGCAGCCGGCGGCCTGGTCGGGCACGCGATAGACGCCTATCTGCTCGGCCCGCGCGTCTACGGGCGTGTCACACGCTTGCATGCGCTGGTCGCGATGGCGGCGCTCCTCGTCGGCGCTGAGCTTGCCGGGGTTCTTGGCGCGCTCTTCGCGGTCCCGGTCGCCGCCATCGCCAACATCGTCCTCGGGGCTCTGTATCGCGCTCGGCGCGGAGAGAAGGCGATGAGCACCGGATCGGATGGTTCCGTCAGGGTTGAGACGCTCCCGCGTCTCGGGGAAGAGGTCAGCTCGGTGGAGGAGGAGGGGGTGCGCAAGGAGCCGGTCCCTCACGGCGGCCAGTGATCAGCGCGTGCTGTCGGCCGAGGGAATCGCTGAGGCCTCGCGGCTCCGCTCGACCTTGGTCGAGAGCTGCGCCGGTGTCGTGTCAGCCTTCACCAGGAACTCGAGAGCCCCCAGCTTGAGGCCGCGCTCGCGCAACTCAGGCTCGCCGTAATTGCTGAGGATTATCACCGGGATGTGTGTCGTTGCCGCATCAGCGCGCAGCCGCTCGAGTACCTCGAACCCGTCGAGGCCCGGCAGGCGGAGATCGAGGTAGATGAAGTCCGGCTGCTCGTCTGTGGCCAGGCGGAGGCCCTCCTCGCCATCGCGACCGACGACGACCGTATAGCCGTCCGCCGCTAGTCGAAGACGGTACATCTCAGCGGCCGCCTGGTCGTCCTCGATCAACAGAACCTTGACGTCATCGTCCACCCAAGCTTCCTCCTCTGACCCACGCCATCGGTGAATTCCCTGGCATTCGGCTCCGCCTCGCTTGGTCTGATTGTAGCGTTCACGTCCGTCTGGTTCGTACGGTAGCGTGCAAACCAGAACATCGGATGAGTCTGAAGCCAGCGATATTAATACATATATGGTATCAGTTTGCTTGACAGCATCCATGCCAGGATGGTACCTTCATCCGGAGCTGACGGACGTCGGACTTCATCTGAATTCCCTCCCCAAAGCCCACCCCGCCGGGGTTCATCCCCCGGCCGGGGTGGCTAACCGTGAACTCTGGCCTTCCCATGCCGCAGTTGACGGTATAGACTCACTATCATGATCGAGCGCGCTGCGGCCTGACGGGATCCGCCGTGCTCACCGAGCGTCAATCGACAGCGCCTCCACTGTCGGTCGTGCCAGAGCCCCGGGATCGCTGCCGCTTCGGCAGCCACTTCGATCGGGGCGACGTCAACTGCCCGGCATTTCAACGAGCCCAGTTCATCGCCGCGACGTCGTACGGAAAACCGCTCGGCACCCACGTTGCCTGCGCGCATCTGCTCGTCGGCGAATTGAGCACGAATCAGTTCTACCCGCGTTGCTCGTTGGGGTCGGATCTCGACAAGATGCGCTGGATCGCGATGATGGGGCCGGGGCGGCTCGAGGTGTTGCGTGCGCTGAATGTCGAGTTCGAGACCCACTACGCGGAGTCGCTGCGGGAACTCGTCGCCGCGAAGGCGGTCGGTCTCGCCGATCCGCCGGACAGCCGGGCCGGCCGCCAGGCACTCGCCATCGTGGTCCGTGACTTCCTTGCGGACTTCGCGGCGTTCGTGGAGCGGCACGCCGAGCGGATTGCCGAGATCGGCGTCTCGCCGGCCGATCTGGTTGCGCGCGCGACCCGCGTCCTTGGCGAATGGCGGCACAGCTCGCGGCTCGACCTGCCTGGACTGGACGAGGAGACGATCCTTCGGCCCGAGGTCCTCGGCGCGCCCGGTGACGAGGACCTCGTCACAGCTCCCGGTCTCATGATCTCGCGGACGTCGCAACCTCCGGCGATGATGCTCATTGGGAGCATCGACCAGTCGAACCTCGAAGCGGTGGAGCAGGCCCTCGACGACGCCACGTCCGGAGGGGCCGCGGTCACGATCGACCTCGCTGCCGTGACGTTCTGCTCCGTCGCCGGCTTGCGCATGCTGATCGCCGCGGCAGCAGCAAACAATGTCACGTTGCACGGTATGCAGCCGCATCTGCAGCGGGCGCTTGCAGCCGCCGGGTTCCCAGTCGCCGGGAGGTGAGGCCGCCGGCCTCGAGGTGGCGAGTTGACCGCCGCCGGCCTGGTCACGATCTTCTCCAGGCGCGCGGCCTGGGGACGGTCAATCAGCTCTGTGACCTCGTGCAGGTCCGCTCGTCACGGGATACCGGCTCGACCGTGCGCCTGCTGATGCGCGCGGGACAGCGAGCGGCGTGAGCTCCCGGAGCTTGTTGCACCCGTGACGCGCGCCGTAGCCACGGGCGCCGACCAGATCCTCAATCTCGATAAGCCGCTGTACACGATTGGCATCACCGCTGAGATCCTGGCAACCCATACGCGCACCTTGATGATGTATGAGCATCTCGGGCTCGTCGTGCCCAGCCGGACTGCCAGCAATCGCCGCCTGTACTCGCAGCGCGACATCATGACGCTCGGAGCCATTCAACGGCTGACGCGCGGGTACGGTCTCAATCTGATCAGCGCGCGCTGTCTGATCCTCTGCCTGCAACTACTCGATGCCAATGGAGTGCCGCGCCCGGCGGAGCTCGGCGACATCGACGTCGAGCACACCAGGGTCTGACGCTCGACGAAGCGCGCGCCGGCCGTCGCCGTAGGGTGGCGGAAGATCCGGAGCGAACGTTTCAGGCGCGCAGGCTGGGGGCGCTCATTGGTCGAGGCGGTCCGAGCGGTCCCGGAAGCGCGCCACGGCCTCGGAGATGGTCTCCTCGAGGTAGCGATAGAAGAGCTGTCGCTGGGAGATGTCGATCGCTGCCTCGACGTCCTGTCCTTCCCGCCGCCGTGCGATCCACGGGGGCACGCCATCAGCGACCGCTTCGGTTCCGACCCTGACGTGCAGCTGCGAGTCGTCGTCCTCGGTCACGTGGAGCGTGACGGTGAGGATCGGACCCGTGTGTTCGACGAGCCGCCAGCTGCGCTCCCAGCGGGCGTGGCGGTGGAAGTCATGGGCGAGGCGCGCTGCGTCGTCGGCGATGACGCTCTCGCCGGGCCGCGCTGTTCGAGCAAGCAGCCTGCGAATATCCTTGTCGAGGTCGCGGGCGATCCAATCGACGAGCGACGGAGCCCGGTCATCGACGTCGGGATACGCGCTCTGGTCCCGCGCCAGCTCGCCGATCGCCTGGACGGTGCCTGCATGCCGGCGGCAGTACGCGACCCCACCGAGCGAAATGCCATGCGCAGGACAGATTGTTGCCGTGCATGAGCGTTGGCGCCGGTCGCGATAGGCGCAGGGCTCGGCGGTGTGGTTGCTGCACCCCCGCATCGTGCATTCGATTCCCGATGCGGGACGAGGCGGTGGCGCTGCCTGTTCCCGACGCCGGAAGAGGGCAGTTGCCGGCAGCGCTCCGAGACGCCGAAGCGCACCCGCATTCTTCCGAGGAGTCTCCACAGTCAGCACGGCACCAGCCCTCCAAGTCCCACTCTCCGACGCGGCCACCCTCGACGCGTCCCTGGAGTAATCAGACGCTACCGGCGTCGCTCGCGGGCTCGCATGCGACGGTTTGCGATGCAGTGTTTACACGCGGTGACCGGACGCAACGATCGCCCGGCGTTTATTCGGAGTTCGTGACGGAGGCCGACTCGAACTCCCTGAGCCGGCGCTGCCAGAAGACGAGCCGATGCTGGAAACGTGCCGCCTCTGCAGCGAGCACCTTCAGGTCGGTCTCCCTGAGCTCGGCCCCCGCATCGTCTCCCATCACCGCGACCCGGCGCTCCGCAAGTTCGAGGAGACTCTGTTTGAAGTCCAGGAGTTCCGCTTTTCGAAGAAGGCCGCCGGATCCACGCTGGTCGCGACATCCCGCGACATCTGAGTCAATGAGTCCAGCCCGCGGCGTTGCGCGCTCCGCACCTGCTTGACGAGGCGAGCGTTCCGCAAGGCCAGAACGGCGAGCGGTCCGGCCTGCTGGAGCCCTGTAAGCTCGCGCGGGAGCGAATGGGCGGTCGCTGCGACGGCTCAGGATGAGCACCGCCCCCACCGCGTCGCCAACCGAGAGCGGCACGATCGCAATGTGGCGCATCTCCAACAGCGATGCCGCCAGATCGGGGTCGGCGTCGCCATCGTCGCCGAAGCTGCCGCCCAGGACGATCGTGCCGGTGGTCACCGCGCGCTCCAGCAGTGGCTGCCGTTGCAGCCAGCTCATGGGGTATTCCTGACCGACGAGATCCGGCGGTCCGCCGCGCTCATAGCTGGCCTCGACCCGCAGCACATGCTGATCGAGGCTCGTCAGGGTGCAGCGGTCAGCGTCGGCGTTCTCAGCCGCGAAGCGCACCAGCCGTCCCATGATCTGGTGCGGATCACCGCGAGAGACGAGGTCCGCCTCGATTGCTCCAACCCATCCCCGCGGTTTGGGCGGAGGCGACACGAGGTCAGAGGCTGACGTGCGCGATATCAATCCCGGCGAGCGCCGGTGGCCGAGGGATGCCGTGGGCATCGAGGAGTTGCAGACATTTGATGACGTATCGTGCCCCGGCGATGTTCAATCCCGACTGACGCGTGAGCCGCTGAATGGCGCTCAGCGTCAGGATGTCGCGCTGCGAGTAGCGGCGCCGGTTTGTCGGGGTCCGCTCGGGCACGCCGAGACCCATCGTCTCGTACATCATCAACGTCCGCGGGTGACTGGCAAGGATTGCAGCGGCCACGCTGATGGTGTACAGCGGCTTGTCGAGATCCAGCATGCGCTGCTGCATGGGAATCAAGGCCTCAGCGGGCATTCGGCCAGCCGATCAGGATCAACGTGCTTGTGGTGACCGTCCGGCACAGCGCTCGATACTCGCGCCGCGCGTGCGCAGACGACGTCAGATCAGGCTCGCGCTTGCTACTGTTCGCTGGCGGAAGAACTGAACGCGGCAGCGGTCGCAGCGGAACACCAGTCGAAGACCCATGCGGCCGAGAACCTCGGTGATGCGCGAGCTGCATTGCGGGCACGTGGCCGCCTCGTTCAGGTATGGGCCGGCCACCGGCTTCACGTCGAGTTGGATCGGCTTGTATTTGCGAGCCATCGGGTACCTCCAGCTGTTGTCGCCTTGTCTCCGCTCCCACTGTCAGAAACATCCTATCACAAAACGTGATAGCGCTGCTATTGCTATCATTGCCGCATGGCCGAACTGCTGTCGTCTGGACGGACCGAGCCGGGTGCATTTCGGAGGCGCTTTCGACCCCGCCCCCGCCGGCGGCGGGTCGACTTCCGCACCCTGGCGACGGGCGTCGCACTCTTCATCGCTGTGGCGTGGACGATCGTCTTCGGGGCGGGCGTCCTCCTTCGCTGACCCCACCAGCGGTGTCCAGTGGGGGGACGCTCCCAAGCCATGCCGCAGGCTGCCACACTGCTGGCGAACCCTTGCAGCGTGTCTGCTACCGTACCCACGGGCGGCGTTAGATTGCTGCGGTGGGAGCATTGACTCCACCGGGCCACGGAGGAGGATGCGGTGGAGGATGACGTCAAGGTCCTGCTGATCGAGGACGACGTCGCCGCTGCGGAGATGTACCGGCTACGGCTCGTGGCCGACGGTTATTCGGTCGTAATCGGGCGCGACGGGCAGGAGGGCCTGCGGATGGCCGCAGACGAAACGCCCGATTTCATCTACCTGGATCTCCGGCTCCCCGGTCTCGACGGCTTCGAGGTGCTCGAGCGTCTGCGCGCCGGCGCCGCGACCAGGCACATCCCGGTGATCATCCTCACCAACTACGGCGAGCCGGAGTTGCGGGAACGAGGCATGAAGCTCGGGGCGCTCGAATTCCTCGTCAAGGCCGACACCACCCCCGCGCAGCTCTCCGAGAGCGTCGAACGGGCAACGAGCCCGCGCGCACAGCCCTCGACCTGAAGCAGGCAGCGGACTGCCGTGTCGACCCCGGAACCCCGGTGGGACGACCCCCTTCTGGAGGACAACGCGTCCAGCGCACTCTTCAAGGAGGCGGTGACCCTCGCCTCGCGGGTCGCGTCCAGCGAGGCGCGGAACCGGGCCGCATGGCTGCTCCAGCTTCGCGGCGAGAACCTGCACTGCGTCACTGCCTCCGAGCCGGGAGGCACGCAGGCCCGAGGGCCATATCGTGTCCCAGACCATCCGTCGCTTGACCAAGCCGTCACGTCGGGGCAGGTTGTCGAAGGCCCGTCGGAGTTCCTCATTCCCGTGCAGATGGAAGGGCGTGTGGCCGGCCTGCTCGTGGTCGGCGAGCCGGACGGTCTCGACGTCGCCGCGCGAGGCTCGTTGATGACGATCGCGAACATCGTCGGCTTCGCGGTCGGCCAGGCCGCGAGCGTCAGCGACCTCCAGCGGGAAGCCGAGCGCAGCCGGCGGCTCGAGCGAGTCAAGAGCGAGTTCCTCAACATCGCCGCCCACGAGCTGCGCAGCCCGCTCGGAATCATTCGCGGGTACTCGTCGATGCTCAGCGAGGGAATGCTTCCGGAGGCCGAGCGCGGTGTCGCCCTGTCGCGGATCGCCGATAAAGCCGAGGAGATGGCGCGCCTGATCTCCGAGATGCTCGAAACCGCACGCCTCGAGACGGACGGCCTGGAGCTGGAACTCGAGCCGGTCGACCTCCTGCAGGTCGTCCACGACGCCGTGAACGCCCTGGGCCCGATGCTCGGGGCCGATCATCGGTTTGTTCTGGCGGTCCCGCCCGAGAGCATTGGCATGGTCGTCGATCGGCGCCGGCTCACAACCATGCTGACCAATCTCCTCGACAACGCCGTCAAGTACTCGCCGTACGGCGGCGAGATCGAGATCGGCTGCGAGCACGATGACCGGCTGGCCACGATCCGTGTCCGGGACCACGGCATCGGCATCAACGCTGAACAATCCCACCTGCTCTTCACACGCTTCGGCCGCCTGGTGACACCGGAGACGAGCCACATCAGAGGAACAGGTCTCGGCCTCTACCTGGCGCGCGAGATTGCACGCGTGCACGGGGGAGACATCCTGGTGAGTGCCACGCCAGGCGGCGGGTCCACCTTCGCCGTCGAACTGCCACTCGTCTAACCCCCGAATACGAAGAGTCCACCCACGCCGTGAAGGTGTCTCGGCGGGGTGGACTCGTGGGAGGGGGGTGGGGGACGGCGACCATCGATCGCCGATGCCATGAGTCTAGTGATCCGGACCAGACACGTCAATTTAGCTGGTAGTCGAGCTATACAGTCTGGTCGACGTCGAACACCTCAAGCGTTGTCCACGACGTACGCATCAGGGTTCTTGTTGGCGGTGCTGATGTCACGGGCGCCGGCGTGCTCGACCTCGAAGGACGCGAAGGCCGTCGCGAGCTCGGCCTGCTCATCGGACGATGCCGAGTTTTCGAATTCGATCAACGGACCCCGCTCTTCTTCATCCATGTGGTCGCTGTTCGCCCGCTCGGTGGCGATGACGCCATCCCACCACACGCTGTCGCCGACGGGATGCCGGTCGGCCGCACGAATCCCGTCACGAATCTCGTTGTGGTCCTTGATCGCATCCTTGGTGTCATCTGCCGCGTCGGCATCGTCGTGGAGTAGGCGCGGGTAGAAGAGCGTTTCCTCCGCCGCTGCGTGCACCTCGAGGCGAGCCGAAAGCGCGGTCCACAATGACGTCAGCGCCTCCACGTCATCGCGCGCGGCCTCGAGCGCCGCGAATTGATGGCGGAACCAGATGTGGTCGAGGCGGATGACATCGGTCACGCGGCGTGTCTGCATGCGACTCCTTTCAACTTGCGAGCGCTGGGTGCGCTCGCCGTCCCACGTAGGCAGCCATGTGGATGTTGATTTTCATGATATCGACTATCTCAGATAGAAGCCCATCTTGAGATACAGGTAGGCCACACTGGTCCCATGAACATCCCCATGACCCCCGCGCCGACGCCTGAGCGGCCGCAGCCCGAGCCGGAGATCCAGGACCCGGATCCCGGGCAGCCGGAAATCCCGGATCCGGATCGGTCGGCTGAGACGGACTCGCCCGAGCCCGGCCCTGAGCAGGACTAGGCTGGCGGCCGCGCTCGCGGCAGCCCTTCCTGGCTAGCCGAGCCGGCTAGAGCGACTGGCCCAGCCGCGGCCTGATACCGCTGACGCTGCCGGCATTCCGTGCCGGCACGACGTCGATGTGCGCCGACTGCCATTTCCCCGGTGCGAAGATCCCGATGACGGTACCCGCCGCGGCGTCCCGGATGATCAGATGACCGTCGGTCACCTCCATGTGCCGGCCGGTCTGATACGCGTGCTTGTCGCCATCCGGATCCACCACGATGACCATCGTTCGTTTGCTCCCAGAATCGACTCACGCCGATGCGCCGGCCGGCCGAGCGGACCATAGCATCGGCGTATTGCGGCGAACCGGCACGCACGCGATCGTCGCCTATACGTTGAGGTTCTTGCGCAGAAACGCGAGCATTCGTGGTGCTGCGTCGAGCCGGTTGGCGCGCTTCGCGAGGCCGTGTCCCTCGTCCTCGTACACGAGGAGCTCGCTGGCGATGCCGCGGGCGCGGAGCGAAGCGTGCAGCTGTCGAGCCTCGCCCACCGGGACGCGAGGATCGTTGGCCCCGTGAATCAGCATCAGCGGCGCGCGGATGTCGTCGACGTGAGTCATCGGCGACGCCGCGATGAGGAAGTCGCGATCGGTATCGAGAAAGCCGTACTCCACCTCCCGTACGCGGCGACGGTACGGCGAAGTGTTCTCGAGGAAGGTCACGAGGCTGCTGATGCCGACGGTCGCGATGCCGGCGGCCCACAGGTCCGGATGGAAGGCCAGGGCTGCGAGCGTCATGTAGCCGCCGTACGATCCACCGATCACCGCGACCCTGGTCGCGTCGACGCCGCGCCCGGCCAGCGACGCATGCACGGCGGTGAGGTCACGAACGGCGTTGAGCCGCAATCGGCGGTCGTCGAGTGAGACGAACCGCCGCCCCCAACCCGCCGAACCGCGGACGTTCGGGGCCACGACGGCGATGCCTGCGGTGACCAGCCGGATGATGAACGGGTCGTATCGGGGCGCGAACCGTGCCTCCGGCCCTCCATGCACGACGATGACCGCCGGCGGGTGCTCGGCCGCCGGCCGGTAGAGGAAGTAGGTGATCGGCTCGCCGTCGAAGGACTCGATCTTCTCCAGTTCCGGCGTGACCAGGGCAGGGGAGACGACCTGGTCGACAGGCAGGAGTGGCGCCGGGGCGCGCGAGTCGGCGGTGTCGATGCGCAGCGGGGTCAACGGCGTCGCGGTTGTCGTATAGGTGAGGAGCGCGGTCGAACCGGTCGAGGACAGGTAGGGACGCGGGACGAGCGGCAGTCCGAAACCGGTCCCCGCCTCCGGCAACTCGAGGTTTCGGATGTGCGCGAGCGTCGCGCCATCGTGCAGCGCGAGCCGCGTGATCGCGTTCTCCGCATGGACGATCAGTGCGCTCCGTCCGTCGGCGCTGAGACTTGCCTCGCTATCCCATGCGTTGTCGAGCACGTAGCGCCAGGACGAGGTCGCAATGTCGTATCGGGCGATGGACGCAATGTCCCGGCCCGCGTCGGTGCTGAAGAGGAAGCAGGTGGAGTCGGGATACCACGCCGGAGCGATGGCCGTTCCCGGGCCGGCGCGTTCCACGACCGTGCGCACGTCGCGGGTCTCGAGGTCGACGAGGAGCAGATCGTCGCTCAGCGCGAATGACCCGTCGAGGCGCATGACGGTCAGCCAGCGGCCGTCGGGGGAGAAGGACTCGACACGGTTCCAGCCTCCCTCCGCGACACTGCGGATCGAGCCGTCGGTGCGGTCAAGCACATGGATGTCGATGTCAACACCGTTTCGCTTGGTCGAGGAATAGGCGATGAGCCTGCCGTCGCGGCTGACGTCCCCGAGGTCGTGCTTGACGTTCTCCTCGACGACGAGCGGCCGGGGCTCGCCGCCATCCAGGTCCACCAACCAGAGTTGATAGTTCTCGTTACCGCCGCGATCGACGGCAACGACCACGTCGTTGGTCCCGGGGACGTAGCGCGCAGCCGCAACCGGTTCGTCGAGAAACGTCAGCTGGATCAGGCTGCCACCGTCCACAGGGAGCCGGTACACCTGCATGCTCCCGGTGTCGTCACAGCGGACGAGCAACTCGGCACCGTCGCCGGCGACGTCGGCGATGACCGAGCTCCGCGCTCCCAGCAGGCGCGTGAGGAGTTCGTCGACCACGGATCCATCTTCGCACCCGCCGAACCGGCCCCGTCGCCGAAACGATCGGCAGGCGCGTGCTCCGATCGAGGCAGTCGGTCGCAGCTTCCACTGGATGTCGCCGGCGTTGCCTCTCGCGTCCGCCGCCGCTGTCAGCTCTTCATCGAGCGGATGGCGATGTGGCCCGTTGCCGTCGACCTTCTCGAACATCGGGAAGGTGACGCCGTGGGTGAGCGAGCAGAAGCGGACAGCTCTGGGCCCTCGGGCAGGCGACCCTCCACGATCCGAGCTGCCCTCGTGCCACTCGACGAAAAAAGCGCGCACCGGCCGTATGGCGCGTTCGAATCGAACGAACCCCTTGCACCTTGCGCGTCCAGCGCGCCACAATCCTCACCTCGGAGTTTCGGTCGATGAGAGGGGGCACGTATGCAACGTCGATGTGTGGAAAGAGCGTTTGGCGCAATTTCGCGCCGTCCAGGAGGAGTTTCATGACGTCAGTTCGATCGTGGGCCGCGCTGGCCTCGGTGGGGCTCGCGGTGTCAGCCGCGACCGTCGCCACCGGGACGCCGGCTTCGGTATCACTCACCTCGAGCCGTGCGGCGCTTGCGGGTTCGCTGACCCCCGGCTCCGAGCGTGCCAAGCCCGAAGGCAGGGTGGCAGCGGGGAGCGCAGTCTCCTTCGACCTCAACCTCTCGCTGCGCGATGCGCCGGGTGCCGCGGCGCTGGTCAAGGCGGTCTCGACGCCTGGTTCTGCCCAGTACCGCCATTTCCTCACCCAGGCGCAGTGGATCGCCCGCTTCGCGCCGACCCAGGACGCGGTCGCCTCGGCCGAGACCTGGCTCCGCCAGCAGGGCTTCTCGGTGGGCGCGGTCCCCGCGGACCGTCTCTTCATCCCCGCCAGCGGCAGCGCCACCCAGGTTGAGCGCGCGTTCAGCACCACGCTCGGTACCTACAAGGTGAGCGGCAAGGATCTCCGCCTCGCAAACACCGCGCTCTCGATCCCCGCGTCGATTGCCGGGGTCGTTGCCGGCGTGGTCGGCGTGAACCAATCGGTCGCGACCAACGATCTCAGCGCCGGGGCCGCGAATGTCCCCGCACAGACGGCAACAAGCCCCACGCAGGAGCCGCCCCCACCTGCCGCGTTCAAGAACCCGCAGCCATGCGCGGGCTATTTCGGTGAGAAGACCGACACCACTGACAACGCGTCGCTCTATGCCCCGTTCACGCACCCGCAGCCATACGACATCTGTGGCTACAAGCCGGCGCAGCTCCAGGGCGCATACGGTCTGACGAGCAAGATCGCCGCGGGCAACAACGGGCACGGCGTCTCCCTGGCGATCGTGGACGCATACGATTCGCCGACGCTGCTCGCCGATGCGCAGCAGTATTTCAACCTCAACGCCCCGACGATCCCGCTGACCAAGGGCCAGTTCAAGAACATCAAGCCGTCGTCGGTCGGCAATGAGTCGCTCTGCGGCGCAAGCGGATGGTTCGCTGAGCAGGCTCTGGACGTCGAGTCCTCGCACAGCATGGCGCCGGGCGCTCGCATCATCTATGTCGGTGCCGTTGACTGCTTGGACAACAGCCTGCTCGCCGCCGTTAACACGGCGATCACGAGTGGCGCATCCGTCGTCAGCGATTCCTGGGGCGACGCGCTCGGTGACCTGCTCACCGATGCGGCGACCAAGGCCGCATTCGACGCCACATTCACCCTCGCGGACACGACAGGGGTCAGCGTGCTCTTCTCGAGCGGCGACGCCGGCGACAACTTCGCCGACTTCGGTATGACCGTCCCGGACTACCCGCCCACCAGTCCCTTGGTGACCGCCGTCGGCGGCACCTCGCTGGAAATCGGCAAGGCTCACAATCGGGCCGCCGAATACGGTTGGTCGACCGCTAAGCAGGTGCTTTGCGAAGGCACCACCACCAATTGCGGTACGGCGACAACGCCGCTGGGCACGCTCGCGTTTCAAGCCGGTGGTGGCGCTGGAACCAGCTTCACCTACCTGCAGCCTTCCTACCAGGCCGGTGTCGTGCCGGCCGCGCTCGCACTCCGGAACCAGAACCTGTTCGGACCGACGCCGCTCCGCGTCATCCCGGACATCTCGATGGATGCCGACGCATCGACCGGAATGCTGATCGGATTCACCCAGACCTTCCCGAACGGCGACGTTCGCTACTCTCAGTTCAAGGAAGGCGGGACGAGCCTGGCATCGCCACTGCTCGCCGGTGTCATCGCAGACGCCGACCAGTCGGCCGGCGGATCGATCGGGTTCCTCAATCCGACGCTCTACTCGGTCGACGTGCAGCACCCGACGGCGTTCAATGACATCGTGCCTGCGCCCAATCCGGACGCAACCGCGGTGATCCGTGTCGACTACATCAACACGGTGAACGCGTCAGCCGGGTTCGTCGTGAGCCTTCGGGCGATCGACTACCAGGGCATGGAGACCTACTGCGACGGCACGGGCAACTGCGCTTCGCGGCTCGTCACGGTGAACACCGCACCAGGATTCGACGGCATGACCGGCATCGGCACGGTCGGGCCGCAGTTCATCGAGCGTATGGCGAAGGGCTGACACCTTCGGCATCTGGCCTTCCAAGGGGCGCCGGGAAACCGGCGCCCCTTTTCGTTGTCAGGCCATCGTGGTAGGCGATGATCCGTTCGTGGACGAAGTGCGCCGGCCGATCACGATCGTCACCGGGGCGGGGAGAGGCATCGGCGCCGCGACCGCGCTCCATCTCGCCGCGATCGGTCACGACGTGGTGGTCAATTACCGGCTGGACCACGCAGCCGCCACCCGTGTCGTCGACACCGCGCGCGCCTCGGGTGCGCGCGCGATAGCTGTCCAGGCGGACGTCACCGTGGAGGCTGACGTGACCCGGTTGTTCGCCGCGGCCTACGACACATTCGGGCGGGTGAACTGCCTCGTGAACAACGCCGGCGCGACACTCCATATCGCAGACCTCGCCGACACGCCGGTGGCGACGATCCGAGCCGTGATCGACGTCAACCTCGTCAGTGCGATTCTCTGTCCGCGGCGCGCGGCACAGTTGATGTCGACCCGCCGCGGTGGCTTTGGGGGTGCGATCGTCAACCTCTCATCCGCGGCTGCGACCCTCGGCAGCGCGCACGAGTACGTGCACTATGCGGCCGCGAAGGCGGGCGTCGAGGCGCTCACCATCGGGTTGGCGAAGGAACTCGCCGGCGACGGGATCCGGGTCAACGCCGTCGCTCCCGGCATCGCGCGGACGGACATCCACGCGGCTGCCGGAGCTCCGGACCGTGCCGAGCAATCGGCGGCGCGGATCCCGCTGGGGCGGCCCGCGGAGCCGCTCGAAATCGCGACCGCAATTGCGTGGTTGCTGGGCGCCGAGGCGACCTATGTCACCGGCGCCGTCCTTCGCGTCGCCGGAGGGCTGTAGCGGCGCGCTAGGCTTCCGGCGGTGAGAATCGCACCGCGACAGCTTGCCGATGCCGCGGAAATCGCCCGCCGGTGGATCCGCTACCAGGCAATGCTCTGGGACGTCCCGAGCATCTCGTTCGGGATCAGCCATGGCGGGCGTGTCGTGATGCTCGACGCCATCGGCACCGCCGACATTGCGACAGAGCGGCCGGCCACGCCGGACGCCACCGGCTATCGCTGCGCGTCGATCACCAAGACGATGACCGCAACGCTCGTGATGCAACAGGTCGAGGCCGGAAGGATGCGCCTCGATGAGCCGATTGCCACATATCTGCCGTGGTTGCGGCGAGTGCCACATGCGCGGGACATCAGCATCCGCCACCTGCTCATTCACGGCGGCGGGGTCATCCGCGATGGGTCGAACACCTGGGGCGACGACGACTTCCCGGATCGGGAGATGGTGCATGCGGAGGTCAGCCAGCGTCTCAGCTTCGCGGAGCCGGCGAGCACCTTCCGGTACTCCAACATCGCATACATCCTCCTTGGTGAGGCACTCGAATCGGTCACCGGCAGGCCTTTCGATGCGCTCCTGCAACGGAGCGTGCTTGGCCCGCTCGGATTGAAGGGGAGCGCACCATCGCTGACTCCGCGCGTCCGCCGGACGATCGCGACCGGGTACTACCGCCGGCGGCCGGGCGAGGTACGGCACCCAAGCCGTCATGCGGACGCGCGCGCCTTCGCGCCGGCGGGTGGGCTCGTCTCGACGGTGCCCGACCTGCTCGACTATCAGCATGCGCATTTCCCGGGAGGGAGCGGCCTGATCTCCGATCTGTCCAAGCGCGAGATGCAGCGCACGCAATGGCAGCGCCCGGAAGAGCCCAACCACGGGCTTGGCTGGATGATCTGGCATGTCGACGGGGTCGCGATTCGCGGCCACAGCGGCGGGTTTCCCGGGTTCACGACCAAGATCGGGTTTTCCCCGGAGTCAGCGCTGTGCGCGGCCGTGCTGATGAACACCAACGGGCCGGTCCCGGGCCTCGCGCTCGACATGATCTATCACAGCGCCGTCTGGGTCGTGCGACGCTGGGCGGACGCCGCCGAGACCGCGCGTGGCCATTCGCGGGCGAGTGTCGGGCGCTTCGCCGGTCATTACCGTGGCGATATCGGTGAGATGACCATCGTGCGTATCAACCGGTCGCTGTACATCGTCGACCCGGAGATGACCATGCCGCTGGCGTCCGCCGCGCGTTTGTGGCCGGATGGCGCTCGGCGGTTCACCATCGTCGAGGGTGACGACTATGGTCACTTCGGCGAAGAGGTGAGTTTTGCGGTGGATGCCGCCGGGCGTTCCGTCGCCATGCGGTACGGTCCGCACTCGCTGCGCCGATCGGATATCTGAGGTGCGCCGGTGCCCAGCGACGAGTGCGACTACGTGGGGTCGTCGGCGTCGGGTGGATGCGCGGCGATGTACTGCTGCTCAGCAGGCGGAATTGCCTGGCGCTGCATGGGGATACCGGCGCTGGGTGAGATCGAGTAGTTGAAGGCGTTGGAAAATGCGTAAGCACCTGAGTCCTCCGATTTGATGCCCGGCCCTCGTGGCGAGGATCCGTATCCACCCATGGGGCGTTGGAAGCCGGACGGTCGTGGCAGGCTCGAGGAGGCAGCACTCGCGCTGTTCGGCGAGCGCAGGTTCGAGAACACCACCGTCGCGCAGATCGCCGCCCGCGCGGGGCTGACGGAGCGGACGTTCTTCCGCTACTTCGCGGATAAGCGCGAGGTGCTCTTCTGGGGCTCGCGGACGCTTCAAGAGGTCATGGTCGACGCGCTGGCCACTACGCCACAGTCCGCGCCGCCGCTCGAGGCTGTCGCCGCCGCGCTCGACGCCGCCGGCACCATACTCCAGGACCGATTCGAGATCGCCCGAAAGCGCCAGGCTGTCATCGGCGCGAGCGTGGAGCTTCGTGAGCGCGAGTTGATCAAGCTCGCGTCACTCGCTGCGGCGCTCGGTGACGGGCTGCGCCGGCGCGGCACGGCCGGACCGACTGCGACCTTGACCGCGGAGGCGGGGATCGCCGTCTTCAGGGTGGCGTTCGACCGTTGGGTCACCGGGACAGCGCCGCACGACCTGCCCCAACTCATCCGTGACTCCCTCGAGGAGTTGCGAGGTGTGACTGCCAGGTAGGAGGCCAGCGATGTACCGAGTGCGAAGAGCGCGTGCGGTCCTGACAGAATCGCGGCACGCAGAGAGTCGCCTTCGCGGCCGGCGCACGGGAGTATGAGCGTGAGCAAGTACCTGATCGAGGCTTCCTACACCACCGATGGTGTCCAAGGCGTCCTCAAGGAAGGCGGATCCGGGCGCCGCGCGGCGATGGTGAGGCAGCAGCCTCGCGCAATCCCGGGCTGATGTCGAGTCGGGTCGTCAGGGCCGTTGCGCGTATGCGCCGTCGAGATCGAGCTCGATCCCGCCGGCGCACGTGAGGCGTAACGACCCACTCGACGATGCGTCGGCGTTGACCACCACCGTCCTCTCAGCGGGAAGCCAGCGTCCATTGACCGCAAGCGACATTCCCTCTGCCGGTGATGGAGCGGCGAACTGCAATGTAACGGTGAGTCCCGACGGCACTGTCACGTCGGTCGTCGATCCGTTGCAGAGCATCCGCCGCGATCCAGCCATGAGCGCAGAAGCGCCACCGGACAGCTGGAAGGTTTGGGCGGTCGCGGCCGCGTACGCCTTGTCGACACTTGCATACGTCGGCCCGAGGCGGAACAGGTGCGCGCTGATATCACCGAACCACGCCCAACGCTGCAGCACCGCGAGCGCGGCTGCCGAAAAGCTCCCGGGACTCGGGGTCAGGGTATAGAGGTAGGTATAACCCTGCCTGGGGAGGGAATTGAGCACTTGCGGCGTGTCGATGATCTCGAGCAGCATCATGCCTCGCCGGCGGGCGTAGTACGGCACTGCCGGTGACCACGAGAGTCCGTCGAAGACGATGAGGTCCTGAGGTTGTGTTCCCGCGTCGATCTCGCGTGCCTGGGTGAGGACGTTCGACGGATCCGGCGTGGAAGTCGTATAGCTCGACGCAAGGAACTCACGCTGGACGTACAGGGTTGCTCCAAGCCACGCGATGACCACGAGCATCGCCGCGGCGCGAAGTGGAACCGACCTCCAGTAACGGATGATGCCGTCGAGTGCGTAGCCGATGACCGCGGCCGCAGCGGGTGTCACCGCTGCCAGGTAGTACGCCTGAACCGCGTACAGGTTCATGAATGTCAAGACAGGAAGCGCGCCCGCCAGGGTAATGCCGATCCACACTGCGTGGCGCTCGCGCAGGATTGCGATGACGCAGACGGCGGCGAACACCCAGAAGGGCAGTCCCGTGACGAAGGTGTCGAACGGGTGGATGATCCTGCTCCACTGGTGGGGATCCAATCGCTGACTCACCCATCCGAAGTTGAATCCGATGAGCGCCTCACTGGTCATCCAACTCGTTGCGGGGCTCGCCGCCTTGATGGCGTCAGCATGATGCGTCCAGAGCACGCATGCGGCTAATGGAATGGCAAACAAGACGGCGGAGGTCCGCAGACGCTCACGCAGCCATTCCCTCAGTGGTGGCCGCGAAACCGTGCCCCAGTACAGGAACAGTGGGACCATCCAGAACACGGCGCTGGTGACCTTGACGAGCATTGCCAGGGTGCCGAGGGCGATCGCGAGCACGGCAAAACGTCGTTGCCGACGGTCGATCCAGATCATGCCCGCCCAGACATATCCGACCGAGAAGGCAGTCGCCATGTACTCGATCATCGAAGCCCGGCTCCACCAGACCGTGAACGGCGATGCGAGGAACGCGAGCACCGCAAGTGCCGCGGCGGTGCGCGTCGAGATATGGCGAACCAGGCCCCAGAGCGCGACCGCCGTTGCCATGCAACAGATCACCGAGCTCATCCGCATCGCCCAATCGACTGCACCGCCGAGGTTCATGAGCAGCGCTGCCATGGCCTGGAAAAGTGGAAACTCGAACGGGACCTGCCACGGCTTCCCAAGGACCGGAAGTTGCGGGAACAGGAGGTTGATTCCCTGCTGGTGATAGATCAACGCCGGATACGCCGTCTCCGTCTGCCGGAATGAGGAGATTGCCAGGAGCGGCGCGTTCAGATTCGGAAGCCGGACAAGGAGACCGACAACCAGAATGCCCGCGATGACACCGGTTTCTCTGATGCCTGGGGTTGTCAGCAGTCGACGGCTGTGGTCGAGGCCCCTTCGCATGCGCGGAGTGTAAGAGGCCTCCCGCCTTCGCGGGACGGACATGCGCTGAAACTGGACAACCGGGGTCCGCCGCCCACTCCGGTCCTGCCTGGCTTACGCTCTCTCTCGATCCGCCGCGGCCACCAGCGCATGCAACCGCTCGAGCCTGGTTGCGCGGTCGCTGACGAAGTGGCCGATGCCTTCGAGGATATGCGCGGCAGTCAGGTGCGCCTCATCCATGACCTCGTCGACCGACCCGCCGGTGCGCCAGCGGTCATCCCAATCCGCACCCATCGAGTACTCGGCGGCCAGGGGCCCGTCAACCCAGTCGCGCATGAGCTTGACGGTGCGGTTGGTGATCGCCATGGCGTCCAGGCGATCGGCTGGCGCGATGACGCTGTTGCGATACTCGGCCGCCTGCATGCGAAATAGTTGCGGACTGATCGCCGCGATGACTTTCACGTTGAAGCCAAGCTTGTCAAGATCCGGGAGGACTTTGACCAGGTTCGCGGTCGTGGTCGTGCCCTGAACGAATACGGCTCCCATGGCGGGCAGGTCGTTGCGGAACGGACGGAGCACATAGGCGCCGCGCGCGGCCTCGAAATGGCTTGGCATCCCGAGCTTTTCGCGATCCGGAAGCTCGATGGCGGGGCGCGTCAGGTGCAGCGCGATGATCGGCACGTCGCACGCCAGGGCGGCGCCGAGCACCACCGGCACCTCGTTGTACTCCCATGGGTGCAGGTCGATCACCTTCCCCTCGGGGAAGAGCTGGGTCACCCCGGGCTCGTAGATCCCGAAGTGGGTTCGCGAGTCCTCGGCCGTCTCCGGACCCGAGTGCCCGGCGATCCAGAGCACCTTGCCGACCTTGAGCTCGCAGTCCTGGGCGAGCTGGCTGAACAGTCGCATCTCGCCGTATTTCAGGTAGCTGAACGACCCGTAGGTGGAGCAGGCGCCCCAGAAGCCGTTGAATGACGCGAACGGCTCTGATGACAGGTTCACAGTGGCCAGCCCGGCGATCATGCCCGCGTTGGTGAACTCGGTGATCTCGGTCGGGAGCAGCGCGCCCCCCGGGTTTGCGTCGCGTTCGTACCACCCGTATCCCGGCATGTCACCGAAGTCCTTGCCGAAACCCGCGAGGTTGGTGGAATCAGCAAGGTCTGCCGATGCTGCGATGAAGAGCGGGCGTCCGTAATCCTGCTTCGCGAGCGCATTGACCCAGGCGCTCCATGCGCCAAACGCTGTGCGGTTTGCCTGCTTGTCGCCGGGCTGCCGGTACATTGCCGTGGGGTAGTTGCGGAAGTCCGTCAGCCGCGCATCGCTGAAGACGTCAGCGCCGCGACCGGCAACGCGGAGTCCATCGATGTGCTCCGGCACCTGCGCCGCCAGGTCGATCAGCCGGTCCGAAACGGCGTCGACGACCTCTGGATGCTGCGCGAGCACGCCGGCTGCGCGTCGCAGGTTCTCCGCCGCCTGCTCTCGCACGGCACCGGGATCGGCCGGCGCCGGTTCGTCCACCCCGACGTAGCTCATCCCGTATTTCGCCATGAACGCGTGGCGCAGCTCCCAGAACTGGGGACCGTTCATGGGGTGCGGCGAGCCGTGACTCTTGTTGTCGTACTTGCCGTATCCGCGCCCTTTGCGGGTCCGGAACCATGCCATCGACGGTACGTGGTCGGGATTCTCGCCGCGCGCTGCCTCGAGAACCGCCCGGGTCACCGGCGACCACTCCGATCCCTCCATCGTCCCCGTGACGCGCCACGAATACGAACCGAACCAGGTCGCGGGGGTTCCGGGCACGACCGACGACGCGGCGAAGTCATCGATCCCGAAGTCGTTCCAGTCGACAAGGAAGACGAGGTTCGAGAGGCCGAGCCCCCACGCCGCGTTGCGCGTCTCGTGGCTCGCGCCCGCGGTGAGGCCTCCCTCACCCTCGACGACGAAGACACGTACCTGCCCTGCCCCCGCGAGCTTGAGCGCGAGCGCCTCGCCCGCAGCCGGGGGCATTCCGTGGCCTGACGGGCCGGTGTTGAACTTGAGGAACAGGGTTTTCCCGGCCATCTCGGGATGGCCCGGTAGTCCGCCCCGATGCCTCAACATCGTGAGGTCCTCGGGGGCCAATGCCCAGCGGCCGTTCTCGGGGAGCGTGAACGCGGCGTTCGGGTCGCGAGCCGCGCGCAGCCGGAGGGTCTCGTTGAGCGCCGCCAGCGTTGCGTAGACCACCGGGACCGTGTGTCCCGCCGAGAGCACGAACCGGTCGCCGAAAGGAAGCCATGGGCGGCGGATGTCCCAGCGCATCGCCCCAGAGAGCATGGTCGCGAGCAGCAGATGCACCTTCGAGCGTGAGCCGCCCGGATGTCCGCTCTGGCGATAGTTCAGCGCGAGGTCGATGAACTCATCGACGACGTCCTTGATCACGTCCCACGTGGGAAACGACGCCTCGGCGTCCGCATAGAGGCTTTCGACGGTCTGCACGCTTGTGCACAATAGCGGCCCAGGAGAACATCATGACGACAGCCGTGCCCGTCGAAATGCACCAGGCCATCCACGTCGCGACCAGCGCGTGCGCGGACGAGTTGATCGGCACCTCGCGAGCCATCCACGCTCTCGCCGAGATCGGCTTCGAGGAGGTCGAATCGTCGCGCCTTTTGAGTGGCGTCATCGAGCAGCACGGCTTTCGCGTCGAGCGCGGTGTTTCAGGGATGCCGACAGCGTTCGTCGCGAGGCACGGCACGGCAGGTCCGCATGTCGCGTTCGTCTGTGAATACGACGCGCTGCGTGGGCTCGGACACGCGTGCGGACACAACCTGATCGCAACGTCATCTGCCGGCGCCGGCATCGCGCTCGCGCGAGCGCTGACCGATGCCGGCGTCAGGGCCCGCGTGACCATCGTCGGCGCGCCGGCGGAGGAGGGTGGTGGCGGCAAGATCCCGCTCTGCCACGACGGTCTGTTCGACGACTGTGACGCGGTCCTGATCTTCCACCCTTCCGACCGGACCGCTTCGGTCCAGTACGCACTCGCGTGCACCCATTGGGAGTGGACCTTCCGTGGGAAGGCCGCGCACGCTGCCGGGAATCCCGACCATGGCATCAACGCGCTCGATGCATTCGTGCACGCCTACACCGGGATTTCGTTGTGGCGCCAGCAACTTCGCGATGACGCGCGGGTGCACGGGTTCATCATCGAGGGCGGCACCGCCCCCAACATCATCCCGGAGCTCACTCGCGGCGAGTACCTGACGCGCGCGCGTGACGGCGAGTACCTGCGCACCATGAACGTCCGCTTCCGAGCCATCTTCGAAGCCGCCGCACAGGCAACCGGCTGCGAGCTCCAACTCGACGAGAAGGAGACGTACCTCGATCTGCGCTCCAACGCCGTCCTCGGCGAGCGCGCGAGTGTCCACCTCGCGGGGGTCGGCCTCAAGGAGCATCCCGTCGTGCCGTGGGAGCGGACCGGCTCGACCGACGTGGGCGATGTCTCCTACGCGGCGCCCACGCTGCACCCCGAATTCGCCATCGCCGATGAGGGGATCGGCCCGCACACGCATGCTTTTCGCGATGCGGCGCTGTCACCGCGGGGTGAGCACGCGATGCTCAAGGCCGCCGAAGTGCTCGGCCGGATCGGCGCCGACGTTATCCTCGACCCCTCGGTGCGGCATGCGGTCCGTGATGCGTTTCTGGCCCAGCCGCAGCACCGCGTGGAGTGGACCGGGTCTGCGGAGTAGCCGGCGGCCAGGGCTCTCCGGAGCCCGATTGACGGGCCCGGAGAGCCTGGTGCGACGGCCGTCGCGGTCTAGTGGACCGCGGCGACGAGCTCTGGAACGAAGAGCGCCGCGTTGACGCTGCCGACCCCGCTCGCGAGGTCATAACCGTCGACGGCTGCGAATCCGTGAACGGTGTGAGTCGCTCCGGCCTGCGGGAAGGTCACGGTGTTGTTCCCGGCGGTCACGTCGACGATTCCGGGAGCGCCTGCCGCTTCCATCGCGTACAGCGCCGGGTTGATCAGGCCGAGGCCATGGCCGGCCATCTGATCAGCGATGGCGATGATTCCGGAGAACTCGGGGGATGCCTCGCTGGTCCCGCCGATCAGGTAGAACCCTGCGGTTCCCTGGGCGGCGTTGGCGTTGAGGTAGACGAGCGCCGCGCCGTTGACCGCAGCGCTCATCGCGATATCCGGGAAGCCGCGGGCCGAGCCGACCGTGGACGCGACACCGTTCTGGTACCAGGGCCGCGCGAAGATTGACGACGTGCCGCCACCGCTGGCCGCCGGCGAGCCGAAGAGTGCGGTGTCATTCCATACGGCGTCCGGCTGCGTCTTCGCACCGTTCGCGTTGAGGAACAGCTGCAGGCCACCGACTCCGGTGACGAGCGGGTCATCGGATGGCCACTCCGCGACGCGGCGCAGGAAGTACGTCGCCGCAAATCCCTGCGATGTGAGCGTCTTGGGGCCGGAGGGGCCCTGGTCACCCGATGCTGCGAGCACCGTGACACCGTGGGCCGCCGCGTTCTTGTAGGCGCTGCGAAGATCGCGCAGTGAGTCGGCGTTCGGGAAGGTCTGCTCCGGAGCCGCGAAGCTCTGTGTGATGACGGTGCCGAGGTGGTGATCGATCACGTAGTTCTCAGCAGCCACGATCTCCGGGAAGCCGGTGACTCCGATCGTCTCCGCGACCGGGGTCTCGACGAGCAGGATGTTGGCGTCCGGGGCGATCGCATGTGCGTATTCGACGTCCAACGATGTCTCCTGGGCCCATCCCACCATCGCCGGCCGCTTGGTCGGGTTGAACGGCGGAATCGGACCCTCAGGCTGGAGGATCACGAAGTGCGGCGGCGCCGGAAGGTTGAACGCGTGGTCAAACGCCTGCAGCTCCTGCCCGATGCCCTGGAAGCCGTACGAGTCGACGATGACGATCGTCTCACCCTTTCCGGCGAAGCCCTTCTTGTAAAGGGGTCCGAGGTTGTATGCCTTCTGGAACTGGAAGGGTGCGTAGCAGGCGAGGCCGAGCTGCGCTTCGCAGTCCGCGGTGGTCGGAGGCGTCAGGAACGCGTGGTTGCTGAGCAGCTGCGCCATCGGCATCGGGGCCACGTTCGCGGCCGTCGCGACCGCTGCACCCGAGCCTCCGATGGTCAGCAGTGTGGCTGCAAGCAGTCCTGATCCGGAGAGCAGGCCGGTCATGCGCTTTGGCATCGAAATCATCAGTTCGAAGTTCCCCCTAAGTGTGTGCCCGGCGCGATGCGCCGAGGCCAGGTCCCAACGAAATCTGCGCGCGCCGTTCTCGGCGCGCTCACGGCCTCGGGTCAGGCATCGTCCAGCAGGCGCGCCTGTCCCCGACGACGTCACAGCGTGAATCCAAGGGCACTCGCCTCCATGAACATGCCGCAGGTGATCGTGCGCACGGACAGGCGATCCAGCCTGCCGCCTGATACCTCCTCTCGGGACGATGCTCCGCCTTTCAGTGGAGATTACAACGTGACCCAAATGGCTCGCTCGGCGCATTCCTCAGGAGGGCGTCTCCGGCTTGCGGGCGCGGCTCGGCGCGACCCGCGACGGCTCGCCCGGCATCTTTGGGTACTGCGGCGGCCAGGGTGCGTCGACCTGACCAGCGGCGCGGTCGCGTTCGTGGAGTGCCAGCACCGAGTCGAGCGACTGCGGATCCGCGGACATCGGCAGCCAGGGGTCGCCGCTGCGGGCGACTCGAGGCGGCACGGTGGCCAGGGTCAGCTCGTCGGGCACGATCGAGTCGAGCTCGTCCCAGGTGAATGGCGTTGAGACCTGGGCGCCCGGCCGGGCACGGACGGACCACGCGCCGAAGATGGTCTTGTGCGGCGCGTTCTGGTTGAAGTCGACGAAGACACGGCGTCCGCGTTCCTCCTTCCACCACGCTCCCGTGATGAGGTCGGGGCGGCGATGCTCGAGCTCGCGCGCGACCGCAACCGCAGCCGAGCGGACTTCATACGAGGTCCAGCGCGGCTGCAGGCGCACGTACACGTGAATGCCCCGGTTGCCCGTGGTCTTGGGAAGACACATGACGCCGAGCTCGTCGAACAGCATGCGAACCTCTCGTGCCGCCTCCTGCACCATCGCGAACACAACCCCCGGGCTCGGATCGAGGTCGATCCGAAGCTCGTCCGCGTGCTCAGCATCCGACGCCTGCGACGGCCAGACGTGGAAGCCGAGGCACCCGAGGTTCACCGCCCACAGCACGTGAGCGAGGTCGGCCGCAACCAGCGCGCGAGAGGTCGTGCCGTTCGGTGTGCTGACGATCGTCGTCTCCAGCCAGTCGGGGCGGGAATCCGGGACCCGCTTCTGGAAGAAGGACGGCCCGCTCGCTCCGTTGGGAAAGCGCTGGAGCAGCACCGGGCGACCGCCCATCGCGCGCATGAGCGGCGCTTCGACGGACTGGTAATAGTGGACCAGGTCGAGCTTGGTCTCGCCTCGTTGGTTGAAGTAGACCTTGGCCGGATTGGTGATCGGGATCTCGCGACCGTCCGACTCGACCGCGACGACGTCATCTGCCATCGCCGGCGAGCATAGACTCGCCGGCACCTCTGCGCCTGTCATCGTGCTTCGACGACAATCCGGCCTCGATGGAGGAACACGACGTGGCCCAGGGCTCCCAGGAATCAGACGACTCGCAGGACTTCGGGTCGCTGATCGATTTCCATCCCTACCGAGACCGCTTCGAGACGCACCATCGGATTCCGGTCGAGCCGCGTTCCCGCGAGAGCATCCTGGCCGAGCTCGGCGCGATGGCCGAGGAGGAGGACCGGATGGGGAACGCCGGTCGGGTCTCCGGCTCGATATACCACGGCGGACACGATCATTACCGCTTTCTCACCGAGGTCTACGGGCTGTTTGCGCACGCGAACGTGCTGCAGCGGGACATGTACCCGAGCGCGACCAAGCTCGAAGGCGAGATCGTGGCGATGACAGCCTCGCTACTGCATGGCGGCGCGGTGTCCGACCATCACCCGGGCGAGGAGGTCTGCGGCGTCATCACTTTCGGTGGCACCGAGAGCCTGATCGACCCGATGCTCGTCTACCGAGAGCGGGGCAGAATCGAGAAGGGCATCACCGAGCCCGAGGTCATCGTGCCCATCACTGCCCACGTCGCGCTGCAGAAAGCCGCCCACATGCTCGGCATCAGGCTCATCCAGGCGCCGGTGCGCGACGACTGGCGGGCGGACGTCGGCTGGATGAGCGACCACGTCACCCCGAACACGGTGGCGATCGTTGGATCGGCGGGCAACTATCCACACGGGCTCATCGATCCGATCGAGGAAATGTCAGCGCTGGCGCTCGAGCATGATCTCGGCTTCCACGTCGACGGGTGCATGGGCGGCTTCATCCTTCCCTGGGCCGAACGCCTCGGATACCCGATTCCGACCTTTGACTTCCGGCTTCCGGGGGTCACATCGATCTCGGCCGACACGCACAAGTTCGGCTATGCGCTCAAGGGAACGTCGGTCCTGCTCTACCGGAACAGCACACTCCGCCGCTATCAGTACTTCAGCTACCCCGACTGGCCGGGCGGCATCTACATGTCGCCCGGGCTCTCTGGCAGCCGCTCGGGCGGTGTCGTGGCGGCGGCGTGGGCGGCGATGCTCAGCCTCGGCGAGCAGGGCTACCTCGAGATCGCGGAGCGGATCTTCGAAACGGCCGCAACGATTCTCACTGGCGTTGCCGCCATACCAGAGCTCGAGATCTTCGGCGATCCGACATTCATCATCGCCTTCCGTGGCCGTGACATCGACATCTACCACGTCAACGACTACCTGATCAGCAAGGGTTGGCGCCTCAACGCTTTGCAGCTCCCGCCGGGCCTGCATTTCTGCGTCACGAGACCGAACACCGCTGACGGCGTTGCGGAGTCCTTCCTCGCCGACCTGCGCGACGCGGTGGACTACGCGAAGACTCCTGGACTTGGTCCGGCACGCAGCGGCGCGCTCTATGGTCTCGGAGGTTCGCCTGAGGGAGACGAGGCGCTCGACATGCTGTTCGCCGCGGCGCTCGACGCAATGTACGACGTGGTTCCCTGAGGCCGAATGGCCGAACCGTGGATCCTCGCGGTGGATCTCGGCACGGGGGGCCCGAAGACGGGCGCCGTGACCCTGTCCGGCGAGTTGCTCGCCGTAGCGCACCGGACGGTGCCCACGGTGTTCAGCGACGATGGCGGCGCGGTCCAGGATCCGGGCGGATGGTGGCAAGGAATCGTCGAAGGGGTCTCGGAGATCCTCGAACATGGGGTCGTCGCCGGCGACGCAACCGGGATCGGGATCACCGGCCAATGGGGATCGACAGTGCCGGTCGGAGCGGAGGGCGAAGCGATCGGTCCGTGCCTGCTCTGGTCGGACACGCGCGGGCGCGCCCTGGCGGCGGGGCGTCTCGGTGGCCCGATCAGTGTCGTTGGGTATTCACCCGCCAACCTGGTGCGTTGGCTCCGTCTCACGGGTGGCGCGCCGTCACCCGGTGGGGCCGACCCACTTGGCCATCATCTCCACCTCGCCCGTCGCGAGCCCGAGGTGTACGCCCGCGTCGAGACGCTCCTCGAGCCGCTGGATTACCTGGGCATGCGTTTCACCGGACGCCGGGCGGCGACCCAGGCCTCCATGATCCTTTCCTGGCTCACTGACAACCGCCCTCGCGCCACAGGCATCGCGTATTCGCCCGCGCTCGTGCGTCGCTCGGGTCGCGAGCTTGTGAAGTTGCCCGAGCTGATGCCCACCGGCAGCGTGCTCGGCGGCCTGCAGCCGTCAGTGGCTCTGGAGCTGGGTCTTCCTGAGGGCATTCCGGTCGTCGCCGGTATCCCGGATCTGCACACCGGGTACATCGGATCGGGCGCGGTCGCGCCCTACGCCGGCCATCTCACCATCAGCACCAGTTCGTGGATCAGCTGCGAGGTCCCATTCAAGCGCACTGACGTCCTGCACCAGGTTGCATCGGTGCCGGGTCTGCGTCCGGGTTCGTACCTCGTCGCCAACAACCACGAGACCGCCGGCGTGTGCCTCCAGTGGTTGCGCGATTCGATCGTTTCCGGCGATGGCCCGGGAGCGTCCGGGATCGACGGGTACGAGCAGCTCGTGGCGCTGGCGTCCAGCGCCCCCGTCGGGTCGGGAGGGGTGCTCTTCACGCCGTGGCTCAACGGCGAGCGCAGTCCCGTCGACGATCGAACCCTGCGCGCTGCCTTTCTCAACATCTCGATGACCACCGACCGCTCCCACCTGGTCCGCGCCGTGCTCGAGGGCGTGGCGTTCAACGCGCGCTGGCTGCTCGACTCGGTTGAGCGATTCATCAAGCGGCCCATGCCGGTGTTGCGCATCCTCGGCGGCGGCGCGATCTCCGACCTCTGGTGCCAGATCCACGCGGACATCCTGGAGCGGCGCGTCGAGCGTGTGGCTGAGCCGATGTATGCAAACCTTCGTGGTGCAGCCCTCTTCGCGTCGATGTCATTGGGAAACATCGACCTGGCGGGAGCAGCCGCGCGGGTCCGCGTCGATCGCGCCTTCGCTCCCGACCCGAAAGCCCAGCAGGTGTATGCGCCGATGTACGCCGAGTACCGACGCCTGTACCATCGCCTTCACGGGGTCTACGCGAGGTTGAACGCATGAGCGGGGCTGCGGTTCGAGCTCCGGGGATGCGGTGGGCGATCCTGGTGGTCTACGCGCTGCTCGCGGCGTGCACGCAGTTACTCTGGCTCACGTTCGCTGCGATCGACACCGACTCGGCGCGAGTGCTCCACGTTGACGTCGGGACCGTCGGCGATCTCGCGGCGATCTTTCCCTTCATCTACGTTGTGCTCGCGCTGCCGGTCGGCCGCTGGCTCGACGCTCGCTTCGCGCACGCGCTCGCGATCGGCGCGGTGCTCACCGGTGGCGGCGCGATCATCCGTGTTGTGGCGCCTTCGTCGTTCGGGGTGCAGCTCGCCGGCCAGTTCGTCATCGCGGCAGGCCAGCCATTCGTGCTCAACAGCATCACCAAGGTTGCGGCACGATACTTCCCGCAGCCGGAGCGCGCCACCGCGATCTCGATCGGGACCGTGGCGCTCTTCATCGGCATCCTGGCCTCGGTGCTCATCGCCGCGCCACTGCTCTCGGCGGGAGGCTTGGGACTGGTGCTCGAGGTGGAAGCCGTCCCCTCGGTCATCGGGATGGTCCTGATGCTCGTCGCCCTTCGCGTCCCGGCGTTCTATCCCGACGATGCGTCGACGTCGGTGAGCATGCGCTGGCTGATCCGGGACCGGTTCATGTGGTCGCTCGCCGGACTCATCTTCATCGGCATGGGTGTGTACAACGCCGTCGCCACGTGGCTGCAACCCGTGCTCGCGAATTTCGGCGAGGGCGGAGCCGCGGGCAACCTCATCGCTGTGCTCACCGCGGGTGGGATCGTCGGCGCCGCGGTGTTGCCGTCGATCGTTGCGGCGCGCAATCAGCGACGGTCGATGCTCGTCCTGGCGCTCGCGTTCAGTGCTGTCGCGTTCGTCGCGACCGATGTGCGCCACGAGGTTGTCTGGCTCGCGATCTGGCTGTTTGCGACCGGGTTCGCGATCATGGCGTGCCTGCCGGTCGTGCTCGACTGGTCAGCCATCCACGCGGGGATGGCACGGGAGGGAGCGGCCGCGGGGTTCCTCCTTATGTCCGGGAATCTCGGCGGCGTCGTGCTCGTGCTCGTCATCCAGGTGGCGATGGGCAATGCCTACATCCCGCTCGCCGCGCTGGCGATCATCAGCCTGCTCGGGCTGCCACTCGCCCTCGGCCTGCCCGGCAGGTCAGCGGTGCTCCCTCCGCGCGGGCGCGACGCTCGACAGCGAGCGCTGAGACGCTCAGGTCCCGTGTGAGCCCGAGGCAGAAGAGGTGAGAGTCAGCGCGCCGACCGGCGATTCGCCGGGGTATCGGCCGTGCACCTGACCGATTTCGAAGCACTGAGCTTCGACTGCTACGGCACCCTGATCGACTGGGAGGCCGGTATCGCCGCAGTGCTCACGCCCTGGGCGCACGCCCGCGGTCTGGGTGTCGGTGTCGAGTCGCTGCTCGAACGATTCGCGGTGGCCGAAGCCTGCGAGGAGGCGGAGCATTCGGGTGCGCCGTACCCAGAGATCCTGCGAGCCACGATGCGCAGCCTGGGTGCAGGGTTCGGCGTCGACGTCACCACTGAGGAGAGCGATCGTCTTGCGACGTCGGTGCCGGACTGGCCGGCCTTTCCCGACTCACCGGCCGCCCTCGCCGCGCTCTCGGCGCGGTACAAGTTGATCATTCTTTCCAATGTCGACCGTGCGTCGTTCGCCGGAAGCGGCGCGCGCCTCGGCGTGCATTTCGACGCGGTCATCACCGCCCAGGACGTGGGTTCGTACAAGCCGTCGATGCGCAACTTCCAAACCCTGCTGAGCGCCGCCCGCGCACTCGGAATCACCGATGGACGGTTGCTGCATGTGGCCCAGAGCCTGTTCCACGACCATGTCCCGGCAAAGGGAATCGGACTCCCAACCGTGTGGATCGATCGGCGCGCGGAGCGCTCGGGGTGGGGAGCGACACCACCGCCCGGGGTCACTGTCATGCCTGATTGGACATTTGGATCGATGGCCGCGTTTGCTGCCGCCTGCGGCGACGAGGACTGACCGCGCCCACGAGAGCCGAGGGAGCAGCAGTCCAGCATTTGGTATAATGCTTGCCAGCAAACAAGTATCTGCGCCGAGGTGATGCCAAGCGTGAATGTGGGAGCGACCGCTGTGACCGTGAAGCCGGCGGAGCCCCTGGGCGATGGTTCGGAGGCGGGTGCTGCGAGGCTCCGCATCGCGATCGCCCGCCTGTCGCGGAGGCTCCGCCCGACGGCCGCGGCTGGCTCGCTCACCACGACCGAGGTCGACGTCCTGGTGGCGATCGACCGTCGGGGAGCATTGCGCCTCTCCGACCTCGCTGGGTTTGCCGGGCTGAATCCAACCATGCTCTCCCGGCTCATTCCGAAGCTCGAGGGGGCGGGACTGATGCGTCGCCTGGTCACAGTGGGCGACCGGCGTGTCTGTCGCGTCGACATCAGCGCGAAAGGACGCCGCCTGCTCGAACGCATTCGGTTGGAACGCAACGACGCTCTCTCCCGGCTGCTCCATGACCTCGACTCCGCGGATCGGGATGCGCTCGCGCGGGCGGTACCGGTCCTCGAGACGCTTGCCGAGCGGCTGCTCGAGCAGCCGCTCGCGGGGAGCGCGAGCACCAGGTGAGCCGCGTCAGCTCGGTCGGACGGCGCACGTTCTCGGCACTGTCCATACCGAATTTCCGCCGCTTCTTCTTCGGGCAGAGCACATCGCTGATCGGGACGTGGATGCAGTCGGTCGCTCAATCCTGGCTGGTCTTCACCCTGACTCACTCGGCCACGGCGATCGGTTTCGTGCTCGCGCTCCAGACGTTGCCGGTGCTGATCCTCGGGCCCTACGGCGGCGTCATCGCCGATCGTGTCGACAAGCGACGGTTGATGATCGTGCTGCAATCGCTGATGGCGGCGCAGGCGCTGGTCCTCGGTCTCCTCGTGGTCCTCCACGTGGTGCTGTTCTGGGAGATCTGCGTGCTCGCGGTCGTGCTCGGCCTCAACAATTGCTTCGAGAATCCGGCGCGCCAGTCGTTCGTTCGCGAGATGGTGGGTGCGAGCGAGGTTCGCAATGCCGTGAGCCTCAACTCGACGATGGTCAATGCCGCCCGTGCCGTTGGACCTGCGATCGCCGGCCTGCTGATCGCGACGGTCGGCACCGGAGTGTGCTTTCTCGTCAACGCTTTGAGCTTCGTCGCCGTCGTGTATTCGCTGGTATCGATGGATACGAACGCTCTGACTCCGAGCGCCCCCGCAGGCCGCGCGCGCGGACAGCTCCGAGAAGGTTTCCGCTACGTGGCCCGCGAGCCGCGGCTCTGGGTGCCACTGTTCATGATGGCGATCGTCGGGACCCTCGCATATGAATTTCAGGTCACCCTGCCGGTGCTCGCGCAACGCACATTCGGTGGCAACGCAGCGACATACGGGTTCCTCACCGCGGCGATGGGTGTCGGGGCGGTGGCCGGCGGGCTCGTCACCGCCACCCGTGGTCGCACCGGGTTGCGACCGCTCACGGTCGCGGCTGCGGTCTTCGGTGTCGCAATCCTGGGTGCGGCATTCTCGCCAGTGCTCGCCGTTGCTTTTGTGGCGCTGGCGGCGACGGGTTGGACCAGCGTCACCTTCCTGGCCACCGGGAACTCGACGCTGCAGCTGGAGGCAGCGTCGTCGATGCGCGGGCGGGTAATGGCCCTCTGGGCGGTGGCGTTCCTGGGATCCACCCCGGTCGGCGGTCCACTCATCGGCTGGGTTGTGGCGGGTGCCGGCGCGCGCATCGGCCTCGCTGTGGGCGGCATCGCGTGTCTGGCGGCGGCAGTGATCGGCCTCATCGCCGTCACCAGGCTCGGGCGCGGCAAAGGAGGTGCGGGTGGCCACGAGCGGGCGGTCGCCGGTGCCGAGCCACCGGTGGCGGTCAGCGTGGCGGAGGGCTCCGAGATCCCGGGCGTCGCGGTCTGAGTCCGGTCGGGACGGCGCCTCGTCAGGTGCGGCTCCTGCCGCGTATCGTTGCGCTGTGCGACGCGCACAGGCGGCGCCAGCCCGTCACGAGGAGGTCGACGCAGCATGCTGTCGTATGCATCGGGGCCGAGCCCAGTGCCCTTGCTCGGCGAGACCATCGGTGAGAACCTGCGCCGCACCGTCGAGCGGCACGGTGAGTCCGAGGCGCTCGTGGTCCCGCACCAGGCGTACCGGGCGACGTATCGCCAGCTCTGGGAGCAGACCTCGCTGGTGGCGCGCGGGCTGATCGCACGCGGCGTCCGCAGGGGCGATCGGGTTGGGATCTGGTCTCCGAATCGTTTCGAGTGGGTGGTCATCCAATACGCCACCGCGCGGATCGGCGCGATCCTCGTCAACATCAACCCGGCGTACCGGACCACCGAGTTGGCGTACGCGCTTGGGCAGTCGGGCGTTTCGTTCCTGATCCTTGCGCGAGCCTTCCGTCAGGCCGATTACGCGCACATGCTCGGTGAGGTGAAGGGTGCATGTCCCGAGCTTCGCGAGGCGCTGGTGCTGGAGGACGGTTGGGAGTCGCTGCTGCGTGATGCAAGCAGAACATCGGAGGACGAGCTCGTGGCAGTCGAGGCGAGTCTGCAGTTCGACGATCCGATCAACATTCAATACACATCGGGGACCACCGGCTTCCCGAAGGGCGCGACGCTCTCGCACCACAACATTCTCAACAATGGCTTCTTTGTGGGAGAGACCGTCCGGTATACGTTCGAGGACCGGGTCTGCATCCCGGTTCCGTTCTATCACTGCTTTGGCATGGTCCTGGGCAATCTCGCGTGCACTACACACGGCGCCTGCATCGTCGTTCCTGGGGAGGCGTTCGACGCCGACTCCGTGCTCCGGATCACCGAGCAGGAACGCTGCACGTCGCTCTACGGCGTGCCCACCATGTTCATCGCCGAGCTCGAGCATCCGGGGTTCGAGCAGCACGACCTGAGCCGGTTGCGCACCGGCATCATGGCCGGCTCGCCCTGCCCCGTGGAAGTCATGAAGCAGGTGCAGTCGCGCATGAACATGCGTGAGGTGACCATCTGCTATGGGATGACCGAGACGTCGCCCGTATCCACCCAGAGCGCCCTCGACGACCCGCTCGAGAAGCGAGTCGGAACCGTCGGGCGCGTGCATCCACACGTTGAGGTCAAGGTCGTCGATCCGGAGACCGACGCGATCGTTCAATGTGGAGACTCGGGCGAGCTCTGCACCCGTGGCTACAGCGTGATGCTCGGGTACTGGAACAATGCTGCGGCGACTGCCGCTGCGATCGATGCCGCGCACTGGATGCATACCGGTGATCTCGCGACCATGGACGAGACCGGCTACGTGAACATCGTCGGCCGCATCAAGGACATGATCATTCGTGGCGGCGAGAACATCTATCCGCGCGAGATCGAGGAATTCCTCTACGGGCACCCTGATGTCAGCGACGTCCAGGTCATCGGGGTCCCCTCGGAACGGTACGGAGAGGAGGTCATGGCCTGGGTGAGGCCGAAGGACGGGGCAGCGCCGACCGCCGAGTCGCTCGACGCATTCTGCCGCGGCCGCATCGCCACCAACAAGATCCCACGCTACTGGAAGTTCGTCGACGCCTTCCCGATGACGGTGACCGGGAAGGTGCAGAAGTACCTCATGCGCGAGGCGTCGGTGGAGGAGTTGGGGTTGCACGCCGCCGCATCGGTGACCACCGCCTGAGCATCGCGCTCGCGCTCGGCGCGGCGGCGTTCTGGGGCTGCGGGGACTTCCTTGGCGGCTGGGCCAACCGCGATGCGCCGCTGCTCACGGTGCTGCTCATCTCGCAGGCGGTCGGTCTGGTCGGGATGCTGTGCGTCGCCGTCGTCGTCGGTGGTACCCCGAGTGGTGCCGACCTCGCCTACGGAGCGCTCGCCGGCCTGGCTGGTGCCGCAGGCGTCGCCATGCTCTACCGAGGTCTCGCCTCGGGTTCGATGTCGCTGATCGCTCCGATCACGGGTGTCGTCGCTGTGATCGTGCCGATCGCGGTCGGTGTCGGCGGCGGCGAGCGTCCCGCGATCCTCCAGTACGCCGGCATCGCCGCTGCGGTCGCAGCGGTCGCCCTCCTGAGTTGGGGCGGAACCAGAGGTGCGCGACTCGGTCGAGGAGCGCTGCTGCTCGCACTCGGCGCCGGGATCGGCTTCGGGCTCTTCTACATTGCGATCGCACGCACGTCGACGGGAGCCAACCTCTGGCCGCTGGTGACTGCCCGGGGCGCATCGGTGAGCGCCTTGCTCGGGGTGGCGGGAATCACTCGCAGCGCCCCGAGCTTCGGCGCCGCGAGGCCGCTGGTGATCGTCGGCGCCGGTGTGTTCGACGTGACCGCGAACGCGCTGTACCTCTTTGCCGTCCACGGCGGCCTGCTCAGCATCGTCGCCGTGCTCGTCTCCCTCTACCCGGTAGCGACCGTGCTGTGCTCGGTCATCGTCCTCGGTGAGCGCCTCCGCATGGCGCAGCTCGCCGGGGTCGGCGCTGCCACGATCGCGGTGGTGCTGATCACCGCGGGATGACGCGCCCCGTCAGTCGAGGGTCCGCACCAGGTCTGACTCGAGCTGCAACCTGCCCACCACCCGGGTGCGCATGTCTGGGTGATAGAGCTTGTAGGTGCCCTTGCCGGCGGTCTTGGCCGCATACATGGCCAGGTCCGCATCGCGCAGGAGGCGATCGGCGTCATACGTCGTCTCATGGCTCAACGCGACGCCGATGGACGCTCCTGGATCGATCACCGCTCCCTGTATCTCGACGGGTGCGGCCAAGGACACCATGATGCGCTCACACGCGTTCACCACCCGGTCCTCGCCCCCGATGTCCTCGAGCAGGATGGCGAATTCGTCACCCCCGAAACGAGCCGCGCTGTCCGAGGGCCGGAGCGACTCGCGGATGCGCCGGGCGATGACCACGAGGAGTTCGTCGCCGGCAGCGTGACCGAGGCTGTCGTTGATGGCCTTGAAGTTGTCGAGGTCGGCGAAGAGCACGGCGGTTGTCCGCGTCGTCCGCCGGCTCCGTGCCAGCGCCTGATCGACACGGTCCACAAAGAGGGCACGGTTCGGGAGGCCCGTCAGAGCGTCGTGGAATGCCAGGTGAGCCATCGTGTCGGCGATCCGCGCGTTGGTCAGCGCAACGCTCGCATGCATCGCAAACCTCACGAGCATCTGCTGTTCGGTGAGACTGTACGTGCGACCTCGGCGATGCGTCGCGACCGTGAGTGCGCCGATGATGCGTCCGTTCTCCTCGATCGGCGCGGACATCGCGGCTTCCAGTCCTTCGCCGGCAAGAACGGCGAGCCGGTCTGGGTCGTTCTGGTAGTCCTGGATGACCACGAGGCGGCCCTCAGTGAACGCGCGACCTGCCGCGCCATCGGTGGTCCCGATGCGCAACATGGAGGGTTCCACGGACTCCGAGTAGCCGCATCCGGCGACCCGGATGAGATGCGCCGGATCCGAGAGGTCGTGCATCCGGATATTCACCGTCTCATCGCCGATGAGCTCCACTGCGGCTGCGACGATGGTGTCGAGAATGTCCTGGAGCGGCGCGCGCTGCGAAAGCGCACGCTGAATGCCGGAGAGTTGATCGAGCAGCGCGTCGCGGTCGCGCAGCATCTTGCGCAACCGCGTGGTCTCCATGTCATCGCTCACGGCTCGCGCCCATCCGCCCTCACGCGACAGCAGCTCCAGCCCGGCCTCGGTGTACACGACCGCCGAGGCGATCACGGCCGCCGTGCGCCGGTCCTCATCGCTGAACGGCGACCCCGCGCCACGCTCGAGGCGCAAGGTGCTGTATCGACGCGTCAGCAAGCCCCCCGCAGGCACCACGATGCACGGGCCCAGAAGCGGCGTGGATGCGGCGTCAGGCGTCTTCCGGTGGTTGTGAGGACGCCTGTCCGGGCGCGCACCCTGGTGCGCATGCAGGGACATGACCGCCTCTCCGTGGCGCAGCAGTGTCGCAACCTCGAGGTTGAGTGCATCGATCGCCAGTTGGAGCACACCGGTGATCGCGGACGCGTTCTGATACGTGCCGAGCGACCGACGGAGATCGCGCCGGTTAGACGGCACGACGGCTCGGGGCGGGCGCACGCACGGCGAGCACGCGCATGAAGCGCAGGTCGCCGATGTCGATCTCCGCCTGCATCGACCGGTCAGCGTCCACAGGTACGGGAACGGTGACCATATGATCGAGGGTAGCTGCGGCCCGCGCGGGCGACCAGCGCGTCACCGGGCTGCGACCCGTAGCCATCCGTGTCGATGCCGCGGACACAGCCCCGCCGGTCAGCCCTCGCGAGCAGAGCTCAGCCGAGCCCAGCGGCGCCGGCCGCTTTGGACGCAAGTGAACGTGGAGTGTGACCCACGACTGAGTTCCTTTCCGGATTGGTGACAGTGCTCACACTGGCCGTCAGCTCCTGGCGCAACGTGACCAACAGGTGACGAACCGCCGCGCATCGGTCGCACCGTGGTCGTACTACCGCTCGTCGATTCGCGATCGGCTCGACCCGTGGCAACACCTTGTCGTGCGAGCTCCACCCGCCATCTGAGAGCCGTCGTTGTGACGGTTGTGACAGTGCGGAACATCGGCCCGTTATGTGCGCTGTCGAACAGACCCTTCCCCTTGCCGTGGCGCAGCTTTGGGGTCACGGAAGTGGAATGAATCGGCTGGCGTCAGTGTTCGCGATGAGGTGGCCGGCGCGGCGTGCCGCATCGCGTTCACTGGCCTGCGCGTCTGGCATTCAGGGTCGCTGAGCCCACACTGCTCCGACATTGCGCGACGGGTGTGTGCGTTCGGTTACGGGCCGCAGGCTTGCGGCGCACGCCCATATGCTCGACGCGGCCGGCCCATGGTGCTCTTGCCCGCGCGGACGATCGGAGGTGAAGATGGTGATGCTGAGGCCCGCAGGCTCACGACGATGCGCCACCACGGCCGCCGCGTTGTCGAGTCTCCCGGCAGCCTCACGCGCATGATCGTGCGCGCCCGATCGGGAATCTCCTGAGAGCATCTCGCGGCGCCCCGAAGCCGTGGGAGCGCCCCGAGCCACTTTCCGTCGTCCCTGGCATGACGGCCGCATCGCGACTGCGGTCTGAGCCCATGCCCCAGAACACCGCTTTTGTGCGAGCCGCGTTCGACATCACGCGCGACCTGGTTGCGATCTGTGATCCGTACGGTCGCATCACCTTGATCAACCACGCGATGGAGCAATTCACCGGAATCGACGCGGGCGCTCCGCTTCCCGGACCCTGGTCGTCATATGGCGAGATGTCGCACGTCGACGGGTCTGCGATCGCCGACGGGACAGATCCGATGGCGCGAGCGCTTCGCGGCGAGACGACTCGCGATGTCGAACTCGCCCTGGTCGGTAGATCGGGTCAGCGCCGGACCATGACGGTCGACAGCGAGCCGCTCTTCGATGCGTCCGGTGAGCTGATCGGCGCGATTGTCGTCTGGCACGACATCACCGATCGCCGCCGCGCCGAGGATCGCCTCGTATTTCAAGCGAGCCACAATCCCCTGACAGGACTGCCGAACCGAGCCCTCTTCGTCACGGTCACCCAGGATGGACTCACCAGGGCTCAGTCACTCCGTGGCTCGACGGCAGTGCTGGCGATCAATATCGACCATTTCGCGGACATTGCCACGCGCCTCGGGGATCGCTCCGGAGATCATTCCGGCGACACGTTCTTGATCGAGGTGGCGCGACGCCTGGAGGCTTCACTCCGGAGGGTGAGCGGATCGCGCCCGCCTGACACATTGGCTCATGTTGGCGGTGATCACTTCATCGTGCTGTGCGAAGACGTCGCCGACGTCAACGCGGCCAAGATGATCGCTCGAAGGATCGCGGCGAGCCTTGGCGCTCCGCTGTCAATCTCCGGCGAGGAGCTCAGCGTCACGGCCTGTGTCGGCATCACCGTGACGCGCGATGCACGGCGCGACCCCGAGCCGCTCATTCGCGAGGCGGAGACCGCGATGCACCGCGCGGAGCAGCGTGGCGCAGGCCGGCACGAGGTGTTCAGCGGCGAGATGCGCTCGCAACGCCTGGTGAGGATCGCTAACGAGTCGTCGCTACGGCAGGCGCTCGCCAGGGGCGAGTTCTACGTCGCCTATCAGCCCAAGATGTCGCTGGCCACCGACCGCACCGTCGGCGTCGAGGCGCTCCTGCGCTGGATGCACCCCGAGCGCGGACTCATCTCGCCGCTGGATTTCATTCCCCTCGCAGAGGAATCCGGCATCATCGTGCAGATCGGCGCGTGGGTGCTCGAGCAGGTGTGCCGCGACGCCGTGCGCTGGCGCACGGCGCTTCCCGGTGGTCAGCCGCTGATGGTCGCCGTGAACGTCTCGCCCCGTCAGTTCGAGTCGGATCTTGCGGAAACCTTCGGTGGGATCATCGGGCACTCGGGTATCGACCCGGCGACCGTGTGCCTCGAGGTGACTGAGAGCATGGTGATGCACGACGCCGAGCTGGCCATCGCGACGCTGCGCCAGCTCAAGTCGCTCGGATTGAGCATCTCGGTTGACGACTTCGGAACGGGCTTCTCATCGCTCGCATATCTCAAGCGTTTCCCTCTCGACGAGCTGAAGATCGACAAGTCGTTCGTGGACGGCCTCGGCCGCGACTTCGAAGCAACCGCGATCGTCGCGGCGGTGATGGGTATGGCCCATGCACTCGATCTTCGCGTCGTCGCCGAGGGAGTCGAGACCGCCGACCAGGTCGTGCGGCTCCGCATCCTGGGGTGTGACGAGGCACAGGGATTCTTCTATGCACGCCCCAGCTCGATCGCCGATATCGATGCCCGCCTGGTCGGCGAAGCCCGCATGCAGGTCGTCGGCAGGACCGAGCTTGCCCGGAGACATGCCGAGAGCGCGCACATCGGCAAGATTCTCGTCGTCGATGACTCGGACGATGTCCGCCGGCTTGCCCGTTCGAGTCTTGCGGCGGTGGGATTCGAGGTGAGGGAAGCGGCGAGCGGCGAGGACGCCGTCACCATGGCCCGGCACTTCAAGCCTGACTGCGTGGTCCTGGATGTGAATCTGCCCGGGATCAGTGGTTTCGACGTGTGCCGCATCCTGCGCGATGACGCCGCCAATGAGCGCACCTCGATCGTCATCCTCACCGGCGATGTGGCGCCGAGCGAGAAGGTCATGGCGTTCTCCCTGGAAGCCGACGACTACATGGTCAAACCGTTCAGCCCGCGCGACCTCGTGAGCCGGGTTACCGCCGCAATTCGGAGACGCGGCGAGCTGTTCGCCCACGCCAGGCCGTGACAGCATCGCAGCCGGCGCCACAGTGCACGACCCTGGAGGTCACGCAGTGATTCTCGTCGCCATTCTCACCTCCGTCGTGGTCACGGTGCTGTGTGTCGTCTTGTTTCTCGCGACCATCGGTCCCGTCAGCCGCAGATTCCGAATTGTGAGGACGTCGCCGCCCTCAGCATCATCTGGGTCCGCTCCCGGGATCACGCTGCGCGACGAGGTCGATGAGCTCGCACAGTTCCTGGCGGCGTGGCAGCGCGTGACTGTTGATCGGCTCAGTGGGCGCGTCGAGCAGTCTGAGGTCCTGGACGCGGGGCTCCTGGCCCACGTCGCCAAGCTGCTCAGCGCTGAGCGGATCGTCATCAGTCTCCTCGACCCGAGCGGTCTGCGCATCGTGGACGGTCATCCGGGTATCGAGGAGTCGGTCGTGGTCGGCGACTCGCCGAGCCGTCGCGCGGTGCATACCGGTCAGATCTTCATCGGTGATCTGCACTTCGAACCCTGGGGTCAGGACACCATCGCCTTCCGCGACCGGACTGGCACCGGTCCGGTCATGGCCATACCCATGGTCAGCGGCGGCGAGAGTATCGGCGCAGTTATGGTGCTGCGCAGCGCGGGCGAGGTTCAGTTCACGCGCGTCGAGTCGGATCGGGCGCGAATCCTCGTCCCACCGCTTGCGGGCGCGGTGCGTCTCAGCAGCCTTTCCGATCAGCTCCGCAGCGACAACATCGCGGCCGACGTCGAGCGGACACGGCTCGCCAACAGCCTGCGCATGCTCCTCGAGTCTGCGGGTGAAGGCATCTACGGCATCGATGCCGACGGGCGTTGCACGTTCATGAACACCGCCGCAGCGGGCGCGCTCGGAGTCGACATCGCCAACGTCATGGGCGAGCTCACGCACCCGCTCTTCCATCCCAATCGGGCTGACGGCTCGGTGATCGCCTTCATCGACAGCCCGATCTACAAAGCGATGCACGGAGGCGGCAGTTGCCGGGTCGCGACCGAGGTGATGTGGCGAAGCGACGGCAGCTCGTTCCCCGCGGAATATTCCGCGTTTCCGATCGTCGACGAGGCCGCGATCACCGGTGAGGCGACGGGGGCGGTGATCACGTTCAACGACATCACCGAGCGGAAGCGGATCGAGGACGATCTTGCGATCGCGCATGCCGAGGCGATGGAGGCGTCGCGTCTCAAGTCCGAGTTCCTCGCCAACATGAGCCATGAGATCCGCACGCCGATGAACGGCGTGATCGGCATGACCGGGTTGCTGTTCACCACCACGCTGAACGCGGAACAGCGTGAGTATGCCGAGGCCATCAGCCAGTCGGCGGAGTCACTGCTCACCGTCATCAACGACATCCTCGACTTCTCGAAGATCGAAGCCGGGAAGATCGATATCGAGGTCATCGACTTCGACCTTCGTGTCGTCGTGGAAGAGGCCGCAAAGCTGGTGGCTCCGAAGGCGGATGAGAAGGACCTCGAGCTCGCGGTCATGGTGGACCCGAAGATGTCCATGAGGGTCCGCGGTGACCCGGGTCGGATACGCCAGATCCTCATCAACATGCTCGGCAATGCCGTCAAATTCACCGACGCCGGCGAGGTCATTCTCAGGGTCCGCAAGGAGTCGGAGCACGGGAACTCGATCGGCGTCCGTTTCGAGGTCACGGATACCGGGATCGGCATCGACGCGACACAGCAGACGCGTCTCTTCGAGAGCTTCATCCAGGCGGATGCGTCAACGACGCGGCGGTTCGGCGGCACGGGCCTCGGGCTCGCAATCTGCAAGAAGCTCGTCGAGCGTATGGGCGGCGAAGTCGGTGTTCTGAGCGAGGCCGGCAAGGGAAGCACCTTCTGGTTCACGCTCACGCTCGAGACCGGCGCCCGCGCCATTGGCAGGTCCGCGCCATCGCGAGCAGCGCTTCAAGATGTCCGAGTTCTGGTCGTCGACGACAACAAGACGAACCGAGTCGTCCTCGAGCAGAATCTCAGGGTCTGGGGCGCGCGCTCAGCGAGCTTCGAGAGCGGACGGGACGCACTCACCGGGTTGCGTCACGCGATCGAGGCGGGTGATCCCTATCGTCTCGCGATCCTCGACTACCAGATGCCCGAGATGGACGGGATCGACCTCGCGAGGGCGATCCGGCGCGATCCGATGATCAATGAGGTCGGGCTGATCCTGCTGACGTCATCCTCCCGTGCGGGGGATACGCAGGTTGCGGAGGAGGCCGGCATCCGCGCCTTCCTCACCAAACCCGCACGGATCGCGGACTTGTATGACTGCCTCGCCACGCTGATCACCCCACCGGAGGAAGAGGCCTTTGAGGGCGTCATCACCGAGAGCGTTCGCTATTCCTTCACCGAGGTGGCGCCGGCGGCGCGCGCGCGGGTCCTCGTCGTCGACGACAACCCGGTGAATCAGCGTGTCGCGGTTCGTATGCTCGAGAAGATGGGGCATATCGTGGACGTCGCCGACAATGGAATCGGGGCGCTGGCGGCGCTCGCGCGGGTGAAGTACGACGCCGTGTTGATGGATTGCCAGATGCCGGAGATGGACGGCTTCGAGGCGACGCGCGAGATTCGGCGCCGCGAAGGCTCGGATCGGCATACGATCATCATCGCGATGACCGCCGGTGCGATGGCCGGCGACCAGGACAAGTGTCTCGCCGCCGGCATGGACGCATACCTGAGCAAGCCCGTGATGGCGGACAAGCTGGCGAGCTTGATCATGCTCTGGTGCGACCCGGATGCTCACCCCGCGCAGTCCACGTCCCGGGACGACACGTCGGGCGGCCTGCTGGATCAGAGCTATGTCACCGGGCTGCGCGAACTCGGTACCGACGAGTTCGACAAGCTCGTCCGGCTCTTCCTCAAGGATGGGCAGACGCGCATCGATGGTCTTCGGGCTGCCCAGACGACGGGGGACACCTCCGCGATGGTGAAGCTGGCGCACAGCCTCAAGGGCAGTGCCAGCAGTTTCGGGGCAGGGACGCTGGCGGCGCGCTGCGGCGAGTTGCAGGCGCGCGCACGTGCAGCGGACGCAGCTGAAGACGCACGGATGATCGACAGCGTCGACGCCGAGTTCGTGCTCGCCAGCGCGGCACTGCGTGACGAGCTTGCGCCGGATCCGGAGGCCGTCCACAGCAACGGCGGCTACCAGACTCGCGCCCGACCGACGCCTCGCGCTAGTTGAGCGAGAGGGCGGGGGCGGGTCGGGGCCGGAGTGCACTCAGCGCGGCGCGTTCCGCCAGCGCGGCTGCGACATCCTCGAGGTCCGCGGCCATGGTGGGCCTGCCCAGTCCGAATCCCTGGCCGAGCGTGATCCCGCCGGCCTTCATCAGGTCGGCGACGAACTCGTTCTCGACACCCTCGGCGATGACGGCGGCGCCGCTGGCGCGCGCGAATGCCATGGTCGCGTCCATCGCGGCCCGCGATCCCACCTTGGTGGCAGTCATGGTGAGGCTGCGCCCAAGCTTGAGGAACTCACTCGCCGAGGCAGCCAGAAGCTCTAACGTCGAGTGGCCCTCGCCGACATCGTCGAGCGCGAACCGGATCCCTTCGGCGCGGTACTCGGCGAGGATGTTCGCGAGGACGTTGTAATCGCGAATGCGCTCATGCTCAGTGATCTCGAGAACGACGGTCGAGGGCGCGCGCCCGGCGTTGCTCAGGAGCATCAGGAGTTGATCGACTCGGTGCACCGGGTCGAGCAGTGCCGCAGCGCTGATATTGAGGAACAGTGGCGTCCCCACAGGCAACTCGCGTGCATCGTCGACCGCCTTGCGGCGGCAGAGCCAGTCGAGGTCGCGAATCCGGCCGCCGGTGCGCGCCGCCTCGAAGACAGCCTCGACGGAGTCCATCGCCGCGAAGCCCCTCGGTCGCGCGAGCGCTTCGTAACCCATGACCGCACCGTCCTCGAGGCTCACGATCGGCTGGAACATCGTCGATAGTGATTCGCCTTCGAGGATGCGAGTGACGACGTCCGAGTACGAGCGCTCGGCAATATCAGCGGCTTCGCCGCCTTCATATGATGACCCGGCGACACGGTCGCCGCCGGCGCGCTTGGCTTCGTAGAGCGACTCGTCGGCGCGCTGCCAGACCGAGAGCGGGTCGGCGCCTGCCGGGGCGGCACTCCATCCGACAGTGATGCGCACCGGACCGGTCGGGAGCACCAGCGAATGCATCGCGACCCGCATCCGCTCCGCAACCAGGTGAGCGCCAAAGACGCCGACTTCGGGCAGAAGCGCCGCGAACTCGTCACCCCCGATGCGCGCCATCACATCCCAGCCGCGAACCAGCAGTCCGAGCGTATGACCGACGACGCGGAGCAACGCGTCTCCGGCCCCGTGGCCCTCAGTGTCGTTGATCTCCTTCAGGCCGTCGACATCGAGTGAGAGCACTGCAAAGGGGAGTCGCGGGATGGTGCGGACCGCGCGATCGAACTCGCGGCGATTCTTCAGACCGGTGAGCGCGTCGGTCGAAGCCAGGGCGGCGAGCTCCATTGCCGCCGCGTGGATCGCGGTTTCGGCGCGAACCCGATCGATGAATCGTCCGAGGTGGTCGCAGAGAGCCGGCATGACGGCGAGGGCAGCGCTGTGTGAGCGTCCAGGCTCCTCGCGAAAGATGGCGAGAACACCGACGATCGTGCTCTTGCCTCTGATCGGGAATGTCAACGCGCTGTGCAGGTCTGCGGCAACGGCTTCGACGGCGCGACCCCCGTGTCCGCCGGAGGCAACCGATGCTGCTGCGGATCCGCGTCCGCTCTTGACAACTCGGCCGACCAGCGCGGGTCCGCTCCCGACGCCCAGCGCCCTGCCCTCAGCTTCGAATGCGACGGCATCCGGCGCGCCGTCCGATGACGAGTATCGGAGTTCGACGTCGGCGGGACCGTCGCCACGCAACCAGATCTCGCCGATGCGTCCGTCGAGCGCCACGGTGACCATCGCCAAGGTCGCCCCGAGGGTGGCATCGAGGTCGTTGGACTCGTTGAACAGCGCCAAGGCCGCAATCAACAACGCATTCGCGCTGGCGGCTTTCGCCGGTGGGTGGTTGTCGGCGCGCCCGACGATGTCATGCACACGACCACCGGCAGGGCGACCGAGGTCGCCCTGGGGTGCGTGCGTGGGTGGCGCAATCGGAGGCGGTACCAGCACTTTGATCACCGTGAGCGCGGATGGAACGACGCCCGCAGAGTCCACGTTGCTGGGCGTTCGAACACGCGGTCTGTACGCAAGCGCACTTACCGCGTGCTCCGCGACAGCACCGCGTTGTTCGGTTGCACGGCGTCATCTGCGCGGTACACCCTCTGACACGAGCGCGATACGCGCCGGGCGTCATTGCGTGCGCGGTCATGCTGCGCCGAAAGACCCAGGTACCATGAGCTCGCGATGGACGAGGACTGCCGGTCGGCCGCCATTCGGTGCGATGAAGCACTGACCTCGGTCTTCTCCGTCCTCGGCAAACGCTGGACGGGGGTGGTGATCGGGGTGTTGCTCGAGCGTCCGGCTCGATTCGCCGAGATCGCTCGCGCGATCCCGGGGATCACCGAGAGCATGCTCTCGGCTCGCCTCACCGAACTCAAGGCAGCGGGTTTGGTGACCCGCGAAGTGATCGAAGGGCCGCCGATCGCGTCGTTGTACCGGCTGACCCCGAGCGGTGAGGCGCTCCGTCCCGCGCTGGAAGCCCTCGGCGATTGGGCGCAGGCGCACCTCGGCGTGCCGGTTTGAGTCCGGAGGCAACAGCACTCGAGGGTCGCATCGTCGCGAACGATCTGACCAAGGTCTTTGGTGAGGTCAAGGCCGTGGACGGCCTCTCGTTCAGCGTCGAGCCAGGGTCGGTCACCGGGTTCCTCGGTCCGAACGGCGCCGGGAAGACGACGACCCTGCGCATGATCCTCGGGCTGGCCACTCCCACCTCGGGGACCGGGACCATCAGCGGACTCACCTACGCGCATCTGCCCCATCCGGGGCGAACGGTCGGCGCTGTCCTGGAAGCGACCAGCTTTCATCCCGGCCGCTCTGCCCGCAATCACCTTCGCGTCTTCTGCGCCGCCGCAGGGCTTCCGGACAAGCGAGCCGACGAGGTGCTCGAATGGGTCGGGCTCACCCAGGCCGCGCGCTATTCGGTGCGCGGCTTCTCGCTCGGCATGCGCCAGCGGCTCGGCCTGGCAACGGCGCTTCTCGGCAACCCGCGGGTCCTGCTCCTCGATGAGCCCGCCAACGGGCTCGACCCCGAGGGCATCGCCTGGCTGCGGGGTCTGCTTCGTCACTTCGCTGACGTCGATGGACGGACGGTGCTGATCTCGAGCCACGTGCTGTCGGAGGTCGAGCAGACGGTCGACCGCGTCGTGATCATCGCGCGCGGCCGGCTCCTCTATGAGGGGAGGCTGGCCGACCTCGAAGGGGCGAACGGTGGTGTCGTGGTGCGGACGCCAAGCCCCGAACAGCTGAGCGGCGCGTTGGCGCCGCTCAATGTCAAGGTCACGCCGCGAGCCGACGGGTCGCTCGGGGTTGTGGGCGCGACTCCTGAGGCCGTCGGCCACGCCGCGTGGGCAGCGCACGTCGAGCTGCACGAGCTGCGAGCGGGAAGCTCGAGCCTGGAGGAGACCTTCCTGCGATTGACCGCTGAGCCGAGCGCACCCACCGAGCCTGGCGCGTGATCAACCTGATCCGCGCCGAATGGCGAAAGGTGATCACCGTCAAGCTCGGCTGGGGCATGCTCCTCGGAGCCCTGGCGCTCGCGGCGCTGGGAGTTGTCGCGCAGATCGCCAGCAACGGCAATGGTGCCAACGGGAATTTCCTGCCGCCGCTGAGCGCGGCGGAGACGCAGCGGTCTATCGCCGCCTCGTCCGGGAGCGCCTATCTCTTCTCAGTCGTGGTCGGGATCATCCTGATCACCACCGAGTTCCGCCACTTCACGTCGCGGCCGACATTTCTCATCGAACCGCGACGCGGGTTGGTCGTGGTCGCCAAGTTGTTGGTGGCCGCGCTCGTCGGCATCATCTATGGAGTCGCGTGCGCCGCCCTGACGGCCGCGATCATGGCAATCTGGTTCGCCGCCCTGGGCGTCAACATCGGCTGGGTCAGCAACGGCATCCTGCTTTCGATGCTCGGCGACACCGCGGTCATCGCAATCTTCGCTGTCGTGGGCATTGGCGTCGGCGTGCTCGTGCGGAATCAGATCGCGGCCATCATCGGCACTCTCGTGTATCTCTTCGTGCTGGAGCCGCTCACCGACATCATTCCGCTGGTGCAGAAGGCGTATCCATACCTCCCCGGCGCCGCTGCCGCGGCCGTCACGGGTGCAAACCGCGGGAGCCTTGCCCACCTCAACGCCGTTCAGGGCGGCCTGGTGCTGCTCGGCTACGGACTGCTCTTCGCGGTCGGCGGGTGGCTGTTCACCATCCGCCGCGACATTCCCTGAAGCTCAGCTTCCGGACACGATTTCCGGTGCGGTTGCTCGCGGGGGTCGGCGGCGCGGGAGCGCGATGATCTTGGCTCCGCCACTCAACGGCGTCGCCCGGACCGAGCGATCCCGACCCTCATGCTTCGCGGAGTACATCGCGCGATCAGCAGCCCCCAGCAGCCGGTCGAGGGTGCCGCCATGAGCGGGATAGGTTGCGATCCCGATCGACGCGGTGAGTCCTCCGAGGCTGCATCCGTCGGGCATGACAACGTCGCGCACCGCGGCCCGCACCGCATCAGCGGCGATCCATGCGCCTTGCTCGGAGCAATCGTGGAGGAGGAGAACGAACTCCTCGCCTCCAAGCCGCACCACGGCGTCGGCGCCGCGCACTGCTGTGCGCAGCTGCGTGGCCACGCGCTGGAGCACGACGTCGCCGATGGCGTGTCCGCTGCTGTCATTCACGGCCTTGAAATGATCGAGGTCGACGAGAAGCAGTGACAGCGGCTGGCTTTCGCGGGAGGCACGGGCGATGTCGCGTTCGCCGGCATCCCGCAGCCAGCGGCTGTTGTACAGGCCCGTCAATGGGTCGGTCATGGCGGCGTTGACGAGCTCGACGTAGAGCTGAGCGTTCCGCCAGGCCGACGCGGCGACATGTGCGAACAGCGAGGCAGCCTCGAGCTCGTCGGCGCTGAACTGGTCGATCCCAAGACGCCAGCAGTTGATGATGCCGAGCTTGTGCTCGGTCGCCACGAGCGGCACGAGAAGCAGCGATTCCTGAACGTACGATGTTCCCGGGATCTGCCTCGCCAGCGGATGCATCGAGGTGTCGGGAATGTTCTGCGGCGTGCCCTTGGCGAAGGCCCAACCGGTGATCCCCGCGTCGAGGGCCATGCTGTTCGCCATGATCTCGTCACGTTCCGGGCCGGTCGCGAGCAGCGGGACCAGGCGGAAGGTCTCGTAGTCGGCTTCGTAGATCGCCATCTCGGTGACGGGCACGACGTGGCTCATCTGCTCCGCCATGACGCCAAGGATGCGCAAGGGATCGTGCTCGCTCTGCAGCGCCAGCGCCGCGTCGCTGAGCGACCGAGCCAATCCGCGTCGCGGCCGAGGACGTGCGACGGTGCTCTGCGCAGCGAAGATGTCCGAGCTTAAGGGTGCTGCCGCGGGCAGGGCGACGCGCGTGGGGGAGACCTTCCGCTGCGCAAACCAGGTTGCATCGACGACCTCCATCGAGGTGTCACCCTTGAGGCTGTGGGGCAGCACCGGCCGGCCGAGCAGCCATCCCTGTCCGAACTGCACGCCGAGTGACTGGAGTGTCTCCTGTTCGCGTTGGGTCTCAATGCCCTCGGCGATGACCCGTGCGCCGATGTGTCCGCTGAACGACAGGAGAGCGACCACCAGAGCGCGGCGCGCGCGGTCGGCGTCGATTGCGGTGATCAGCGACCGGTCCACCTTAATGAACTCCGGGCGCAGCTCTGCGATGACGCGCATGCTGGCGTGCCCCGCGCCGGCGTCGTCGACGGCGATCCGGAAGCCCCGGGCACGGAGCTCGGCGGCGATCCGCTGCAGCAGCGCGAGATCGGGAACCGGCTCGCGCTCACTGAACTCGAGGACCACCGCGGCCGGGTCGACCCGCGCGTCGTCGATGGCCTTGTCGAGCGCGGCCACGCCGCTCTGATCGACGAGAGTGCCGATCAGCACGTTGACGAAGAGATCTGCCTCACCGATGTTCGAGGCGGCCTGCAACGCTGCACGTACGCATGCGAGATCGACGGCTGACAGCATGTTGAGCGCGGCAGCCGCGCCGAACAGCTGGTCGGGAGTGCGGATCCGCGTCCGCGGTGGGAAGCGCGCCAGCGCTTCGTAGCCGATGACCGTGTCGTTGACGAGGCGGACGATCGGTTGCAGAGCCGAGACCATGGTGCCGCTGGTGAGCAGCGAGACGACCGTGGCCCGAAGCCGGCGATCGGGGACCAGCGAGGCAGGAGCATCGAAGCGCTCGACTGCCGGTTCGACCCCGGCGGACCATGCCCCGGCGAGCATCGTCGCGACGACCTCGAGGGTCGGGATCAACGCCGGCGCGCAGCCCGGGCCCCAGGCGGAGACGACGGCGACGACCCGATCCCTGCACGTCACCGGGACGGCGATGACGTCGCTCTCGTCGGCCGCATTCGGCAGGGCTTTGGCAAGCGCCGAATCCGTCGTCAGACGGCGCACGGTCTCGGAGGCGTCTGCCACGCCGAAGTAAGGGCGCCGAAGCCGGACGGGCTGGCGGAGCGATTCGACGCCGTCGAGGGGGATCCGCATGCCCACCATCGTTGACGCCAGGCGCGACGACAGCCGGGCGACGAGTGAGGCTGGGACGTGCACGGCGAGCACGACTGCCATGTCCGACTCGACGGCGCTGACGATGCAGGCGACATCAAGGGCAGCGACGGTCGCGACGACCTCGGCGGCCGCTTCCCCGGGACTTCGCATGCCTGGGAGCGCGTGGCCGAGGCGAGTGAGGACTTCGAGGCGCGGATCAGGAGACCGTGGAGCCACGAGCCGAGTGTGCTGCGTCGGATGGCGGCGACTGACAACGGAACGGTCGCGTTCCATCGGCAAATCGCCACATTTCGTGCGGCGGTCCACGTCGAGGCGCCGTTGGTGACGATCTGGTTACCTGCGATTCGGCCTCAGGCGGTGTCCCCCGCAGGAGAGCGGGGTACGCTTCGCGAGATGAGCGGCTGTCCAGCCTGTGGCCATCGCAACCAGAAGAGAGCGTGAAACCGCCGGCCGAGCCCAATCCGTTCGCCGGCGCGCGTGCGGCACTCTCGAGCAAGCGCGCCGAGATCGTCTCCAAGGTCGACGAGCTGGGCACCCACGATCCGGCCGAGGTCGCCAGTCTCGGTTTCGGGAAGCGTGTCGGTGACGCCACCCTGTACGCGGTCGAGAGGATGACCGACGCCTATCGGGCACGGACGATCTATGCGACGGTCGCGGACATCGACCACGCACTGGAGCGGATCGAAGCCGGCGCGTACGGACGGTGCGTCGCCTGTGCCGGTCCCATCCCCGTTGAACGTCTTCGCGCGGTGCCCTGGGCGGCCCTGTGCGTCCCCTGCAGCGCCAAACCCGTCAGGTCGAAACTGGTGCGCTGACAGGAACTTTCGGCGTCAGCTGCCCCCGGTCACGGAAGGCGCGATCTCACCCCGGCCCGCCTGCTGGAGGTCGATGGGGAGAGCCACACCCAGCTTCCGTCCGAGGATCTCGAGCTGCACCCGCCACTCGATGATCGCGGCTCGCTGGTCCGACTGCGTGTTGGGGAGGTTCGAGACATTGTCGTCGGCCATCCCGCTCACGAGCGCATTGAGATAGGAGTCCTCGAAAATGAAGGTGTGCGCATACGGCGCGTTGATTGCGGCGAGCGCGGGATCCGAAGGCTGCAGCGCGTTCACGTCGACGGTGAAGTCTGCGAAGCGCAGCTCGAGCGCTCCCATCCTCGCAGCGGCTCGAGCATCGGTCAGGCTGTGGTTCTGGAAGCCTTGGATAATCGGGTCGGCGCCCTGGAGCAGGGCGTTCACCTCAAGCCGGATGGGTTCGACGGCGGCCAGGTATGCCTTGAGATCTGCGGCGGTCGTGCCGGTGTGAACGGCGGGACTCTGGCCGCACGCGCCTGCGGCGATCGCGGCACATCCGGCGGCCGCGAGCAGCTTCTGTTTCAGACGGCCACCATGGCGCTCGACGTGCGCACAGCGTTCGCCCCTGTGATGCGTGATGATCGACCTGCTGCGGAGTATGGTCCGCGAACACGTGCCACCGCCGGGACCTGGAGGGACATGACGTGGATGTGATGAGTGCGCAGGACGCGGCGTTCCTCCATATCGAGAACGGCAACAACCCCATGCATATCGGGTCGGTTGCCGTCCTCGAGGGGCCCGCACCCGCGTACGGAGACCTCGTGCGGCTGATCGCCGCCAAGTTGCCCCTGGTGCCGCGCTACCGGCAGAAGGTGCGCTTTGCGCCGGTCGGGCTCGCCCGGCCTGTGTGGGTCGACGATCCGCATTTTCAAATCCTGTATCACATCCGGCACACGGCGCTGCCACCGCCGGGCGGGAGAGATGAGCTCCGGAATCTCGCCGGGCGCGTCTTCGCGCAGACCCTCGATCGAAGCAAGCCCCTCTGGGAACTGTGGATGGTCGAAGGACTCCAGGATGGGCGCTGGGCAGTGATCTCCAAGGTGCATCACTGCATGGTCGACGGGGTCTCGGCAACTGACCTCCTCACCGTCATGTTCGATGCCGCCGACGACGCAGTGCCGGCTCCGGCCCCAGCCATCGATTGGGATCCGGAACCGGAGCCTGGAACCTTCATGCTCGCGGCCCACGGCGTGGTCAGGACGCTCGCCGACCCGCTCGGCCGGCTGCGGGACTTCTCCGGAGGGCTCCGGATCACCGCCGGACCGCGAACGCGCCTCGCCGAGGGAGCCGAGCTCCTGCGCTCCCTCGCCGAATGGACCAGGCGTTCAGCGACCTCGCTCAACGGCTCGATCGGACCGCATCGAAGGTGGAGCTGGGCAGAAGCCGATCTCGACGACGTCAAGACCGTCCGTCAGGGCCTCGGCGGCACCGTCAACGATGTTGTCCTGGCGGCGATCACGGCCGGATTCCGCAGTCTGCTCATCCACCGCGGTGAGGACGTGTCCAACCGGGTGGTGCGGACCCTGGTCCCGGTGTCCGTTCGGGCCGACTCGGAGCGGGGCGTCTACAACAACCGCGTATCGGGGATCTTTCCGGGGCTTCCCGTGTCGATCGCCGATCCGGGAGAGCGCCTCAATGCGATATCGAGCCAGCTCGCGATGCTCAAGGGATCGAAGCAGGCGGTCGCCGGCGACGCCCTGGTGAAGCTCGCGGGCTTCGCTCCGCCGATGCTCCTCTCGCTCGGCTCGCGGCTGGCGGCCCGGACGCCGCAGCGCGCCCTCCAGACGGTGACCACCAACGTTCCCGGCCCCCAGTTTCCGCTCTACGTCGTCGGCCGGCGGATGGTCTACTCGTACCCCTACGTGCCGATCATGGGGAGCGTCCGGATCAGCATCGCGATCTTCTCGTACTGCGGCCGTCTCTTCTTCGGGATTACCGGCGACTACGACTCCGTGACCGACATCGATGTCCTTCGCGACGGCATCGAGGAGGGGATGCGCGAGCTGGTCGCCGCCGCGGGCGGCTCGGCACCGGGGAGTGCACGCCGTCGCAGCAAGCGATCGCCTCGCGGATCGGGGTCCCGAACTGCCTCGCGCGACGGTCAGGCGGCCGCCGCGCGCACCGGAAAGAGGTAACGGGCGAGGGATGGTGGCCGGAAGAGCCGCCAGGCTCCCGCAGGTTGTGCAAGTCGATCCGCGATGATCCAGAGCACAGACGCGTTGTGGCCCATGCCGAGGTGACTGCTGTAGACGGCAACGTTCTCGTGCTGCCGTCCCGCTGTGTTCAGGCACGCCTGCCAGGGAACGACTCCGTCGAGCCGTGAGTAGACGGCGGTGGTGGGCACCGGGATCGGCAGTGACAGCCGCTCACGATCGGGAACCGAGCCCGGGCTGACGTGGAGCACCCCCAGGCGCCGGTAGGTCGCGTGTGCCCGGCTGTCGCTCGGGTCGCTGAGGCCGAACGGGCTCCCGAGCGTGATCACCTGACGGACGAGGGCCGGCCGCGAGCGGGCAAGCTCTCTCGCGAAGATCCCGCCCAGACTCCAGCCCACGAGGCTGACCGGCCGGCCCGAGGTGCGATGCAGCTCTTCGAGGCGTGTGGTCATGCCACTGAGAATCGCCGGTGTCGGGCCGAGGTTGCGGCCGAGCCGCCAGGGGTGCACGTCGTAGCCGAGCGAGCGAAGGTATGCCCGCATGGTGGCTGTCGACCTGTCCTCGCCCAGCAGGCCGGGCAGAACCAGCACCGTGTGGCCATCGCCCCGCGGCGCGCGAAGCAGCACCGGCGCCGCCGCCAGCAGGGCGCCGTAGTCGGCGATGGCCCGCCCCGGCTCGCTGATGAAGAGCGCGAGCGATGGACGCGACGTTGCGGTCACAACCGGTTCATACCACTCGAGGAGGAGCAATGGGTGAGGACGCTAGAGCGGAGCGATTCCCCAGGTGCTGGAGTGCTCGTCACCGGGTTGCAGGACGACCAGCCCTGCGCCGGAGTTGAACGCGTCGGGAGCGCAGGTCATCGGCTCGATCGCGAGGCCACGGCGACGCCGATCAGCCTCCGCCAGCGTGTCACCGCTGTAGACCATTGCGTAGGGGTGGCTGCCGTCCATCCACACGCAGACGCCGCGCTGGCCATCAGGCGCAGTCAGGGAGATCCGGGTGACGCCGTCGTCATCGGGGCCGAGCCCGGTGAAGGCGGTGTCCAGCACCAGGGATCCGATGGGACGCGGATCACGGAAGTCGAGGTCGGTACCTGCAACGGGATGTGTCTCGCCGGTGGGGATGCCGCGGTCATCCGCCTCCAGGGTCGCAGCCGCCGGGAGGCGCAGCCAGGCGTCGTCGATCACCCCGCCGCCGACCCGGACGTACGGGTGGGAACCGGCACCGAATGGGCACGACCTGTCGCCGAGGTTGGTCGCTATCACCCCCACGGTCAGGCCACGTTCGTCGAGCGCGTATGTTGCGACCAGGCCGAGGTGGAACGGGTAGCCCTCCTCGGGGAGGAGGTCGAGCGCGAGTGTCACCTTCGCCGTCGCCACGTCCAGGAGCCGCCACGATCTTGCCCGGGTGAGACCGTGGATCGCGCACCCGGTCCTCGGTTCGTTGACCGCCAGGCGATTTTCGTGGCCCGCAAAACGATAAGCGGCGCCGGCGACACGGTTCGGCCACGGGAGGAGGAGATCTCCGCGGCTGCTGCCGTCCTCGTCGTCCCGTCCGTACCCGTCAATGATCGGGAGACCGCCCGCCTCATACTCCCGGAGTCCCGCACCCCGTTCGACCACGACGGCTCGCTGCCGGCCACTCGTCAGCTCGTACTGACGCCCTGACGGGGGCGCCGTCACTGGGGCGAGCTAGGGTCGGACAGCGACCTCGGCGAGCGCAACTCCGGCTGGACCACCCGTTCCAGCTCGCTCCTGATGACCGAGTAGCACTCGCACGAGACAGCCTCGAGGCCGGCGCGATCGACGATCGTCACATGGCCTCGAACGTACCGGATCAGTCCGGCCCGTTGCAGGATTCCCGCCGACACCGAGACCGTCGACCGTCGGGCGCCGAGCATCTGACCGAGGAATTCCTGGGTGATCATGAATTGGTCGGAACCGACGCGATCGTGGCTCATCAGCAGCCAGCGGCTGAGCCGCTCCTCGCTGGAGTGGAGTCGGTTGCATGCCGCAGCCTGAGAGATCTGACCGAAGAGCGCCTGGGTGTATTTGTCCACAAGTGACTGGAACGCCGGGCTGCGTTCGAACCATGTGAGGAACGACGCGGCATCCATACGCAGGCTGTGACCGGCGACCTGCGAGATGGCCCGTACGGCAAGGCCACTGAGGGGCACCAGCGGTACCCCGACGATCCCCTCGTTGCCGATGGTTGCCACCTCGACGATGGCCCCGTCATGCAGCGGTGTGACCAGTGAGATGACGCCGTCGATGGGGAAGTAAAGGGACTCGATTGGGGCCCCAGGTTCAAACAGAACCGTTTTCACGGGCATACTGACGTTTCTAACAAGACCGAACAGCTCGTTTCGCTCTGACGCCGGTAGGGCGGTGAGAATCCTGTTCTCACCCGCCGAGGCGACCGTTGGGGTCGCGTCGGCGCTCATGCCTGGACTCGGTTTGACATCGACCTATGTGCGCTGCGGGACAGACGTTGTGGTCAGAGTGCTCCAGATTATGCAGCACCAATCGGCACGATAACGGGCGCGCAGCTCGCTGCGATCAAAGGAGAGGCTGGCGCGTGGCTGCTGAACGCAGGTTTCCGGCGGAGGAGATGCTGGATCCCGGCGATCGATTCTGGCTGGAGGCGATGGCCGACGCCGTGCTCATCCTTTCGCCCGTGCGCGCTCGCAACCAGCGGGTGACCGACTTTCGCGTCGACTACGCGAATGCGGCGGCGGACGAGCTCTCGGACGAGCAGGCACCGGACCCTCTGCGCCCGGGCGTACTCATCGGACGCCGTTTCCTCAACCTGGACGACGAGGCCGCGGCGGCGGTGGTGGCGGCTCTCCACGACGTCCTCACCACGGATGTGCCTCGAGCCATCGACGGGCTTTGCTATCGGGTGGTGCGCGGAGGTATCCCAACCGACCAGGTGCGCGACCTGCGTGTCAGCAGGCACGGCGAGCGACTCCTGATGACGCTGCGCGATGTCACCGCGAGAGAGCAGTCCGAGCAGGGCGTGCTGCGCAGCGAAGAGAGCCTTCGCGCGCTCGTCGACGGCGTCTTCGACGAAGCGCTGATGATCGTCGACCCAAACGGAACCGTTCTCAGCTGGAACACCGGTGCGCTTCGGATCTTCGGCTATTCGGCCGAGGAGATGGTGGGGCAGCAGCGCTCGGTGCTCTATCCACCCGGCTGGCCCGTGGGCGGACCCGTCGATGACGTGGAACCTATTGCGACGGAGCGGCAGCACGAGACCTGGCAGCTTCGCAAGGATGGCAGCCGCTTCTGGGCCGGCGTTTCGATTACCGCCATGTATGGCGATAACGGCGAGCGGCGTGGGTTCCTGTCGGTCACGCGCGATCTGACCGAGCAATCGGAGCAGCGACGCCGCGATCTGCAGTATTCGCTGGTGCGGGCGCTCGCCGATTGCACCGACATTGACGCTGCCGCTGACGCCGTCCTCACCCTCACAACCCTTACTCTCGGCGCGACGTTCAGCGAGATGTTCGTCGCGCGTCAGGAGCAGGGGCGGCTCGATGCAACGTCACGGCATGCCTTCCCACGAACCACGCTCGACGCGCTGGACGACGTCGCCGGCAGCGCAGCGGGACCGCTCGACGCGCTGATCGCGCGCGTGCGCACCACCGGGACGATGGTCATCATGCCGGACCTCAACGAGTTGGGAACCTCGGTGCAGCTTGCCGCTGCCGTCTCCCTGGGCGTTCGAGCTGCCATCGCGTGCCCGCTGGTGTCCAGGTCGAGCATCGTCGGTGTGCTGGCGTACTTCTTCGAAACGCTGCCGAGCATCGAGACCCACACCACCGAGACGATCGTCGAGATCAGTGCCGAAGCCGCACTGGTCATCAACCGTATCTGCGCGCAGGGTGCGCTCCGCGACGAGGCCGTCCGGATGGCCGAACTCGCGAGCACCGACCGGCTCACCGGCCTGAAGAACCGCCGCGAGTTCGACCGCATCCTCGGAACGATCCCCCGGCAGTCATTTGCGATCCTGGCCATCGACGTCGACCACCTGAAGCGTGTCAACGACGAGTTCGGACACGAGGCCGGCGACACGGTGCTGCGCACCGTCGCCACAACCCTCGCTCTGATGCTGCGCGGTTGGGACGTCATCGCACGTGTCGGCGGGGATGAGTTCGCGGCGATTCTGCTCGACGTCGACCCCGCCGAAGCGGCGTCCGCCGCGCAACGACTCCGGGCGGCGATGCACCTCGTGCCGACGCCGGGAGGCCGGTCGAACATCAGCCTCGGCTGGGCGTCCGCACCTGCCGGGACCGACCCGATGTCGGCGTGGCGACGCGCTGATGAATGCCTGTACGAGGCGAAGCGCAGTGGCCGTGATCGCGTCGTCGGCCGCCACGTCGACGGTGCCGAGCAGGTCACGCCGTCGGGTTCGTCGGTCACCGAGTTGATCGCGGAGCTGATGAACGGGATGCCGATCCATGCGGTCTATCAGCCGATTGTCGATCTCAACGATGGCCACGTCGTCGGCTATGAGGCCCTGGCGCGCCCTGCGGGGTTCGGACCTTCCGACAGCGTCGAGACGCTCTTCGAGGTCGCCCATCGCTCCGGGCACATCCGCGATCTCGACTGGCTCTGCCGCCGGGCCGCGCTCAGCCAGGCGGCGTCGTTGCCCGCGGAGATCCTGCTCTTCGTGAACGTGAGCGTGGCGGCCCTCCTGGATCCTCTCCACGACGTCGACCAACTCATGCTGTTGCTCGAGTGGACCGGACGGTCGCCGCATCACCTGGTCCTCGAGATCGGCGAGCACGAGAGCGTCCGTGACCTCGATCGCCTCCGGCTTGTGCTTGCCTCCTACCGGTCCGCAGGGATCCGCTTTGCCATCGACGACCTCGGCGAAGGGTTCGCGACCACCGAGCTGGTCGAGACCGCGCAGCCGGAGTTCGTCAAGCTGGCGCGGAGCCTGACCGTGAACTCGGCGCGCAAGAGCGCGCGCGCCGCCATCAGGACGGCGCTGACGTTTGCTCGGGTGCACGATTCGATCGTTATCGCCGAGGGTGTCGAAAACGAGCTGGTGAGTGACCGGATTCGCGCTTTCAACATACCGCTCGGCCAGGGCTTCGGCCTCGGGCGCCCCACCGCCGCGGAGGACCTGACGGACTCGGCGGCAGCCTGGCGAGCGCGCGACACGCTGCGTCCGCTCCGGCCTCGCAACGCTCAGATGCGCCTTCGAGTCGCGGCTTCCGGCCAGGAGCGAGAGGATGGCGCTGGCGTGGACCTCCGGGCGTCGCGGCAGACGCCGCGTCGTCTTGGCGAAGCGAAGCCCGACAGGCTGGTCAGGCGCTCCGACAGCACTTCAACGGGGAGGGCTTCATAGATGAGCGCTCGGTCGACATCGCGTCAGGATCCGCTCGGGCCCGACGAGACCTTCTATGCGCTGGTGACCCGGCTGATCATCACCAACCGATCCGAGCGCGCGAAGCGCGAGCGGGCGAGGCCGACGATCGTGTCAGACGTCGCCGAGCCGCGCCGCGATGGCCGCCGCCAGCCGGGCGACAGCTCCAGAGCCAAGTCCTAGGAACAACGAGGGTTCGGCCAGCTCGAGCTCGAGGAGCAAGGGCGCGCCGTCGTCGCCTCGAACCAGGTCGACACGCGCGTACAGCAACGTCGATCGCGGCCACGGGATGGCGTCGAGCGCCGCGTCGGCCAAGGTCAGCTCGTCAGCGTCCGCCTGGCGACGCGAGATGTCCTCGACGGCCCAGAGCTGACCCGTGGTCACGCCCGATGCGCGGAGCAGCGGGCCTTTCCGGATCGCATGTGAGAACTCGCCGTCGATGTAGATGAGCCCGGTCTCCCCCCCGGCGTCGATCGAGCTGATGTAGGGCTGCACCATCACATCCCTGCCGGCGCCGGCCAGCCGCTCGATATGGAGGCGTGCCGATGCACCGTCTTCGGGCCCGTATCGAGAGGTGTTCTGTGAACCCGAGGACACCGCTGGCTTCACGACGAGGTGCCCGCGGGGGAGGTCGAACGAGCCGCCGTCCTTCCCGACCCATGTCGTCGGCACTGTTGGGACGCCGGATGCCGCAAGCGAGCGCAGGTAGGTCTTGTCCGTGTTCCAGCTCAGGACCGCGACACTGTTGAGCACCCTGGGAACGTTGGAAGCCCAGGCGAGAAAGGCCTCTCGACGGTCGGCGTAATCCCAGGTGGAGCGGACCACGACGAGGCGGAACTCGTCCCAGCGAACGGAGGGGTCATCCCAGACGCGTGGCTCGGCGATGACGCCGAACTCGCGAAGTGCGGGGATCAGCTGGCGCTCGTCATCGTCGAGATCAGGGAGCACGGCGCAGGTTGCGAGAGCGACGTCAGACAGGTCACGAGCCTCCTGGTGGACGGCCGAGGCGGCCGCAGGTGGCCGCGCCTGGGCGGGAATCATGATCGCCACGGCGGAGGAAGGGCTTTGTACGCCAGCGGACCGCCGCAGCGACCCTTCTGCGGGTTTAATGAAGCCATTGATGCAAGGCGACCGGTCTTGACGCGCACCTGGCCGCCCGGGTTCCGTCGCAGCACCAGATTGGAAATCCGATGATGGAAGAGCGGTTCACGACCGTCCGAGGTCAGCGACTCCGCTACCTTATCGGCGGCAGGGGCAAACCGCTGGTCCTCTGCCACGGCTTCCTCAGCTCGGCGGAGGAGTTCGGCGGGCGCTTCAGCGAGCTCGGCGCCTACCGGACCCTGATCATTCCCGATCTCCCTGGCAACGGCGCCTCACCGGCACTCCCGGGGCGGCACACCTCCGGGGCGATGGCCGATCTTCTCTTCGACCTTCTCACGGAGCTGGAGATCGACAAGTTCGACGTCGGAGGCCTGTGCCTCGGGGCCACAGTCGCCTGTGCGCTTGCGAAGCGGGCCGGCGATAGGGCCGAGCGTCTGGTGCTGCACACCCCGCTGCTGTCCCCCGACCTCATGCGGCGGCGGTACCGGGATCAGGTGCGGCTGCTGAGCCGACGACCCATGTGGGACGGCGTCGTCTGGCTGAGCCGTCAGCGCTGGGTGAGCGACCTCTACAAACGGTTCGTGATCGTCGAGGGTGATGTCGACGACCGAACCGCCAACATCAACTACGAGAATCAGCGCCGCGCCGATCCCCGGGCGGCGAGGGAATGGCTCAACGATTGCCTGCGACGCGATGACGTCGAGGTCGTCGCGGGTCGAGCCGAGAGAACGCTCATCATCGTGGCCCGTCACGATCGCCTGGTGAACGTCGACCGACTCAAGGAGTTGATTGCGACTCTGCCCGGCCTCCAGGTGTTCACGGACAGCGATCAGGGGCATGGCTGGAACGAGGCGGCGGTGCACCGCCAGCTCGAGGTGCTGAAGGCCTTCTTCGGCAACTGCGAGGGGGGCGCGCCGGTCGGAGGGCACAACCCAGCCCCCAGCCTGGTGACCAACGGCAGCGCGGCCCACGGGCGTCCCGCCCTCCGCGAGACGGTGACGATCCCGATGTCAACTGCCTGACAGCGCCCCCCGGCTCCTCGTGACCAGGTTGGCGCCTTCGAGTTCCAGAAGGCGCTGTTTGCGTTCCAGCCCCCAGCCATAGCCGGTCAGGCTTCCGTCGGCGCCGATCAGACGGTGACACGGAACCACGATCGATATCGGGTTCTGGCCGTTGGCTGCGCCCACAGCGCGCGCCGCTCTCGGCCGGCCGATCCGCGCTGCGATCGTCGAGTACGTCGATGTCTGCCCATAAGGGATGTCGAGGAGCGCGGACCATACGGTCACCTGAAAGGGCGTGCCCACGAGCCGGACTGGGAGTTCGAATCGCGGTCGGTTGCCCTCGAAATACTCACGCAACTGATCTCGAACCATGACCATCGGCTCATCGGAGCCGGCCTTCTGGTCCCGGATGCTCGGAGTCCGAGCGTGATTGGCGAAATGCAGCCCGACGAGGGCGCCCGCCGCGGTGACGATCAGCACCGGGCCGAGTGGGGTGGGCGCGTACCCGTACTGGCGTCCGATCACGGCCTCGCTCATGGCGTCAGCATGGACCCGGCGGCCGGCTCACTCCGGCCAGATTCGGACAGATCAGGCAGGTGTCCGGAAATGGCCGGTGCCAGGCGCCGGGATCGCGCTACAAGTAACCCCGATGACTGGATTCTCGGCGGTGGTCACGACTGGCATCTATTGCCGCCCCGGATGCTCAGCGCGGCCCGACCCCGCCAACGTTCGGCATTTCGACCTCGCCGCTGCCGCGGAGGCCGCCGGGTACAGGGCCTGCATGCGATGCCGGCCGTACCGTACGGCCGGGCCGATCGATGGACTCGCATCCGAAGTTGTCTGTCGCGGAGTCCGGCTGGTCGTGGGGGGAGAGACAGGGAATGAGGGCGAGGATGCGGTTGCGCGGCGGCTTGGGCTCTCGGCACGCCACCTGCGCCGGCTCTTCCGGGAGCAGATCGGCGTGACCCCGGTGCAACTTGCGCGCTCGAGCCGCGCGCATTTCGCCCGCCGGCTCCTCGATGACACCGACCTGTCGATCACGGAGATCGCCTACGCGTCGGGATTCGGGAGCCTGCGCCAGTTCAATCGAACACTCAGCGCGATCTTTCGCGCGACGCCGCGAGAGCTGCGAGCCCGCCGCCGGATTGCCGATCGGTTGGTCGCCGATGGCGGTCTGCCATTGCGGTTGACCTTCGCCGGGCCGCTCGACTGGGAGGCGATGCTCGGCTACCTCGAGGCGCGTGCCATCCAGGGGGTCGAGCAGGTGTCCTCGGGGGTGTATCGCAGAACCATCCGCGTCGATGATGATCCCGGGGTCATCGAGGTGTCCACCGGAGGTACGGATCACCTCGTGGTCACCGCCCACCTGCCGCACTGGGGCGGCCTGATCCACGTGGTCCACCAGGTCCGGCGTCTCTTCAACCTCGACTTCGACCCGGACGAGGCGAACCGAGCGCTCGGGCACGATCCCATCCTGCGAGGGCGGATCACATCGCTCCCGGGCCTGCGCGTGCCGGGCGCCTGGGACCCGTTCGAGGTGGGCGTTCGGGCGATCGTCGGCCAGCAGGTGACCGTCGCCGGCGCGGGCACGATCATCGCTCGACTGGTCGCCCGCCACGGCACGCTGATACCAGGGCTCGGCCAGTTCGGGCTGAGCCATCTGTTTCCCTCAGCCGAGGTCCTCGCCGGCGCCGATCTCGCCGGCACCGGCCTCACGGGGGCCCGGATCGCGGCGATCCACCGCTTCGCGGACGCGGTCATGAACGGGTCGGTGCGCCTCGATCGAAGCCGGACGCTCGACGACCAGCTGGCCTCGCTGGTCGCGGTTCCCGGGCTCGGGCCGTGGACCGCTGAGTACATCGCGTTGCGGATGGGCGAGCCCGATGCCTTCCCATCGACCGATCTCGGTCTGCGGCGCTCCGTCGAGGCCCTCGCCGGCGGCTCCGTCACCCCGCGGGCGATCGGTCAGATCGCCGAGCGCTGGCGGCCATGGCGGGCGCACGCCGCGATCCATCTCTGGCTGACCCCGCGACCGTCCGACCTGAGACGATTGACGCCTACGACGGGGGTTCCGTAGGATCCCGCCCAGTCTTCCGGGCAATCCGTCCGCAATCGAGGAGATTGCCTGATCATGTGCGCCGTGGATTCGGAGCGTGACACCGCCGGCACGCGTGCCGGCCGGGACAACCGCGTGACCCCCGTCGATCTCCGCCATGGCAGCGCCGAGGAAATCCTCGCCTGGACCTACAAGCGTTTCCGTCGGGTTGCCCTCGTTGCCAGCTTCCAGGCCGAGTCGATGGTGCTGATCGACATGGCCTGTGCGCTCGCCCCCGAGCCGGAGGTCCTGACCCTGGACACGGGCCGGCTACACGAGGAGACCCACGACTTCATCGAGGACGTGCGCAGCCGGTACCCGATCCGCCTGCGCATCCTCGCTCCGGACTCGACCGAGCTCGACGCGATGACCGCGGAGCACGGGACCATGCAATTCCGGCGTTCGGTGCCGCTTCGCAACGAGTGCTGCGCGGTCCGCAAGGTGAACCCCCTGGCCCGGGCGCTGCATGGCTATGACGCCTGGATCACGGGGCTGCGCCGCGAACAGACCCCCACGCGCGCCGAGACGCCGGTCGTCGCCGCCGACCCCGGCCACGGCGACATCACCAAGGTGGTGCCGCTCGCGGGTTGGTCGCGCGCGCAGGTGTGGGACTACCTGACCTCGCACGGCATCGACCACCACCCGCTGTACGACCGCGGGTACACCTCAATCGGCTGTGCCCCGTGCACGCGCGCCACTGAGCCAGGGGAGAGCGAGCGGGCCGGGCGCTGGTGGTGGGAGGGCGACTCAGACAAGGAGTGCCTCCTGCACCCGCCCCTCGAGCGTGACCTCGGGCTGAGCCTTCGAGGGAGCCCTGTCAGCGTCCCGCTGGGAGCAACGCGCTCAACTTCGCGGTCATGAGCACCGAGATGGCGTCCCGTGCATCGTTGGCCAGACGCGTCGCCTGCGCCTGTGTGATCACGCCTTTGACCACGCCGAGCGAGAGCCCGGCTCGGACCTCGGTCAGCGCATCGGCCTCGACCTTGGCTGCGTGCACCCCGGCGATCTGATCGAGGGTCTCCCCACGGAGCAGGTCAGCCCCGACCTGCCGCCAGGTGAGCTTGGTGTCGGTGGTGAAGAAGCCGAAGATCTGGGACGCCTCGTTCTTGAAGTGCCCGGTGGCGGCAAACCCGCCTGAGGCCAGCAGCGACGATGCAGCGGTCGACGCAGCCGAAAGCGAGACGGTCTGCGCTTGTGGGGCGGGTGCCGCGATGTGGTCGACCACCACCACGGTCCCGAGTCCGACGACGGCGGCGGCGAGGACGGCGATGACGACATTCGCAGGACGGAGCATCGGGTGCATGATGGGAGTTCCCCCGGGATTACGTTTGCTTGTCCACAGCGTAATCCGAATCGCTCGACGAGGAGTTGGTGGCCGGGTACCGATCCGCTGGTGCCGATCTCGAAACGGTCCGCTCGGCGGGCCTCCTGATCTGTGGTAAACTGCACGCCGACCTAGCGCCGCTAGGTCTCTTTTGTGTTTGAGGCATTTGACACGTGGCCACAGCCAAGGGCGGTTCCGCGATCATCACGTTGCAATGCAACGAGTGCAAGGAACGCAATTACACGACGGTCAAGAACAAGCGCAACGACCCGGATCGTCTGGAGCTGCGCAAGTTCTGCAGGCGTTGCCGCGTGCACAGGCAGCATCGCGAGACCAAGTGACCGAAGGGGCGTAGCTCAGCTGGTAGAGCATCGGTCTCCAAAACCGAGGGTCGCGCGTTCGAGTCGTGCCGCCCCTGCCATCACCCACCCAGCCCAGCCCGCCCCGGCATCACCACCAGGAGAGATCACCGCCAATGGCCAAGGCTCGAATCGCACCGGGCAGCCCGCGTGCACCCCGGCCGGCCTTGTCCGGAGCCGGGTCCGGCGGATCCGGCCGTGGAGGTCCGCTCGGGTATTTGCGCGGCGTCTGGGAGGAGCTGAAGAAGGTTGTCTGGCCTGGCCGCGACGAGTTGGCGCGCATGACCGGCATCGTGATTGCGACAGTCATCCTGTTCGCGGTGCTGGTGGGTTCGGCGGACTACCTGCTGAGCCTGGGTGTGCAGCGAGCGATCACGCAACAGGCCGCCGCCGCCACCGCCACAGCGGCGCCGACCACCGCCCCGATCCCAACCGCCGTACCGACCGCGGTCCCAACCGCGGCGCCGACCGTGTCTCCGTAGCCGTCGTGGGAGAATGAACATCGCTGTGAGCAACGCCGTTTCCGCCAAAGACGCCCGCTGGTACGTGGTACACGCGTATTCCGGCCATGAAGAGAAGGTTCGCGCGAACCTTCTCAAGCGCGTCGAGTCAATGGACATGCACGATCAGATCTTCGACGTCCTGGTCCCGACCGAAGAGGTCATGGAGATCAAGGACGGACAGCGCCGCAAGGTGAGCAAGCGGATCTTCCCGGGCTACATCCTCGTCAACATGGTCATGTCGGACGAGTCCTGGTACGTGGTCCGCAATACGCCGGGCGTGACGTCCTTCGTCGGCTCGGGCAACAAGCCCGTACCGCTGCAGGAGCACGAGATTCGCGGCATCCAGAAGCAGGTCAAGGCGGAGGCCCCGACCAAGGTCAACGTTGAGTACGAAGTCGGCGAGAACGTGCGCGTCATCGATGGGCCGTTCACCGACTTCCACGGCAAGGTGACCGAGATCAACGTCGAGAAGGGCAAGCTCAAGGTGCTCGTCAACATGTTCGGTCGCGAGACACCCGTCGAGCTCGACCTGCTCCAGGTCGAACGGCTCCGCTAGGCGAGTTCCAAGAATTCAAGGACACCGATGAGCAAGAAGAAGATCAAGACCGTCATCAAGCTGCAGCTCCAAGCGGGCAAAGCGACGCCCGCGCCGCCCGTCGGCACGGCCCTGGGTCCGCACGGCCTCAACATCATGGAGTTCTGCAAGGCGTACAACGAGCGCACCGCCAACCAGTCCGGGGTCATCCCCGCTCAGATCACCGTCTTCGAAGACCGGACCTTCAGCTTCATCACCAAGACGCCGCCCGCGTCGGAGCTGCTCAAGAAGGCCGCGGGGGTCGAGAAGGGATCGGGAAACCCGAACCGCGACAAGGTCGGATCGCTGTCCAAGCAGCAGGTCCGCGAAATCGCCGAGGTCAAGCAAGCCGACCTTAACGCCCACGACCTGGAGCACGCGACCAGGATCATCGAGGGCACGGCGCGATCCATGGGCCTGAACGTCAACTGAGCCACTGAGTGGGAGGGCGCCTCGACGCGCCCGCCAACACCACGGAGCACGTGAAATGCCAAGACAACACGGCAAGAAGTACCGCGAGGCCGCGAGCGCCATCGAGGCCGGGAAGTTCTATCCCCCGGCCGAGGCCATGAGCCTGGTCCGCCAGACGGCGGTGACCGCGTTCGACTCGTCCATCGAGGTGCACATCCGCCTCGGTATCGACCCACGCCACGCCGACCAGGTGGTCCGGAGCACCGTGACCCTGCCCCACGGCACCGGCAAGACCAGGAGAATCGCGGTCTTCGCGACCGGCGAGAAACTTCGCGAGGCCATCGAGGGCGGCGCCGACGTTGTCGGCGGCGAGGATCTGGTGAAGAAGGTGCAGGAAGGGGTGATCGACTTCGACGTCGCGCTGGCCACGCCCGAGGTGATGGGCATGGTCGGCCGCCTGGGCAAGATCCTCGGCCCGCGCGGGTTGATGCCCAACCCCAAAGCCGGCACGGTCACGTTCGACATCGCCAAGGCGATCCAGGACGTCCAGGGCGGGCGCGTCGAGTTCCGTAATGACAGAACGGGCATCATTCACACCGCAATTGGTAAAGCCTCGTTCGACGACGACAAACTGCGCGACAATTTCGCCGCTTTGATGGATGCAATTGTTCGCGCGAAGCCGTCCGGCGCAAAGGGCACCTACGTGAAGACGGTCACGGTCGTCGCAACCATGGGCCCCGGCGTACCCGTCGACCCGGTGCAGGCAGCACGACTGACGGTGGGCTGAGGTACCGATCGACTTGATCCGGCTCCTCATCGTCGACGACATCGCGAGCACTCGGGACAACCTGCGCAAGCTGCTCGGGTTCGAAGAGGACATCGAGGTCATCGGCACTGCCGGCGACGGCAAGCAGGGCCTCGAAGAGGCGCACCGCCTGCTTCCCGACATCGTGCTCACCGACGTGAACATGCCGATCATGGACGGGATCCAGCTCACCGAGCGGCTGGCTCAGGAGTTGCCCGGATCCCCGGTGATCATCATGTCCGTCCAGGGGGAGCGCGACTACCTCCGGCGCGCGATGCAGGCGGGGGCCCGCGAGTACCTGATCAAACCCTTCAGTCACGACGAGCTCGTGGCGGCGATTCGCCGGGTGCATCAGCTCGAGGAGAAGAAGGGCACCTTCGCGAAAGCAGCAGCCCCAGACGGGACTGGCGCCCCGCGCCCGGCCGCCCTCGGCGAGGTGATCGTCCTGTTTTCGGGCAAGGGAGGCGTCGGCAAGACCCTGCTCGCGACCAACCTGTCGGTCGCGCTCGCCGTCGAGACCGAGTCCCGCGTGGCGCTGGTCGACCTCGACCTCCAGTTCGGGGATATCGGCGTGATGCTCAACCTCGATCACAGCAGGAGCATCACCGACGTCGTGGACTCGGAGACCCTCGAGCCGGAGATGCTCAATGAGATCATGGCCCAGGGGCCGAACGGGGTTCGCGTCCTGCTCGCGCCGATCAGCCCCGAGCTCGCCGACCTGATCACCAGCGACCACGTTCGCATGGTCATGGCGGAGCTGCGCAAGACGTTCGATTACGTGGTGGTCGACACCTCGTCCCATCTCGCCGACTTCAACCTCGAGGTCATCGAGTCCGCACAACATGTTCTCGTGGTGACCGCGCTCACGATCCCGGCGATCAAGGACGCGAAGCTGGCGCTCAAGGTGCTGGAGTCACTCACGGTCGACCCGAGCGCCGTGCTCCTGGTGGTGGACCGCAGCGACTCGCATTCCGACTTCAACAAGGACTCGATCGAGCAGAACCTCCGCCAGAGCGTCGGCGCCCAGATCCCCTACGACCCGCGCGTGGTCGGCGACTCGATCAACCGAGGGATTCCCTTCGTGATCTCGAGCCCTGAATCGGACATCAGCCGCTCCATCCGCGAGCTCGCCGGTGCGCTGGTTCCGGGCGGCGGTGGTCAGCCCGTGGGTGCCGGGGTCGGCGCCGCCAAGGCCGACGACAAGCGCAAGCGGCGGATTTTCGGCCGCTAGTCGCGAGCGAAGCCGAGCCGGCGCCGGCTCCGCTTCTTGCCGGGTTGTTCGGCGGAGGATTCCGGACCGGCGTCGCCGGTGAGCGCGGCGGCGAGACGCTCGAACGCGGCGGTGGCGGGGGAGGAGTGGCCACCGATCACCACCGGGACACCCGAGCTCACCGAGCCACCGATCGCCATGGCGTCGTGGGGAATCTCCGCCGCGACCGGGTGACGCAGAAAGTCCTCGATCCGGGCTCGGTCCATCCCGCCCGCAAGTGGGGCATCACGGTGATTGGCGACCACGACAATGCGCTCGGGGTCCACCTGGAGCACGCCGATCACCGACATGATCAGGCGCGTGTTCTTCACCGAGGTGACGCTGAAGTCGGTGACCAGCACGATGTGATCGGAGTTCTCGAGCGCCTCGAGGGTGATCTCCGACAGCTGCGAGGTCGTGTCCGCGACCACGAGCTCGAAGCTGGCGCGAAGCTCGGCCACGAGGGAGCGCAGGTGCGCGGTGGTCACGTAGTCGGCAAGCTCGGGGCTCGGCGGCGCCGCCAGCACGGTGAGCCCCTGTGGTCCCAGCGTGAGCGCCTGCTGGATCACGTGGCGATCGGTCATTCCCGCGTCACTTGCGGCGAACTCGGCGATCGACCCGTCGGGAGTCATCGCGAGCAGCGCAGCCACATCGCCGAACTGGAGCGAGAGGTCCACGAGGACCACGCTGCCCGGGTGGGGACGGTTGAGCACCAGCGACAGGTTGGTCGCGATGATCGATTTGCCGACACCGCCCTTTCCCGAGACGATCGTGATCATCTTTCCTGCGCGACGCCGGGACCCGTCGACGGCTGGGGCGCCACCGTTCGACGGGTCTCGGACTGCCTGGGCGGCGCGCTTGCGCGCCTGGAAGGCATGAACGCGGTGGATCGCAGCGACGAGGTCATCGCCGGCGAACGGCTTCTGGAGGACCTCGCGGGCGCCGGCGAGCATCGCCCTCCGGAAGAGCTCGCTGCCACTTTCCATCGACATCAGGATCACGCCGGCCTGGGGGGCGTACTCCGCGAGCATCTCGGTGGTCTGAACGCCGTCGAGGCCGGAGAGCCCGGCGTCGAGCACCGCGATGTCCGGCACGAGGTGCAGGGCCTCCTGGAGCGCGTGCTCGCCGTCCTCGGCGGTGCCGCAGACAGTGATGTCCTCCTCGGCGGCGAGACGGCGTATGAGGTTGGCCCGAATCCGCTCACTCCCGTCGGCAACCAGCACGCGAATCACGGCGCCACCTTACCTCCGCCCCAGGCTGAATCGGCGCCGGTAGACGGGCGGCGCCGGCGCGGGCAGCTCGATCGCCGTCTCATCTCGGGTGGCTCCATCACCCCTGACCAGCTGACTCAGGGCGACGAGCCGGCGGGCGAGCTCGGCACGCGGCTGCGCGAGCACGATCGGTGTGCCGGAGTCGAGTGAAGGGTCCACCCGCGGGTCGTACGGGAGATCGATGAGGATGGTTCTGCCGAGGATCTCCTCGATGTCCTCGCGGCGGTAGTTGGTCCGCGGGCGGGTGTGGTTCAGGACCACGTCGACTCGGTCCATGTCGACGCCGAGCGCCTCGAGGAGCAGCAGGGTCGCTTTGGTCCCGCGCACGGCACTCAGGTTGTAGCTGGTGACCAGCAGGATGCGATCGGCGAGCTCGAAGGCTTCCAGGACGCGCTCATCCAGATGCGAGGGCGTGTCGATGACGACGACCGCATGTGCCCGGGCGGTTGCCCTGACGATCGCGCGGAGGCCCGCGGCCGTGATCGTCTCGGCAAGCTCCGGGCTCGACGGGGCGCGCAGAACCCTCAGCTCGGCGGGGCCGGTGGCGAGGACGGCGTCCAGCAATGAGTTCTCGATGTCCTCGCCGTGCGCCGCCAGGTCGGCGATCGAGAGCAGGTGGTTGTCGACATGGAGCATGCCGGCGGCGTCGCCGAACTGGAGATCCGTGTCCAGGAGCGCCGCTCGTCCGCCGCCACCGTCGGCAAGGGCCGCGGCGAGGTTGATGGCGACCATCGAGGTGCCGGTCCCACCCTTCCCGGAAAAGGTCACCACCACCGCTGCCCGGCCCCGAGGCGTCCGCACCTCGCGACGGTCAGTGTCGATGTTGCCCTCTGCAGTGCCGTCTGCCGTCTCGCCGCCGCTGCCCGCGTTTCGCGGCGGGAGGACCCCGGCGGCGACGCGGATCGCATGGAGCAGCTCCGGGCCCTCCACCGTCTCGGCGACCGCTCCGACGGTCCAAGCCGGCCCGGCCCGGGCCGGACTGTCCCCGCCAGTCATGAGCAGCACGCGGGTTGCCGGCGACACCGATCCGAGGTGCGCCGCAAAGTCCGCCTGGGGCAGCTCGGTGAAACGCTCATGCAGCACCAGGACATCGGGCTGGCGCAGCCAGGCTTCCTCGATGACCGCGGACGCCTGGTGTGCAACCCCGCACACGTCGATGACGTCGGCGTACGGCTTGAGCTTCTCGAGGTCGCCGACGATTCGAGCGATCTCGTCCGCGATGAGTACGCGGATCACGGCCGCCCCCCGCGTGCCCAGTGCATCGTGCGCATGGTACGGCGAATCGTCCAGAGGTGGCTGGCGCGGACAATGATGCGACACGGCGTTCTCATCTGCAATAAAAAGAGGAGCCGGCCCGATGGCCAACTCCTCTTGACTGTCCTGGTTGCTTGTGAAAGCTACGAGGCCAGGCCGTTGCTGATGTTCGAGAACACGTTGTTGACCTGCTTGCCGACGACTTGCAGGATAACGATAACGACGATGGCGATAAGGACGAGGATGAGCGCATACTCAACCATGCCCTGGCCTTCCTCAGCCTCCTCACGCTTGCGAGCGATGAACTCTGTTGCGCGAAGGTACAGGGTGCTCAGCATATCCATTCCGTTTTTCACCTCCTTTCGGGTTGTATTTTCGAGGCCGAGACGATTGCTCGGACCCGACTGCTGCGAGTGTGGACCCCTGCTGCTGCAACGGAATGGCCTGCGTGCTAAATATTGGTAACGAAGGATCGGACACGCGGCGGACGGTGCTCGGGCAACGAGAAATCGTGGTGATTCGATGACAACCGCGCTACGAGAGCGTCGCTCTGAATTGGCCTGACCTAGACTCCGGCCATGGCCGAGGCGGTCGCGATTCCAGCACGCCGTGGCGACCTGGAGCGTCGCGTCGAAGAAATCCGATTCCTGGTCTTCGGGCGCTCACTTCCGGCTGTGCTCTTCGCCCTCCTGGGCTGGCGCGTGTTACTGAATCTTCTTTCGCAGGTACGAGGACTCCCTGTGCACGCAGGAGTCAGCGACTTCCTTGCCGGCCCTCTCACCACCGGCGTGTACCTCCTCTTCTGCGTCATCCCTGTCGGCATCTACCTGGTGCGGCCGAGGCCTCGCGCTCGTGACGGTCGCGCGATCGCTCGGACGGCAGGTCTCGTCGGAACGACGATGCTGCTCGTGGTCGGCGCGTTTCCGAACCCCGTCCTGTTCACGCCACCTGCCCTCATCCGGGATCTTTCGGCCCCGCTGGCGCTCGGAGCGTTCGCTCTCGGCGTGTGCGGCCTGCTCTTCCTTCGCCGCAGCCTGAGCATCATTCCCGAGGCTCGCCGCCTGGTCACGGGCGGCCCTTATCGGTTCATCAGGCACCCCCTCTATGCGGCCGAGATCCTCGCAGCCGTCGCGCTGGTGCTTGCCCGTCCGGGACTGTGGGCGACACTGACGCTGGTGCCGTTCATCGCGGTGCAGATGCTGAGAGCGCGATTCGAGGAAGGGCTGCTCGCTCGCATCTTCCCCGAGTACAGGCCATATGCGATCCGGACCCGAAGGCTCATTCCCCTGGTGTGGTAGATGGCAAAGCTTCGCGCCCAGCCGACCGATGCTAAGGTGGATGAGATGACGGTCACAGCGTCCACGCATCCCTGCACCCAGGGAGGCTGCACGTCCCAGGACGGCGCACCGTGCGAGTACGTCGACCGTCGCGGTCGTGAGTGCCGCACCGCGTGGTGCATCGAGCACCGGGTCACCATCGAGGACCACGTCTACTGCCGCCGCCACGCTGGTGTCGTCAGCGCGCTGCCGAGCCTCGACAGCTCGCTCGCGGTGTCGCTCCCGGATCTCGACAACCGGGCGCCCTCACTGGTCGGCTGGGTATCCAGGCAGATCGACGGCGACGTCTGGCGTCTGCTCCTCAAAGAGCTCTCATCGGGCAGTGGTGGTCAGCTCGTGGCCGACCCGGTCACGCTGATCTTCGTGGGCATCGGCCGGCAGCGCGCATGGGAGCGCGCCTGGCGCCTGGACAGCCACATCGGTATCGCCCACCGGGTGAGCATCGTCGTCGAGGAGCTCGATGACACGATGATTACCGTCAAGGTCGGCGGGAACACGGTCGAACAGCTGGTACCCCCGTGGATCCAGCACCGTGTGCGTGGCGAGACGGTCGCCCCCGAGGAGGACCGCAAGGAGCGCGAGGAGTTCTATCAGCGGGTGCTGGACTCGATCGAACGCGGCCTGGGGCACGAACGGGACCTCTCCCACTACATGTCAGAGGGTCGCCTCAGCACCCCCCAGGGTGGAGCGGGGGCGTAATCATGACCCGGGGCAGCATTCTCATCGTCGACGACGACCCCAGGCTTCTGCACATCGTCGCGATGTACCTCGGTATCGAGGGGTACGACGTGTCCACGGCCGAGAACGGCGAGGACGGTCTCGCGCAGGTCGAGGCGCGTGCTCCCGACCTCGTGATCCTCGACATCATGATGCCCGGCATGGACGGTATCGAGACCTGCAAGCGCATCCGCAGCAACACACCGACCGCCGACGTGCCCATCGTGATGTTCAGCGCGCTTTCGAGTGACGACGACATCGAGCGTGCCCGGCTCGCCGGGGCCAATCACCTGATCACCAAACCGTTCAACCTCGTCGGGCTCGGTTCGGTGGTCAAGACCTTCTTCCCAGCGGACGTCGGCTCGGCCCGCTGAGGCCAAGCGGTGGTCAGACCGGGGGAGTGACCACCACCGCGTTCTGCGCGAAATGGTCGCCGAGGTTGGACGGCAACACCGGCCCGAAGAGCGCCTTCACCTGTGGCTCGAGGCGCACCGCCTGGCCGCTGAGCGTTGCGGCATGAATGTCCTGCGACATCGTCGTGTGCACCGTCGAGGAGACAGCGCTCACCGAGATCGCCACGAGGAAGAGGATCAGCACCTCGGCGACACCGACGACGGCACCCGCCACCGCACCGCCGATGCGGTCGAATGCGGCAACGACGATCTTCTGCAGACGCTCGTTGAGCAACGTGCCGAGCACCTCGACCACGACGATCACGAACAGGAACACGGCTACGAATGCCCAGGCGTTTGCCTCCTGGTTGTGGGAGTGGATCAGCGCCGCGATGGCGTTTCCCAGGTTGGACGCGGCAAAACACGCCAGAAAGACGCCGACCGCGGTGAAGAGGCGGCGGATCAGTCCGTGACTCCAACCCAGGTACACGTTCACTGCCACGGCAATGACCAGCAGTGCGTCTGCGAAAACCTGGCCCGGAGTGCTATCGATAGATGCGGCTATCGCGCCCACGGTGTGACCGTAACATGCGTCTGCCACGCTGGAACGAGGGATTTCGTTACAGAATTGCTCTGTGCAACCACTTCTGCGCACGTCCCGCAGCGACGTGTCCGCGCGCAAGACCTACGATCTGCTCGACGAGCCCACCGGCCCCGACTACGCCGGCCTGCTCGAATGCGCCCTGGTCCAGTGCACCACGGCGGTGCTGACCGTGCCCTCGGGAGAGATGGACCCGGAGGGTCAGGCGACGGTCGAGAGCCTGGCGCGCTTCCAGCAGGCGAAGAGCAGCACCTCGGCCGGCAGCCTGGTCCGCTACGCGTTGAGCCGTGAGAGCGTCACGGTGCTGCAGGAGGCGACCGCCGGCCTCTACGGCTGGCAGCACCCCGGCCTGCCCGACAACCTCTGCCTGTACCGCGGCGACGGCAGCCCCTGGCTGGTGTCGAGCGCCGGCGCGCACATCGGCTACCTCGAGGTCTCGCCCTTCGAGAAGCTGCTGATCGGGCGCACGGCTCCCGGGCTGATCGCCGTGCTGGCGCATCAGAGCGCACGCGACGCGATCCTCGCCTACATGGAGCGGCGCTTCGAATCCAACGTGGCGACGCTCACCGACCAGCTCACCGAGTACGCGCGGATCGTGATCGGCGACGGCCGCGAGGGTCTCGTCGACGCGCTCGAGGACTGGATGCGCTCCGGCGAGGAGGCCCGGATCTCGGCGGCGCTCGAGGTCGCCCGCGCGCTCCGGCTCGTGGAGCTTCGCGAGACGGTCGAGAGCATGCTGCGCGGGTCGATGCGCGAGGACGCCGGGGCACCTGAGGTGTACCGATCCGTCCCGGCGCTCCGGTCGCGCTGGCGTATCGCCCGCCGGCGTCAGCTCGAACGCGTCCTCCGCCAGCTGTCCTGACGGATCGGACTCAGCCGCCGGAGCCGAACTGGTGGGCAACCTCGATGACCGCCGGGCCGAGCAGCACGATGAACAGGGTCGGGAAGATGCACCCGACCATCGGGAAGAGCATCTTGAGCGGCGCCTTCTGGCCCTGCTCCTCTGCGCGCTGACGGCGCTTGCGCCGGATCTCCTCTGACTGGATGCGGAGGACGTTGGCGACGCCAACCCCGAGCTGTTCGGACTGGATGATCGCCTGGATGAAGTTGCTCAGCTCCTCGACCTTGCACCGGCGTCCCACATCGTCGAGCGCCTCGAGACGTGGACGGCCGAGGCGCACCTCGTTGAGCATGATCGTGAGCTCTCGCGAGAATTCGTTGTTGTACTTGTCGACGACCCGAGTGAGCGCCGCATCGAAGCTGAGGCCAGCTTCCACGGAGATTGTCAGCAGGTCGAGCGCGCTCGGCAGGGCGAGCAGGATCTCCTTCTGACGCTTCTTGATGCGTCGCGCGACCACCATCTGAGGCGCGAGGTAGCCGAGGATGAGGCCACCCAGCGGCACCACCGCGAAGAGCGGCATCGCAAGCGCGCCCAACAACGCCAGCGCGAGCCCGATCGCCGTGAAGAGCAGCATGGAGAGCAGCCGGAGAGCGAGGAACCCGGATGCGTTGAGCCCCCATGGGCGTCCCGCGAGGTTCAGCTTCTCCTGGAGGGCGTCGGTGCTCCCCTGACCCTGGTTGCGGTTGAGGCGATTGCCGACCTTGTCCAGGAATGGACGCACCACGCGGTCGAAGAGCGGGAGCGACATCTCGACTTCCGCGAGCGTTGCGGGCGCACGGCCGGCTTCGGCGAACTGGGCGAGGCGCGCTTCGAGCAGATCGCCCTGGCGCGGGGAGACCGACATCGCCAGGCCGAAGGTGATGAGCAGAATGCCACCGCCGAGGGCGGCTGCAAGACCGATGGCAAGAAGGCTCACGTCAGACCTCGATCTTCACGATCTTCTGGATCGCGACCGCACCGACGGCGATCGAGAAGATCGCCATGCCGAGCATGATGTGACCGAGCGGGTCGGTGATCATCGGATCGAAATACGTCGGTGAGATCAGCGCGAGAAAGCCCGCGAGCGCGATCGGCAGGATGGTGATGATCCAGCCCGACGCGCGCGCCTGCGCCGTCAGGGTCCTGATCTCGCCCTGGATGCGAACGCGTTCGCGAATCGTGAAGGCGATCGTGTCGAGGATCTCGGCCAGGTTGCCGCCGACCACGCGCTGGATCTGCACGGCGGTGACCATGAGGTCGAAGTCCTCGGACTTGTTGCGCACCACCATGTGGTTGAGCGCCTCGTCGACATTGATGCCGAGCGCGATCTCACGTGTCGCTCGGGCGAACTCTTCCGAAATCGGCGGGTTCGCGTTCTTCGCCACGGAGGCCAGCGCCTGCGCGAACGAGTGACCGGCTTTCAGCGCATTGCTCAGCAGCATCAGCGTGTCGCCGAGCTGATTGTTGAACGCGCGGGTGCGCCGCTTCTGGCGGAACTTCAGGAAGAAGCCGCTGAGGAAGTACACGACGATGGGGCAGGGGATGAACGCGATCGGTGACCCGTAGCGGAAAGCGACGAGCAAGCCGACCAGGATGCCCAGACCGACGACGGCGAGGAGCCACTCCGACGACTTCAGCTTGAGGTCGGCCTTCTGGAGATCGTCCGCGAGCTTGCCGGTGTGCGACGTGCGCGAGAGCAGGGGGTTGAGGCCGCTGGTCAGCGCGTCGAGCAGGTCTCGCAGCGCGTTGCCCGTCTTGACCCGAGGAGGCGTGGTGACTACCACCGTATCGCCGCCGTACTGGTTCAGGCGCCGCGCCATCTCCCCAGCCTGGTTCTGCCCGCGGCTGAGGAGGAAGGCGAAGATCGAGAGGACTGCCGACGCGGCCAGGGCCGCTGCGACGACTGCGGCTGGCGTCATGTGTGTCAGCCGCCGAAGAGACTGTCCAGCGTGCCCGCGGTCACGATGGTCTGCTTCACCGACGGGACGCTGATCGTTCCGGCCGGCTCGTAGTTCGGGGTGTAACCGGTTGCAGTGAGCTTGCCCCACTCAGACTGGGGACGAAGGACGTATTTGACAACGAACTCGTGGCCGTCGCCGATCACCAAACCGGAGAGCAACGGCGCCTCGGCGCGCGGGACTTCAACGAGGAGCACGTCCGATGCGCCCGCACTGGTGGTCCCGGACGTCCCGACACGAAGCACGATGAGGTCCTGGAAGGTGTAGCGAATGCCCTGGGTGCCGTTGGTCGACATCACGAGCATGTCGAGGTGGTCACCGGGCAGGATATAGAAGGCATCCGACACGAGCGCGCCCGTGAAGTTGTTCTGCTGCAAGGCGGTGAACGACGTCGGGATGGACGCGTTGGTGGGGATGGCCACTGCAACATAGCCCTTGGTGATCTGCGTCTCCACCGAGACGGCCGCCGAACCGGCCGCGCTGCTCGACGTGATCGAGAGCGCCGGAGTCGAGAAGAAGCCAGGAACCAGCGGAGTGTTGTTGGCGAGCGCGACCTGCGTGACCTTGCCGACAACGGCGACAGGATCGGTGTATGCATCGCCCGGCTTTGCCGCAGCCGGTACCTGGGTCACGAGGACCATCGCGGGTGTCAAGGTGGTGCCGGCGGGAATGCTGGTATCGGACACGACAACGCTGACTTCGTTCGCAGGTGCGTTCGAGCGCACCAGCAGCAGCACGGCAACCGCCGCCGCCGCAGCCAGCACGACTCCAAGAAGCAAGAAGATTCGGCTGTTCGGTTTGTTCGCCTGGATGGCCACCTGTTCTCCTCGGTTGTTCTCAGTGGGTGTCGGTCACGCTGTTGCGGCTACGCTGCATCCAGCTCAGCGATGCTGGCTCGGATGACGGCCGCACTCGAGTGTGGATCGAATCGGCCCTGCCGTTCATCGCCTTTCGGTAACAAACGCATCGCACAGCGGACGAGCTTGGCGACGCAACATGTGACCAGGCGTTGTCCATGAACTGTTATTCGTCGAAACGACCATTGGCCTGAGCGCGCATCAACATCGCGAGAATGTCGTCTCGATATGGTGCGATGGTCACGATCTTGCGGTACAGCTTGAGCGCGCCCTTGTCGTCATTGCGCAACCTGCGCAGCCTCGTGACGCGCTCCAGGTAGGAGACGGCAAGGTCGATGTCGTGATCGTCGATGCAGATGTCAGCGAGTCGCAGCAGCGGCGTCTCGTGCACGGGATCCGCGCGCGAGGCCGCGAGGTAGCAGCTCAACGCCGCGTTGCCCTTGCCAAGGGCGCGGCAGCGGTCGCCGGCGTCGAGCGCCAGCTCCGCGAGCGCGCGGCCGCCGACGTCGTTGGCGAGGCGCTGCAGCAGTGCTGCCGCCTCGTCGCAGCGCCGCCGCCGGAGCCGATCGTTGATCTCGAGGCGAGCCTCGACCACCTCAGGGTCGGTTTCGAATCGACTGTCCTCGGAGTCCGTGTCCGAGCTCAGCTCATGCGCCTGATCGGCATCGTCATCACGAAGGCGCCAGCCGCGCGCAGCAGCACCGCCGGGCGACTCGGGCACGATCGGTGCCGGGGCGGCAACTGACTCGGGTTCGGGCTCCGCGAACTCGGTGGTTTCGACCTCGTCGTTGGCGGCGTCGTCGATATCGAGCTGGGACGTGGCGTCGGCGTGCGCCGCGGGCTCGGACGCCGACCGCTGGACCACCGCGAAATCAGCGAGGTCGCTCAGGTGAAAGCCGTCCTTCGGCTTGACGAACGAATCGGCGTCGTCGCCACTCGTCTCCGTGTGAGACGCATCGGATCCGTTCGAGCCCGGCGTCGCCGGTGCGGCGGCACCGTGGCCGTTGCTTTCGGACGCCGCCTTGTCGGCCTTTGACGCCGCGGCGCCGGTCCGCCGGAAGAGCGTGAACGCCGGCCGGGTCGCCGGTTCGGGGGAGGCTGCCGGCGCCGGATCCGTGTCGACGACTGCTTCCATGTCAGGCTCGGGGATGGGCGCAGCGTCGAAGTCCGCCGACTCGTCGGGCGACAGCTGGGCGTCGAGCTCTGCAAGCCCGGCCTCGACCCGATTGGCGGCCGCGGACGCCGCGGCGGGGTCGATCGCTGCCTGGGGAACGACTTCGGGCGCCGGTTCGCCCTCGGGCTCCGGCGCAGTCGTGGTCACCGAGGTGGGCTCGGCGACCGTCTTGACATGGCCGTTACGTCCGAGCGCAGCGACCTCCTCCGCGCCGATGAGCGCGGTGTCGCTCTGCGGGTGCCCGTTGGCCCCGTCGCGGCGGAGAGGCGGCTCGGGCAGGGCGTCGAGCGAGAGCAGGTACTCGTACACCGCCCGCTGGAGGCGTCTCGTCAGAAAGTACAGCTCCTCAGCCGGAAGCGAATCCGCTGCGGCCGCCGTGACCTCGCTGACCACTCTCAGAAGGGACTGCTCGTCGAGGCGTTCGTCGATCACGGCAGCTTCGAGACCGTTCTCGAGGAATTCCGGGAGTGAGTCGAGGCCAGGCGCCAGGGCGGACGCGGCGTCGAGCCAGCCCTGACGCAGGATCTCCACGTTGGTTGTAGTCATGGTCATGCGCTGCGGCCAATTGTGGTCGGCACTGACCCCGGTCTCTGGCACCATGGCGCAACGACTCTGTGACCGCTCGTCATACAGGGGAGACACTTTCGGTGACAGCCATCGTGGTCGACGGTTTGCGCAAGTCCTACGGCTCGGTCGACGCCGTCCGCGGGATCAGTTTCACGGTGGAGGAGGGTGAGGTCTTCGGGCTCCTCGGTCCGAACGGCGCGGGCAAGACCACCACCATCGAGATCCTCGAGGGCTACCGCACTCGCGATGCGGGAGACGTCACGGTGCTCGGGATCGACCCGCATGGGGGAGGCAGGAAGCTCCGCGAACGTGTCGGTCTCGTGCTCCAGGAGGCGGCGGTGCCGCCGATGCTCTCGGTCACCGAGCTTGTCGAGCTGTATCGCGGCTACTACCCCGCGCCGCGCCCGGCAGCCGAGATCATCGCGCTGGTCGGGTTGACGGAGAAGGCCGGTGAACGAGTCCGAAAGCTCTCGGGGGGCCAGCAGCGCCGCCTTGACGTTGCCCTGGGCCTGGTCGGCGACCCGGAGCTGATCTTCCTCGACGAGCCGACGACGGGCTTCGATCCGTCCGCTCGCCGCGCCGCCTGGGAGGTGGTGCGCAACATGCGAACACTGGGGAAGACGATCGTGCTCACCACCCATTACATGGATGAGGCGCAATACCTCGCCGACCGCATCTGCGTCATCGCGGCAGGAAAGGTGGTCGCTCAGGGCACGCCGGAGACGCTCCGGGCCGGGACCGATCAGCTGACCCACATCCGCTTCGAGCTCCCCGACGGCGTGGCGGCCACTGCGCTGCCACTCAAGGTGAGCATGGATGAGGGTTTCGTGTTGATCGAGACGGCGACTCCGACCCGGACGCTCAGCGATCTGACCACCTGGGCGGTGGCGCAGGGACTCGAGCTGCCCAATCTCGAGGTCACCCGCCCGTCACTCGAAGATGTCTACCTGGAGCTGACCAAAATTGAGTAGCACCGGCATCGCGTTGCGCCAGGTCGGGTTCGAGCAGCGGTCGTTCTGGCGCAACCCCGCAAGTGCCTTCTTCGCGTTCCTCTTCCCGATCATCTTCCTGGTCGTGTTTGCAACGCTGTTCAAGGGTCAGACGGTGCAGATCGGCGCGGTGAAGACGTCGTACGACGACTACTACATCCCGGCGCTCGTCGCCTTCGGTGTCATGGGCGCGTGCTTCACCAACATCTCGATCACGCTCTCGCTGCGCCGCGACAACGGCATCCTCAAGCGCCTTCGCGGGACGCCCCTCCCACCGTGGGCGTTCATCGCGGGTGTCGTCGGCTCATCGATCATCGTCAGCATCGTGCTGGCGTTGCTCACCACGGGGTTCGGCATCCTCGTCTATGGGGTCCATGTTCCTCAGCACATCGGCGCAGCAGCCGCCTCCATCGGAGTTGGTGCGCTCGCGTTCTGTGCGCTCGGTATGGCGATGACCATCGCGATTCCCAATGCGGAGGCCGCGCCCGCGATCGTCAACGGCGTGTTTCTGCCGATCGTCTTCATCTCGGGAACCTTCTTTCCCGTCCCCTCGTCATCGGTGCTCGCGCAGATCGCCGAGTGGTTTCCCGTGCGCCATTTCATCGACGCGATGTTCACCGCTTTCGACCCGGCGCACCAATCCGCGAGTGGCTTCAACGGCACGGATCTCCTCATTATGGCGGCGTGGGGTGCCGGCGCCGTGGTGCTCTCGGTGTTGCGCTTCCGCTGGGAGCCGCGCAAGAGCTGAGCTCAGCGACGACGCTAGGCCACGCCCGGCGGCAGCTCATTCTTCGTTTGCAGAGCGGCCAGGACGAGCGCGTCGTCGAGCCGCGTCCCGCCATAACGACCGCGCGCGACGATGATGTTCACAAGGTTGCCGACGCGCCATACCACGGTGATCTCCACCGCCTGCAGCCCACCCGCCGTGGTGCGGATCACGCTGATCGAGTGGGCCTCGTCGCCGAGCGGACCGGTGGACGCCGCGACCGCTCCGACAATCGCGTCGAGCTGCCGGACGTTTGCGCTGTAAGCGCTCGAGGCTCCGCTCACCCCGGCAAAGCGCTCGGCTGTCGCCACGACGTCAATCGGCCCATTGCTGGTGCTGAAATCGACATCGCGCTGATACTCGACGCGGGCGGCGCTCTGCAGGCCGTCATGCGCGAGAGCGGACGCAATCGCAGGGTCGCCGGCCGCAAGGCCGGCCGCACTGACGTGCGTTGCGGGAGTCGTCACGGTGAAATCCGGTGCGACCAGCTGATCGATCGTGATCAGGGCGTTGAGCGGGTCAGCCGACGACAGGAACTGCGAGTCGATGCCGCACCCGGTGAGCGCGACCACCATCGCCACCGGGGCGAGAATGCGGGGCATCCACACGGCAACGCGACGCATCGAGCGCTACTCGTGTCGCAGAGCGCTGAGCACCGAGGTTCGCACCGCTCTGCGAGCTGGACCGATGGTTGCGACGACCGCCGCCAGGACCACCACGAGGACGAGCAAGAGAACCGTCTCGAGTGGAAACACGAATCCTGGGGCGAAGGTGGACGTGGTGCTGGCCTGCAGCATCGGTACTGCGATGAGACACCCTGCGGCCACGCCGATCAGTGTTGCCGCGCCGGCCAGAAGACCGGCTTCGGTGAGCACCCTGCGCATCGCCTGGCGGCTGCCGAGGCCGACCGCGCGCAGCAGCGCCAGCTCGCGGGTCCCCTGGCGGACGTTGACGAGCAGCGTGTTGACGACCGCGAGCATGGCGATGATCACCGAGATGATCGCGATCGCGATCACGAGCCCGATCGAATGCTGGAGTGCGTCGCGGGCATCGCCTTCGATGACGCTCACCGGAACCGCCTGCATGCCGTAGCTCGCAGCGGTCGCGGCGACCGCGGTCGCGGATCCGTGCGTGGTGAGCACGAGATCGTCGAACCCGTCGGCGGTGGTGCCGAAGTACGTTCGCGCGAGATCGTCCGCCATGACCAGGCTCTCGCCACCATCGCCGGCAGGGAAGGAGTGACTGACCACCCCCACAACCGTGAAGTACACGACGCCCTTCTGCGTCTGGACCGGCAGCTGCGACCCGACGACCCAACCGGTCGCCGTTGCCAGTCCCGCGGGCTCGAGGAAGCTCGGCCCGTTCTCGAGGGCGTGCAGTGCCGCTGTGCGATCGCCGGAGACGACGTCGAGGCCGCCGAGCGACGCGTAGACGCCAGGGTCGATCGCCGCGACACCCTCGGCCGCGCCGGCGACGTTTTCAGAGAGCAAGCGCAGCGGGGTCGCCTGAGCGACGCCCGGGCTACGCCCGATTGCAGCCATCACCTGGTCGTTCTGAGTCACGGGGCTCGTCACGACGGTATCCCCGGCGAAGAGCTGGGAGACCCAAGTGTCGCTCGCGGACAGCGCGCCGGCGCTCAGAACGCTGACCCCGACGGCGGTTGCCACCGCGAGCGCCAGGCCGGCGGTTGTCATCGCGGTTCGGTTGCGGGCCCGAATGAGATGTGCGGCTCCGGGTTGCGCGCCGGTGACGAACGGTGAGATGGCGAGCGCGATCAGGCTGATGACCAGCGGGGCGATCAGCGGCAGGGCGACCACGAGCCCGAGCAGCAGCGCGACGACGCCGGCGGCAACCAGCCCGCTTGCGGTGCTGAGGAAGCAGAGGGCCGCGATCACCAGGAGGACGGGGCTCGCCGTGCGCAGCAGGACACTCGCTCGCTGATGTTCCCCGATCGGATGGGGTCGCAAGGCATCGAGGATGGGGAGGCGCGCCGCGGCGAACAGCGGCAGGAGTCCACCGACCAGCGCCGCTCCGAGCCCAGCGACGATGGCGGCGATCACCTCGCCGGCCTGCGGCATGAGGGATGGAGCGGCGAGGTCCGCGGGTGACAGGCCGTTGTTGAAAAGTGTGCCCAGGATGAGGCCGGCGGCAACGCCGACCGGGACGGCTGCGACGGCGACGGTCGCAACCTCCGCCCCGAACAGCCGGAAGACCTGGCGCGACGACGCCCCGGCGGCCCTGAGCAGGCCGATCTCGCGGCGGCGCTCATAGGCTGCCAGGGCGGCGCTGTTGGCCGTGACCCCCGCGCCGACGATGAGGCTCAGCACCGTCGCGAGCGCGAGGAGCGGCTGGAGGTCCTGAAGCGGCGCCGCCGCGCCTGCGCGCGGGTCGTACGTCGTGACCGCCGAGCCGAGCTTGGCATGGACCTCGCTCGCGACGGCGGAGACCGTCGCGCCGGGGCCGAAGCGCAGCGCCACCAAGGGCGTGCGCAGCCCCAGGCCGAATGGCCCGAGCATCGCCGCGTCATCCACGAATACCGCGTCGTGGGTGAAGGACGGTCCTGCGCCCGTGCCCGACGTGAAGCCGACGACGGCGAAGAGGTCCGGCCCGGTCGCGGTGATCATCTGAATCTGCTGGCCGATTGCGATCGGGAAGGTGCGGCCGCTCGTCAGCGCCGTGCTCAAACCCTTGTCGATGGCCACCTCCGAGGTGCTGCCCGGATGCGGCAGGCGGCCTGCGATGACCGAGACGCTCCGCAGTGCCGCGCTCGAGTCCTGGAGGCCGACCAAGGTTACGGTGTCTCCCTCGAGCCCACTCCCTGCGGGCCCGGCGGTCACCTGCTTCTCATAGAGCGGCACCGCCTGCACGACGCCTGGGAGATCCGCGAGGGTGGTGACCTGCGCGGGGGCCAGACCGGAGCCGCTGTCCACACGGACGTCGAGCGATGACGCGCCGGCCTGCTGCAGCTGGGCTTCGCTTGCCTGCACCGTCAGACCCTGGATCGCGATCTGGACGGCGAGCACCACGGCGATACCGAGCGCAACCGCGCACGAGGTGAGCGCGCTGCGTAGCGGACGTGCCCGGATGGCGCGAAGCGCCATGAGCCAGAGGTCGCTCACAGTCCCAGCTTGGCGAGCCTGCCCACGAGGATCGACGGATCCGGGATGGCGTCCGGGGCCTGCCCCGCATGGCTCAGGGCGACGTCGTCGACCACCACTCCATCACGCATGATCAGGATCCGGTCCGCATATGCGGCGACGCGGGCGTCGTGGGTGACGAGGACAGCGGTCTGGTGCTCCTGACGGCAGAGCCGGGTGAGCAGCGCCATCACCTCGTGTCCGCTCGTCCAGTCGAGGTTGCCGGTCGGCTCGTCGGCGAGCAGGAGCGATGGCGCCGCGGCGAGGGCCCGCGCCAGGGCGACCCGCTGTTGCTCGCCACCCGAGATCTCCTCGGGGCCGTGGCCCTGCAGGCCGTGCAGGTTGAGCTGGTCCATGAGCGCGTCGACCCGCTCGCCGATGACCTGGCGGGTGAGCTTCTGGCGATGCTTGCCAGGCGCCTCGTTGCGCAGCCGCAGCGGCAGCGCAACGTTCTCGGCCGCCGTCAGCGTGGGGAGCAGGTTGAAGAACTGGAAGACCACGCCGATATGGTCGCGCCGGAAGGCCGAGCGTTCCTCATCCTGGAGGCCGTAGACATCGATCCCCTGGATCGTGACCGACCCCTGGTCCGGCGGCTCGAGGCCGCCGAGCATGTGCAGGAGCGTGCTCTTGCCGCATCCGCTCGGTCCCATGATCGCCACGAAGTCGCCCGACTCGACGCTGAGCGACACGCCTCGAATTGCTTCGCGCGGCGGCCGGCTGACCCGGTAGACCTTGTGGAGGCCTGTGGCGACAAGGATGCTGCCATCGAGGTCGCCCGCAGACGCTTCGACGGTGCTGAGCTGAGTCAGAGTGCTGGGCCCTTGAGAAAGTGTGGGATTAGAGCGTCAGGAACGCTTCGAGGACGGATTCGATCGTGTTCGGGAACAGACCTTCGTACTGATTCACGGGTGGGGCAGGAACGTTCTGCGGCAGGCTGCCAACCGGGATTACCAACGGCGTCTGCAGCGGGGTGGTTGGGAGCGGTGCCGCGGTTGCGGGACCAACGCCCGGGGCGGCCGGCGCGGGGGAGTTGCGGGTCGGCGGCTTTGGGGATGGCGTGCGTCGCGGTGGCGATGAGACGCCGACCTGCGCGAACTCCTCGCTGAACATCCAGACGTTTGGCTCGCTGCCGACACCAGTCCAGTTCACACCGGGCGCGCTCTCATCGGAGCCGACACCCATCTCGGTGTAGCTGCTGCCGAGGATGTTGGATCGATGGTCGCTGCTGTTCATGAAGGCGCTGTTGATGTAGCTGGCAGGGCTGGAAGAGCCGGTTTCCCATCCGATGTTCTCACCCGCCGACTGGTAGCGAACGCCGAATGCCTGCATCATCGAGAAGACAAGTTCGCCGCAGCCGAGGATCGGATGCGCGAAGTAGTTGCGCCTGATCATGTCATCGGACCGCCCGTATACCTGGACGCCCCTGCAGTTGTAGGGGGCGCCCTCACCGATGTTCTGGAGCGTCCCGCTGGCGATCAGCGAATGCACGCCGTTGCTGGTCCGGTCCTGGTTGGTCAGCGAAAACAGCTGCGAGTCCTCACTGGCGTTGGCGCTCGCGACGCCGGTGGTGCCGGCGAGATGGAGCACCGCCAGCCCGCATGCCGCGACGAGCCCGGCAGTCATCACGATGGGGCGGATCGCCCGCCGGAGGCGCCGGCTGGGCTGGCGCGCCGCGGTCGCCAGGTCGATCGTGGTCCGCACCGCAGCGGCAGTCCGGAGCACGTCGTCCCACGCCAAGGGCAGCGGCCGACGTTCCATACGGCGTTCCTTCAGGTGAAATCGCAGCTGACTATGATCGACCCGTTCCGGCCGGTCCCTATCAAACCCCCTCAGAGCCCCTGGGACGCTGCTTCGACAGGATCGTTGCACCGTTCACGGTTCATCCCGGGGATGCTTGATCCAGCCTCCGAGCAGGTATTCCAACGCGATCACACGAGGTGGTTTGAGCTCTCATGTCGTTGCTCGACCGAGTGCAGCGGAAAGCAGAGGGAACTCCCCCGTCTTCCGCACCCAGCGCGCCGTCGCCGTCTGCTCCCCCCGGGGCGCCGGATCGCCCCTCTGACGACGGAGCTGAACCGTTCCCTCCGGCCGGCTGGCAGAATCGCCCCGGTGGCGTCTCGCCGGCGCCGGTGCCGGCAACTCCCGCGCCCGCGGCGCGGCCGTTCGAGGTCGAGCGACCGGCGCCCGCCCCTGAACCGCAGCGCGCCCCGACCCTGCTGAACCGCGCCGGCGGTATGCGCCCCGGACTGAGCAAGATGGGTGGCCACGTCAACACTCACGTGGCGTTGCGTGGCAAGGTGCACCAGCGCCTCGTCGAGGAGCTCGCCCAGGGCACCGACTCCGTACCACCCGAGGTCGTCCGCCAGCGTATCGCCGAGCTGCTCAACGACGTGATCACCGAGCAGAACATCACGATGAGCCGGCCCGATCGTCTCCGCCTCGTCGAGATCCTCATCAATGACGTGCTCGGTCTCGGACCGCTCGAGGAGCTGCTCGCGAGCGAGGACATCACCGAAATCATGATCAACAGCTACAAGCAGATCTACGTCGAGCAACACGGCAAGCTGACGCTGAGCCCGGTGACGTTCGAGAGCGACCAGCAGCTGATGCAGGTCATCGACCGGATCGTCAGCAGCATCGGCCGCCGCGTCGATGAGTCGTCGCCGATGGTCGACGCGCGCCTCAAGGATGGGTCCCGCGTCAACGTGATCATTCCGCCGCTCGCGCTGCGTGGACCGACGATGACCATCCGAAAGTTCGCCAAAGAGGCGCTGACCATCGATGACCTGATCAAATACGGATCGATCACGGAGGACATGGTTCGCTTTCTTCGCGCATGTGTGCGCGGGAAGATGAACGTCGTGGTCAGCGGCGGCACCGGCTCGGGAAAGACGACCACGCTCAACATCCTGAGCGGCTTCATCCCCGAGGACGAACGCATCGTCACCATCGAGGATGCGGCCGAGCTCCAGCTTCGCCAGGATCATGTGGTCACGCTGGAGACACGTCCCGCGAACGTCGAGGGCCGTGGCCGCGTGTCGATTCGCGACCTGGTGATCAACTCCCTGCGCATGCGGCCGGACCGCATCGTCGTCGGAGAATGTCGTGGTGGTGAAGCGCTGGACATGCTCCAGGCGATGAACACCGGCCATGATGGATCGCTGACGACGCTCCATGCGAACAATGCGCACGACTGCATCAGCCGTCTGGAAACGCTGGTCCTGATGGCGGGCGCGGAGCTGCCGTCGCGCGCCATCCGCGAGCAGATCGGCTCGGCGGTCAACGTCGTTGTGCAGCAGTCCCGCCTCCGCGACGGAACGCGCAAGATCGTCAGCATCACCGAGGTGCTCGGCTGCGTCAACAACGAGGTCAAGCTCCAGGACATCTTCACCTACAAGCAGGTTGGCGTCGACGAGGATGGCAAGGTGGTCGGGTCCTACATGCCGACCGGGGTCATCCCGACGTTCCTCGATCATCTGAGCACCTCCGGCGAGCAGCTCTCCGAGGACATCTTCCAGCCGATCCACGTGATGGACGGGGTCGGCTCGGCCTGATCCCGTCGCGTTTCCGGCGGTCCAGGGTCCCATACGTTCGCAGGCGTACAGCCGTTTGCCCCGAAGAGGCGCAGGGTGGGGCCATGAAAGCCGCCGAACACCGCCTCGCCCTCTGCCCGAACTGCAACGGTTCCGGAGATAGCAATCGGAAAGTTGAGTTCCGCCGGGGTACGGTCGGTGCCTGGGCGTCGAAGGCGACGGCGGCCGACGAATGTGGCTGGTGCTCCGGCGAAGGCCTCATCTACGAGCCCGTGAACCTCCCGCCACCGGCGAGCTGATCTCCGGGCCCCAGCCCCACCCGAGTCCTCTGGTGGACCATGGGACGGCCGGCAACGCAGTGCTTGCTAGGCGACGCCGCTGAGGTGACCGTTCTTCTCGGTCGCGACCCCGACCTGCCGGCGGTCGGGGAAGATCTGCGCGAGGCGAGGCGGCAGCGGGATGCCCATGTCGAACAGCCTGTCGATGATTCGCGGCCGGATGCCCGTCGGCTCGAAGTCGCCGATGATCTTGCCGGTCGACGGATCTGCGCCTCGGGACTCGAACTTGAAGATCTCCTGCACGGTGATCATCTCGCCCTCCATCCCGATGACTTCGGTGATGGACACCACCTTGCGCGACCCGTCCTTGAGGCGGTTCAGCTGGATGATGAGGTTGATCGCGCCGGCGATCTGCTGACGGATCGCCTTGAGCGGCAGATCCAGACCGGCCATGAGCACGAGCGTCTCGAGCCTCGACAGAGTCTCGCGTGGGCTGTTCGCATGGATCGTGGTCAGAGAGCCGTCATGGCCGGTGTTCATCGCCTGGAGCATGTCGAGGGCTTCACCGCCACGGCACTCTCCGACGACGATGCGATCGGGTCGCATGCGCAGGGAGTTGATGACCAATTCGCGGATCGCGATGCGGCCTTCGCCGTTGACATCGGCGGGACGAGCTTCGAGACGGCAGACGTGCTCCTGGTGCAGCTGCAATTCCGCCGCGTCCTCGATGGTGACGATGCGTTCGTCGATGGGGATGAACCCCGAGCAGACGTTGAGCAGCGTCGTCTTTCCAGTGCCGGTTCCGCCCGACACCAGGATGTTGGCGCGGGCGAGCACGCAGGCCTGGATGAAGGCTGCGGCTTCCTGGGTCATCGTTCCGAACCCGATGAGATCGGAGACCTGGTACGGGTCCTTGCTGAACTTTCGAATCGTGAGAATTGGACCGTCGAGCGCAACCGGCGGAATGGCCGCGTTCACGCGGGATCCGTCGAGCAGACGCGCATCCATGAGCGGTGTGCGCGAATCGATGCGGCGGCCGACCGCTGCGCCGATAGTGTCGATCACGCGCATCAGGTGCGCCTCGTCGTCGAACCTGATGTCCGTGAGGAGAATCTTGCCCTTGCGCTCCACGTAAACCATCTCTGGTCCGTTGACCATGATTTCGGTGAGGCTGTCGTCATCGACCAGTGGACGCAGTGGGCCCAAAGCCTCGAGATACCGGCTGTCGAGCTTCTGCGAGACGGCTGCCATGCTCACGTGAAGATGCTCCTTGGGTTTCGGACGGAAGGCGGTTCCGCGCCGATTGTGTGCGCCGCGACCGCGCGTTCTGCCGGGAGCAACCGGTTCGATACACGTTCGATTCCTGCAGCGTTCCAGACATCCACGACTCGTTAACTCGTCCGGGTACGATCACCTCGCTGTGATAAGTGCAGGGACGGTGGCGGCGGCTGGGGCAGCCTCCATCCAGGACGACGAGTGGTTCGGAGAGGGGAGTGCCTTCGACTCCGGCGAAGACCTCGCCGCCGCGCTCTTCGCGCTTGCCGGCACGACTCCGAGCGATGTCGCCATACCGGCAGAGGTCGCCTGGCCGATTGCGATCCCAGAGGACGACCCGGTCTTTGTCGAGGTGCAGCGGCCCGGTGCCCTCGAGGGAGCCCGCCGCCCAGGATCCCAGTACAGCAGTGCGAGACCATCGAGCAGACCATCGGCGAATTGGTCGGTCCGCTCGCCCGGCGAGCAGTTGCTCCCGCCGAAGGTTTCCGGACGGTCCGGGTGGACGATCCGCAACAGCGTTGCCGTGCTCCACAGGACCGAGGACGCGATCGCCCGGCTTCGCGAGGAAGCGGTCGCGATGGCATTCCTCGCCGCGGCCGAGGCGTGCGGGCGAGGACGTCCGTCGTCGCTCGAGCGGCGCAGCCACCCTCGGTAGCGCCTGCTCAGCGTTCGTACTGGCGGAGCCGTTCCTCGACCTGTGAGCTCGTGAGCGAGATGGCTCCCGCAGGAGTCCCCCGGGTGGGAGCGCCGGCGCCAGCGGGTGCGTCCGCCGAGGCTCTACCCGAGCCCGGGCCATCGTCGTCCGGCTTGTCAGCTCCCTCGCGCTCCCGCCGCCGCATCATCGCGTAGACGTTGTCGAGAGTCGGGGCGTGGCCCTGGCGGAGCAGCGCAAGCACTGCCTCTGGATCGATCGCGCCGGGAGCAGCGAGTGCCGCCGCACGGGCGGACTCGAGTGCCGCTGCCTGCGCCGCCTTCATCTCGTGGCGTGCGTGGCGTGCGATCCGGAGCAACCCGAGACAGATGATGCCCTCCACAACGGCGAGGCCGGCCAGGATGAGTACTGAGTGATCCTGGATCCAGCTCACCAACTGGTTGGTCACCGGGTCATGCCCCGCACAATCGCTCGGCAGCCTGCTGGTGCATCTCGCGCGCCATCGCCTGAATGGACGCGGAATCCTGGCCGTCCACGTGGAGACCGCGAATCGTGTCGATGGTTGCCACGAAGTCATCGATCGTCGATCGTGTGCTGCTCAGCAGCTGCGTTACCTGCACCGCGTTGGTCTCACCGAGCCACACGATCCCGATCTGCACGAGCTCGTTGCGCACCTCGTCGAAGTCCACGTATTGAGAGCCCACCGGCTCGTCGCGGTGGAAGAAGCCGGCCTCCACGTCACTCTCTGCAGCTGCCTCGTTCCCCACGCGGTCAGGGACCGCAACGGCGGCGGCCTGCAGTTCAGGCGCATCGGGATCGCCGGGTGACTCATCCGGTGAGCCCGCCGGCGTTCCAGCCGCATGAGGCTCCTCGTCAGGCTCCGCAAGCGGCCAGCTCCACGGACCGGGCGTCCTGACGATCGTCGACGGCTTGGTCATCACGTCGGGGTCATGGAGATCATCCGCCCCTTCGACGGCATCCGCGGGCTCGTCGGGTTCGGTCTCACCATGCACGACGTCGTCGAGCCACGATGTCGAGCGCCACGGGTCGGCAGCCACCTCCGGTGCCGCGTCAGGCGCGGTTTCGTCGAGGGAGTTGAACTCGAACGACTGACTGTGCTCGTCGCGATCCGCGGCGGGGTCTTCAGGAGCGTCCGTCGAGCCTTCATCGGCCCACCCGGGAGCGACCCCGGGCTCCGACGCCGCCGGGGGTGCCGCTGCATCCTCACCCGCGGCCGACGTCGTGAATGCGAAGAACGGCTCGGTCGCGGCGGTGGCGCTTGCGCCGACCCAGGCGTCTACGGGCTGGTCATTCGTTTCAGCGACTGGCGGCTCGCCTTCGTCCGTTGCCGGCACATCGCCCGGTGCCGGAGACTCCTCGGAGATCGGAATGTCGGTTGGAGCCGCGTTTTCGTCAGCGACCGGCGCCTCCGCACCGGCTGCGGGCTCGTCAGCGGGCGGTGCGAGCGACCACGTTGGAAGAGCCTCGTCGTCCGGCCCTGACTCGGCATTGGCTGCAGTCTCATCGGTGGGCTGCGCAAGCGACCATGTTGGAACAGTCTCACCGGCCTGGCCTGCCTCGTCATCCGGGGGCGGCGGCGCGGCCGCAGTGTCTTGAGAGCGCTGCCACACAGGCTGCGGGTCGGCATTTGGCTGACGCACGCTCCAGCCCGCGAACGCGGCTGCCTCTGAATCAGCGGATTGGATCGACGCATCGATGCTGGAAGCGGCCGCCTCCTCGGCGGCGTGGCGCTCGGCTCGAGATTTGCGGGATCGACCGAATCCCCACCGCGACCGTTTCTGCTTGTGCTCGGGCTTCGCAGCCTCTGGCGCCGGAGGTGGTGGCGCGCCAGCGGCCGCGCCCGAGGCCTCCTCATCGGGGGGCGGAGGAGGGGGTGCGAAATCCGCCTCCACAGGCGCGTCGGGCATCGTGGCTTCGAGCTCACTCGACTCGGTGGTGCCCGGGGCAGCGGTCAAATCAGCGACCGGCCCGTCAGCGTCGACTTCTGCCACGAGCGGCTCCGCGGCGCCCGCTTCGACAGCGTCCGCCGTCGCAGACGGGGCAACAGGCTCGGCACCGACCGGCTCCGGGCTTGCGACCTCGAAGTAGTCGCGCGCGCTCGCCGGCTGAGAGGACGCGTCGGCAGCCAGTGGGCGAGGCTTGCGCTCCATTACGGTCAGCCGCCCTCTGGCCTGGGAGAGGAGCGAGCGCAGCCGCTCCGGCGATGCGACCGCCGAGCGTTGGGTCTCCGAATAGACGGCGACGAGTCCACCGCGGCTGAAGAGCGCGATGCCGCGCACGGGGGCATCGATGACGAGCACCCGATCCAGGCCGTCGGCTCGGAACGCCGCCAGCATCGATGCGGGGTCCAGCCACGAGAGCTCGACTCCGCTGACGGCCACCGGGAGACGCCAGAGCATCGTCAACGCCTCGGCCACCCGTGGGTCGTCGAGCGCGTAGCCGGCAAGCGAGCCCTTGGTCGCCCCGAGCAGGGCCAGGCCGGCGCTCTCGCCGCGGGCGTGGTCGTCGGCATCGATCCAGACCGCGTCGATGAGGTCCCCGCCGCTCACCACCGCCGCAGCGCGCAGTTTTGCGCCGGTCAGGATGAGGATCGACGGCGGGAGATCGGCCAGGCGATCGGAGAGATGCACCTCATCGGGCGAGGTCTCGATCCAGAGCGGGCGTCCGCCGGGCATCAGAGGGAAGTCCGCGAGCCCGAAGGGCAGGTCGGGTGAGTCGTCGACCGCACTCCACCACTCCGGACTTTCCTCGGTGACCGGGTCATCAGCGTACGAGCCGGCCAGGCGTACGAAGGGTCCGGCGAGTTCGTCGATGGTGATCGACAGCGTCTCGTGCGGGGACATCGCGCGCCGCCAGTCGGAGACGGTGAAGACCCTCGGGAGTGCGGCAAGCAACGCGTCGATCGCTGCTTCCCCTTCGATCTGTGCTTGATCCGTTTCGAACACAGCGTGGCTCGGCCGTCCGAACACGAGGTAGAGCGTCGCCTTGGCGCCATCCCAGGAAATGTCGAACGCGCCACTCAGATAATCATCTTTGGCGCTGGCAAGCTGTCGCAGTAGCTTGACATGGGGCGCCGCGGTGGCCATGTGCGGATATTCTACGGACGTGCCTGCAGAAGTCATCACGATTGCGTCGCTAAAGGGTGGTGTCGGAAAGACAACCAGCAGCTATGCGCTGTGCGCGGCGGCTGCCGCTGCTGGTCTCAAAGTCATCGCGATCGACCTCGATCCGACGGGCGGATTGAGCAATGCTCTGGAGCGGGCCAAACGCAGCGTTACGGTCATTGACGTCCTCCACGGGCGGGTCACTTTGCGAGATGCGTTGATCGATCATCCTCTCGGAATCCGCACCGTGGTGTCACATCGCAGCCTCAATGACGAGTCACCTTCGAAAGAGCAGCTCGACGAGATGCTCGCCGACGTTCGTGACGACTGCGACATCATCCTGCTGGACACGCACCCCCACGAACCTTCCCTGGTCGGACCGATGGGGGCTGCGGACCGGATCGTCATCCCGACCGCGCTCGACATCCTCTCGTTGCGGGCCGCAGCCCTGACCGTGGGACTGGCACAGCAGATCGACGTGCTCGACCGGATTCGGGGCATCGTTGTCACGAACGCGAAACGGCCCCTCTCGCGGATCACCGATTCGCTCCTCAACGGGCTGACCCTCAGCGGCCTGGCGTTCGAGACCGTGCTCTGGTATTCGCCTGGCTGGGTCGTGGCCACCTCGGGTCGCGGCGAGCTGCCGGACCCCGAGCTGCTCACCGAGAGCAAGCTGCTCCTCCGCGAGGTGGCGACCCGCCCTTCGCCCACCGAGGCGCTGCGTCAGTTCGTGGGTATGGCGCAGGGGAGGCGGCCGAAACCTGCGGGGGCGGTCACTCCCTGATCCGCTGCCACCAACTCTTGCGACGCGGCTTCGGGGGCGAGGTTCTGGGGGAGGCCGCTCCCCGCTGACTCGGGATGCCGCTGACTGCTGGCGGCACGGGCGAGGCAGGCCGAGCGGCGGGCGCCGGGGAGACGGGCACCTTCTGCGGCGACGCGGCCTCCGGATGCACGTCGGGTTGCGGCCGGGATCGTTCCTCGGCAAGGGCTCGCTCGGCAGCCTCGCGAGCGGCCTCGGCCGCGGCTCGAGCCGACTCCGCCGCCATCCGCGCCTGCTCGGCGAGGTCGATGCGCCGGAGCAGTGCCGTCCGTTCGTCCTCGAGCGTCGACACCCGTTGGGTGAGGGTCGCGATCTCCTCGAGGTAGGCCGGCGCGGCGGCGACCATCGGAAGGGTCGCGTCGTCCTCCTCGGGATCCTGCACGCCGGATTTCAGGCTGGCGGCTTGCCGGTCGACGAGTGCATCCAGGAACGCCCATTGCTGGCGGAGCTCCTCCTCGGAGTGGCGGGGGACAGCGCTCACCGCACCAGAGCGACCAGGCTCACACCGTCGAGGGCGGTGAGCGCGGCGGTCAGCGCCTCCGGCGCCATCGAGGGGAGAACCTCGGCGTGGGGGAGTTCAAATGCGATGTCCGCGGCAAAACGACGCGGCCGCGAAAGCGGATCGGCGCGGAGCACGAATGCCGGCGCGTTTGCCTGCGCAGCCGGTTGCGCGGCCGTGAGCGTCGGCTGGTCCGCCAGGACGCGGGTCTCCTCCTGGGTGAAGCCGGCAGCCAGCAGGCGCTCGCTGAGCGCCGTCCGGTCACCCGTGTGCTGGCGGCGCTCGACGGTTGTCCAGGCAGCGACGAGGAGCGCCTCGCGCTCGGAGAGCTCGCGCACGATGGCGGGGATGTGCGACTGCCCGAGGTCGCGGGCGGCACGGAGGCGTCGCGAGCCGCAGACCACCTCGAACCGGTCGGCGCCCCGGCGGCGGAGGAGCAGCGGTTCGATGATCCCGCGCGATGCGATGCTCGCCCGGAGCGCCGCGAGCGTGGCAGCGTCGACGTCGCTTCCCGGCCACCAGGGTCGGTCGTGCACCGCCGCGATCGCGATGCGCTCGACGCGTGATTCCGACGTCGGAGCCAGCCAGCGCGCCATCGGTCCGGAGAGCGAGGGTCCGTTGGCTGGCTGCGCGGAACGCTCGCCGATCTCAGACATCGGCCGGCACCTCGTCGCCGATGATCTCGCCCGCGAGCTCGCGGTATGCGGCCGCCGCCTTGGACGAGGATGCGTACGCGGTGATCGGTATCCCGGCAAGCGAGGTCTCCTGGAGCTTCACCGTCGGCGTGATCACGGTCGCGAACACCCGGATGTTGGCAAGCTCGCATAGCCCGTCAAGGAGCTGACGGCTGAAGCGGGTGCGCAGGTTGACGAAGGTGGGCACGATCCCGAGGATGGCGAGGTCCGGGTTGAGCCGCCCCCGCACCAGATGGACGGTGCGGAGCACCTCCTTCAGGCCACGGATGGCGAACCCCGACATCTGCACCGGGATCAGCACCTCCCCGGCCGCGGCGAGCGCGCTGATGGTCTGGAAGCCGAAGCTGGGCGGGGTGTCGAAGAGCACGTAGTCGAAGGAGGCGCGAGCGCCGTCGCGGCGGAGCGCGTCGCGGCGGAGCGCGTCGCGGAGCACCAGCTCTCTGTCGATCGAGGATGCCAGCTCGCCTTCCACAGCCGACAGGTCCGGCGACGCCGGCAGCACCCAGAGGTTCGGCCAGTTCGTCTCGGTGATGGCCGCGCTCGCGTCGACGTGGCCGCCGATCACCGAGGCGACGCCGGGTCGCTCGTCGTACGGGTCGAGGCCGACGCCGCTGGTTAGGTTCGATTGCGGGTCGCAATCGACGAGGAGCACGCGCTTATCTCGCTCGGCGAGCGCGGCGCCGAGGTTGATGACGGTCGTGGTCTTGCCCACGCCGCCCTTGCCGGAAACGCATGCGATGGATACGGTCACCTGTAACCTGCACGATAGTCTGCACTGCCACTCGATAGCCAACGCGGATCGAGGGGGGAGAAGGCTCCGAGGAGACGATGGCGGTCTGTCACCTCGGCGTCACGCGCGGTCCGAGGCCATCGCGCAGAACGCGTCAATACTTGCAAACGATGATGAATGCACAGAGTGCAGGGCATCACGGAGAGGTGGAACGTTTCCAGTTGCGGCGGGGGGAGATGTATCGAATCTCGTACACCGTGAGAACTCCGCAGCAGCGGCGAGTCACCCGGAGCCTCGCGGTCTACGCGGGCGCTTCGAAACGTCGGCTGTGGGACGGCCGCGAAGCGGTGTGCTTCGAGTTCCAGCGGCCCCACGGACGGCCACTCTCACTGCTTCGCGGTCAGATCGTGGAGGCGCGTCCCGCCACGTTGAATGACCGCGGCCAGCTCGTGCTCGTCGATGATGCTGGTCAGCGGCGACCGCAGGCGCGCAGCCTCTCCACGCGAAGCCGGTTGTCGCCACCGCCGTGGTCAGCTGGCTAGGCCGGTCTCGTCGCTCCCGGTCGCGCTGCGCGACAGTCGCTCATTGAGACCACGCCGCTCGAATCGGTAGCCGATGCCCGGCACGGCGTGAATGTATGTCGGTCGCGGACCTGTCGGCTCGATCTTGCGTCGGAGGCGGTACACGTGGGCGTCCACGCTGCGGAGGTCGAGGTCGGCGCCCTGGCCCCAGACCTTCTGGATCATCTCGGATCGCGAGATCACCCGTCCGGGCGAGGCCGAGAGAAGGGCGAGCAGGTCGAACTCGGTCGGTGTGAGGTTGACCGACTCCCCGTCGCGGAGCACCTCATGACGGCCGATATCGACGATCAGGCCGGGGAACTTCAATCGGCCGGGGCGCACCTGTGACTGCGTGGTCCGCTGGCGGCGCAGCTTGGCGTTGACGCGCGCCGCGAGCTCGCGGATCTCGAACGGTTTGGCGATGTAGTCGTCAGCACCGATCTCGAGCGCGACGACGACATCGACGGTGTCGGTGCTCGCCGACAGGATGATGATCGGCACCTCGACGCCGGCCCCCCGAAGGCGTCGGCACACGTCGAGCCCGGGCATGCCGGGCAGGCTCAGGTCGAGGAGGATGAGGTCGACATCGCTCTGCTCGGCGAGGCGCAGGCCCTCGGCGCCGTCCTCGGCGAACTGGAGGCCGAACCCGTGCTGCTGCGCGACGGTGGAGAGGATGTCCCGCATGGCAGGGTCGTCGTCGATGACGAGCACCGTCGCCTCGGCCGGCGCGCGGACGACGCCGTGACCCAGGGGCGCGAGGATCGATTCCGTGAATGTTGTCATCGGTTCCTCAAGTTGGATCGACCGCACCAAACGTGCCCATTGGCGCAACGTAGCACCGCGGTCGTGGCGGGTCTGTCGTGGTTACCGACGCGTTGCCCGCTTTTACGCAACTGCAACCGCAGACGCAGGGCGACGTCCATCAGACGTGCACCGGGAGCGCCACGACAAACGTGTTGCCGCGCGCGCGTGAATTGTCGATCCAGATCCTGCCTCCCATCCGCTCGACCAGCTGCCGCGCGAGATAGAGACCGACCCCGAATCCGCCACGCTGGCGGAGCAGCGGGGACTCGACCTGGTAGAAGGACGCGAAAACGCGGTCGACGTCGCTGTCGGGAATCCGGCGGCCGTTGTCGCGAACCTCGACGTGCACCTTGTTGACTGCTCGGTAGGTGGTCACGCGCACCGGCTCCGAATCGGGTGAGAACTTCAGGGCGTTGTCGATGAGGCAGGCGACGACCAGCGCGAGGCGCTCATGATCGGCCAGCACGCGCTGCGCGTCCGGCGCAACCGTGATCGCAAAGCGGTCGTGGTCAGCCGATTCCACGAAGCGCGCGATGACTTCGCGGAAGACATTCTCGAGGTCCACGGCCGCGGTCTTGAGGCGGATCTCACCGGACTCGAGCTGGGCGATGCAGAGCAGATTGTCGGTGAGACGCGCCAGGTGCTCGGCTTCGAGACGCAACTCATGGAGGCCCTCGTCACGCGCATCCTGCGGCAGACGGTCGCCGGCGTCGTGCATGAGCGTGAGCCACGCCTTGATCTTGGTCAATGGTGTCCGCAACTCGTGCGATGCCAGCATCATGAACTCGCTCTTGATGCGGTCGACCTCGCGCAACTCGGCGAATGCCGCGTGCTCCAGCTCGATGGACCGGCGCACCTGGGCGTCGCGCTCACCGACGAGCTCGCGACTGAGCAGGTTGCTGCTCAGGGCGACGACGAAGAGCAGGAACAGGCGCGACACCAGCGCGTCGATCAGGGCGACGTCGAGATGGTGATTGGCGACGTAGAAGCCGACCACGAAATACGCCGCCCCGGCGACGAAGGCGCAGGCCATGCTGCCCACGAGCCCGAAGCGGAGGCTGCTGGCGATCACCACGATGAAGAAGGTGACCGCGAGGTCGGAGTTGTACCCGCCGGTGAGATAGACGAGCCCGCTCGCGACCGCGAGGTCGAGCACGATCGTCGCCACCTGGAGGCGCCGGCCGGGGATCCGGTTTGCGAGCAGCATCACCGTTGCCGCGAGGTTGAACACGCCCCAGGCGCCGAGCACGAGGTTGACCGCGGCGGTCGACTGGCCGGTGGCGAGCCCGGGGAAGTTGTTGGCGACGGCCGCGAAGATCAGTACCATCCAGCGGCTCAGCTCGATGGTTCGTTCGACACCCGCTCTTCGGTCCCGGGCCGGCATCGCCGTCGACTCACTGCGGGGCCGCTTGGTCGGCAGGCGACCGGCCGGACGATCCGCGGAGTTGGTCATCGGACGTGCGGGAGCGGACTGTGTGAGCTCCCGGCTCACGGCTTCAGCCATACAGGTCAGGCACGCACGGACGGTTGCGGATGGCCTCGCTCACTCTGGTGAGCCTAGCGGCGCTTCACGTTTGCCAGACGAAGGTCTCGTAACGATGCCGCACCACCCACTGTTACAGGCGAACGCATGCATGCCTCGGTCCTGGAAACTTCAGGTCAGCCGTGTCACTCCCATCGATCGCCGCTCTGCACCCGGATCGTCCGGATGAACTCGCCGCCGGCGCGGCCGCCCTTCGAGACGGCCGTGTTGCCGACGCGGTCTCCGCATACGACCGTGCGCTCGAACACCTCTCCCCGGATGGGCACCCCGAGCAGCGCGGCGCCGCGCTGCTCGCGCGCGGCCTCGCCCACCAGCTCCTCGGGGACACCTCGCGGGCCACGGCGGACGTCCTCGCGGCGCTGAACGCATGGTCGCTCGCGCGCGCCGACTGGGCGTCGAGCGCCATGTCCGATCTCGCGGCAGCCCTGTCGGGCGCCGGCAACGTGGCGGCGGACGCGTACTGGCAGGCGGCACTCCGCCTTGCCGAGCGGAGCGGGGACGTCGCGCTCCAGGCCGCCGTGGCGGGGGAGTGGGGACGGCACGCTGCGCGTGCGGGCGAAGCTGTCACCGCGGTGGCCTTGCTCGAGAAGTCGGCGGAGCTCGGCAGGCGGGCCGGCGATGACGCCATTGTCGCCAAGGCACTCGTCAACCTCGCGCGGGTCGAACTCGACGCCGGGCGCGGGGGGCATGCCATGCGCAACATCGGCGAGGCACTCGCCCGCGACCAGCGCGGCGACCTCCGCGCCGCCACTGCCGGACTCCTCATCGACGTCGCCGCAGGTGCATTCAACGCCGGGGACACGGCCCACGCCGAGCTCTGTCTTGAGCAGGCGCTGTCGCTGAGCGGCGGCAATGACCGGCAGATCCGCGAGCGGACTCTCGCCGCACTCGGCGGTCTGGCCAGGGCTCGCAACGATTACGCGGCGGCTGCTCGCTACGGCGAGGAACTTTTGGACAGCGCGCGTCGTGGCGGAGATCTCACCGTGGCCGCCGAAGCGCTCCACGACCTCGGCCGGATCGCCCTGCTCGCCGGTATCTTCGATGCTGCCGCCGGTCGCCTGACCGAGAGTGTCGTGATCGCGCGCAGTCTCGGGCTCGACTCGCTCGCGGCCTCGGGATCCCGAGCGCTCGCCGAGGTCGCGCTCCAGCGCGGGGCATTCCTGCGTGCGCTTGGGTACGCCGAACAGGCGGTGGTCCTCTCCATCGGCCAGGACGATCTCGAGGCCTGCGCCGCAACCCTGCTCCTGGTCGGCGCCGAGGCCGGGAGAGCCGGCCTGGACGACGTTGCACGACCGGCACACGATGGCGCGGCGGAGATCTACCGGCTGCTCGAGCGCGATGACCTCGCCCAGATCCTCGCCGGCGGTTCCCCGCTGCCCGCCGACGTCAACGACACCCGCACCGACCGGCTCGAAGCCGGCCTCGAGGCCGCGAGGTCAGTGGTCAACCCGGCACGGCCCGGCGAGGGGCGCTGACCCAGCGGTCAGCAATCCGGGACCCCGGGTGGTGCGATGGACAGACCGCTCAGTGGCGCTGGGGTGCCGCTCGGCGGGGAGGACATGACGAGCGTGCTGCTCACGGGGTCGTAGCAGTTGACGGTCCATCCCAGCACGTGCAGCGCTGCAGCTTCGCGAGCATTCGAGGGCAGGATTGCGTGATGGATTCCCTCACCGGTGAGCACGTGGACCCAGTTGGGATCGAGCTGATCGATGTCGTCATAGAGCTGGAGCGCGTCGTTGCCAAAGACCGCCGGCTCGTCATAGAGGAAGACGACGCGCCCCGCCGGGAAGCGGTACGCCAGGTACCCGCCCCACGAGTCGAGCGTGTAGATGCGCTGGCCCGGGAACGTCGCGCCGGCATAGGTCGCGGCAGCCTCGGGATACGTGGCCGCCTGGTATGACGCCGCTGCGGATGCGCTGAGCCTCGGGACCAGGAAAGCCGCCATCGCAGCAGCCATCGCGAGCAGGATCGCGCTGGTCGCGACCGGGTGCAGGTGGCGGCCGGCGGTCTGCGATTCCCGGGCCACGCGGGGCGCGACATGCAGCGCCCATGCCCGCGATCCATGCACAGCCAACTGGGCGGTCACGAAGACGGCGAACAACCCGACGTTCTCCTGCGCGAAGAGTGCGGCGATGAGCAATCCGAATCCGGTGATGGCGCTGAATCGATCGGGGCCCCCGGACACCGTCCAGAGCACGATGACCAGCACGACCTCGCCTTCGAACAACCGGGCCCACCAGTCGTGAAAGTTCGGGGAACCGAATCCGGCGAGGCTCTGGGCGACCCCGGGGTCGAAGAGCCCCGCGAGCACTGACGCGTAGATGCCCGGCCCCACGGGATTGGCGAGGGCCGCAATCGTGCTCAGCACGAGCACGATCCCGAGTTGCCGCCGGTTTCCGCTGCGTGATGCGGCGTGGGGGCGAACCAGCAGCAGCGCCGCCAGCAGGATCAGCAACCCCGCGGCGAACCCCGCGTCCATGTTGGCCCAGAGCAGGAAAAGGGGCGGCAATCCCCAGACCGCGGCGGTCCGACCCTCGCGCCACCGGCTGATCACGAAGAGCACGATTGCGACGCCGAGCATCGAGATCACTCCGCTGGTGACGCCGGCCACGCTGTTCAGCACGAGTCCGGTGATCACCATCGAGATCGCGAGCCACGGACCCGACACGCGCGCGGATCTCGGTACCGAGAGCGCTGCGAGCACTACCGCCGCAACCGCGGCCAAGCCCATGACCAGCGACGCGAGGCCGGCGCCGCCTGCGCCGACCAGTCCCGCGAGTGTGACCTCATAGAGCCACTGCTGGCCGACCCACGCGTGGGCGGCGGGGATGAAGCTGAACGGCTCATGGACAGGGATCCCGCTGGTGGTGATCAGCCGTCCCAGCGCGAGGTGCCACCACACATCGGTGTTCGTGAAGGGCTGAACGGTGAGCAGGAGTACAACGATCGCCGCGGCAGCGATCCATGCGATCCGGCTCGCCGTTGCTCGACGTTCCTGCTCCGCGCCGGCGATCACCAGGAGACCCGGCTGTTTCACTGGTTCTGCGCTCCGGCATTCGCGGCCGCTTTGGCCTGCTGCGCGCAGACGCTGCCCGGTGCCCAGTCGGGCACCGCGGGCAGGCGCAGCGTCGAGAGCTTCTCGGTCGGGACGAACGCAACACTGAGGCCGTCCTGGTACACCTTGGTCCAGTCGGCCGCATGCTCCATCACATCGGCGAGCGGGGTCTTCACGTCGTAGAGAACGATGTCGGTGCCGAACCGACGGATGGTCGAATCCCAGCTCGGCGTCACCGTCTCGACGCCGGCATAGGTCTCGAGCATCTGATCGCCCATCAGCGCGGCATCTCCGAAGATGAACACCTTGTCACCGCGTGCTGAGAGCGCGTACGCAAGGTACCCGCCCTCGCCGTACTGGTTGAAGATCTTGAGCGGTTCCGGTGCGGCGGAGAGCCATTGCGCGGCGCATACCGGGAACTCCTGCGCGTAGGCAAGGGAGTACGGCTGCAACTGCATCTTCGGCACCAACCACGCGATGTACACACCGCCGAGGCCCGCCAAGAGGAGGGCGCACGCGGTGAGCCGGAAGAGCAGTGGCGGTTGCACGCGCGCCCGAGCTCCAGCGGACGACGGCACCCGGCGCAGACGCCGCCATGCGGCGCGCATCCGTGGTGTCGCCATGGCGAGCTGATCGATGTACACAGGGGTTGACGCGGCAACGAACAGCTCGATGTGCCGCGCCGACTGCAGCGAGAGGACTGTCGTCACGAGCACGAGTGCGACATCCCTTGCACGGATGCGCCGGTTGAACACGATCAGCATCGCGAGACTCAGCAGCATCGCACCGTAGACGAGCACCTCCCAGTCGTGGAAGCTCGGTGAGAACCACTCCTCGATGAGCGACTGCTGAGCACCCGACGCCTGCGTGCCGGCCGCATAGAACAGGATCGTGGGCCCGTTCAGGTTGATCATGCTCACCGCGGTGCATGCCAGGAGCACATACAGCACTGGGAGTAGACGAGAACGCGGTGCAGGATCGGGCATGTGGAGGCGCTGCCCAACGAGCTCCGCGATCAGGATCAGCGCCATGAACCCAAGTCCGATCACGAACTCGCCGTGCAGGTTGCTCCAGAGAACGAATAACGGGACGAGCAGCCACATGGCCTTTCCGCCCTTGACGAGGTGGCGTTCGACCAGCAGCAGCGTCAACGCCGAGAACGCGAAGGTGATCATCTGGACTCGCGGCCCCCAGATCGGGAATCCCGCGATCACCGCAATGAGCATGCCGAGACCGAGGACGCCGCGACCTGGATGGCGGAGACGCGCCTTCTGCATCACCGCGAGCAATCCGAGCCAGGTCACAGCGGAGAGGATCAGCACGATGAGGCCGAGGCCGCCGATTGCGTACTCGACGGCGAAGAACACCTCGTTCAGCCACTCGTGCATCGTCCAGTGATGGTTCACGACTGTGTAGGTGAAGGGATCGTTGCCGAGCAGGCCGCCGTGCTGGATGATCAACTGACCGGCGCGGAGATGCCACCAGAAGTCCGGATCCTGAATGGTTCGCGTCACCGGCAGCGCCATGATGACGAGCACTGCGGCGATGAACAGGCCGCTCGGTGCGGTCAACGAATCCAAGCGCTCGCGGAATCCGCTCCGACGCTCGTGCACCGCCTCAGCCGCCACGCTGCTCATTACGCCGCCCGCCACCTGTCCGTCAGCTCTGCGATGCTCCCGAGATCACGCGGGCTGCTGCTGCATTGCCCGGTTGTTCGAGCCCGACCGACGACCAGAGCATCTTGAGCAGATGCGCAAACTCGAACGGCTTGCCCATGTATGTGATCCCGCCGAGATCCATGACCGCTTGAATGTCCTCGTCGAAGCATCGCGCCGTGAGCAGGATGATCGGGCACGTCGCGGTCTTTGCCTGAGCACGGAGCTCACGACACACCGAGAGCCCGCTCAATCGCGGCATCATCACGTCGCAGACCACCGCATCCGGAAGCCAGCCTTTGATCACGATCTCCAGCGCCTCCATGCCATCCTCCGCGCAGCGGACGTCGAACCCGTCACTGGCGAGCCGCAGCTCGAGCAGACGGCGCAGCGAGTCGTCATCTTCTGCGATGAGAATCCGAGGTGGGTCGCCCTGCGTCATAAGCCTCTGCATTCCCTGGAGCGGTGGTTCAACTGCGAACTGGTTATACGCTGGGCGCAAGTTGCGGCTCGTCGTGCAACAGGCCTGTCACAGCCATTTGTGAACTACAGGCAGGGTGCGACTCTGCGGTGACATGATGACCACGGTGAGCGAAGTCGAAGCTGCCCCCACCATGAACCCATCGGCACTATCCGGTGTTCGATTCCTGGTGACCAAGCGCATCGAAGATCTCGATGCGACCGCCGCATCGCTCGACGATGAGCTGTCGGCCGTGGCTGTTCGGCTGCAGGGGCTGCGGACGGCCCAGCACGAGGCCGAAGGCCGCTGGGGCGCGCTCCTCAGCGTTCTGCCCGCCGGCGACGTCGACGAGATCGACAGCGCCTTTCGAACGCTTGCCAAGATCCGTGCCGATCTCGCTGCGACCGAGGAGCGCCAGGTCGAGCTCGGCACCCGCTTGACCGGCGTCCGCGCAGAGCAGGAGGTGCTCCGTGCCGTCTATCGCAGCCTCGACGACCTTCTCGCCGCCAACGCAGGCCCGACCAACGGCACGGCCCGGCTCCGCGACGCCTCGCGGCAGACCTTTCAGATCATCGAGGAAGAGCGGATGCGCATCGCCCGCGACATGCACGATGGGCCTGCGCAGTCGATGGCCAACCTCGTCCTCCAGGCGGAGATCATTGAGCGCCTGATCGCGCGCGATCCCAAGATGGTGGTGAGCGAGCTCGCCGACTTCAAGAACGGGGTCCGCAGCGTCCTGGATGACACCCGGCGACTGATCTTCGACCTCCGGCCCATGACCCTCGACGACCTCGGACTTGTGCCGACACTCCGAAAGTTCGTCGCCGAGTTCGGCGAGCGCAACTCGGTGAACGCCCATCTGCGCGTCGTCGGTGAGGAGATCCGAATGGGCGGCGGCCTCGAGCAGACGCTGTTCCGGATCGTCCAGGAAGCCCTGACCAACACCCGCAAGCACGCCAAGGCATCCAACGTGGAGGTGGTGATCACCTTCCTTCCCAAGCAGGTCAGCGCGGTGATCCGCGACGACGGCGTCGGCATGGATGTCGAGGCAACCGAGGCAACCGTGGATCGCACGCGTCACTTCGGCCTCCTGACCATGCGCGAGCGCGCCGATGGTGACCAGGGAAGGCTCGAGATCAGGTCCCAGCTCGGCAAGGGCACGGAGGTTCGCGCGACATTCGATCTCTGAGAGCTCCGTCCTCGGAGCTTCGAAGCCTGGATCGGTACGTCCCGCCGACAATGGAGAGGATGCGGCATCGCGTTCTGGCATGCGACTTCGACGGCACACTCGCCACCGAAGGAGTGTGCTCGGAGGCAACGGTCGAGGCCCTGGGGCGCGTCGCCGCCACCGGCATCCATCTCGTTCTGGTGACCGGGCGCACCCGCGAGGAGTTGGAGGACGTCTTCGATCCCGGCAGTCTCTTCGAGGCGATCGTGCTCGAGAACGGCGCAGTCGTCCTCGACGCAGCGACGGGTCAGGAGCAGCTCCTGGCCCCACGGGTGCCGAACGGCCTCGTCGCCGAGCTGCAGCGCGCCGGCGTGGTCCCGCTCGTGGTGGGCCGCGTGCTCTGCTCGACGTCCTGGAGCCAGGAGGCGAAGCTCTCGGCTGCGATTGCCAGGTTGGGCGTCGATCGTCTGGTCGTCCGCAACCGTGCCTCGGCGATGGTCATGCCGCAGGGCATCAACAAGCGCACCGGCATCGAGGCGGCGCTGCGCGCCATCGGTGAGCCGCCGAGCGCCACCGTTGCCGTGGGTGACGGAGAGAACGACATCCCGCTCTTCGCGGTCGCCGGGGTGTCCGTTGCAGTCGCCAATGCGATCGATGCTGTGAAGGCTCGTGCTGATGTCGTGCTCACCGAGCCGAACGGCAAGGGCATCCAGGCGCTGGCCGCTGCGCTGGTCGCAGGCGACCTCGGAGCTCTGACTGCGCTGAGCCCTCTCGCGGGGTAGCGACCTCAGGCGGGGAGGGTCGGGGTGCGCACCGCCGTGGTGTCCCCCCGCAGCCACGCCGCGATAGCCATGTCGTTCTGGCGGCGACCCACCGCGGCTCGGCGCGCGGGCTGGAGGTCGAGTGGCGGCACCGCGATGGTCGTGCCCTCGGTGGGCATGACCGCGATCAGCGCGGCGACCAGTTCCGGATCGAACTGACCGCCACTCTCGCGCTGCAGCTCCTCGAGGATCCAGTCGTACGAGCGCGCCGGCTGGTACGGACGCCCGGTGCGCATGACGTCGAAGGCATCGACCACCGAGACGATGCGCGCGCCCAGTGGGATCTGATCGCCGCGCAGCCCATCCGGGTATCCGCCACCATCGAAATGCTCGTGGTGATGCTTGACGATCAGCCGGACGTCTTCCCAGGTGTCGATGTCGGCGAGAATCGCAGCGCCGACGTCGGGGTGCGTGCGGATGACCGCGCGCTCCTCGGGGGTCAGCGCATCGGGTTTGCGGAGCAACGCTTCGGGAATTGCCACCTTGCCGATGTCGTGGAGGCAGGCGCCGAATCGGATCATGCTGCGCATGCCATCGCCGATGCCGAGGTGACGCGCGATGGCGTCGGACATGCCGACGAGTCGCGTCGAGTGCTCCTGGGTTTCGTAGTCCTTGGACTCGAGCGCGTTGGCGAGGACCATGGTGAACCGCTCGAGCATGGGTGCGAGGAAGCGCAGGCGGAGCGCCTCGTCGGCGAGCTCGCGGCGCTCGAGTGCGCGGTCGAGCACGGTGAGCAGGTGCATCGACTTGAACGGCTTGGGGATGAATGCAACGGCGCCGGCCTGCATCGCCTGCATGGCGAGATCCAGGTCGCGAAAGGCGGTCACGACGATGCACGAGATCATCGGGTCCAGGCGTTGTGCGTGGGCGATGAGATCGACGCCGGTCGCCTCCGGCATTGCGTAGTCGGTGATCACGGCGTCGAAGCAACCGGGGGAGTCGACGGCGCAGATGGCCTCGGCGCCGTTGCAGGCACTGGTCACCTCGTGGCCGGCGTACTCGAGCGTCTCCTCGATGAACCGGCGTGTGAGGCCGTCATCTTCAGCGACGAGTACACGAGCCAACTGGTGATTACCTCCGCGTCATGCCCTTCCGAGCACGTGGATCGACCGCGACAAGACGGACATCGTCTCTGATCCGATCCTTGCGGAGGTCCCCGTCACACGCCTGTGCGAGACCGCTACAGCTGCGGTCTCGCCTCTGATGCCGTCCCGAACGGCAGCCGGAGCGTGTGCCGCCAATGCGCGCGCACGGCGCGCTGCACCTGGAGATCGGTCCACCAGATCGGCACCTCGGCACTCTGATCGTGGTCGACGCGGAGGTGTTTGCAGAGCAGGCGGCGCTTGACTGGCATGCCGAAGTCCTTGCGGCCGGTCATGACGACCTTGTAGACGAGATAGACCACGACCCAGCAGACGAGTGCTCCGGTGGCGGCGAGGTAGACGTCGCCCGGGATCGAGGATTTCGTGGCGTGCGCGGCGGCTGCGAGGAGAAGGAGCATCGGACACAGCCTAGCCCTCGCCTGCAACGCAACAGTTCACGATCCGGTAACAGCCGTGAAGCCGTCACCGGATCGTGCGTGCTGCTGCTTGGGGCAGCCCCGTTTATGCGACGGGATCTGCCTGGGGCTCGGGTTCGAGCGTCAACGCCACCTCGGCATCGCCACCCACATCGAGCCCGACATAGTCGGGGTCACCACCACCGGCTGCTGCTGCCTCTTCCTCGTAGAGGCGAAGCGCCTCGTCGCGAAGCTTCTGGTAGTAGTCGAGCCCCGTCCCCGCGGGAATGAGCTTGCCGATGATGACGTTCTCCTTGAGGCCGCGCAGGCGGTCGATCTTGCCCGAGATGGCCGCCTCAGTGAGCACGCGCGTGGTCTCCTGGAACGACGCGGCGGACAGCCACGACGCTGTGTTGAGCGCGGCCTTGATGAGACCGAGCAGCACCGTCTGCGCGATTGCGGGCTCGCCGCCCTCGCTCAGCGCCTTTGCGTTGGCCTCTTCCCATTCGAGCTGCGAGACGATCTCACCGGGCAGGAGGTCGCTGTCGCCGGCGTTATCGACGCGGACTTTCCGCATCATCTGCCGGACGATGACCTCGATGTGCTTGTCGTTGATATCGACGCCCTGCGTCCGGTACACGCGCTGCACCTCGCGCACGAGGTAGTTCTGCACATCGTCGCGTCCGCGCACGAGGAGCAGCTCCTGCGGGCTGATCGAGCCCTCGCTGATCTTGTCGCCGGCACTGACATGGTCGCCGTCGCGAACCTTGATCTGAGCCGACACGGGGATTGGGTACTCGCGCGAATCGTCGTCGGTGCTGCGCACGAGGATGTGCTTGGCCTCGACCTTCACCGAACCCGCGTAGCGGGCGCGGATGGAGACCTCGTTGCCGTGCTCGTCGACGCCGCGAATGAGCTCGGTCCCTTCCGCGACCTGGCTGCCGTCCTCGACGGCGACCGCGTGCTTGGATGGCACCGGGTAGGTGGTGTCGAACACGTCGCGTGAGGTCACCTTGACCTTCTGCGAGCGGTTCTCGCCCTTGATGACCTCGACAACCCCGTCGATCTCGCTGATCAGCGCCTTGCCCTTCGGTACCCGGGCTTCGAAGAGCTCCTCGACGCGTGGGAGACCCTGCGTGATGTCGGAGCCACCGGTCGCGACACCACCGGTGTGGAAGGTGCGCATCGTGAGCTGCGTGCCCGGCTCGCCGATCGACTGTGCCGCGATGACGCCCACGGCTTCACCGATCTCGACCAGCCGGCCGGTCGCGAGGTTGCGCCCGTAGCACATCCTGCAGACGCCCTCGCGGGCCTTGCAGGTCATGATGCTGCGCACCTTGACCCTGCCGACCGATTCCTTCTCCGCCAGGATCCGGCGGGCGGTCTCGTCATCGATGTCCTCGCCGGCACGCTTCACGGTCTCGTCACCGATCTCGATGTCCTGGGCGGCGATCCGTCCCTGATAACGGTCGATGACTCGGTCCTTGAGCTCGTCGTCTGTCAGCTCGATCCAGATGCCCGCCGTGGTCTCGCAGTCTTCGATGCGAACGATCACGTCCTGCGCCACGTCGACCAGGCGGCGGGTGAGATATCCGGAGTCAGCCGTTCGCAGCGCTGTGTCCGCGAGTCCCTTGCGGGCACCGTGCGTGGAGATGAAGTACTCCAGAACGGTGAGGCCTTCGGAGAAGTTGGCCTTGATCGGCAGGTCGATGATCCGCCCTGTCGGGTCGGCCATGAGTCCACGCATACCGGCGAGCTGCCGGATCTGCTGCTTGCTGCCTCGCGCTCCCGACTGCGACATCATCAGCACCGAATGGAAGCGGTCGAATGAGCTCATGGTGACCTCGGTCACCTTGTCCGTCGCGTTGGTCCAGATGTCGACCGTCTTGAGATAGCGCTCGTCGTCGGTGATCAGACCGCGGCGGAACTGCAGGTCGACCTGCTCGACCTCGTCCTCGGCCTTGGCGATGATCCCCGCCTTGGCCGGCGGAGTCTTGATGTCCATCGCCGCGACGGTGACCCCGGCCACGGTCGCGTAGTGGAACCCCAGACGCTTGATGCTGTTGACCAGGAGCGCCGTGGTCTCCGCGCCGTGCAGGTCGTAGCACTCCTTGACGAGATGCGACAGCTTGCCCAGGTCGAGGAACTCGTTGCGATAGGCCATCGATGGGAGGTCGTTGTCGGCCCCCGCGTCACCGAGCGGCAGCACCTCGTTGAAGATGATCCTGCCGATGGTCGTGGTGACGATCTCAGTACCGGTCGGATCCTCTTGCGAGGCGCGATGCGAATGCACGTTGCGCTTTGGCATGCGCACCCGAACGCGCTCGTGCAGGTTGACCACGTGGTGCTCGAACGCGAGCTGCGCTTCGCCGGGGGAGGAGAAGGTGTGCAGCTCGGTCTCGGGCCGGTCGTCGTCGGCTCCGCGCTGGGTCAGGTAGTACGCACCGAGGACGATGTCCTGGTGCGGTGCGACCACCGGGCTCCCGTTGGAGGCGCTGAGGATGTTGTTGGACGACATCATCAGGTTCTTGGCCTCGGCCACGGCTCCGCTGAACAGGGGCACGTGGACCGCCATCTGATCACCGTCGAAGTCGGCGTTGAACGCCTTGCAGACCAGTGGGTGGATCTGGATCGCCTGGCCCTCGACGAGCACGGGCATGAACGCCTGGATGCCGAGACGGTGGAGCGTCGGGGCGCGGTTCAGGAGCACCGGGTGCTCCTTGATCACGCCGTCGAGAACGTCCCAGACCTCGGGGCGCACGCGCTCGACCATGCGCTTGGCGCTCTTGATGTTCTGCGTGCTGTTCTGGGAGACAAGCTCGCGCATGACGAACGGCTTGAAGAGCTCGAGCGCCATCTTCTTGGGCAGCCCGCACTCGTTGAGGCGCAGCTCCGGACCGACCACGATGACCGACCGTCCGCTGTAGTCGACGCGCTTGCCGANNCCTTGAGCATGTCGGAGAGCGACTTGAGCTTGCGGTTGCCCGTACCAGTGATGGCGCGGCCGCGCCGGCCGTTGTCGATGAGCGCATCGACCGCTTCCTGGAGCATCCGCTTCTCGTTGCGCACGATGATCTCCGGCGCGCCGAGCTCGAGCAGTCTCTTGAGGCGGTTGTTGCGGTTGATGACACGCCGGTAGAGGTCGTTCAGGTCGCTGGTGGCGAACCGTCCACCGTCGAGCTGCACCATCGGGCGCAGCTCCGGGGGGATCACCGGCAGGACGTCGAGGATCATCCATGCGGGTGATGTCGACGACTTGCGGAAAGCCTCGACGACGCGGAGGCGCTTGATCGCCTTCTGACGGCGCTGGCCGCTGGTCGACTTGGACTCCTCGCGAAGGCGAGTTGCTTCGTCCGGAAGATTGATCTGTTGGAGCAGCTCGCGGATCGACGCGGCGCCGATACCGGCCTTGAAGACCTTGCCGAACTTCTCGACGTACTCGCGGTACTGGGTGTCGGTGAGCAGGTCGCGAACGGTGAGCGACTCGAGCTCATCGCGCTGCTTCTGCACATCCGCACGGAGGGCGTCGAGCTCCTCCTGCGCGCTGACCTCGCGCTCCGCCCGGTTGCCCTGCAGGTCCGCTCGCAGGCCCGCGATCTCGGCGCCGGCGGCGTCATCGGCCTCCTGGATGCGCTGAGCCATGCTGGCTCGGAGCTCCTCCTCACGTTCGCCGGCCCGACGCTGCACGTCGACCGCGAGGTCTTCCTCGAGCATCACGCCCTTCTTGGCGACGACCTCGGCGATGACCGAGTCGCTGAGCGTGAAGTTGGCGACGGCCTTGTGGCCCTTGGCCTCCTGGATGCGCGAGTCGAGGTCCGCCGCCGACTCGCGAAGCTTGGCGACCCGGTTCTCGAGCTCTTCCTCGAGGCGAGTCTTCTGGGCGGCGAGCTCCGCCTCGCGCTCGGCGATGCGTGCCTCGATCTCGGGGCGCTCGTCGACGCCACCCGAGCTCATCCGCTCCTTGAGCGCGACGACGCGCTCGTCGGTGTTCGGGTCGAGCTTGGCGAGCAGCTCGGTACGCGCCTTCTCATCGATCGACGTGACGATGTAGTTGGCGAAATACAGGACCTTCTCGAGGTTGCGCGGGCTCATGTCGAGGAGCAGTCCCATGCGCGAGGGGATGCCCTTGAAGTACCAGACATGGGACACCGGCGACGCGAGCTTGATGTGGCCCATGCGCTCGCGACGAACCTTGGCGCGGGTCACCTCGACGCCGCACTTGTCGCAAATGATTCCCTTGTACCGATACCGCTTGTACTTGCCGCAGTGGCATTCCCAGTCCTTGGTCGGACCGAAGATCTTCTCGCAGAACAGGCCGTCGCGTTCCGGCTTCAAGGTCCTGTAGTTGATGGTCTCCGGCTTGGTGACCTCACCGTGGGACCAGGACAGGATCATCTCCGGACTGGCGATCGACAGTTTCAACGCATCGAAGTTCTCGAGTTTCAGCATGTGTGTCCTAACTTCCGATTGCTATCGAATGTCGTCCACGTCGTCGCGCTCGTCGCGCTCGAGGTGGATACCAAGATCGAGTGGGATGTCGGGGATGTCCTCCTCACCGAGGAGGATCTGATGCTCATCGTCGGACTGGATCTCCACGCCGAGCGCGAGCCCTTCGAGCTCTTTGACGAGGACGCGGAACGACTCCGGGATGCCCGCCTCAAGCGTGTTCTCGCCTTTGACGATCGCCTCGTATGCCTTGACGCGCCCGACGATGTCGTCGCTCTTCACGGTGAGGATCTCCTGGAGGATGTGGCTCGCGCCGTAGGCCTCGAGTGCCCAGACCTCCATCTCACCGAAACGCTGACCGCCGAACTGCGCCTTGCCGCCCAACGGCTGCTGCGTGACCAGTGAGTAGGGACCCGTGCTGCGCGCGTGGATCTTGTCCTCGACGAGGTGGTGCAGCTTGAGCATGTAGATGTACCCGACGGTGACCTCGCGGTCGAAGAACTCGCCGGTCCGCCCGTCACGGAGACGCTCCTTGCCGCTGCTTGGCAGCCCCGCGCGGGCCAGCTCGCTTTCGATGAGCTCCTCCGACGCACCGTCGAATACCGGCGATGCGACCTTAAGGCCGAGTGCATGGGCGGCGTACCCGAGATGCGTCTCGAGGACCTGACCGAGGTTCATGCGGCTCGGCACGCCGAGCGGGTTGAGCACGATCTCGACAGGCGTCCCGTCCGGCAGGTACGGCATGTCTTCGATCGGCATGATCCGGGCGACGACGCCCTTGTTGCCGTGGCGCCCTGCCATCTTGTCGCCCTGGGCGATCTTTCGCTTCTGCGCGACGTAGACGCGCACGAGCTCGTTGACGCCTGGAGGCAGCTCGTGGTTGCTCTCGCGACTGAAGAGCTTGACATCGACCACGATGCCGCGCTCGCCGTGGGGGACACGCAGCGACGAGTCGCGCACCTCACGCGCCTTCTCACCGAAGATGGCGCGCAGCAGGCGCTCCTCCGCGGACAGCTCGGATTCACCCTTGGGCGTGATCTTGCCCACGAGGATGTCGCCGGGATGCACCTCGGCGCCGACGTAGATGATGCCGCGCTCGTTGAGGTTCTTCAGCGACTCCTCGTTGATGTTGGGGAGGTCGCGGGTGATCTCCTCGGCACCGAGCTTGGTGTCGCGTGCCTCGATCTCGAACTCCTCGATGTGGATCGAGGTGAACGTATCCTCGCGCACGACGCTTTCGCTGATGAGGATGGCGTCCTCGAAGTTGTAGCCCTCCCAGGGCATGAACGCGACCAGCAGGTTCCTGCCCAAGGCGAGCTCGCCGCCTTCGGTCGACGGACCGTCAGCGAGCACGTCCCCGGCGGCCACGTGGGTGCCGCTGAAGACGGTGATGCGCTGCGACAGGCATGTTCCCTGGTTGCTGCGCACGAATTTGTGGACGCCGTACCACTGGTCGGGACCGCCGTCGTCGGGACGCAGCAGGATGCCCATCCCGCTGTCCTGCCCGCTGCGAATCTTCTCGACGGAGCGGTCGTTGTCGGCCGGCTCCGGCCATGCGACGCCGACCACGGTTCCGGGCTTGCGTGCCAGCACCATCTCGCCTGAGTTGCGCGCGGCGTGGATCTCCATGCCGGTGCCGACGATCGGCGACTCGCTGACCAGCAGCGGCACGGCCTGCTTCTGCATGTTGGATCCCATGAGCGCGCGGTTTGCGTCGTCGTGCTCGAGGAACGGAATCAACGCCGTGGCGACGCTGACGATCTGCTTCGGCGAGACGTCCATGTAGTCGACGTCACCGATGGGCAGGTCCTTGAAGGTGTGGCGCGTCCGGCAGGCCACGTGCGCCACCGCGAAGTGGCCCTTGTCGTCGACGGGCGCGTTGGCCTGCGCGACGGTGTACTTGTCCTCCTCGTCGGCGGAGAGGAAGACGATCTCGTCGCTGACCCACGGCGTGCCCTTCTCATCCTTGTGCACACGGCGGAACGGCGTCTCGATGAAGCCGAACTCGTTGACGCGTGCGAAGGTGGCGAGCGATCCAATGAGCCCGATGTTCGGACCTTCAGGAGTTTCGATCGGGCAGATCCGGCCGTAGTGGCTCTGGTGCACGTCGCGCACATCGAACCCTGCGCGCTCGCGGGACAGTCCGCCGGGCCCGAGCGCCGACAGGCGGCGCTTGTGGGTGAGCTCGGCGAGCGGGTTGGTCTGGTCCATGAACTGCGACAGCTGGCTGGACCCGAAGAACTCCTTGATGGCAGCGACCACCGGACGTGCGTTGATCAAGCTCGCGGACGTGATCGTCCCCGAGTCGCTGATCGTCATGCGCTCCTTGATGATCCGCTCCATGCGGATGAGGCCCATGCGGAACTGGTTCTGGAGCAGCTCGCCCACGGCGCGGACGCGACGGTTGCCGAGGTGGTCGATGTCGTCCGCCTCACCGTGGCCGTTGTTCAGCTGGATGACCTTGCGAATGATCGACACGAAGTCCTGGTTGTCGAGGACTCGACGGTCCTTGTCCCATGCGCGCTCGCGCGCCTCTTCCTCACTGATGCCGAGGTTCTTGTCGAGCTTGAACCGGCCCACCTTGGAGAGGTCGAAGCGGCGTGCGTTGAAGAACAGCGAGTTGAGCAGGTTGCGAGCGTTCTCCACCGTGGGGGGATCGCCCGGACGGATCTTCCGGTACAGCTCGACGAGCGCCTCCTCGACGCTCGTGCTGCCGTCCTTCTCGAGGGTCGCGGCGATGTACCTGTGCTCCGGGTCTTCGTCGACGTCCGCGAAGAAGGCGCGGATGTCATCGTTGCTCGCGTAGCCGATGGCGCGCACGAGCGTGGTGACCGGGACCTTGCGCTTGCGGTCGATCTTGACGGTGAGCACGTCCTTGCTCGACGTCTCGACCTCGAGCCAGGCACCGCGGTTGGGGATCAACTTGGCGGCGTAGAGCAGGCGGCCGGTGGTGCGGTCCTCGGCGGCGGTGAAGTACACGCCGGGCGAGCGGACCAGCTGCGAGACGACGACCCGCTCGGTGCCGTTCACGATGAAGGTTCCCTCGCCGGTCATCATCGCGAAGTCGCCCATGAAGACCTCGGCTTCCTTGATCTCACCGGCGTTCTCGCCGGTCTTGATGTGCAGCCGGGTCTGGATCCGAAGTGGGGCGGAGAAGGTCATGTCCCGCTGACGGCAATCCTCTTCGTCGTACTTGGGCTCGCCAAATTCGTAGTCGAGAAAGCGCAGCTCGTAGTTCTTTCCGGTGTAGTCCGTGATCGGGTTGATCTCGTTGAACAGCTCCCGGAGACCTTCTCTCTTGAACCACTCGAATGAATCAAGCTGGGTCTGGATTAAGTTCCCAATCTCAAGCTTGTCTGCAATCTGGCCGTACGACTTGCGGGCGGCAGTAGTGGAAAGAGAAAGGACCATATGCTAAAGTCTCCCCGAGAAGGAATGCGCGCGGGCACGCGCGGCGACGGGCACAATCCCGTATCGTAGCAAAAACCTGCGCCGGAAGGCCTTCCTTGACCGTTCGAGCCGCTTGACGCGCTTTCGCACGGGCTCGATCCACGATTGTATCGAACGCAGCGGCTTCGAGGCGTCCGGCTCCGGTGCCGGATCGCCTCGCCGGGCAGGCTCTGGGCGAGCCTACTTGATCTCGACTGTGGCGCCGGCCTCCTCGAGCTTGGCCTTGTGGCCGTCGGCCTCGGCCCTGGGGATCGCCTCGCGGATCGCCTTCGGAGCCGCGTCGACGAGGTCCTTCGCCTCCTTGAGGCCGAGTCCGGTGATCTCGCGGACCGCCTTGATGACGTTGATCTTGGCGTCGCCTGGATGGGTGAGGATGACCGAGAACTCGGTCTGCTCCTCGACCGGGGCGTCGGCTGCGGCAGTTGGCGCGGCTGCTGCTGCGACCGGGGCGGCGGCCTTGATCCCGAGCTTGTCCTCCATGAGTTTCACCGCGTTGACGACGTCCAGGACCGTCCAGGACTCGAGCGCGTCGACGAACTCCTCAGGGGTGAGTGTCTTGGTTGCTGCCATTGGTTCTCCTTAATACTTCTGGAAAGCTGATCGGACGGTGCTGCTAGGCGGCGAGCTTGTCGCGGTAGGCCTCGAGGGTCGCCGCGAGGGTGGAGAGCGGTGAATCGAGAGCGGCGGCGAGGGTCGAGAGCGGGCCGAGCAGGGCGGCCGCGAGACGGCTGAGCAGCACGTCGCGGGGTGGAAGCTCCGCCAGTGTCCGCACCTCGTTGCCGTCGAGCACCTGCCCCTCGGCGAGCCCGGCGACCAGCGGCAGCGTGCGGGTGCTGCGGAAGTGCTCGAAGAGGATCCGGGCAGGGGCGGAGAGATCGCCATACCCGATCGCCAGCCCGACTGGCCCGATGAGGACGTCCGCGAGGCCTGCGGCCCCGGCATCGACGGCGGCACGTCTGGCGAGGGTGTTCTTGACCACGATGTAGTCGATGCCCTCGGCCCGAAGCCGCCCACGGAGCTCCTCGAGCTGCCGGACCGTGAGCCCGCGGTAATCGGTGACGACGGCCGAGGTCGCTCGCGAGAGCATGCCGGTGAGCTGGTTCACGGACGCGACCTTGCGCGATCCCGCCCTCGTCACCTGGGGCTTCTCGGTGCTGGTTGGTGCCATTGCTGCCTCCGTCGGTGCCGTGCCTCCGCCGATGGCGGGATCACGGCCCCGGGGTGCGCCGCTTGGCGCAATCCGGCAGCCTTGCCCACCTGCGCAGGAGATTGAGCGGGACCCGGTCTCGCACCTGCGGTCTTCGGCGAACGGACGACGGCGAGTCGTCTTCTGGAAGAGCCACAGCGTAGCAGGCGTAGCCCTCGAGGTCGTCGACCACGGGTGCGTGTTCAGCGCCGAGGATCTGCGCAGGCGCCAGTTGAACGGGCACGTCGGGCTGTCGCTGCTCCAGGAGTGAGTGGCCAAGGCGGGGGCGCAGCCCTGGCGATCGTGTCGACGCCCGGCCGCGGCACCACCGTCAGGCTGCAACTCGCGAAGTCCTGAGGCGCCGTCGTCACAGCCGGTACTCGGTTTGACGTGTGAACTCGAGGTCTGGTAGGCTTTCGCTTCGCTCCACGAGCTTTCCTCGTATTCGCGCGCGCTGTTTCGTGGCAGAGCGCAATTCTCAATAAACGGACGGTCGTGCCTACCTTTCAGCAGCTGGTCCGCAAGGGCCGCACCAAGCCGACACACAAGACCAAGGCCCGTGCGCTTCGGGGATGCCCGCAGCGCCGCGGGGTCTGCGTCCGCGTGTACACGACCACGCCCAAGAAGCCCAACTCGGCGCTCCGGAAGGTGGCCCGTGTCCGTCTGACCACGAAGGTCGAGGTCACCGCCTACATCCCCGGCATCGGCCACAACCTGCAGGAGCACTCGGTGGTGCTCATTCGCGGAGGCCGAGTCCGCGACCTCCCCGGTGTCCGCTACCACGTCATTCGCGGAACGCTCGACGCCGCCGGTACCAAGAACCGCAAGCAGGGCCGCAGCAAGTACGGCGCCAAGCGCGAGAAGAAGGCGAGCTAGCCACCCATGCCACGCCGAGCCCGCGTTCAGAAACGCGTCATCCTGCCCGACCCGATCTACGGGAGCGTTGGACTGGCGAAGTTCGTGAACTGCATCATGCTCGCCGGTAAGAAGAGCATCGCCGAGAAGATCGTCTACGACTCGTTCGAGAAGATCCGGCGCTCCTCGCGAAAGGAGCCCCTCGACGTGTTCGACCAAGCGATTCGCAACGTCACGCCGATTCTCGAGGTCAAACCGAAACGGGTCGGGGGAGCCACGTATCAGGTGCCCGTGGAGATTCGCCACGACCGCCGCCAGGCGCTCGCGCGGCGCTGGATCATCCGCTACGCGCGCGGTCGAGGCGGCAAGAGCATGTCCGAGAAGCTCGCCGGCGAGCTGATGGACGCCGCCAACGGCGTGGGCGCGTCGATCAAGCGGAAGGAAGACACCCACAAGATGGCCGAGTCGAACAAAGCCTTCTCGCACTTCCGGTACTGACATGGCGGTTGCAGTAGCGGCGCGCGCATTCCCCCTCGAGAAGACCCGGAACATCGGGATCATGGCCCACATCGACGCGGGCAAGACCACGACGACCGAGCGCGTCCTCTTCTATACCGGCCGAATCCACAAGATGGGCGAGGTCCACGAGGGCGCCGCGACCATGGACTGGATGGTCCAGGAGCAGGAGCGCGGGATCACGATCACCTCGGCCGCCACGGCTGCCGAGTGGCGCGGCCACCGTATCAACATTATCGATACGCCCGGGCACGTGGACTTCACCGTCGAGGTGGAGCGAAGCCTTCGCGTCCTCGACGGCGCTGTGGCTGTGTTTGACGCGGTTGCGGGGGTCGAACCCCAGTCAGAGACGGTGTGGCGGCAAGCCGATCGCTACGAGGTGCCGCGGATCTGCTTCATCAACAAGATGGATCGGATCGGCGCGAACTTCTACGCGGCCGTGACCTCCATCAAGGACCGCCTCGGCGCCCACGCCGTGCCCATCCAGCTCCCGATCGGCGCCGAGTCCGAGTTCAAGGGGATGGTCGACCTCGTCACCGAGGAGGCGATCATCTACACCGACGACCTCGGGACGAGCCTCCGCCGCTCCGAGATCCCCGAGTCGATGCGCGAACTCGTCGCGCAACACCGGCACGACCTGCTCGAGGCGGTCGCCGAGTCCGACGACGAGCTGATGATCAAGTACCTCGACGGCGAGACACTGACGACTGCCGAGATCATCCGCGGCCTGCGCGCCGGCACCGTCGGCACCAAGCTCGTCCCGGTCCTGTGCGGCTCCGCGCTCAAGAACAAGGGTGTCCAGCCGATGCTCGACGCCGTCGTCGACTTCCTCCCGTCACCGCTCGACCGTCCGTCGGTCGAGGGCGCGGTCGTGGAGGGGGAGCCCGTCGCCATCCGCAACGCCAGCGACAGCGAGCCGTTCGCCGCGCTCGCTTTCAAGATCGCCACGGATCCCTTTGTCGGCAAGCTCACCTTCTTCCGCGTCTACAGTGGCGTGCTGCGCAGCGGCTCCTACGTCTACAACGCAACCAAAGGCGAGCGCGAGCGCGTCGGACGCCTCCTCCAGATGCATGCGAACCATCGCGAGGAGATCGAGGAAGTCCGCGCCGGCGACATTGCCGCGGCCATCGGCCTGCGCAAGACGACGACCGGTGACACCCTCTGCGACGAGAAGCACCCGATCGTCCTCGAGCAGATCACCTTCCCCGAGCCGGTCATCTCGGTCGCCGTCGAGCCCAAGACCAAGGCCGAGCAGGACAAGATGGGCATCGCCCTCCAGAAGCTCGCCGAGGAAGACCCAACATTCCGGGTGCGCACCGACGAGGAGACCGGCCAGACCGTCATCTCCGGGATGGGCGAGCTCCATCTCGAGATCATCGTCGACCGCATGCTGCGCGAATTCAAGGTCGACGCGACGGTCGGCAAGCCCCAGGTGTCGTACCGCGAGACGGTGACGGCAAAGGCGCACGGCACTGGGCGCTTCGTTCGCCAGTCCGGTGGTCACGGGCAGTACGGCCACGTCGAGCTCGAGATCGAGCCCAACCCCGGCAAGGGATTCGAGTTCGTGAGCAAGATCACCGGCGGCACAATCCCTCGCGAGTACATCGCGCCGACCGGTCGGGGTATCGCCGATTCGCTCTCCAACGGCGTGCTCGCGGGCTACCCCGTCGTCGACGTCAAGGTGACGCTGGTCGACGGTTCGTACCACGACGTCGACTCGTCGGAGCAGGCGTTCTCGATCGCCGGCTCGATGGGTTTCAAGGACGGCGTTCGCAAGGCGAAACCCGTGCTGCTCGAACCGATCATGCGCGTGGATGTCTTCATGCCCGAGGAGTTCATGGGCGATGTCATGGGCGATCTCTCGGGACGCCGCGGCCAGATCCTCGGCATGGAGGGGCGCGCCGCGTCGCACATCGTGCACGCCGAGGTCCCGCTGTCGGCGATGTTCGGATATTCGACGGACCTGCGCAGCATGACCCAGGGCAGGGCCAACTACAGCATGGAATTCCATCATTATCAGCAGCTTCCAGCGAGCCTCGCCGAAGAGCTCGTCGCCAAAGCCAGGGTGTAATTGAGAGCAGGAGTTCAGTAGAGGACGAAATGGGCAAGAAGAAATACTCGAGCACCAAGCCGCATGTGAATGTCGGAACCATCGGTCACATCGACCATGGCAAGACGACGCTCACGGCTGCCATCACCAAGGTCCTCTCCGAGAACGTCGGAGGCGACAACGCGTTCGTCTCGTTCGACAAGATCGACAACGCTCCTGAGGAGAAGGCGCGCGGCATCACGATCGCGACCGCCCACGTCGAGTACGAGACGGCGACGCGCCACTACGCGCACGTCGACTGNNTCACCGGCGCCGCCCAGATGGACGGAGCCATCCTAGTCGTCGCGGCGACGGACGGTCCGATGCCGCAGACGCGGGAGCACATCGTGCTCGCGCGCCAGGTCGGTGTGCCGTACATCGTCGTCGCACTGAACAAGTGCGACGCCGTCGACGACGAGGAGCTGCTCGAGCTCGTCGAGCTCGAGGTTCGTGAGCTTCTGAGCCGGTATGACTTCCCCGGCGACGACCTGCCCGTGGTCCGCGTCTCGGCGCTCAAGGCGCTCGAGGGCGACAAGGACGCGGTCGACGGTGTGCTCAAGCTCATGGACGCCGTCGACACCTACATCCCGGTGCCGATCCGCCCGGTGGACAAGCCGTTCATGATGCCGATCGAGGACGTGTTCTCGATCGAAGGTCGCGGCACCGTGGTCACGGGCCGCATCGACCGCGGCATCGTCAAGGTCAACGAGGCGGTGGAGATCGTCGGCATCAAGGACACCGTCAAGTCGACCGTGACCGGTGTCGAGATGTTCCACAAGCTGCTGGACGCCGGTGAGGCCGGCATGAACGTCGGGTGCCTGCTCCGCGGCATCAAGCGTGAGGATGTCGAGCGCGGCCAGGTGCTCGCCAAGCCGGGAACGATCACCCCGCATACCAAGTTCAAGGCCCAGGTCTACGTGCTGAGCAAGGACGAGGGTGGACGGCACACGCCGTTCTTCACCGGCTATCGTCCGCAGTTCTACATCAGGACCACCGACGTGACGGGTACCATCGCGCTCCCGGACGGCCAGGAGATGTGCATGCCCGGGGACAACGTCGAGATGGGCATCGAGCTGATCACCCCGATCGCCGTCGAGGACGGCATGCGCTTCGCGATTCGCGAGGGCGGCCGTACCGTGGGTGCCGGCGCCGTCACATCGATCGACAAATAGACACTCGATAAGCAGAGCAGAGGAACCGCAGGAACACCGTGCCCCAGAAGATTCGCATCCGCCTCAAGGCATACGATCACCGCGTCCTCGATCAGGCCGCGTCCAAGATCGTGGAGACGGCTACCCGCACGGGGACGCGAGTCGCTGGACCGGTGCCGCTGCCCACCACCATCAACAAGTACACGGTGGTGCGCTCGCCGTTCATCGACAAGGACTCGCGAGAGCAGTTCGAGATGCGCACGCACAAGCGGATCCTCGACATCCTCGACGCCAACCCCAAGGTGGTCGACGCACTCATGCGCCTCAACCTCCCGAGCGGCGTCAACATCGAGATCAAGCTGTGAGCAAAGGCATTCTCGCCCGCAAGGTGGGCATGACCCAGATCTTCACGCCACATGGAACGTCGGTCCCGGTCACCGTGCTCGAGGCGGACACGTGCCATGTCGTGCAGCGCAAGACCGTCGGTTCCGATGGGTATGAGGCGGTCCAACTCGGTTTCGGCGACAAGGCGGTGAAGCGCACCTCCAAGCCGATGCGCGGGCATTTCAAGCGTGCCGGACTGCAGCCGCACTCGCGGCTGAAGGAGCTCCGCGATGCCGGCGACGTCGCGGTGGGCACCCGCCTCAGCGTCGAGATGTTCACTGCCGGGCAGCGCATCGACGTGACCGGCGTGAGCCAGGGCAAGGGGTTCTCCGGACAGCACAAGCGCCACAACTTCCACCGTGGCCCTGTGTCACATGGTTCGCACAACATCAAGCAGGCGGGCTCGATCGGCTCCACCGACGCGGCACGCGTGTTCAAGGGCATGAAGATGGCCGGCCAGCACGGGGCAACCCAGGTCACCGTGCGCAATCTCGAAGTGGTTCGCGTGGACACGGAGCGCAACCTGCTGCTGGTGCACGGGTCGGTCCCTGGACACAAGAACCAGGTCGTGATGATCCGCGACAGCGACCGCTCGGCGACCATCGGGGCGTCGGCATGAGCACTGCGCGAGTGATCGATCAGGCCGGAGTCGAGACGGGCAGCGTTGAGCTTCCCGAGGGCATCTTCGGCATCGAGCCGAACGAGCCCGTGATGCATCAGGCGCTGATCCGGCAGCTTGCCAACGGGCGCCAGGGCACGTCGTCCACCAAGACGCGCAGCGATGTTCGCGGCGGCGGCCGCAAGCCATGGCGCCAGAAGGGCACCGGGCGCGCTCGCCAGGGTTCCACGCGAGCCCCGCACTGGGAGGGCGGCGGTGTTGTCTTCGGCCCGCACCCGCGCTCCTACCGGATCGACATGCCGCGCAAGCAGCGCCGGCTCGCGCTACGCAGCGCACTCTCGGCGAAGGCGCAGGACGGTGGCCTGCTCGTCCTCGAAGGATTCGAGCTCGAGGCGCCGCGCACCAGGGCGGTCGCGGACCTGATTCGCAGCGTCGCGGCGCCGCGCCGGGTGCTCGTCGTGCTCGGTTCGCACAACGAGATGCTCGAGAAGAGTGCGCGCAACATTCCCGAGGTGCGGCTCACGCTCGCGGGCAACCTGTCGGTGCGCGACATCATTGGCGCCGACACGGTGATCGTCACCCGCGATGCCATCGAGCACATCGAGGAGGCGTTCGCATGACCGCGGGCCGCAGCTTCGAACAGGTCCTCGTCCTGCCGGTCATCAGCGAGAAGTCGTACGCGTCGATGGCGTCGGGACGGTATGTGTTCCGCTGCCACCCGTCGGCGACCAAGATCCAGATCCGGCGTGCGCTCGAAGAGGCGTTCGCCGATCAGAAGATCACCGTCATCGACGTCAACACGATCAACGTGCGCGGCAAGAAGCGTCGCCGTTCGCGCGGGCAGACACGGGTGCTCGGACAGAGCCCCGACTGGAAGAAGGCAATCGTGACTCTCGGCGCGGGCCAGAAGATCGAAGGCCTTTTTGAAGGCGTCTAGATAGTGCCGACGAAGAAGTACAAGCCAACGAGCCCCGGCCGCCGATTCATGTCGGTGAGCAGCTTCGAGGGTGTGACCAAGAGCGCGCCGCAGCGCCAGTTGGTCGAGCATCTCAAGAAGCACAGCGGGCGCAACGCGTCCGGGCGCATCACCGTGCGTCACCAGGGCGGCGGTCACAAGAAGACGTACCGACTGATCGACTTCAAGCGCCAGAAGGACGGAGTCCCCGGCAAGGTGCAGACGATCGAGTACGACCCGAACCGCAGTGCGCGGATCGCGCTCGTGGTCTACGCGGACGGCGACAAGCGCTACATCCTCTCGCCGCACGGGCTCGGCGTGGGTGATGTGATCAGCTCGGGTGACGCTGCCGAGATCCGTCCCGGGTGCGCGCTGCCGATCATGAACATTCCGCTCGGCACGACGATTCACAACCTCGAGGTCAAGCTCGGCCGCGGCGGCCAGCTGGTGCGCAGCGCGGGCACAGCCGCGCAGCTCCTCGCCAAGGAAGGCGCCTACGCGCAGGTGCGCATGCCGAGTGGAGAGGTCCGCCTCATTGACGTTCGCTGCCGGGCGACGATCGGACAGGTCGGCAACGTCGACCACGAGAACGAGGTCGTCGGTAAGGCGGGCAAGTCGAGATGGCGGGGGATCCGCCCGTCGGTTCGTGGCATGACCATGAACCCGTTCGATCATCCTCACGGCGGCGGCGAAGGACGGAGCGGTGCGGGTGGCAACCCGCAGACCCCATGGGGCAAGCCCGCGCTCGGTTATCGCACCCGTCACAACAAGAGCACTGATCGGATGATCGTGCGCCGGCGGGACAAGTAACCATGGGTCGCTCGCTCAAGAAAGGACCGTTCTGCGATGACCACCTTCTCAAGAAGGTGCAGCAGCTCAACATGTCACGCGAGAAGCGGATCATCAAGACCTGGTCGCGCCGCAGCGACATCTTCCCGGAGATGGTCGGCCACACCATCGCGGTGCACGACGGGCGTAAGCATGTCCCCGTGCTCATCACGGAGACGATGGTCGGACACAAGCTCGGTGAATTCGCGCATACCCGCCGGTATCGCGGGCACGGCCACCACACCGAACGCAGCACGGCGCTGAAGTAGGACGAGATGGAAGTTGTCGCCACCGCGAAATGGGTTCGCACCACCGCTCGCAAGGCTCGCCTCGTCTCGGCGATGGTCACCGGGCTGCCGGTTGCCGAGGCACTGGTCGTGCTGCGCTATTCACCACGCTCCGCAGCGGTCGATATCGCCAAGGTGATCAAGTCGGCCGCGGCCAACGCCGAGCACAACTACAACCTCGACGCGTCCTCATTGCGGGTCGCTCGTGTCGAGGTTGATGGGGCCATGATCATCAAGCGGTGGCGTGCCAAGCCGCGCGGTATGGCGGGCAGTATCTTCAAGCGGACGAGCCATCTTCGTGCGTTCGTGACCGACGACGTGGCGCCCGCGAACGTGCGCCAGCGCAAGGCCGTGAAGATGCCGCGCACCGTGCTCCCGACTCCGGTGGTCACGCCTGCCGCCGCGACCACCCCGGCCGCGGGCGGCGAGACACCCGCAGCCAGGCCACGCCCGGCGCGCCGCCGTGCACCCAAGCCGACAACGGAAGAGGCTGAGTAGATGGGTCAGAAAGTCAATCCGATCGGGTTCCGGCTCGGCGTCTACCGCAACTGGGACGCGCGCTGGTACGCCGACAAGGAATACACCAAGCTCCTGCATGAGGACATCGCCATGCGGCGCCTCATCGGCAGCCGCTTGCGCAACGCCGGCCTCGCACGCATCGAGACCGAGCGCAGTGCCAACCAGCTCACCGTGATCATCCAGACAGCCAAGCCCGGCATCGTGATCGGCAAGCAGGGTGCGTCGGTGGACGCCCTCCGCGACGAGCTCGAACGGATCTCCGGCAAGAAGGTGCGCGTCACCATCCACGAGATCAAGACGCCCGAGCTCGATGCGACCCTGGTCGCCGAGAACGTCGCATCCCAGCTCGAGAAGCGGATCGCGTTCCGGCGAGCGCTCAAGCAGACGCTGATGCGGAGCATGCGCGCGGGCGCCAAGGGCGTGAAGATCCAGGTGAGCGGCAGGCTCGGTGGTTCTGAAATGTCCCGCCGCGAGTGGGACCGCGACGGTCGCGTGCCCCTGCACACGTTGCGCGCCAACATCGACTACGGCAAGGCCGAGGCGCGCACCACCTTCGGGCGCATCGGCGTGCAGTGCTGGCTCTACCTTGGTGACTTCGTCACCGCGACCGGCGAGCCGATCGCGCCCGGCAAGGATCGCGCTGAGGATCGCGGCCTCGAGGACCGCGTGCCCGTGCCCGCAGCCCGCATTGCCGAGATTCCCGCCGAAGAGGTGGCGGTCGTCACCGAGGCGATCGAGATTCCCGACGTGGACACTGAAGAAGCCCCAGCCGAGGACATCGTCGAGATCGACGAGGATGAGGAGGTCATCGCGGCTGCCGGGGTCGACCCTGCGGCCGGCGGTGAGAAGGTCGAGAAGCTGACTCCCAAGCGTGCTCCGGCGCGGCGCAAGCCGGTCGCCGCGAAGAAGCCCGCCTCGGTCGCTCGCGCGCCCAAGAAGGTGGTCAAGAAAGCCGACGCGCCGGCCGAGAGCGTCGAGGAAGAGGAGGAGTAGCGATGTTGATGCCGAAGCGAACCAAACATCGCAAGCTCCACCGCGGGCGCAGGACCGGTGCTGCCCAGCGCGGCAACAAGCTCGACTTCGGGACGTACGGTCTGCAGGCGACCGAGCAGTGCTGGATGACCAACCGGCAGATCGAAGCTGCGCGGCGAGCCATGACCCGTCATGTCAAGCGTGGCGGCAAGATCTGGATTCGCATCTTTCCGGACCATGCATTCACCAAGAAGCCTGCGGAGACCCGCATGGGAAGCGGCAAGGGCCAGCCCGAGGGCTGGGTCGCCGTGGTGCTTCCCGGGCGCGTGCTCTTCGAGATGGCAGGCGTCACTCGCGAGACGGCGCAGGAGGCGATGCGCCTCGCCGCGTTCAAGCTGCCCATCAAGACGCGCTTCCTCGTTCGCGAGGAGACCGGGTCCGATCTCGAGGTCGCGACCCCATGACCAAGCAGACCGATGCGCTCAACGACCTGCGCAGGATGACCGTGGTCGAGCTCGATGATCATCTGAGCAAGCAGCGCCGGCGGCTCTTCGAGGTGCGCTTCCAGCAGGCGACCGGGCAGGTGGAGAACCACCGCCAGGTTCGCGAGATCAGGCACGAGATCGCCCGCGCGATGACCGTGAAGATCGAGATCGAGCGCGGCCTCCGTCCCGCGCTGATCGAGCAGGCAGCCGCTCGCCCGGTCGCGCCGAAGCCGAAGCCGGCGCGTGCGCCGCGTGCCAAGCCCGCCGGACGCCTCGAGGTGCCGGCAGTCGTTCCCGCCGCAGTTCCCGTCGCCGAGTCCTCGGAGCCCGCGCAAGAGCCGACGCGCGAAGTCGCGGAAGCCGTCGACGCCCAGGAGGATGTCGATGAGTGACGCAGCTCCCAGCACCCGTACGCGCCGCAAGGTCCGCGACGGTGTGGTCGTGAGCGACAAGATGGAGAAGACCGTGATCGTGCTCGTGCAGATGCTCAAGCCGCATCCGCTCTACAAGAAGGTCGTCCGTCACACACGGCGCTTCAAGGTCCACGACGAGGAGAACACCTGCAGCGTCGGCGATCGCGTGCGCATCGTCGAAACCCGCCCCATCTCCAAGGAAACACGCTGGCGTGTGGCCGAAGTCTTGGAGAAGGCTCGCTGACATGATCCAGCAGGAATCCGTGCTCAAGGTGGCAGACAACAGCGGCGCGCGCGAGCTCCTCTGCATCCGCGTGCTCGGTGGCAGCTACCGGAAGTACGCTTCCGTGGGCGACGTCATCATCGGCACCGTCAAGGTGGCGCAGCCGAACGCGCAGGTGAAGAAGGGCGACGTGGTTCGCGCCGTCGTGGTGCGCACCACCAAGGAGTACAAGCGCCCCGACGGGAGCAACATCCGCTTCGACGAGAACGCCGCGGTGCTGATCACACCCCAGAACAACCCGCGCGGTTCGCGCATCTTCGGCCCGGTCGCGCGCGAGCTGCGCGAGCGCAACTTCATGAAGATCGTCAGCCTCGCGCCGGAGGTGATCTGAGATGGCGACGAGAGTCGAACGCAGACGCCGTGCCACGCTCATCCACGAGGGGTGGGCACGTGGACATCTGCGCCCGCTCGATATCCGCAAGGGTGACAACGTCGAGGTCATCAGCGGCAAGGACAAGGGCAAGCGTGGCGTCGTCGAGCGCATCCTCCCCGATCAGCAGCGCGTCGCGGTGCGAGGTGTGAACCTCCTCAAGCGGCACACGAAGTCCGGTGTCAAAGGCAACATCCAGGGCGGCATCGTCGACTTCGACGGACCGGTTGCGTACAGCAACGTGATGCTGGTGTGCAATCGATGCGACAAGACCACGCGCGTCGCCCACGGCGTGAACGACCTCGGGCGGCGCGTCCTCGTGTGCAAGAAGTGCGGCGAAACGTTCGACAGGGCGCAGGTCTGATGGCCGTCCAGACTGCCGAACTACCCCGTCTGCGCCGTCGCTACATCGACGAGATCGTGCCGTCGCTGGTTGCGGAATTCCGCTATCTCAACGCCATGCAGGTGCCGTCCGTCGAGAAGGTGGTCATCAACATCGGTCTCGGCGAGGCGATCACCAACGCGCGTGCCATCGATGCCGCCATCGCCGATCTGAAACTGATCACCGGCCAGGCGCCCATCGTCATCCGGGCGCGAAAGTCGGTGGCCGCGTTCAAGCTGCGCGAAGGGATGCCCATCGGTGTCAAAGTGACCCTGCGGGGACGGCGGATGTTCGACTTCCTCGACAAGTTGCTGAACGTGGCACTCCCACGCATTCGAGACTTCCGCGGCGTCGACCCGAAAGCGTTCGATGGCCATGGCAACTACACCCTCGGGTTGCGCGAGCAACTCGTCTTTCCGGAGATCGACTACGACAAGATCGACAAGCTTCGCGGGCTGGAGGTATGCATCGTGACCACTGCCCGTACGGACGCGGAGGGCCGCTCACTTCTCACCGGGCTCGGGATGCCCTTCAGGAAGAACTGACCGATGGCAAAGAAGTCGCTGATCGCCAAGGCGAACCGGCCGGCCCGGTACTCCACGCAGGCGCACCACCGCTGCGGTGTCTGCGGTCGCCCGCGTGCCTACATGCGCAAATTCGGCATGTGCCGTATCTGTTTCCGCCAACTCGCCAGCATCGGACAGATTCCTGGCGTCCAGAAGAGCTCGTGGTGATCCATGACCAGTGACAGCATCGCGGACATGCTGACCCGCATCCGCAACGCCAACCAGGCCCATCACCGCACCGTGGAGATCCCGGTGTCGAAGATGAAGGTCGAGATCGCGCGCGTGCTCACCGAGGAGGGTTTCGTCGACGGGTACGAGGTCTCGGGTGAAGCGCCGATGCAACTGCTCACGGTCACGCTCAAGCCGGGAAGCCCCCGCGGACGCGCGCTCTCCGGCTTGCGCCGGATCAGCCGGCCCGGGCTGCGCGTGTACGCGCGCAAATCCGAGATTCCTCGCGTCCTCGGCGGTCTGGGGGTCGCGATCATCTCGACGTCGCGCGGGCTGATGACCGGTCGCGCGGCGCAGCGAGCTGGATTGGGCGGCGAAGTCGTCGCGTTCGTGTGGTAGGTCGGATCTGATGTCGCGCATCGGCAAGCTTCCGATCCCCGTTCCCGACGGCGTTCAGGTCGCCCTCGAGACCGGCAACCGGCTCAGCGTCACCGGCTCGCGGGGGACACTGCAGCGCACGTTTGCGCCGTCGATGCTCATCAACGTCGAGACCGGGACGATCACCGTCGACCGTCCCTCCAATGCGCGCATTCATCGCTCCTTGCACGGGTTGACCAGGACGCTGGTCGCGAACATGGTCCAGGGCGTCAGCGGCGGGTTCACCCGCGACCTCGACCTGGTCGGCGTCGGCTTCCGTGCCGCCCGCCAGGGCGGTGACCTGATCCTCACGCTCGGCTACTCGCATCCCATCCGCTACACGCCGCCGGAGGGGATCAATATCGACGTCCCCGTGCCCACCCAGATCTCGATCAGCGGCTCGGACAAGGAGGTGGTCGGCCAGGTGGCCGCCAAGATCCGCTCCTTCCGGAAGCCGGAGCCGTACAAGGGAAAGGGCATCCTGTACCGCGGCGAGAAGCTCCGCCGCAAGGCCGGCAAGTCCGGCAAGGCGGGGAAGACCAAGTAACCGGCAAGACCAAGTAACGAATCGACGTACTCAAGTAGAAGGCTGATCAGCATGTTCACGAAGCACGATCGACGCGCCGCCCGCGCTCGGCGCCACCGCCGGGTGCGCAAGCACGTGTCCGGAACGGCTGCGCGTCCACGCCTCGCGGTATTCCGCAGCCTCCGGCATATCGGTGCACAGCTCGTCGACGACTCCACGGGCCGGACCCTGGTCGCCGCGTCGACCACCGAGCCGGCGCTGCGCGCGGTCCTCGGTGACGCCAACGCGTGCACGACCGCCGGGGCATCCGCGATCGGCAAGACCATCTCCGAGCGCGCAAAGGCCGCCGGCGTCGACACCGTGGTGTTCGACCGCGCCGGCTATCTCTTCCACGGCCGGGTCAAGGCGCTCGCTGAGGCTGCCCGCGAAGGCGGGTTGAAGTTCTAGATGGGCATGCGCATGGACCGCCGCGATGATCGCGGCAGCGAGTTCCAGGAGAAGATCGTCTCGCTCAACCGCGTCGCGAAAGTGGTCAAGGGCGGACGGCGCTTCTCGTTCAGCGCGCTCGTCGTCGTGGGTGACGGCAAGGGCCGCGTCGGCGCGGGGCTCGGCAAGGCCGGCGAGGTGCCGGATGCCATCCGCAAGGGCGTCGACGATGCCAAGAAACACATGATCACCGTCCCCATGGTCGGCACGACCATTCCGCACGAGGTGCGCTACAAGCTCGGCGCCGCCAAGGTGATGCTCAAGCCGGGCGTTCCGGGAACCGGGGTCATCAGCGGCAGCTCGATGCGCGCGGTCGTCGAGGCAGCCGGCATCAAGGACATCCTGACCAAGAGCCTGGGCACCGACAACCCGATCAACGTCGTCCGTGCCACCGTCTCGGCGCTCGCGAGCCTCAGGACCCTGGCCGCCGTGGCCGAGTTGCGCGGCAGGACGCCCGAGCAGATCGTGGGCAGTCGCAAGATGGCCGACCGGATGCTGGGACGGACCCCGGCGGTATCGGAGGCCCCGGCCACCGAGGTCGTGCTGCCATGAGCACGGTTCGAGTGACCTACCGCAAGAGCGCGATCGGCTATGCGTGGGACCAGAAGGCGACAGTCGCGGCGCTCGGTCTACGCAAGCTCAACCACACCGTCGAGCACGAGGCCACGCCGTCGATCCGGGGCATGGTCCACAAGGTGCGCCACCTGGTGGCGGTGAATGGTGAGCCCGCCGATTCGCCGGCAGGCGTCGCCCTCCTCCAGGATCTCGCGGCCGAGTCCGAGAACGCTGCGTGAAGCTGCATGAACTGAGCCCCGCCAAGGGCAGCCGGCGGCCGCGCAAACGGGTCGGTCGCGGCCAGGGTGCCGGCCAGGGCAAGACCAGTGGTCGCGGCCAGAAAGGCCAGGGATCGCGGTCGAGCGTCGGGCTGCCCACCGGATTCGAAGGCGGCCAGATGCCGCTCAAGCAGCGGCTGCCCAAGCTCCGCGGCTTCCACAATCGCTGGCGTCATGAGTACGTCGTCGTCAACCTCGGCAAGCTCGTGCGCTTCGAGAAGAACAGCGTTGTCGATCCGGACGTGCTCACCGAAGCGGGTCTGATCCCGCGCGCGTCCTCATCCGTGAAGGTGCTCGCGGCGGGCCACCTCGGCCATGCGCTGACCCTTCGCGTGCACCGGATCTCGGCCGCGGCGCGTACGGCCGTCGAGTCCGCTGGTGGTTCTGTCGAATTGCTCGGCCCGCAGCCCGCCGCCGAAGGCGCGGCGCCGGTCGGCAAGCGCGAGCAGCGCAAGGCCGATGCCGTGGTGGCGCGTGCAGAGTTGCTCAGCCGCCCGGCGACGCCTGCCGAGCCGGTGGCCAAGCCCGACGGGAAGAAACGCGTCAAGGGTGCGGACGCGACGCCAGCAGCCAAACCCGCGCGGGATCGCGCCGAGCGCGGCGGCAAACGACAGACCGCTCGCGACGGCGACGGCGCAGTAGCCACGGCTCCCGAGCCGGACGCACCACACGAACACGAGGCGGAGACCGAGGACAGGGAGTGAACCTCCTCGAGGCGCTCGGTCAGGCGATCCGCATCCCGGAGCTGCGTCGGAAGCTGCTCTTCACCCTCGGGTTGCTGGCGGCATTCCGAATCCTCGCCGCCATCGCCATCCCGGGCACGAACGCGAAGGCGCTCGCGGAACTCTTCTCCGGCAATACGCTGCTCGGCCTGCTCAACCTCTTCAGCGGCGGTGGCCTGCAGCGCTTCACGCTGGTCGCGCTCGGACTCAATCCCTACATCAACGCCACGATCATCATGCAGCTCATGACGGTGGTCTCCGTCCGGCTCAAGGAGCTGAGCAAGGAAGGGGAGATCGGCCGCAAGAAGATCACCCGCTACACGCGCTGGCTCACCGTGCCCCTGGCGATGCTCCAGGCCTTCGGGTATCTCGCGTTGTTCGAGCAGCCGGTCGGCAATGCCGGTCCGATCATCGCCAACCCGACTGCGGCGACCCAGATCAGCATCATCCTCACGCTCACCGCGGGCACGGTCATCGCGATGTGGCTCGGTGAGCTGATCACCGAGTACGGTGTCGGCAACGGGGTGTCGCTGATCATCTTCGTCGGCATCATCGGCCGGCTCCCGGCGGCGATCGTCGGCTACGGCGGCACCGGTGGCACCGCGCACATCATTCAGATCGTGATCATGGCGATCATCGCCGTCGCAGTGACGGCAGGCGTCATCGAGGTGCAGCAGGCCCAGCGGAAAGTGCCGGTCCAGTCTGCGCAACGGGTCCTCAACGTGCGCACCGGGCAGGCCGCGCAGGGGAGGCGCAACTTCTTACCATTGCGAGTCAACGCCGCTGGTGTCATCCCGATCATCTTCGCCATCTCGATCATGACGTTCCCGACCATCTTCGCCAACCTCTTTCAGAGCAGCGGCGGCTGGACACAGTCCGTTGCAATGTGGATCACCACCAACTGGCAGGCGACCGGCGGCAACATCTTCCTGAACGTCGTGTACAACGCCATCTACTTCCTGCTCGTGATGGGATTCACATACTTCTACACGGCGATCGTGTTCGACCCCGTGGACGTCGCAGACAACCTGAAGAAGCAATCGACGTTCATACCCGGCATCCGGCCAGGAAGGAGCACCGCCGAGTACCTCGGCAAGGTGATGGGCAGGATCACGCTCGCCGGGGCGCTCTTTCTCGCGCTGATCACCGTGGTGCTGCCATTGCTGACCTCGATCCTCACCGGGGTCCCGTCGACCAGCCTCTACCTGGGCGGCACGGCGATCCTCATCGTGGTCGGTGTGGCGCTCGACACCATGAAACAGATCGAGACTCAGCTGCTCATGCGCCAGTACAAGGGGTTCATCAAATGATCGCCTTGATGTTCGGTCCTCCCGGCAGTGGCAAGGGAACGCAGGCCTCGCGAGTCGCGGTGCGCCTGGGCGTCCCCCACGTCGCGGCGGGGGACATGCTCCGCGACGAGGTCGCCCGCGACACTGCGCTCGGCCGCGAGGCCAAGCCGATCATGGATTCTGGTGGGCTCGTCCCGGACGACCTCGTCGTTCGCATGATCGAGGGCCGCCTCGGCCAGCCGGATGCGATCAGTGGTGTCCTCCTCGACGGCTTTCCTCGCACCGTGCCCCAGGCGGTCACCCTCGACGCGATGCTCGGCCGGCGCGACACGAACGTGGATGACGTGGTCTCGCTCGAGGTTCCCGACGACGAGCTCAAAGCGCGGATCCTCAAGCGGGCCACGACCGAGGGACGCAGCGATGACACCGCCGAGGGATTGGCCCAGCGGCTTATGGTCTATCGCCAGGACACCGCTCCCGTGCTCGACCACTACAGAGAAGCCGGCACACGAATCGAGGCGATCAACGGGGTCGGTGACATCGACGCGATCACCGAACGAATCATCGAATCCCTCAAACACAACGGCGCCGCCGTGGGGAACTCATGAGCACACACGCGGTCGACAGCTTCCGCTTGAAGCGGCCGGACGAGGTCGAGAAGATGCGGGTCTCCGGGAAGATCCTCGGTGCCTGCCTGGCCCAGCTGGCGAGCTCGGTTCGCCCGGGAATCACCACGCTCGACCTCGACAGCGAGGCGGAGACGTTCATTCGCGACCACCATTGCATCCCCGGGTTCCTCGGATACCAGGGATTCCCCAACTCCCTCTGCGTCTCGATCAATGACCAGGTGGTGCACGGGATTCCCGGTCCGCAGGTGATCAAGGATGGGGACCTCGTCTCGCTCGACTGCGGGCTGATCCTCGAGGGTTGGTGGGCGGACAGCGGGCTCTCGGTCGAGTGCGGCGAGGCGTCTCCGGAGGTGCGTCGCCTGATCGACACCACCCGCGAAGCACTCGACCTCGGCATCGCCGCAGCCCAGCCGGGCAACCACATCGGTGACATCGGCGCCGCTGTCCAGACCTTCGTGGAGGCGAACGGGTACTCGGTGGTGCGCCAGTACGTGGGCCATGGCATCGGCCGGGACATGCACGAGCTGCCGCAGGTGCCCAATTACGGCCGCCCCGGGACTGGCAACCTGCTCAAGCCCGGCTACGTCATCGCCATCGAGCCGATGGTCAACCTTGGCCGTGCCGACACGCGGGTTCTCGATGACGACTGGACCGTCGTCACGTCCGACGGCAAGCTCTCCTGTTACTTCGAGCACACGGTCGCGATCACCGAGTCCGGACCGGAGGTCCTGACCCTGCGCCCCGACCGCGTGCTGGCAGACGCGAAATCGTGAGAGGCGTCGATTTGCCTGCCGGCCGGGGTGCGGTTTATACTCATTGCCTCGGGCTCTCGCATGAGCCTGGTTCGGCGCGCACGCAACGGGGTACCGCCGGCACCAGCGTCACGGATCGCCCCGGGACGCATCGAGCACTTGCCATCGGCTCCCTACGCCGCCAACCATGAGGAATTCGTCACCAGGATGAAGGTCAGAGCATCGGTCAAGCGCCTGTGTGAGCGCTGCAAGATCATCAAACGCCACGGCGCGGTGAGAGTGATCTGCGAGAACCCGAAACACAAGCAGCGGCAGGGGTAACGGCAGGCAATGGCACGTATCGCCGGCGTTGACGTCCCTCGGGACAAGCGGATCGAGATCGCCCTCACGTACATCTACGGCATCGGCCGGACCACAGCCAAGCGAATGCTGTCCCTGGCCGGCGTGGCGCCGGACACGCGCACCAAGGATCTGAGCGATGCTCAGGTCGGGAAGTTGCGCGACGTCATCGCGAAGCAGCTGCAGGGCAGGGTGGAAGGCGATCTGCGCCGAACGATCGCGCTCAACATCAAGCGCCTGACCGAGATCGGCACCTACCGCGGCCTGCGCCATCGGCGCGGACTACCGGTCCGCGGTCAGCGCACCAGGACCAATGCCCGGACCCGTCGCGGTCCCAAGAAGACCGTCGGCGTCCGCCGGAAGAAGGCGACGAAATAGTCATGGCCAAGAAGAAGAAAGTCGTCCGGACCCGTCGCCGCGAGCGCAAGAACATCGCTGTGGGTCAGGCGCACGTGCTGGCGACGTTCAACAACACCATCGTCAGCCTCACCGACCCCGACGGCAACGTCATCGCCTGGGGGTCGGCGGGCGCGCAGGGATTCAAGGGTTCGCGCAAGAGCACGCCGTTCGCCGCGCAGGTCACCGCCGAGGCCGCCGCGCGTCGTGCGATGGAGCACGGTCTGAAGTCGATCGAGATCTTCGTCAAGGGTCCGGGGGCCGGCCGTGAGGCCGCCATCCGCAGCCTGCAGGCGAGCGGGCTCGATGTCAGCGCCATCTCCGACGTGACACCGATCCCGCACAACGGTTGCCGCCCGCCCAAGCGGCGCCGGGTCTAGGGGATCCATGGCCAATCAAGCGGGTCCTGTCTGCCGTCTGTGCCGCCGCGAGGGCGCCAAGCTCTACCTGAAGGGCGCGAAGTGCGTGACCAACTGCACGTTCGACAAGCGCAGTGGTCTGCTCCCAGGGCAGCACGGGCTCGCGCGCCGTCGCAAGGCGAGCGACTACGGCATCCAGCTCCGGGCGAAGCAGAAGGCACGGCGCATCTACGGCGTCCTCGAGACCCAGTTCCGGCGCTATTTCGAACGTGCTGAGGGTGCCGAGGGCGTCACCGGCACGGTCCTGCTCCAGCAGCTCGAGCGCCGGCTCGACAACATCGTCTACCGCCTCGGGCTCGCCAGCTCGCGCCGGGAGGCGCGCCAGCTCGTCAGCCATCGCCATTTCAGGGTCAACGGCAAGGCGCTCAACATTGCGTCGGCGCAGTTGCGCCCCGGTGACGTGGTCGAGGTTCGCGAGCGCAGCCGCAAGATGCTGGTGCTCGAGAACGCGCAGGCGCTCGTGTCGGGCAGGTCGGTCCCCGACTGGCTCACCCTCGACGCTGCGGCGCTGCGGGGCACGGTCACACGTTTGCCGGAGCGCCATGAGATGGAACAACAAATCGAAGAGCAGCTCATCGTGGAGTACTACTCGAGATGACAATGCTCCGCGCCGGGATCGGCGCAACGCCCCTGTTCCCTGTTGAGGAGTCCTGAATGGCAATTGACATGATGACTACACCCGCGGTCAAGGAGATCGAGAGCAGCGCCGATTACGGCAAGTTCGAGATCGAGCCGCTCGAGCCCGGATTCGGCGTCACGCTCGGCAACTCGCTGCGCCGCGTGCTGCTCTCCTCGCTCCCTGGCGCCGCGATCACCTCGGTCTCCATCGAGGGCATCGCTCACGAATTCAGCTCGATCGAGAACGTCAAAGAAGACGTGACCGAGATCCTGCTGAATATCAAGGAGATCAACGTCCTCTCCCACAGCGCCGACCCGGTGCGCATCAGCATCGATCAGCATGGCCCTCGCGACGTCACCGCCGGCGACATCGAGTGCCCGAGCGACATCGAGATCCGCAACCCCGGTCAGCACATCGCAACCCTGGATTCGCCCAAGGCACAGTTGCGCATGGACCTGATGGTCGAGCGCGGCAAGGGATACGTCACTGCGGAGCGCAACAAGAAGGAAGGCCAGGCGATCGGCGTGATCCCGATCGACGCCATCTTCACGCCAGTCCGCAAGGCCAACTTCTTCGTGGAGAAGACCCGCGTCGGCCAGGAGACCGAGTGGGACAAGCTGGTCGTCGAGGTGTGGACCGACGGAACCCTGGCCCCGGTGGAAGCGGTCAGCCGCGCCGCCGGCCTCTTCACGGATCACCTCGGGCTCTTCGTCCGGTTCGGCGACAACCTCGCCGCCCCTCAGCAGCGCCAGGCACGCGGCAACGACCTCCCGAGCCGCCTCGCCGACGTGCCGATCGAGGACCTCGAGCTCAGTGTTCGCGCGCTCAACTGCCTCAAGGCGAACGACATCACCAAGGTCGGCCAGCTGGTGGCGATGAAGCAGGAAGAGCTGCTCACCTTGCGCAACTTCGGTCAGAAGTCGCTCGATGAGATTCGCGAGAAGCTCGTGCAGCGCGAACTGGTCACCCCCGAAGAGCTGGACACCCTGTTCCAGCCGATGGCGAGGTAACCGGGACCACTCATGCGACATCGCATCGCCGGTCGGAAGTTCGGGCGCAGCGCGGCGCATCGCCAGTCGATGACGCGCAACCAGGTGACCTCATTGCTGCGCTACGGCCGGATCACGACCACTGAGGCGAAGGCCAAGGAATTGCGTCGATGGGTCGAGCGCGTCATCACCGACGCCAAGCCCGACGACCTCAACGCGCGCCGCAAGGTTGCGCTTTACGTCAACGACCGCGAGGTTTCGAACAAGCTCTTCTCGACCTATCTCGAGCGCTACAAGGAGCGTCCCGGCGGCTACACGCGGGTGGTCAAGCTGCCGCCGCGGCGCAGTGACGCAGCCCCGATGGCCATCATCGAGCTGGTCGAGTAGGAACGGTTCACGCGTGCCCACATACAGCCTCACCCTCGAGTACGACGGCACCGATTTTGCCGGCTGGCAGATCCAGCCGACAGTGCGGACCGCGATGGGCGTCTTCAGCGACGCGCTGCGTGCGGTCACGTCCGAGACGCCGGCGCTCACCGCGGCCGGGCGCACCGACTCGGGGGCGCACGCGCACGGCCAGGTGGTCGGCTGCACGCTCGAGCGCGCGTGGGCGCCCGACACCCTGCGCAACGCACTCAACGCAACGCTCCCCGCCGACCTTGCGGTCCGCACTGTCGCGATCCGGCCCGACGGCTTCCATGCGCGTCGTGATGCGGTCGAGCGGACGTATCGCTATCTCGTCGTGTGCAGGGAGGGCAGGTCGCCGGTGATGCGCCGCAATGCGTGGACCGTGCGCGGACCACTGGACACCGATGCGATGCGCTCAGGCGCGGCTCACCTCGCTGGCAAGCACGATTTTGCGGCGTTCGGAACCGCACCACGCGCCGGCGGGAGCACCATTCGCCACGTGACGTCGGTCAGCATCGACCACGACGCACTCCCTGACACCCAGGCAACGCACCCCGGCGAGCCGGTGCTCGAAACCGTCGCGATCACCGTCCACGCCGACGCATTCCTGCGCGGCATGATGCGGTCGTTCACCGGTGCGCTCGTGAAGATCGGCCAGGGTCGTGCGACACCCGAGTGGCTGGCATCACTCGTCGACGGCGCAATCGCCCGCGATCCATCCGTGTCGGTCGCGCCGGCACGCGGGCTGCATCAGTGGTCGGTGCGCTACGAGCCAAAACCGACACACCAGGAGCTCGCGGCATGACCAGCACGCTGACCTACCAGGCCAAGCCCGCTGAGCTGGAACAGCGCTGGTTCCTCGTGGACGCCCGCGGGCAGACGCTCGGGCGCCTCGCCGCCAACATCGCGCGCGTCCTGCGCGGCAAGCATCGCCCGCAGTTCACGCAGCACATCAACACCGGCGAGCACGTGATCGTCATCAATGCGCGCGACATCGTGGTCACCGGCCGCAAGCGGACTCTCAAGCAGTACGACCGCTACTCGGGCTATCCGAGCGGGCGGCGCGTGCGCACCTTCGATGAGGCGATGGCAGTCGATGCCACCTTCCCCATCATGCACGCGGTCCGCGGCATGCTCCAGCACAACACCCTCGGTGCGGAGCAGCTGACCCACCTTCGTGTCTACGCGGGCTCGGAGCACAAACATGAGGCCCAGCGACCGCAGCCGATCACGTTCGGCGAGCTAGGGGAGATCATCCTTGCCCGCACCAGTTGAGGCATACAAGCAGGCCACCGGCCGCCGCAAGACGGCGGTCGCGCGTGTTCGCATCGTCCCCGGCGACGGCGTCATCGTCGTCAACAACCGCCCACCGAGCGAGTACTTCGGACGCCGTGACCTCGAGACCGTGGTCACGCAGCCGCTCCGGGTGACCGACACCACCGGCCGTTTCGAGGTGTCGGTGAAGGTCTTCGGCGGCGGCATCGCCGGCCAGGCCGGTGCCGTGTGCCACGGCATCGCGCGCGCGCTCATCGCCGCCGATCCGGAGCTGCGCCCGGTCCTCAAGGCGGCAGGGTTGCTCACCCGCGACTCCCGCGAGAAAGAGCGGAAGAAGTACGGCCTGAAGCGAGCACGGAAGGCGCCGCAGTACACCAAGCGGTAGTGGAGGCGCCGCCCGTCACGCGAACGACGGTGCGGGCTCGCGTGCTCGGATGCCCGGTCGACATCGTCGACATGGCAACAGCGGTGCAAACGCTCGTGGAACTGGTGGAACGGCGCCGTGCAGACGCGACATCGCATGCGGCGGTGGTCATCACCCTCAATCCCGAGATGGTCATGATGGCCCGGCGTCGCCCGGAATTCAGCTCGGTCCTCGATTCGGCTGCCCTGGTGGTGCCGGATGGCATCGGCCTGGTGCGTGCGCTGCGCCGTCGCGGCCACCCCGAGGTTGAGCGCGTCGGCGGCGCGGACCTGATCGGCGCGTACCTTCCCGAGGCTGAGCGGCGAGAGCACCGCATCGCCCTGGTCGGTGGCGCGCCCGGCGTCGCCGCAGCTGCGCGGGACCGCATGCTCGAGAACCATCCGCGGCTCCGTGTCGTCGCGATCAACGACGGCCCTCCGGGGAAGGCGACGGCGCTCGAGGTCGAGCAGTCGCGTCCCGAGGTGGTCCTCGCAGCCTTCGGCGCCGGCCGCCAGGAACTCTTCCTGGACCGGTACCTCGGACCGATCGGCGCGGCATCGGGGATCGGCGTCGGCGGCGCCCTCGACTTCTTGGCCGGCCGCGTGCGCCGTGCGCCGTCGGCGGTGAGACGCGTCGGCCTCGAATGGGCGTGGCGTCTGGCCATCCAGCCGTGGCGGCTCCGGCGTCAGTCGGTGCTCCCGGTCTACTGGTGGCTCGAGCGCCGCGAAGCCGCCGCGATGCGCGCTGGGCGCTGATCCAGCCCGATGCTGAGCATCATCGTCCCCGCCTACAACGAGGAGCAGCGCCTGCCGGCGACCCTGGTCAGGATGCGCGCGTACCTCGCTGATCGCGGCGAGCCATACGAGGTGCTCGTCGTCGACGATGGCAGCAGCGACAAGACGCTCGCGATGGCGCGCGCGATCGCGGCGGATTGGCCGGAGTTGCAGGTGCTCGCGCTCGAGCAGAACACGGGCAAGGGAGCGGCGGTGCGCTTCGGCATGCTCAGCGCCAGCGGCGAGCATCGGATTTTCAGCGACGCCGATCTCAGCACGCCGATCGAGGAGGTCGAGCAGTTGCGGGCCCGCTTGCACGGCAATTGCGCAGTCGCCATCGCGTCCCGGGCGCTGCCGGAGTCGCAGATCGACGTCCATCAACCGGGACGGCGCGAGGTCATGGGCCGGACGTACAACCGCTTGCTGCAGCTTGCAGCGCTGCGCGGCCTCCATGACACGCAGTGCGGGTTCAAAGCGTTCACGGCCGAGGCAGCGATCGCCTGCTTCACGCCGCTGCGCACACTCCGCTTCGGATTCGACGCGGAAGTCCTGCTCCGCGCCCGGCGACTTGGCTGGACGGTCGCGGAAGTGCCGGTGCGCTGGGAGCACAAGGAGGACTCCCGGGTGAGTGCGCTGCGTGATTCATTTGGCGTTCTTTACGATTTGGTGCGTCTACGGTTCATCGTCCGGCGATAATCGCTGAGTGAGAAGCGCCCAGCGAGCCACGACCTCGGGGCATATCGACGTCCGGGTCGCGGATGCTCCGCTTGTGGGACTGCGGTTTCACATGGATGCACGCGCGGCTGATCTCGAGGACCTCGCCGTGCACCTCGAGCGCCAGCTCATCGATGTTGGAGCCCGGCGTGCAAACGTGCTGGTCCGGCTACGACGGGCGGAGGTGTCCCGGCAGCAGGCCCTGGAGGTCCTCCCCGCCGTGGCGTCTCCGGCGATCCTCGCCGACATCGCCGCGACGTTCTCGGAGGGCCTGGAGTTGAGCACCGAGCTCACCCGGCTGGAGACGCGCGCCGAGGGGATCCGCACCCGGCTGGCGGATATCAGCAGCGAGCAGACCCTGCTTCGCACCATGAGCCGCCAACTCGCCCAGGTACCGGGACAGTCGGTCGCCGACCCGCATCAGCGCGCGACCCGGTACAGCCAGGCAGCGCGTCAGATCTACGAGATCGCCGACGTCGAGCACGCCGAGACCGCGCGGCTCATCCTCGAAGGACCCATGCAACGCCTCGCCGACGCGGCACTCGAGGCGGAGTTGATCGGCAGGAGCCTCGCTCGCGAGCCGGAGACCGCCGCCGGCGCGAGCACCCGCTGCCGGACCGCTGCTGCCGATGCATCCGAGCAACTCGGCGAGGTCATCGCCGGGCTGCTGCCCCTGAGCGAGGGGAGAGGCCTCGTCGGCGCGATCCGTGAGCTGCTGGCGGCCTGGACCGACCGCGGGACGGTGCTCCTCCACATCCTCGGCGCGGAGCGCCGGATGCCGTCACTGCCCGAGATCACGATGTATCGGATCATCGAGCAGGCGATCGACAACGCCCTGGCGCACGGCCGCCCCCAGCGGGTCGACGCGATCATCTCCTTCCTGCCGAGCATGGTCGTCGGCGTCATCAAGGACGACGGCGACGGATTCGACGTCGGGGCCACCGACGCACGCCTCGGACGGACCGCCGGCCTCGGGCTCATCCAGATGCGCGAGCGGGCTGCCCTGGTGGGCGGTCGCGTCCAGGTGCGCAGCGGGCTCGGGCTCGGCACCGAGGTCCGCGTCACCATCCCTGACAGCCGAGCGACGACCTAGCGACGGCTGCGGCGCGCCGCGGAACGCCCGCTAGGATCGCGGTCATGTCCTCGATGCAACGTCACTTCCGGTTGACCACGTCCGTCGGAACCACCGTCGCCGGTGCGGTTGCGATGGCCGACACCCCGTGGCAGCGCTTCATGGGCCTGATGGGCCGCCGTGAGCTCCCAGCCGATGCTGGGCTCTGCCTGCGTCCCTGCAGCTCGATCCACATGTTCTTCATGCGATTCCCGGTGGACGTCGCGTTCATCGACGGCGACGGCCACGTGGTGCGCATGTACCACGGGCTCCGTCCGTGGCGGGTATCGCGAGTGGTGCGCCGAGCCAAGGCGGCGATCGAGCTGCCGAGCGGGGCGCTCGCGCGGGCCGGGGTCGGCGTGGGCGACCTCCTGACGATGTCCTGATCCGGTACGGTCGCCTCCGACCACATCGCTGATTGGAGGAACGACGTGTACCAGGGGATACTCGCCGAAACCGTGACCGTCACCGGTCACCAGGACGAGGCGATCGGGGCATATCTCGCCCGGCCGTTGGGCGCGGGACCCTTTCCAGGTGTGCTGGTGATTCACCACGCGCCGGGATGGGATGGGGCCACCAAGGAGATCGCACGGCGGTTCGCAGCCGAGGGGTATCTCGCGATCTCCCCGAATCTCTACCACCGTTTCGGGCCGGATCTCGCCCCTGACGACGCCGCGGCGGCGGCACGCGCCGGCGGGTGGATCACCACCGAGCAGTTCCTGGGCGACGCGGGCGGCGCGCTGCGCTTCCTCAGGACCCTGCCGGTGAGCAGTGGCAAGGCCGGCTCGATCGGGTACTGCTCGGGAGGGCGCCAATCGTTTCTCGCAGCCTGCGAGCTCGGGGTCGACGCGGCCGTTGACTGCTACGGGGCATTCGTGATCTCGTCGTCGCCGCCGGAGCTGCCCTACCGGATGGAGCCGGTCATCGATCGTGCGCCGAAGATCTCGTGCCCGATCCTCGGTCTTTTCGGTGCCGAGGACAAGAACCCGTCACCCGACGAGGTCGCCCAGATCGACGCCGAGCTGACGAGGCTCGGCAAGGAGCATGAGTTCCACACGTTCGAGAACGCTGGTCATGGCTTCTTCGCGGTCGATCGCCCGGCGTACCGGGTGGACGCTGCCGTCCAGGGATGGCGGCTCATCCTCGATTTCTACGGCCGCCATCTGCGCTAGGAGGCAGACATGTGCTCGTACATCGTTGAGAAGACGGCGCTGACCGGCAGCGCCAAGGCAGCCGGCACCTGGACGCCGATCACCACAGCGGTCGTGTCGGTCGACCACCCGTTCCACGCGACCCTCGACCACGCGCTGATCGTCGACTTCGTCAATATGGGGCGCCCAATCAGTGAACGGGTTGCGCTGGAGCTGAGCGTCGGATCTGCCCGCGAGCTCATCTCGTGCATGCAGACGGCGTTGGACGCGTTCGACGAGGGCGGCTCAGCGTAGCTCCCGATCCCTGAAGCGGCGAGGATCTCCGACGCGCCCAAAGGCGCCGACCGGCGTGCTGCTCCTCGCTGGGAGCAGGCGCCATGGGTCGCTCCGCGACACCGTTGTCCCGAGGGCGTCTGCCGAGCTCACGCATACCTGTGGGGATGCTCGCCGCTCTCACCAGGCTGCTGCTCGACACAGTCGCGCCGCGGCGCTGCGCGGCCTGTGATGAGGTCTCCAACCCGTCGATCTGCTCCCGCTGCGTCGCCGCGCTGAACGCGCTGCCGATCCCGGCGGTGCGCCGGATGCGCAACGGCAGCGCCTTTGCTGGATTCGAGTTCGTCGAACCCGTACGCGCCGCGCTGCACCGCGGTAAGTACGGCGGCGATCGTGAGGCGCTGCAGGAGCTTGCCGCGATCACCGCCGAGCGCCTGTCCGGACCCCGCCTGTTCACGCCCGACGCGATCGTCGCGATCCCACTCGGGCCACGCCGGCGCAGGCAACGCGGCTACAACCAGGCCGCGGTGATCGCGGCCGTGATCGCGGAGGCCCGCGATGTCCCGGTGGTCGATACCCTCGCAAGGATCCGGGACACACGCCCGCAGACGGCCCGAGATGAGGCGACCCGGCGTGACAACGTCGCCGGTGCCTTCGGATGGACCGGCTCCCCACTGGGCGGCTCCTACCTGTGGCTCGTCGATGACGTCCTCACCACCGGCGCCACCGCCGGGGCGGCGGCCGCGGTTCTGGTCCAGGCAGGGGCCTCTCTCGTCGACGTCGTGGCGGTGGCCGCGGTTTCGTGAAGGTCGATGGCTGCCACAATGAAGGTGACCATGTCCCTCTTCCGGAAGCCGATCAACAAGGTTCTCGGTGACCCCGTCAAGCGCGAGATCAAGCGCTACCAGGGTGTCGTCGACCTCATCAACGATCTCGAGCCCGAGATGTCCGCACTCACCGACGAGCAGCTGCGCGACAAGACGCGCGAGTTCCGGGAGCGCCTGGGTGTCGAGGGCGCCGACATCACCCACGGCCAGTCCTTCGCCGCCGGCCTCGGTGAGGAGACCGAGGAGATGGCCATGGAGCGGGCCGAGGAGCAGGAGCGCGAAGCCGATCGCCGGCAGGCCCTCGACGACCTGCTGCCGGAGTCCTTCGCCGTGGTTCGCGAGGCCTCGAAGCGGACCCTCGGGATGCGCCATTTCGACGTCCAGCTGATCGGCGGCATCGTGCTCCACCAGGGCCGCATCGCCGAGATGAAGACCGGTGAGGGCAAGACGCTGGTTGCCACGCTCACGCTGTATCTGAACGCGCTCGAAGGTCGCGGCGCGCACCTCGTCACGGTGAACGACTACCTGGCACGACGTGACGCCGGCTGGAATGCAGCGCTGTACCACTTCCTCGGCCTCTCGGTCGGCGTCATCGCGGGGCAGGATCTGTCCTTCATCTACGACCCCGACTTCGTCGACGACACCCACCCGGATCCCCGGCTGCAGCACCTGCGTCCGTGCACCCGCCGCGAGGCGTACGCCGCCGACATCACGTACTCGACCAACAACGAGCTGGGCTTCGACTACCTGCGCGACAACATGGCGCAGAAGCTCGACCGCTGCGTGCAGCGCCGGCTCCGCTTCGCGATCGTCGACGAGGTCGACTCGATCCTCATCGATGAGGCGCGGACGCCGCTGATCATCAGCGGTCAGGCGAGCGAGGCGACCGACAAGTTCTACACGTATGCGCGTCTGATCCCGCGGCTCGTCGCGGAGGATGACTACACGATCGACGAGAAGACCAAGTCGGCGACCCTGAGCGAGGAGGGCGTCGACAAGATCGAGAAGTGGACGGGGATCTCCAACGTCTACGAGATGGAGCACGCCGCCGAGGCGCACCAGATCAATCAGGCGCTGCGTGCACACGCGCTGTGGCTGCGCGACCGCGACTACATCGTCCGCGATGGCGAAGTGATCATCGTCGACGAGTTCACCGGGCGCACCATGCCGGGTCGCCGCTGGTCTGATGGGCTGCACCAGGCGATCGAGGCCAAGGAAGGCGTGGCAGTCCAGCAGGAGACGGTCACCCTGGCGACGATCACGTTCCAGAACTTCTTCCGTCTCTACGACAAGCTCGCCGGCATGACCGGTACGGCGCTCACCGAGGCCGAGGAGTTCCACAAGATCTACAAGCTCGAGGTGGTGCCGATCCCGACCCACCAGCCGATGGTGCGGCTCGACGAGCCCGACCTGATCTACAAGGGCGAGGACGGCAAATACCGTGCGGTGGTCGATGAGATCGCCGAGCGCTACAAGAAAGGGCAGCCCATCCTCGTCGGGACGACGAGCATCGAGAAGAGCGAGCGGTTGAGTCGCATGCTCGACAAGCTCGGCGTCCAGCACTCGGTGCTGAACGCCAAGCTCCACGAGAAAGAGGCCGACGTCATCGCCAATGCCGGTCAGCGCGGCAGCGTGACCATCGCCACCAACATGGCGGGCCGCGGCACCGACATCGTCCTCGGTGACGGCGTCGCTGCTGTTGGAGGCCTGTACATCATCGGCACCGAGCGCCACGAGTCACGGCGAATCGACAACCAGCTCCGCGGCCGTGCGGGCCGCCAGGGTGACCCGGGCGAGTCGCGCTTCTTCCTGTCCTTCGAAGACGACCTCATGCGCGTCTTCGGCGGCGAGCGCATGCAGGGGCTCATGGGCAAGCTCGGCGTTGACGAGGACACGCCGCTCGAATCGAAGATGGTGTCGCGGCAGATCGAAGGCGCACAGGCTCGTGTCGAGGGACAGAACTTCGACAGCCGCCGTCATGTCGTCGAGTACGACGACGTCATGAACAAGCAGCGCGAGATCATCTACGGCGAGCGGCGCAAGATCCTCGAGGGGACCGACACACGATCGAATTTCGTCTCGATGGTCGAGCATGTGGTGGCGACCGACGTGCCCACGTACTGCGAGGGCCGGCACCGCGAGGCATGGGATTTCGAGGGGCTCTGGACGCAGATGCACATCTTGGCCGCAGGGTTGCCGCCGCTCTCCGAGGTCAGCATGGAAAGCCTCGGCGACAGTGTCGAAGATGTGTCCGAGACGCTCAGCGGCGAGCTGATCGGCCTCTACGAAGAGAAGGAGCAGGAGTACGGCGCAGAGCTGCTCCGCGAGGTCGAGCAGAGCGTGATGCTCCAGGTCATCGACTCACGCTGGCTGTCCTACCTGACGCAGATGGACCATCTCCGCGAAGGGATGGGCCTGCAGGCGTACGGGCAGATGGATCCGCTCGTCGAATACAAGGCCGCGGCGTTCACGGCCTTCCAGGATCTGACCGAGGACATCCAGCGCGAGATCGTCCGGGCGCTGCTCAACGTCCAGATCCGCCGTGTGGATCCCAACGAGGCTGGTCCGGCGGTCGACGGCGGTGCACCCGCTGAGCTGGGCATCCCCGTGCCATCGGCCGGCGCCGCCGAGGCCACGGCTCCGCCGTCGCCCCGGGCGGATCGACCTGGCGGCGCGGTCGACGGAGCGCAGGTGCCGCCGGCGCGCCCGGCAGCAGCGCTCGCGAGCGGCGCTTTGGCGCGGGCTACCAGTACCCGCGTCTCGACCCCGCTCGTCGCGAAACCGATCGTGCGCAACATCGTCGAATCCTCTGCAGAGGGGACGCGTCGCGTGGACGGCAACGGCAACGCCGCCGGCCATCCCGGCAACGGAGCGCCCCAGGGAAAGGTGGGCCGGAATCAGGCCTGCCCGTGCGGGTCGGGGAAGAAGTACAAGTACTGCCACGGGCGCTGACGAGCGCGGTCTCCGGGCGGGGATCCAAGCTACGGGCGGCGACTGCCGCGCCCGCGGCCGGACTACCATCAGATTTGCCCCTGCCGCGCCGGTGAGAACGTCGCGGCGACGAGCCAGTCCCAGGAGGTTCCCGATGTCGATCGACCCCGCCAAGACCGCCGTCGTCCTCATCGAGTACCAGAACGATTTCACGTCCGAGGGAGGCGTGCTGCACGGCGCTGTCGAGGCGGTGATGGAGAAGACCGGCATGCTCGCGAACACGGAGCGGGTCGTCGAAGCCGCCAGGTCGGCCGGCGCGACGATCATGCACGCGCCGATCATGTTCGCGGAGGGCTACAACGAGATCAGCGCACACCCGTACGGCATCCTCAAAGGCGTGGTCGACGGCAACGCGTTCGTCAAGGGGACGTGGGGCGCCGCCATCACCGAGGAGCTCGATCCGCAGGATGGCGACATCGTCATCGAGGGCAAGCGCGGACTCGACACCTTTGCCAGCACGAATCTCGACTTCATCTTGCGCAGCAAGGGAATCTCGACGATCGTGCTCGGTGGTTTCCTCACCAACTGCTGTGTCGAGTCGACGATGCGCAGCGGCTATGAGAACGGCTACGAGGTCATCACGTTGAGCGATTGCGTGGCGGCAACGTCGGTCGAGGAGCACGACAACGCGATCAGGTACGACTATCCGATGTTCTCCAAGCCGATGACGTCGGCGGAGGTGATCGCAGAGTTCGGCTAGCGCAAGCGGATGAAGCTGGCGTTGCTCCGGTATGCATCCAGCGTGCGCGCATCCATGTACGACATCGAGCTGCGCAGGCCTGCGACGTAGCGCTGGATCACGTCAGCAACGCGGCCTTTGTACGCCACGATCGACTCGGCGCCCTCGATGTACTCAGGGTCCTCACCGGCGAACTCCTGTTGCACCGAGAACGACGCCGCGCCGCGCATGATCTTGAACTTCTTCCCGTCGACGACGATCACGCGCCCCGGGGCCTCGTACGTTCCCGCCAGCGCTGACCCCACCATGATGCAATCCGCTCCAAGGGCCAGGAGCTTGCACATGTCGGCTGGGCTCCGGATTCCGCCATCGCCGATGATCAGCGCTCGGTGGCGCACCTGGACGCACTCGTAGACGCTGTACGGCGTGGGCGCGTGGACACCGGTCTCCGTCCGTGTCTCGCACACCGAACCACCGGCGATCCCAACGCGGATGGCGTCCACCCCGTGGTCCTCGAGCCATCGGAACGTCTCGGCGGTTGCGACGTTGCCGGCGATGAGGAACACGGCCGGGTCCTGCTCGCGGATCCAGCGGACGGCATGGCCCACCTGCTCGTGCGCACCGTTGGCAGTGTCGAGGCAGACGATCCTGCAGCCTGCCTCGACGATCTGCGCGAAGCGGTCGCGATAGTCGCCACTGACCCCCAGCGCGGCGGCGAGCGGCGCGCCCCCCTCCGCGACCAGGCGCAGTTCCGCCGCCTGCTCATCGACCGACTGGAAGCGGGGCAGGATGCCGAGCGCCCCGTGCTCCCCGAGCGCGCGGCACATGTCGACGCCGCAGACATCGGGCATCGGCGATCCGATCAAAGGAACGCTCAGGTGCAGCGGGCCGAAGTCCACGGCAGGCAGGGCCTCGATTCGATGCACGAGCGTCGATCGCACCCGCGGCACGAGCGACACGTCGTCGAAATCGAAGGCCCGCGGCATGTCCGAGAACAGCTCGCCGATCGCGTCGGACGAGACGGCTGCAGCGGTTTGCATCACTGCATTGTGGAATACTCGCCAGATGAGCGAGCTTGCAGAACGCGCCACCGACGTCGCCGCCCGTATAGCAGAGCTCCAGGGGCATCTTTGACCTCGATGGGAAACGCGTCCGTCTGACCGAGCTCGACCAGGAGATCTCGGCTCCTGATCTCTGGGACGACCCGCGCCACGCGGCAGCGCTCAACCAGGAGGCCTCGCGGATTCGCGACGACCTGAGCACGTGGGAATCCCTGACCCAGCGCGCTGCTGACACCCGCGAGCTCGCCACGATGCTCGAGGCCGAGCCCGACGCGGCGATGACCCACGACCTCGAGAAGGATCTTGCCGCTCTCGAGAAGGAGATCGGACGCCGCCAGATCGACCTGCTCTTCAGCGATCCCTACACCGACCACGTGGCGCTGATCGGGATCCACGCCGGCGCGGGCGGCACCGACTCCCAGGACTGGGCGCAGATGCTCCTGCGCATGTACCTGCTCTGGGCGGAGGAACACCGGATGCCGGTCGAGTTCCTCGAGGAGTCGGTGGGGGATGAGGCCGGCATCAAGTCGGCGACCGTTCGCGTGTCCGGCGCACGGGCATATGGCCTGCTCAAAGGCGAGCACGGGGTGCATCGGCTGGTCCGGATCAGCCCGTTCGATGCCGCCCATCGGCGCCACACCTCATTCGTGCTGGTCGAGGTGACCCCCGAGATCGAGGACACGGTCACTGTCGAGATCGACCCCGACGACGTGCGCACCGACGTCTTCCGCTCGAGCGGGGCCGGGGGCCAGCACGTCAACAAGACGTCATCGGCGGTCCGTCTGACGCACATTCCCACCGGCGTCGTGGTGACGTGCCAGAACGAGCGATCCCAACAGCAGAACCGGGACGTTGCCTGGCGCGTACTCCGCTCCCGTCTTCTGGCGCTCCAGCAGGCGGCACACGCCCAGAAGGTCGCGGATCTCAAGGGGGAGCTCATCGCCGCCGAGTGGGGCAGCCAGATTCGCTCCTACGTCCTCCATCCCTACACGATGGTCAAGGACCACCGGACCGGCGTGGAGGTGGGCAACGCTCAGGGCGTGCTCGACGGTGACATCGATCCCTTCATCGAGGGCTACCTGCACTGGGCGGCCCGCGAGGGTGCAGAATCGAAGGCATCCTGATCGACCGGTCGCGGCCGTCGCGTTCGGAAGTGACCAATCTGTGAAATATCGCGGGAGTCCGTCGGAACCCCGGCTTATACTGGCCGCCGACGCAGTAGCGATCCCAGAAACCACTCTATGAACACATCGCCCCAGGAGGCAGCCTGGTGAGCGTGGCGGTCGCGGAGCGATCTTCGGCCCCCCCTCAGCACGCGCTGCGCCCAGTCATCTCGTTTCACGGCGTGAGCAAGGTCTATCCGAACGGAACGGAGGCCCTGCGCGACGTTGATCTGGCGATCCATCAGGGCGACTTCTGCTTCCTGGTGGGACCGAGCGGCGCCGGTAAGTCGACCCTTGTACGCCTGCTCATCCGCGACGAGGCTCCGTCCACCGGCCGGATCTTCATCGACGGGCAGGAGGTCAGCCGGATGTCGCACCGCAAGCTCCCCAAGCTGCGGCGCAAGTTCGGGATCGTCTTCCAGGACTACAAGCTGCTCACGCGGCGCACCGTGGCGCAGAACGTGGCGTTCGCGCTCCAGGTGACCCGACCGGGGCAGCGGCACCTGCGCGAGAAGGTGGAGGAGGTCCTGTGGATCGTCGGGCTCGAGGACAAGCTCGACAAGTTTCCGGATGAGCTGAGCGGTGGCGAGCAGCAGCGCGTGGCGATCGCTCGCGCCCTCGTGCATCGCCCGCGCATCTTCCTTGCGGATGAGCCGACCGGCAACCTGGACCCGGACACGTCCTGGGGCATCGTCCAGCTGCTGCTCCAGATCAACCATCGGGGCACCACCGTGCTGATGGCGACGCACAACCGCGAGGTGGTGGACCTCGTCCGGCGCAGGGTCATCGCCATCGACAACGGTCGTGTGGTCCGAGATGAAGCGGAGGGCAGCTACCTGCGCGAGGGGACCGCAACCCTGTGAGGCAGATTTTCGCCTCGCTGTGGTTCGCCCTCCACAGCGCGGGTCAGAACTTCCGGCGCAACCTCGGGGTCTCGCTGGCAGGCGTCTTCACGATGGGGTTGATCATCTTTCTGGTGGGCGGGTCGCTGCTCTTCACGCACTCCGTCGACACGGTCCTCCAGGGCCAGGAGCAGAACGCGAGTCACCTGAAGATCTACCTCTCGGACAACGCGTCCCTGGCTGCGATCACCAACTTTGAGAGCCGCCTCAAGACCGACCCGAGGGTGATCTCAGTCACCTTCGAAACCAAGGACCAGGCGGCCCACCAAGCGTCGCAGAACCCTGACATCGCCAGCGCGCTCAACGTTTTGGGCAGCAACCCGCTGCCCGCATCGCTGAACCTGAACGTCCGCAAGCTGACCGATCTGAGCCAGTTCAACGCCGAGGCCAAGGCCACGCCGATCGTCGACAGCACGACGCCAACCGACTACAACTCCGATGTCATCTCCAAGCTCAACACGGTGATCACCGTCATCGAATGGGTCGGGGCGATCATCGCGATCATCCTGCTGACGATCAGCATCGTGATCATCATGAATACGATCCGAACCGCCGTGTACTCACGGCGAACGGAGATCGAGATCATGAAACTGGTCGGTGCGACGGACTGGTTCGTGCGCTGGCCGTTCATCCTCGAAGGCATGCTCGGGGGGCTGCTCGCCGCCATCTTCTCGGGGGCGGTCGTCTTCGGCGCGTACCGACTCTTCGTCCAGGCTGCGCAGGGCAACCTGCTCAGCGTGCCCTTCGACGTCCGCTACACCGTCACGCTGCTGATCGTCCTGCTCGTCGGCGGTGTCGCGGTCGGCGCGTTCGGCAGCTTCCTCGGGGTGCGGCGGTTCCTGTCGGCCTGACATCGCGGCGCGCGCCGGCCCTCGTCGGGCGTTGGGCCGCCGCTGATGGGCCAGAGGACGACGCCGATATACTCAGGCTCCGTGGCCGAACGATTTGACATCGCCATTCTCGGGGGTGGGATGGGCGGCTACCCGGCGGCGATCCGCGCGGCCCAGCTGGGGCTGAGCGTCGTCCTGGTCGAGGAGGACAAGGTCGGCGGGACCTGCCTGCACCGCGGCTGCATTCCGGCCAAAGCGCTGCTCCAGAGCGCGGCGCTGCTCGACGAGCTCCGGCATGCGGAGTCGTTCGGGGTCACCACCGGCGACGTCCACTTCGACTACTCGGTTGCGGGACGCCGTCGCGATCAGGTGGTGAATCAGCTGCACAAGGGCGTCCAGTTCCTGCTCCGCAAGAACAAGGTCAGCGTCGTCAGCGGACGCGGGCGCATGGATGGTGCTGGACGGCTGGTGGTCGCTCCTCCCGCCGGCGATGCGGTCGAGATCGAAGCCGGCTCGGTGATCATCGCCACCGGCTCGCGCCCCAAGCAGCTCCCGGGGCACCCCGCGGACGGGAATGTCGTCCTCACGAGCGACGAGGCGCTGCGCATGGACCGAGTGCCGGCATCGGCGATCGTGCTCGGCGCGGGCGCGGTGGGTGTCGAGTTTGCGTCCCTCTACCGCAGCTGTGGCGCCGAGGTGACCATCGTTGAGATGCTGCCGAGTCTTGTGCCACTGGAGGACGCGGCGGTCGGCGTCGAGCTTCGTCGCCAGTTCGAAGCACGCGGGATCACGTGTCTGCCCGGTCACCGGCTCGACCTCGGTTCGATCGAGCGAAACGAGGTCGGCGTGGCGGTGACGGTGGCTGACGCCGAGGGAAAGGAGCAGCGGCTCCAGGCGGAGATCCTTCTCGTGGCGGTGGGCAGAGCCGCCAATGTCGAGAACATCGGCATCGAGGGGACGGGCATCGTCGTCGAACGCGGAGTCATCGCCGTCGACGCGCTGCTGCGGACGGGCGAAGCCGGCGTCAGCGCGGTCGGCGACGTCGTCGGTGGGTTCCAGCTCGCGCACAAGGCGCTCCACGAGGGGGTGCTCGCTGTGGAAGCCATCGCCGGGCGCGATCCGCACCCGCTCGACCCCCGGCTCGTGACCCGCACGACGTACTGCACCCCACAGATCGGGTCGATGGGACTGAGCGAAGCCGAGGCACAGGCGGCCGGGCACCAGGTCGCCGTGGGTGTGATGCCGTTCCGCGGCAACGGCCGCGCGCTCATCTGGGGGGAGAGCGGGGGGTTCTGCAAGGTCGTCGCCGACAAGGCGGACGGCACCGTTCTCGGCGTCCACATCATCGGTCATGAGGTGACCGAGCTCATTTGGGGACCCGCCCTTGGGGGGCTCCTCGAGACGACCGCATTCGAGATGGGCCACGCGGTCGCGCCACACCCTACACTCAGCGAAGTGCTCTCGGAAGCAGCCCTCGCCGTGAGCGGCGAGGCGATCCACATTTGAGCGGGGTGTGGGCCTCGGGGCACCGCCGGTCGCGTCAGCGTCGTTCGGAGGGATGATCGGCACGTGGCAATGACACGAACGGAGACCAAGGGTCGTGCCGGCCTGGACGCCGAGACCCTCCGGCTCATGTACCGGCACATGCTGCGCTCCCGGTTGCTCGACGAGCGCCTGTGGGTGCTGAACCGGCAGGGTCGTGCGCCGTTCTGGATCTCCGCCGAGGGCCACGAGGCGGTTCAGGTCGCCTTCGGCATGAACCTTCGACCCACGTACGACTGGGTCGCTCCGTACTATCGCGATCTCGCCCTGACGCTGGTGCTCGGGATGACCCCGCTCGACCACGTCCTGTCGGTGCTGCAGCGGGCCGCCGACCCCAACAGCGGCGGCCGGCAGATGCCCGCGCATTACGGCTGCCGGCGCCTGAACATCATCAGCACCGGCTCGTCGGTTGGGACCCAGCTCATCCACGCGTGTGGCATCGCGCTCGCGTCTCGTATGCGTGGCGAAGATGCTGTGACGTTGACGTCGATTGGCGAGGGCGGGACCAGCGAAGGCGATTTCCACGAAGCGTTGAACTTCGCGGCGACGCACAAGCTCGCGGTGATCTTCCTGGTCGAGAACAACGGATTCGCCATCAGCGTGCCGTGGCAGAAGCAGATGCCGACGCCAGACGTCGCCGATCGCGCGAAGGGATACGGCATCCCGGGTGTGATCGTGGACGGATGTGACGCCATCGCCTGCTACCGAGTGGCCCGCGAGGCGGTGAAGCGCGCTCGTCGCGGTGACGGTCCGACGCTCATCGAGGCGAAAGTGCTGCGGCTCACATCGCACAGCTCTGACGACGACCAGCGGCGCTACCGGACGTCCGAGGATCTCGAGTCCGACAAGGAACGGGACTCGTTGCTGCGCTTCAAGGCGACGCTCGAGGAGCTCGGCGTCCTGACTGCGAGTGACGCGGAGGAGATGCGCGCCGAGCTCGTGGCCGAGCTGAACGACGCCACCGAGGCGGCCGAGGCGGCACCACTGCCTGCCGCCGACACGGCGATGCTCCATGTGTACGCGGAACCGGGTGACTTGCGTGGCTGAGAAGACGTATATCGAGGCGATCCGCGACGGGATTCGCGAGGAGATGCGGCGCGATGAGCGCGTGATGATCCTTGGCGAGGACGTCGGTGCCAAGGGCGGCGTCTTCGGTGTCACCGAGGGATTGCAGAAGGAGTTCGGCGAGGCGCGCGTGCTCGACAGCCCGCTTGCGGAGTCGCTGATCGTCGGTGTTGCCATCGGCGCCGCGATGAACGGGCTGCGACCCATCGCCGAGATTCAGTTCCAGGACTTCATCATGCCGGCGGTCGATCAAATCATCAGCGAAGCCGCGAAGATGCGTTATCGCAGCAACGGCGATTGGGGTGTGCCGATGGTGGTGCGCTCACCATTCGGTGGAGGAGTGCACGGTGCGCTCTATCATTCGCAATCGATCGAGGCGATCTTCGCGCACATTCCCGGGCTCCGCGTCGTGGTGCCGTCGAATCCGTACGACGCCAAGGGGATGATCATCTCGGCGCTGCGCGACCCGGATCCGGTGCTGTACTTCGAACACAAGCGGTGCTACCGAGCCATCAAGGGCGAGGTGCCCGACGGCGAGTACACGGTCCCGCTCGACCGCGCTCGCGTGGTGCGCGAGGGTGAGGACATCGCCCTGTTCAGCTACGGCATGATGGTCCACACGTCGCTGGAAGCCGCGGATCGCCTTGCTGCAGATGGGTTTTCCTGCGAGGTCGTCGACCTCCGCTCCTTGCGGCCCTTCGACCGTCCCGCGATCGTCGCCAGTGCGCGCAAGTGCGGCAAGGTCCTGATCGTGCAGGAGGCGAACCTCGCGGTGAGCGTCGCGTCGGAGGTTGCCGCGATCATTGCGGAGGACTGCTTCGACAGTCTCGATGCCCCGGTCATGCGTCTCGGAGGCCCCGAGATTCCGGCCATGCCGTTCTCGCCGCCGCTGGAACAGTTCTACCTGGTCACGCCCAACAAGGTCGAGGCGAAGCTCCGCGAGCTCGCAGCGTACTGATCACCAATACAAGGAAGCTCGCGAAATGGCACTGACCGTCACGATGCCGCAGCTCGGTGAGAGCGTCACCGAGGGAACCATCGCCCGCTGGCTGAAGCAGCCCGGTGATGCGATCGCGAAATACGAGTCGATCGCGGAGGTGATCACCGACAAGGTGAACGCCGAAATCCCGGCGCCGGCGGATGGCGTGATGTCCGAATTGATCGCACCGGAGGGGGCTGTCGTGCCCGTCGGCCAGCCGATCTGCTCCATCGACACCGGGGATGCTGCGTCCGAGGCGGCCCCGGCCCCGCAGGCGCAGGAGGCGGCAGCCGTGCCCGAGCCGGCAGCGACCGCGCCGGCAGCAGCCTCGGAGCCCGAGCCTGCGACGGTTGGTGCGACGGCGGGAGACGAGTCCGCGGTTGCCCCGATTCAGCGTGCCTTCACCGAGTCACCCGCTGCTGAGCCGCCGGCGTCCGATGCGGCTGCCGGGGGGAACGGGCAGGCGGGCGGCTACCACGTCACCCCGGCCGTCCGGATGCTCGTGCGCGAGCACGGGGTGGACCTCTCGGAGATCACCGGCAGCGGCATCGGCGGGCGGATCTCCAAGAAGGACGTTCTTGAGTACGTGCAGCGGCGGGATGCGGGGGCTGGTTCGTCGGTGCCCGGTGGCACGCAGGCCGGGGTGCCTGCTTCGACGGTGCCGGCTGCGCCGGCCCCCGCGGCCGCTGGCCCGGCCTCCTTCACTGGGGCCGAAGGGGAGACGGTTGTTCCGTTGACGCAGGTTCGGAAGTCGATCGCGGAACACATGGTTCGAAGCCGGCAGACGTCGCCGCACGCGTATGTGATGGTCGAGGTCGACATGTCCGCCGTGTGGAAGATCCGGGACCGCGAGAAGACTGCTTTTGAGGCTCGGCATGGCGTCAAGCTGACCTTCCTGCCCTTTGTCGCACGGGCAGTTGTCGAAGCGCTGCAACGGCATCCCACGCTCAACGCGTCGTGGAGCGACGCGGGCGTGGTGGTGAAGCGTTCGATCAACCTCGGCATCGCCGTGGCCCTCGAGGACAACCTGATCGTGCCGGTCGTGCGCGACGCCGACCGGCTGAGCATCACCGGGCTCGCGACCACGATGGCCGATCTCGGCGCTCGGGCGCGGAGCAACCACCTCAAGCTGGACGAGATCCAGGGTGGGACGTTCACGCTCAACAACACCGGCGCCCTCGGCGCGGTGATGACCCAGGCGATCATCAACCAGCCGCAGGCAGCGATCATGACCATGGATCTCGTGGTCAAACGGCCCGTCGTCGTGGGTGACGCGATAGCGATCCGGCCGATCATGAACCTGGGACTGTCGTTCGACCATCGCATCAACGACGGCCTCCAGGCGACGCGCTTTGTGACCTCGGTTCAGAAGCTCCTCGAAGGGCTGGACCCGTCGGGGACCCTCGTTTAGCCCGTCCTGGCTATCATCAGGAGGAACGATGATCGAGAAAGGCGCTTTCGATGCGTGGGGGCTCCGGACCCCGCCGGCCTGGGCGCAGCGCGCTCTGGAGAAGGGCATCATCGACGAGAGCCGGTTCCGCGCTCTGATCCGGGTCGCCTCCGAGAATCCCTCGGTCGCGAGGCGGACGCCTCGCCACCCGGGGAGTTGCTCCTGCCGGCGCCGGCCCACCCGGTCCTGCACGCGCTGGCGGGCTTAGCGGCCGCTTCGACCGCCGTCCGGGCCAGGCGTGCAGGTTTCCAGGGTGGGAGCCGGAGTCTTCTTCTCAACCGAGGGAGATCGCGACCTCCTCGAGGTCGTCGTACGCTTCCTGAAGTCCGCCTTCCATGCCGGAACTGATCACCATGTCGCGGATCTCGCGGTTCGGGTACTCGGACAGGATGCTGAGCGTCGTCCGCCCGTCCGCCTCGGTAAGCACGAGCGTGCTCATCGACTCGTCTGCGTCCGGCATGCCCTCGAACGCCTCGGTCGAGACGATCCGCTCGTTGGGAACGATCTCGCGGAACTCTCCGTGGAACGCCACCTCGAAACCCTGATTTGCGGTCATCGCATAGCGCCATCTGCCCCCGACGCGCAGGTCGACTTCCGCAACGGTGACCTCGCCGCGGTCGCCTGCCCACCACCGCTTGATGAGCTCGGGGGTGGTGTAGGCCTTGTAGACCAGGTTCTTGGGGGCGTTGAACTCCCGGGTGATCAGGATCTCGGTATCCGAGGGAAGCGTCACCACCGCTGTCCCGCTAGTCGCTGTCGCTGCCATGACTATCCTCCTTGCTCTGCAGCACTTCCAATACGACGTCCAGACGATCGAATCGACGCGACCACGACTCCTCGTACGCCTTGACCCAGTCGTGGATGGGCTTGAGGGGCTCGCCGTTCAGGCTGTAGACCCGCTGCCGGCCCACATCGCGGACGGCAACCAGGCCAACCTGCCGGAGCACCCTGAGGTGCTTGGAGACGAGCGGCTGCGGCAACCCGAGCAGGGCGACCAGGTCGTTGACGGGTCGCTCGCCACGTGACAGCAGATCAAGAATCTGCCGGCGACGCGGTTCGGCGACCGCGTTGAACGCATCCGTCGTCGTCGCTGCGCGGGCCACGGAAGCGATTATATGCCAATATCGGCATATGTCAAGCCGCGTGAGCCGAGAACGTGGAGGAGGGGTTCAGCGAGCGCCGACCGCTCGGGTCAGTCGGGGTCCTGGTGCGGGTAGCGCCAATCCGTCGGTGGAACGAAGGTCTCCTTGATGACCCGCGGGGACACCCAGCGGAGCATGTTCAGCGCCGAACCGGCCTTGTCATTGGTCCCGCTCATCCTGGCGCCGCCGAAGGGTTGCTGCCCGACCACCGCACCGGTGGGCTTGTCGTTGATGTAGAAGTTGCCGGCCGCGTAGCGCAGCCGCGCTGCGGCTTCGTCGACGGCGGCGCGGTCGTCGGCGAATATGGCCCCGGTGAGCGCGTAGGGCGACGTTCGGTCGACCAGGTCGAGCACCGAATGCCAGTCCGAGTCCGGATAGGGAAAGACGGTGAGGATCGGCCCGAAGAGCTCGCGCTCGAGCAGATCGTGGTTTGGGTTCGTGCTCGCGAGGATGGTGGGGTGGACGAACCAGCCGACATCGCCGTCGCACTCGCCGCCGGCGATGAGCGTGAGATCCGGATCGGTGCGCGCCGCGGACAGCACCGCCTCGTGCTTGCGAAAGCTCGGTTCGTCGATGACCGCGCCCATGAACGTGCTGAACTCCGCGGGGTCTCCAACCGGGATCGCCTCGGTGGCCGCAGCGAGCGGTTCGCGCAGTTGCTCCCAGATTGACTGCGGGATGTACGCGCGCGACGCCGCTGAGCACTTCTGTCCCTGGTACTCGAACGACCCTCGCAGCAGGCCGACCAGCAGCGAGTCGGTGGACGCCGACGGATGGGCGAGCACGAAGTCCTTGCCGCCGGTTTCGCCGACCAGGCGCGGATATGTCTTGTAGTTGCCGAGATTGGCAGCAACGGAGCTCCAGAGGTGCTGGAAGGTGTCGGTCGAGCCGGTGAAGTGAATGCCGGCGAGCGACGGGTGCTTGACAGCGGCCTCCGAGACCGCGGCGCCGGGTGCGGCAATCATGTTGATCACGCCGGGCGGCAGTCCCGCAGCCTCGAGGATCTCCATGATCACCTGCGCCGCGAGCAGCGCGGTCGTCGCCGGCTTCCACACGACGGTGTTGCCAACGATCGCCGGAGCCGCTGCGAGGTTGCCACCGATCGAGGTGAAGTTGAATGGGCTGATCGCCAGCACGAAGCCCTCGAGGGGCCGGTGGTCCATGCGGTTCCAGGTCCCGGCCGACGACACCGGCTGCATCTCCTGGAGCTGCTCCCCGAAGTGGACGTTCCAGCGCCAGAAATCAATGAGCTCGCATGCCGCGTCGATCTCGGCCTGGTGGACGCTCTTGCTCTGCCCCAGGATGGTGGCGGCGTTGAGGCGGTCGCGGAAGGGACCGCTCAGGAGGTCGGCCGCGCGGAGGAACACCGAGGCCCGGGTCTCCCAGGGTGCCGTCGACCAGTCGTGGTGGGCCGCTCGCGCGGCGTCCACCGCCGCCTTCACGTCGTCGGTGGTGGCCATCGACGCCGTCACCATCGCCAGCGAATGGCGGTGTGGCGCGCTGACCGTGATCTGATCCCCGTGACCTGCGAGGCTGCGCCCACCGATGTGGAGCGGGACTTCGTGGGGTGCGGTTGCCTCCATCGCCTGGATGGCGGCACGAAGGCGGGCGCGCTCGGGGGACCCGGGTGCATAGAGGCGAACAGGCTCGTTGAGCGGTGGCGGAGAACTCATCGCGGCGATTGTGGCGCAGCGAGTGTGTAGAGTGAGAGCGCCCCATGGACCAGATCCGCTTGCGGCCCGTTCCCGTGGCCGATCCCCGGCCGCTGCATCAGCGGCTCCTTCCCGAGGGTGTGGACCGGCGGCCTGAGTGGCTCACCGTCAAGCTGCCCGCGGGCGACGGGTACTCGCAGATCAAGGGGATCATGCGCGGCCAGAACCTCAACACGGTGTGTGAGGAAGCCCGCTGCCCGAACATTGCCGAATGCTGGGGGCACGGGACCGCCACATTCATGATCCTCGGCGACGTCTGCACCCGAGCCTGCGCCTTCTGTGCGGTGAAGAGCGGGAAGCGCGGTGGCGACATCGACTGGGACGAACCCCGGCGCGTCGGGGAGGCGGTGGCTTCCATGGGCCTGCGTCACGCCGTGGTCACCTCGGTCGATCGTGACGATCTCGCCGACGGCGGCGCCGCCGTCTTCGCGGCCACGATTCGATCGATCAGGGCGCTGTCGCCCGGAACGACCATCGAAGTGCTCACGCCCGACTTCCAGGGCGACCACGACGCGCTCAGCATCGTGATGGACGAGGTCCCCGAGATCTTCAACCACAACGTCGAAACCGTCGGGCGCCTCTACCGGCGCGTCCGGCCGAAGTCGGAGCTCGATCGCAGTCTCGAGCTCCTTCGGGCGGCCAAACGCATCGAGCCACGCAGCCGCACCAAATCCGGCCTGATGGTCGGGCTCGGCGAGGAGATGGACGAGGTCAAGGAATTGCTCGACCAGATGCGCGCCCACGACATCGAGATCATCACCATCGGGCAGTACCTTCGACCCTCGCTCAAGCATCATCCCCTGATCCGCTACTGGCACCCGGAGGAGTTCGCCGAGCTCAAGGCGTACGGCAGATCGCTCGGTTTCAAGCACGTCGAGTCAGGGCCGCTCGTCCGGTCCAGCTACCACGCGCATGAGCAGGCGGTCGCCGCTCACGCGGGATGACCGACCGGATGGACCCGCCCGTGCTTCGCTGGGCATGGCTCGGCACGGTGACCTACCGCGAGGCATGGGGGCTGCAGCGGGCGATCGCGCTGGAGCGCCGCTCGGGTGCGCTTGCCGACGACGCACTGCTGCTCCTCGAGCATCCTCCCGTATACACGATGGGACGCCAGGGGGAGGCGCGACACCTCGGCGCCGGACCTGACGCGCTCGTTGCCGCTGGAGCTGAGTTCCTCGAGGTCGACCGCGGCGGGTCGGTGACCTTTCACGGTCCCGGCCAGCTCGTCGCCTACCCGATCGTTCGACTGGCCGGCCTGTTCCCCATCCCTCGTCATCCGGCCCACGGGGATGTCGACCGCTACCTCCGCGCACTCGAGGGCGGGCTGATCGCGACGGCCGCCGCCTTCGGCGTCGAGGTGACGCGCCGGCCCCCGTATACCGGCGTGTGGTCCGGGGAGCGGAAGCTCGGGGCCATCGGGGTGAAGCTCGCGGGAGGGGTGACCACGCACGGCGTCGCGCTGAACGTCACGACCGATCTCGGATGGTTCGACCGGATCACGCCGTGCGGCATCGAGGGTGCGGGGGTCGCATCACTGGAAAGCCTCGGCGTCGCCGGCCAGACTCCGGCGGACGTCGCTCCGGTGCTGGCCGCCGAGCTCGCGACCGCATTCGGCTGCCGGCTCGAATCGGACGGTCCGCTGCGCCGGCTCGTCGATTCGCTCGCGCACGAGGCCACCGCAGCCTGACCGCAGGCCGCCTGACGGCGGCCGGCGAGCGCGGGCGACTCTCGGCGATTTCTCAGCGGCGTCTCCACGCGGTCTCAGGACCCGTGGGGGGCCTCTGGTTGGATGAAAAAGCATCCCCCAGGACACACCGAGGAGACATCGCATGACCTCCAGGCCGACCCGACGTACCAGATGACGTGGGCTGACTGTCAGACGATCGTCACTGGGTACCGCGTCTACGTGCTCGAGGATCCGAAGATTCACGAGGTCATCGCCGCAGACGGCGTGACCAAGGTGAACGTGACGTTCGCGACGCTGATTCCCGAGTTGCAATCGTTGATCAACAACTCGTCCGTTTCGGCGACGGTCAAGACGCAAGCGCAGGCAGACCTCAACGATCTGACCAGCAAGGTCGACGCCGCGCAGACGTCGATTTCCGGGGGCGCCTTGTCGCTGATCAACCTCACTCCGGCCGGCTGGCCTGGTAACGACATCCAGTTGCAGAGCGCCGCGCAGAACATCAGGACGGCACGCACCGATCTCGCCGGTGCTGGCCAGGACGCGAACCACGTCATCCAGTTGCTCGGCGCGTAGCGACTCGTCTCCCAACCAACTGTCAGGGCGGCTCCATCGCGGAGCCGCCCTTTCACATCGAACATGCGTTCCGCTATGCAAATGGCCCACAAATCGGTAGGATCGCGACCACAGGACGTCCATCTGTTCGGTCCGACTCACCCTACATCACATCAAACCCCCGAACCCGATGGACCCCCGAGGGAGCGTCATGGCCACCTTCGTCAGAAACCGCGTCCTCAATCAATTGGTGTGGTCAGCAGAAGAGGAACGACAACGGGTCCAGCGACGCGAGACGCTCTGCGAGCTCGACGGGTTGCTCACCCAGCTCGAGGAAGTCAATCTCCGTGGCGGACCGATCCCCATCCGCGTGCTGGTCGCGCTTCGGCGTCGTGGGGTAACGTTCCGTCCCCGAACGTCAGCCGCTGAGCTCATCGAAGCGGTGTTCGTCGTGCAGGAGCGCTTCATGCGCCAGCCCGACGGCCTGCACCGCGATGCGGTGTCGACGGCCGGTGAACTGAGCAGACGCCTGGCTTCCTGACGGTTACGCTGCACGGGTGGACGTCGATGCCGCCCGCCGCGCAGCAGGTGAAGCCGCGGTAGCGCTCGTCGAGGACGGCATGCGGGTCGGCCTCGGCACGGGGTCGACCGCTCGGTGGTTCATCCTGGGTCTCGCGGAGCGGGTCCGCCAGGGATTGAACGTGCGCACGGTCGCGACGTCGGTGGCGAGTGCGACCCTGGCGACCGAGCACGGCATCCTGGTCGAGGACCTCGCGCCTGACGGTCTTGACCTCGCCGTCGACGGCGCCGACAGCATCGACCCGGGGCTGCGCCTCATCAAGGGCAGGGGCGGCGCGATGCTGCGCGAGAAGATCGTGGCAGCGTCGGCCGCGCGATTCGTAGTTATTGCCGACGACAGCAAATACATGTCCCGGCTGCGTGGCCGGATCCCAGTCGAGGTGGTGCACTTCGGGAGCGCCAGGACGCTCCACGCCCTCGCCGATCGAACGGCATTGGAGTTCTCATTTCGAGCCGGATCGGACGGCAGCGCGTTCACCACCGACAACGGCAACCTCGTCGCCGACAGCGAGTTCACCGACGTCGCCGACCCGTCGGGGCTCGCCGCCGCCATCGACTCCGTCCCCGGGGTCGCCGGCCACGGGCTGTTCCTCGGCATGACCAGCCTGGTCTTCGTCGGGCACAGTGACGGGAGCGTCGAGCAATTGAGCGTGCCCGGCGATACAGTCGCAACGGGCGGATAGCTCAGCTGGTTAGAGCGCCTCGCTTACACCGAGGAGGTCGCGGGTTCGATCCCTGCTCCGCCCACGCGCCGGCTGCGCGTCATCCCGACCGGCCGGACTCCGTCCGCCGCCCGTCACTCTCCTGAAAGGAAGCTGGGGCGACGATCGTGGCCGATGGTCGCGGTCGCAACCGGCTTTGGGAGTTATCACACGTGAGACGTCGCTTGCTGCGCAAGCCATTCATCATCGGCGGCGTGGTCGTCGTGGTCGCCGCGGGCGTCGGCACGTTCTTGCTCACCCGCGGCGATGCGGCGACCGTCTCGTACCGGACCGGTGTTGCGACGCTCGGCACGGTGACCCAGAGCGTCTCGCTGTCCGGGAACCTCGCACCAGACGGCGAGACCGATCTCGACTTCGAAGGCGCGGGCAAGGTGACCGCCGTCAATGTGCAGCCGGGCCAGACCGTGACCACCGGTGAGGTGCTGGCCACCCAGGATCCCACCACGGTCGATGCCACGCTCACGCAGGCACAGGCGACCCTCTCGTCGGCGGAGGCGAATCTGTCGCAGGCGAAATCGGGAGCGTCTGCATCGAACGTCGCGCAGGCCGCAGGCCAGGTCAGCAGTTCGGAGGTCTCGTACCAGACGGCGGTGACAGCCCTCGCGGACACCAGGGCCGTGAACGCCCAGATCGTCGCGCAGGCCAATGCCGCGTACACGACCGCGCTAGCCACCGCAGCCGCGGACGGCTGCACCCCCGGTGACGCGACGCCGCCCTGTCCGCAGGATGAGGCGGCGGTGAGCCAGGACTACCAAGCGTGGCAGTCGGCAGCGGTCAAGGGAACGCAGAGCGACGACCAGGCTCAAGGACAGGTGAACGCGGACCGGGTGCAATGGGCGAACGCCAAGGCGTCGCTCGCTGCACTCGAGAGCGGATCGTCGACCACGTCGTCAGCGCAGATCGCCGTGGACGAGAGCCAGGTCGAGATCGACCAGGTCAACGTCACCAACGCTCAGGCCGCTGTCGCCGCAGCGACGCTCAAGGCGGCGGCCGGTGGGCTTGTCGAAGCGGTCAACGTCACCGTAGGCCAGCAGGTATCCGGCGGCGGGACTGGCGGCGCATCGGCCGGTTCGACGGGCTCCGCAACCCACGCGATCGTGATCATCACCCCGGGCGTCTTCGAGGTCACCGGATCGGTCAGTGACACGCTGGTCAACGAAATCGCCGTCGGGCAATCAGCGCAAGTCGTGGCGGCAGGCTCCAGCGAAGCCGTTGCCGGCAAGGTGACTGAAGTAGCCGAGGCGGCAACGCTCACCTCCGGCGTTGCGAGCTTTCCCGTCACCGTGGTGCTGAACGGGGCGAGCAACGCGCTGCGGCCCGGGATGTCCGCATCGGTCAGGGTCATCATCAATCAGGTCGTGGGTGTGACGACCGTTCCGACGAGCGCGGTGCACACAACCGGTGCCGGAAGCAGTGTCACGCTGTTCGTCAACGGCAAGCCACAGCCGGTCGCCGTCACTGTGGGCGCGTCGGACGCGACGCTGACGCAGATCCTCAGCGGGGTCAAGGTCGGTGATGAGGTGGTCATCGCAACCATCACCAGCACCATCCCGTCGTCGGGCACCGGAACCGGACGCACGCTGACCGGCGGCGGCTTCGGCGGCGGTGGCGGGTTCGGCGGTGGCGGCGCGGGCCGCACCGGCTGAGATGACCGCGGAGATCATCCGCCTTGTCGACGTGAGCAAGGTCTACGGCACCGGTGATGCGACGGTGCGCGCGGTCGACGCGGTGACGCTGTCGGTCAACGAGGGCGATTTCCTTGCTGTGATGGGCCCTTCGGGCTCTGGAAAGTCGACGCTGATGCACATCCTCGGGTGTCTTGACGTCCCGACCACGGGCGAGTACCGATTTGCCGGGGAGGATGTGAGCCGCATGGACGAGCGCGAGCTGGCAAGCATTCGCAATCGACGCATCGGGTTCGTCTTCCAGCAGTTCCATCTGCTCTCCTCGATGTCGGCGTGGCGCAACGTCGAGCTGCCTTTGCTCTATCGCGCAGCGCGCGACCGCAAGCAGACCGCGCTCAACGCGCTCGCCCAGGTCGGGCTGAGCAACCGGGTGGATCACCGGCCCAACCAGCTCTCAGGAGGCCAGCAACAGCGCGTTGCCATCGCCCGCGCCCTGGTCACCGATCCGACCATGATCCTGGCCGACGAGCCCACCGGCAATCTCGATTCGCACGCGAGCCGTGAGGTGCTCGAGATCCTCACCGGCCTCAACAGGTCCGGGCACACGATCGTGCTCATCACACACGACCCGAACGTTGCGGGTGTTGCCGAACGCGTGGTCGAGATGTCCGACGGGCGGCTCCGTGCCCGGGTGGCCGCGTGAACCTTCTGCGCACCTTTGACACCGGGATGCGCGGCCTGCTCGGTCACCGCCTGCGCTCGATCCTCACAACCCTGGGCATCCTCTTCGGCGTCGCCGCCGTGATCTGCACTGTCGGCATCGGGACAGCGTCGGCGAACTCGGTCAATTCCCGGATCGCCGCGCTGGGGACGAATCTGCTCACCATCTCACCTGGGAGCACGACGAGCTTCGGTGTCCGGGGCGGGTCCGGCTCCGCGAACACGCTGACCATGGACGATGTCAGCGGGCTCGAGGACCGGCAGGACGCGCCGGATGTCGCGGCGGTTGCGCCGGTGGTGTCCGGCTCGGTGACGCTGGTGAGCGCGAGCACGAACTGGGCGACAACCGTGCAGGGGAGCACTCCCGGGTGGCTCATGACCGAAGCGCGCACGCTGTCGCAAGGCGTCTTCTTCACGCGACAGCAGGTCGCCAAGCATGCCCAGGTGGTGGTCCTCGGCACCACGACCGCAGCCGAGCTCGGCGTCACCGTCGGGTCTCAGGTGAGCATCTCGGGCGCCCCGTTCGACGTGGTGGGCATCCTCACCGCGAGCGGCAGCACCGGGTTCACCAACAGCGACGACCTCGCGGTCGTCCCGATCACGACCGCCCAAGATCAGATCACCGGCGGGAGTCCCGATTCCGTGCAGCGGATCCTGCTGAGCGCCACGAGCACGGGGACGATCGGATCGGCATACCTCGAGGCCGATCAGCTCCTGCTCCAGACACATCACATCACCAACAGCGCGTCCGCGGACTTCACGATCACCTCGGCATCGACGCTTGCGAGCACGGCGGCATCGGTGACGACGACGCTGACCATCCTGCTCGCCAGCGTCGCCGCGATCTCGCTCCTCGTCGGCGGTATCGGGGTGATGAACATCATGCTGGTGTCGGTCACCGAGCGCACCCAGGAGATCGGCCTGCGCAAAGCGCTCGGAGCGACCCCGCGCGACCTCCTCCGTCAGTTCCTCATCGAAGCGGCCACGCTGAGCTTCGTCGGCGGGGTGCTCGGCGTCGGAGCCGGGTTGCTGGCCGGAATCCTGGTCCCACGGCTCGCGAACATCGCGGTGACGATCACGCCGACGCCGGTGGTCATCGCTGTGGCTGTTGCGGCCGGAGTTGGCCTGATCTTTGGGGTCTACCCGGCTGCGCGAGCCGCGCGCCTTGCACCGATCGCCGCACTGCGAGCCGAATGATCACGAACGCCTGCAATCCGTTGGGAGAAACACCACCATGAACCGTGTCCTGATCGGCGCCGTCGGCGGCTTCGCCTGCCTCGGCATCGCCGCATGCGGCAGCGCCGCGGCCGGCGGCGCCCCGACGCCGTCCCCCTCGTCATCAGCCGGTGGTCGCGGCGGTTTCGCTCGCAACGCGGCCTTCGGGCAGCTCGTGCAGATCAATGGGTCGACGCTGATCCTCAGCGGCACCACCGGGGATGCAACGGTGACGTACGCGGCGACGACATCGATCACCCAGACCAGCACCGGGACTCTCGCGAACATCACGCCCGGCATGTGCATCACCGCCACCGGCACCAAGGACGCCACGGGGATGCTCACCGCCACGTCGGTTCTCCTCAGCGCTCCGGTCAGCGGCTCGTGCGCCACCGCGGGCTTGGGCGGTCGGGGTGGCGGAACGTTCAGCCCCCGCCCCGGGGCCACGCCACGCCCGAGCTTCTCGCCGCCCGCGGGAGCGGCCGGCTTCACGGCAGCTCGAGGGCTGGTCAAGTCGGTGACGGGCACGTCGGTCACGCTCACCGCGACAACGGGAGTGGCGACGACCATCAACGTCCCGACGACGGTCAAGGTCACGACGTCCGCCACCATCGCGCCGGCGGCGCTCCAGACCGGTGAGTGCGTGACCGCGATCGGCCCGAAGAACAGCGCCGGCACTGTCGCGGCTCGGTCGCTCACGATCACCGCGGCAGGCGCGAACGGTTGCACGCTCGGCTTTGGTGGGGGAGGCTTCGGTGGCTTCGGCGGCGGTGGTGGCTTGGGAAGCGCCTCGGGCGCGTAGCCTGGTGTCCTGATGCGCGTGCTGGTTGCCGAGGACGATCGCGGGCTCCGTGAGGTGCTCGTCCAGGGTCTCGAGGAGGCGGGCTACTTCGTCGACGCCGTCGCCGCCGGCGACGAGGCGATCGAGCAACTGCGCTTCTATGAGTACGACGTTGCCGTGATCGACTGGCGAATGCCCCGGGTCAGCGGCCTCGAGGTTGTCGCGTGGGCGCGCCGGAACAACCGCCCAACCGCAATGCTGATGCTCACGGCCCGGGACACCCCCAACGACCGCATCGAGGGTCTCGACGCCGGCGCCGACGACTACCTGATCAAACCATTCGATTTCGGCGAGCTGGTTGCGCGCATCCGTGCGCTGCAGCGGCGGCCGCGCAACGTCGACGGTCCCGCGATCACCAGAGGCGCGCTCACGCTCGACCCGGCGCGACGCGAGATCGAGGTGCGCGGCGCTCCGGTGAACCTCACGTCGACGGAGTTCAACATCCTGGAGCTGCTCCTCCGGCGCTCGCCCGCCGTGGTGGACCGCAAGGCCATCGCCGAGCACGCGTGGCGTGACGAGACCCAGCCGCTCGGCTCCAATGCCATCGACGTCCAGATGAGCCGGCTGCGCGCCAAGCTGCCCAACACGGGAATCCAGATCGTGACCGTTCGGGGCGCGGGGTACCGCCTGGAGGAGGCATGAACCGGCGGCTCGAACGGGTCAATATCGCCTCGCTGCGCGTGGCCCTGATCAGCACCGGAGTCGTTGCCGTCGTCTACGCGCTGGTGGCCATGCTGGTCGTCGTCTTCGTGACCAACGACCTGACCGCCCAGGTCGACAGCCGCCTGTCGTCCCAGCTCGCGCACTACCAGGAACAGCCTGTGTTCCGTCTGCCCTTTGCCAGCGTCAACGACCCCGGACAGGGCGACTTCGGTGCCCCGCTGTTGATCTGGGCAATCGACCCCGCCGGCATTCAGGCGACCCAGACCAACATCGTGCCGCCTGTCGACCTTCCCGTCCAGGACGCCAGCGTGACGACGCCGGTCACGACGTCCGTGAACGGCGTCGACGTGCGCATTGCCGGCGGGCCGGTTGGTCAGTTCCATCTGATCGTGGGCTACAACGTCGACTCAGTCACCCAGGCGCGGTCGTCGCTGATCGTCATCGAGACGGTCGCGGGCGTGGTCATCCTGCTGCTCGTCTTCTTCGGCACGCTGTTCGTCGGCAGGCGGGTCGGTGCCCCGATCGAGCTGGCCCGGCAACGCCAGCTCGAGTTCACCGCCGACGCATCGCATGAGCTGCGGACTCCGCTGGCGGTCATCGAGGCTCAGACAAGCCTTGCGCTGAGTCAGGAACGCGACGCCACCTGGTATCGAAACGCCTTCCAGCGAATCGGCTCCGAGAGCGGCAGGATCCGCCGGCTCGTTGACGACCTGCTCTGGCTCGCCCGTGTGGACACGCCGCAGGGGCGTCCGGCTGCGGAGCCTGTCGAGGTGGGCCTGGTCGTCCACCAGGCTGCCGAGCGCTTTGCGGCCGTGGCGGAGAGCCGTGGGATCACGCTCCAGGTGTCGGTTGGTCCCGGACCGCTGGCGATCATGGGCTCGTCGGACTGGCTGGACCGCCTGCTTGGCGTTCTCCTTGACAACGCGTTCAAGTACGCCCCGCCGGGTGGTGTCGTCGCGGCCAGCGTCGGCGTTGACGGCAACCGCGTGCGCCTCGTGGTCGAGGATTCCGGCCCTGGCATTCCGGACGAGGAACGCCCCAAAATCTTCGATCGCTTCCACCGAGCCACAGGCCAGGGCGGCTATGGGTCCGGACTGGGTCTGGCGATCGCCGATGCGGTGGTTCGGCACAGTCACGGACGCTGGGAAGTGACCACCTCGGCGCTGGGTGGCGCTAGGATGGCGGTCAGCTGGCCGCGGGTCCTGGGCGGCGCCCGAGATCAGGGAGAGGTCGAAGCACCCGTCAGCTGGACGGTCCCGGCGCCCGCCAGACCCCCCGAAAGGGCCTAGGCGGGACCCGCTCCGCGAGATCGGAGCCGGGGAAAACGCAACTCCAGGTGGCACAATTTGGCAAGTTCGTGCCATCATCTTCCGAAACGACACCGAGTCTGGAGGAGGCCGGAGCATGACCAAGGGAGCTATGGCGGCGCTGAGCGCGGGGGTTGCCGTCTTCGGGTTCGATCCCGAGCCGGGTACCCCGGCGAGCCGGGCGTTGCACGTGCTCACCATCAAACGGACGCTTCCAACGGGCGATCTCGGTCCCAAGGAGCGGTTCCCCGAGGCCGCGCGGCGGGCCGCCGCTGAGGCGGGTATCGATCTGGGGGGTCGTCGAGGCGCCCGCGGAGGCCAGCGCCTCCACCTGGTCGGGGTCGACGACGATCCGGCCAGGGCGAGGAGCGTCACCGTCTGGTACTACGCAGCGGCTCCGTACGGTCCTGTCCCCGGTCCCGGGGTCTGGTCGGCCACCGGGCGGGGGCTGCACCTCGACGCACCCGGGGCCGCCTCGTTGCGCGCCGCCCTCGATCGCCTGCGTGCCGACACCCGGCAGCTCGCAGGCGCCGCGGCGCTGGTCGGTGAGGTCTTCACCGGCGATGATCTGCTCCGCCTCCATGTGGCCCTCCACGGCGGTCCTGAGGGCTCTGAGCGGACCTTCAGGCGTCGGATCCAGGAGTTGCGCGACTCCGGCGTGCTCCGGCCCGTCCGGGACACCGAGGTGGCGGCCCTGCGGCTGCGCGTTCCTCGGTTCCGGTCGCCGGCGGGAACGGGCGGCAGGCCCCCAGAACTGCTTCGCTACTCTGGGGCGGGTGGCGAGGACGAGCAGCTCGCTGCGCTTCGGGCACGGCGCGCGGGCTGATCCGAGCCTACCCGGCGTCGGCGGGCCACGCCGGCTCTCCGCTGGTGAGGACCAGGGTGACCGGCCCGTCGTTGACCAGGTCGACCGCCATGTGGGCGCCGAACCTGCCCGTCTCGACGCGGTGGCCAAGCTCGCGCAGGGCTGCCACGAACACGCCATAGAGTTCGCCGGCCTGGTCCGGAGGCGCGGCCCGAATGAAGGAGGGGCGATGGCCGCGGGACGTGTCCGCGTGGAGCGTGAACTGGCTCACCACCAGCACGGCGCCACCGGCTGCGGCCACGTCGAGGTTCATCCGCCCCTCGGCGTCGGGAAAGATCCGCAGCGTGGCGATCCGGCCGGCGAACCGCCGCGCCACGGCATCGTCGTCCCCAGGGCCGACCGAGAGGAGGACGCACAGTCCGGCGTCAATTGCCCCCATCGTCTCCGTGTCCACGACGACCTTGGCGCGGGTGACCCGCTGGACAACAGCCCTCACTCGAGGAAACGCAGGCCGCGCCACATTCTGATTGCCTCCGCCTCGGCCTCCAGGAAGCTGGGCTGCGAATCACGCATGCCGTGGATGAGGAAGCTCCAGGCGCGGCGCTCGCCGTCGGCGCCGTCTCTCGTGCCGAAGGCGCTCCCCAGCGCGCGGGGCGGAAACATCTCAATCCGGTTGCCGTTGCGCATGCGCTTGAAGATCGAACGCCGCACCAGGATCGACTCGAGTGCCCGCTGGTCGGCGAGCCTGCCGTTGACGAGGTCGACCACGCGCAGTTTGGCGATCGGGTTGTCAGGATCGCGGACCCCGCCGCGGCAGCAGAATCGCTCGGACAGGTCGCGGAGGACGAAGACAAGGGCGAGAGCATCAGTCTCGTCGCCGGCGACGCGGATGAAGCCCGCGGCGGAGAGGTCGGTCCCCGGCGGGTCATCGGCGAGATCCGCCGCCAGGGCCCGCTCGAAGAAGAGTTGTCCGAAGAGGTCGGTCGAATCTGCGTCGGCGAGCCAGGGGAGCTGGTCGCGCCATTCCCGGCCGCTGATCAGCTCGGTGAATCGGTCCTGTAATCGATCCCGGTCGGCTGCTGCAACGCCACGCACGCGAACGTGGATGACCCGGGCCATGCTTTGATTGTACGGGCGCTTCCGTGGACCAAACGCGCCATGGGACACGCGTGGCGGGCCGCTACACTGCGTCGCGGATCGCCGAGGTAGCTCAGTTGGTAGAGCACAGGTCTGAAAAACCTGGTGTCGACAGTTCGATCCTGTCCCTCGGCACCATCATTTTGAATACGAAGCTGCACCTTGTGAGCGCCTAAGAACCACAGATTTGTATCAAATGACACCTTCGCTGACACCTTCGTGAAGGTTTCTCGCTAGAATCAAAGCGATTCGGCGGAGGTTTCGGGCGACCGAAGCGTTGCTGAAGTGGCTGGCTCGTGGAGGTGATGTGGCGGTGGACCCCAATGTCCCGGTGGCTACAGAACCAGGCCGGTCTCGCGCCCACAGGCGGCGCGACCCCGGCGACGGCTCGATCTTCCAGCGGAGCGATGGTCGCTGGGTCGCCCGGCTCAGGGACTCAGCAGGACGTCCCCGCTACCTCTACGCGAAGGATCGCGCCCACGCCAAGCAACGCCTTAACGAAGCGCAGACGGTGGTCCACACGGGCCAGCCGCTCCCGGACCAACGCCTGACCTTTGGGAGGTATCTCCTGGACTGGGTCGCCGGGCTAGGCGCTGGCGTCAAGCCACGGACCGTCGCCTACTACGAGACGTACGTGCGCCGGCACCTGCTTCCGAGCGACCTGGCCCAAAAGCCCCTGGCTCGCCTTGAGCCGGCCGATCTGCGCCGGCTGTATGCGGCGAAGCTGAACTCAGGGCTCAGCTCGACCTCCGTGCATCACTCCATGCGGTCATTCATGTGGCCCTGCAGCGAGCCGTGGACGACGGCATTCTGGGGCGCAACGTTGCCGCGCTCGTAGGTCGGTCGAACCGGCCCAAGGTCCGGCACGTTGAGATGAATACGATCGCCGCCGGCGATGAGCCCCACCGGTTTCTCGAGGCTGCCAAAGGGGAGCGTTTGGAGGCGCTCCTGGTCCTGGCGCTCACGACCGGGATGCGCCGGGGCGAGCTGCTGGCTCTTCGGTGGAAGGATGTCGACCTCGATCGGGGTGTGCTGGCCGTGACAGGGTCCCTCCAAGGGGAGTCGCGGCCGACTCTCAACATCGCAAGCCCGAAGTCAGGAAAGTCTCGGTCGGTCGCCCTGGGCACGATCGCAGTGGCCGCCCTCCGAGACCATCGCAAGCGTCAGGCGCAGGAGCAACTCGTCGTGGGCAGCGAGTGGCGCGACCTCGGCTTGGTCTTCTCGACGGAATACGGCGACTTCCTTTCTCCGACCACGTTGCGACTGGCGCTACGACGTGTGCTCACTCGAGCCCGCCTCCCGACCATCCGATTCCATGACCTGCGCCACAGCGCGGCGACGCTCATGCTCAGCCGCGGCGTGCATCCGAAGATGGCTTCGGAGATGCTCGGTCATTCGACGATCGCCATCACGCTCGACCTTTACTCGCATGTCAGCGCGAATATGCAGCGTCAGGCGGCGGACGCCATCGACGCAGCCTTGGCCGATCCGGCGCCCGGATAGGGTCGCTCCCAGCTCTGGGTGCGAGGTCGGCTACGGTTTCTTCCGGCGGAAGGCGCGTCATAACAGGCGCCAGGTGTCGTGGATCACACCCACGCTACGCGAAGCGCCAATCAGCCCGAACCCAGATGGGATAGCTATCGGCCGTCTTCCGCCGTTATCGTGGCTGCGTGGCGATCTACCGACCATGGTCGAACACGGCGAGCGAGAGCATGCGGGCAATCCGTTCAGGAGTCGACGGGCTGGGGAATGTGTACCTAAAGTCAGCGCTCCTTGACCTATTAGACAGGCCAGCGCCGGGTGCGTCGATTCTCGGGTGGGCACTTCGGGACCCGCAGGTCTGGCCAATCAGTTACGCCGTCAGGTCTTCGATGTATAGCCACATTCAGACAGTCGGCTGGGTGCTTTCTCAATTTGAAGCTGCCGTCGAGGCACATGCGGAGAGAGATGCTTCGAAGCGTGTTGGCGAGCGGCACATCGCGAAGGTGTTTGCGGAAGTTGGACCGAACGAGGTTGGCAGTATTCAACTCAATGCGCGACGGCTATTAGAGTCGGTGACTGACGCAGAGTTGGGCCCCCCACTCAGTGCCGCGGAACTCGATGGTTGGCACGGTCTTCTTGACGCAAATATCATTGGCCGCTCTCACCCCGTTGAGCAAGTCGATTGGACAGGAACTCTAAACGTGAGTCGCGCGACGCTATGGGTGAGCGCATCCTTACTTCGAGAACTGGACGTGCTGGTCAATCAGCGTTCCGAAGACGCTTTCCGCCGCCACTGTCGCCGCTTCGCGGCATGGTTGCTCCCGCGAGTTCGGGAGGTAAGTCGCAGCGGGGTCGACGTACGAAGCGATACGACTTTGCGGTTTTGGCCGAGGAATAGCCTCGGTGGGATGCGTGACATTGATCATCTAGAGGCGGCGACAGAGTTGCGCGAACGTGGAGTACGCATCTGCCTGGTAACAAATGATCTGAACCTAAGTGCCCAGGCCTCGCTTGCGGGTCTGCCCACCCAGAGATCGCTCTCCGCCTGGCACGCTTCCGAGCCGAAACGCGAAGACTAACCCGTGCCGGGTCGTGGCGGCACCGTTGGGCGGGACCTAGCCCGTGGGACGGTAGGAGGCGTTCGCCGACTCTTCGAAGGCGGCCCGCTGGGCGCCACGCGTGTCTTCCGCAGGTATCGGTCCAGCGCAGCGGCCTTGACCGAGTCGGTGAACGTTTGCACTTTCACCGAGTCCCTTGTGAGCACGGCCCCGTCCAGTGCGGCATCAACTGCCACCATGGCCTCCCTGAACGTGTCGACCGCGAGCTCGTCAGACCACACGACATCACAAATCTTCCCGCACTCCACATCGATCTTGTTTGCTGTGAGGGCGGGCATCTGGTCGCCAACGACGATGTATCGGACCGCCATCAGCAGGTGGTATCGCGGGGGCTTGTAGTAGTTGGGAAGCAGCCCGTTTCGAAAGAGGTACTCTAGTTTGTAATAGGCGTAGGCCGAGGCGTAATAGGTTTCAAGCCGATGCTGATCGTTAAAGATCTTTGTCCCGACCTGTGCGCGAAGGTCAGAGTAGTAGCGGCTAGCGCGATGGGCCTCGTCGAGAAACATCGCTGCGAAGGCTCTTATTTGTTGGGGCTTGCTGATAATTCGGACCTTCTCGACGCCACTCATGCTGCTGTATTGTTTCGAGCGACGCTCATAGTGGAGCTTCTTCTTATCCGGGTACGCGTCGAACATCGCCTCTAGACGCTTTTGGAAACCGCTCAGGGCATACAGGTCCTCGGCCGTGACCTGCGTCTGCCGGTTGGTGGCGGTGATGATTGCGTTGATGATGTCCTCGTCAGACGTAGCAATAACCTTCAAGGGTATTTGGACATCGTCGCCAAGGGCGTCCCGCTCGCCATAAAGCACGTGACTTGTTTGGCAGCCGTTTACAATCTGATAGTCCGTAAGAACGAAGCGATTACCTGTGGTTCGGAGTCCACGAGTCACAAGCGTAACGCCGTTGTTCAGTACTGCGAAGCGGCCTTGAGCCCCAGTATCCTGCAGCGTCTGCCGGATCTCGCCGTTGATCGCATTGTAGTCCTGGAAGTCGCGGACGTTATCGTAGAAGAGCGCCTTTCGTATGTTTCCGGCGCGGTCTCTGATCAGCGTCAAGAACTCCTTGGCGGAAACCACGCCAAGGTAGGCTTCGGAGACTCCCTCAATCTCTGGTAGAAGCACCTTGGTCGCGAAGGTAAATTCAGCTGTCACGCTATTCTTGCTTCGCTGGTAGCTCTCGTGAAGTTCGTCGGCCCCCATTGGAAGGAATGCGACGTCGCTGAACAGCCCGCCGCTGCGTAGCTGCTCTATTCCCTTAGCGATTTTGGCCTTGAGATACGGGTCCTCCTTCCATTGACCCGTGGTCACATAGGCCATTAGACATGAAGGCTTGTGGCGACGGAAGGAGATGCTGTTGTCATAAAGCCAGGCCATTAGTAAGTGAGCGTTTGCGATCGCTTCCGACATAGGTAACGCCGGCGACTCGCGAAGAAACTCCTCGACGCCCTCGAAGAGTGAGGTGATCTCGTGGCCGCTGAAGCCGCTCGTCGACTTCGCTTGGACGAAGACGAATTGGACGTCCAGGTAGCCGTTGACGGCCAAGAGATCCTGTGCTTCGTCCACCGAGGTTACTAGCGCTCCGTTGACAATGACTGCGATCCCGTCCAGCCCTAGATCGTCGGGGCCGCCGACATGAACGTCGGCGACGCTGAACTCGTCGTCGTAGGCGTCTGCTACGACGCAGAAGTCGGCAAAGAGCTCGAAGAGGTCGGGCTCGTCCATCTCGCCTAAGGTTTGTTCCTGACGGAAGCTGTCGAGATGGGATCTAGTGATCCGGTCCATTTGCCCCCTGATTTGTAGCGAATGGCGAGTCTCCCTCGACGCGCACTTAGGCTTGATTAAACAGCATCGCTACGGCGCCCATCCAATCCGCCAAAGGGGTGCGCCGACAGTAGGAGACAGTCAACCTCTAGATCAGGTCATGCTCCTAGGCCGCAGACTGGGTAGGGCCGTTGGTGTCTGCGACGGCGCCTAAATGTCGATTCAGGCGGCCGGTTTGACGCGTTGCGACCGTGCCGAGGTCGAGGCTTGGGTTAGCGGAGCTGCCACCGAACCACCGTAAGATCACTGGCACACAATCCGGCACACAAAATCTAGGTCGATTCGCAGCCGTGCATTCCAATCCCGGTGCCCCCGGCGCCCCCACCTTTACAGCGGCCATGAGGGAGCTTGTGCTTCAACTGAGCGACGCGCTGACGGGCGGCGACGATCTCGACGCTGAGAACGCTTTGGAGCGCGTTATGACTGGGTTATGGTTCGGTCTCGTCTCACGAGCCACGGCCGTCGGGGCGCTCGCTGACGTTCCCATAGCGCGAGCCGCAATGTACGACTGCCTTAGGACGATGTGCGAGGCGATTGCACACGTTACTTGGATCACCGCTCGCCCGCCCGACATGTTGGCACGAGCCGTATGTATCGAACTCGGTCAAGCGAAGGCAGATGTTCACAACCGCCGTCGACTGGTAACAATACAGAACGCCCCATGGATCTCGGATCAGATACGCAGTGCCTTCAGACACAGCTTGGAAGAAGGTGAGCGCGCCGAGGAACTAGTGCGGGTTGACCACGCCACGCCGTGCCCACGCTGCCGAGGACGTGGGCGCGGCGAGGGTACGGCCTCGAGCTGGTTGCGCGATCGAGCTAGCCGTCGTGACGCAGCCGTCGAGGATGTGAACCGATACACGATCTGGGTGTGGTGCTCTGCATACGCCCATCAGCTGGCTCCACAGCTGCATACGCGCGAGGAAGCTAACTATGTCGACTTGCCCGAGGTAAGGGCACAACAGGCCGTTGGCTGGGCAATGCAATTGCTACTCACGTCGACCCCTGAAATCGCGTACGCGCTCCGACCAGACGCGGCGGATGACATTCGAGGTGTACGAACTTGGTGGGAGCGCGATATGGTCGAGCGGTATCCATGGCTCCGGTCACACCTGGTTGGTGGTCGCCGCGACTAGAGGCAGGGTGCACGGTGCACGCGCGGGACCGGAACGCGCGGGTCGAGCGGGACACGCGCCGTATCTAAAAGGGCTTTCGGTCACATGCCACTAGGCATTTGCCGAGGGTGATCGTCGAATGCCCGTCTGTCGTCAGGTGACGACATCCTGTTGCTTATGCAGGCAGCAGATTGCTAAGGGTCCTCCGGGCTGAAAAACGAATGCCCATGCCGGCGGTTAAGGGTTAGGGGCCCGCAGGCTTTCTGATCAACGGATGGATCGTCGATCGCGCTTGGGACACATGCCTATCGCAGTGACCTGTGTGGAACCAACGCGTTCTAATACTGACCCTTCCGCACCCAGTCGTTTGACTCGCGTTCTACATCGTAGACTGGCTCGATGTCGCCGATCGAGGCACCTAGGTAGAAATAGACTATCCGCAAGCGCACGTCTCCGAGAAGCGGGTCGGGGGCACCGTTAGCGAGGCCTTGGCCGCGTCTGCGACGGCGGCCTCCCAACGGCGCTTACTCGCAGCTGACGCTCCCGAGAATTTCGGAATGCCAGGAACCGCAAAGCTCAGAGCCATCGCGAGAGAATACGCGGACTTAGGGTTAGGCAGCGATGAGGCCGAGGTTGGACGGATCCGATGGAGCGGAGGTCTGGCGACCGCTGGGACGATCGTCAGCTGATTGATCGGTACATTGCGGCGGATCAACCTGCAGGCGGATCATTAGGGGTACTAACGGCATAGCTCTCTTCAGTCGGCCGGCGATGAGGCTCCCATCGAGCAAGTATTGTCGTCACTTTGGGCGGGATGCGCCTCGCGCCCGCGCGGGGCGGTCGCGAACACCTGAGTTCGACGACGAATACAGCCGGTTGACAACGGGCGAGCGTGACGACAGCTCCGATGGAGGTTGTTCGAGCGATTGCTCGTCGTGCCGAAAGACTCAGTGCCTCTTGATGACGACGACCTAGCCGAACGCGGAATCGGAGGGGCTTGCGCGTAGGTGTCATGACCCGGTGCTCGACGACATCGTGTGCGGTCCACGGTATTCGATTGGAGCCGTTCAGACCGACCGTCGCCCTAGGCGTGCAGCCTACTTCGGCCGACCTTCGAGATAGCGGATGACGCCCGTGATCCGTTCAACGATCTTGGCGCCACGGCGTTCGAAACCAAGGTCGTCCATCACAGCCGCGAGGAGCTCGTCCTCCGAGCGCAAGCGGTCGTCGGACTTGATCCACTGAACGATCCTCGAGATCTCCCAGTCGCTGTACGCGTCAATTCCATGGCCGGCGGTCACGTAGGGTCTCGGGCCGCGGACCGGTGGGGGAGCCTCGACCACAACAATGGGTTGTATGTCGGGAGTGCCGTGTTTCGGGGCTGGCGCAGCCTGATCCGTCCGAATCGCGTCCTGAAGGGCCGCCCACGCTCGGTCGACCTCGGCGGGCTTGTTCTTGAACCACTCGGTCGACCAGATCCGGTGGAACTTCCATCCGAGACGCTCCAAGTGTTCCTGCCGCAGCCGGTCGCGATCTCTCGCACTCTGAGCCGAGTGGTATGTGGCTCCATCACACTCGATCGCCAACGCCCAGCGGTCCGGAATTGACGGATGCGCGACGACGAAGTCGATGCGGTATCCCGAGACCCCGTACTGCGGGCGCAGGGTCATTCCCTTCCTGGTGAGTGAATCGGCGACGTCGCGCTCGAACGCGTTGATCTCAGCGATTGGAGGTGCATCGCGGTCGAGCCTCCCTCCGCGGTCTGCATAGAGGGTGTACGCGCGCAACAAGCTCATCCCTGTCGTCTGGCATTTGGCCTCGTCGAGTTCGTCACCGCGGAAGGTCGAGACGAGGACGAGCGAATGCTTCGCACGGGTCACAGCGACATTGAGGCGACGCTCACCGCCTTGCTTGTTGACCGGACCAAAGTTGTACAGGATGCGTCCGTCAGGGCCCTTGCCGTAGCCAATGCTCAAGATGATGCAGTCGCGCTCGTCCCCCTGGACGCGCTCCAGATTCTTGACAAAGAATCGCTCCAGTGAGTCTCCGTCGTTGAAGAACGCGTCCAAATCAGGACGGAAGGTTCGCGCCCGACGCAATGCCTCGTCGATGCGCAGCTTGTGGGGAGTGCCCATGGTGATGACGCCGAGTGACCGCTGAGGTTGGGTCTCGGCATGCTCAAGCACCAATCGAACGACCGCCTCGACTTCGCCACGTGCCGACTCGTTGGTGGTGGCATCACCAGGGTCGACGACGACGTGGCGGATCACATCATCGTAGGAGACGCCTGGGAAGGTCGTAAGGCGCCGACCGTAGAGCTCCGCATTAGAGAAGGCGATGAGACGCTCGTCCTCGCTGCGGTAGTGCCACATCAGATCTTTGCTTGGCAGAAAGATGTCCATGACGTCGAGGACAGACTCATAACCCTGAACAAAGGCGAGGTCGGCGGACTCTTCGGTATCAGGTTCAGCATCTTCGTCGGTCGACGTGGCAAAGAAGGTGGTTGGTGGAAGCTGGCGACGATCGCCGGCGACGACCGCCTGCTTTGCACGCGCGATCGCCGGAATCGCGTCAGCCGGAAGCACCTGACTGGCTTCATCGAAGATGACCAAGTCAAATGGCTGCACCCCGGTAGCCGGAAGCATCTGACTGACCAATAAGGGGCTCATCGTCCAGCACGGTGCCCAAGCGGTGATGACGTTTGGCGAACGCGCGAAGATCTCGCGCAGCGGCGGGATGCCCTTACGCCTCCGGACGGCGGCCTTCAGGGCGAGCGCCTCCTCTCGGTAGACGTCTTCGGCTCGTATCGCCGCCTCGGCGGCTCGACGCCGGATCCGGCGCGGCGTCCCCTCGATATGTCGGTGGTCCAGTTGGCGATACCGCGCGGCAACCTCGTCCTGCTGGGGGCGACCGAGATGGCGCACGTTAGGGTCATGTGCCTCGATATGACCAAGGAGCGACTGAAGCCAGCACAGGGCGACTGCTTCGCGAGCTCGCTCCACGCTCGGGCGCTCAGCGATGAGTTCGTTGAGGAGTGGGCCAAATCCAGCTGCACTCAGCTGGGCTGCCGATTCCCTGATCGCCGGAATCCTCAACGCCGTCTCCCGATCCGAGAGGACCCACTTCGCCCAGGCGTCCAGCTGGGCGAGCGTGCGTGAGTCGAGGGAGGCCTGCGGGATGACCGCGTTCATCTGCTGGATCGCCTCTCCAGTTGCGCGGATCAGGGTCCGGAGCCACTCGAGATCGCCGCCCCGCTCGGGAGCACCCTGACCGCCGGCCGATATCCAGTCAGTTCGCAACGACTCGCCGGACTGGACGACCGCGTAGACCTCTGAAGCAGGTGCCTTCGCCATGTCGAGTAGGTTGCGGCGCGCCACACGCATACCGAACCGATACCGGCCGGATGTCATTGTCTGCAGCACCCGGGAGAGGCGCCCCTTATGCGCCGCCGAGATGTCGCCGAGTAACGCCGGAAGGTCGATGGCGTAGAACGCGGGGACAACCTCCGCGCTGAGCTTCGCAGCACGAGTGGCTAACGACTCAAGCTGCTGGCAGCGGGCGAGCGTCACGGCGGCGTCGGGCAAGAAGGGGCGGCACTCCTTCTGAAGTTCGCCGACGAGAGCAGGGATCAAGTCGTGGGTAAGTCGTTGAGCGGCGTCAAGGCACGACTCCACATCGGCACCCGAGCATGGCTGCGCATCACGCCACGCCGTTGTGCCGTGAGGGACGAGCGCCCCTCCAGCGTGTGCCCAGGATCCAGCATTCTCCGCAAGGCGACGCACGTCCTCACCCGAGGCCGCCTGCGTCTCTGCGGCGGACAGACGATGAGCAACCGGCTTCGATGTTGCGAACTCGAGCATCCGACCGTAGAGCTCTTGAAGCGAGACGTTCCATGGAGCTCGGACTTCATTCATGGCGCGGTCGTTGTCGACCAGTCGGCTCCGAGCGTCAACCAAGTCATTCGCGTATGCCTGCGCCACCGGGATTGTGGCGACGTGTTGCTTTCTCAGGTCCTCCAGTGCTTGCACCTGGGCCCGCTTGGACCTCGAGCCACTGTGCAGATCGAGCACCAGATCGGACAGACCAACTCGCTCTAGGCGCGACATGACAGCGTCGATGGCGGCGCGCTTCTCGGCGACAAACAGCACCCGCTTACCTCGGCCGACAAAGACGGAGATCAGATTGGCGATGGTCTGACTCTTGCCGGTACCAGGGGGACCTTCGATGATCAGACTGCGCCCGGCTACAGCCGCGTTGATGGCTGCGTTCTGGGTGCTGTCAGCATCCTGCGTGAGGAACTCGTCGGCAGGGGGGATGTAGTCGGGTGGTGGCGGCTCATTGCCGATCGACGCCGTGCACGACTGTTGAGCCTGTCTGTCTCCGGCAATGGCGGCCACGAGGTCACTCGTGACCAGCAGCTCCTCTGCGGCGTCCAGATCCTCGACCATCGGCATCTTTTGGTAGGCATAGTTCGCGAGCGTGAGCTGATCAGTGTACGAGAAATCGGGGACCTTGCCGCTGACCGACCGCATGAACCATTCGATGATGGTTCCAACCTCGTCTCGAGTGTCCACCTCTCCTTCGATTCCCGGCAGCGTACCGATGCTGTCAATCTCGAGGTTCACACTGAACGTACTTGTCAGGTAGTGAACGAGGGTCGGGTTGACTGCGGGATCGCCAACGAGCTGGATACGGTGGTCGTCTTCACGCGCATCACTCGCCTTGAGTTCGGCCGGGAAAAGGAGCAGGGGTGCACGAGGGACGGCCTTTCTCGACTCATCCTCAGGGCGCCACGAAACCATTCCCCAGGTAAAGAACAAGGTCTGGATTCCTCGCTCTTCATAGTTCTCGAGGGCCTTCTTGCGGATGGCGCGAAGACGTTTGGACATGGTGGCGTCGCCATGGACACCGATGAGTGAGCTCAGCGAGACCCACTCACGAGCGAGCAGTCGGTCGAGTCCAGTAGGGCTCGCGTGAGACAGGTCAAGCGTGCTGAGTTTGTATTCCTTGAAATACAGAAGCGCGTTCCGCCCTGAGAGGTCGAGAAGCTGCTTCTTCCAGTCGGCAATCGCCGACCGGATCTTCTGTCTACGTTCACCCGTGCCCGAGTCGCCGGCGGGAGCCGTCGAGGTGCTCATGGACTACCCTCGGTCGATACTGGGTCCCGGGTCCCGGGGTATCGCTTCCCATTCCAGTGAGGTCGTTACCCCCATCGTGGTGTCGCCTGAGCTGCCAATCGGCGGCGCGTCGATGCGCCGACGCCGCTCGTTCGATATCCCATCCCGCTCACAGCAGGTGATTGTGCCCGACTGGAGACGTCCGCGTCCCAACCGAAGTCCCGGGGATTGCTGAGCCACCTGTTCTCAGGCGCATCGCCGTCGCTCCAGAACCAGTCGCCGACCGGGTCGGTGGTGGTTGGCAGGAGGCGCTTGGCAACGAGTGCCACTCGAAACAGCCCCATTCGGTTCGGCTCAGCCTTCAGGACCGCCGAGTGAGGAGCTGCGCTCAACCGCAGGGGCTCGACTTCGAAACTGTCGCCAGATGCGGCGTTCACAGGTTCTCCTGAAAGAACCGAGGTGTAGCCTATCGGATTCTTGACGGCCCGCTGCTGGCACGGCTACCATCCTCGAATCGCTCACTCGGATGGGATTCAATGAATTTTGAAGACGCGCTGCCGCTCGCGGGCATCCGGGACTTACGCTCGTTCACGGATGCCTGGGCGATCGAAGTCGTTCGGCGAGACGACAAGGCCGACTATGTCCAGCGCATTCTCGAGAGCCGTCATGACATCCTGACTACGCAGCGGCTCGAGACGCACCTTCGGTTTGCGGACATCCCCTATCGCACACTTATGCTTGTTCGAGCCGTCCTCCGGCAGCTTCTCAACGAACCGAAGTACATCGCTCCGACGACCGCCTTCCACGAGAAACTCATTGCGCAGGAGCAGCACTTTAGCGAGTGGGCGTTGCGCCCCAATGCGCTCAAGCATCTCGACCCAAAGTCTGTTGACATCTATCGCACGGTCCTCAAGGACGCCTGGGATTCTGATGGGATCGACAACAGCGAGTTCCGGCTTCTCGAGGTCCTCCGGAAGAAGCTTGGCTTCACGCGTCGTGACCATCGAGTCGTCGAGCTTCAGCTTGGACACCTCCCAGGTGCTCACGGCGCGACGAATACGGTTGACGAGATTGAGCAAGCAGTCGTGTATCTCCTCAAGCGAGGAGTGGTGCTCCGAATTCAGTCGGTGGACAGTGGGGCAAGGTCGTACTGCATTCCGGAAGAGATCGGAGACGCAATCCGGGAGATAATGGGTATCGAGCTTCAGGCTCCTGCTTACAGGAAGCTCCTTGAGAAACTCCCCGTCTCGGTGCTGAGGAGCGCCCTCGAGGCGAGTGACCAGCCCTTTTCGGGAACGGGTGAGTTCCTTATAGATCGTTTGATCGACGGCTACGTTTCACCACGCGTCGTCCTTCGTCAACTAACCGACGATCAACTCACCGTGCTACTGAAGAACCTTGCCTCGGTGCGGCCGGACGGCACGAAAGAGATCCGGGTGCGAAACATCGTCAAGTACTACGACCGGCTCGAGTTCACCACTTCCGACCCCGTGACCGGAACTGGACCCCCCGGTGAGGCTTACGTCAAGTACTACCTAGACCTGGCGTGGCGCCGACAGGGTGTGCTTAGGGCAGCGAGCGTCATCACAAAGGATCTGCAGATCGAGCGCCGCTTTGAGGAAGCCACGACTGCGCTGTTTACGGAGCATCTCGGACAGCCCGTTGAGCGCCTGGAGGGGAGCAACCATCCCGACGGCCACGTTAACGTCTCTGACCCGAGGCGAGTGCTTATCTGGGACTGCAAATCCTGTGAGACCGCGTACAGCCTTACCGACCGGACCGCGCGACAATTCCTTGCATATGCAACGGCTGTGGCGCCCCGGGTTGCGTCGCCGATGCTCATCATCGGACCTGACTTCACGGCCGACTCGGTTCCCGCTGCGATGCGCTTGAAAGCGCAATGCGCACCTGGTACCGAGATCTGCCTGGTCACGGCGGAAGACCTGTTGTGGCTTGCGGATGCCTGGAAGCACCGTTTGTCGAAGGCTAAGATTGCATCGCCGCTTCCATGGGAGGTTTTGTCGTTCACCGGCAGAATGACCCAGGACCTCCTCAAGCAGAGGCTCAAGACGTTCAGCGGCTGACGGAGACGTCGGACAGCGCGCCGGCGCCTGGACGATCCTCCCCCGAGGAGGTTGCCAGCGACTTGAGCGCCAACGGTCGCGCGACGGCCGCGGACTGCAGGTCCGCGACGCCTATGGCCCTCCAGAGGCAGCCTCGACAGACATAAGATTGCTCGGTTCCGTGGACGCCGAAGACCGGCGCGTGGAGGTGTCTGAAAAGGTGTCTTTGGGAGAGCAAGGAAGGCGCGAAACGTTCTTCGCAAATACGGGCCGCGATGAATAGCCCGCCTTGAGGCCAGGTTTGGTGCACCTGAGCTGACCGTTGCGCCGTCGCTGCCGGGAGGCGTCGAATGCGGCGATGGCCTCGGTGCTAGTAGAGATCGAACAAGAGCGTGCGGGGAGTATCTCGCCATCGAGTGGCGATAACGACCGACGGGTGATACCCCGGCGAACACGCGAAATTGAACTCAGCGGAGTGATGGGGTTGTTGCACGAAGGATTTGCCCCTTGATGGGCCTCGTCTAAGTGGGGGCGTGGCTCCGGTTTACACACCCCGATCGCGGTAAACCACACACGACGATCTCGGGGGTATTCAGATCGCCAGGCAGTTGATCTCAGCCGCCACACACTTGAGCCGAGTCCGTATTTGATGGCCATTTTGGCGCTAGCTAACCAAGACCGGTGCTCTACCCAGTCAAGCGAAGTGTGCTTCTGGGCGTCGCCACCGTGGCGAGATCTTGTGTGTTTCCAATCGTGGTCAAAGCGCTCCCGGGATCATTCCATCCTCTTGATAAAGAAAATACTCTGGACCTCTCGCCAGCGAGACAGCAATTTGCTTGCCGGTTACGATGTTCTCCACGGCCAAACCCTGGGCGTCAAGCCCGGTGGTGACCACAACGTCATTACCATCGATCCACCCGATGATCTGGGCGTTGTCGGGGTTGGGTATCGGTTGTACCACACCGCCGGCGCGGAAGAGGTGGGCGGGAACGTACGTGTTCCCATTGATAAGGTCCGAAGGACATGCGATCACCGCCCCCCGGGGCGACAGCATGCATGGGCCGGGGTCGCTCGATCCGAAGGCTGTGATTGCCCCCGACCAGGACACCGCTTGCAGTCCCGAGGTCGTGCAGGCGATCCCGGCTGCGGTCGGCTCGCCACTCATGGTTCCCCCGGGACAGAGCACCGGTCCGAACGCGCGAGTGCCCGGATTGAACACGCGCAGCTGGGCCGCACAGTACACCGCCCCATAGGATGCGCACGGGCTCGTGTCGGGGCCAGGGGCAGGGCCGCCAAAGTTCACCGGGAATGCTTGCGCTACCACCAGATTGTCGCCGTCCCAACCGATCGGCCAGGTCAAAGGATTCGTAGTGCTCGCCCCGGATCCGTCAAACAGGGTCTGCTCGATGCCCCCACCCATGGCCATGACGTACATGTGCGAGGTGTACGGGGGTGAATAACTATCCCAGTTGTTCAGGATCGCCACCGCAACTCGTGTGTCGTCGGGGCTCACCGCGAACGCCACGATGGCGCCAGCGGGTCGAACAATCGTGAAGGCGACACCGTGTTGGCCGGTCGGGGTCAGGTAGTCGATGTCGGTGTTGCCGTCTTCAAAGTACAGCCGGCTGTCCGAGTTGCTGGTCAGCGGTGGATCGGACACTGGTCCGAAATCTGAGGGTGTGTTGGCGGTCACCGATGCCACAAGCTTCCCCGATGCGTTGACCAACCCGAGTACGTATGGCCCAGCACTCGCAGGAGGAGCCCCGACCGCTGCGAGTGGGCTCGCAACCCCGGTTGGCGTGGCACTGGGCGTCGGCGTCGGCGAAGCTGCGGCGGTTGCAGGAGTTATCGAGACAGTCGGCGTCATCGTTTGCTGTGATGGTGTCGCCGACGCCGATGTTCTCGGCAGCGTTGGCGCAGAGGCGCACCCCACTAGTAACGCCGATCCGAGCAACAGACCAGCCCTCGTCCAGGTTGGTACGAGGATCCCCTCTGCACGCTTCCGAGAACTCACGATCGGCATCATGTTCAGTAAACGCAAACGCGTCATCCGGGTTACAACGGCCTTCTCGAGCGAGAGTAATGACAGGGCGTTCGCCATTCCCCGTTTCAAACGGTTCGGTGCCGAGTCGCGTCGAACCCGATCTCGCCGAGAAGCTGGTCGATCTCGTGCTCTTACGGAATATCCCAAGGAAGTCGACTGCTCAGATCTAGCTTGGAGACCGTCAGAGAAGCGACACCCCCAACGCACGTCAGCGTTCGATCAGACCCAGGAACTCCTTCAGCACTGACTCAACGTGCGGTGCGGCGCGCACACCCTCAAGCTCTACGGCGACCCGCTCGGTAGCAGGCGGCTCCTTCGTGACCGGCACGGCACGGTCGCCTGCTAGCTGGACGGCGGCTGTCGCTGCGATCTCTGCCGCAAGGCGGAAAGAGACAGGCGGCGCGAGTATGAGCGCCGGGTGCATCCCGAGGTGCGGCGGTACAACGGGCATTGAGCCCCAGACGACGGCTGAACGCGATCGGTCACCTAAGGGCACTTTCGACGCATTTGCGCGGATGTAACCGTCGATGACGTGTTCCCGTTGAGTGGGTATGACACCCATCATGAGTTCTAGAGGGAGTGCAGCGAGGATTCTGCACCGGCCAGGACGATGGTCGGTGTAGAGGAAGGCAGCAGACATGAAACTCACAACCATCATAGGCACTGCGATCGCCGCCGTTGGCCTCGCAGCATGTGGCTCGACGGCAGTTACGCCGCCGACTGCGCGATCAACCCTCGCGCTAACCGTCACCCCGAACGTCGCTCCTACAGTAGCGCCGACGACCGCCCCGACTGCTATACCGACCGTAGCCCCGACAGCCAAGCCGAAGCCGTGTGGAGAGGTTTGGGATGGTGGAAAGCTGCCCGCAGTTACTTGCGGGACGCTGGGTATTTACGTGACAACTACGTGCAGTCGTTACCCTGGCACCGCGCAACAGGGCGGCACCGTCACCTTTCACGGTGTGAAGGCTGGCGATTGGATGGGTATGGGTTCTGATCCCGAAGATATGAAGTTCCCCGTTGTCACATATGGCCCGGTTGACGTTGGGCGCTGGGCGTGGGACGTGTGGAGCGATCCGAAAGTCACCTTTGTCGCCATGGGCACACTCACGATTCGGGAGTGCTAGATGCCATACATTCATCAAGGGCATGATGGGTAGCGGCGGCTGCGCCAGTGCCGCCGAGGTGGAGCCATGGTGCGACGCATCGCGTCAGCAGGGGCGGTGTTGATGTTGGGCTGACAGCCTGCGGCACCCCGTCCCATGGGTGGTCAGGACCGGTGACCGACGTGAAATGCAGCTACGCCGGGAAGCAGGCCAATCTCTTTATGGTGATGCACTTTGCTCCGGGGGCTGGCACCAACTCGCCGCTTGTGACGCCTAATGACCTCGCGGACGAGCCGGGATACCAAGCGATCATGAGCCAGCCTGACCCCTCGTCGGCCGCGCGCGTTGCCGAGACCTACGGTTGGAGCTGCAGCATCTCGACACCCTAGTCAGCCAGCCGGTCACGCGAATCTTTCCAACATCTGCTCGATATGAGTCAACGGGGGCATGTCGAAGATGTCCGTTATCGACGTGCGAGGAGGCCGGAAGGTCGGGATTCTCGTCCAAACAATGAGGCGGGACGGGCCGGATGATACTTGTCCACCCCAGCGTGTCATTTTGTTACTAGAGCGTTTGGCGCGAATGCGACGTGAGGCTGAATCTCCTACGGCGTCGTGCTCGCCTTAATTCCTCGACCGCGCCCGTTCCCGGCGTTGTACGCCACTCTGGAGGCGTGCGAGCAGGATCGTTGCTGCGGGGGAAGGTTGGAGGGCTCGCTGCTAACAGGTGACCCGTGCTGTCCGCGTGCAAGGTGCGAGTATGGGTTTTCGGGGTGCGGGCAACCGATCCGAGAGGAAACGCACGGGCGAGCATGACGCGCCCATTTGTCGATTTCTGTTCCGCGCGGAGCGCGCATCCGACTTCACGCGGCTGCCGCAAGGGCAGCGGCGAGCGTGAGGGGAACAAGGAAGACCCCCGACAGCGGTGGAATAACGGAGGACCGAGGGTCGGGCGGAGACAGAGCGTGCCGCTGACCACCAGATCAAGGCTGAAAGCGACGGGGTGACCGCGAGATTTGGTCCCATGTTCAAGCCCGTGAGCAGGCTGCACGGGTGAGCAGCGCCGCCGGTAGGTTGTCTGGTTGCTCGAGCCCGAGCAAAGGCACCTGCGAGGAGCGCGACGAGCATGAGGGTCGGGTGGAGGCGGGGCATCGAGGCCCGCCGAGAACATCTCAGCCAGCCTTCGGACACCTCTCGAAGATCGAGCAGGTCGAGTATAATTCTGACCATGGCAGTCGGGATTCTTCCGAGTTCGGCGCGTCGCGCCTCTCACCGGCACACCGCTGACCCCAGCGCACCGCCCGCCGCCCCGTTCTCGATGCGGGTGAGTTCCAAGACTCACTACGGGCTGCGCATGATGACCGAGTTCGCAAAAGCGTACGGCAGGAGCCCGCTGAGCATCGCCGAGGTCGCCCGGGTCGAGCAGCTTCCGCTCGCATACCTGGAGCAGCTCGCCGCCCAGCTCCGCCGCGGCGGTTTGGTCGAGAGCACGCGCGGAGCGCACGGTGGTTACTCGGTCGCTCGCCCGCCCGAGCAGATCAGCGTGCTCGAGGTGGTCACCGTCCTCGAGGGCGAGGTGGCCCCGGTGGAGTGCGTCGCACATGGCTACGTGATCGGCTCCTGCCAGCGCGAGGGCGAGTGCGCGTCGCGCGGGCTCTGGCTGCGCCTCAAGCGCAGCATCGACGCCGTGCTCAGCCAGACCACGCTCGCTGAGCTCGTCGCCGATCAGTCGCTGATCGACGTGGTCACCTCCGGTGGGGCGGACCTTGCGCGACAGATCGAGCGCGAGGGCTACGAGCCAATTCTCGGGACGGCCGCGGCCGTCACCGCGTAGGAGGACGGCGATGGCGATTCAGGCAAGAG